>NZ_JOAP01000058.1 GCF_000720475.1 Streptomyces aureocirculatus
ATCGCCGCTACGAACGCAAGGCCGAGCACTTCCTCGCCTTCACCAGCATCGCCTGCACCCTCATCTGCTACCGCAGACTAGCCAAATGAGATGGCGTCTAAGGCGCGTTCCCGACGAAGTCGTCCGGAGCCTGTCTCCCTTCCTCTACCGACACATCCACATGAAGGGCCGCTACGCCTTCGAGATGCCTGAGCTCTCCGACAGCTCCATGCGGGCTGTGGAGGACCTGGATGACGAACCCGACGACGTGACGGGTGATAGCACCGACGCCAGCTGATCCGCGGTCACTTTCGCCACGCCTCACGCGGCATCCTGTCCCGGCACCGTGGGCGTCAGAGGAAACGCCGTCATCTTCCGTCCGTTCTCAGTCACGCTGGGACAGGTACCTTGACGGTGGTAGACAGAAAAGCCCGCTGACCTGCAGGGATAGGCTCTATCACACGGTTCTGCAATCTTCGGCGTGGCAGCCTTGGCTGCCCCACCGAATCTCTCACCCAGGGGGGCGTACGGGACGTTCTCCGGCCGCCCCTACAGGGAGAACAGCGCTTCGTGGTAGTTCTCGACAGTGTCGCGGCGGGGGAACGCCCACCATGCACCGCCTCATCGATGATAAAGGGGCCCAACAAGATCGTCTGGTGTTCGTCCGCCGGCCTTCATCGGCCGGCCTGGCGGGCGCTTTCACGGCGCGTGGCCGAGACCAACGTTGGCTGTCGGCGAGAGCTGGCTGCAGTGACAGAAGCCTCACAGCTGGTGCCTTCGTCGGCACGAGAAGTGTTCAGGTAGTCCTTCCGGGCCTGGGAGGCTTGCGGGTTGGCCGCAGAAGCGGCATGGCGGGATTGGTTGCCCCGGTATGTCCACCGGCACCCTTACGGCTTCGGTTTCCTGTGGGCGGGACTCGAGCACGATTGACCGGCTGCCGCGTTTCTGTTTCGGTTCTGCCCTTGCTTCCGAAGCTGGCCGGTCCTCGGTGCACTTGTCGTGTCGATCGCCCTGTCGTATGAGGGACGGGCGCTCCTTGTCGTGCAGGGCTGGCCCGTTCGCCTCGAGGTACTGCTGCCACTGCTGCGCGGGGAGCCAGCCGTGGTGCCCGCTCCGTTGGAATGGGACCCGCTCCCCGGCCGCTGCTTCCACGATGAATCGAGTGAGGGTGAGGCGGCCTTCTCCTGTGAAGGCGCTCGATTGGTGTGCGGGCACGAGGACTCGGTGCCAGCCCCCGCAGTAGCCGGTGTCGGTTGGGCTCTCTGGGTCGTAGGGCTTCTCGGGGCACCGGGTGAGCGCGCCGTTCTGGTTGCACTGGCCTTCTTCCAGGACGAAGTTGCCGTCCTGGACCGCGATGGGGTTCTTCTGCACACGGATGACGGAGGCCGGCAGGTTGGGTGTGCGGACGTAGGGAACGGTTCCGATGCCTGCGTGGTCGGGGTCGGCGAAGTCCCAGACCGATTGGATGCCGGCGCGGCGCCGGAAGCCCTCCCGCGCACGCATTCCACGCGCCGTTTGGGTGCTCAGTTGAGGTTCGTAGCCCAGGACGATGCCGTTGGCGCCGTTGATGCGTACGTCGAGGCGTGCGTGTCCATCGGGTGTCTGAGACTCGATGTCGGCCTGGAAGCCGTGATCTTCTGAATCCTTCGCGACGCGTTCCTTGCGGGCGAGGTGTTCGTCGGACTCGTGGCTGATGGGCTTATCTCCAGGCTTCCGGTAGTGGGAGGCAAGCCATATACCGTCACGCTGGACGAGGTACATGGGAACGCGCCGTCCGCGAAGGTCCCGGCAGTCGGGGCAGATGAGGCCGCGCTTGTCGACGGGGACACGCTTTCGCATGCGCAGGAGCCCGTTCAGGAGGTCCTGGCCCTGGGGGACACCGAGATCGGCACGATCCAAGTCGAGGTTGCAGCCTGCCGGTTCGTAGTAGACGGGGTTTCGGAAGAGGTCGTCGTCGCTATCGATCTGCAGTTCGTCGTCCATGGGTGCTCCCCGTAGCCGCCGCGAGCAGGGCTCACAACGTTACGGGCAGGTTCTGACAACCAGGGCTGGAACGGGTGGACATCCGTGCTGCCAGTGCGAGTCGGAGGCGGCGGTCGGGAACGCACTTCACGGAGGAAGCACACTGCGGCGCCTGCGGAAACAGTCATATCCTCATGCGTATGCCACCGCCTTCCAGAGACCTGGTCAGCCGCGTCACTCGTGTGAGGTTCCGTTCGCTCGCGACGAACCTGACCGTCCGTACGATCGCAGAGGCGTGGCAAAGCAACAACTTCGCACCCGTACCGGATGACGAACTGCGGTATGTGGATACCAGCGTTCGCCGCACCACTTTCGAGTCTCACGCGGCAGCCGTTGACTGGACCGACCGTGGCCACGTAACCAGAGCGCTACGCGTGTTCGAGGACATCATTCGGACCGGGCAGAGGGAGGCGTGGGGTGGGTCCTGGCTGGAGGATCTGTCAGAGGCGCTACAGCGCGACGGCCTGCAGATCAATGAGCGCGGCCGGATCACCGAGATATCAGGCTCCTGGGCGCCCACAGCCCTCAGCCGGAGTTCGTTCCGCGCGGACAATGGCAGAGGCACGCTCACCGAGGTGACCAGGCGTCGCATCGTCGACGTTCTCAACACGGCGGACTGGACCGGAGGGCTGGGCGACCTCCCATTCCTGGAACGACTTTATGACCTGGATGCCTTGCCGAGCCATGACTCGCGATTCGCGACGGCACGCGAGGACATCTCGAAGCACCGGTATGCCAACGAAGATTGGGACAACGACTGGATCTTCAGTGACGACCGGTTCGGTCTGCGCCGCGGCCAGGACGAGACACTGCTCCGATTCCTCAGCGAGACCCTGCACCCTGCGGTGCGCACGGACGAGGAGGAGGTTGCGAGACTCTTGGCCGCGCTCAACCGGGTCCTGGCGCCTGATGGATACCAACTGGAACCCATAGCAGTTATCAGCGGAAGCCCGGTCTATCGGGCCCGCCGCCGAGCAGACACCGTGACGTCCCAGCAGACGGTTGGAGACACTGCTGTTCCTGCAGACCCAGACCCGAAGCCCGGAACACGACACACCCCTGCGGGGTTGACTCAGGCCGCTTCGGTGGTGGCGACCGGGGACACATCGCGGGTGCGACAGCTGGCCCGAGGGGAGCGCAAGGACTACTCGTGCGAACGGCTGCCGTTCGCTGACGGCGGTCAAGCAGACGTCTTTCGCGCGATACACAAGCAGACGGGCGCCACAGTCGTACTCAAGAAGCTTCGTGACCGAAACCCTCCAGAACGCAAGCGCGCTCGCATGCGGCGCGAGATTACTCTGGGCCGCTGGCTCGACGGACACCCCCACGCCATGCCGATCTTGGATGCAGACGCGCACCACTCCTGGTTTGTCATGCCCTACGCCCCCTTGACCGCCGAGCAGGCGAGAGGTCAGCTGGCCGAGACGTCCGAACTGGCGCAATTGGTCGATGCTTTGTTTTCGGTATTGTCCGCAGCCCATCAGGCCGGGTGGATCCATCGCGATATCAAGCCTGCCAACGTGCTGAATTACGAGGGACGTTGGGTGCTGGCGGACTGGGGCATCGCCCGCCGCCCGCGCGGTCAGACAACTGACCCGCAACGCACCCGCGTCGGCGTCCGCTTCGGCTCGGACGGCTTCGCCGCACCGGAACTCTCGGTCGACGCACACAGCGCCACGGACGCCGCCGATGTGTACAGCATCGGACAGCTGATCGGCTGGGTCGTGACTGGGGAGATGCCAGCCATCAACGTGCCTCTCCTGCCCAAAGCCGGACCCTGGAGAAGCATCGTGCGGCACGCGACCCAGAGCGATCCCTGTCGCCGGCCTCGCACGGTTCAGGCGCTGCGCCAGCTCGTTCACCAGGAAACGCACCCTCCGGCACAGCCCGCTCTCGTGACGGCAACGACCCTGCAGCGTGATCTGGAAGCGGGCTCTGCTGCCGCTGCGCACGAACTGGTCTCCCTGGACGCGAGGCATTCCGACGACGCGGCACTCTACTGCGACCTGCTGGTCAAACTGCCGCTGCAGCATCTCCTGCCAGCCCTGTTGGCCAACACTCAGCACGCCACCGACGTCGTTCGGGCCATGGCCGCACTTCTGGGCACCCACAGGTCTCCCGAGCGGGGAGAAGTCGACGCCGCCATCATGTGGCTCATCGGCATCGCGCAACGAGCGGCAGCAACGGGTGCGCTCGCCCTTCTCGAAGAGTGCTGCAACGGAGCCTTCGACTGGGACCAGTGGGGACCGTAAAGAGAGATTGCGGCGTGGCTACGCACCTTGACCGGTGACAATGCCAGCTCGGTCGCATCTATGCTGCGCCAGCATCCAGACTGTGCCCGACATTTCAGTCATCTCATCGACGATGCGTTCGTCGACCACAGGATCCGGGCCGCGCTGACGGATGCAAGCAGCGCCGATCGGGCGCACGTAAACGACGAGTCCCGTACCGCCGCACCCGAACTGCCGTGAATCGCCGTGAAATCGGTCAGGAGCCGGGCGCGCGGGTCGGTCACGCAAGGACCTTCGCCGATCCACTGGGTTGAGACTTCGAATACCTCCCTCAACGGCGCGGGAGCCCTGTGCGTTGCGGTCCTCATAATGACTCGGCCTGGGGCACTCGATCAGTGGCCACCCTGAAAACGCTCACTGCCCCATGAAAAACCATGTGGCCAGGGCGGAGGCCAGGCCCACGGCTAGGGTGATTGCCTTGGTCGGGAAGTGGTCCGCCTTGACGTACAGGGTCCCTACCCGGAGTTCAAAGTACGGGTTCGGGTCAGGAGGCGTGGGCGTCTTCACGGGGACATGCCTTTCTGCGCACCAACGTCCCTCGCGCTGATGCGTGCACATACCCAAGCACAAGTCTCGGAGCAACGCCTAGCCCTGCTGGTCAGCAAGCTGGCGGCACAAGTGGCCTATGGCAGGTACTGATTTCGGTACGTGGTCACCCTGGCATGCTGACGGAAATGACAGATTCGCAGTATCGAGAACCTGTCACGACAGCTTGCGGCCCTGCGGATAACGGGCCTGGGGTCTGTGACGTGCTCTCACCTGGTGCGTGACCCCCAGGCCCGTTATCCGGCTCTCGCCCGGCCGCCCGGCCGGGTTGGTGGTACCACCCTGAGAAAAGTGCGCGACTCGGAAGACTTGTGCGTCTTTTGATGGTGGTACTACCCCCGCTGATAGTCGCGGCAGGTGCGACCGCATCTGCGATCGCAGACGGGCTCGGGCTGAGGCGGGCACACCGTGACGTCGCGGTGTGGTCAGCCGGCGCCGTTAGCGGGCTACCGCTGGCGGAGGTCGCGGTCCTGTCGTGGCGGCGCGCTGGTCTAGCGCGCTGTGCCCGCATGCTGGGGGATGCGTAAACGACTGACGCACCTGCCTTGAGTCAGTTGCGTCAGCGCCTCATGCATTAACCGAGTTAGGCAAGCGTTCGGCGGCCTGATGGCGCGCCAACCTAGCGTACTGACCAGTGCGCCAGGTTGGCGGTCGAGGTCGTGTTGACCTGCGGTTCATTGGGTTTCTGTTCAAGAGTTGCGTACGCAGGTGCGTACGCAACCTCGACGTTGCGGTTGCCCTCAGTGCAACCGAATCGCCTTCAGTGCAACTGGTAAAGCTCTCTCCGCTAGTCGACTAGCGGAGGGTCAGAACATGTTCCGACGGGGTCTCATGACTTGGCATGGCGGTGGTCGGCGGGCATGAATTCCCGGCAACTGGCGGAGCCCCTGGGTCAAGGTCCTGAAGCGGGACCGCCTGGTAGTCCCCCTGGGCGGCTGGGAGCGTCCCGACGGCCCGCCCGGGGGTGCACCTATCACCCTGCGATGCGCGTGCACCAACCCTCCACGAACTTGCCAATTCGGCCCGCGCATCGCATCCCTGGGCGGATCACCTGCAACGTGTGCGGTGCCAAGTTCCAAGAGAAGTAGAACCACGGCCTACGCGCGGCGGTACCGTGGTTCCGCTTCATGAAGGCAAGGGGAGAGGGCGATGGCCAAACCGGCAAGGTACGTGGCGGTGGCGGAGGCTCTCCGCAAGGACATCCAGGAGGGGGCCTACGCGGAGGGCCTGGACCTGGGGACGGCGGGCCTGGCGGCCAGGCATGCCACCAACGCGGCAACTGTGACCACGGCACTGGAGGTCTTGACCGGGGAGGGTGTGGTCGTTCGAGACGGAGACGCCTGGGAGGTAGCAGAGGGCCTGTTCCCGCCTCACACATCCGCCGGCCAAAATGCCGCAACACCTTTGGTGGTCACGGAATCCGCGAAGGGCTTGACGGCCGGAATGGCGACCAAGGCGGAGGCGCTGAAGGGGTCGGAGGTGGCCACCCGGGAGGCTCCCAAGGTCCTGGAGGGTCGCGTGGTCACGGAGCATGTCGACCCGAATGCGGAACGGGCCCTGAAGCGGGAGGACGTGGCCCGGGTGTACCAGGAGACCAAGATCCTAGGCCGGACGTGGCTGGACACGGAGACCCGGGCGACGAAGGCCAAGCGGGACATGTCCGCCAAGCTGATGGAACTCCGCGAGATGTTCACGTACAAGGGAGACCCCGACTACAACGGCAAGTCATCGGAGTACCAGGCCCTGGCCGCCCTCCTGTACCAGGACCTGGGCGCGGACAAAGCAGCCCAGCGCGCAATCCTCCACCACGTCGAGGATCGCAAGCGGGAGGTGATCCCACCGTCCAAGTGGGACAAGTTCGGCGTGGACCCGCTTTCCCGGGGACAGCGTGCCAGCCTGGAAAAGAAGACTGCCAAGGCCCTGACGGAGGTCTCCGACACCGCCAAGGCCACGGCCGGAGAGGCCCGCAAGGGCAAGGCCACCGGGGCACAGCTCGTGACCCTGGCCCGCCAGATCGAACACGGGGTTGCTGTGTTTTCCATGGCATCCCTCCGTGTCATGACCCCGGCCCAGCGAAAGGCGTTCCGAGACCAGATGAAGGCCACCCGGGACCAGGCGGACGCTGCGCTCCGGGAGCTGGACTCCCTGGACGACTAAGCCCAGACCCCACTAAAGTCCCTATTCCCTCACGAAACGGGGCCTTTTCGCGTTTCAGGGGAAAGGAAAGTGCCCTGGCGAGACGTGGAACATCCGGGCGTGGCGCTGACGCACGCGGCATGGCACTGCGGAAGACCTGGCAGATCTTCCGCAGATCTCGCATCGGCACCGACCGCATGACCGTCATCTCCAAAGCCGTCCTCACCCTGGAGAGGCAACGCTGAAAAGGCTCAAGGAAAGCCTGGGCAGCGTGCGTCAGAGTTGCGCGCGTAACGCCCGCAGCGCACACAATGCACAGGGGCTATTTGCCCTGATTTCCTCGCACAGATTACTGACCTGCAGGTTCTTGCACATGTTTCCGTTCCACATGTTTCGCGATGACCCACCATGTGGAGTGTGTCGCGATCCTTGAACCTGCCGAAAAAGCTGGCTGACCTGCTGTTTTGGCGAGTGTGCGTTGTGTGCGTTACGGGCGATATCTTGACGCATATCTGACGCACGTGGGGCTCTTCTGACGCACGTTCTGACGGCCCGTCAGTCGATCATTCATTCGCCTGGCAGGCCGTCAGGTACTTGTTCACTCGGTTGATGATTTGCCGGGTGCGGCCTGAGGATCTCTGCCTGTGCTGGCTTTGGGGCCGAGGATGGACCTCGGTTCGCGGGGGGCTTCATGGTGGCGAGGTACGGCTCAAGATCTGCGAGGCCGGGGTGCGGCGGCGTGGGCAGCTTCGGCGCCGAGGTCGCCTTGGTGAGCTGCTGAAGGTGGGCGTCTGCGAACGCGAGCCACTCCTCGATCTCGGCCCGTTCCTGCCCGGGTGGCAGGGATGCGGCGTGGTCGCGTACTGCTGTGACGAATTCGGTCAGGCGATTGGCTTCGTGCCACGCGTCTGCCTGCTTTTCGAGGCGCTCGACGCGATAGGCGTGGGCGTATGCGGCGTGGGCTTTGTGCAGGGCGTTTTCCCGGTTCTGTCGTGCCGCTTCCTGGGCTTGTTCGTCTGCGTGCCGACGTCGTTCCGCGGCTTCGCCTCGGAGGTCGACTTCCTGCGCGATTTCGGCGAGTTGGTCTTCCAGGAGGCGGCCGTCGAGGTCGGTCCATTCCCTGCCGCGGTGCGGGGTGCCGCCCCGGAGGATGAAACGCAGCCGGTTGGCGGGGGTGTAGTCGTAGCGGGGGATGCGCACCGGGAGGAGCCACGGCAGTCCGCTCTTGCCTATATGCGGGGGCTGGTCGCGCCGCTGGAGCGGAAGAACGGCTGGACGCTGGCGGAGGGGGCCGGGCACGCGGGGCCCGATCGCATCCGCCGGCTGCTGAACCGGATCGAGTGGGACGCTGACGAGGTCCTGGACGACGTACGGGATTACGTCGTCGAACATCTCGGAGACCCAGATGCCATCCTGATCGTCGACGACACCGGGTTCTTGAAGAAGGGCATCTGCTCGGCCGGGGTGCAAAGGCAGTACTCCGGTACCGCCGGACGCACCGAGAACAGCCAGATCGGCGTGTTCCTCGCCTACGCCACCAGCCGCGGACGCACCCTGATCGACCGGCGGTTGTATCTGCCCACCTCCTGGACGGATGACCGGGAACGCTGCCGCCGGGCGGGCATCGACGACAGCGTCGCCTTCGAGACGAAGGTGGCCATGGCCAAGACGATGGTCCGCCGGGCCATCGCCGACAAGGTCCCCTTCCGCTGGGTGACGACTGACGCCGCTTATGGCTTCAGCAAGGGCTGGCGGTTCGAGCTGGAGCAGGCCGACGTCTTCCACCTCATGGCCACCACCCGCCACGACACCGTCGTCACCCGCTGGTCCATCGACTACCCCGTCCATGAGCTGTTTCCCGGCCTGCCACGGCAGAAGTGGAAACGCCGTTCCTGCGGCGAGGGGGCTCACGGCCGGCGGATCTACGACTGGGCCCGCGTCGAGGTGCGGCCCTGGCACCGCGAGGACCGCCGGCACTGGGTTCTCGCCCGCCGCAGCGTCAGCCGGCCCGAGGAGATCTCCTACTACATCGCCTACAGCCCCACCGACACCACCCTGGATGAGCTCATCCACATCGCCGGAAGCAGATGGGCTGTCGAGGAATGCTTCCAGACCGCGAAGCAGGAGTGCGGCCTGGACGACTACCAGGTCCGCCGCTATCCCGGCTGGCACCGCCACATGACCCTGGCGATGGCCGCTCACGCCTGCCTGACCGTCCTGCGAGCGCGGGAGCTGCATGCAGAGAAAGCAGAAACGGATCCTCCCAGCTCATCCACCTCAGCCTCGCCGAGATCAGACGCCCGATCACCCGGCTCACTGACCGCCGCCCCACCCCGGCCGACCACATCCTGCACTGGTCGACATGGCGACGACGGCAGTATCAAGCTCGACTCAGTCACTACAAACGACGCGGACACAGCCCCTGAAAACTGCCCAACACTCAGAAAAAGCACCGTTGCAGTACTAGATCTTATTGCGGGTGCGTCTCGTCGACCACCCAGGACAAGTACGCCTCCGACCCTCCGGTTACGGGCAGCGTGACCCACTGGGGGACGTCGTACGGGTGCTTCTCATGCAGCTACGCCTCCAGCGCTGGGAGGCAGTCCGTCGACGTCATGTACGAGATTCGCCACTCCTGTGCCGACTCGACCTTCCCCTTCCATCAGTAGAAGGCGGTGATCGGCGCATCGATGTGGACGTCGGCCGCCAGTTTGCTCTCAACCGCGCCTCGGGCAAGAGCCCGAGCCTGATCTTCGTTGTCACTGGTCGTCTGCGCGATCACGATGTCGTGCTCCATGCGGCTACCTCTCCAGCTCGGGTTACTGCGACCCTACCCAGACGCGCGACAACCGCCGGGCGGTGGTAGTCCTCGGGAGGGCTGCGCGAACTCAGCTTCCGCTTCGATCATCTGTCGGGCCCCGCGATCTGCCTTACGACCTCCAGGTATCGGCGGTACGTGTATCTCAACGGGCTTGCGACGGAGCACTGCCGGTCGGATCGGCGTGTGCATTCGCCGACGACAGACAGGAAATAGCGCCGAAAGACTGGATAGTTGCAGCGGGGCCGTATCAACGCCCTGCAAGACACCCTGTAGCCGGTGCCGCTCGACTTCGCTCAGGCTTCCGCAAATGACCGGAACTCACGCCTCACGCGGTTCGGCCCCCTGATAGGGCTCCGACTTGGGAGGTCTGGCGGCCACCCCGGGGGGCGGTGTAGACGAGGGTGCAGGGCTTCTGTGCGTACGCCGACACCGACGCATCAGTATGCAGGCCGGTCGCCTCGACGGCAGAGACTGCTGTGGTCATGAGGCGCTGGGCTTCCGCGCCGCGGTCCTGGTGGGTCAGGGCGCGGTGAGGCCAGGTCGAGCCGGTGCACGGAGTCGATGCCCGCAGCGTGCTCGGCGCGGATTCGCCCACGGCAGACGAGAAAGAGCCCCAAGGGTCTGGAACCTCCTCCGAGACCATGTCAACGTACAACGTCCCGGAAAACACCTGGTAAGCCAAGGGATGCGGATCTCCGGACCGACCGACAGACAGGTCGGGCGCCTTGGCAGCCCATTACTCCCACCCTAATCGGTCTCACCGCCGAGGCCCGTCTCAAGGAGGAAAATCTGTCGAATCCCGCTCTCCGATCCACCCGCTTCACTGCCCCCATCCTCTTGACGCTCGGCGCTCTGAATGCGTGGAGCGCAACCGAAACGAGGAATACGGTGTCCTCTCCGCGGCGCTGTGTCTATGCGTCTGCGCGGCCGGACTGTTCGGCGAGGACCTGGTGCCGCGGGGCTACTGACGTGATCGAGCGGTCCTCGCGCACATCGCGGTGCACCCCGAAGTCGCAACTCGACACATCGCCCGCGCCCTTGGCTCCTCCAAGCGCGTGGTGGCCCGTAGCCTCAGCCGACTCACCGAAGACGGGCTTCAGATGCTGGTCACGGATGGAGCGACCCCTGCTCTCCAGTCCTATCGACTGGCTTCCTGAAGCAGACCACACGAGCGTCAGGAGCGCTTCCTTCGTGCTGGGCGATACATAGCAGACGATCCCCGGTTAGCGAAACCGGGGATTCTTCAGAGCATTGATGTTGTTCGCACCCGGCTGTGCTTGGCGGTGGAGCCGTGGCGGACGCAGTTGGTAGCGCCGCACGCATTCGCGAGGAGGTAATAGCGCGGATGTTGCCACCTGCTTGTACGTCAATGACCGCGCTTTCATGCCACGGCTATGGCTTCCCGCTACGCAAGTTCTCCCTCCGGACTGCTCGCCCGAGTGCCGTGAGGAAAGCACGCGGCGTCGATCCTCGATGCCTCGCTGCCTTCCCGTCCGCTCCATGAGGCGTGGCCGTGCGGAGCTGAGGAGCTGTGCTGCGTATATGGGCCTGGGTTTCCGGCATGAAGCCTTTACCAACACGAAGGTGATATTGCATGGCTCGCCCTCCCGCGCTGAAGCTCGCCGAGGTTCTGGCGGAGATCCGTATGAGTCCGTCAGCGTTCTACCGAATGCGCGCTCGCGGGCAAGGACCCCACATGATCAAGTTGCCCAATGGCGAACTCCGGTGCCGTCGTGCAGACCTGGATGCCTGGTGGGAAGCATGCGAGAGAGATTCTGACACTTGGCGATGAGCTACAACGTCCGCTTCTGGGACATACGCGAGCGCCCTGACCGGCGCAAGCCGTTTATGGTCCGGTGGACGGTCGATGGGCGCGAAAAATCTGAGTCATTCATGACCCTCGGGCTCGCCGACAGCAGGCGCTCAAAACTGATGACGGCAGCGCGCGCAGGCGAGCCTTTTGATGTGCAGACAGGTTTGCCGGCGTCTGAGCTACGAGCCATCAGGCAGCGGACGACGTGGTACGACCTTGCCCACGAATACCTCGACCAACGGTGGGACCGCACGCCGGGAAACACCCGCCGCACCCTGGCCGACGCTTTCGCCACCATCACCCCTGCCCTGGTGCACCCTGGCGTGATCTATCCGGAGCCACGGGTCCTGCGGCGCGCCTTGTACTCGTGGGCCTTCAACAAGAACGCATGGGCCCAAGAGCCGAACGAGGAGTGGCGGAAGGCCCTGGACTGGATAAAGCGCAACTCCCTGCCCGTCGGTGCACTCGCGGAAGCCGACGTGCTGCGACGGGCGCTGGACGCCCTGTGCCGCAAGCTGGACGGCAAGGCGGCTGCAGCTAAGACGGCGCGGCGCAAGCGGGCCGCGTTCAATGAAGTGCTCAACACCGCAGTGGAGAAAGGTTACTTCGGGGATAACCCCCTCAACGGACTCAGGTGGAACGCTCCGGCCGTCAACGATGAGGTGGACCCGGCTGCCGTTCCCAATCCGGCCCAGGTCGCCCGGCTGCTTGCGGCGGTGGCTCAGCAGCGCGGACGCGGTCCTCACCTTGAGGCGTTCTTCGGGTGCATGTACTACGCGGCCATGCGGCCCGCGGAGGTCATCCACCTCCGGCTCGAACAGTGTCACCTCCCCAAGACCGGATGGGGGATGCTCAATCTTTCGGGCGGTGTCGTCACCGCAGGGAGGGACTGGACGGACGACGGCGCGGTGCACGAGGTGCACTCGCTCAAGCGCCGTGCGGCCACCGCGACCCGACCTGTGCCGATCCCGCCGCAGTTCGTGCGCATCCTTCGTGCGCACATCGAACGGTTCGGCGTGGCGCCGGACGGGCGGCTGTTCCGGAACCAGGCCGGCAACTACGTGGACGCCGCCGCGTACGGCACGACGTGGGCGCGGGCGCGGAAGTACGTCCTGACGCGCACGGAACTCGCCTCCGGGCTCGCCAAGCGGCCCTACGATCTCCGGCACGCAGGGATCTCGTTCTGGCTGTACTCCGGTGTGGACCCGGCTGAATGTGCCCGCCGCGCGGGCCAGAGCATCGAGGTCCTCTTCCGCCACTACGCCAAGTTCCTGGACGGCGTCCGGGAGCAGGCCAACCGCCTCATCGAGCAGTCGATGAAGGAGTGGGATCGCGTCAGTCAGGGCGCGGCGCCTGGGCGGTGAGTCGGGGTTTTGGTCCGCCACTGGTCCGGAACAGCTGATCAGAAGCGGGATAGCGGTGGGAGAAACTGGGAGTTACCACGTAAACCGGGCCCTGCGCTGAGCGGGCCGACTGGAAGGCGCCTGACGGGCAAAAGACCAGGTCAGGCGCCTTCTTTCGTGCCTCTAGAAGAAGCCGAGCTTCTTCGCCGAGTACGACACCAGAAGGTTTTTGGTCTGCTGGTAGTGCTCCAGCATCATCTTGTGTGTCTCGCGGCCGATGCCGGACTGCTTGTAGCCGCCGAACGCCGCGTGCGCCGGATACGAGTGGTAGCAGTTCGTCCACACGCGGCCCGCCTGGATGGCACGACCCGCGCGGTAGGCATTGTTGATGTCACGCGTCCAGACCCCGGCGCCCAGGCCGTACAGGGTGTCGTTGGCTATCTTGATGGCGTCGTCGAAGTCGCTGAACGACGCCACGGACACGACCGGACCGAAGATCTCCTCCTGGAAGATCCGCATCCTGTTGTTGCCCTCGAAGATCGTGGGCTGCACGTACCAGCCGCCCGCCAGCTCACCGTCGTAGTCGATGCGCTGACCGCCCGTCAGGACCTTGGCGCCCTCCTGCTGGCCGATGTCCAGATACGAAAGGATCTTCTCTAGCTGATCGTTGGAGGCCTGGGCGCCGATCATCGTATCGGTGTCGAGCGGGTGCCCCGGCTTGATCGCCTCGGTCCGGGCGATCGCCGCCTCCAGGAACTCGCTGTAGTGACCCCGCTGGATCAGGGCCCGCGACGGACACGTGCAGACCTCGCCCTGGTTCAGGGCGAACATGGTGAAGCCCTCGAGCGCCTTGTCACGGAAGTCGTCGTCGGCGGCCCACACGTCGTCGAAGAAGATGTTCGGGCTCTTGCCGCCCAGCTCCAGCGTGACCGGCTTGATGTTCTCCGAGGCGTACTGCATGATCAGCCGCCCCGTCGTCGTCTCACCGGTGAACGCGACCTTCGCGACCCGCGGGCTTGACGCGAGCGGCTTGCCCGCCTCCACGCCGAAACCGTTCACGACGTTGACCACGCCGGGCGGCAACAGGTCGCCGATCAGGCTCAGCCAGACATGGATCGAGGCAGGCGTCTGCTCGGCGGGCTTCAGGACGACCGCGTTCCCGGCCGCGAGCGCGGGCGCCAGCTTCCACGTGGCCATCAGGATCGGGAAGTTCCACGGAATGATCTGCGCCACCACACCGAGCGGCTCGTGCAGGTGGTACGCGACGGTGTCGTCGTCGATCTGGCTGAGCGTCCCCTCCTGCGCGCGGATGACTCCCGCGAAGTAGCGGAAGTGGTCGATGGCCAGCGGGATGTCGGCGGCCAGCGTCTCCCGCACCGGCTTGCCGTTCTCCCAGCTCTCCGCCACGGCGAGCGTCTCGAGGTTGGCCTCCATCCGGTCGGCGATCTGCCGCAGGATGGCCGCCCGCTCGCCCACGGACGTACGGCCCCACGCGGGTGCCGCTGCGTGTGCCGCGTCCAGGGCACGCTCCACGTCCTCTGCCGTGCCACGGGCGACCTCGGTGAACGGCTGTCCGTTGACCGGGCTCGGGTTCTCGAAGTACTGCCCACGCGCCGGCGCCACATACTCGCCGCCGATGTAGTGGTCGTACCGGGCCTGATAGGAGACGACTGCGCCTTCCGTACCGGGCGCTGCGTAACGGGCCATCTTGACTGCCTCCCCGGACACGCTGCCCGCCGTTGGGCAGCTCTCCGCGGGAGGCTAGGTACACGGAGGTTGCATATACGTTGCGGTGCCGGGTGCCGGGTATGGGGTATTGGGAGCTGGGAGCTGCTGACCGGTCGGCCGGAGGCGGGTGGGCACGGGAGCGGCGGTCGGCCCTCGGGGGAGTGGGCCCGTAAGGCGTGGCCGCTGGGTCGAGGGGGGCGGACCTGCCGGGTTGCATGGGTTGAACGGGTTGAACGGGTTGCATGGGTTGAACGGGCTGGACGGGCTGCATGGTGCTGAATGTGCTCAGGAGCGTCGGCCAGTTCTGGGTACGGTCACCGCCGTCAGCTCGTCATCCAGGGCCCGGAGCCGCGCCACGACAGGCGCCGTCGGCCGGACCGCCGCGAGCGCCCGCCACACCTCCACATCGTCCTCCCCCCACGGCGCGTGCACCCAGTCCGACAACAGATCCGGGTCCGCACGGGCGATGAGCGCCGCCCGCACCTGATCCGTCAGCCGCCGCCGCAACCGCACCACCGCCGGTGCCTGCGACCCCGGCAACAGCGGTCCCGGGTACGCGGACACGGCTGCCGTCACCGCCCCGCACCCCAGGCGCCGCTCGACGGTCACCACGTCCGACGTGACGGGTACCCCGAGCCGGTAGGGGCGCGACCGCAGCACCTCGGGTCCGAGCACCTGCCGCAGCCGCGCCAGCTCCGCCCGCAATGTCACCGGTGTCACCGACTCGTCCTCGTACAGCGCGCACAACAACTCGTCGCCGCTCAGCCCCTCCGGGTGCCGGGCGAGCAGCACCACTATCTCGCTGTGCCGCCGGCTCAGCCGCACCTTACGGCCACCGACGACGAGCATGGCCTCGTCCCGCCCCAGCGCGGTGAGCTCCAGTGCCGCGTCGTCCGTCACCGGCGGCGCGAGGAGGGCGAGATGCGATTCCGCTGCTCGCGCGACCGCCTGGACGAACGCCAGGCTGTGCGGATGCGCCAGACCGTCCCCTCCGGTGATGTCGACGGCACCGATGACCCGGCCCGACCGGGGATCGTGCACCGGCGCCGCCGCGCACGTCCACGGCTGCACCCTGCGCACGAAGTGCTCCGTCGCGAACACCTGCACCGGCCGGTCCACGGCGACCGCCGTGCCGGGCGCGTTCGTTCCCATGGCCGACTCCGCCCACCGCGCCCCGGCCACGAAATTCATCCGACCCGCCAGCATCCTTGTAGCCGGATGTCCTTCCACCCAGAGCAGCCTGCCGTGCGCGTCGCACACCGCCAGCAGATGCTCCCCGTCCTTGGCGAAGCCACCCATCAACTCACGGAACAACGGCATCACGCGGGACAGCGGATGCTCCGCCCGGTACGCGCCCAGATCCCCGGCCGTCAGCTCGACCGCGGCCCCGGTGTCCTCGGGACTGACCCGCGCCCGTACCGAACGGCGCCAGGACTCGGCCACCACCGAGCGCACGGGCCGCTCCACGGTGCCCGCCGCAGTGAACCGCTCGTGCGCGACACGGATGGTCCGCACCCGCTCGGCGGGGTCGGTACCGGGTTCCAGGGCCACCCATGGATCGGTCAAGTCGAGCCTCCCGGGACGGCGGTGCGGTGCTGCCATCGTCGCCCCGGGGACAGAAGCCGACAAGCGTGCGCGCACTGACTCCGGTTGATGTTGAGCCGTTGTCAGCCGTTGTCAGCCGTTGTCAGCCGCGGACCGTTGGCCGCCTCCGCTGTTGCTGTTGCCTTTCCCGATACCGCCCAGCGTCGTCGTCGGGAGAGCGGAGCCGTCAGGTCAGGTTGACCATGCGTATGTAGCGTGTCCAGTCCCAGTACCGGCCGGGGTCGGTGTGATCGGCGCCCGGCACCTCGGAGTGGCCGATGATGTACTCGCGGTTCTTGGGGATGTCGTATTTCTCGCAGATGGCCGCGGTCAGGGCGGCGGACCGCGCGTACATTTCGTCAGTGAAGTACTCCGGCTTGTCCACCCACCCTTCGTGTTCGATGCCGATGCTCCGTGTGTTGTAGCTCCAATTGCCCGCGTGCCAGCCGACGTTGCGCTCGCGGACGCACTGTGCGATGTGTCCGTCCGTGGAGCGGACAACATAGTGGGCGGAGACCTTCTTGGCCGGGTTCTTGAAGATGGCGAGGGTGTCCAGGTACGTCTCCTGCGTGACGTGAATGACCACGTAGTCGATCGGGTAGCTGGTGGGGCGGTTCGAGGCCGTGTAGTTGGAGGTGCTTGCCGGGACCGATTCGGCCCCTGGGTAGTCGACCGCGCGGGTCCCCGCGGCCGCGGGGTGCGGCCTGGTGGTCACAAGCGCGGCGGGGACTGCGGCGAGTGCCGCGCCCTGGAGCAGGCGGCGTCTGCTCGGGCCGAGCGCGGATACGGATGTGAGTGAAGAAGCCGTGTTCTCAGTGGTGCCCTTGTTCTCGGCGGTGCCCTGCGCTCGGTTTCTTGCTCGATCCATGGCTGGTCTGCCTCTCGTGGGGGGGGGAGCATCTGATCGGCACGGTTCCTGGGATTCGGTCCGGAATCCTTGGCGGGGTCGGGGTCGGGGCCGGGGCCGGTGGCGGTGGCGGCGGGGGACGGGAGGGCCCGGTCGGGTGTGTGCGGCGCGGGGTGTGCTGCGTGCGACCGCCTCGAACCGGCCAGGCGTGTGGTTCGGGCCGAAGCCGGGACGGCCTCGCACGAATTACGGTACGGGGCCTATCCGTTGAGGTGGAAGGGCCTGCCGCGCATCTGTGGACGGGACAGTGCCTGTGGAAAAGTCGGCCACTCGTTCGGCTGACGCAGGCTCACAACTGGACCTCGCCCCGCAGATCCCAGCCGTTACGCCACTCCCACCGGATCATCGAGCACCGACCGGACCACCGCATGCGCCGCCCCGAGCAGTGGCCCGTCCGGCCCGAGGCGGGAGACGGCGACAGCACAACCGGGGCCAGCGATACGTCGGCCCAACTCGTCCCTCAGCGAAGGCAGGAGCCACGGGGCGAGTCGAGACAGGGCGCCTCCGAGTACCACCGCGCGCGGATCCAGGAGATTCACCGCGCCGGTGAGGGCGATGCCCAGCGCCGCCCCTGCCTCCCGCAGAGCCCCCCGCACGTTCTCGTCCCCCGCTGCGGCACACGTGGCGAGCAGCTCGACGCGGTCGGCGCCCGGCGCCAGGCCGGCCGCCCGCAGTACCGCTTCCTCGCCCGCGTACTGCTCCAGACATCCTCGACCCCCACATGGACACTTCGGCCCGTCCGGCCACACGGGCACGTGCCCCAACTCGCCCGCGAAGCCGCGGGCACCGCGCAGCAGACGTCCCTCGACGACCAGCGCGGCACCGATGCCGACCTCCGCCGACACATGCAGGAAGTCTGCCGGTGGCGCCGCACCCAGCCACAGCTCCGCGAGGGCGCCGAAATTCGCTTCGTTGTCCACGACGAGGGGCAGTTCCGCGGGGAGAAGCGCACCGACATCCGTGTCGTGCCAGTCGAGATTGGGTGCGCGGACGACTGTGTGCGAGTCCCTTGCGACCAGGCCCGGGACGGCGATCGCCAGGCCCGCCGGGCGCAGACCCTCCTGTTCGGCTCCGGCGCTCACCTGCCGTATCAGCGACATGAGATCGGTGACTACCGGGCCCGGGGCACGTCCCCGGTTGTCGACTCGCCGCGTCGCACGCGCGCGTACCGCACCGCGAAGATCGACCACGCACGCCGCCAGATGGTCGACCCCGACCTCCGCTCCGATGCCTGCGGGCCCCTGCGCGCTGACCGCGAGGGCGGAACCGGGGCGGCCCACCCGGCAGGGGCGTTCGGGACCCAGCTCCTCCACGAGCCCGGCCCGGATCAGCTCGTCCACCAGCGTGGACACGGCGGCACGGGTCAGACCGATCCGCGCCGCCACCGCCGCCCGGGAGAGCGGCCCGTTGGCGGCGACGGCATGCATGACGCGTGACAGGTTGCGGCGACGCATCCCCTGCTGGGTGTCGGGCAGCCCCTCCCTCCGTGAGGCACCGGGCAGCCCACCCCGCTCCGTGCCGCCCCGCTCCGTGCCGCCCCGCTCCGTGCCGCCCCGCTCAGTACCGTCACGCCCCATGGACTCCGTCCGCCCCACGATCCTTATCCACCCCGAAACCCTCATCCACCCCGCGAGCCTTGCCGACCTCATGTTCCCCGCTCAGCAACGGCGCGGCATCGGAGAGGACGGACGTGATCCTGGAGAGGGCTTCCTCGTCGCGTTCCACGGCGTCGAGTACCGGCCCGCGCGCTGTTCCCCAGCGCCGTGCCACCCCGGTCGGATCCTCGCCTGCCAGCAGCCCGGCGGCCTGAGCGGCGGCACCCAGGGCGACGAGTTCACGGGCTTCAGGGATCTGCACGGGCCTTCCGGAGAGGCGGCGTACCGTCTCCTGCCACGCCGTGCCCCGGGCTCCGCCGCCGATGAGGAGCAACGGTTCGGAGCGGTCGGCGTCCGCGTCGAGGACGGCGTCCAGCGCGCCCAGGAGGGCGTGGACGGCACCGTCGTACGCTCCTTGGAGCACCTGTCCGGGAGCCGTGTCGTGGCGCAGGCCGTGCAGCATCCCCGAAGCGTGCGGTAGGTCCGGTGTGCGCTCGCCGTCCAGGTAAGGGAGCACGGTCACCGTCCCGCCGGGCCGCACGGCCTCCCGGTCGAGGCCCATCAGGGCGGCCACCCGGTCGATGGCGACGGTGCAGTTGAGGGTGCATGCCAGCGGCAGCCAGGCGTTGTGCGCATCCGCGAAACCAGCCACCGTTCCCGTCGGATCCGCGGGGCGGCGTTCGGAGACGGCGTAGACGGTGCCGGACGTACCCAGGCTGAGGACGGGTGTGCCGGGGCGCAGGCCGAGCCCGAGAGCGGCGGCGGCGTTGTCGCCGGTGCCGGCAGCCACCAGCGTGCCCTTGGAGAAGGGCAGTTCGTCGTCGGCGTGCACCGTGCCCGCGACCTCCCCCGAACGCACCACGCGTGGCAGGAGCGCCGGGTCCAGGTCCACCAGGCGCAGGATCTCCTCGTCGTACGACTCGGTGGCAGACGCCCACCACCCCGTACCGGAGGCGTCACCGCGGTCCGTCGTCCGGGAGCCCGTGAGACGGTACGTCAGGTAGTCGTGGGGGAGGAGCACCGCGTCCGTGGCCCGGGCCGACGCGGGCTCGTGCTCGGCGAGCCAGGCCCACTTCGTCACCGTGAACGAGGGCGTGGGCACGCTGCCCACCCGGTCGGCCCAGACCTCGGGCCCGCCCAGGTCCTCGACCAGACGCCGGGCCTGCGGCGCGGAGCGCGTGTCGTTCCAGAGCAGCGCGGACCGCACGGGCCTGCCCCGGGCGTCGAGGGCGACGAGTCCGTGCTGCTGGCCGCCCACCGATACGGCGGCCGCCTCGCGCGCGGCGTCACCACACTGGCGCAGTGCCTCGCGGAAGGCGTCCCACCACTGCTCGGGGTCACTCTCCCGGAGGGTTCCGGAGCTGACCGTGTGGGGCGCCTGGCCGCTCGCCACGACCTCCCCGGTGGCCGCGTCGACGACGAGGGCCTTGGTGGACTGCGTGGAGCTGTCCACACCGACGACGAGGGGGCCTGAGGGCGCTGATGACATCGACGACTCCGTTCTGGCGGCTCTCCCGGACGTGCGTCCAGAAACTTGCTTCCTTCGTCCTTCCCAGCGGTGCCTGGGGATACTAATTTGTCAATCGCCATGACGAAATAGTCGAGCCGTCGGCGAGGAGTCGTACATGAACTATCGCCCCACCCCTGAGGACAAGTTCAGCTTCGGCCTGTGGACCGTCGGTTGGCAGGGCAGGGACCCCTTCGGAGACGCCACCCGGACCCCGCTGGACCCAGCCGATTCCGTACGGCATCTGGCCGAACTGGGTGCCTACGGAGTGACCTTCCACGACGACGACCTCATCCCGTTCGGGTCGTCGGACACCGAACGCGACGGACACGTCAAGCGCTTCCGGGAAGCCCTCGACGCGACCGGCCTCGTCGTGCCGATGGCGACCACCAACCTGTTCACGCACCCCGTGTTCAAGGACGGCGCGTTCACCGCCAACGACCGCGACGTGCGGCGCTACGCACTGCGGAAGACGATCCGCAACATCGACCTGGCGGTCGAGCTCGGTGCGCGTACGTACGTCGCCTGGGGCGGCAGAGAAGGTGCCGAGTCGGGTGCCGCCAAGGACGTGCGCGACGCCCTGGAGCGCATGAAGGAGGCCTTCGACCTGCTGGGCGCCTACGTGACCGAGCAGGGGTACGACCTGCGGTTCGCCATCGAGCCCAAGCCGAACGAGCCGCGTGGCGACATCTTGCTCCCCACCGTCGGGCACGCCCTCGCATTCATCGAGCGCCTGGAGAGGCCCGAGTTGTACGGCGTGAACCCCGAAGTGGGCCACGAGCAGATGGCGGGCCTGAACTTCCCACACGCCATCGCCCAGGCTCTGTGGGCCGGCAAGCTCTTCCACATCGACCTCAACGGGCAGAGCGGCATCAAGTACGACCAGGACCTGCGGTTCGGCGCGGGGGACCTGCGCAGTGCCTTCTGGCTGGTGGACCTCCTGGAGAGGGGCGGTTACGACGGGTCACGCCACTTCGACTTCAAGCCTCCTCGTACGGAGGACTACAGCGGAGTGTGGGCGTCCGCAGCCGGCTGCATGCGCAACTACCTGATCCTGCGTGACCGCGCGGCAGCCTTTCGCACGGACCCCGACGTCGTCGAGGCCCTCCGGGCGGCACGCCTGCCCGAACTGGCACGACCGACTGCGGAGGACGGGCTCGCGGGTCTGCTCGCCGACCGGAGCGCCTACGAAGCCTTCGACGTGGAAGCGGCCGCCGCGCGGGGCATGGCCTTCGAGCGGCTGGACCAGTTGGCCATGGAACACCTGTTGGGTGTCAGGGGCTGAGTGGGCGACGGCGGACCCGGGCCGCCGTGTCCCGGATCCGTGTTCCGGAACCGTCCCTCCCGTGGGGCGTTCCTCGGAGGACTCCACGGGAGGGGGAAGAGGAACTTTTCTATAGGGGTCGCTTCTTGGCCGGTTCGCGGCGACTCTCAGTGGTATGGCCATGCCGCCGCAACCACCGCAGCCCCCTCGTCCGCCGGGTGACGCACCCCCACCGGGGAGCGGCGGCTTCGGCCCGCCGCCCGGTGGGTACGGGCCGCCGGGCGGGTACGACCCCCCTCCGGGAGGGTATGGCCCGCCTCCCGGGGACGACGGCCCTCCTCAACCGCCGTCGGGCGAGCCGCCCGGTCGACGCCCCCTGTTCCTCCTGCTCGTCGCCGTCATGGCCGCGGGAGTCGTCGTCGCGGTCGTTCTCATGGTCACCCGAGGTGACGACTCTCCGGACAAGAAGAGCCCCTCCGAGAGCAGCAGA
This sequence comes from Streptomyces aureocirculatus, assembly GCF_000720475.1. Taxonomy (GTDB): domain Bacteria; phylum Actinomycetota; class Actinomycetes; order Streptomycetales; family Streptomycetaceae; genus Streptomyces; species Streptomyces aureocirculatus. The sequence goes on from NZ_JOAP01000058.1 coordinate 22,027, forward strand.
AGCACCGGTTCCAGGCCCACGCCGACGCTGAGTATTCCCTCGGAGGTCCCCACGAACCTGCCCAGCGAGCTGCCCAGCGACATTCGGACCCGGCTGCCGAGCGACTTCCCGACCAGTCTCCCCAATGATCTCCCGACGCTGCCCACTGGGCTGACCGACCGACTCGATGCGCCGGGCCCTTCTGTCAACGCCTACGTAGTGCCCTGACAGACGTGTGACCACCCTCCGTAGAGGGCGGTCACACCAATCACTGTGCTGCGAAGGAGCGTCACAGACCCCTGGGAAGCCGCAGGTGCGTCACCGTCGTCTTGACACCGCTGTCCACCAGGCGGCCGTTCTTGTCGAATGCTTCCGGGCCGTCGGTCATCCCGAAGTCGTTGTCGTTGATCAGCGCCAACGTGCGGCTGTTCACCAGCGCCACCCCTTCGATCTTGCCAGGAACTCCGGCGACGGCGCCCAGATCGACGACCAAGCGCTTGCGCAACACAGGCACGCCTGTCGCGGACGGATCGTCGAGCTGCTCCAGGGACGGGCGCGTCGCAGCGTCGTCCCACCGGTCCCCGAGGATGTCGGCACTCCTGGTCAGACGCACTAGCTGTAGCCGAGCCGCCTTGTCGGTGCGTTCCTCGACGAGCAGCCGGTCCCGGCCGACAGCGACCACGGAGGAGATCTTGAGCTCGGAGGTGTCGTTCTCACCTGGGTCCACGGCGCCGACCGGGTCGAAGCGGTATGCGTACTCGGCGATGACCGCCTGCTTCTTGGGCGAGAACCGCAGCAGTCGCGCCGTGCGCGAGCTGTCTCCCGCCCCCGCGTCCGGCAGGGACAGCGGACTTTGGACCGCCATCACCAGGTCACCGCCCGGCAGAAGAGCAAGCCCTTCGAAGCCGCGGTTGACCTTCCGGTGCAGCAGGACGGCAGGCAGCGTCTCGGCCACCGGGTAGTCCGCGCCCCGCAGCTTCAGGCCCTCGGGTACGTAGCGCTTGATGACCTTCCCGCGCGCGGAGACGTGGACCAAGGAGGGCCCGTACTCGTCGACCAGCCAGAAGGTGCCGTCCTTGGCCCGCACGATGCCCTCGGTGTCCAGACCGTTCGGGTCGTAGCGGAGGGGCCTTTTCGCGTCGTACGTGTACGGGGCCTCGTCGCGCTCCTTCTGGTTCGGCAGTCCGGTGACGGGCTTCCCGGAGCGGGTGGTGACGGGCAGCGCGTCGATCACCTTCACGGAGCGGCCGGAAACCCGGATCTTCACGATGGCCGGATCGAAACCGGGCACGGGAAAGGTCCGCCGCTTCTTCCCGTCGATTTTGATCTGGCCGTTGGGACCACGGTCGGTGACTGTCCAGAACTCGCCCTTGCGGCCGGACGGGTATATGTCGCTGCCTATGCCGCCGAGGTTCACGCCACGGTCATCGCGCACCGTGCCCGGCAGCAGGCGGTTGCTGAAGCTGCCCAAGGGGACGCCACCGAGCTTCGCGGTGCCGGTCACGCCAGGCACGGCCTGCCTGCCGCGGCCCTCGCCGGACGCGCCGGCCTGGGCTCCCACGGCGGTGCCCGCCACCGCGACGGCAGTCAGCAGGGCGAGCGGCGCGCCGAGGGTGAGGGAGCGGCGGGCACGGCGCCGGCCTGCGGCGTGCGGGGACATCGGGCCTCCTGGGGCGGGGGTTCGTGACAGCGCCACCCTTCGCCGCCACCACGAACTCCGGCCGTCACTCGGATGAACGTCGCATGACACGCCGACGGCGCCTCCCGCGAGGGGCAGGAGGCGCCGTCATCACCAAGGCTGTCAGTTGTGCCGGAGCGCAACGCCCCTCTCGTCTCCCGTTCGGCTGAACCCGCACAACTGCACCGGCGTGTTCCACGTTCCGGGACGACATGGCCTCGCTCAATCGCTGACCAGGGGGAGTGCGTGCGCCGGTGTTCCCGGCGCACGTGTCACCAGCCCGGTCGCGCCGGTGGCCGCTGAGTACGTTTCAGCCACGGCCGACGCACTCGTCACTCACCCGCGGTGACGGCGGCCAGAGCGGTCGCCGGATCGTGCGCGGCAGGGCCCGCCGGCACCCAACGGCCGCGCTCCTTGCGGTAGGGCCACCAGCGACCGTCCCGTCCGTGGCGCAACTGGGCATCGGCACCCACCACCGTCCATCGGTTCTTTACCGCACGCAGGACGGGGCGCTCGTCCTCGTCCCACGCCTGGTCCAGCGAAGCACGCGCGCGTGCCAGCGAGTCGCCCTCCGGGATCCACTCCTCCTCCAGGACGGCCAGCGCGGCACGCCCCCCGAGCTCCCACGCCCGCACCGCACGGGCCAGCCCTTCACGGTCGCGCCCCGAATCCGCCGCCAGCCGGTCGGCGATCAGGGGATGCGGCGCGGCCGCAGCGAGACGGACCCCGTCCTCGCCCGGCGTCAACGGAGGCTCGACGGGCTGCTGTTCATGCCCCGGCGCCAGCGCCTCGGCCAGCAGCCGGTGAGCCTCCGCCGCCGCGCGTGCCGCCAGGAATCCGAGCGCCGCGCCATCCACGCCGGGGGCGGGCTCCGTCTCTGTGTCCAGGGAAGGCGGCAGACCGGGCTGTGCGGGCAGCGCGGGAAGCTCGGGCAGCGGCGGCAGCACGGCGCCGTCCGCGTACGCCTCGGAGGCCGTCACGCCCTCCTGCGAGGCTTCTCGCGTCTCCGGCTGCTCGGTGTCCGACGTAGCCAGGTGCGCGACGCTGCGCACCTGCAACTCGTCCAGGAGCCGACGTTCTCCGCGACCGCGCATCAGGAGCAACACGAACGGATCCTGGTCGAGCAGACGAGCCACCTGGTAGCACAGGGCCGCCGTGTGCCCGCAGTGGTCCCATGCCTCGCAGTCGCACTCGGGCTCCAGGTCGCCGATTCCGGGCAGCAGCTCGACGCCGGCGGCTGCCGCGTCCTCCAGGAGGTGCGGCGGCATGTCCCGGTCGAGCAGTGCGGCGATGTGCCCGGCCCGCTCCACGGCCATGCCGAGGAAGCGGTCCCACTCGTCGTCGCTCAACTCCTGCAGCAGCACGTCCGAGCGGTGCCGTGTGCCGTCCTTGTCCTGCACGACCGCGGTGATGCGCCCCGGGCGCACCGAGACCGCGCCCACCGACCCCGCCCGCGCGAGCCGACGGCCGTTCTTGAGCTGCGCGAGCTCCAGGGCCGTGTCCTCCAGGGCCTTCATCCACGTCTGACCCCACCAGGTCTGCGCGAACCCCTTCCCGTGCGGGGTGGGCAGCGCCTCGAACGTCCGCTCGTCGTCGTACTCCGTCACGCCGTCGCTCCCGTCGTCGCCACTGCTGCCGTCTCCGCTGTCTGTACACGCCTGTCGGCCTGCCCCGCCGTACGGGACTCCTGACAGGTGATCCGCGCCGAGTGCGCCCTCACGTCGTACGCCCCCCTCATCGCGTGGCCCCTCCTCGCAGCTCGACCAGGTCGGACAGTTCGGCGTCGGTGAGCTCGGTCAGCCCTGCCTCGCCGGAACCGAGGACGGCATCGGCGAGCTCGCGCTTGCGCAGCAGCATCTCGGCGATGCGGTCCTCGATGGTGCCTTCCGCGATCAGCCGGTGCACCTGGACGGGCTGTGTCTGCCCGATGCGGTACGCGCGGTCGGTGGCCTGGGCCTCGACGGCGGGGTTCCACCACCGGTCGTAGTGCACGACGTGCTCGGCCCGCGTGAGGTTGAGGCCGGTGCCGGCCGCCTTCAACGACAGCAAGAAGACCGGGACTTCGCCGTCCTGAAAGCGCCGGACCATCGCCTCCCGCGTGGCCACAGGGGTCCCGCCGTGGAGGAACTGCGAGGCAATGCCACGCGATGACAGATGCTGTTCGATGAGCCGCGCCATCTGTACGTACTGGGTGAAGACAAGAACGCTCGCTTCCTCGGCGAGAATCGTGTCGAGCAACTCGTCCAGGAGCTCCAGCTTTCCGGAGCGGCCGGTGATGCGCGGCTTGTCCTCCTTGAGGTACTGGGCGGGGTGGTTGCAGATCTGCTTCAGGCCGGTCAGTAGCTTGACGATCAGCCCGCGGCGGGCGAAACCGTCGGCTCCGGAGATCTCGGCGAGCGTCTCGCGGACCACCGCTTCGTAGAGGCCCGTCTGTTCGGTGCTCAGGGCGACGGCACGGTCGGTCTCCGTCTTGGGCGGGAGCTCCGGAGCGATGCCCGGGTCCGACTTGCGGCGGCGCAGCAGGAAGGGGCGCACCAACTGGGAGAGCCGTTCGGCGGCTGCGGGATCGGCACCGCCCTCGACGGCCTGGGCGTAGCGGGTGCGGAAGGTGCCGAGCTTGCCGAGCAGCCCGGGAGTGGTCCAGTCGAGGATCGCCCACAGCTCGGAGAGGTTGTTCTCCACGGGGGTGCCGGTGAGCGCCACGCGCGCGCGTGTGCCGATGGTGCGCAGTTGCTTGGCCGTGGCTGAGTACGGGTTCTTCACGTGCTGTGCCTCGTCGGCGACGACCATGCCCCAGCCGGTCGAGGCGAGTCGCTCCGTGTCGAGACGCATCGTGCCGTAGGTGGTCAGCACGAACTCGCCGTCCGCCACGTCGTCCAGTGTCCGGGTGGGGCCGTGGAAGCGACGCACAGCGGTACCGGGTGCGAACTTCTCGATCTCGCGCTGCCAGTTGCCCATCAGGGAGGTCGGGCACACGACGAGCGTGGGTCCCGCGGTCTCCTCATGGCTCTGCCGGTGCAGATGCAGCGAGATCAGAGTGATGGTCTTGCCGAGCCCCATGTCGTCGGCCAGGCACGCGCCGAGCCCCAAGGACGTCATGCGGGCCAGCCAGTTGAGTCCCCGCAACTGGTAGTCGCGCAGCTCGGCGGCGAGCGCCGGCGGCTGCCCCACGGGCTCCATGCCCTCCGGGTCCGCCAAACGCTCGCGCAGGGTCGCGAGCCACCCTGTGGGCTCGACGTCGACGCGGCGGCCGTCCACCTCCGTGGTACCGGTCAGGGCTGCGCCCAGCGCGTCGATCGGGGTGACCTTGCGGTCGTGCTGCGCTCGGGCACGGCGTGCCTCGTCGGGGTCGACGAGCACCCACTGGTCGCGCAGGCGCACCACCGGGCGGTTGGCCTCCGCGAGGCGGTCGAGGTCCTCGCGGCTCAACTCCTGGTCACCCAGCGCGAAACGCCAGTTGAAGGCGAGGAGTGCGTCGGCCGAAAGGTACGAGGGGGTGTCCGAGCCGAACGTGTTCGGGGCCGTGTCGGTGTCGTCGCCGCTCGCTTCGGGGTCGTCCGGACCGATGACCGCGCGGGCGGTGAGGCTGCGCGCGAGTTCCCTGGGCCAGTGCACGTCCACGCCGGCGACGGCGAGCATGCGCGCGCCCTCGCCGAGCAGTTCGGTGACCTCTTCGTCGGCGAGCTCGACCGCGTCCGGCACCGGTGCCGAGAGCAGCGGCCCGAGCGGCGTCCACGCGCGCGTGGCGCGACGCAGTGCCAACAGGGCGTCCATGCGGGCGCGCGGGCCGAACGTTTCCGCGGCGGCGCCCGAGCCGGCCCACACCTCGGCGGCGTCCGCGACGAGTGACGGGTCGCTGACGCTGTGGACCTGGACGACAGCGCGGAACGGCAGCGGATCCTCCTCGGACGTGTCCGACCGCAAGCCGGGCACCTCGACGCGCAGCGAGATCCGCACCCCCGCGTCATGGCCCGCAGCGACGTCCGAAGCCCAGGCGCGCTGTGCGGGTACGTACTGGGGCTCCGGCGCGGCGAACGCCGGGTGTCCGGCGGCCGACGCGGCGGCAGGGGAGCGCGGCAGCGTGTCGGCGACGGCGTCGAGGAACTGGCGCAGCAGCCGCTCCGGAGCAGGCAGCCGGGGCGGCGTGCCGGCATCCAGGGGGACGGCGTGGGCGGTGGGCGGCATCGCGGCCGCGAGGTCGCGGAGCCGCTCCAGGTCATCGGTGCTGAGTGGGCCCGCACGCCAGGCGTCGTGGTCGCTTTCGGAGAGCCCCGGCAACAGCAGTCCTCGGGCCACCAGTTGCAGGGCGAGGACGGCCGCAGTGCCCCAGAAGGTGGTCGTGGGGTGAGCGCCGGTCGTGGCTCGCGCGCGCGTGAGCACCGGCAGCGCGGCGCCGAGGGGGAGCAGTGACGCCGGCACGCTTGTCACGTCGATCTTCTCGGCGCCGGGTGTCGCCACGGTGAGCTCGCCGACGGTGCCTGCCTGTGTGCCGGGCGGAGTGGCGCCGTCGGCGTGCCAGAACGCGACGTGTCCGGTGCGCGCGGGATCGCCGGGCACGAACACGACACAGCAACGAGCGAGATCCGCAATCTCGGAGGGGGTGACAGCGAGCAGCCTGTGCACAGCGATGACGCATTCCTCAAATTTGACTAATGAGACCGAGCGGCTGAGAGTACATCATCTATGGCAAGAGCAGGGGACCGATAAGCCCGTGATCCCCGTCACTTCACCAGGGGTGTATTCAGCACCCCTACGGCGGGGCGCTGGCACCCGGTGAAACGCGGGGGGTGGCGTCATGGTCGCCGAAGGTGGTCGATCCGTACGTTTCCAAAGGTCGGAGAACCCTCACGGAGACCGGAGACCTCGCCATGCCCCAGGCTGCCACAGCCGTCGCGGAACGCCCCACCGATGTCCGCGCACGGCATTCCTCCGGGAGCGACTTCGCTCCGCTTCTGCGCGCCATCCGCGCACGGGGGCTCCTGGAGCGGCGCACCGCCTGGTACGTGCGCAGCATGGCCGCCAACGCCGCCGCGCTGGCGGCCGTGTGCGCGGGACTCTTCACCATCGGGCACACCTGGTGGGTACTGCTCCTCGCACCGGTGCTCTCCGTGCTCTGCGCCCGCACCGCCTTCATAGGACACGACGCCGGGCACTCCCAGATAACGAGCAACCGCACCGTCGCCCGCCTCATCGGCCTGTTCCATGGCAATCTGCTCCTCGGTATGAGCGTCGGCTGGTGGAACGACAAGCACAACCGCCACCACGCCAACCCCAACCACGTCGACAAGGACCCCGACGTCGCAGCCGACGTCCTGGTGTTCACCGCACGGCAAGCCAGGCTCCGTGCCGGCTTCCGGCGCCGGCTCACCCGCAACCAGGCGTGGCTCTTCTTCCCGCTGACGCTGCTGCAGGGCGTCGCCATGAAGATCTACGGCTTCCGCGATCTGCGCCGTCAGAGCCGCAGCGAACGAGCGGTCGAGGGCCCTCTGCTGGTGATCCACCTCGTGGGGTACGTGACCCTGCTGCTCACGGCGATGCCCCTCGGACACGCCCTCGCCTTCGCCGCCCTCCACCAGGCGCTCTTCGGTCTGCATCTGGGGATGGCCTTCGCCCCCAACCACAAGGGCATGGAGATGCCCGACCCGGACGGCGAGCGCTGGGGCCACCTGAAGCGACAGGTCCTCACCTCGCGGAACATCCGCGGCGGCCCACTCACCGACTGGCTCCTCGGCGGCCTGAACTACCAGATCGAGCACCACTTGTTCCCGAGCATGCCCCGCCCGCACCTGCGCCTTGCCCAGCCCATGGTCCGCGCGCACTGTCATGCTGTGGGTATGTCCTACGCGCAGACAGGGCTCATCGACTCCTACCGGCAGGTGCTGCGCCACATGTACGAGGTCGGCGAACCACTCAGGGTTGAGTAGGGGTCGCAGGTCAGGGATCGGTCAGGGTCGCGTCCAGGAACCGGACGCGGTCCCGACGCGTTTTCAAAACAGAGAGCGGTAGCACAGCCGCGAAGGAGGCGACGGACATGTCGAAGAAGGCGAAGATCGCCGCAGGAGGCGTGGCGGCAGGACTCATCATGCTGATCTGGCTGCCCTGGTGGGCCGCATTCCTGATCGTGCTCGGTGTACCGGCGGCGGCCTATCTGACACTCGACTCCGGGCAGCGGCGCAGGCTGCGCCGCGTCACCCGCAAGGAACTCGGCCGCTGAGCGGCTCCGCACGACCAGCACGACGGACCTCGAGGCCACCCGGCCCGATGGCCGAACATCGAGCGCACGCTCACTTCGCCCCGCATCGCGGGTGGGACAGCTCAAGCGCCGCACCCCTGTGCGGGTTCGATGCCGGCAGATGCGTACGGAAAAACTCGTTACGACGGCCGACCCCGCCCGTGCCCAAGACACCCATGACTTCCCGAAGGGAGGCCCAGCGATCCCACGGTGATCGCTGATGGCCGGACACGGCGCGTCCCCGACGCACACCCCGCAGTCCCCGTCCACGCCCAGGCGTGCTCCCGCGCCCCTGACCGCGGCCTGGCTGAGGCCCCACTTCGACCCCTTGCCCTACCCGGCCCGCATGAGCGCCCTCGCGCGCTACGCCCGATCTCTCACCCCCGACGCCTACGCGTCCCTGCTCCAAGACCTCGACACCGGCAGCCCGCACGAGCGGCACACCGCGCTCTTCCTCGCCGTCACGCGCCGCGACCTCATCGCTGTCACCGACGCCTTGACCGACCCGCTCCTGCGCCGTCGCGCCCAGTCCGCGGCCATCCACCTTCCCGCCGCCACACCGTCCCTGGAACAGCTCGCGCGGGGCCCGTGGTGGCCGCACGACGCGAGACCTATCGCAACCTGCGCCTGAGTCACCGCGACGGCCTCGCCGACCGTCTGCTGCCCCTCATCCACGAACAGTTCGGCCCCCGGGAATGGCCCCGCCCCTGGCCGCGTGCTCCGCTGCCACCGTCACCCCTTGGCTCAACGGGCGGTACGACGAGAGACGCTGGGAGAAGCTGTTGCGTCTGGTCGAGGAGAGGCCCTACCGGCTGCCCGCGTGCCGTGATCCGTACGTCGACGTCGACGGCCCGCCTGCTCCGGAGGCCATGCTGGCGGCGGCCCGGATGCTGCGCGATCGCGGGACGCCCGTTGCCAGGGTGATGGCCTTGACGCTGGTGCGAACTGCCGGGGAGGCGACGTCGTGGGAGGAGGCGTGGCCCAGTGAACTGGTCGCGCTGCGCGGCCACGGGGCCCCGACACGGCGACGGCCGCTCTCGTTGTCGACATGAGGGGGACTTGTCGACTGCATGAGTGGCTATTGACCACCCTCATGCCGGGGAGACGGGGACCGGGTTGCCGACCGGCTGCGGTCGGCTGCGCCCATGGATGGACCGGCCGTGTCCATGCATTGATCGGATCCGGCTGTTGATGGCGAGGGCTCGGCTGTTGACGGTGTGGACCCAGTGCTTCGAGTACTTGATGACGTTGATCCAGATGTTGAGGAACTGGATCTGTCTCAGGACGGGCGAACCGCCATCTTGTCGAGCGCTTCCAGCAGTTCCGGAAGCTCCGCCCCGCGCCCGACGGGCAACACCTCTCCGGGCTCCTCGTCCATCAACACGAACGCGATGTCGTCGGTCCTGGCCACCATGGACCACCCGGGGCCGTCGGCGCGCAGCGTGCGTGCCTCGCCGGAGGCGAAGGACGACCGCACCCGCCCGAGCGGCGGAGGTGTCTCCACATAGGTGCGCGCCTCCGCGAGGACACGGCGTACGCCGGTGAGCGGCTCGGATTGCGGTCCCGTCGCACCGCTCACCCCGGCCCCGTCCGTATCACCCTCCACACCGGTGAAGTCCTCGTCGTCGATCTGTTCGCGCCACACGGCCCACTGGAGAGCTATCTCGTCGGCCCCGAGGCGACGCTGGGCCGGACCCCATGTGTCCGACGGGGGAGGGCTGAGGGGAACCAGGTCCGGCTGTTCGGGATCCGGCTCGGGGTCGTGCGGGGCGGGCACTCCGGGGGCGGCCACGGCCACCGCGAGCGGCCAGCCGGGCAACCCGGCGACCACGGTCCGTTCGCCGGGCGACAGGTCGTACTCCATGCCGCAGTCCCAAGCGGCGATGGCGACGGCGACGAGCGACACGTCGTCGGTGACGACCGTCCAGCGCGCGCCGGCACTGTCCTGGCCGAGGACCAGGCCGTACCCGGCGGCGAGAGGAGGCAGCCCCAGGGCCGCACACGCCTCCGGGTAGTCGTCGCCGAGCACGCTGGGGAACTTCGCCGGTGTGAGGAGCACCGCCGTCAGTACGTACAGCGCGTCGTCGTCGGTGGCGACAGCGTCGTCCGTCCCGGCCATGCCGGCCTCCCCATCACTGGCCACTTCTTCCTCCGTCGGCGCACCCTAACCACTGGCCCTTGATGCCGTCGAGGGCGGATGACCAGGAAAATTCGCTCGTACGCCACTGGAGGCGCCGCCTACGCTGGCTGTCATGCCCAGGGCCAGTTCACACTTCGTCTGTCTGCCGTGCCGTGCGTCGTTCAAGAAACCGGCGGACTACACACGCGTGCGCCGTGACGTCTGCCCCCAGTGCGGAGAGCAACTGCTCAACGCGGGTTCAGCCCTGGCGGTGCCCAAGCGTCGGGACACCGCCGCATGGCGTGCCCTCACGGTGCTCCTGACCGCCGGTGTGCGCTTCCGGCAGGACTGTTGCGGCGGGGGACCCGGCTACCGCCCCCGGACGCCGCGGGAGGTACGCGAACGCCTCGCGCACGCCGACGCCACGGGAGTCCCTGCCGGTGCGGCACTCGTGTGCCCGGACCCGACCCACACCGACGTCAGACGGACGGCAGGCCGAGGAGCGTACGCGCCACGACGCGCGGCGACTCGTCGCGCTCCCGGGCAAGGGCGATGACGGCGCGGCAGGCGAGCTCGTTGACTCCGAACGACAGTGCCTCTGGTGACACCCAGCTCGCGGCCTCGTCGAGCCGGTCCTGGTCGTCCTCGGCGCACGCCGCCACGTAGACGGCGGCCGCCTCGAAGAGGTTGTGCGGACGCGCCTTGTCGCCGTTCGCCACCTCCTCCCAAGGATCTGCGGCCTTGCGCCCGCGCCGGAGCCTGCGCAGCTTGTCGAACATGTGGACCACCTTACCCCCGTGGGTCTCGGCTACGTGCAGCTCAACTGCCTCGTGTGACCGTAGGGTTGGGGTCACGTCGATAGAGGGAAGGCCGTATGCAAGAGCGTTACGCGCGGCTGCGGCAGATCCGGCGCCTCGACCCGGAGAAGGACTTTCTGGCCATCTATCGACTTTCCACCGTGTACGAGTTCCCGTGGGACTTCACCCGAGCCCTCGAGCTCGCCCTGTACCGCACGTACGCCGTGCCGAGCATCGGTCGACTCCTGTCCCGCACGCCGAGGCTGCGGCCGTGTACTACCGCACCCTGGGGCGGCACCTGGGCATCAAAGGCATTCCCGGTCGCTACGAAGAGTTCGCCGAGTGCCTTGACGCCTACGAAGAGGCCCACCCCTCTCCAAGGCGTAGGTCCGGCGCGTGGTGTGGCTGCGCGGTCGAGCGGTACGTCTGCTGCCGCCGCGCACAGCCCCGCGCTACGCCCGCCAGAACCGTGAGATCAAGGGCTACCCGCGCGGCTACCGCGTGGAAGAACTCGGTACGCATCCGGTGCCCGGCGTGCGCGGCTGCCCCGTGCGTCAGGTGGATCCTTCGGCGGCACGGCGACAGGACTGACCAGGGCGGACCGCGTCAGTCCAGTGCTGGGGCGGCGTGCGGGTGGGGCGCGGCGTGGCGTCAGTCGAGTGCCGCCAGTGTCTTGCGAAGCCAGGTGAGTTCGGCGCGGCTCGTGGCGCGGGCGATGGTCAGGACGCCCTGGCGGAAAGGGTCATCGAGCTCTTCGGCGCGCAGCGGGCGGTCACCGTCGTAGAAGAAGCTCGCCGGTTCCTCAAGGAAGTCCAGGCGGCGCCGCAGTACGGCGGCCTGGGCCCTCGGATCGTCCAGGTGGCGCAGGAAGGCGAGCACCGTGAACCACCGGTTCTCGTCGGTGATGTCCGTCCGCGCAGGCTCCGTGAGGCGGTGGCGCAGCTCGCTTCTGCCCGCGTGGGTGAGGCTCAGCACGTGGCGCGGCGCGGCGACGGCGCCGGGCTGCGTCTCCCGGGCCAGCAGGCCGGCTCTCTCCAGCCGCTTGATAGCCGGGTAGAGGGTGCTCTCCGCGACCGGGCGCACATGACCGGTGAGAGCCGTGATGCGCTTGCGCAGCTCGTAGCCGTGCAGCGAGTGGTCGTACAGAAAACCAAGGATGGCGAGCTCCAGCATGCCTGCATTCTTCCCCACTCCCGGTGTACATCGTCTCCGTAATACATCGAAGGCGATGTACAGTCTCCGAATCTGGAGGCACCAGAGAGGTCTCCGGGCCTGGAGGCATCGGGGAGCCGGAACGACGACAGGGAGACGGGCATGGCCATACGTGAAGCGTGCTTCGACGTGAAGGGGAGCCTGATCCGCTGGACGGAGAGCGCAGGCCCCGGGCCCGCGCGTGTGTACCTCCACGGCCTGGGCGCGGCGTCGGCGCCCTATCACGCCCACATCGCGGCGCGGCCCGAACTGGCCGGGCGCAGGTCGCTGTTCCTGGACCTGCCCGGCCACGGCTTGAGCGACCGGCCCGCCGACTTCGGTTACGCCCTGGAGGACCACGCGGATGCTGTGGCGGCCGCTCTGGACGAGGCTGCCGTGCGGCAGGCGAATCTCGTCGCCCACAGCATGGGTGGCTCCGTCGCCATCGTGCTGGCCCAACGGCGCCCCGACCTGGTGGCCCGCCTGGTTCTCACGGAGGCCAACCTCGACGCGCACCCTCCTCGGACGGCAGGCAGCAGCCAAATCGCTGCCTACGAAGAAGGGCATTTCGTGAGGGAGGGGCACACGCGCGTGTTGGAGCAGACAGGTCCGCTGTGGGCGGCGACCATGCGGCTGGCCGACCCGATCGCACTGCACCGCAGCGCGACCGGGCTCGTCCGGGGCACGAGCCCCACCCTCCGTGCGACCTTGATGCGGCTCCCGATGGAACGCACCTACCTGCAGGGCGGGCTCAGTGGCCAACTGACGGGACACGACGAGTTGGTGGCATCCGGAGTGCGGGTCGTCGTCGTACCCGAAGCCGGGCACAACGTCATGTTGGACAACCCGGCGGCCTTCGCCGCGGCGGTCGTCGGGCAGGACTGACCGGGTCGCGCCCGACGCCACCCGTGCCGTCAGCAGTCACGCACGGCTTGTGCACCGCCTCATCAGCCGTCATGCACTGCCTCATCGGCAGTGACGTACGGCGCTGCGGGGCCCCGCAGCCAACCGGACGGGCCACCACGCCGCCGCCGTCAGTCCTCCGGCACGGCGAGGGCCAGGAACCGGGCGTCCTCGTCCACGTACGACGTGAGACGCCAGCCCGAACCGGACAGCAGCGGCCGTAGATTGTTCTCCGCGCGCAGATCGTCCGGCGTGATCTGCCGCCCCTGCCGGGCGGCGAGCGCGGCCCGTCCGATGGGATGGAACAGCGCGAGTCGCCCACCGGCGCGCACCACCCGCCTCAGTTCCCGGAGATTCACGGCCGGATCGGGCAGATGAGCGATCAGGCCCGCGGCGAACACGGCGTCCAGGGACCCAGTGCGCAGTGGCAGCCGGGCCACGTCGGCGAGTAGCAGCCGACCGTGCGCCGCCCGCCCGGCCCGCACCGCGGCCTCGAGCATCGCGGGGGTGAGATCCGCCGCGAGCACGGCGCCCCCCGTCCCCACGGCGTCCCGCAACGCGGGCAGCGCGCGCCCGGTGCCGCATCCGGCGTCGAGGACGCGATCACCGGGGGCGAGACCGAGCTCGGTCACCGCAGCGCGGTACGCCGGTCCGTCGTCGGGGAAGCGGCTGTCCCAGTCGGCGGCGCGCGCCGCGAAGAACTCCTGGACGTGCGTGTGGTCGTCGGTCATGCGCCTCATGATCCCGCATGCGCCGGGCATGACCATGCTGCACGCGTTCGAGTGCGGGGCGATTGTCCAAGGACGTCAGGGTGACGCATCCCGGACCGGGGGGGACACCGGTGGTGCTGTGTGACGCGCGCGACCGCAATGCGGGAATGGAGGCGCTCATACGCCTCGTCGAGCACGCCGGACGGATGCACACCGCCCGGCTGCTCGACTCCGTGGGATGACGTGACCGGTCCGTCGGACGGGGGGTGGGTCGGCGAGTGACGCCGCGCCGACAGGGCTATGGTCCTCAGTCGGCGACGGCGTCGTACGCGAGCACCTTGGAGATCCGGACCCGGACGAGCAGTTCGCCCGGCACGCCGTTGCGCGCCCCGAACTCCTCGGCCCGGTCCTCACCCATGTAGCGAGCGCCGATGCGGGCGGCCCAGTGCCGTACCTGATCGAGGTCCTCGACCAGTTCGGCGTTCCCCTGCAGGACGACGAAGGCGAACGGCGGCCGGTCGTCGTCCACGCACAGTGCCACGCGCCCGTCGCGCGCCAGGTTGCGCCCCTTGACGGTGTCCTTTCCGGTGTTGAACACCAGGTCGTCGCCGTCCAGGAGGAACCAGATCGGTGCCACGTGCGGGCTTCCGTCCGCCCGGACGGTCGACAGCTTGCCGGTGCGGGTTCCGTGTGAGAGGAAGCTCCGCCATTGTTCGTCGGTCATCTTCTGTGCCATGTCCCCATCATGCTTGCCGGGAGGCCGGAGGTGGGGAAGGCTGGCAGGTCAGATCCTCCAGCCAGGGGGAGCAACGCACGGGGAGAAGGGACCATGGCGGAGAACACGGGGCTCGGTTGGTTGCTCGACGATCTGACGAGGCGTGTGGAGCATGTACGGCACGCGCTGGTGCTGTCCAACGACGGCCTGGTGACGGCGGCGAGCTCGGAACTCCAGCGGGAGGACGCCGAACATCTGGCCGCGGTGTCGTCCGGCCTGCACAGCCTGGCGAAGGGGTCGGGCCGACACTTCCACGCGGGCAACGTCCGGCAGACCATGATCGAGTTCGATGACGCCGTGCTGTTCGTGACCGCGGCGGGCGACGGCAGTTGTCTGTGCGTGCTCAGTTCGGCGCAGGCCGACATCGGGCAGGTCGCGTACGAGATGACCCTGCTGGTGAACCGCGTCGGCGAACACTTGGGCGTGGGCGCCCGTCACCCGGAGCGGACCCAGGTCGTGGATCTCTGACCCACCGCGCGGTTCGGCGGCTCTGACCTGCTGCAACGCATCGAGATCCAGAGTTATCCACAGGCCGAGCGAGATGAGCGACGGCCGGGCTACGGTTTTTCCACGAGCAATGACCACGCACGGGGGAGAACCACCATGAACGGCGACATCAGGACCATCGCGCCCGCTTCCGAAATCGGACCCGTCCGGGCACCGGCACGTGGAAATGCCTCGGCCCAGGAACCCCTGCCCGCATCCACAACCGCGTTCACGTCCGTGCCCGCTTCCGCATCCGTGCCCAAGTCCGTGTCCGCACGCGTGACCGCGGCTGCCGCCGCTTATGCGGAGGCGACGGCGCCGCCCGATCCGTTCAGGCGCCCTCCCACCTCTTCGGGTGGTCCACCGCCATCCGTCGCACGCAGCCGGGCGGCGCGTGAACTGGGCCTGCAGCGCGGAGAGTTCGACCTGGCCGTGATGTTGGGCCGGGTTCGCACCGTCGCGGACCCGGCGGGCGGCCGCCGCCGCGTCCGGCTCGAGGAGATCGACCGGGTACGCGAGACACCGGGTTACCCGGAGTCCTTGCGCAAGCACATCAAGACGGTGGGAACCGCGGCAGGGGCGGCTCTTATGGAGATCAGCCCTGCTCGCTTCACACGCCTGGCGCGCGCGGGGGTTCTGACACCCGTCAAGTGGTACGTCAACCGATATCGGGCGGTCGTCTGGCTCTATCTCGCTGAGGAACTGACGCAGTTCGCGGCCTCGGAGACGAACGCCGCACTGCTCACCGGTCGCGCGCCACAAGCAGTGCGTGACCGGCTGGAAGGAGGAGGCGACCTGCGGGCACGCAACTGGCGGGGCCGGTATGCCGGGTTCCTGTTGCGGCAGTCGGAGGACCCGTGGGGACGCGCTGCCGCCGGGGCGTCGCTGCTCGACCCGGTGCAACTCGCGGAGGTGGTGAGGGATCCTTATGAACGTGCCTACCTGAATCGGCTCGGCCCCGAGCCGCTCACCCAGGCAGCGTCCGCATCACCCACGGCGCGCCTCATCGAACGGATCACGACAGCCGACGATCCTGACGAGATTAGCTGGGTGCGGGTGAACCTGCTCCTCACGCTGGAGGAAGCCCGCAGACTGCGGCCCGCACCCCGGCCGGGTCGGCCGCCCATCCTGGCCTCGCCCCGTCCGCGTCCGCATCCGGTGCCAGAGCCGCCGCCGTGGCCCGCCGCGCCCACCGACGCAGATATCCCGGCACAGCGGCTGCGTGTCGATGCGGAACCCCAGGGGCGGGCAGGAGGCACAAGCTCGGATGAGCCGCGCGGGCTGTGGAAGTGGATCCGCCGCAGGCGGAACTGACCGCGGACAAGCCACCGCCACACCGTTGTCGGCCGTGCTGTGCCCACACCGTCTCACCACTTACGCCGTCCCGTCGCCTACACCGTCTCGTCGAGATCCTTCGCGTAGTGCTCGATGGCGGGGCTGTAGGTAGTGATGTCCGGGTCCTGGCTCGTCGTGGCGAGCAGGTGCAGCAGGATCCCCATCGCCTCGTGCGACTGATCCGTGTTGTAGAGCGCCATGGCCAGGAATGTCTTCAGGGCGCCGTCGTCCGGGTACTCGGCGGACGCGTCGCGCAGGGAAGCCACGGCCTCCTCGTACCGGCCGAGGACGCGGTATGTGCTGCCGAGGCCGAGGAGCGCGCCGCGACGGTCGTCTTCCGACAGGCCGGGCTGCTGGATCGCGCGCAGGTAGTACGGCAGCGCCTCGGCTTCGAGGCCGAGGGTGTCGTGCACCCACGCGGTCTGGTAGGCGACCTCGGCGTCGTCCGGGAAGCGTTCGCTGAGCGGAACCAGGAGGTCGCGTGCTTCCTCGCGGTTGCCGTTCGCACGGAGCCGTACGGCCTTAGCGAGTATCCGGTCGCGCTCGCCACCGGCTTCCGTGTCCGCGCCTGTGGGCGCAGGCGTGTCGGTGGCCCCGCCTGAGCCTGTTGTGCCGCTGTCGTCCATGTGGTTCTCCCGTCCCCTGCGACTTCCCCGGTTTGGGGAGAGTCGCTGATAACCGTCTTGGTCACCAGCCTGTGCGGGCAGGTGGCCCACCCCGGCCCCGGAGGCTGTCATGTCCCGTCGACCGAACCTTCCGCCCAGCCCGTCGGCCGCGGAACACCGTCCTCCGCTCATGCGTCCGGCACGCGCGTTTCCTGGTGGTGAGGCGTATGCGGGCGGAAGAGACCCTCCTGGACGACTGAGACAAGAAGCCGGCCTTCGGCGTCGTAGATCCGCCCTCGCGCAAGGCCACGGCCGCCCGTCGCGACAGGGGACTCCTGGTCGTACAGGAACCACTCGTCGGCGCGGAAGGGCCGGTGGAACCACATGGCGTGGTCGAGAGAGGCCATGTCATAGCCGCGGGGTCCCCACAGCGGTTCGACCGGGATGCGGACGGCGTCGAGGAGGGTCATGTCGCTGGCGTAGGTGAGCGCACAGGTGTGCACCAGCGGGTCGTCGCCGAGCGGGCCGACGGCACGCATCCACACGGCGCTCCGCGGCTCGGCGTTCTCGATCTCCTCGGCGGTCCAGCGCAGCCGGTCCACGTAGCGGATGTCGAAGGGCTGCCGCCTGGCCATCCGCTCCAACTGCTCCGGGAGCGCGCCCAGGTGCTCCTTGATCTCCTCGGCGACCGTCGGCAGCGACTCAGGGGCGGGCGCGTCGATACGGGGTGGCAACTGGTGTTCGAAAGCGCCCTCTTCGGGCTGATGGAAGGAAGCGGTGAGATTGAAGATGGTGCGACCCTGCTGGACCGCTGTGACGCGGCGCGTGGTGAAGGAACGGCCGTCGCGCACCCGCTCCACCTGGTACACGATGGGCACGCCCGGCCGTCCGGGGCGCAGGAAGTACGCGTGCAGCGAGTGGACCGGCCGGTTCCCCTCCGTGGTGCGCCCGGCGGCGACCAGTGCCTGCCCGGCGACCTGCCCGCCGAAGACACGCTGGAGCGACTCCTGCGGGCTGCGGCCGCGGAAGATGTTGACCTCGATCTGTTCCAGGTCCAACAGGTCGACCAGGCGGTCGGCGGGATTGTTCATGGCGGTCCTTCGACTCCTGTCCAGGGGAACGGGAAGGTCAGAGCTGCCCGACGTCCGTGACCCGGACGACGGCGCGGCCCTCCTCGTCCGAAGCCGCGAGGTCGACCTCGGCGCTGATGCCCCAGTCATGGTCGCTGTTCGGGTCGGCGAAAGTCTGCCGGACGCGCCACAGACCGTGCTCCGCGTCCTCCTCGATGCGCAGCAGCTTGGGGCCGCGCGCGTCGGGCCCGGTGCCCAGGTCCTCGTACTCGTCCCAGTACTTGTCCATGGCGGCACCCCAGGCGTCCGCGTCCCAGCCGGACTCGGCGTCCAGCTCGCCGAGCTCCTCGACGTGGTCCAGGGCGGCGAGCTCGACGCGGCGGAAGAGCGCGTTGCGGACCAGGACGCGGAAGGCGCGGGTGTTGGCCGTGACCGGCTTGACCTGGTCGGCCTTCTCCTGCGCCTCCTCGGCCGTCATGACCTCGGGGTTGGCGAGCTGCTCCCACTCGTCCAGGAGGCTGGAGTCGACCTGCCGGACCATCTCGCCGAGCCAGGCGATGAGGTCCACCAGGTCCTCGGACTTCAGGTCGTCCGGGATGGTGTGCTCCAGCGCCTTGTACGCGCTCGCGAGGTAACGCAGGACGATGCCCTCGGTCCTGGCCAGCTCGTAGAACGACGTGAACTCCGTGAAGGTGAGCGCCCGTTCGTACATGTCCCGGACCACGGACTTCGGGGACAACGGGTGGTCGCCGACCCACGGGTGACTGGTGCGGTAGGTGTTGTAGGCGTGGAAGAGGACCTCTTCCAGTGGCTTCGGGTACGTGATGTCCTGAAGGCGCTCCATCCGGTCCTCGTACTCGACGCCGTCGGCCTTCATCAGAGCCACTGCCTCGCCGCGTGCCTTGTTCTGCTGGGCCGCGAGGATCTGGCGCGGGTCGTCGAGGGTGGACTCGACGACGGAGACCATGTCGAGGGCGTACGAGGGCGACTCGGGGTCGAGCAGTTCGAACGCGGCGAGGGCGAAGGTCGACAGCGGCTGGTTCAGCGCGAAGTCCTGCTGGAGATCGACGGTCAGGCGCACGACGCGGCCGGTGGCGTCAAGCTCGTCGAGCTTCTCGACGACGCCGCCGTCGAGCAGGGAGCGGTAGATGGCGATGGCGCGACGGATGTGGCGAAGCTGCTGCTTGCGCGGCTCGTGGTTGTCCTCGAGAAGGTGGCGCATCGCCTCGAAGGCGTTGCCGGGCCGGGCGATCACCGAGAGCAGCATGGTGTGCGTGACGCGGAAACGGGACGTGAGCGGCTCGGGATCCGAGGTGATGAGCTTCTCGAAAGTGTTCTCCGTCCAGCCCACGAAGCCCTCGGGAGCCTTCTTGCGCACCACCTTGCGGCGCTTCTTCGCATCGTCGCCGGCCTTGGCCAGCGCCTTCTCGTTCTCGATGACGTGTTCGGGCGCCTGTGCGACGACGAAGCCCGCCGTGTCGAAGCCCGCGCGACCGGCGCGTCCTGCGATCTGGTGGAACTCACGCGCGCGCAGGGTGCGGACACGGTTGCCGTCGTACTTGGTGAGCGCCGTGAACAGCACCGTGCGGATGGGCACGTTCACGCCGACGCCGAGGGTGTCCGTGCCGCAGATGACCTTCAGCAGGCCGGCCTGGGCGAGCTTCTCCACGAGACGGCGGTACTTGGGCAGCATGCCGGCGTGGTGCACGCCGATGCCGTGCCGGACGTAGCGCGAGAGGTTGTGGCCGAACTTGGTGGTGAAGCGGAAGTTGCCGATCAGCTCGGCGATCTGGTCCTTCTCGGCGCGCGTGCACATGTTGATGCTCATCAGCGACTGGGCGCGCTCGACGGCCTGTGCCTGCGTGAAGTGCACGATGTAGACCGGTGCCTGCTTGGTCTCGAGCAGTTCGGTCAGGGTCTCGGTGATGGGGGTGAGGCGGTATTCGTACGAAAGGGGGACCGGGCGGGTCGCGGAGCGGACCACGGAGGTGGGGCGGCCGGTGCGCCGGGTGAGGTCCTTCTCGAACATCGAGACGTCGCCGAGCGTCGCGGACATCAGGACGAACTGCGCCTGCGGCAGTTCGAGCAGCGGGATCTGCCAGGCCCAGCCGCGATCCGGTTCCGCGTAGAAGTGGAACTCGTCCATCACCACTTGGCCGATGTCGGCGTTCTTGCCGTCGCGCAGCGCGATGGAGGCGAGGACCTCGGCGGTGCAGCAGATCACGGGCGCGTCGGCGTTCACGGAGGCGTCGCCGGTGAGCATGCCGACGTTCTCGGTCCCGAAGAGCTTGCACAGGTCGAAGAACTTCTCCGACACCAGCGCCTTGATGGGCGCGGTGTAGAAGGTGACCTTGTCGGCGGCGAGCGCGGAGAAGTGCGCTGCGGCGGCCACCAGGCTCTTGCCCGACCCGGTGGGTGTCGACAAGATCACATTTGCCCCGGAGACCACCTCGATCAGCGCCTCCTCCTGGGCCGGGTAGAGAGTGATGCCCTGCCCCTCGGCCCACGACGAGAAGGCTTCGAAGAGGGCATCGGGGTCGGCATCCGGCGGGAGCTGATCGATAAGGGTCACACCCCCATCTTGCCTCCCTTCCGACCCGATCAGGGAACCGGACGGCCGCACGAAGATCACGAACGATACGCTGGTCCGCCAACGGGGCTCGGGGACAACGGAAATGGGGCGGGCGGCAGCAATGATGGGACCGGCACACTCTCTGTCGGGGGCAGCGGCCTGGTTGGGGGTCGGCGCCGCCGCGGCCGCCGCGGGGCACTCGATGCCCTGGCCGGTGCTCCTTGTGGGAGCGCTCATCTGCGCCGGGGCGGCGCTCGCGCCCGACCTCGACCACAAGTCGGCGACCATCTCGCGCGCCTTCGGACCGGTCTCGCGTGGCCTGTGCGAGATCGTCGACAAGCTCTCGTACGCCGTGTACCGGTCGACCCGCAAACCGGGCGACCCGCGCCGCTCGGGCGGTCACCGCACGCTCACGCACACCTGGGTGTGGGCGGTGCTGATCGGTGCGGGTGCGTCGGTGCTCGCGGTGACCGGTGGCCGCTGGGCGGTGCTCGCGCTGCTCTTCGTGCATATGGTGCTCGCCATCGAAGGGCTGCTGTGGCGGGCCGCGCGCGGGTCGAGCAGCGATGTCCTTGTCTGGCTCCTCGCCGCGGCCAGCGCATGGATCATGGCGGGGGTTCTGGACAAGCCGGGCAACGGGTCGGACTGGCTGTTCACGGCGCCGGGCCAGGAGTACCTGTGGCTGGGGCTGCCGATCGTCCTTGGCGCGCTGGTGCACGACATCGGGGACGCGCTGACCGTCTCCGGCTGCCCGATCCTGTGGCCCATCCCGATCGGACGCAGGCGCTGGTACCCGATCGGGCCGCCGCGCATGATGCGGTTCCGGGCCGGGAGCTGGATCGAGCTGAAGGTCCTGATGCCGGTGTTCATGCTGCTCGGAGGCGTGGGAGGCGCGGCCGCCCTCAATTTCATCTGAGGCGGCAGGACCCGTCCGGGGACGCCCCGGGTCAGCCCGGCGGGGCCTCGGTGTCAGGTCTTGGCCAGGGCCGGAGCGGATCCCGTGTCGTGGCCGTCGTGGCCCGGTGGTGGCACGGCCTCCGGGCCGGGGTCCTCGGCTGGTTCGGGTGTGCCGGTGCGCAGGACGCGGTTGACGCGGGCGGTGTCGAGTGCGCCCTCCCAGCGGGCCACGAGGAGGGTGGCGACGCTGTTGCCGGCGAGGTTGGTCAGGGCGCGGCACTCGGACATGAACTTGTCGATGCCGAAGATCAGCATGATGCCGGCGGCGGGCACGGTGCCGACGCTGGAGAGCGTGGCGGTCAGGGCGATGAATCCGGCGCCGGTGACGCCGCCGGATCCCTTGGACGTGAGGATCATGACGGCGAGCAGGCCGAGCTGCTGGCCGAGGGAGAGCGGTGTGTCCGTGGCCTGGGCGATGTAGACGGCGGCCAGGGACAGGTAGATGGAGCTGCCGTCGAGGTTGAAGGAGTAGCCGGTCGGCACGGTCAGGCCGACGATGTCGCGACGTACGCCGAGGCCCGCGAGTTTGGTCATGAGCCGGGGCAGCACGCTCTCGGAAGAGGACGTGCCGAGGACGATGAGGAACTCCTCGCGCAGGTGGTTCAGAAGTCGGAAGATGCTGATCCGCAGGAGTGCCAGGGCACCGCCGAGGACCACGACGACGAAGAAGAGCGAGGTGCCGTAGAACAGGCCGATGAGACGGCCGAGGCTGGTCAGGGTGGAGATGCCGTACTTGCCGATGGTGAAGGCCATCGCGCCGAAGGCTCCGACGGGCGCCGCCAGCATGATGTAGTGAAGGATCTTGAACACGACGGTGCTCAGCCGGTTCACGCCTTCGACGATCGGGGCTCCGGTCGGCCCCACGGCCTTGAGCGCGACACCGAAGAGCACCGAGAAGAAGATCACCTGAAGGATGTTGCCCTCGGCGAAGGCGCCCACGGCGCTGGAGGGCACCACGTCGGTGAGGAAGTGCCACCAGCTCTGACCCTCGCCGTCCTTGACGTACTGGGCGGCATCGCCGGAGAGGCGCAGTTCGCCGGGGTGGGCGTGGACACCGGCACCCGGCTGGAAGACGTTCACGGCGATCAGGCCGAGAGCAAGGGCGACCAGGGTTCCGGCCTGGAAGCAGACGAGGGACTTGAGGCCGACCCTGCCGACACGGCGCAGGCTGTCGACACCGCCGATCCCGCCCACGACGGTGAGGAAGACGATCGGCGTGATGAGCATCTTGATGGCGGACACGAAGGTGGTGCCCACCGGCTCCAGGCCGACGCCGACCTCCGGCCAGAGCCAGCCGGTCAGGATGCCGCAGACGATCGCGGTCAGGACCCAGAAGTAGAGCTGCCGGTACCAGGGCTTGGACGGCGGGCGGACAGGGGCGGGGGTCGGTGCGGGGGAGGGGCCGGGGG
>NZ_JOAP01000059.1 GCF_000720475.1 Streptomyces aureocirculatus
ACTTCCTGCACACCTACAACCACCACCGCTGCCACACCGCACTCGGCGGCAAACCGCCCATCAGCCGTGTGAACAACCCTGCGGGTCAATACACCTAGGCCGCTGTCGCCGCTGCCCGACGCGCCCCCGGCCGTGCGCCTTCGCCCAGGGCGAGGCCCTGCGCGAGGTCCTCCGCGAGCAGCCGCTTGGCGATCGTGTCGACCGCCTCCCACAGCTTCCCGTCGCCCTCGGCCGCGATGTCCTCAAGGGCGCTCCAACCGGCCCCGCCGTCCTCGCGCAACTGCCCGCGCAGCCAGGACGCCCACGCCCCGCCGATCACCTCGGCCTCACGCGCACCCGCGGCCGTGTGCTGGAACATGGTGCCGGTACGGGTCACATAACCCTCCTCGACCATCCGGTCGAAGACCGGCACGAGCACTTCGGGCGGCAACTGACGCCGGGCCGCGATCAGATTCAGATTGGCGTGCCCGACGAGGCGGGTGAACAGCTCCACCTGCATCACCGCCCAGGCGCCCGCCATGTCGAGGCGTGTGTCGGACCCCTGGACCACGGCGCGCGTGGTCCCCGGCCCCTTGGACCGCAGGATGTTGCCGACGGCGAGTTCGAGCAGTTGGGCCGGGTCGCCCGCCTGCGGTGACGCGAAGCCCTCGCCCAGGTCGGACGAGCTCATCCGCGCGCTGTCGCGCAGCTCGATCTGCTTGAGGAACAGGGCCACGACGAACCCGACGAGGGCGACGGGAACCGTCCACAGGAACACCGTCTGCAACGTGTCCGCGTACGCCTTGATCAGAGGCGCCGCGGCCGCGCCCGGCAGGTCGTGCAGCGACTGCGGGCTCTGCGACGCCTTCGCGACGACGTCCGGCGGCGCGGCGCCGGTGCGGTCGGCCGCCGCGACCCCGTCGCGCAGGTTCGGCGCCAGCGTATTGGCGTAGATGGTGCCGAACACGGCCGTCCCGAAGGAACTGCCGAGGGTCCGGAAGAAGGTGACACCGGACGTCGCGGTGCCCAGGTCCGCGTACGCGACGGTGTTCTGCACGGCGATGGTGAGCACCTGCATGGAAAGACCGATGCCGATGCCGAGCACGAACATGTACAGGGACTCCAGCCACGTACTGGTGTCGCCGCCCATCAGCGACAGCAGATACAGGCCGAGCGCCATCACGAGCGAGCCCACGATGGGGAAGATCCGGTAGATGCCGGTCCTGCTGACGACGTTCCCGCTGAAGATCGAGGCGATGAGCAGCCCGACGACCATCGGCAGCGTCCGCACCCCGGAGGTGGTGGCCGAGTCCCCGTCGACGTACTGCAGATAGGTCGGCAGGAACGTCATCGCGCCGAGCATCGCGAAACCCACGACGAAGCTGAGCACCGAGCAGACGGTGAAGACCGGGTTCGCGAAGAGCCGCATCGGCAGCATCGGCTCCGCGGCCCGCGTCTCCACCACACAGAAGGCGGCGAGGGCGAGCAGCCCGCCGACGAACAGACCGATGATGACGCCCGAGCCCCACGCGTACTGGTTGCCGCCCCAGCTCGTGGCCAGGATCAGCGCGCTCGCCCCGCTCGCCACGAGGGCGATGCCCAGATAGTCGATGACGGGCCGCGACGCGGACTTCACGACGGGGATGGTGCGCGCCGCCGCCACGACCACGAGGATCGCGATCGGCACGTTGACATAGAACGCCCAGCGCCAGGTCAGATGATCGGTGAAGAGCCCGCCGAGCAGCGGCCCGATGACCGTCGACACACCGAAGACCGCGCCGATCGCGCCCTGGTACTTGCCGCGCTCACGCAGCGGAATGACGTCGGCGATCAGCGCCATCGCCGTGACCATCAGACCACCCGCGCCGATGCCCTGGAGCGCGCGCCAGGCGATGAGCAGGGTCATGTTCGTGGCGAGACCGCACAGGAACGAGCCGGTGATGAAGACGACCGCAGACACCTGGAACACGATCTTGCGGCCGAACAGGTCGCCGAACTTGCCGACGAGCACCGTCGCCACGGTCTCCGCGAGCAGATACGAGGTGACGACCCACGACATGTGCTCGGCGCCGCCCAGGTCCGACACGATCGTCGGCAGCGCGGTGCCCACGATCGTCTGGTCGAGGGCGGCGAGCAGGACACCCAGCATGATCGTCACGAAGACGACATTGCGTCTGCGCTTGTCGAGGACAGGCGGCCCCTGCTCCGGCCGATCGGGTTGTTCCGCCGCGGCCGCGGGCTGATCGGTAACGGTCACAGCCTCACCCTCACACCGGGTCCGCCGCGGTGCATGCGGGGCAGTCCGGTCCGGTGACAGCCCGAGCCGGTGACAGTCCGGCCCGGCGGGGTGCCGACCGGTCAGCCGTCGGTGGCGCTGGTGTCGCCGCCTCGCCGCAGCAGATACGTGTCCATGATCCAGCCCTTGCGCTCGCGGGCCTCCGCGCGCAGCCGCTGGATGCGCGGGGCGGCCTCGGCGAGCGGGCCCGAGACGAGGATCTCGTCGGGAGTGCCGAGGTAGGCACCCCAGTAGATGTGGAGGCCGAGGCCGTCCCGGCCGTCGGCGAAGCGCAGGAAGGCCTGCCGGGCGTCCAGCATCACCACGACGTCGTCCACCCCGTCCGGGAAGCCCTCCTCGGCGAGGCGGCGGCCGGTGGTGACCTGGAAGGGCCGCGCGACGCGGTTGAGCCCGATGCGGTGGCGCGCGGCCAGCGAGGACACGCTGCTGACGCCGGGGACGACGTCGTACGCGAACGTCACCGCTCCGCGCCCGAGGACCTCCTCCAGGACCGCGATCGTGCTGTCGTACAGCGCCGGGTCGCCCCACACCAGGAACGCCCCGGTCCCGTCGGGGCCCAGCTCGTCGCCGATGAGCCGCTCGAAGACGACGGCGCGGCGGGCACGCCACTCGTCCACGGCGCCCGCGTACCGCGCACCCTCCGCCGCCCGGTCCCGCTCCGGGTCCCGCGCCTCGACGACGCGGTACGCCCCGTCCGGGCGGTGCGCCTCCAGCATCCCCCGGCGCAGCGCCACGAGGTCGTCCTTCTCCTCGCCCTTGCCGACGAGGAAGAACACATCGGTGTCCCCCATGGCCCTGACCGCCTGCAGGGTGAGCTGCTCGGGGTCGCCCGCGCCGATGCCGATGACATGAATCTTTCGCACGGGGTGAGTGTGCCGTACGCGGGGCCGGGGCCGCAGACACGGTGCCCCCCCTCCGGCGCCGCCAACCCTGCCGGTCCCGTCGGATGCGCCCTGCCGATCCCCTCGGCCCCGTGCTCCTGCCGGTCCCGTCAGTCCTGCGCCCTGCCGATCCCCTCGGCCCGTGCTCCTGCCGGTCCCGTCAGTCCTGATCACCAGGGGCGAGGCGCGGGGCGCACGCGGCCGGGTCCAGGGCCTGCTCCGCCCCCGGGTGCGCCTCCCGCTCGATCCGGGCGGCCAACTCCCGCGCCCACGCCACCACTCCCGGAACACCGATCCCGTACGGCCACTGCCGCGCGGGCTCGTCCCCCGCCCAGCCCGAGAGGGCCCCCGCGCCCCGCAACAGCAACCGGGCCCCGCCTTTCGTATTGCCACGGGCGGCGTGCGTGAGCCCGACGGCGACCTGCGCGAGTCCTTGCCACAGCTCGCGCTCCTCCTCGGGCCCCGACTTCCAGGCGTCCTCGAACACCTCGTGCGCGTGGAAGGGCCGCCCGGCGTCGAGCAGCGCCTGGGCCTCCGCGACGGTCTCCCGGGGCGAACGCACCACACCCTCCGGCTGCCGCTCCACCCCGTTGGCGCCGTGCGGCAAGGGCCGCCCGAGCCCGTCACGGGGCCGGGCGTTACGGGCCCGCCCCTCCGCGTCACGATCCCGCCCGGCCTGCTCACGGGCCCTGCCGTCCGGTCCAAGTGCACGACTCATGCCCTGATTCTCGCGCGCCCCGCGCACCGGGGCAGGCCGGGGCATCCACGAGACCCGCTACCGCACCGGACCACCCCGTGACGTGCGGTAGAGTTCTACCTGCGTGATCACGCGGGACACCGCAGGGACACGCACCGGGACGTGGCGCAGCTTGGTAGCGCACTTGACTGGGGGTCAAGGGGTCGCAGGTTCAAATCCTGTCGTCCCGACTGGAGACAGTCGCAGGTCAGGGCCGGTTTCGGAGATATCCGAAACCGGCCCTCGGCCATTGCCGGGCCAGTTTTCAGCCAGTTCGTCCGTGCGGCTACGCGCTGATCTCAGCGTCAGCGATCCAGTTGCCGTGGAACCCGAACGGAACACGTCGCGGCAGGTGTACGCGCGCGACAGGAGGGGCTTCGACGTCGGCGGCGTCGAGCACGACGAGTTCGCTGCGGCGGGTGCCGCCGTCGTACACGACCGACAGGATCCAGCCGTCGTCCTCGGCCTCGGCGCCGGGGCGTGCCACGAAGACGGGCTCCTGTGTCACGCGCCCGGCTCCGAAGTGGTGTACCAGGACCTCGCCGGTCGTGGTGTCGAGTTTGACCAGAGGTCCGGGTTCGAAGCTGCCGCCGCGGTCGCGCTCGACGTCGTCGGAGAGGCGCAGGCTGTGGGGGCCGATCCCGCCGAACCAGCCGTAGCGGTGGGAGCGCCCGGACCACGCGTGGTTGATCCGGGGCCATTCGACGCTGTAGTCGGAAATGATCTGCTCGGACACGGCTCCCCGGCTCGCGGGGATGGTCCACCGGGCCAACGCGGGCAGTCCATCGGCAGGCCCGCGGAACACATCGCGGAACACCGTGTCGTAGCGGATGACGTCCATGACGATCGAGCCGTCCGGGGTGTCGTACGCGTTGAGGACATGGAACACGTAGCACCGAGGGGCGTCGAACCACCTGATCTGTTCCGCCGTGCCCATGCGCGGGAGTACGCCCACCCGCGACGGATGCTCCTCGTTCCAGCGCATCGGGAGTGCGTCGCCGCTCTCCGGCTTCCCCGCCGCCATGCGGCCCGCGGCGTCCGTCGACAGGGTCACCGGCAGGTCGAGCACCACGATCCGGGTGGCGGTCATCGCCATGTCATGGATCATCGGCACCCCGGGGACGGGCAGTTCGGCGGTGTGCGTCGCCTTCCCGGTGGCGTCCAGGACGACGTAGCGCAGAGCATCCGCGCCGGGCCTGATCAAGTAGTTGACGGCATGCATCTCTCCGGTGACCGGATCGATTCTCGGGTGGGCGGTGAAGCCGGCGCGCAACGCTCCGTCGGCGTCCCAGGTCGACATCCGGTCCAGGTCGGGGGCGACCGAAACCGGAGCCCCGCCCCCCTCGACCAGTGCGAGGAGCCGGCCGCCCTGGGCAAGGATGTTGGTGTTGGGCACGTCCTCGGGAGCGTCGCCCTGGACGAACCGGTTTCGGTACCACTCGGCGCGCCCGTCGCGCAGGCGGACGCCGTGCACCATGCCCCGGCCGACGAACCAGTGGTGGGCCGCGCCGGTTTCAACGGGCCCCGTGGGGTTGGGGCCGATCCGCAGATAGCGGCCGGTCAGCTCGGGAGGCAGAGTCCCCGTCACCGGCAGGTCGTTGACGCTCACCTCGTCGGGTACGGGGGCGAAGTTGCCCTCCAGATAGGGATTGCGGACTGTCTTGGTCATGGACAACTCCGGTCGTCGGATCTGAACGTGCAGCCTGTACTGTTCAGATGCTCCGGCTTCGGAGTCGGGCCCGCAACGCTGAGACTCAGACCGTCCGGATCGGGGTATGAGATGCCGACCTTCTCCGCGAGTGCTTACGTCGTGCTTGGACTTCTGGAGCAGTCGGGCTCCGCGACGCCGTATGCACTCGATCGCGAGATCCAGGAAAGCGTCGGACATTTCTGGGACTTTCCGCGGTCTCAGATCTACGCGGAGGCGGCCCGGCTCGTGCGTCACGGACTCGTCCTCGAAGAGCGGGAGGGTTCCGGACGCCGTCGCCGCAGGTTGTCGATCACCCAGGCCGGACGGGACGTGCTCGCCCAGTGGCTCAACGGCCCGGCCGATCACGGCACGCAGATCCGCGACGAAGGTCTGCTGCGGCTCTTCTTCCAGCAGGACGGCTCGTCCGGTGCGGGACAGGTGCGTCAACTCGCCGCGCAGCAACGGGAAGCACACCGCCGCAAGCTCGCCGAGTACGAGGCGATCCTTGCCTCGGCCCCCGGCCCGGGCGGGCCCGCGGCGGACGCTGTCGGGCTCGGCCTGCGGTTCGAGGCCCCGCAGGCGGCCGCGCTGGCATACGGTCTGCGGTTCGAGCAGTTGGCCATCGCCTTCTGGACGGAGATCGTCGAGCACGGCGCCGACGCGGTGGATCCCCGTTCCCTGGCAGCCCCGACAGTGCGGGATGTATGTCCCGAAGGGGACAAGTCGGCTGACGACTGACGTGGTCCGTGGCATTGCTCCACGCGCGGCCGATGAGTTTGTGGCTCCGGGCCGGTCCGAGCTCCTGACACCCTGGGAAAGGACACCACCATGTCAGAGCTTCTCGTCGACTTCATCACCTCCCTCGACGGTTACGCGTCGGGAGAGGGATGGCCCGGCTTCTGGGGCCTCGAAGGCCCGGAGTACCTCGCATGGCTCGGCGAGCAGCCCGAGGCCACCTATCTGATGGGGGCGAACACCTACCGCCTGATGTCGGGTTTCGCCGCAGGCCAGGTCCCGGCCGGCCAGGACGAGTTCAGGCCCGAGGAAGAAGCGTCCGTCGACGAGCTCACGCAGGCGTCCAAGGTGGTCTTCTCCTCCTCACTCGATGAACCACTGACGTGGGCCAACTCCACGCTCGTCCGCGACGACGCCGTCGAGGCGGTCCGCGCCATGAAGGGGAGTGGCTCGGGACTCCTCAGCACGATCGGCAGCCTCAGCCTGTGCCGGTCCCTGCTGCGAGCCGGACTCGTCGACCGCTTCCGAGTCGTGATGTTCCCGGTGATCACCGGGGCCACGGGCGAAGAACGCATCTACGACGGCTATCCGGACGTTGCCCTCGAAATGATCGGGCACCGCACCTTCGACGACCGCATCCAACTGGTCGAGTACAAGCCCCGCGTGCTCGAACACCCGCCGCTCGGCGCCCCTGCGTGACGTCGCCCCGTCCACCGGTCCGGACGGGTGCCAGGACAAGCCCCCCCGGACGGTGGTGATGGCACTTCCGGCGCCCTCCGGCGCACACGCCGCGCCGTGTCGCGCACGTCGCCGCACGCCGGAGCACGCGGCACCCCGCCGCACACCACGCGCCCCCGCGCCGCACCACCGGCCCCTGGAAATGTTTGGCCGGAACTCCCCTGCCGTATAGGCAAGATGCCGCTCGGACAGAACCGGTCACCGGATCGAAAGCTCCGCGCGACGCGCCCGACCACCGGCCGACGGATCGGTGGTGATCACTTGAGGCGCGGGCCGTGCACGTACGGCCCGCGGCACGCCCCCACGTTCGTCTTCGTGCACCACTCAACGGGAGGACCCCCACCCATGCGTCGTCGACTTTCCGCCCTCGCAGTAAGCGCTGCCGCCCTCACCCTCGGGACCGGGCTCGCCGCGTCCCCGGCCGCCGCCGTCCCCGCGGACAAGGGCCGGGTGCTCAGCAGTTGGACCCAGACCGACGCGGGCAGCTACAACGCCTGGGCCGCCGCGAGGAACAACCAGGGCGCGTGGAGCGCGTACCGGTTCAACTGGAGCACCGACTACTGCTCCTCGTCCCCTGACAACCCGTTCGGCTTCCCCTTCGAGATGTCCTGCGCCCGGCACGACTTCGGGTACCGCAACTACAAGGAGGCGGGCTCCTTCGACGCCAACAAGGCGCGCGTCGACAGCGCCTTCCACGCCGACCTCAAGCGGGTGTGCGCCCGCTACACCGGCGTGCAGAAGACCTCGTGCGACGGTCTCGCCTGGACGTACTACCAGGCCGTCGACAAGTTCGGACGCTCCTCCGCCGTCGACGGCCACGCGGCCGCCTAGGTTCCGGCACGGCTCCGGCCGCCACGCGCCGGGGGCCAGGTGTGGTCCCCGGCGCCATAGGGCGATGCCCCGGCCGCTTCTACAGTCCCTCGGCATGACCCTGTCCCTCGGCATGACCCCTGTCCCTCGGCACGACGACTCCGCGCGCGTGTACGTCACCGAGCTCTCCGCGGGCGGCGGCATGACGGCGGTGCTGATGGCGACGTACCCGGAGAAGTTCGCTGCGGGCGGCGTCGTCGCGGGGCTGCCGTACGGGTGCGCGCAGGCCGCCGGTTCGCCGTGGGTGTGCATGAGCGCCGGCGGCGGGCAGAGCCCGCGCCAGTGGGGCGACCGGGTACGTGCCGCGCGTCCCGGGTACGGCGGCCCGTGGCCGCGGCTCACCGTGCTCCACGGCACCGCCGACGCGAAGGCCGGTCCCGTCAACATGACCGGGCTGCGGGACCAGTGGACCGACGTCCACGGTGCCGACCGGACCCCGGACGTGTCCGACACCGTCGCCGGCTTCCCGCACCAGGTCTACCGCTCGCCCGGTGGCGCGCCCGTCGTGGAGACGTACGGCATCACCGGCATGGCACACGGCCAGCCCGTCGACCCCGGCTCCGGCGCCGAGCAGTGCGGCACCGCGGGCGCCCACCTGCTGGACGCGGGGCTGTGCGCCGCGTACCGCCTCGGCTTCGTCTGGGGGCTCGGCGACTGAGGCGGCACGTCTCCCACCCTGTGGCGGCGCTCCCCATGGCGGCGCACACCATGCCATCCGCCCCAGCTATGGCTCCCGCCCACATGGGCACTCCCGCCCGTCGACCCTATGTTTCCCGCCATGACAAGCGCACCCGACCACCCCATCCCTCCGGCGTCCGGCACCGATCTGCGCGGGCGCGTCGCCCTCGTCACCGGCGGCGGCAGCGGCATCGGCCGGGCCTGTGCGCAGGCCCTGGCGGCGGCGGGCGCCGAGACGCACGTCGTGGACATCGACGCCCCGTCGGCCAAGGCCGTCGCCGACGCCGTCGGCGGACACGCGCACGTCGCCGACCTCGCGGACGCCGACGCCGTCGCCGCGCTGCCCACCGGTGTCGACATCCTCGTCAACAGCGCGGGGCTCCAGCACGTCGCCCCGCTCACCGAGTTCCCGCCGGCGCGGTTCGCGCTCATCCAGCAGGTCATGGTGACCGCGCCGTTCCTGCTCCTGAGGCAGAGCCTGCCGCACATGTACGCGCGCGGCTGGGGCCGCGTCGTCAACATCTCATCCGTGCACGGACGGCGTGCCAGCGCCTACAAGAGCGCGTACGTCGCCGCCAAGCACGCCCTGGAGGGGCTCAGCAAGGTCACCGCCGTCGAGGGCGCCCCGCACGGTGTGACCAGCAACTGCGTCAGCCCCGGCTACGTCCGCACCCCGCTCGTTCAGGGCCAGATCCACGACCAGGCCGCCGCCCACCGCATCAGCGACGAAGCGGTCGTCTCCGATGTGCTGCTCGCCCGCTCACCCATGAAGCGGCTCATCGAACCCGAGGAGGTCGCCGCGGCCGCCCTGTGGCTGTGCGGCCCCCACTCCGGCTTCGTGACCGGAACCTCCCTGTCGATGGACGGCGGCTGGGCGGCGAACTGACCGTCCCCACACGCCCGCTCGCCCATCCGTCCGCCCGCTCCGTGAATGAAAACTCCGGCCCACGACCGAGAACACGGTGAACCCCATGGCGCGTCCCCAGCACGGCACCGGCGAACTGCACGGCTCCGGTCGAAAGAACGGCATCGGCCGGATCGTCGGTGCCAGCCTCGTCGGTACCACCATCGAGTGGTACGACTTCTTCCTCTACGGCTCCGCCGCCGCCCTCGTCTTCAACGACCTCTTCTTCCCCACCGCCGACCCGCTCACCGGCACCCTCATCGCTTTCATCACGTACGCGATCGGCTTCCTCGCCCGGCCGCTCGGCGGCGTCGTGTTCGGACACTTCGGCGACAAGGTCGGACGCAAACAGCTCCTCGTGCTCAGCCTGCTCCTGATGGGCGGCGCCACGTTCGCCATGGGACTGCTGCCCACCTACGACGCCATCGGCGTCGGCGCACCCGTGCTCCTGACCGTGCTGCGGCTCGTGCAGGGCTTCGCGCTCGGCGGCGAGTGGGGCGGCGCCGTCCTCATCGTCTCCGAGCACGGCGGCGACAAGCACCGCGGCTTCTGGGCCTCCTGGCCGCAGGCGGGCGCACCCGGCGGCAACCTCCTCGCCACCGGCGTCCTCGCGCTGCTCGCCGCCGTGCAGTCCGAGAGCACCTTCCAGTCCTGGGGCTGGCGCGTGCCGTTCCTGCTCTCCGGCGTCCTGGTCGTGGTCGGCCTGTGGATCCGGCTCTCCGTCTCCGAGTCGCCGGTCTTCCTGGAGGCACAGGCCAAGGCCGAGGCGGCCGCCGCGCGGGGCGAGAGGGAACAGCCGCCCGTCGTGGAGGTGTTCCGCAAGAGCTGGCGGCAGGTCCTCACCGCCATCGGCACCCGTTTCGGCGAGAACATCTCGTACTACATCCTCACCTCCTTCGTCCTGGTGTACGTCACCAAGCACCTGGACCTGCCGAAGAGCACCGCCCTGAACGCCGTCCTCATCGCCTCCGCCGCGCACTTCGCCGCCATCCCGGCCTGGGGCGCGCTCTCCGACCGGGTCGGGCGGCGCCCCGTGACGCTCGTCGGCTCGGTGGGCATGACGCTGTGGGCCTTCGTGTTCTTCGCGCTCGTCGACTCCGAGTCGTTCGCCGTGATCACCGCGGCGGTGACGGTGGGGCTGCTGTTCCACGGAGCCATGTACGGGCCGCAGGCGGCGTTCATCTCCGAGATGTTCGACACCAGGGTCCGTTACTCCGGCGCCTCGATGGGCTCCCAGCTCGCCTCGATCGTCGCGGGCGCGCTCGCCCCGATCATCGCCGTGGAACTCCTGAAGGAGTACGACTCGTCCGTGCCCGTCGCGGTGTATCTGGCCCTGGCCGCCGTGGTGACCACCGTGACCGTGGCCCTGGCCCGCGAGACCCGGGGCCGGGACCTGCGCGCCGCCGCGACGGAGGCCGAAACCCCGGGGCCGGTGGCCTCCGGCGCCCCCACCGCGCGTACGGGTGAAGCGGCAGTACGCTCCGGCGAACCCTCCTGAGCAGCGCGCGAAAGGTGACAGTCCGCATGGCCACCGCCCGCCCCCGCACCGCGCCGCAGGCTCCCGGCGCCACCCCGCAGGCCTCCGGCAGCGCGCCGCAGGCCCCCGGCAGCCCCGCCGTCACCGCCCTGCGGCACCTGCTTGACCTCCTTGGACGGCAGGCACCCGCCGAGGAGTTCACCCGCACCGCCGCCGCGGCCAGGGAGGCGGGGGCGGACCCGGCGGAGCTGGCCTGCGTGGAGGAGGCCACCGAGGCGGCACTCGGCATCCGCCGCACCCTCGACCAGCACCGGCGGCGCGAGGCCGAGCTGTCCGCGCTGTTCGACACCGCGGGCGACCTGGCGGCGCTCAGCGACCTCGACGCGGTCCTGCGCGCCATCGTCCACCGCGCCCGGCTGCTGCTCCGTACCGACGTGGCCTATCTGACGCTCAACGACCCGGCCGCGGGAGACACGTTCATGCGGGTCACCGACGGGTCCACGTCCGCGAGGTTCCAGGAGCTGCGGCTCGGCATGGGGGAGGGGCTCGGCGGTCTCGTCGCCCAGACCGCCCGGCCCTACGCCAGCGCCGACTACCGCAGCGACACCCGCTTCCGGCACACCGCCACCATCGACGCGGGCGTCGGCGAGGAGGGCCTTCGCGGCATCCTCGGGGTGCCGCTGCGCGTCGGCAGCCGCGTCATCGGTGTCCTGTACGCGGCCGACCGGACGCCCCGCGACTTCGCCCCCGACCAGATCGCGCTGCTCGCCTCCCTCGCCGACCACGCGGCCGTCGCCATCGACAGCGCCCGCCTCCTGGAGGAGACCCGGGCCGCCCTGGTGGAACTCAACGCGGCGACGGCCACCGCCCGTGCGCAGAGCGAGGCCATGCGCCGCGCCGCCGAGACCCACGACCGCCTCACCGACCTGGTGCTGCGCGGCGGCGACGTCTTTGACCTGGCCGAAGAGATCGCCGCACTCCTCGACGGAGGCCTGGTCGTCCAGGACGCCGACGGCACCGAACTGGCCCGCGTGGGCGCCACGTCCCCGAACCCGCCCGCGCGCGGTGTGGCGGCGTCCCGCGCCGCGGGGCGTGCCGTGCACGTCGACGGCGTCTGGGTGTCCGCCGTGCTCGCCGGGCCCGAACCACTCGGCTCCCTCGCGCTGAGCGGCCGCCCCGGTCTGCCCGACAGCGACCGCCGCCTCTTCGAACGGGCCAGCAGGGACACGGCGTTGCTCCTTCTCCTGCGCCGCTCGGTGGCCGAGGCGGAGGACCGCGTGCGCGGGGAACTCCTCGACGATCTGCTCACCGCCGCGCACGCCACCGACCCGCGGCGCGGCCCGAGTCTGACCCTGCGCGCCCGCCGCCTCGGCGTCGACCTCGCCGAACCCACGTCCGTCCTCGTCCTGCACTGCGACCCCGGCCTGCGCGGCCGCCTCACGACGGAAGCGGCCCGCCGGGCCCGTACCCTGCGCGGTCTCGCCGGACCCCAGGGCGGCCAGGTCGTCCTGCTCGCCCCCACCGCGGCACCCGGGCCGCTCGCCGAGCGCCTGGCCGCCGACCTCGGCCGGCGCATCGGGGCCCCGGTGACGTGTGGGGCCGCCGGGCCCGCGGCCGCCCCCGCCGGGCTGCCCGCCGTGCACGCCGAGGCCCTCCGCTGCCTGGAGGCGCTCAGGGCCCTCGGCCGCACCGGCCACGGCGCGAGCCTGTCCGACCTCGGCTTCGTCGGTGTGCTCCTCGGCGACCGCGGGGACGTCGACGGCTATGTCCGCCGGGTCCTCGGGCCCGTCATCGACTACGACGAGCGGCGCGGCACCGAACTCGTCCGCACCCTCGACGCCTACTTCGCCGCGGGCGCCGGCCTCGCCCGCGCCAAGGACGCGCTGCACGTACACGTCAACACCGTCGTGCAACGCCTCGATCGCACCGCCCGGCTCCTCGGCCCCGACTGGAACACCCCCGAACGGGCCCTGGAGATCCAGCTCGCGCTGCGGCTCATCCGGTTGTGCCGGCCGCCGGGGACTGGTCCGGCATAGCGTCGCGGGAACGGGTCCGCTGCGTGGGTACGCCGTCCAGGGTGTCCGTGCGGTACTGGTGCGACTGGAGCTCGAACAGGCGCCGGAACAACTGCGGCCCGTCGGCGGACATCAGGGTCGCGAAGTCGCCGTGCTCCACCAGCCTGCCCTCGTCGAGCACATAGATGACGTCGGCCTCCTTCACGCTGTGCAGCCGGTGCGTGACCAGGACGATCGTCTGGTCCTTCGACGCGAGGGCGCGGATCTTCTGGAAGGCGTCGATCTCGGCGGCCGGGTCCATGCTGCTGGTCGGCTCGTCGCAGATGAGGATGTCGGCGTCACGGAAGTAGGCGCGGGCCAGGGCGAGGCGCTGCCACTGCCCGCCGGACAGATCGACGCCGCCCTCGTAGCCCTTCTCGCACAGGGTGTCCCAGCCGTGCGGGAGGTCCGCGAGGACGCTGTGCGCGTCGGCGTATGCGGCGGCGGCGTTCAGGCGGGACGTGTCGTGGATGTCACCGGGCCTGCTGATGGCCACGTTCGCGCGGGCGGTGAACGGCCACTGCTGGAAGTTCTGCAGGACCAGGGAGACATGGGCGAAGACGTCGTCGCGGCACAGCGCGCGCACATCCGTGCCGTCCCAGCCGATGGTGCCCGACGTCGGCAGGTACAGGCCCGCGAGGAGCTTGCTCAGGGTCGTCTTACCCGATCCGTTCGCCCCGACCAGGGCGATGACCTGGCCCTTGCGGACGGTCAGGGACACATTGTCGAGCGCGGGGGCCGTCCGCTCGGGGTAGCGGAACGTCACCCGGTCGAACTCGATGACCTCGGGCGGCTCGGGCACCGGGGCCCCGGTGGTGGGGATGGCACGCCGCCGCGCCTCCTCGCGGGCGCGGATCAGGTCGTTCATGAACAGGCTCTGTTCGTAGAGGTGGTGGATGTGCGTCACCATCCGGCGCAGCCCCGCCGTGCCGCTGGTCAGGGCGAGCGCGGCGGTCGCACCCGCGGCGAGGGGCAGTTGGCCGTGCGTGAGCAGCCAGGCGAGGACGGCGTACGTGGCGCCCGCCGTGAGGCCCGACAGGGCGGACGTGCCAAGGTCGGTGCGGGCCTCCAGGAGCGCGAGGCGGGTCTGCTCGTCCGCGGCCTGCGCCGCCATCTGGTCGAACTGGTCGAGCAGGAACGGACCCGCGCCGTGCACGCGCAGCTCGGGTGCCGCCTTCTGGGAGATGAGCAGGCGGCGCAGCGCCCCTTGCTGACGCACGTGTTCCAGCCAGATCTGCACCGACTCATAGGTGCGGCGCGCCGCCCGGACCGTGCCCCAGGCCTTCGGCACCACCACGGCGACCAGGAGCGGCAGGAGCACCGGGTGCAGCACCGCGAGGACACCGCTGACGGCGATCAGGGCCATGAGGGCCTCGACGATGCCGAGGGTGTGCTCGATGAGTCGGCGGGCGGCGGTCTGGCCGTGCTGGCCCGAGTCCAGGGCCGCGTGGAAGTCGGAGCGCTCGATGTGCTCCATCTCCACGCGGATGACCTGCTCCATCATGGACAGGCCCGCGAGCCGCTCGACCTTGGGCCCGAGGCGCCCCGTGGCCGCGAACGACACGGCGCGCAGCGTGGCGGCGAACGCGCTGGCCGCGGCCACCCACATCAGGGACGGCAGCGCCTCGCGCACCCGGTCGGCGGTCGGGCCCGCGGCGAACAGGGAGACAAGGACGCGGTTGGTGGCGAGCAGCCCGAACGCGGTCGCCGCGGCCTGGCCGAGCTGGGCCGCCGCGACCACCACGAGCGTCCATGGGTCGGCGTGCCAGGCGAGCGACACGGTGTGCCGGAAGAGGGTCGGGATCTGCCGGAGGATCGAGAGGAACGAGGCGTTCAGGCGCGCGCCCTCGTGCGCGGTCCAGCCCCACGAACTGCGCAGCCGCCCGCCGAAGAGCAGTTGTTCGGGCGGCGACGGCGGGGCGTGCCGCCGCTCCTTGGCCGGTGGGGGCTCCGGCGGGGGGCCAGAGGGGCGAGCCGGTGACGGGCCGGGCTCGGCGGGGGGACGGGGTGCCGGTCGGGGATGACGTACCAAAGTTCCTCCCAGGTGACGCCGGCCGTCCGGCACGGTTGCCCGGACGGCCTGTCGCTTCTGTCGATCCTGTCGAGGAGACCGGCGTAACGGTGCAGGGCGGACGAAAATTTCGTACGAATGTCTGAAAGAGCCCTGTATTGACGGTAGTTGATGATGTGGCCGGAATCGTTTCACCGGTCCGTCGACGGGGCTTCCTCGTCCGGTACGAGGACGACCTTGCCCGCGACCGTGCCGGACTCGGCGAGGCGCAGAGCGTCGGCGGCCCGTGAGAGCGGGATGCGCGCGGCGACCTGCGGCTGGATGCTGCCCGCTGCGAGCAGTGCGAACACCTGCCCGAGGTCGGTGCGCAGTTGGGCGCGGAAGGCGTCGGCGTTCCGCAGTCCGGCCCAGATGTTGTAGAAGTGCGCGTGCCGGGAGTTGGGCAGCGCGTTCCACAGCATCAGGCGCGCGAAGAGCTTCAGGACGGGGGCCTTGGCGGACCCGGTGGCGTCCCGGGTGGACGCGGTGCCGTACGACACCAGGGTGCCGCCCGGCGCGAGCAGTTGGAACGAGTCCACGACGCCCTCGCCGCCCACGTGGTCGAAGACCGCGCACACCCCGCCGGGGGCGAGGCCGCGCAGCCGCCCGTGCAGGTCCGGGTCGCGGTAGTCGACGGGGGTGGCGCCGAGGTCGCGCAGTTGGTCGTGGTGGCGCCGCGAAGCCGTGCCGATCACGCGCACCCCGGCGATCCGGGCCAACTGGACGAGGGTGGAGCCGACGCCGCCGTTCGCGCCGAGCACGACGATCGTGTCGCCCGCCTCGACCTTCGCCGTGCGGTGCAGCATCTGCCAGGCCGTGATGCCGTTCACGACCAGCGTCTCGGCGTCGGCCGACGCCACGGACTCAGGCACCTCGACCAGGTCGGCGGCGGACACCACGACGTGGCTCGCCCAGCCGCCGGTCTTCGTCAGGGCCGCGTACCGCCGTCCTCTCAGCGCGGGGTCCACTCCCGGGCCGGTCTCCGTGACCCGTCCGACGAGGTCGTATCCCGGCACGAAAGGGAACGCCGGCTGGTCGTAGTACTTCCCGCGCCGCATCTGCTGCTCGGCGAACGAGACGCCGGTGGCCTCCATCACGAGCAGCACCTCACCGGGGCCGGGGGTGGCGGCGCCCACGTGCCGGACCTCCAGGCCCTCGGGCCCGACGACGCCGGGCAGGACGATCTGGGTCGTGACCGTGGCCGCCCCGCGCTCGCTCACATTCTGGTGCGTGTAGGTCTCTCGCATGACTAACCCTTTCTCGTATGGTTGCTGCTATCGCTCTAGTTAGAGGGTCTAACCAGATCTCACTGGAGCATGCGCCCCCTCGGCGACGCTTGTCAAGGGACCTCTTTCTCAAGTTAGAATCTCTAACCGAAGTGATAGGCGGAGAGTGGAGCAAGGAGCCGGTGCCATGGCAGACGACAGCAGGACCTCCTCACCCCGCCGCCGCTACCGCGACCAGGTGCGCGCCGAGATCAAGGAGGCCGCGCTGGAGCAGATCAGGGCGGGCGGCGCCCCCGCGCTCAGCCTCAACGCCGTGGCCAAGGGGCTCGGCCTCACAGGACCGGCCCTCTACAAGTACTTCCGCAGGCGTGACGACCTCCTCACGGAGCTCATCCGCGACGGCTACGACGCCGCGGCCGCCGCCATGAGCGACGCCGCCGACCACACCGCCGGCGCGCCGCCCCGGGAGCGGCTGCACGCCCTCGCCACCGCCTTCCGCACCTGGGCCACCGGCGCGCCGCACGTCTACCAGCTCCTCGCGGGCACCCCGTCCCCCGGCTACCAGGCGCCGCCCGAGACCGTCGCCCGCGCCCGCGCCGTGCTCGGCCCGCTGCTCGGCGTGCTCGGGCAGGGCGACTGCCGGGGCGCGGCCCTCGCGCTGCGTGCGGAGATGCGGTTCTGGCTGAACGGGAGCCCGCCCGTCGAGGAGTGGGTCAGGAGCTGGGCCCCGGACGCCGACGCGGCCACCGCCCTCGCCGGGACGGTGACGGCCTGGGCCCGGCTGCACGGCGTCGTCGGCCTCGAAGTGCAGGGCCTGTTCCAAGGAATGGGGCACCGCCCCGGCACGCTCCTGCACGCCGAGATGGAGGACCTGGCGGACGCGATGGGACTGCCCGCCGCCTGACGCGGGCGGCTCGATCGGTTCGGTGGACCCGGCGGCCCTCGCCCCGTCCGCACAGGACGGGTGCGGGAGCTCGCCGAGGACAAGGTGTTCGGGGCGACCACGCTGGAACGGGGCTGAGCCCCGGCTCAGGTCACCGTCAGCGTCCCCTTGGCCTTGGCCGTGGAGCTGTTGCCCACGTACAGGTCGAACCTGCCTTCCTCGACGAGGAACTCGCCGTGCGGGTCGTTCGTCCAGAAGCCCAGGTCCTCGGCGCCGACGCGGAAGCGGACGACGGTGGAGCGGCCCGCGCCGAGCGTGACCCGCCGGAAGCCGCGCAGCTTGCGCACCGGCTGCGTGATGCTCGCCGCGAGGTCGTGGACGTACAACTGGACGACCTCGTCGCCCTTGCGGTCGCCGGTGTTGGAGACGGTGACCGACACCTCCAGGGTGTCGCCCGCGCGCAGGGCGCCCGCCGGGACGGAGGTACGGCTGAGCTTCGGCGCGCCGAGCTCGAACGCCGTGTAGCTCAAGCCGTGGCCGAAGGGGAACTGCGGGTCCGGCGGCAGGTCCAGATACTTCGACGAGTACTTGTTGTCGGCGTCGTAGGGGCGCCCGGTCGACTCGTGGTTGTAGTGGACCGGGATCTGGCCGACCGTCCGCGGGAAGGACACGGGCAGCTTGCCACCGGGGTTGACCTTGCCGAACAGCACGTCGGCGATGGCGTTCCCGGCCTCGATGCCGGGGTGCCAGGCCTCGAGGACCGCGGGCGTGTCCGCGAGCCAGCCGCCCATCGTCAGCGGGCGGCCGTTCACGAGGACGACCACGAACGGCCTGCCGGTCCTCGCGATCGCCCGTACGAGCCGCTCCTGCCCGCCCGGCAGGCCGATGTCACTGCGGGCCGCCGCCTCGCCGCTCATCGCGGGCGGCTCGCCCACGACGACGACCGTCACATCGGCGGCCTTCGCCGCGGCGACCGCGGCCGGGATACCACCGGTGTCCCCTCTCTCGGGGCTCTCGGGGCTCTCGGGGCTCTCGGGGCCGACGCCGCGCGCGTACGTCACCCTCGCGTGCGGTGCCGCCCGCCGCACCGCGTCGAGGACCTTCACCGAGGGGTACTTCTCGGCGGCGGCCGGGACCACCCAGGTGCCCAGCAGATCGTCGGAGTTCCCGAACGGGCCGACGACGGCGATCGAGCCGACCGAGGTCTTGAGCGGCAGGGTCCCGCCCTCGTTCTTCAGGAGCACCATCGAGCGGGCCGCGGTGTCGCGGGCGGCCTCGCGGGCGGCGGCGGTCGGCCCGCCGATCGCCTCGTCCTCGTCCACGTACGGGTTCTCGAAGAGACCGAGGGCGAACTTCAGACGCAGGACGCGGGCGACCGCGTCGTCCAGGCGGTGCTCGCTGATCCTCCCCTCGCGCACCAGCTTCCTGCCGTGCTCGCGCAGACTGGT
This sequence comes from Streptomyces aureocirculatus, assembly GCF_000720475.1. Classification (GTDB taxonomy): domain Bacteria; phylum Actinomycetota; class Actinomycetes; order Streptomycetales; family Streptomycetaceae; genus Streptomyces; species Streptomyces aureocirculatus. The sequence continues at coordinate 18,646 of NZ_JOAP01000059.1, forward strand.
GCTGACCATCTCCATGTCGACGCCCGCGTTCAGTGAGAGCCGGGCCGCCGCCGCGCCGTCCTCGGCGAAGCCGTGCGCGATCAGCTCCTGGACACCGTTCCAGTCGCTGACGACGACGCCGTCGAAACGCCACTCCTCCTTGAGGATGCCGGTCAGGGTGTGGGAGTTGCCGTGCGCGGGGACACCGCCGACGGTGTTGAAGGACGCCATGACCGTGGCAGCGCCCGCGTCCAGGGCCGCCTTGAACGGCGGCAGATAGAGATTGCGCAGCCGTGACTCCGACACGTCGACCGTGTTGTAGTCCCGCCCGCCCTCGGCCCCGCCGTAGGCCACGAAGTGCTTGGCGCAGGCGGCGAGCCGGTCCTTGGCGCCGTACCCGTGCCCCGGGCCCTGGTAGCCCTCGACCTTGGCGGCCGCGAACACGGACGTCAGATACGGGTCCTCGCCCGAACCCTCGGCGATCCGGCCCCAGCGCGGCTCGCGCGTGACGTCCATCATCGGCGAGAACGCCCAGTGCACGCCGTTGGACCTGGCCTCCTTCGCGGACACCTCGGCGTCCTTCCGCGCCACGTCCGGATCGAAGCTCGCGGCCTGCGCCAGCGGGATCGGGAACGTCGTCCAGAAACCGTGGATCACATCGAGGCCGAACAGCAGCGGGATGCCGAGACGGGACTCCTCGACCGCGATGCGCTGCAGGGCGTTGCTGCTCCGCGCGCCGAAGATCGAGAGCACCGAGCCGAGCCGCCCGGCCCGTGCCGCGTCCTCGGCCTCCTTGGTCCCGCCGCCGCCCGGACCGGTGTCCCAGGACCAGGCGAGCTGCTGGAGCTGGCCGAGCTTCTCTTCGACAGTCATACGGTCGAGGAGCCGCCGGACCTTTCGGTCGTACGGGGTCCCGCGGTCCTCGGCGGCGCGGCCCGGAGCCGGAGAAGCGGGTGCGGCCTCGGCGGTCGTGGAGCTCAGGGCACCACCCGCGACGGCGGTGGAGCCCATCGCGGTCAGCAGAGTACGCCTTCGTACATCACGCATGCGTTCGCCTTCTCACGTTCAGGACACGAGTAACCGGAGTGGTGCGCTCAAGAGTTGAAGCGAAAGTACGTGCCGGTTACAGGCGGGTCAACAGACACGACAGAGGTACGGGGGACGGAGGGAACCGGGGAGTGCGATCGGATGGTGTCGTGCTTGACCTCGACATAACTTGAGGTTCTACGGTGCTGCACATGAGCATGGAGACGACAGCCTGGACCCAACTGCACAGCGTCATGAACGCAGAGCAGGAACGCCGACCCTTCGCCCGCGCCACCGTGCGCCGCATCGCCGCCTTCGCCGCCCCGCACCGGCGCCGCATCATCCAGTTCGTCCTGCTGAGCGTCGTGACCGCGCTGCTCGCCGTCGCGACTCCCGTGCTCGCCGGGCGGGTCGTGAACGCGATCGTGTCCGGCGAGCAGTCCTCGACCGTCGTCCGCTACGCGGTGCTCATCGCCGTCATCGCGGTCGCCGAGGCCGGACTCGGGCTGCTCGGCCGCTGGCTGTCGGCCAACCTGGGCGAGGAGTTGATCCTCGACCTGCGCACCGCCGTCTTCGACCACGTACAGCGCATGCCCGTCGCCTTCTTCACCCGCACCCGCACCGGGGCGCTCGTCAGCCGCCTCAACAACGACGTGATCGGCGCGCAGCGGGCGTTCAGCAACACGCTCTCCGGCGTCGTGTCCAACTTCGTCACGCTGCTCCTCACCCTCGGCGTGATGCTCGCCCTCTCCTGGCAGATCACGCTCCTCGCCCTGGTGCTGCTCCCGGTGTTCGTGGTGCCCGCGCGCCGCATGGGCACCCGGATGGCGCAATTGCAGCGTGAGGCCGCGCACCACAACGCGGCCATGGGCACCCGCATGACCGAACGGTTCTCGGCGCCCGGCGCCACGCTCATCAAGCTGTTCGGGCGGCCCGCCGACGAGTCCGCCGAGTTCGCCGCGCGGGCCCGCCGGGTACGGGACATCGGCGTCCGCACAGCCATGGCACAGTCCGCCTTCATCACCGCCCTCACCCTGGTGTCCGCCCTCGCGCTCGCCCTCGTCTACGGCCTCGGCGGCTACTTCGCACTCGAAAACACCCTGGAGCCGGGCGCCGTCGTCGCGCTCGCCCTGCTCCTGACCCGGCTGTACGCGCCGCTGACAGCCCTTGCCGGTGCGCGCGTCGAGGTGATGAGCGCCCTGGTGAGCTTCGAGCGGGTCTTCGAAGTCCTGGACCTGAAGCCGCTGATCGACGAGAAGCCGGACGCGCGCAGGGTGCCCGAGGGGCCGGTCGCCGTGGAGTTCGAGGACGTCCGCTTCGGCTACCCCGCCGCCGACAAGGTCTCCCTCGCCTCCCTGGAGGAGGTCGCAACCCTGGACGGCCGCGGTGGCGCCGAGGTCCTGCACGGCGTCTCCTTCCGGGCCGAGCCCGGCCAGACCGTCGCGCTCGTCGGGTCCTCCGGCGCGGGCAAGTCGACCGTCGCGCAACTCCTTCCGCGCCTCTACGACGCCGACTCCGGTGTCGTGCGCGTCGGCGGACACGACGTACGCGAGCTGGCCGCCGAATCCCTGCGCGACACCATCGGCATGGTCACCCAGGACGGCCACCTCTTCCACGAGTCGGTACGGGCCAACCTGCTCCTCGCCCGCCCCGGCGCGGACGAGGACGAGCTGTGGGACGTGCTGCGCCGGGCCCGCCTCGACGCGCTGGTGCGCTCGCTGCCCGACGGCCTGGACACGGTGGTCGGGGAGCGCGGCTACCGGCTCTCCGGCGGTGAGCGGCAGCGGATGACCATCGCGCGGCTGCTGCTCGCCCGGCAGCGCGTGGTGATCCTCGACGAGGCGACGGCGCACCTCGACAACACCTCCGAGGCCGCGGTGCAGGAAGCCCTCGCCGAGGCGCTCTCGGACCGCACGGCCGTGGTCATCGCACACCGCCTGTCGACGGTGCGCTCCGCCGACCAGATCCTCGTGGTGGAGGAAGGGCGGATCGTGGAGCGCGGCACGCACGAGGAACTGCTCGACGCCGGGGGCCGCTACGAGGAGCTGTACCGGACCCAGTTCGCGGGCAAGGCGGAAGGCCGGGCGGACGGTGACGGGGTGGTGGTCGCCGCGTAGGCCCCCGGGCCGGATGGTGGCGCGGGCGCCGGGTCGGATGGTGGCGCGGGCGCCGGGCCGGATGGTGGCGACGGCGCCCGGCGTGGCACTCTGTTTGCAGTGGTCACATGGCAGTACTGCGGATGAAGTAGCAGAGGGAGAGGACCCCCATGCGGCAGAACCCGGCCCGGCGCACCGCGCTCCTCGACGCCGCCATCGAGGTGCTCGCGCGTGAGGGGTCCCGCGGCCTCACGCTGCGGGCCCTGGACGCGGAGGCCGCGGTGCCCAAGGGCACCGCGAGCAACTACTTCCCGCACCGCGCGGAACTCCTCGCGCAGGTCATGCGGCGCATCCTGGTACGGCTCACGCCGGAGGAGAACGCGCTCGCCGACACCATGCGCGCCCAGGTGTCCACGGAGCTCGTGAGCACGCTCCTCAAGCAGCTCGTGGAGCGCACACGCGCCGACCGCAGCAGCCATCTCGCGCTCCTGGAGCTCCGCCTGGAGGCGACGCGCCGCCCGGAACTGCACGCCGAGCTGACGCGGTTCATGGCCGAGCAGCTCGACGCCAACATCGCGTTCCACCTCGGCGCCGGACTGCCCGGCGACCGCACCGGAGTCGTGCTGCTCTACCTCGCCATGCTGGGCCTGATCGTGGACGACCTCACGGTGCCCGACCTGCTCGCGCCGCACTCGACCGACAAGCTCATCGAGGAACTCGCGCAGCGGGTGCTGCGGTGACCGTCGAGACCAGGGACGAGCGGTCACGGATGACCCTGGCCCTGCTGCACACCTCACCCGTCCACATCCCCGTCTTCGACGCGCTGCGCGACGCGGACCACCCCGGCCTCCGGCTGCGCCACGTCGTCCACGAGGACCTCCTGGCCCGCGCGAGGACCCTCGGCGTGGACGCCGTCGCGGACGACGTCCACGCGGCGCTCGCCGAGGCCGCCACGGGCGCCGACGCCGTGCTGTGCACCTGCTCGACCATCGGCGGCGTCGCCGAGTCGGGGGCTGTTGCCGGGGTGCCCGTGCTGCGCGTCGACCGTCCCATGGCGGCAGCCGCGGTGCGGGCGGGGCCTGCCGTCGCCGTCGTCGCCACGGTCGCCTCCACCCTGGAGCCGACCGCCGCCCTGGTCGCGGAGGAGGCCGCCCGCGCGGGGCACCCCGGTGACCGGCTCGACCTGCGCACCGTTCTGGTCGAGGGCGCCTGGGAGCGGTTCGCTGCGGGGGACCGCGAGGGGCATCTGCGGCTCGTCGCCGACGCCGTCGAGCGCGTCGCGGGAACGGTCGACGCGGTGGTCCTCGCCCAGGCGTCCATGGCCGACGCGGCCGACCGCGTGTCCGTCGCCGTACCAGTGCTTGCCAGCCCCCGTACGGGACTCGCGGCGGCGGCCCGGCTCAGCGGCTGAACCCGGGCCGGGACACCCGCCCACCGCCCGCCACCCGGCCCAGGCCCTAGGGTGCGACCATGACCACATCCGGAGAAGCCGTGCTCAGCCCGACGGGCTGGGTGGCCCAGCAGGCCCGTCGCTACGAGGAGTCGGGCGGGACCGAGGGCACCACCATCCAGGGTGCCCCCTGCCTGCTGCTCGACTACAAGGGCCGTCGCACGGGGCAGTGGCGGCGCACCGTCCTCATCTACGGCCGCGACGGTGACGACTACCTGGTCGTGGCGTCCAACGGCGGCGCCGACGAGCACCCCCTGTGGTATCTGAACCTGCGCGACGAACCCGACGTCCGGCTGCGCGTGGACACCGAACGGTTCGACGCCCGCGCGGAAACCCTTTCGGCGCAGGACAAGGAACGCGTCTGGCCGCACCTCGTCGACGTCTTCGCCCCGTACGCCGAGTACCGGCTCAAGACCCGGCGTGACATCCCCGTCGTACGCCTGAGCCGCACCGACGGCTGACCGCCCGCCTGCGCACCGCCTCCGCGCCGTCCCCGCGAGGACTCCGCGGGGACGGCGCGCCGCGGGTCCGTGGGCCGCGCGGACGCGTGGAGTCGCCGGGCGTGGGCACGCGAGGCGGGAGAGAGTGGAGCGGCCGGGCCCCGGCGCACGCCGTCCCCCGACGTGAGCCGACCCCGGCCACGAGCCGCCTCCGACCCGCTGGAGGAACCATGACCCATCCGTTCCCCGACCCCGTACCACCGGCACCCACACCGGGCCCAGGTCCGAGCCCGGCACCGGGCCCGCCGCCCGACCCCTCGCAGCCCCCGAACCCGGAGCCGGACCCCGTCCCGCTGCCCCCGCCGGCACCGACGCCGAGGCCGCCGGGCCCTGACCCCGTGCCGCCACCGGAGCCGGAGCCCTCACCCATGGGACGGCCCGTGACGCCGGGAAGCGACACCCCCGGCCTGACGTAGCGAGGCCCGGCAGTTGGGCGGCGACGGGCCCGGGCGGCCATGCGCGACGCCCGGCCGCCCGGAGGCACGCCCGGGCCGGGGCCCGCCCCGGCCCGGGCGCCGACAGCCGTGGACGGCGACCCCCGCCCGCCGGAACCCCTACGCCGGGACCTCGGAGCGGTCCCCGCCCCACAGCGTGTGGAACGCGCCGTCGCGGTCGGTGCGCCGGTAGGTGTGCGCGCCGAAGTAGTCGCGCTGACCCTGCGTGAGCGCGGCGGGCAGCCGGTCCGCGCGCAGCGCGTCGTAGTACGCGAGGGCCGCGGCGAAGCCCGGCGCGGGCACGCCCTGGCGGGTCGCGGCGACGAGCACGGCACGCCAGTCGTCCTGTGCCTCGCCGATCTCCCGCGCGAAGCCCTCGTCGGCGAGCAGGCTCGGCAGGTCGGACCGCGTGTCGTAGGCGGCCCGGATGCGGTCGAGGAACGCGGCCCTGATGATGCAGCCGCCGCGCCAGATCGAGGCCACCGCGCCCAGGTCGATGTTCCAGGCGTACTCCTCGCTGCCCGCCGCGATCTCGTGGAAGCCCTGCGTGTACGACACGATCTTCGAGGCGTACAGGGCCTGCTCGACCTGGTCGGCGAACGCCGCCGCGTCCTTCTTGCCGAGCGGCTCCGCCTTCGGGCCCACCAAGTCGCGTGACGCGTCACGCAGCTCCCGGTGGCCGGAGAGCGAGCGGGCGAACACCGCCTCCGCGATGCCGGAGACGGGCACGCCGAGATCGAGGGCGATCTGCACGGTCCAGCGTCCGGTGCCCTTCTGCTCGGCCTGGTCCCGCACGACGTCCACGAACGGCTCACCGGTCGCGGAGTCGACGTGGGCGAGCACCTCGGCCGTGATCTCGATCAGATAGGAGTCGAGACGCCCGGTGTTCCAGGTGCGGAAGATGTCCGCGATCTCGGTGGGGGAGTAGCCTGCGACCTCGCGCAGAAGCTGATAGGCCTCGGCGATCAACTGCATGTCGGCGTACTCGATGCCGTTGTGCACCATCTTCACGAAGTGGCCCGCGCCGTCCGGGCCGATGTGCGCCGTACAGGGGCTGCCGTCCGCGGCCTTCGCGGAGATCTTCTCCAGCATCGGACCGAGCGCCGCGTAGGACTCCTCGGAGCCGCCCGGCATGATGCTCGGGCCGTTCAGCGCGCCCTCCTCGCCGCCGGACACGCCCGTGCCGACGAAGTGGATGCCCCGCTCGCGCAGCGCTCGCTCGCGCCGCCGGGTGTCCGCGAAGTGCGCGTTGCCGCCGTCCACGATCATGTCGCCCGGCTCCAGGAGGGGCGCGAACTCCTCGATGACGGCGTCCGTGGGCTCGCCCGCCTTGACCATCACCACCAGGCGGCGCGGCCGCTCCAGGGCCGCGACGAATTCCTCGGCGCTCTCGGCGGCGACGAAATCGCCCTCCTGTCCGAATTCCTCCACCAGCGCGCGGGTCCGCGCCGCCGTGCGGTTGTGGACCGCGACCGTATAGCCGTTGCGGGCGAAATTGCGGGCGAGATTGCGCCCCATCACCGCGAGTCCCGTGACACCGATCTGCGCCGAAGCACTCATGCTGCCGCTCCTGAGTTCCTGGGTAATCCGATCCGAGGTAACGCGTCTGTGCGCCAGTATCATCCTGCGGCGTGGCGTGACATCCCGACACCGCGTCCGATGTCAGGAGCCGTCCGCGCCCCATTTCGAGCTGCCTCTCGACGAACTCCGCCGCCACCGTCCGCAATTCCCCGAGCCGGACGACTTCGTCGCGTTCTGGGAACACACGGGGGCAGGGCTTTCCGGCGGCACTGGAGGACGGGACATGTCCGCCGTCGACCGTTTTCGTCGCCTTCCATGCCTGTGCGGGGGCGAAACGGTCGATGGAGGTGTACTCCTTCAACGGCCACGAGGGCGGTGGCCCATTTCAGCGGGATGTCCAACTGCGGTGGCTCAAGCGGCATTTGTGTGACTGAACGGCCGATGACGAGTTCAACGCCCCCGCCCGGGCCCTGCTCTTGTCACACCCATGGCCGACCGGCTAGCTTGCGGCCTTGTCCTGTGGCTGACGTGTGACGTCGAATTCGACGAGTTCGACGTGTGTCTGAGGGGGCTTTCATGGCCTTACGAGGCCGGCATCGCCGGTACCAGCCGAGCCGGATCAACCGTGCCTCGCTCACGGTCACGGCAGGTGGCGCCGGAATGGCCCTGCCGCTGATGACCGCGGGCACGGGCCACGCCGCGGACGTGGACACCTGGAACAAGGTCGCGGCCTGCGAGTCCACGAACAACTGGAGCATCAACACCGGCAACGGCTTCTACGGCGGCCTCCAGTTCACCCAGTCCACCTGGCAGGCCTACGGCGGCACCGCCTACGCCCCGCGCGCCGACCTCGCCACCAAGGACCAGCAGATCGCCGTCGCCGAGAAGGTCCTCGACGGACAGGGCCCCGGCGCCTGGCCGGTGTGCTCCCAGCGCGCCGGGCTCACCCGCGGCGGCGACAGCCCCGACCTGAGGCCCGCGTCGGCCCCGCAGCAGAAGTCGGCCCCGCAGCAGCAGAAGGCGACGGGCGGCGCGAAGACCGAGGGCGCCCCCAAGGCGCCCAAGCGCACGGTGCGGGACGTCAAGCCCGAGGTGACCCCGCAGTCCACGGCGGGCACCGCCCGGATGTACACGGTCGTCCGCGGCGACACCCTCTCCGGGATCGCCGACGAGCGCCGGGTGCGGGGCGGCTGGCCGCAGCTCTACGAGAGCAACCGCCGCACCATCGGCACCGACCCCGACCTCATCACGCCCGGCCAGCGCCTGTCCCTGCGCGCCGCGGAGCGGGGCAAGGCGCCGGTGCGACCGCCCGAGCGGCGCGCCGACCCCGACCGGCAGAAGCACCCGGAGAAGCGGCCCGCGCGGCACGACGAGAAGCGCGACGAGAAGCACGTCGAGAAGAGGGCGGAGAAGAAGCCCGAGAAGAAGCAGGAGCGCAGGCCCGAGCGGTCGCATCCGCCGGCCAAGGAGACCAAGCCCGCGCCCAAGCAGAAGCGCGACACCGCGCCCGCGGGCAGGCAGCGCGCCGAGGCCGCCACCTCCGCCGGCGCCGCGGCGCCCGTCACCGGCTCCATCGGCACCCCGTACCACGCGACCGGCAGCTCCTGGTCGAAGGGCTACCACACGGGCGTCGACTTCCCCGTGCCCACCGGCACATCGGTGAAGGCCGTCGTCGCGGGCACGGTGGTCTCCTCCGGTTGGGGCGGGAGCTACGGCTACGAGGTCGTCATCCGCCACACCGACGGCAGGTACTCGCAGTACGCCCATCTGTCGGCGCTCACCGTGAAGGCGGGGCAGAAGGTCGGAGCGGGCCAGCGCATCGGCCGCTCCGGTTCGACGGGCAACAGCACGGGCCCGCACCTGCACTTCGAGATCCGCACCGGGCCCGGCTTCGGCTCGGACGTGGACCCGCTCGCCTATCTGCGGGCCCGTGGGGTGCGCATCTGACGTACGTGACAGATGCGCATCTGATGTACGCGATGTACGCGATGTACGCGGGAACGCCCCGCGCCGGGGCGCGGGGCGTTCGTCGGGAGCGGGGCGTGCCGAGGAGCTGGGCGCGCTTCAGGACACGCTGTGCTCGGGCGTCGGCCGCGGCAGGGGCATGCGCGTGAACGCCATCGGCTGCAACGGCAGCGCGGTCAGGACATCGGCGACCAAGGCGTCCGGCACGGTCTCCGGCAGCGTTTCCGACGGGCCCGGGGCAGGGTCCGGGGCCGAGGCCTGTGGGGCGGTGGAGGCGTCCGGTGCGGACGGCTCGTTCGGCAGCGGGCTCGACGGTGGGCGGCGCCCGGTGTCGGCCGGTGACCGCTCGTCGTGCGAGGGGGCGCGCTGCTCCACGACCCGGCCCTCGTCGCCGGTGAGGAGGACGGCCGCCTCGCCGGTGCCCGACGGAGCCGCACGGTCGCGGGACCCGGCGCCCGCGGCCGCGACCTGCTCACCGGCACCGGAGGGCGCGGAGGGCGCGGCGCTCGCGTGCGCACCGCCGATGCGCTCCGTCGTCAGCAGGATGAGACCGCCCCCCGCGACGACACCGCAGGCCAGGGCGAGCGCGGTGCCCGACGTCCCGTAGCGGAAGGATTCTCCGAACAGGGTGAGTCCGACGGCGGCCGCTATCACCGGGTTCACGACGGTCACCGCCGAGAGCGGAGCCGTGAGGCCCGCGCCCTTGTACGAGGCCTGCGAGAGGAGCAGTCCGCTCACCGCGAGGACACCGATGACCGCGAGACTCGGCGCCTGCCGGGCCAGCGAACCCTGCATGTCCCAGTCCACGGCGACGGTCTTGGTGAACACCGAGGAGACGCCGAAGGCGATGCCCGCCGCGGTGGCGAGCAGCATGCTGCGCACCGCCGGGTGCCGGTGCACGGCGTGCGCGAGCAGCATCAGCGCGACGACGGCGCCGCCGGTGCCGAGCCCGAGCACGACGCGCTCGGTGTCGGCGAGCGACTGCGAGGCCGTGGCCTGCGTCAGGGACAGCATCCCGGCGAGGCCGACCGTCGCCATGATGGCGCCGCGCCAGGCGGTGGCCCCGGCCCGGCGGCGCACGAACATCGCGGCCATCGGCAGGGCGAACACGATCGTGAGGGCCCCGAGCGGCTGCACCAGGCTCAGCGGGCCGAAGGCGAGCGCCACCACGTGCAGGAGCCCGCCGAGGCCGTTGAGCGCCACCGCGACCCACCATGCGCTGCTGCGCAGCGGCGCGTACTGCTGCTCCGCCGCCCGCGCCGCCACCTGCTCCTGGATGATCGCCCCGCCGGCGTACGCCACGGCGGAGACCAGGGAGAGCACGATGGACAGCGCGAGGGCACTCATGAGGTGCTCCGCGGCGCGCGGCACGACCGGCGGGTGCGGTCGGCGGGGTCCCTGTGCACCCGGGGCGACGAGTGCGGCGAGCGGTCGGCTTCCATGTTCACCACGATGTCGCGCGGAGCGCGTTTCGTCGTCGTCCCTGAGCAGTCAATGTGTCCTACTCCCGATGGAGTATGGCTGCGCACATGTCCTCCCCAGGTCTGGTTACGCACCGAAAACGCTCTCCTGCTGTACTTCTGCGATGACTGCGCACACCTCTGCGATCGACTGGGACACCGTCGGGACCGTCGGCGGCTTCTTCACCGTCAGGACGGGGGAGCCTTCTGGTGACAACCATGTTCCGCTGGCTCTCGTGTATACGGCAAGGCCACCTGAAGTGGGGCCCGACCAGGGCTCCGCCGGGCTGCGACCTGGTCTCCACCAGGACTCAGGCGATCCGCTGTGTTTCCGTGTCGCGAAGGTCGCGGGACGCCTCGGCGCCCCCGAGGAACGCGTCGCCGCGTCCGTGGCGCAGCTCGGGCTCGCCGCCCGGCTGTGGTCCCTCGCGCTCGGCCCTGCCGCGCTGTACGGACGGGTGCCCGACCTCGACCCTGCCCTGCTGCGCTGGGACGCGGACGCCACCTCGCCCGAGGACCTGTGGCTCGCCGGAACCCGGACGTACCCGGCCGACGCCGCCCGCGTCCTCGCGGCGGTCCAGGACGCCCACCTCACCCCGCTCGCCGGGGCCCTGCGCGCCCGCTTCCGCGTCTCCCCGGCCCTGCTGCGCGGCAACGCGGGCTCGGCCCTCGCGGGCGCGGCGCGCGAGCTGCACGCCTGGGCGGCCCGCGAAGGCCGCCCCGAGGTGGGCGGGCGCGCCCTCGCCCTGGCCGCGGAACTCTTCGCGGACCCCGCCCTGAAGGCCACCGGCACCCTGGAGGGGACCGCGTTCCGGCGCCGAAGCTGCTGCCTCTACTACCGCTGCCCGGGCGGCGGCCTGTGCGGCGACTGCTGTTTCGACCGGCCGCCGCAGCGGTCTTCCCACGGGGCGGCGTCTGGGTGACCATGAGGGAGCCGGCCGACGACGGGGGGCTCCGCTCGTGAAAGTGGGACTGCTCACCCGCGAGTTCCCGCCGGACGTCTACGGCGGCGCGGGCGTCCATGTCGAGTTCCTGGCGCGGGAGTTGCGCGCGCTCACCGACCTCGACGTGCACTGCTGGGGCGAAGGCGCGGGCGAGGGCGTGGTGCGCCACCACGCCTGGGCCGACCTCGACACCGCCAACGACGCGCTGCGCACCCTGTCCGTGGACCTGTCCATGGCGGCGGCGCTCGACGGCCGTGACCTCGTGCACTCCCACACCTGGTACGCCAACCTCGCGGGCCACGTCGGCAAGCTCCTGCACGGCATCCCGCACGTGCTGACCGCGCACTCCCTGGAGCCCCTGCGCCCCTGGAAGGCCGAACAGCTCGGCGGCGGCTACGCCGTGTCCAGTTGGGCGGAGCGCACCGCCGTCGAGGCGGCCGACGCCGTGATCGCCGTCTCCCACGGCATGCGCGAGGACATCCTGTCCTGCTACCCGGCCGTCGACCCGGCGAAGGTGCACGTCGTCCACAACGGCATCGACACCGACCTGTACCGGCCCGACCACGCCACCGACGCCCTGGCTCACCACGGCATCGACCCGAGCCGCCCCTACGTCCTGTTCGTCGGCCGCATCACCCGCCAGAAGGGCGTGTCCCACCTGCTGCGCGCGGCCCGCGCCCTGGACCCCGGCATCCAGCTCGTGCTGTGCGCGGGCGCCCCCGACACCCCGGAGATCGACCAGGAGTTCCGCACCCTGCACGAGGAGCTCGACCGGGCCAGGGGCGGCGTCATCTGGATCCCGCGCATGCTGCCGCGCCTGGAGGTCGTGCAACTCCTCACGCACGCCACGGTGTTCGTGTGCCCCTCGGTGTACGAACCGCTCGGCATCGTGAACCTGGAGGCGATGGCGTGCGGCACCGCCGTGGTCGCGTCCCGCGTCGGCGGCATCCCCGAAGTCGTCTCGGACGGCACGACGGGGCTGCTCGCCCCCTACGACGCGCTGCGGCCCGACCGCTTCGAGCACGACCTGGCCGTGCTCCTGAACCATCTGGCCGCGGAACCGCAGCGGGCGGCCGCGATGGGCTCGGCCGGACGGCACCGGGCCGTGCGCCAGTTCGGCTGGGACACGGTGGCACGGCGCACCGTGGACGTGTACGAGGAAGTCATGGCGTTACGCAAGTCCGACTAGCGGCTAAGGGGCGGCCATGCGCGGTGGACCTTCGGTGCTCGGGATCGTGCTCGCGGGCGGGGAGGGGAAGCGGCTGATGCCGCTCACGGCCGACCGGGCGAAACCGGCGGTGACCTTCGGCGGCACCTACCGCCTCGTCGACTTCGTGCTCTCCAACCTCGTCAACGGCGACATCACGCGCATCTGCGTCCTGACGCAGTACAAGTCGCACTCCCTGGACCGGCACGTCTCCACCACCTGGCGGATGTCGAGCCTGCTCGGCAACTACGTCACCCCCGTCCCCGCCCAGCAGCGCCTCGGCCCCCGCTGGTACCTGGGCAGCGCCGACGCCATCCTGCAGTCCCTGAACCTCGTACACGACGAACAGCCGGACCACATCGCGGTGTTCGGCGCCGACCACGTCTACCGCATGGATCCGCGCCACATGCTGGCGCAGCACATCGAGTCCGGCGCGGGCGTCACCGTCGCCGGGATCAGGGTGCCGCGCGCGGACGCCGGCCAGTTCGGGATCATCACGCCCGCCGGGGACGGCGCCCGGGTGCGGAGCTTCCTGGAGAAGCCGCAGGACCCGCCAGGCCTGCCCGGCTCCCCGCACCAGGTGTACGCCTCCATGGGCAACTACGTCTTCGCCACCAAAGTGCTCGTCGACGCCTTGCAGCGGGACGCGGAGGACCCCGACTCGGTGCACGACATGGGCGGTTCGATCCTGCCGTCCCTCACCGAGCGCGGCCTCGCGCAGGTCTACGACTTCGCCGACAACCACGTCCCCGGCGAGACCGCCGGCGACCACGGCTACTGGCGCGATGTCGGCACCCTCGACGCCTACTACGAGGCCCATATGGACCTGATCTCCGACCGGCCCGCCTTCAACCTCGACAACCGCCGCTGGCCCATCTACACCCACGCGGGGCAGTTGCCGCCCGCCAAGTTCTGCGCGGGCGGCATCGCGGGGGAGTCCGTCGTCAGCCCCGGCTGCGTGATCCGCGGGCAGGTCACCCGTTCCGTCCTGTCGCCCGGTGCGATCGTCGAGGAGGGCGCCGTCGTGCAGGGTTCGGTGCTGCACGACAACGTCCGTGTGGGCAGGGGAGCGGTGGTGCGCGGCGCGGTCCTCGACAAGAACGTCGACGTCCCGCCCGGCGCCACCATCGGCGTGAACCCGGAGCGGGACGAGGAGCTGTACACGGTGTCGAAGGGCGGCGTGATCGCCCTGGGCAAGGGCCAGCAGGTATCGGTGGACGGGACATCGCTCACGTACCCCTAGCGCCCGCCTCCGCGCGACTGGGAGCGCCCCGCCCCCTGCGGCTACAGGGCACGCCTCCTGCGGCTACAGGGCACGCCTCCTGCGCCTACAGGACCCGCCTCCTGCGGCCCAGCCACGTCTGCGCCACGACGACCACCGCCAGGAAGCCGCCGCTGACGACCTGCTGGTAGGCGGAGTCCAGGGAGCCGATCTGGTTGATGACGTTCTGGATGACCTTCAGGAGCAGTACGCCGAGGAGTGAGCCGCTGAGGAAGCCGAAGCCGCCGGACAGCAGGGTGCCGCCGATGACGACCGCGGAGATCGCCTCCAGTTCCATGCCGGAGCCGAGGATCGTCACGCCCGACACCAGCCAGGCCGCGTTCAGGGCGCCCGCGAGGCCCGCGCACAGGCCCGACAGGGTGTAGACGGCCGTCTTCGTGCGGGCCACGGGGACACCCATCAGCGCCGCCGCGTCCTCGTTGCCGCCGACCGCGTACACGTACTGCCCGAAGCGGCTGCGGCGCAGCACCACCGCGCCCGCCACGAACAGACCGACCGTGATCCACACCGGTGCGCCGACGCCGAGCACCTTGCCCTGCCCGAGCGTCGCGAAGAACGAGTCCTTGTCGACCAGATAGGTCCTGGAGCCCTCGTCGGTGGCGGCGAGGAGGATGCCGCGGGCGCCGAGCATCGCGGCGAGGGTCACGATGAACGGGGCGAGCCGGGAGCGGGAGATCAGCAGACCGTTGACGAAGCCGATGAGCCCGCACACGGCGAGCGGCAGGAGCAGTGCGACGGTGCTTCCGTACTGCGACCCCCACGCGGCGAGGACCCCGCCGAGCGCGAACAGCGAGCCCACCGACAGGTCGATGCCACCGGTGACGATCACGAACGTCATGCCCAGGGCGACCACGGCGAGGAACGCCGAGGACACCGCCATGTTCTGCGTGTTGTCGGTCGTCATGAAGGTGTCGAAGCTCAGCCAGGCCGCGAGCACCGCCACCACCAGGGTCACCAGGGCGCCGTGCTGCTGGGCGAACGCGCTCAGGCGCTCCGACCGCGCGGGACCCGGCGGATCCGCGTCCATGGCACCGTCCACGGGCCGCACCGGGCTCCGTGGACTCCGCGGACTCCGCGGACTCCGCGGACTCGGTGACTTCTGTGTGCCGACCGTCATCGCCTGCCCCTCTCGCGTGCCGCGTACACGGCCAGGATGATCACCACGGCCTGGGCGATCTGCGTCCACGACGGGGGCAGATCGTGCTTGATGAGCGTGGCCGTGAGCAGTTGGATGAGGACGGCGCCCGCGACGGTGCCGCCGACGCGGACCCGGCCGCCGCTGAGCGGGGTGCCACCGACGACCACCGCGGTGATCGCGGACAGCTCCATCAGAGTGCCGAGCGACGTCGGGTCGCTCGCGGTCAGGCGTGCGGTGGCGAGGACACCCGCGATCGCGGCGAGGGCGCCGGAGCACACGTACACGAGGATGAGCACGCGCCGTACGGGAAGGCCCGCGAGCTTGGCCGCGGGGCGGCTGTCGCCGATCGCGAGCAGTTGCCTGCCGAAGGTCGTGCGGCGCACGACGAACGCCACGAGGAGCGCGAGCGCCGCCGCGATCAGCACGAGGTAGGGGACGCCGAGGACGTCGCCGGAGCCGAGTGAGGCCATGGTCGGATCGCGGACGTCCTTGAGCTGGGGGAGCAGGACCAGGGCCAGCCCCCGGCCCGCGACCATCAGGGCGAGCGTCGCCACGATGGGCTGCACCCCGATGAACGCCACGAGCGCCCCGTTCGCCACCCCGACGGCGACCCCGCCGAGCACGGCGACGATGAGCGCGATCCACATCCCGTACCCGAGATACAGCGAGAGCAGCGACGTGGACAGAGCCATGACCGAGCCGACCGACAGGTCCACGCCCTCACTGCCGATGGCAAGGGCCATGCCGAGCGCCACGATCAGGACGGGTGCCACCTGCACGGCCTGCGTGCGGAAGTTCTCCGCGGACAGGAAGTGCGGGGTGAAGGCGATGTTCACCAACAGCAGGACCGCCACGCCCAGATGAACGCCGTAGTCCTGAAGGAGCCGCAGCAGACGGTCGCGGTCCACGCGGGAGCGGCCGAGGCCGATGTCAGTCATGGTCGTCTCCGGGGGCCTGGTCGTCCCCGGGGGCGTCGCGGGCGTCCGGGGAGTCGGACGGGGCGGCGGACGGGGAGTGGGTCGGGGCGGCGGGCGCGGCGGCGATGGCGCGCAGCAGCCGGTCCTCGGTGACGGCGTCCCCGCCGAGTTCCTCGACGACCGCGCCGTCCTTGAGGACCACCACGCGGTCGCTGCCCTCGATCAGTTCCTCCATGTCGGAGGAGATGAGCAGTACGCCGAGCCCGTCGCCTGCCAGCTCGTCGATGAGCTTCTGCACCTCGGCCTTGGCGCCGACGTCGATGCCGCGCGTCGGCTCGTCAAGGAGCAGCACCTTCGGGTTCATGGCGAGCCAGCGTGCGAGGAGCACTTTCTGCTGGTTGCCGCCGGAGAGCTCGCCGACCTTCTGGTGCGGCCCCGACGCCTTGATGTGCAGACGCTTCATGAAGGTGTCCACGACCCGGTCGACGCGGGCCTCGTCGACCAGGCCGAAGCGGGACAGGCCCGGCAGCGCCGCGAGCGCGATGTTCTCGCGCACCGACAGGCCCGGCACGATGCCCTCGGCCTTGCGGTCCTCGGGCAGCAGGCTCACTCCGGCGCGGATGGCGGCGGGCGTGGAGCCGGTGCGCACCGGCACCCCGGCGACCACGACCCGCCCCGAGTCCGGCGGCAGGGCGCCCGCGATGGCTTTCGCGGTCTCGCTGCGCCCCGAGCCGAGCAGCCCGCCGAGCCCCACGACCTCCCCGGGCCGCACGGTCAGGGACACGCTGCGCAACAGGTGACGTACCGTCAGTTCCGCTGCGCGCAGGACGGGTTCGGCCTCGGCGTCGTGGCCGCCGCTGAACTTCGTCAGGCCTTCTTCGCGTACGTCGCCGATCTCCCTGCCGAGCATCAGCGAGACGAGCCGCAGTTGGTCCAGGGCTGCGATCGGTCCTGTGTGCACGGCCTTGCCGTCCCGCAGCACGGTGACCGTGTCGCACACCTCGTACAGCTCGTCCAGACGGTGACTGACGTAGATCACCGCGATGCCGCGCTCGCGCAGCATCCGGATCACCCCGAACAGCGTGGCCACCTCGCGCGGCTCCAGGGACGACGTCGGCTCGTCCATGATGACGACCCGCGCTTCGACGGAGACCGCACGGGCGAGCGCCACCATCTGCTGGGCGCCGACACCGAGTTCGCGCAACGGCCTGCGCACGTCGACGCGCATCCCGAGGCCGCGCAGGGCGGTGTCCGCCTCGCGGTGCATCCGGCGGAAGTCGATCAGGCCGAGGCGGCCCCGGGGTTCCCGGCCGAGGAAGAGATTGCGGGCCACGCTCATCAGCGGGACCAGATTGACCTCTTGGTAGATGGTGGAGATGCCCGCGTGCTGGGCTTCGAGGGGAGTGGCGAACTCCACCTCGCTGCCGTCGTACGTCAGGACGCCCGTGCCCGCGGCGGTGGGCGGATCGGGCCGGTACACGCCCGTGAGCACCTTGATGAGCGTGGACTTCCCGGCGCCGTTCTCACCGATCAGGGCGTGCACCTCGCCCGCCCTGGCCGTGAAGTCGACGCCGTCGAGGGCGCGTACGCCCGGGAACGTCTTGCTGAGCCCGGCCACCGAGAGGACCTCGGCCGACCGCACCGGGAGCGCCGGCACGTCAGTACGCCTTGCCGAGGTCCGACTCCGCGTTGTCCTTGGTGTAGGCGCTGTCCTCGATGACGATGTCCTGGTCGACCTTGCCGCCCTTGGTGAAGGTGTCCAGGGTCTTGAAGGCGAGCGGCCCGAAGCGCGG
This sequence comes from Streptomyces aureocirculatus, assembly GCF_000720475.1. Classification (GTDB taxonomy): domain Bacteria; phylum Actinomycetota; class Actinomycetes; order Streptomycetales; family Streptomycetaceae; genus Streptomyces; species Streptomyces aureocirculatus. The sequence goes on from NZ_JOAP01000059.1 coordinate 36,358, forward strand.
GTTGGACTCCACGACGCCGTCGATCCAGCCGTCGACGATGCCGCGCACGGCGTTCCTGGTGCCGTCAATGGTGACGATCTTGATGTCACCGGCCTTCTTGCCCGCGCCCTTGAGGGCACCGACCGCGCCGAGGCCCATCTCGTCGTTCTCCGCGTAGATCCCGTCGATGCCCGGCTTGGACTGGATCAACTGCTCGGTGACCTGCTGGCCCTTCTCGCGGGCGAACTCTCCGGTCTGCTTGAAGACGACCTTCAGGTCCGGGGCCTTCTCCTTGATCCGCTCCTCGAAGCCCTTGGTGCGGTCGGTGGTGACGTTGTTCCCGGCGGCACCGAGCAGGATCGCCACCTCGCCCTTGCCGCCCGTCGCCGCGATCATGCGGTCGGCGGCGCGGCGGCCCTGTTCGACGAAGTCCGAGCCGATGAAGGACACATAGTCCTTGCAGGGTGCCGCGTTGATCTCGCGGTCGATGGTGACGATCGGGATGTGCTTGGCCTTGGCCTGGCGCAGGACCGGCTCCCAGCCGTCGGAGTTGAGCGGGGCGATGACGAGCAGGTCGGCGCCCTTGGCGATGAGGTCCTGGACGTCGCTGATCTGCTTGGAGAACTGCGACTGGGCGTTGGCGGTGAGGAGTCTGACGCCGCGTCTGTCCGCCTCGGCCTTGATGGAGGCGGTCTCGGCGATCCGGAACGGGTTGGCTTCCTTCTCCGACTGCGAGAAGCCGACGGTCGCGGACTTCAGATCGAGCTTCTCGGCGCCGTAGTCGCCGATCACACAGGTCTTGCGGTCGCCCGCGCCGGGCGAGGAGACGACCTGGCCCGCGTCGCCCTCGGCCGCGGACTTGTCGCCGGAGCCGGAGTCGCCGTCCTCCGACTTGGCGCATCCCGATGCGGTCAGGGCGAGCGTGGCGGCGAGGCCGACGGCGAGCAGGGTGCCGGGCGCGGTGCGGCCCGAGGTACGGCGGAGAAAAGTGTTCGGCTTCATGGGAGTCCCCAAACGGCACGGCCCCGGCGCACACTGAGAGCGCTCACGGGAGATACGGGTTTGCGGTCAACTCAGCGGTACGGGGAGCTTTTTACATCGTTGAAAGGAGGCTGTAAACCCTCCGCGCACGCCGGTCGGGCCCGCCGCCCCCGTCCTGCCCCGCCCCCGAAGCCGTGCCGCCCCCGCCTCGCCGCGCCCGCACCGGTCACCGCCGCCCGAGCGTGCTCTCCCGCTCCACCAGCCGGAACTCGGCGGTGAGCGTGCGCCCGCCGACCTCGCCATCGCCCTGAAGGCGGCGGAGCAGCGAGGACACCGCGAGCCGCGCGATGGCCTGCTTGTCGGGCGCGATGGTGGTCAAGGTGACGGCGCCGAACTGCCCCTCCGCGATGTCGTCGAAGCCGACCACCGCCACGTCCCACGGCACTCTGAGGCCCCGCTCGTGCAGCACCCGCATCGCACCGATCGCGACCAGGTCGTTGTACGCGAACACCGCGTCAGGGCGCACCCCGGAGTCCAGCATCCGCGCCATCGCCTGCGCGCCGTCGTCGCGGTTCCAGCCGCCGACCGGGCCGACCAGGGACTCGGGCGCCGGGACACCGGCCTCGGTGAGCTCCGCCCGCCAGCCCTGAAGACGCAGGTGGGCGGGGCGGTTCGCGGAGTCCGTGCGGGCGCCGAGATAGGCGATGGTGCGCCGGCCGCGGCCGATGAGATGGCGCACCGCGACCCGGGCCGCGGCGACGTTGTCGATCGCGATGTGGTCGTAGGGCAGGTCGTACTCGCGCTCGCCCAGCAGCACGAGGGGCACATCGTCATTGTGGGGCTCGCTGCCGTTGCCCCCCGCCCCGTCGCGGCCCCGCAGGTCCTCGGCCTCCAGCTCGAGCGGGCTGAGGATCAGACCGTCGATGACGTGCGCCCGGAATCCCTGGCTGACCAGGAGCTCCTGCTCGCGCTCACCGCGGGTGTGGTCGAGCAGGACGGTGAAGTCGTGTTCGGCGGCGGCGTCGATGACGGCGCCCGCGAGTTCCGCGAAGTACGGGTTCTGCAGCTCGGGCACGGCCAGGGCGATGATCCCGGTGCGGCCCTTGCGCAGATGACGCGCGGTCAGGTTGGGGCGGTATCCCAGCTCGTCGATGGCCTGCTGCACACGGGCCCGCATCGCCGGGGTGACGTGCTGATACTTGTTCACCACGTTCGAGACGGTCTTGATCGAGACGCCCGCCCGTTCCGCGACATCCTTGAGGCTCACCCGCACGTGCCACTCCTCGCGTCGATGTGCGCCCCGGATGGCCGGGGCGTCCGGCGGCGGTCGCCGCGGACCCTGGACAGCACGCCGGAGCCGTGCTGTCATGCCAACTGCCGTTCCTTCCAACGTTGTACAGACTCGTTGTACCGACTGGAGCGACGAGCCGCCACCCTTCCTCGGCAAGGAGGATCCGTGCGCCTTAGACGATCCGGAAAACTCCGGCACCACCTGGCTTTGCTGCTCACCGCGGCCCTGATGTCCTCGGGGCTCGCCGCCGCGTCCACCGCGACGGCAGCAGGAGACGGCAGCGCCGCCGCCTCGGCCGCGAAGGCCCCCGAACCCCATGGCCTCAAGGGCGAGTACTACAGCCAGTCCGCCCCGGGCGCCTTCGACTTCCACCAGCTCAAGGCCATCGGCTTCGACCGGAACATCGACTTCGACAACCTCGAACCGCGCCTCGGATACGCCACCGGCAAGTCCGACGACGCCACCGTCCGCTGGACCGGGAAGATCGTCCCGGAGAAGTCCGGCGCCCACACCTTCTCCATGATCGGCGACAACGGTTTCCGGCTCTGGATCGACGGCAGGACGGCCATCGACCACTGGGTGGACGACTGGGACCGCGAACAGCAGTCCGCGCCGGTGGAGTTGACCGCGGGCAAGGCCTACGACATCAAGGTCGAGTACTTCGAGCACTTCGGCGGCTCCAACCTCCATCTGCGCTGGACCGAGCCCGGCGGGGCCAAGGAGGCGATCCCGCAGTCCGCCTTCCGCCTCCCCGACGGCTTCGACTACGACGGGGCGACCGCCGCCACCGTCCAGCGCGACGGCCGCTTTCTGAAGCTGGAGTTCGGCCAGGAGCTCGCCGCCCCTCCGGCCGGCCTCACCGACCACCTCGAAGCGGTCATCGGCGGCGCGAAGTGGCCGCTGGACAAGGCCAGGCTCGACCCGGCGGACCCGCGCGCCCTCCTCGTCGGCCTCAAGCAGCCCGTCGTCGGCAACAAGACCGGTACCGCCCGCGGCACCGCCGAACTGCGCTACGACGGCAAGGGCGGCCTCAAGGGCACCGACGGCGACCAGGTCGACGCGTTCTGGAGCAGCGGCTCCAACAAGTCGACGTACGAACTGCGCTCCAAGTGGGCGGACGAGGTCGGCCCGGACAACGCGCTGCCGGAGTACCCGCGCCCGCAGCTCAAGCGCGCCGACTGGCGCAATCTGAACGGCAGTTGGCAGTTCGCCGCGGCCGCGGCGGGGGAGCAGCCGCCGGTCGGCAAGAAGCTCAAGGAGAAGATTCTCGTCCCGTACCCGGTGGAGTCCGAGCTCTCCGGCGTCCAGCGGCACGAGGACCGCATGTGGTACCGCCGCACCTTCACCGTACCGGCAGGCTGGAAGGTCGGGGACAAGCGCGACGACCAGCGCCTGAAGCTGAACTTCGGTGCCGTGGACTGGCACGCGAAGGTGTACGTCAACGGCGCCGAGGTCGCCGACCACAAGGGCGGTTACGACAAGTTCAGCGCCGACGTCACCGACGCCCTCAAACCCGGCAGGACCCAGGAGCTGATCGTCGGCGTGTACGACCCGACCGACTCCCCGAACGGCGAGAACCCGCCGGTCGGCAAGCAGCGCCTGGACCCCTCGGGCATCTGGTACACGCCCTCGTCCGGCATCTGGCAGACGGTGTGGATGGAGCCGGTGGCCCGCGACCACGCCGAGTCCCTGAAGATCACCCCCGATGTGCGCGGCAAGCAGGTCACCGTCGAGGCCAGGGGCGTCCGCGCGGGCGTGCCGGTGCGGGCCGTGGCGTACGAGGGCGGGAAGCGGGTCGCGGTGGCGAGCGGCCGTAGCGGCAAGCCGCTGAGGCTCACCCTCAGGAAGCCGCACCTGTGGTCTCCCGACGACCCGTTCCTGTACGACCTGCGCGTCACCGTCGGCCAGGACAAGTGGGGCAAGCGCGGTGACAGCGTGCGCAGCTACTTCGGTATGCGCTCGCTGTCCGTCGAGAAGATCGACGGCACCCCGCGCACGGTCCTCAACGGCAAGCCCACCTTCCTGATGGCCACGCTCGACCAGGGCTTCTGGCCGGACGGCCTGCACACCGCGCCGACCGACGAGGCCCTCGCGTACGACCTGAAGATGCACAAGGAGATGGGCTTCAACTCGGTCCGCAAGCACATCAAGGTCGAACCCGACCGGTGGTTCCACTGGGCGGACAAGCTGGGCCTGATGGTGTGGCAGGACATGCCGTCCATGCGCTCGGACCGCAATCCGTCCACCGCCGCCCGCGCCCAGTACGAGCACGAGATGAAACAGATGATCGACGAGCACGCGAGCAGCCCGTCCGTCGTCATGTGGGTCACGTTCAACGAGGGCTGGGGCCAGTACGACCACGCCCGCATCGCCGATCAGGCCAAGGCCTGGGACCCGACGCGCCTGATCAACGGCATGTCCGGGCTCAACCTGGGGGCCGACGGCGGCAAGGGCGACATCATGGACGAGCACGGCTACCCGAGCCCGGCCATCCCGCCGAAGCCGGACGGGCGACGGGCCCTGGTCAACGGCGAGTACGGCGGCCTCGGGCTCGCGGTGCCGGGCCATGCCTGGTCGGTGCAGCAGAGCTACGTCGACGTCGACGCCGCCAAGTACACCGAGGAGTACCTCACCAAGCTCCGCGAGGTGCACGCCCTCGCCTGCAAGGGCGGCAACGGTGCCGTCTACACCCAGATCTCCGACGTGGAAGGGGAGCTGAACGGTCTGCTCACCTATGACCGCAAGGTCGTCAAGCCCGATGTGCCGCGCCTTCGCGCCGCGCACGAGGCCCTGATCAGGGACGCCTCACAGGCACCTGTGCGGGGCTGCGACTGACTGACCGGCACGCTCCGGTCCACCTCCGAGGGGGGGGGTGGGCCGGGGCGTGCCGCCGTGCCCGCGGCCCGGTGCGGATCACCGCGGCGCCGTCCCCCGGCCGACGCGGCGTCACCCGGGGTTGACTGAGCGTAGCCGGATCGTGGGCCCTCGGCGTCTTCGACGGCGCCGGGGACGACCGTTCGGGTTTGGTGCCGGGCGCCCGCTCTACGTAAAGTTCCGCTTTTGGAGCTTCCGCGGTCACATCAGACGAGCCGCGGTACGAGTGCGGTGAGGAACGACAGCGCGATGACGGTGACAGAGGACAGCCCGCGGCAGAGCGCCTCGCCGGCTTCGAGCGGGGCTCCGTCGGGGGCTTCGGCGGACACTCCCACGGGGGCTTCGGCGGACACTCCCACGGGGGCTTTGTCGGAGACTCTCGCGCACGGCCCCGGCATCGACCCCGAGCGGCTCGCCGTCTGCCTCGCCGTGCTCGCGGAGCTCGACGAGCTCGACGTCGACCACCCGGACGCGATCACCGTGCGCCGCGCCACCGCGGGCATCTACCGGACGGTGAAGCAGCGCCGCCGCCAGGAGCGCCGCGCCGCCAAGACCGCCCACGACAAGGCCGTCACCGAAGCCACCGCCACCGGCTCCGCGCAGCGCATCGACGACGAGACGGAAGGCATCCTGCCCTCGTCGCCGACGGAGAAGGGGGAGATCGCGGGGATACTCCAGCGCCCCCGCTCCTGCTACACCTGCAAGACGCGGTACGTCGAGGTCGACTACTTCTACCACCAGCTCTGCCAGGACTGCGCCGCCGAGAACCGCGCCAAGCGCGACGTCCGCGCCGACCTCAGCGGCAAGCGCGCCCTCCTCACCGGCGGCCGCGCCAAGATCGGCATGTACATCGCGCTGCGGCTCCTTCGCGACGGCGCGCACACGACCATCACCACCCGCTTCCCCAAGGACGCCGTCCGCCGCTTCAAGGCCATGGACGACTCGGCGGACTGGCTGCACCGCCTGGAGGTCGTCGGCATCGACCTGCGCGACCCCGCGCAGGTGGTCGGCCTCGCCGAGCAGGTCGCCGAGCAGGGCCCGCTGGACATCCTGATCAACAACGCGACGCAGACCGTGCGCCGCCTGCCCTCCGCCTACGCCGCGCTCGTCGAGGGCGAGAGCGCCCCGCTGCCCGCCGGGGAACTGCCCGCCCACCATGTGATCGGCGCCTTCAACTCCGGCGCGGTCGGTGATCTCGGCGGACCCGCCGCGCTGCCCGTAGGCGTCAGCGGGCTCGACGCGCAGCAGGTCGCCGATCTCGCCCTGGTCGCGGGCAACGCCAGTGTCGAACGGCACCGCGACGGCAGCGCCATCGACGCGGGCGGTCTGGTGCCGGACGTTGTGGACAGCAACACCTGGGTGCAGACCATCGAGCAGATCTCGCCGGTGGAGCTGCTCGAAACCCAGCTCTGCAACTACACGGCGCCGTTCATCCTGATCAGCCATCTGCGGCCGCTGATGGCCGAGGCCGCGAAGAAGGCGGAGAGCGGGCGCGCCTACGTCGTCAACGTCTCGGCCATGGAAGGCGTCTTCGGCCGCGGCTACAAGGGTGCGGGACACCCCAACACCAACGCCGCGAAGGCCGCGATGAACATGGTGACGCGGACCAGCGCCCAGGAGATGTTCCAGACCGACGGCATCCTGATGACCTCGGTCGACACCGGCTGGATCACCGACGAGCGCCCGCACTTCGACAAGCTGCGCCTCGCCGACGAGGGCTTCCACGCGCCGCTCGACCTGGTCGACGGCGCGGCCCGCGTCTACGACCCGATCGTGCGCGGCGAGGTGGGCGAGGATCTGTACGGCGTGTTCCTGAAGGATTACAAGCCCGGCAAATGGTGACGATTCCATAGCAGAGATGTCCGGATTCCTCCTCTTGAGTGAGCGCCATCGAGCGCAACCGCGCTCATTTGGTTAACCTGGTGCGAACGGACGGCCACAGGGCGCACACCGGCGCCCTCCCCGCCGTCCCGGGACAGGCTGCGACCCACGGCCGCGATCCCGCCCCGACACGGCGCCACCGCGACCGCGAAGACAGTGCGGCAGTGCTGCCGCACTGGCAGGTTCTTCCGTTACGCGACACAGAGGAGTGCGCGGTGACACCAGATCCGACCAAGCAGGAGAAGCGACCGGCCGATCGTGGCGGCGAGCGGGGCGGGCGGCCCCACAAGCTCCGCAACCTGGAGGCGTGGGCCAAGGCGGCACCCATCAGGCTCGCCGGGTACGAGGACGACCTCGCCGAGCCGCACATCCTCCCCGGCGTCGACTGACCCTGCACGTACGCCCCTGCGCCCCCGTCGCTTCCGCGGCGGGGGCGCGGTGCTTTTCCCGTACTGCTCCCGTACTGCTCCCGTACTGGCCCAGTGGTGTGGCCCGGGGCGGGGCTACTTTCCCAAAGAAAGTCTGCAAAAATACTTTTGCAGAGTGCGCGGGTCGTCCTACGCTCCCGCCATGACCGACGAAGGATGGCGCCTGCGGGTGCTCGACCCCGAGCGTGAGCCCGCCGCGATCAAGGCCCTCACGCACCCACTGCGGATCAGTCTGCTCGGCCTGCTGCGCAGGGACGGTCCCGCCACCGCGAGCGAACTCGCGGCGAAGACGGGTGAGTCGTCCGCTGCCACCAGCTATCACCTGCGGGTCCTCGCGAAGTACGCGTTCGTCGCCGAGGCGGAGAACCGGGACGCACGGGAGCGGCGCTGGCGTGCGGTGCACGAGGTGACCACCTGGGACCACGCGGCGATGGAGGCGTCCCCGGTAGGCAGGGACTTCGCCGCGACCATGGCCCGGCGGCAGGTCGAGCAGTTGGCGGCGTCGCTCGCGCAGCACGAGACGGACATGGCATCCGGACAACTGGGACCGCAGTGGCTCAGGCACTCCGGCATCACCGACCTGCTGCCACGCCTGACCCCCGAATCGCTCGGGGAGCTCCAGCAGACGTTCGAGGAGAAGCTGGCGGAGCTCAGGGCACGCGACGCGGGGGACGCCCGCGCCGAGCAGGTCATGGTGCTCCTGGCGACACTGCCGGTCGCGGACCGTACGGGGGCGGGCGGTTCGGAGACCGCCGGGGGAGCGGGGGCGGTGGGGTTGCCGGGGGCGGCGGGTGACGCCGACGGTGGCCCTGACGGCAGTCAGGGCGGTGGGTCCGACGGGGGGTCGGCCGGTGGGTCCGGCGGCAGCCTTGGCGGTGGTCCTGGCGGCGGCCTTGGCGGTGGACCTGGTGGCGGACCTGGCGGTGGTCCTGGCGGCAGGCCGGACGGCGGTCCTGAGGGCGGCCCGGGCGATGGGTCC
>NZ_JOAP01000060.1 GCF_000720475.1 Streptomyces aureocirculatus
GCGGTCCTGAGGGCGGCCCGGGCGATGGGTCCGAGGGGGGCTCGGCCGGTGGGTCCGACGGCGGCCTTGGCGGCGGCCTTGGCGGTAGTCCTGGCGGTGGTCCTGGCGGCAGGCCGGACGGCGGTCCTGACGCCAGGCCTGTCGGTGGCTTCGGCGGGGCGGGGCGTTCTGGGCCGAGACGCGTGCGGGGTTACACCCATGACTGAGGCGGACGGAGTCGGACCCGCGCGCCGGGCCGACGTTCTCGACCCGCGTACCGCGCGGCGGCGCTACGTCGTGGTGTGCGCGTTGTTCTGGCTGCCGCTGGGGATGGCCATCGCCCCGATGGTGACGCTGCTCACCGAACGCGGCCTCGGCCTCGCGGCCGTCGCGGGCTGTATCGCCGCGCACTCCCTCACCGCCGCCGTCCTCGAACTCCCCACCGGTGGCCTGTCCGACGTACTCGGCCGGCGCCCGGTACTCGCCGCCGCGGGCCTGCTCGACCTCGTCGCCCTCGTCCTGCACGCCCTCGGCACCACCGTGTGGGTGCTCGCCCTCGGCATGGCCCTGAAGGGGGCGGGCCGCGCCCTGTCCAGCGGCCCCGCCGAAGCCTGGTACGTCGACACGGTGCACGCGAGCGCGGGGCCCGACGCGGAGCTGCGCACCGGCCTGGCCCGCGGCGGCGCGGCGACCAGCGCGGCGCTCGCGGCCGGCGTCCTCATCGGTGGCGCGCTGCCCTGGCTCCTCGGCCTCGGCCCCGACCTCGGCGCCCGGCTCGACGAGGCCACCGGCGGGCTCGTGCTGCCGCTCTCCGTACCCGCGCTGCTCGGCGTGGCGGTCGAGGTCGTCTTCCTCGTGTACGTGCTCACCGCGCTGCCCGAGCCGCCCCGGCCGCGGACCACCCTGCGCGGGGTCCTGAGCGGCGTCCCCGCCACCGTCATGGCGGGGGTGCGCCTCGGCGGCCGGGACGCCCTCGTGCGGCGGATCCTGCTCAGCGCGGCGGCCGCGGGCAGCGCCCTTGTCACGGTGGAGGTCCTCACTCCCGGCCGGGCCGTCGACCTGACCGGTGCGCCGGAGACGGGGGCGGTGCTCTTCGCGGGCCTTGCCTGCGCCGGGTTCCTGTGCTCGATGGCGGGCAGCCACCTCGCGCCGCCCCTCGCCCGGATAGCGGGCGGCAGCGAACGGGCCGTCCTGGCAGGTCTCGGCGCGGCTGCGGCCGGGCTGCTGCTGCTCGGCGTCACCGCGGCGGCCTCGGTGCCCTCGACTCCCGCGGGCCCGGTCCCGCTGGCCCTGGCCGTCCTCGGCTACGCGCTCGTGTACGTGGGGCTCGGCGCCGCGGGTCCCAGCGAGAACGAACTGCTGCACCGCCGCGTCGACAGCGCGGGGCGCGCCACCGCCCTTTCGGTGCAGTCCCTCGCCCTGCAACTGGTCGGCGGGGGCACGGGGATGGCCGTCGGCCACCTCCCCGCGGGCGCGCCGCGCTGGCTCCTCGGCGGCCTCGTCCTGCTCGCCGGGGCCCTACTGTGGGTGCGCCGCACCACGGCGCGCCGGGCCCCCACGGGCTCCGCGCCCAACGGCCGCGTGGGCACCGCCCCAGCGACCACCGACCCCGCCCGCACCGACCTCGCCCGCTCCGACCTCGCCCGCTCCGACTCCGCCCGCTCCGACTCCGCCCGCTCCGACTCCGCCCGCACCGACTCCGCCCGCACCGGCTCCACCCGCATCCGCCCCGCACGCACCGCGAAGGCACGCACCGCGAAGGAAGGCACGTCCTGATGCGCACCCTCCACGTCGTCACCCACCCGGAGGCGACCCACCACGTCGAGAAGGTGGTCGGCGGCTGGCACGACTCCGAACTGACCCCCGCGGGGCGGCAGTCCGCGGCGGCGATCGCCCGCGCCCTGCGCGCCGACATCCCCGGCGGCGCTGACGTGGAGATCATCTCCTCGGACCTGAGACGCACCGCGCAGACGGCCGACGCCGTGGCCGAACTGTTCGGCGTGCGGCCGGTCCTCGACCGGCGGCTGCGCGAGAAGTCCTACGGCGACGCGGAGGGCAGGCCGCAGGAGTGGCTCGACCGGCGCTTCGTCCCGCCGCCGGCCGAGGGCGACCGGATGAACCACCACGAAGGCCCGCGGGGCGCCGAGACCCGGGGGCAGTGCGCGCGCCGCGTCTACGCCGCGGTGGAGGACATGTTGCGCCGCCCCCACACGCACCAGATCGTCGTCACCCACGGCTTCGCCCTGACGTTCGTCGTCACGGCGTGGATCGGGATGCCCCTCGAATCCGTGGGCTCCGTCAGCTTCCCGGTGCCCTCCGGCAGCATCACCGTGCTGCGCCAGGACGACTTCTTCCACAACCGTCAGGTCGTACGAGTGGGCGACAGGCCCGCGCCGTGACGGCCCCGGCCGGAAAACCGGAGGCTCCGCGCACCCCGCCCGGATACCTTCGCCCGCATGGCCGATGAAATCTTCCAGGACCCGCGACTCGCCGCGCTCTACGACGTGTTGGACCCCGCCCGCGGCGACCTCGACGCGTATCTGGGGATCGTGACGGAGTTCGGTGCGCGGCGGGTCCTCGATCTGGGGTGCGGTACGGGGGTGTTCGCGCTGCTCCTCGCGGAGCGGGGGATCGACGTCGTGGGCGTCGACCCGGCGCTCGCCTCCCTCGATGTGGCCAGGGCCAAGCCGGGTGCCGAGCGGGTGCGATGGATTCACGGCGACGGGACGGATCTGTCCCCGCTCGGGGCCGACCTCGTGACCATGACGGCGAACGCCGCCCAGCAGATCACCGGTGCCGGTGCCTGGCGGGAGACGCTGCGGGGCGTGCGTGCGGCGCTGCGGCCGGGCGGGCGGTTCGTGTTCGAGACCCGCGATCCGTCGCTGCGGGCCTGGGAGTCGTGGAACCGCGCGGCCTCGCACGGCGTGACGGACGTGCCCGGGGTCGGGGAGGTCGAGAGCTGGGTCGACCTGTTGGCGGTCGATGGCCCGCTGGTGACGTTCCGCTGGACCTATGTGTTCGCGGCGGACGGCCAGGTACTGACGTCGGAGTCGACCCTGCGGTTCCGCGAACGGGAGGAGACCGAGGGCGACCTGGCCGCCGCCGGCTATCTCGTCGACGCCGTACGGGACGCTCCCGACCGCCCCGGCCGAGAGCTGGTCTTCCTCGCCCGCACCTCGGGGGAGCAAGCCCCGTAAGGGGCGCGGGGAACGGCGCGCTCGGCCACGAATCAGCCGCAGTCGCGTCTGCGGGGTGTCTTGGCAGTTGCGTCTGCGGCTTTGCGTGGGCTGGTCGCGCAGTTCCCCGCGCCCCTTGGTGGGGCGGGGTTGCTGTGGATCTGATAGCGGGAGAAGGCTGCTGGGCAGGTGAGAAAGTCGGGTGTGTGACCCGGAGGCGTTACGACGAGATCGTGTCCGAGCTGCGGGACGTGGTCGAGAAGCGGTCCAAGGGGCAGTTCCGCATCGGTGACCGGGCTCTGGAAGTCGAGCCCGCGCGTTCTCGCGGGGGTGCTCCGGGTGAGAGGGAGTTCTCGGTGCAGCGGACTTTGACGGAGCTGGCTGAGGACATCGGGTTGAAGTACAGCTCGGTGCGTAATGCGCGCTGGACGGCATCGCGGTGGCCGCAGGAACATCGGCAGCCGGGCGTGTCCTACACGGTGCACCGCATCCTGGGCGGGATCGAGGACGACGAAGAGCGGTACGCCGCGGTCAAGACACCGCCGGAGGGGAAGAGCCGGTGGACGCCGGACGATGCCAGTCGGCGGGTGGGCCGTCAGGTCGAGAACCCCGTCTCGCCGCAGGAGAAGGTCATCGCGATCCACTCGCTCGCCCGGGACGACGAGGTCACGGCCCGGGTGACCGGTGACCTGCTGCGGCGGCCGAAGGCGGCGACCAAATTCCCGGCGGAGGAGAAGGCCCGGGTGGTCGAGGAGTTCACCCGGGACGAGAGGGTCGCCACGACGGCGGCCACGAATCTTCTGCGCAGGCCCGACGTCGCCTTCAAGGTGATGAGTGCCTGTTGACCGGACTAGCAGAAGACACGCCGAGGATGGAGAGGAGTGGATCTCTTCTGGGCGATAGACCTCGTGCAGCTCGAAGTGAGGAGGCTGCATGGGGGCCAGGACTGGCGAGGTTGAGCGGGACATCACAGCGATCCGCTTGCCGAAGTGGGGGCGGGTGGTTCCCGCCGAGGGTGTGGTGCCGTGGCTGGTGGTCGGCCCGGACGAGGTGCCGGTGGAGCCGATCCGGCGCTACCTACGGGACTTCACGGCGAGCAACCGGCCGGGCTCGGTACGCAACTACGCGTACGGGCTGCTGAGATGGTGGCGGTGGCTGCAGGCCGTCCATGTTGAATGGGAGCACGCGACTGCGGCGGAGGCCCGGGACTTGGTGCTGTGGCTGCGCCAGGCGGACAAACCGCGGAACTCTCCCCGGCGAGCGTCGGCCCACACGGCGGGCAAGGTCAATCCGATCACTCGCAAGAGGAACCTGGGCGACGGCTACGAGCCCCGGACTGTCCGTCACAACAACGCCGTCGTCCGCAGCTTCTACGAGTTCTGGATCGAGATCGGCGAAGGCCCTCTGGTCAACCCCATGCCGCTCGACCGCAAGGGGCGCCGCCCGCACGCGCACCACAACCCGCTCGAGCCGTTCCGAGCCGAAGGCCGGGTCCGCTACAACCCCAAGGTGCCCCGATCCAGGCCCCGTGAGATTCCGGATGAGCGCTGGAAGGAGTTGTTCGGGGCCCTTCGTTCCAACCGCGACCGCGCGATCCTGGCACTGGATCTCAGATGCGCCGCCCGTGCGAGTGAGGTCCTCGGACTGCGTGGTGTCGACCTGGACCGGGGCGACCAGCTCGTGCGGGTCCGGCGCAAGGGCAGCTACGCCGAGCAGTGGCTGCCCGCCAGTTCCGAGGCCTTCATCTGGCTGCGGCTCTACCTGGCCGAGCTGGGCCTGTTGGACCCGAACGACCCGATCTGGTGGACACTTCGACGTCGCGATCACGGTGACGGCCTGCGGCACCAGCCGATGAACTACGACGCCTTGAGGGCTGTGCTCCGGCGGGCGAACGCCCTGCTCGGGACGGACTACACGATGCACGACCTGCGACACACCGCGGCTCTGCGCATGAGCCGCGATGAAAGCCTCTCGCTCAGGGACGTACAGACCATCCTCGGCCACACCCACCTCAGCACCACCGCCGACGTCTACCTCATCGAAGATGAGGCCCGGGTGATCCGTCGCGTTGCCGAGCACCTGGCGGCACGTGAAGTTCGTGCTCAGCAACCTCCGCCGCAAGTTGCCGTCGGCTACCACGCCACTGACCTGGACGTGCTGTTCGGAGGCCTTCCCCGGTGACCACAACTGCCAGCAGGGCAACAGATTCTGTCCTCTCGGTTCGCGACGCCCTCGGGAGCAAGTGGGGTGATCGGTCGCGCGGGGCCGCCCGGATCCTCGACTGGCTCAAGTCTTTCCCCGGGAACGGCTGGCAGGAACGATGGCTCGTCTCCGGTGCCGACAGCGGCTTGGCCTGGCTCGATGTCGTCACGGACGGATACGGCTGCGTGGAAGCATCTCGACGGGAAGTGACCACAGACGGTCTGGGCTGCTTGCTCCTGGCCAGGGTGGTGCGTCCGAGTTACGAATTCCTGCAGTGCTACCGGACTTCGGGACTCTATCGCCACGCCGAGCTGGAGTTCGGCGCTGACCTGTTCAGCAGGCTCCGACAGTCCGGCATGACCCGGGGAACGATCCCAAGTCACCTGAGCACGGCCGAGAACAGCCTGGTCAAGGTTGCCTTCCGGACCGGCCGCGACCTAGCCGATCTCACCGCAGACGATCTGATCGCTTACCACGACTGGAGCAAGGAGACCTTCGGCAAGGCACCCATGGGGCTTCACGCCGCCTGGGACCTCCTGCGCGACATCGGGGTCCTGGACGAGAAGCTGTCCTTGCGTCGGACACTGGCACGCGGGCAGATGCCGACAGCACGGCTCGTGGACCGGTACGGCATCCGATGCGGGCCCGTCCGGGACGTGTTCGTACGCTACCTGGACGAGCGCCGCCCCAGCCTCGACTACAGCTCGGTATCCGGCCTGGCCAGCCAACTGCTGGGTGCATTCTGGGCCGACATCGAAAGGCACCATCCCGGCATCTCCAGCCTCCACCTGGCACCTGAGATCGCGGAGGCATGGAAACAGCGGGTGAAGGTGATCAACCGTCCGGGCAAGGCCCCCGCCCCCCGCGAGGCCTGGGCGAGCGTGCTGACCGCCGTCCGGGCATTCTATCTCGACATCGCCGAGTGGGCCCTTGAAGATCCGAGCTGGGCTGCCTGGGCTGTCCCCAGCCCGGTCCGCCGCTCCGACACCGGCGGCTATACCAAGGTCAAGAAGAAGGCCCGGGCCAAGATGCACCAGCGGGTGCGTGAACGGCTGCCGCGCCTGCCTGAGCTCGTCGACACCACTGAACAGCACCACGCCCACCAGAAGCGCCTGCTGGCAGCGGCCGAGGCCACCCCTATCGGTGAGACCTTCGCCCTGGACGGTCGCGACTATCGGCGCATCGACAGGAAGGACGACCAGCCAGAAAGCGATTCCACTACCGACCCACCATCGTGCTCGCGCAGGACATCACCACCGGCGAGCAGGTCGACCTCACCCGCAGCGAGGATGAGGCGTTCTGGGCCTGGGCGGTCATCGAGACACTCCGTCACACCGGAGTGCGTCTCGAAGAGGTGCTGGAACTGACTCACTTGGCGCTGGTGTCCTACGAGCTTCCCGACACCGGTGAGATCGTTCCGCTGCTGCAGATCGTCCCGTCCAAGAGCAACGAGGAACGACTCCTACTGGTCAGCCCCGAGCTGGCCGGCGTCCTTGCCACCGTCATCAGTCGGCTCCGCGGCGACAACGACGGCGTCGTTCCCTTCGTCGCGCGCTATGACCCCCACGAGCTGGTCACAGGGCCGGTGCTTCCACACCTGTTCCAGCGCCGCGTCGGCTGGAGGCGCGATGTCATCACCACCAACATGGTCTACCAGTTGCTCAACGACACCTGGCCCGGGCATCACTGACCGACCAAGCTGGCCAGCCGTTGCGTTACACGCCCCACGACTTCCGAAGGATCTTCGCGACCGAAGCCGTCACCGGCGGACTCCCTGTCCACATCGCTGCCCGTTTGCTCGGTCACGCCTCAGTGGTCACCACGGAGGCATACGTGGCCGTGTTCCAAGCGGACCTGATCCGCTCCTGCCGGGCCTTCCTCGACAAGCGTCGCTCAGTCCGGCCCGTCGAGGAGTACCGCGAACCCACCGATGACGAATGGCGTGAGTTCCAGGAACATTTCCACACTCGCAAGCTCGAATTGGGCGATTGCGCCTGCCCCTACGGCACCCCTTGCCAGCATGAGCACTCCTGCCTCAGATGTCCCATGCTGAGGGTCTCGTCCCGTCAACGAGGACGCCTGGTCGAGATCATTCGTAACCTCGGCGACCGCATCGACGAGGCGCGGATGAACGGCTGGCTCGGCGAAGTCCAGGGCCTCCAAGTCAGCTTGAGCAAGGCCAAGGAGAAGCTCGTCGGCCTTGACCGCAGCATCGACCGGACCCGCTCGACCGGCGGTTCCGTCCACCTCGGCATGCCGACCATCACCAAGTAACTCAGGAATCGAGAAGCTCAAGATCGTACGCCGAGCTCTCCCTTGGTGAACCCGTATTTGTGTGCCGCGAGCACAGTGGCGAGTGCAGGGACGAGCAGTGCGAGCGTGACCCAACTCAGCCAGGATGCATCCAATCCGCTGAGGACGATGCCTCCGATGATGCCACCACCGGCGATTCCGACGTTCCATCCGGTGGTGAGGAGTGCTTGGGCGACATCGCCGGCGTCGCCTGCTGCTTCGGCGACTGCGGTCTGCAGCAGGGTAGAGGTGCCGCCGAACGCGAGCCCCCAGAGCGCTGCGCCGGCGTAGACGAGCGAAGGCACGCCGGAGAAGATGCCGAGCAGCAGCGCGCATGTCGCGAAGAGCACACACGCGAGGATCATGAGGAGGCGCAGGTGCCGATGGACGTGCGCTCCGGCGATCCAGATGCTCACCAGCGACACCAGGCCGAAGGTGAGCAGCACGGCGCCGACTTGACCTGCCATGCCGAGCAGCTTGAGGAACGGGGCGATGTAGGTGTAGAGGATGCTGTGGGCGAGCACGAACGTGAGGGTCACGAAGAGCACGGGCGCTACGCCGGGAATGCGGAAGGTACGGGTGAGCGGGAGCCGTGAGCCCTTGGGCTGTCCGGGGAAGTTCGGCACCGCCGCGATGACCCACACGATCAACGCGAGCGTGAGGACGGTCATGATCCCGAACGCGTATCGCCACTCGACGAGCTTGGCCAGAAACGCCGCAGCAGGAACTCCGACGGACAGGGCAACGATTGCGCCCCCCATCGCGATCGCCATTGCCTTGCCGCGCTGATGTGAGGGAACCATCCGTACCGCGTACCCGGCCAACAGCGCCCAGAGCAACCCGCCGACGATGCCGCCGAGGCACCGGGCGGCTAGCGTAAGTGCGAAGCTCTCGGAGAGCGCGGTGATGGTGTTGGCGATCGCGAATCCTGCGATCGCCAACAGCAGCAAGTGTCGGCGCGGCCAGCCGATCGTCGCCTTGGTGAGCGGGATCGCGGCGAGGATCGCCCCGATCGCGAAGACGGTGACGCTCTGCCCGGCAGCACTCTCGCTCACACCCAGGTCTCGGCTCATCCCGGGAAGCAGCCCGGCGGGCATCGTCTCGGTCAGGAGCGTTATGAACCCGGTGGCGGCCAAGGCCAGAAGACCCGCCAGTGGGAGCCGGGCGTTCGTTATCGAGGGAGATGGCACAACATGTGTTCGTGTCATGGCCCTATGATCGAAGGGTGACATTGGTGTGAGGGTCAATTCGGTGTCCGCTGAGTCACACGACGCCAGCCACAGAGGGCGAGGAGAGGGATATGCGGATCGGTGAGTTGTCGACGCACACGCGGACTCCGGTGAGGTTGCTGCGCTACTACGAGGAGCAGGGACTGATCGCGTCAGATCGACTGCCCAACGGATACCGGGACTATGAGGAGTACGTCGTTGACCGGGTTCTCCAGGTACGAGGCCTGCTCGACGCAGGGCTGCCCACACGGATCATCAAGCAGATCCTGCCCTGCCTGAACACCCCCCGCACGATCCACATGCCCTACGTCACGCCAGACATGGTCGCAACGCTCGAACACGAACGCGACCGCATGGCCGAAAAAATCGAATGCCTCACCAAGAACCACCGAGCCATCACCGACTATCTCGACGCCGCACGCCGCGATACCCGAGCCTCCTACCGGTAGTCCGCTAAACGACAGTACCGCCCGCCACCAGGTCAACCAGGTCAACCAGCGGCACCACGGCCGACAGCAGCTATCCAAGCCGCCTGAACCTACAGAACGAACGTCATCTGTCCAGCGGCCGACAAGGGCTTGCGTGGCAGCGGCCGGGCGGGCGGTGCAGACGTCCCAGAGAAAGTGCATCCCTGCTCCAGAGCCGCCAGCCGACGGCTCTGGAGCCTTTCTGGAGAAGCTGTGCGCTGGCGTCAGGCGCGGGCCGGAAGGGTCAGACGGTGCTGGCGAACCAACCGACCGTCTCATTGCCATGGGTGCCGTCGCTCTTGGCATTGGTGGCGTAGATCTCGTTGAGGCGGATCAAAAAGCCCTCGGGTGTCACGCTGGCGATGCGCAGGCCGGGAGTGTGGGCGCCGTTGAACGTCTGCACTTGCGCGAACACCACGACCTCAGCTCCTTCAGGGAAGGGGGTGGGGAAGTTGACGCGGGTGAAGGTGGACGTGTTGCCGCCCTGGGTCTCCACGGGGTTGTCGGAGCGCAGGGTCAGTTTGCCGGTCTGCGTCATGCTCATGGGTCCAGCCCTTCCTCGATCGAGCTTGCTGAGCGGGCAGTCCGGCCGGTCCGTCCCGCCGGAGCATGCTCACCCGCCGGGCTGGCCATGCGGCATCCATACGATTGAGTGATCGCTTTCCGGCCACCCCACTCCTGCCGGCCCACACCTCGCATCAGCCGTGGTGAGCGGACGAACCGGCCAAGGGGTGCGCAGGTCGCCCTCGCCCTGTTCTCGCACAGGACTGGACCGGCCCGACGGCACGGCCGATGCGATAGCAGCAGTCCCGCTCCGAGGCCGAAGCAGACGCGCGATGACATGCCCCTTTGGAGTCAGGTTCTAAGGGGCGCGGGGAACGGTGCGCTCAGCCAGGAAATAGCCGCAGTCGCGTCTGCGGGGTGTCTTGGCAGTTGCGTCTGCGGCTTTGCGTGGGCTGGTCGCGCAGTTCCCCGCGCCCCTTGGGGGGTGTCGAGGGGTGCCCCGTCAGGGGCGCGGGGAACGGCGCGCTCAGGCACGAAACAGCCGCAGTCGCGGCTGCGGGGTTTCTCGGCAGATGCGTCTGCGGCCTTTCGCGGGCTGGTCGCGCAGTTCCCCGCGCCCCTGGGGGGGGGCGGGTCGCAGGCCTACGTGGTGCGCACCGCGCGGGTGCTCTCCCGTTCGATCAGCCGCGGCAGCGGCACCTGCACCGTCCCCGCGGGGCCGTCGTCGAGGAGCCCGAGAAGTTCCCGCGCCGCCGTCCGCCCGAAGGACACCGTGTCACGGGAGAGAGCGGTGAGCCAGGGGTGCACCATGCGGCACAGGGCCGAGTCCTCCCAGGCCACCACGGACACGTCGTCCGGGACGGCGAAGCCGAGGGAGGCAGCGGCGGCCACCCCGGCCACGGCCATCACGTCGTTGTCGTACACGAGCGCCGTCGGCGGAGCGTCCGCACCGAGGACACGCCGCGTCACCGCGGCCCCCTCCGCGTCGGAGTAGTCCGTGGTCACCGAGCGCACCTCGGTGAGCCCGCGCCGGTCGGCCTCCGCCCGCAGCGTACGCATGCGGCGCTCGGTGTGCGCGAGGCCGGGCAGCCCGGCGATGTGCACGACCCGGCGGTGGCCGAGCGCGTGCAGATGGCCGACGACGGACGCCATGGCCCCCGCGTCGTCGGCCCAGACGGTGGACAGACCGGGGCGCTGCGGCCGCTCGGTGTCGGGCACGCCGCCGGTGACAACCGCAGGCAGGCCCAGCTCCGCGAGGAGCTCGGGCCGCGGGTCGTCGGTGCGCGGGTCCACGACGAGGACACCGTCGACCCGGTGCTCGGCCCACCACCGCCGGTACACCGCGCACTCGGCGGTGACGTCCTCCACCACCTGGAACAGCAGACCCAGTTGACGCTCGGCCAGCACCTCCTGGATGCCCGAGATCAACTGCAGGAAGAACGAGTCGACGCCCAGCGTCCCGGCAGGACGTGCCACCACCAGGCCGACCGTCGCCGCCCCCTCGCCCGAAAGGGCACGCGCGGCCGTGCTGGGCCGCCAGCCCAGTTGCTCGGCGACCCTGCGCACCCGGTCACGCGTGATGTCGGAGACCCCGGGACGGTCGTTGAGCGCGAAGGAGACGGCGCTCTCGGACACCCCGGCGCGCCGGGCGATGTCCTTCATGGTCGGCCGGCGTGCCGGTGACCGCTTGCCTTGCACCCGTTGCCCCTTTCCGCCTGCGGCGACGCGCAGGGTGTGTGCCGCGGTGCGCGCAGGGAATCGGCGCGCGTGGACTCGGTGCGCGCATGGACCGCCGACTGCCGACTGCCCCCTGCCGACCACCGCCTGCGCGGCCACGCACCGGGCTTGGCCTCGTACTCGTACGTACTAATGCGCTTGAGCCAGCACAGCCTAAAGCGCTTTAGCGTTCTCTGGCAAGGGATTCAACACGCCACCCTGACCTGCTAGTTCGGCAGTGCGAACGGGATCTGAGCCAGCAAATCGCCCCCAATCCATTGACTTTTTACTTCCGTTCCATGCAGGGTCTGCCTCGGTGCGATTTCCGACGCGGCCGACACCGCCGCCGGTGATCGCCGCCGCCCACGCCGGGCCGAGCAAAGGAGCCGTTCACCGTGCGTCAATCCCGGAGTTCCCGGATATCGAGAAGCCCCCGCGGAGCGGTCACCGCCGCCGCCCTCGCCGCCGTCATGCTCGGTCTGAGCGCCTGCGGCAGCGGCGACGACACCGGCTCGGCCGACGCCTCCGGCAAGGTCGAGGGCGACATCACCTTCCAGACCTGGAACCTGAAGGCCAACTTCAAGTCGTACTTCGAGGGTCTGATCGACGACTTCGAGAAGAAGTACCCCGACACCAAGGTCAAGTGGGTGGACCAGCCCGGCGAGGGCTACGCCGACAAGATCAGCGCGGATGCCGCCGCGGGCACGCTGCCCGACGTCGTGAACGTCTCGCCCGACCTGGTGGCCCCGCTCGCCAAGGCGGGCCTCGCGCTCGACCTGGACAAGTCGGCAGGAAAGTACGAGAAGGAGTACCTTCCTGGCGCCTGGGAGAGCCACCAGGTGCCGGGCCTCGACGGCACGTACGCCTTCCCCTGGTACCTGAACACCGGGCCGCTGTTCTACAACAAGCGCCTGTTCAAGGACGCCGGTCTGGACCCGGAGAAGCCGCCGAAGACCTACGACCAGTTGTTCGCCGACGCCGAGAAGCTGGCCGAGGAGAGCGACGGCAAGGTCGCCACGCTCGCCAATGTGCCCGCCATCGAGGACTTCGGCCGCTACGGCGTCCCCCTGATGAACAAGGAGGGCACCGGCTTCGCCTTCAACGACGCCAAGGGCGTCGAGCTCCTCACCAAGTACAAGAAGCTGTACGACGCCAAGGCCCTGGACGGCCAGGCGCTGACCGCGACGCCCGAGTCGACCGGCAAGAAGTTCCTCACCGAGGCCGTCGCCATGAACCCGGGCAGCGCGCTCGACCTGGAGAAGTTCAAGAAGGACGCGCCCCGGCTCTACAAGAACATCGGCATCACCCCGCAGATCAGCAGCACCGGCAAGGACAACATGTATGTGATGGGGGTGATGGTGAACACCCGCACCAAGCAGACCCCCGCCGCCGTGGCCTTCGCGCACTTCGTCACCGACGCGCAGCGCCAGATGTCCTTCGCCAAGAAGGTCGCCATCTTCCCCAGCACCAAGGGCTCCCTGGACGACCCGTACTTCACCAAGGCGGACGGCTCGGACCAGACCCGGGTGCGGATCGCCGCCGCCAAGTCCCTGAAGACCGCGGTGAACTACACGCCCGTGCTGTTCAGCGAGCAGATGAAGGTGGAGCTGCGCAACGCCGTCGCCCGGGCCCTCCAGGGCAAGCAGAGCCCCAAGGAAGCACTTGACAACGCTGTCAAGAGCTGTGACCGGCTGCTGAAGCAGAGCTGAGCCCGGTGCCGAGCCACCCCAGGACCAGGGAACGTACGCCATGAAGAGTCAAGGAGCAGCCGCGGCGGCCACCGCGGGCCCGGAGGCCGTCACCGCGGCGGGGCGCGGGCGCCGCGCCGGTGCGCCGGGCGCCGCGGGAGGGCGAGAGGGCCGCGACGGCGCGTCGGGCACCGCCCGGCAGGGGCCCGCGAGGCGCCGCGTCCGGCGCCAACTGGTCACCAGCCCGTGGCTGTTCGCCGCCCCCGGCCTCGCGGTCGTGGGCATCTTCATCCTCTATCCGTTCGTCAGCACCGTCATCAACTCCTTCACGGACAAACGGCAGTTGATCGAGGGCAAGTACGTCGGCCTGGCGAACTTCCGCGAGCTGCTGCACGACGACATGTTCTGGATCGGCCTGCGCAACAGCACGCTGTACGTCCTCGTGGTGGTGCCCGCGCTCGTCGTCCTTCCGCTGCTGCTCGCACTCCTGGTGCAGAAGCAGATCCCCGGCATCACGTTCTTCCGGTCGGCCTTCTACACGCCGGTGGTCGCCTCCATCGTCGTGGTCGGCCTGATCTGGGTGTGGATGCTCGATGAACGCGGCCTGGTGAACGCCGTCCTGGAGGCGGTGGGCGCGGGCAAGGTCGGCTTCCTCAGCGACCAGTGGCTGCTGCTGTTCTCCGCCATGGGCGTCACGGTCTGGAAGGGCCTCGGCTACTACATGATCATCTATCTCGCGGCGCTCGCGAACGTGCCCCGCGAACTGCACGAGGCGGCCGCCGTGGACGGCGCGGGACCGGTGCGCCGGTTCCTCTCCGTCACCGTCCCGGCGGTCCGCTCCACCATGGTGCTTGTCGCGGCACTGTCCTCGGTGGCCGCCTTCAAGGTCTTCTCCGAGGTGTATCTGATGGCGGGGCCGACCGGCGGCCCCGCGGGCGAGGACACCACCCTCGTGATGCTCGTGCAGCGCACCGGCACCGGTCTGACCGGGCGGGTCGGCTATGCCTCCGCGATCTCCGTGGTCATCTTCGTCGTCACCGTGGCACTGATGCTGCTCGTGCTGCGCGCGGACCGGAAGGAGGACGCGTGATGCCCGCACCGAAGACGGCCCCCGAGGCCCCTGCGTCGCATGTGCCGCATGTTTCCGGGGAGAACCGCACCGTCCCCGGCACCCGCGGGCGCCGCGGCCGGGTCAGGGACGAGAACGGCCGCCGCATGCCCCTGTGGGAGCTGATCCTGCGCTACACCCTGCTGCTCGGCGTGCTCGCCCTGATGATCGGGCCGTTCCTGTGGCAGCTCTCGACGTCCCTGAAGGGCCCGCACGAGAACATCTTCAGCTCGCCGCCGAGCTTCCTGCCCTCCGACCCGACCCTGCACAACTACGAGCGCGTCGCCGACACCATCCCCGTGTGGGACTACGCCCTGAACTCCCTCAAGGTCGCCGCCGCCAACGTCTTCACCAACTGCGTGGGCGCGGCGCTCGCCGGCTACGCCCTCGCCCGCCTGCGCTACCGCGGCCGCAAGGCGGCCACCCTGGTGTTCATCCTCGCCATGCTGGTCCCCGTCGAGGGCATCATCATCGCCCAGTTCACGACGATGCGGGACCTCGGTCTGAACAACACCCTGATGGGCGTGCTCCTGCCCGGCTGCGTCTCGGCGCTCAACGTCCTCCTGATGCGCAACGCCTTCCTCAATCTGCCCTACGAGGTGGAGGAGGCCGCGTTCGTGGACGGCGCCAACGTGTGGCAGCGGTTCTTCCGCATCGCGCTGCCCGCCGTGAAGGGCACGCTCGCCGTGGTGGCGATCTTCGCCTTCATGGGCGCCTGGGACGACTTCCTGTGGCCGCTGATCGTGCTCAGCGACCCCGACAAGTTCACGCTCACCATCGGCCTCAACTACCTCCACGGCACCTTCGCCAACGACGAACGCCTCGTCGCCGCGGGCACCGTGATCGCGGTCCTGCCGCTGATCGTGCTCTTCGCCTGCCTGCAGCGGTACTTCTTCCGCGGCGTCGGCGAGGGCGCGGTCAAGGGCTGAAAGGCGCGCCGCCCGCCGCCGCCCGCCCGCACCGCCCCAGCTCCCAGAACCAGGATCCGCATGACGTCTGACGACACGACCGGCGCGGCCCCCGCCGCCCGGCCCCGCTTCGGCGCCAACTACACCCCGAGCGAAGGGTGGTTCCACCACTGGCTCGACTTCGACATCGACGCCGTACGCCGTGATCTCGACGGCGTCGCAGCCCTCGGCCTCGACCACGTCCGGGTCTTTCCCATCTGGCCGTACTTCCAGCCCAACCGCACCCTGATCCGGCCCCGCGCCGTCGAGCAGCTTGTCGCGCTGGCCGACGCCGCCGCCGAGCGGGGCCTGGACGTGAACGTGGACGGCCTCCAGGGCCACCTGTCCAGCTTCGACTTCCTTCCCGCCTGGACCCAGACCTGGCACCGCCGGAACATCTTCACCGACCCCGACGTGGTGGCCGGGCAGACCGCTTATCTGCGCACCCTCGCCGCCGCCCTCGCCGACCGGCCGAACTTCATCGGCATGACCATCGGCAACGAGATCAACCAGTTCGCGGCCGGGCCGCACCCCGACCCCGACCGCATCACCCGCGAGCAGGCGGCCACCTGGCTGCGCACGGTCCTCGCCGCCTGCGAGGAGGGCGCCCCCGGGAAGCTGCATCTGCACGCCGAGTACGACGCCGCCTGGTACCAGGACGACCAGCCGTTCACACCCGCCCAGGCCGCCCGCATCGGCGCCGTCACGGCCGTGCACTCCTGGGTGTTCAACGGCACCGCCCAGCGGCACGGGCAGAACGGCGTCGCCACCGGGCAGCACGCCGCGTACATGATCGAGCTGTCCAAGGCGTGGGCCCTCGAACCGCACCGGCCCGTGTGGCTCCAGGAGGTCGGCGCGCCCGCGCCCCTCATACCGCCCGCCGCCGCCGCGGACTTCACCGAGGCCACCGTGAACGCGGCGCTCGACTGTGCGGACGTGTGGGGCGTGACGTGGTGGTGCTCCCACGACGTGTCGCGCTCGCTCGCCGACTTTCCCGAACTCGAGTACAGCCTCGGCCTGTTGACCAACGACGGGCGGGTGAAGCCCGCGGGGGAGGCGTTGGGGCGGCTCGCGAAGGAGTGGCGTGACCGGCCCGCGCCGCCGGTCCGTACCACCGCGGTCGTCGTCGACATCGGCGCGGACTTCGGGGGGCGGGCCGTGTGTGCCCCCGGGGGTGCGGTGTTCGAGGCGTTCGCCCGGCTTGCCGGGGACGGGGTGCGGTCCGCGTTCGTCCTCGCGGAGCGGGCGGAGGATGCGGCTCACCTCGCCGCCCGGGGCATCCGGGAGGTGGTCCGCCCGTCCGACGTCCTCGGCTGAGGGGCCCTGCCGGGGGCTCCCCGCTGTATCCATCAGCGCGCTCCGCGCGCGGGCACCCCTTTCCCGTAACCAGGGGCGCTGCGCCCCCTGGAACCCCGCCCTTTATCGGCGCTCCGCGCCTCGTCCTCAAACGCCGGACGGGCTGAAATATCCCCGCCGCACCGGAGAGAGTTTTTGAGCCCGTCCGGCGATTGAGGACGAGGCCGCAGGCCGATACGGGGTCTGGGCGGAGCCCCAGGATCGGAGAAGGGGTGGGACTGGGGCGCCCCGCGAGGATCCACCCACCCGCACCGAACCACACACCGCACCGCACCCCCGAAACACGGAGACCCCCTATGCACGACGACCGCAGCCTGGTCGAGGGCCGCCTCAAGCGCGTCCTCGACGAGCGCATCCGCCCCGCCGTATACCCCGCCTCCGTCCCCCTGGACATAGCCGTCTGGAACGCCCCGGGCGAACCGGTCCCCGTCGCCGATGGCCTCGCCGCCACCCCCGAGCCGACCGAGGTCGGCGCCCGCTGGGGCGCGCCCTGGGGCACCAGTTGGTTCCGGGTCACGGGCACGGTCCCGGCCCAGTGGGCGGGCAGGACGGTCGAGGCGGTCCTCGACCTCGGCTTCGACGAGAACATGCCGGGCTTCCAGTGCGAGGGCCTGGTGTACCGCCCGGACGGCACCCCGGTGAAGGGCCTGAACCCGCGCAACCAGTGGGTGCGTATCGCCGCCCCGGCGAAGGGCGGCGAGGAGGTGTGCCTGCACATCGAGGCCGCGTCGAACCCGGTCATCCTGGACTACCACCCCTTCCTGCCGACACAGCTCGGCGACAAGGAGACGGCGGGCAGCGAACCGCAGTACCGCCTGGAGCGCATGGACCTCGCCGTCTTCGACGAGACGGTGTGGCAGCTCGTCGTCGACCTGGAGGTCCTCGGCGAGCTGATGCGGGAGCTGCCCGAGGACTCCGGCCGCCGATACGAGATCCTGCGGGCCGTCGACCGCGCCCTGGACGCCGTCGACCTCCAGGACGTCAACGGTTCGGCGGCCGCCGCGCGCGCCGCGCTCGAAGGCGTGCTCGCCGCGCCCGCGCACGACTCCGCGCACCGCGTCAGCGCCGTCGGGCACGCGCACATCGACTCCGCCTGGCTGTGGCCGCTGCGCGAGACGGTGCGCAAGGTGGCGCGTACGACGTCCAACATGACGGCGCTGCTCGACGACGAGCCGGACTTCGTGTTCGCCATGTCGCAGGCCCAGCAGTGGGCCTGGATCAAGGAGCACCGGCCCGAGGTGTGGGCGAAGGTGAAGAAGGCCGTCGCGGACGGGCGGTTCGTTCCGGCCGGTGGCATGTGGGTCGAGTCCGACACCAACATGCCCGGCTCGGAGGCCATGGCACGGCAGTTCGTGCACGGCAAGCGGTTCTTCCTGGAGGAGTTCGGCGTCGAGAACGACGAGGCGTGGCTGCCGGACACCTTCGGGTTCGCGGCGGGCCTGCCGCAGATCATCAAGGCGGCCGGTTCCAAGTGGCTGCTCACGCAGAAGATCTCGTGGTCGCAGACCAACAAGTTCCCGCACCACACCTTCCAGTGGGAGGGCATCGACGGCACCCGGATCTTCACGCACTTCCCGCCCGTGGACACGTACAACTGCTCCATGAAGGGCAGCGAGATCGCCCACGCGGCCAGGAACTTCAAGGACAAGGGTGTCGCCCGGCACTCGCTCGCGCCGACCGGCTGGGGTGACGGCGGTGGCGGTACGACCCGCGAGATGATCGCCAAGGCCGCGCGGATGCGTGACCTCGAAGGCTCGGCGACCGTGAACTGGGAGACCCCGGCCGCGTTCTTCGAGAAGGCCGAGGCGGAGTACCCGAACGCGCCGGTCTGGGTCGGCGAGCTCTACCTGGAGCTGCACCGTGCCACCCTCACCAGCCAGGCCGGCACCAAGCAGGGCAACCGCCGCAGCGAGCACCTGCTCAGGGAGGCCGAGCTGTGGGCGGCGACGGCCGCCGTGCGGGCCGGATTCCCGTACCCGTACGAGGATCTCGACCGGATCTGGAAGACGGTGCTGCTGCACCAGTTCCACGACATCCTGCCCGGCTCGTCGATCGCCTGGGTGCACCGCGAGGCCCGCGCCACCTACGCGGCGGTGGCGGCCGACCTGGACGCGATCATCACTGCGGCCCAGCGGGCCCTCGCGGGCGACGGCGCGAGCACCCTGGTCTTCAACTCCGCGCCGCACACCCGCGCGGGCGTCCCCGCGGGCGGCGCCGCACTGCCCCTGGCGGCCGGGGAGTCCGCCATCGCCGTGCGCGCGGACGGCGGCTACCTCCTCGACAACGGCCTGCTGCGCGTGGAGATCGACGCCCGCGGCCTCGTCGTCTCCGCGTACGACATCGCCGCCGGACGTGAGACCGTCGCCCCCGGCGCCGCCGCCAACCTGCCCCAGTTGCACGCCGACTTCCCGAACATGTGGGACGCCTGGGACGTCGACGAGTTCTACCGCCACTCCGTGACCGATCTGACGGACGTGGCGGAGGTCGTCCCGTGCGACGGGGCGTCCGTGCGCGTCGTGCGGCGATTCGGGTCCTCCCGGCTGACCCAGGTCCTGACCCTCGCGCCGGGCGAGCGGCGCCTTGACATCGACACGGAGGTCGACTGGCACGAGACGGAGAAGTTCCTCAAGCTGGCCTTCCCCCTCGACGTGCACGCCGAGCGGTACGCCTCGGAGACCCAGTTCGGCCACTTCCACCGGCCCACGCACACCAACACCAGTTGGGAGGCCGCCAAGTTCGAGGCGTGCAACCACCGCTTCCTGCACATCGAGGAGCCCGGTTGGGGTGTCGCCCTCGTCAACGACTCGACGTACGGGCACGACGTGACCCGTGCCGTGCGGGACACCGACGCCGGTACGACCACGACGGTGCGCGTGTCGCTGCTGCGGGCGCCGCGGTTCCCCGACCCCGAGACCGACCAGGGGGTGCACCGGTTCCGGCACGCCCTGGTGCCGGGGGCGGGCATCGTCGACGCCGTGCGTGAGGGGTACCGCATCAACCTGCCGGAGCGCCGTGTCACCGGTGCCGCGGACGCGGTGGCGCCGCTGGTCGCCGTCGCCGACGACGCCGTGGTCGTGACGGCCGTCAAGCTCGCCGACGACGGCAGCGGGGACGTGGTGATCCGCTTCCACGAGGCGCACGGCGGGCGCGCCCGGACGACGCTCACCCTCGGCTTCGAGGCCGGGTCCATCGCCGTGACGGACCTTCTGGAGCGGCCGCTCGACGGGGTGCTGGCCCCGGAGCGGGACGGCGCCGTCCTCACGGTGGCGCTGCGGCCCTTCGAGCTGGTGACGCTGCGGGTGGCGCGCGCCTGAGCCGGTCCGCGGCGGGTGCGGAGGGCGGCCGCCTCCTGCGCCCCCTCCGTGCCCGCCGCACCGGACGGCGAGGCGTTCTCACCCGCCGTGCATGGCGACCGCGTCCGTTGCCATCTGGTCGAGGAACGTCTGGAGCGCGTCGTTGAAGGCGTCGGGGCGCTCCATGTTGGGGTAGTGCGCGCAGCCCTCGATGGTGACCGTCCTGCCGTCGACCACGGAGGAGGCGAGGCGCTCGGCCATGGCCAGGCAGTCCTCGGAGTCGACGGCGCCGCTCAGGGCCAGCACGGGTACGTCGATCTCCGCGGCGCGGGCCCAGGTGTCGGTGACCGGCAGGATCTTCGGCGGCTCCGCGCCCGTGTGCTTGCTCAACGTGTGCGTGACCATGTCCCGCACCCGGTGGACCACGCTCGGCTCCACGTCGTCGAAGGTGCGGTGCGGCCCCGCCACGAACGATAGGTGCGCCGCGGCGAACGCCGCCGCGTCACCGGTGGCCGCCGCCCGTGCCCACTCGGCCTGAATGCCCTTCACCCACGGGTCGGCGTACTCGGGTTCGCTGGTCCCGGCGCCGCTGACCACCAGGGCTCGGACCAGATCCGGGTGTTCGATGGCGGTGTCCACCGCGATGCCCGCGCCCATCGAGAGCCCGACAAGCACGGCCGGGCCGACGTCCAGGTGGCGCAGGAGCGCGGCCAGGTCGTCGGTCTGGCGGAACGGCACGCTCGCGTTCGCGGACCAGCCGTGGCCGCGGACGTCGGGGGCGATGACGCGGAAGTTCCGGGAGAAGCGCGCGATCTGGTCGTCCCACATGCGGTGGTCCACGAAGCCGCCGTGCAGCAGGACGAGCGGGGTGCCCCAGTTGGTGTCGCGGTAGGCGAGCGGGCCGTCGGCGGTGTCGAGGAAGAGCACATCAGGGGTGTCTGTCATGACAACCAAGGTGTCATCTTCGGACATCTTTGACAACTGAGGTGTCATGTTGGCGGGACGCCTTGACACCCCGGGTGTCATACTTGCGCCGTGACCGACGCCGCGGAACCGCTCGCCCCCGATGACCTCGCCGCCCGCCTCACCGAGGTGTTCGACCTGGTGGGCCCCCTGTACCGGCGCGTGCAACGCAAGGTGGAACAGGCCGCCCCGCTCGACGGGCTCTCCGTGGGCACCCGTGCCGTCATGGTCCTGCTGCGCGAGCACGGGCCCATGACCGTCCCGCAGATGGGCCGCGCGCAGTCCCTGAGCCGCCAGTTCGTCCAGCGCATGGTGAACGACGCGGCGTCCCGCGGCCTGGTCGAGTCCATCCCCAACCCGGCCCACCAGCGGTCCTCCCTGATCCGCCTGACCGAGGCCGGAGACGCGGCGATCACCGCCGTGCTCACGCGGGAGCGGGACGCCCTGCGCCTGGTCGGCGGCGATCTCACCGACGCCGACGTGGCGGCGTGCGTGCGGGTGCTGACGAAAGTGCTTGAGCTGTTCGACGATGTCGACGTGAACTGAGCGACGGCGCCGGTGCGAAGAGGATCTCCTCCGGGTCGGCGGTGGCGTTCATGGCCGCCAAGTGCCGCTCCACGTCGCCGCCGCGTCTACGGCTCGGGCCCACGCGGTGACGAGAGCCGGGTCGGTGGCCAGAACTCCCGTACATAGGTCCGCCGCCACCACACCCCGTCCGCCCGCAGCTCCCGCCACGTCGCGAACTCGTACCGGTAGAGCACGGCCCGCACATACGCGGGCGGGGCGTCGGCCGGGAACGGCACCCGGCGAAGGAGCCGCAGCGTGTCCCGGTCCCCGTCGAGCAGCCGTTCCACGAACGGCCCGAACCAGGCGCGGGCGTACGCGGGGGAGAGACCGGCGAACCACATCATCCAGTCGAGCCGCAGATGGTAGGGCGCGAACTGCCGCGGCCACCGCCGTACGTCCCCGGGCTTGCCCTTGAACTCGTACTCCAGCCACACGGAGTCCGCCCGCGGCACCGCGTCCGCCGTGCCCTCGATCACCACTTCCTGCCGCGTCCGGCTGATGCTGCCGAACGCGCCGTAGGAGTTGACCAGGTGCAGCGGGTCGAAGGAGAAGTTCATGATCTGCCGCCGCGAGAACAGGTTGCGGGCCGGACGGTAGCTGAGGCCGAGGAGCCCCGCGGCCGCGGCGAAGACGAGGACCTCGTACCAGAGCGGCGGAGCGGCGAGGTCCGTGGGCGGCGCCGCAGCGGCACCGAACAGCCAGGTGAAGTCGACGGCGCTGACGGCGAGCACGATCGTCAGCCAGTTCAGCCACGCGAAGTTGCCGGAGAGCACCAGCCACAACTGGGTGGCGATCATCAGCAGGGCCGCGCCCGTTGCGACCGGCTGCGGAGTGAACAGCAGAAAGGGCACGGCGAGCTGGGTGACGTGGTTGGCGGCCGCCTCGACGCGGTGCAGCGGCTTCGGCAGTTGGTGGAAGAACCAGCTCAGCGGCCCCGGCATGGGCTGCGTCTCGTGGTGGAAGTACAGACAGGTCAGCTTCCGCCAGCACGCGTCGCCCCGCATCTTGATCAGCCCGGCGCCGAACTCGACCCGGAAGAGCACCCAGCGCAGCAGGAAAAGGACGAGCACCGGCGGCGCCACGTCGTCGCCCGCGAGGAACACGGCGAGGAAGCCGATTTCGAGCAGCAGCGACTCCCAGCCGAAGCCGTACCAGGTCTGCCCCACGTTCACGATCGACAGATACAGCGCCCATGGCAGGAGCCACAGCAGCATCGCGCCCCACAGCGGAAGCAGCCCGTCCACGCCCGCGAGCAGCGCCACCGCGATCGCGCAGCCCGCCCAGGCGCACAGCGCGAAGAACCGGTCCGAGTAGTGCAGGTGGAAGAGGCCGGGGGCCCGGCGGAACGGCACGTTCGCGACGAACCGCGGCACCGGCAGCATGCCGCGCTCGCCGATGAGCGCACGGAACTGCAGCGCCGCGCCGAGGAAGGCCACGAGGTACAGCGCGGCCAGCATCCGCTGGAAGACGAGGCGGCTGAGCCAGTAGGAGTCCGCCGTGAACCACTCCACCCCTCCATTGTGGCCAGGAGAGCGCCAGGAGTGCGGCACGAGTCCTGCGCGCCGCGGCGGGCCCGGGGGCCGGCTCAGCGGGACGGCGCCACCAGGCCCGCCTCGTACGCGATGATCACCAACTGGACCCGGTCCCGTGCCCCCAGCTTGGAAAGCAGCCGCGTCACATACGTCTTGGCGGTGGCGACGCTGATGTGCAGCCGCGCGGCGATCTCGGGGTTGGACAGGCCGCTGCCGACCAGCGTCAGGACTTCCCGCTCACGCCCGGTGATGCCCGTAAGGACCGCGCCGTCCCGCGGCGGCGGGGCGGCGGGGCGGTCCGCGAACTCCTTGATCAGACGGCCGGTGACGCTCGGCGCGATCAGGCCGTCCCCGGACGCGACCACGCGGACCGCCGCGAGGATCTCGTCCAGGGCCATGTCCTTGACGAGGAAACCGGACGCGCCCGCGCGCAGCGCCCCGTACACGTAATCGTCGTCGTCGAACGTCGTCAGGACGACGACGCGGGTGGCGTCCGTGGCACCGGTGATCAGCCGGGTGGCCTCGATGCCGTCCATGCCGGGCATGCGGATGTCCATCACCACGACGTCGGGGCGCAGCTCCGCGGTGCGGCGGACCGCCTCGGCCCCGTTGCCCGCCTCGCCCACCACGTCGAGGTCGTCGGCCTCGGTGATGACCATCTGGAGCGCGGTGCGCACGAGCGGCTGGTCGTCGGCGAGCAGGACCCGTACGGTCGCCGCCGTCATCGCACGCCCTCCGGCACGGGCAGACGCGCCGCGACCCGGAACCCGCCCCCGGGGCACGGCCGGGCGGAGAACTCGCCGTGCAGCAGACCGACCCGCTCCCGCATCCCGAGCAGGCCGTAGCCACCACCCACCGGAGGGCCGCAACCGGAACCTGAACCGGGAGCGGCACCAGCACCGCAACCGCCACCGGAACCGGAACCGGAAGCGGCACCAGCACCAGCGCCAGAGCCGGAAAGGGAAGCGGCACCAGCACCAGCACCTGAGCCGGAAACGGAACCGGCGGCCGGAGAGTCGCTGCCGCCGTCCAGGACCTCGATGGCCACGTCGTCGCCCCGCCTCTCGACCGTCACCCGGCAGGAGCGCGCGCCCGCGTGCCGCACCACGTTGGTGAGGGCCTCCTGGATGATGCGGTACGCCGACACGTCGATCTCCGGGGGCAGCGGCCCGCGCTCGCCCAGCCAGCGCACGTCGACGCGCACCCCGGCGGCCGTCGTGACGGCGGCGAGCCGGTCGACGTCCGCGAGGCCGAGGCCGGGGTCGAGCGGCGCCTGCTCGCGAGGCGCGCCCGGCTCGGCGGTGCGCAGCGCGCCGAGCATCCTGCGCAGCCCCGAGAGGGTCTCGCGGCTCGCGGTCTCCACCTCGCCGAGCGCCTCGCGCGCCCGTCCTGGCCGGGAGTCGATGACGCGCCGTGCCGCGCCCGACTGGAGCGCGATGATGCCGATGCTGTGCGCCACCATGTCGTGCAGTTCGCGCGCGATGCGCAGCCGCTCCGCGGTGACGGCCTGGGCCGCGGCCCTGGTCCGCAACTCCTCGGCGTGGTCACGGGACCGGCGTGCCGCGTCACCGAGCAGCCAGGCGACGACGGCCGTCAGCGCGACGGTCAGCTCGGCGGAGGTGCCGACCACCCAGCCGCAGGCCAGACGCGTGGCCAGATAGGCGGTGAGCGTGCCGAGCGCCAGGGCCAGGGCGACGGCGCCGGTCCTGCGCGGCCTCGTCGCGGTGATGGCGTACACCGCGACGTCCACCGCGACGAACTGGAGCAGCGGGATCTCGGCGACGCTCAGGGTCGTCGACATCCCCGCCGAGGCCCCGAGGAGGAGACCGAGCCCGGCGAGCGGCCGCCGGTCCAGGAGGTGACTGCCCGCGAGCGCCAGGGCGGTGGCCGTCGCGAGCATCGTCAGGCCGTCCCAGCGGAAGAACAGGACGCCCTGCTGGGCCGGTTCGGCCTCGCCGGGCAGCCGGAAGCGCGTGAGGACCGTGAACGCCGACCCCACCCACCAGGCCAGTGCCGTCCAGGCGCCCGGCGGCAGGCGTTTGAGCAGGGGCGGCGTCGGTGTCGCGGACATGCCCGCATCGTAATCGGGAGATCATCGGCGCGGATCGGGCCACGGGTGTACAACCAGGGTCGACATCGGGGGCGCCGATTGTCCGCGGTGGGCCGATGCCTGGGGGGCGCCCGCCCCGGCACCGTTGACCCATGATCGAAGTCAAGGACCTGACGAAGCGCTTCGGCGCGACGACCGCTGTCAAGGACCTCACCTTCACGGTGCGGCCCGGACGCGTCACCGGTTTCCTCGGGCCGAACGGCGCCGGCAAGTCCACCACCCTGCGCATGATCCTCGGCCTGAACGCGCCGACCGGCGGCTCCGTCACCGTCGGCGGCCTTGCCTTCCGCGACCGGCCGCGCGGCCTGCGGCACGTGGGCGCGCTCCTGGACGCGGGCGACGTGCACGGCGGCCGCAGCGCCGCGGCGCACCTGGCCGTGCTCGCCCGCAGCAACCGCATTCCGCGCCGCAGGGTGGACGAGGTGCTCGCGGAGGTCGGCCTCGCCGGGGCGGCGGGGCGCCGCCGCGTCGGGGGATTCTCGCTCGGCATGAAGCAGCGCCTCGGCATCGCCACCGCCCTGCTCGGCGACCCGCCGGTGCTCCTCTTCGACGAGCCGCTGAACGGCCTCGACCCCGAAGGGGTGCTGTGGGTGCGCGGCCTGTTCCGGCGCCTGGCCGGTGCGGGGCGCACGGTCTTCGTGTCCAGCCATCTGATGTCCGAGATGGAGAACACGGCCGACGAACTGATCGTCATCGGCCGCGGTGAACTCATCGCCGCCGAGAGCCTCGCCCGGTTCGCGGCCCGTGGCTCCGGCGCCGGCGTCACGGTGCGCACCCCGCGTCCCGCCGCCCTCGCCGAGGTGCTGACGGCCGCGGGGGGCACCGTGAGCCAGGACGGGCCGCTGCTCGCCGTTACCGGCCTCGACGCGTCCCGCATCGGCGACCTCGCAGGCCGCCACGCCCTGCCGTTGCACGAACTCACCCCGCGCACGGCCTCCCTGGAGGACGCGTTCATGAAACTCACCGCCGACAGCGTCGAGTACGCCACAGGAGACGCAGGAGAATCCCGATGACCAACAGCCGTGTGACCGGTGCCCGTGAGAGCCCCGCCCCGGCCGTGCCGACCGTGCCGATGCCGCCGCCCGCCGCCCGCTTCCGTGACCTCCTTGCCGCCGAGTGGCTGAAGCTGTGGTCGCTGCGCTCGACACCCTGGGCGTATCTGATCGCGGCGCTCGCCGTCATCGGCTTCAACGTGGGGCAGGCGTACGACACCTACCGCTACTGGACGATGGAGAACACGGCGGACAAGGCCCGGTTCGTCCGCGACGGCATCCCCCTCGCCGAGGCCTTCACCTCCAACGCGGCCTCGATCCTCATGCTCGCGGCCGGAGCCATCGGCGCGGTGACGGTCGTGGGGGAGTACGGGACGGGGCTCATCCGGACGACGTTCGCCGCCGTGCCCGCCCGCCGTTCGGTCCTCGCGGCCAAGGCGGCGGTGCTCGCCGGGGTCACCACCGCACTCGGCGCCCTGATCGCGGCGGTGTCCTTCTTCGCGACCCAGGCGATCCTGGCCGGGCGGGACATCGGTGTCTCCGCCGGCCATCCCGGCGCCCTGCGCGTCATCGTGGCGTCCGCGCTGCTCACGCCGGTGTCCGCGCTGGTGGGCATGGCCGTCGGCGCCCTCCTGCGGCAGATGGGCACCACGATGGTGGCGACCTTCGTGACGCTCCTGATCCTGCCCCTCGTCGTGAGCCCGGGCCGGTACTGGTCCGCCCTGCTCGCACACGCCCTGCCGTATTCCGCGTGGCAGCGCCTGACCGAGGTCGGCTCGCCCGTCGTGGCGTATCCCTGGTCGCAGGCCGGGGCGTGGACGGTGTACGGGGCCTGGGCGCTGGGGGCCGTGGTGCTCGCCGTGTTCACCGTGGACCGGCGGGACCAGTAGCCGGGGAGCGGAGGGTTCCGCGCCTGCCCGGTGGCCCGCCGTCCACATGCGGCCGCCCGAGGGTGCGCCTAGCGTTGGCGCATGGACGCGGGCACGGGAGGTGTCGAGGCGGCGCTGCGGCGCTGCGGCGGCTGTGCATCCGCTCCCTCGGGCCCCACCTGCTGTTTCCTGGCGTCCTACGGCCCCGGCCTGGGAATGGGCGGCTTCGAATGGGACCTCAGGACCAATGTGCTGCTCCTGGACGAGACCGGGCTCACCCTCTTCGACCTGCGGCGCGACGAGTTCGACAACCGCCCGCAGAGCCTCGCCGTGCGGGTGCCGCCGGGCGAGGCCCACCGCCTCGACGTCCAGGTGTCACAGGCCATCAAGAGCGGCGACGTCGGCTACGGCGCGTACTTCCGGGTACGGCTGCGGGACGGCAGCATGCACTGGCGGCACACCCAGGGTCACGTCCTGCACGACGGCTCCGAGCGGCCGCAGCGCATCGTGGGGATCATCCGTGACGCCACCCGCGAGCTCAGCGACAGCACGGCGCACCGCGAACGCGTCGAGGAGGAGGCGGACCGGCGCCGCCGCACCAGCGTCGTGCAGGGCACCACGGCGGCCCTGGCGCACGCCCGTACCGTCGCCGACGTCATCGACGTCCTGAGCGACGCCAGGGGCCTCGCGCACCTGGGGGCGTCGCACCTGGTCATGGGCCTGGTCGAGGCGGGCAGGATCCGCCTTGTCGCGGAGGGCCCGCCGGAGGGCTACGTACCCGGCACCCGGCTCACCCGCGTCGACGAGCACTACCCCATGAGCGAGGTCGTGCGCACGCTGGCGCCGCGCTACATCGAGACACCGGAGGAATTCGCCTCCTCCTACCCGAAGCTGTGGCCGCACATCGAGCACCTAGGCATCACCTCCGCCGCCTATCTCCCGCTGATCGCCCAGGCCAAGCCGCTCGCCGTGCTCGGCCTGCTCTACCAGGACCGCACCGGCTTCACGCAGGAGGAGCGCACCGTCCTCGTGGCGCTCGGCAGCAGCATCGCGCAGAGCCTTCAGCGGGCCATGCTGTACGAGCAGGAGAAGGACCTCGCCCAGGGCCTCCAGCAGGCGATGCTGCCCCGCACCATCCCGGGCGTGCCCGGCGCCGACATCGCCGTGCGCTACCGCAGCGCGGCACTGGGCCGCGACATCGGCGGCGACTGGTACGACGTGATCCCGCTGCCCGGCGGCAGGGTCGGCGCCGTCATCGGTGACGTCCAGGGCCATGACACGCACGCCGCGGCCGTCATGGGCCAGTTGCGCATCGTGCTGCGCGCGTACGCCGCCGAGGGCCACACCCCCGCCACCGTGATGGCCCGCGCCTCCGGCTTCCTGCACGAGCTGGACACCGACCGCTTCGCGACCTGCCTGTACGCGGAGACCGACCTCAGCACCGGTGTGGTGCAACTGGTGCGCGCCGGGCACATCGACCCGCTGCTGCGGCTCACCGACGGCACCTGCCGCCGCGTGCCCGTCGAGGGCGGCCTGCCGCTCGGCCTCTCCGCCGAGTTCGGGCGGCTCGACTACCCCGCCACCACCGTCGAACTCGACCCCGGCCAGACCCTGTTGCTGTACACCGACGGCCTCGTGGAGGAGCCGGGCGAGGACCTCGACGACGGCACCCAGGCCCTCGCCGAGCTCGTCTCCGTCGGCCCGCACGACCTCCAGGAGCTGGCCGACCTGCTGTGCGGGCGGGTCGACGACCGCCGCGGCGACGACGACGCGGCACTGCTCCTGCTGCGCCGCCGCACCGCGGACGCGCCGCGCTCCGGCGGCAGGCTCCAGCAGCACGTCGCCCCGAACGACCCGGAGGCACTCGCCGAGGCACGGCACATGATCAGGGCCGCCGTGCGCGCCTGGGGCGCCCGCAACCGCGCCGACGAGATCGAGCTCGCCGCCGACGAGCTGATCACGAACGCCCTCATGCACACCGACGGGCCCGCGATCGTCACCCTGCGCGTGGTGTCCGCCGCCGACCGGCGGCTGCGCGTCGACGTCGACGACTCCTCCAGCGCGCTGCCCCGCCTCCGCGAGGCCTCCGACGACGGGGTGTCCGGGCGCGGACTGCTGCTCGTGGACCGGCTCGCGGACGTGTGGGGGGTGGACTCGCGGGGCGGCGGCAAGTGCGTCTGGTGCGAGTTCGTGGTGCCCGCGCGCGGCGCGGCGGACGGAGGGTGAACGAGGCATGCCGGAACTGCCGGAGGTACAGGCACTGCGGGACTTCCTCGACGAGGAGCTGACCGGGCACGAGATCGTGCGGGTCCTGCCGGTCGCGATCAGCGTCCTCAAGACGTATGACCCGCCGGTGACCGCGCTCGAAGGCAGGACCGTCACGGGCGTCGCCCGGTACGGCAAGTTCCTCGCCGTCGACACCGGCGGGCCCCGGCTCGTCACGCATCTCGCCCGCGCGGGCTGGCTGCGGTGGCAGGACCCGCTGCCGAGCGGCGTGCCCCGGCCCGGCAAGGGCCCGCTCGCGCTGCGCGTGGCCCTGGAGACCGGGGCGGGCTTCGACCTCACGGAGGCGGGCACCCAGAAGCGGCTCGCCGTGTACGTCACCGAGGACCCCGCCACCGTCCCCGGCATCGCCCGCCTGGGACCCGACCCGCTGGCCGCGGACTTCACGCGGGAGAGGTTCGCCGAGCTGCTGCGGGGGGAGCGCCGCCGCATCAAGGGCGCGTTGCGCGACCAGAGCCTGATCGCGGGCATCGGCAACGCCTACAGCGACGAGATCCTGCACGCCGCCCGCATGTCCCCGTACAAGCTCGCAGGGGGCCTGTCCGCGCGGGAGACGGAGCATCTGTACGCGGCGCTGCGCTCGACCCTGGAGGAGGCCGTCGAGCGGTCGCGGGGCGTCGCCGCGGCCCGCCTGAAGTCGGAGAAGAAGTCCGGCCTCCGTGTGCACGGGCGTACGGGGGAGCCCTGCCCGGTGTGCGGCGACACCGTCCGCGAGGTGTCCTTCGCCGACTCGTCGCTGCAGTACTGCCCCACCTGCCAGACGGGCGGCAAGCCCCTGGCCGACCGCCGGACGTCCCGCTTCCTCAAGTAGCTCCCGGCGGGCGGGCGGGCGACCCCGGCCCCCGGTTCCGGGGCTGCCCACGGTCAGTGCGGCCGCAGCGTGAGCAGCCGCCCGCCCCCCACGGCCCGCACCTCGAACCGCTCGATCCCCTCCGGAGGGAGCCCGGTGCCGCCGTCGGTCTCCATCTCCCGGCCGGGGCCCCGCCATGTCGTCACGACGTCCCGGGACCCGTCCGTGCCGACGGCGACCAGCTCGCAGACCCGCGCCGGGCCCCCGTCCCGCACCTGGAGCCCGACCTCCGTCCCCCACGCCTGCTCCCGGGCCGTGAGCACGGCCGCCACGCCGGTGCGTCCGTCGTGCGCGGCGGCCCGCAGCGGCCGCGGTCCGCCGCCCGTGTCCAGGACGGCCGCGGTGGGGCCGACGGCGGCGAGGGCCACGCCCGCCGCGACGGCACCGAACCAGCGACGGCGCCGCAGCCGCCGGGCGCGCCCCGTCGTGTCGAGGAGCCGCCCGAGCAGCGGGGCACCGGGTGCCGCCGGGTCGAGGACGTACGGCACGGATCTGCCGTGGGCCCGCAGGGCCCGTGCGGGCAGGCCGAGGTCGGCCACCCGTGCCCGGCAGGGGCCGCACTCCATGAGGTGGTCCTCGAAGCGGAACCTGTCCGCCTCGTCGAGGACGCCGAGCGCGTAGGCGCCGGCGTCGCGATGCCGCTCCAGGGGCCTCATGGTGTTCCTTGTCGGTGAGGGTGCTCCTTGCCCTCCCGTACGCAATCGGCCGCGGAATCATTCAAGCGGGATCATTCGAGCGGGATCATCGAGCGGGATCATCGAGCGGGATCATTCAAGAGGCAGCGGCCCGCGGTCAGAACAACTGGATGGCCAGATGCCCGAGCGGAAGGCCGAGCTGCCACGCGGCCGTCCACACCTTCGGCACGTGGTCCTCGTCGTCGTCCCCGTGCCCGGCGTACGGGTCAGGGCCCCCGGAAACGGCCTCCAGGTCCGGGGCGAGCAGTTCGGTCTCCTCCAGCCAGCGCCAGGCGGCCTCGGCGAGCACGAGATCGGGCGCGGGGCCGCCGGTGGCCGCGACGTCGGCGCCGAGGCCGTCCATGCGCTCGCGCACCCACTCCTGCCACGGCTGGTCGTACGCCGTCAGGGAGAGCCAGGTCTCCAACTGTGAGACGACGCGGATGCCGGACAGCTCCCCGCGCGTGTCCGACAGGAAGATGGTGAGCGCGAGGGCGTCACGCCCGGCCCGGTACTCGAACGACGTGGGCGGCATCAGGTCGCCGGTGCGCAGCAACTCGTCCGCGATGTACTCGGCGTACAGCCACGCCATCGGGACCGTCAGCTCGTCCCCGTCGGGGCCTTGGGCGCCGTCCGTGCTCTCGTGCAGCATCACGCTCCGCCTTCCTGTGCTCCGTGTGTACGCGTCACCGGCTCTTGGCCCCCCACCCCGGAACACGGATGAGGACAGCCGATTACCCAACAGGGGTGCCGAGCAAGGCGCTTTACCGAGCCTTGACCCGGCCTACGGTTTCATCGCAGGTCGCGGCGGCTGTGTTCTTCGGCTCACTGGGTGAACACTTTGACGCTATTGCGGTGAATTGCAGGTCGTTACTCCTTGACTCACCCTTGTATTCGTATGTGGATCGGTTTTAACGAAAATCTCCCCATACGGAAGTCCGGTCGATGACACAGCGCACCCGCCCCGCACGGCCCGCCCGCCGCATCCGCCGCACCCGCCCCGCCCGGGGCGCCCGGCGCGCTCACCCGGCCCTCGCCGTCCTCACCGCCGCACTGGTCGGCGCCACCGTCGGCTGCGCCGCGCAGCAGCCGTCCGAGCCGGGGCAGGAGCAGAAGCGGGCGTCCGCGGCCCGGCACCCGGCGTCCGCACCGTCCGCGGCGGGCGGCGCGAACGACGCCCGCGCCTTCACGCTCGTGGCCTCCGGCGACGTGCTGCCGCACGCCTCGATCATCCGGCAGGCGAACGCCGACGCGGGCGGCGCAGGCTATGACTTCGCGCCCATGCTGGCGGGCGCCAAGTCCGTGGTCGCCGACGCGGACCTGGCGATCTGTCACATGGAGACGGTGTACGGCCCGCCCGGCGACTACACGGGCTATCCGACCTTCAAGTCACCCCCGCACGTGGCCAGGGCGCTGCGGAGCACCGGCTACGACGCGTGCTCCACGGCCTCCAACCACACGCTCGACGACGGCGCGGACGGGATCCACCGCACCCTCGCCGCCCTCGACCGGGCGGGCGTCAAGCACGCGGGCTCCGGGCGCACGGCCACCGAGGGCCGCTCCCCGGCCTGGCTGCGCGCGGGCGGCGCCAAGGTGGCCCAGCTCGCCTACACCTACGGCACCAACGACATCCCGCTGCCCAAGGGCAAGCCCTGGTCGGTGAACCTCATCGACAAGGACCGCATCCTCTCCGACGCCCGCGCCGCGAGGAAGGCGGGCGCCGATGTCGTGGTCGTGTCCCTGCACTGGGGCACCGAATGGCAGGACGCCCCCGACCGCCGGCAATTGAACCTGGGCAGGGAGCTGACCGCCGCGCGCACGGCGGGGCGGCCGGACGTCGACCTCATCATCGGCACCCACGCGCACGTCCCGCAGGCCTACGAGAAGGTCAACGGGACCTGGATCGTCTACGGCATGGGCGACCAGATCGCCGGGGACATGATCAACCACGCGGGCGCCGAGGACCCGCGGGGCAACCAGGGCACCGCGGGCCGCTTCACCTTCGCCGCCCCCGAGAAGCCCGGCGGCCGCTGGAAGATGGCGAAGGCGGAGTTCGTGCCGTTCTGGTTCGACACGGCCGCGGGCCGCGTCGTCAACCTCAACGCCGCCATCGACCGCGGCCGGGACGTCGGTGAGCTTCGCGACCGCATCCGACGCGTCGTCCTGAGCCGGGGCGCGGGCGAGGACGGCCTGACGATGGGGCAGTGACGGGCCGCCGCCGGGACGGAGGCGGCCCGACGGCGGAGCGGCGACCGCCCACCTAGGAGCCGGACTGCCGCTGCTCCGCCTTCGCCATCTCCGACCTGCGGTAGGAGTACGCGAAGTACACGACGAGGCCGAGGGCGAACCACACCCCGAACCGCACCCAGGTCTGCCACTCCAGGAACGTGATGAGCCAGATGGAGAAGACGACCCCGACCGCGGGCACCACCGGCATGCCGGGGCAGCGGAACGTACGCGGCAGGTCGGGCCGCTTGTAGCGCAGCACGATCACCGCTACGCACACCACGACGAACGCGAGCAGGATGCCGATGTTGGTGAGTTCGGCCGCCTCGCCGATCGGCAGGAAGCCGGCGATCGCGGCCGAAGCGAACCCGACGATCCATGTCACGCGCGTCGGCACGTGTCGCGTCGGGTGTGTCTTCGCGAACCACTTCGGCAGCAGTCCGTCGCGGCTCATCGAGAACCACACGCGCGTGCAGCCCAGCATGAACGTGAACATCACCGTGAGGATGCCGATGATCGCGCCGACCGCGATGACGTCGGCGAGCCCGCCGAGCCCCGCCGCCTTGAACGCCGAGGAGAAGCCGCTCTCCGGATCGATGTCCTTGTAGTCCTGCATGCCCGTCAGGACCAGGCACGCGAGCACGTACAGGACCATCGAGACGGCGAGCGAGTACATGATCGCCTTCGGCATGTGACGCTGGGCGTCCTTGGACTCCTCGGCCGCGGTCGACATGGCGTCGTACCCGAACACCGCGAAGAACACGGTGGCCGCTCCCGTGAAGGCGCCGCTGAGCCCGAATGGGAAGAACGGCTCGTAGTTGCCCGTCCTGACGTGGAAGAAGCCGACGCCGATGACGAGCAGGACCACCAGGACCTTCAGGATCACGACGACCATCTCGAAGCGCGCCGCGTTCTTGATCCCGAGGGTCAGCAGATAGGCGATGAACAGGCACAGGACCGCCGCGAACAGGTCGACCTTGTGGCCGTCACCGGTGCCGGGCGCGCCCAGCATCCACGTCGGCAGCTCCGTGCCCATCTCGTTCAGGAGGAAGTTGAAGTACCCGGAGATGCCGATCGCGACCACCGCCACGATCGCCGTGTACTCCAGGAGCAGGTCCCAGCCGATGAACCAGCCCGCGATCTCGCCGAGCACCGCGTAGCCGTAGGTGTACGCCGAGCCCGCCTTCGGGATCAGACCGGCGAACTCCGCGTACGAGAACGCGGCGGCGGCGCTCGCCACGCCCGCGATCAGGAACGAGATGAGAACGGCGGGCCCTGCCTTCTCGTTCGCGACGGTGCCCGCGAGGGTGAAGATCCCGGCGCCGATGATGCCGCCCACGCCGATCGCGGTGAGCTGCCACAGGCCGAGGGTGCGGGTGAGCTGCGCGGACCCGCCGTCCGCCTCGGTGTC
This sequence comes from Streptomyces aureocirculatus, assembly GCF_000720475.1. Taxonomy (GTDB): domain Bacteria; phylum Actinomycetota; class Actinomycetes; order Streptomycetales; family Streptomycetaceae; genus Streptomyces; species Streptomyces aureocirculatus. The sequence continues at coordinate 34,435 of NZ_JOAP01000060.1, forward strand.
CTCGATGTGGTCGATGGGCTTGCGGCGCAGGATTCCCTGCCCCGTCCGTGGTCCGGCCATGAGCCTCACCTCTTCGCTGACGGTGGTCGGCTGACGGCGGATCATGATGGCTCAGGGACTCGCGGCACGGAAGACACCACGCAGCACGCGCGGGGGCGCGGTGGCACCGGCGAAGAGGTTCGCCCAGTCGGCCCCCGGCCCCCCGGCCCCCCGGGGAGGGGATCGGCTCTACGGCACCACCACGGTGCGGGACCGGCCCTACGGCACCACGGTGACCGGCCAGCGGCCCGCCTTCACCAGGCGTACCGCCACCGAGCCGACGATGCGGTGCCCCGCCTGCTCCGACGCGCCGACCACGACGGCGTCGGCCTTCAGCTCGTCGGCGGCGGTGACCAGGCCGTTGTAGGGGTCGCCGCGGAAGGTGTGGAACTCCCAGCGCACGTCGAATATGCCCTTCACGCGCTCGGTCGCGTCGCGGATCTCGGCGATCAGGTTCTCCGCGATCTCCTCGGTGGTGTCCGCGATCGGCGCACCCAGGGCCGCTCCCGCGGCCACCACCGGCTGGACGTAGACGACGGCGAGCAGCGCGCGCTGTCGTCTGGCAAGGCCACCGGCATATGCCGCAGCCCGCAGTGAGGAGTCCGAGCCGTCGACCCCGGCGACGATCACTTTCGGCCCGTCGGTGCCGCGTTCGAACTGCTGGGACTTTTCAGGGGCGTCTTCCGTCACCCCCCGAGGCTAGCCCAGCCCTCGCCCCCTTCAAGGCTAGGGGGGTGCCCCGTCAGGGGCGCGGGGAACTGCGCGACCAGCCACGAAAAAAGCCGCAGACGCGTCTGCGGGGACCGCGGCAGACGCGTCTGCGGCCTTTCCTGGGCTGAGCGCGCAGTTCCCCGCGCCCCTGACGGGGCGGGACGGAGGCCGACGGGCGGGGTGGGCCGGGGGTTCTTAGAGTCGAGGCATGAGTGCCTCCGTGGACGACCCGGGCGGCGCGCGGGGCACCCTGCGCCAGGCCCCGCAAGGCTTCGCGGGATTCTTCGGCGCCCTGGGCCTGCTCTGCGCGCTCCTCGCGATCATCCCACCGCTGCGCCGCCTCCTGCGGCCAGCGGTGCGCCTCCTGGACCTGGCCACCGTGCCGGTCAGCGCAAACCTCGCGTACGCCGTCTTCCTCTTCCTCCTCGCGGCAGCCATCGCGGCCCGCAAGAAGGTCGCGTGGTGGCTCGTCGTCAGCTATCTGGGCCTGCTCATCGCCTTCGACGTGCTGGGGATCGCGCTCGGCCTCTGGGCCGATTCGGTGCCGTCCCTCGTCGTGTGCGGCGCCGCGCTCGTCCTGCTCGTACTGGCCCGCGGCGAGTTCGACGCGGACTCGCGGCACGGGGCGGTGTGGCGGGCCGCGGCCGTGCTCGCGGCGGGGCTCGGTCTTGCGATCCTCGCCGGGTGGGGGCTCGTCGAACTGTTCCCCGGCACGCTGGTGCGCGGCGAGCGCCTGCTGTGGGCGGCGAACCGGGTCTGCGGCGGGTTCCTGCACGGCCACGAGTACTTCGACGGCGCCCCACCACGTCCCCTGTTCTTCTTCCTCGGCCTGTTCGGCGCGCTCGCGCTGCTCAACGCCGCCGCGACGCTGTTCCGCTCGCAGCGCATGGAGGCGGCCCTGCACGGCGACGAGGAACCGCGCATCCGCGCCCTCCTCGGCCGGTACGGCGACCAGGACTCCCTCGGCTACTTCGCCACCCGGCGCGACAAGGCCGTCGTCTTCTCACCCAGCGGCAAGGCCGCCGTGACCTACCGGATCGAGGCGGGCGTCTGCCTGGCCAGCGGCGATCCGGTCGGCGACCGCGAGGCCTGGCCGCACGCGATCGGCGCCTGGCTCGACGTGGCCCGCCGCTACGCCTGGGCCCCCGCCGTGATGGGCGCGTCCGAGGAGGGCGCCAAGGCCTTCGCCCGCGCCGGGCTCGGCGCCCTCCAGCTCGGCGACGAGGCGCTCCTGTACGTGTCCGGCTTCGACCTGGACGGCCGTGACATGCGCGTCACACGGCAGGCCGTGAACCGGGTGTGCCGCACCGGCGCCACGGCCCGGGTACGCCGCCACGCCACCCTCACCGACGAGGAGATGGAGGGCATCGTCGACAGGGCGGACGCCTGGCGTGACACCGAGACCGAACGCGGCTTCTCCATGGCCCTCGACCGGCTCGGCGACCCCGAGGACGGCCAGTGCCTGCTCGTCGAGGCCCTCGACGCCGACGGCAGGCTCCTTGCGCTGCTGTCCCTGGTGCCCTGGGGCAGGGACGGCGTCTCCCTGGACCTGATGCGCCGCGACCGCAGCGCACCCAACGGCGTCATGGAGTTCATGGTCGCCGAGCTGTGCGCCGCCGCACCCAAGTTCGGGGTGAAGCGGATCTCGCTGAACTTCGCCGTGTTCCGCTCGGTGTTCGAGGAGGGCGCCAGGATCGGCGCGGGCCCGGTCCTGAGGCTCTGGCGCCGGCTGCTGCTCTTCTTCTCCAAGTGGTGGCAGCTCGAGGCGCTGTACCGGTCCAACGCCAAGTTCCACCCGGAGTGGTACCCGCGCTTCATCTGCTACGGCGACACCGGCGCCCTTCCCCGCATCGGCCTCGCGTCCGGCATCGCCGAGGGCTTCGTCTCCGTGCCGTCGCTGCGCAAGCTGTGGGGCAAGGGCCACAAGCCGCGCGGCGTCACCAAGCCCGCCACCACCGAGGGCCTGCCCTCCATCGCCGCGCTCGGCCTCGGTGACGCCACCGGCGCGGCCCGCGACCCCGCCGACGCGCTGCCCGAACAGGTCCGCGTCCGGCACCGCAAACTCCATCGGCTGCGCGCGGCCGGCACCGACCCCTACCCGGTCGCCGCCCGCCCCCGCACCCATGTGCTGGCAGCGGTGCGGGCGGACACGGCGGGGCAGCAGGTCACCGTCGCGGGCCGCGTCATGCTCGTACGCGACTTCGGCGGCGTCGTCTTCGTCGTCCTGCGCGACTGGTCGGGCGATCTCCAGCTCGCCTTCTCGCGGGACCGTTCGGGCCGTGCCGTCCTCGACTCCTTCACCGCGGACACCGACATCGGCGACCACCTCGCCGCCACCGGCGAGGTCGGCCGCAGTGACACGGGCGAACTCACCGTCTTCGCCACCTCCTGGCAGCTCACCGGCAAGTGCCTGCGCCCGCTGCCCGACAAGCGCCGCGGCCTCACCGACCCCGAGGCGAAGGTGCGCCGCCGCTATCTGGACCTGGTGGCGAGCCCCACGGCGCGCGCCGCCGTACACGCCCGCTCCACCGCCGTACAGGCGCTGCGGCAGGGCCTGCTCGACCGCGGCTACCTGGAGGTCGAGACGCCGATGCTCCAGCAGATCCACGGCGGCGCCAACGCCCGCCCCTTCACCACCCACATCAACGCCTACGACCTCGATCTGTATCTGCGCATCGCCCCCGAGCTGTATCTGAAGCGGCTGTGCGTCGGCGGCATGGAGAAGGTCTTCGAACTCGGCCGCACGTTCCGCAACGAAGGCGTCTCCTACAAACACAACCCCGAGTTCACCATGCTGGAGGCCTACCAGGCGTACGCCGACTACGACGTGATGCTCGACCTCACGCGCGAACTGATCCAGGCCGCCGCGACCGCCGCCTTCGGCACCCCGACGGCCCGCAGGACCGACGCCGGGGGCCGTGTCACCGAGTACGACATCTCCGGCGCCTGGCCGGTCAGGACCGTGTACGGGGCGATCTCCGAGGCGCTCGGCGAGGAGGTCGGCGCCGACACCCCGCTGCCCGCCCTGCACCGTCTGTGCGACCGCGCGCGGGTCCCGTACACGGCCGACGACGGCCGCGGCGACGTCGTCCTGGAGATGTACGAACGCCTCGTCGAGGAGCGGACGACGCTGCCGACCTTCTACAAGGACTTCCCGACCGAGGTCTCGCCGCTCACCCGCGGGCACCGCGCGGATCCGCGCCTCGCCGAACGCTGGGACCTCGTCGCCTTCGGCACCGAACTGGGCACCGCCTACTCAGAGTTGACCGACCCCGTCGAACAGCGCCGACGGCTCACCGCCCAGTCCCTGCTCGCCGCCGGGGGAGACCCGGAGGCGATGGAGCTCGACGAGGACTTCCTGGAGGCCCTGGAGTACGCGATGCCGCCCACCGGCGGGCTCGGCATCGGCGTCGACCGGCTCGTCATGTTCCTCACCGGCCTGACGATCCGCGAGACGCTGCCCTTCCCGCTGGTCCGCCGCCGCTGACGCGCCCCTCCCCGTGGGCCGCTGGTCCCATCGGGTGCATTCGCCTGCCGGGGCGGTGTCGCGGAGACGCCGCGGGCCTCAGCCGTGCCACGGATTATTCATGAAAAACGATCAGATGCCTCCGGGGCGCCGGGCCCTGCTCGGCTGGGCCGCCGTGCTCGGGGTGGCCACCACGGCCCGGTTCCTGACCGCGGACACCGCGGAGCCCCCCGGTCCTGGCGTCCCCGCCGACACCGGCGCCGGATCCGCCGCCGGACCGCAGGCGGGCGCCGCGCCGAAGGCCCCCGGGCGCGCCCCCTACCGGCTGCAGCCCATGGCGGGGTACGGCCCCCACCGCGGCGCCCCGGCCCGCCCGCCGGTGCGCAGGGCGCCGATCCTGCGCATCCCGGGCCGCGCCCGCTCCATGGTCCTGAGCTTCGACGACGGGCCCGACCCGCGGTACACCAAGGACATCCTGCGGATCCTGCGGCGCCACGACGCCCGCGCGATGTTCTTCGTGTGCGGCGAGATGGCGGCCGCCCACCCCGACCTGCTGCGCGAGATGGCCGCCGACGGGCATGTGATCGGCAACCACACCTGGAGCCATCCGCTGCTGTCCCGCCTCACCCGCGCGGGGATCCGCCGCCAGATGGAGCGCACCTGCGAGGTCGTCGAAGCCGTGGCGGGCACCCCGCCGGTGTGGTTCCGCGCCCCGTACGGCGCCTGGAACCGCGCGGCCTTCGAGATCGGCGCCGACCTCGGCATGGAACCGCTCGCCTGGACCGTGGACACCCTGGACTGGCGCACGCCCGGCACCGGCGCCATCGTGCGGCGGGTGCTCCGGGGTGCGGGACCCGGAGTCGTCGTGCTCTCGCACGACGCGGGCGGCAACCGCTCGCAGAGCGTACGGGCGCTGCGCCGCTATCTGCCCGAACTCCTCGACGAGGGCTACCGGCTCACGGTGCCGAGCCGGTACCGGGTGTAGCGCCCGTGCCGGCGGGCGTGCGGCGCACGACGGCGCCGCCGCGCGCCGCACCAAGGCCTCTCAGCGCACGCCCGCGAAGGGTCTCAGCGCACGCCCACACGGTCTCTCAGCGCACGCCCACACGGTCTCTCAGCGCACGTCCACGAGCCGGGCGAACACCACCACGTTCCCGTCGTAGCCGTTCTGCTTGGAGAAGCCGCCGCCGCATGTGATCACCCGCAGTTCCGGGGTCCCGCCATTCTTGTACACGCGGTCGCCGGGGAAATTGTTCTTCGCGAACACCTCGATCCCATAGATCTCGAAGACCGCGGTGCGCCGGTCCTTGCGCTTGACCTCGATGCGCTGCTTCTTCTTGAGCGAGCCGAGGCCGTAGAAGACGGCGGGCCCCTGCTGATTGTCGACATGTCCGACGACGACCGACGTGCCCTGCTCGCCGGGGGACACCGCGCCCGTGAACCAGCCCGCGAGATTGGAGTCGTCCGGCGGCGGCGCGTCCACCCAGCCCTCCGAGTCCAGGCCGACCGCGATCACGGGGGCGTCCACCCGGATCGGCTTGATGCGGATGCGGTCCGCGGGCGAGAACGTCAGCGGCGCGGGGGCGCCCTTCCTGGTGGGAGCCCGGTCGGCCGCCGCGGCCGACGCGGGCTGCGGCGGGCCCACGTCGAACTCTCCGGAGCCATTGCGGATCAGTGCGAGCCCGGTCAGCAGCACAAGCGCCATGACGCCCCACGGCGCCCGTCTGCGCTGCCTCTCCTCCTCTTCGAACTCTTCCGACGGCTGGGACGAAGACATGCTCTATCCCCTCTCGACGCGACTTGTGCGGCCACGTCCATTGCGCGTACGAAAAACGCTATGCGCAGCGCGCCCGGCGTGCGAAAGGGCGGGAGCGAACGGGTGGCTCGCACCGGCGGCGTGCGCCATCCGAGTTCGGGCCCACCGGAAATTTCTGACGGTCCGTGACCTGCGGCAATGACGACCTGCGCGGACGCCCTTCGGCGTGTCTTCTCACCAGGACGGCCGATCCCCGAAATGCGGCCCCACGCAGCGCGTCTGAGGGTCTGACTGGGAGGCGTTCTCGCCGATCGACCGGGGAAATGGTGTCCCCGGGACGCTTTCCGCGGAGGAAGAGACCCATGCGCAACTCTCGTGCACTCGCGGCCGTCGTGGCCGCCGGCGCCCTGGTCGGGTTCGGCGCGCCGTCGGCCGCGGCCTGGGCGGAACCCAGCAATATCGTCGCCATGCCCAGCGTCATCGCCCGGGGCGGGCATCTGACGGTCACCGTCGACGGCAGCTCCTGCCACGCGGCCGGCAGCTATGTCGAGTCACCGGCGTTCCCGCGCACGCACCTCAAGCCCATCTCGGGCGGCACCACCGCGAGCGCGACCGTCAAGATCAACCACAATGCCCACCCGGGCGCGTACGACATCACGGCCAACTGCGGCGGCAAGCCGCTGACCAGGCCGCACGCCTTCACCGTCATCCACGGCGGGGTCCGCGGCGGCGTCGGCGGCGGCACCACGTCCGGTGCGACCCGGACCGACATGGCGATCGGCGGGGCCCTGGTGACCGTCGCGGTCGTGGGCGGCGGGGTCTTCTGGATGCGCCGCCGGTCCGAGAGCAAGGCCTGAGGGCTCCGCGGCCTCCCTGCCCGGCGCGACCCCTTCCGCGCCGGGCCGGGACGCCGGGACGTCAGGAACCGTTCGGCCCGGTCCTGCGGCGGGCCCAGAAGTACGCCGTGCCGATGACGCCCGCGATGAGGGCGCCGCCGACCGCGATCTGCTGGGCGTCGGAGCCGTCGGAGCTGCCGCCGACACCGGCCTTGACGCCCCGGGTGTGGCGCGGGGTGGGCTGGGGGGTGGGGTTGTTGCTGGAGCCGCCGCCGACGATGGTCAGGTCGGTCGTGCCGGACTCCTGGCCGCAGGCGAACGTGACCTCGTACATGGCGCCGGGCTTGGCGTCCCAGAACACCTTCGCGGTGGCCGACGCCTGGCCCTTGGGGATCGTGACGTCGTCGAAGATGCCGGACGTCACCTTGGTGTTGTGCTCGCAGCCGTCGACGCTGAGCGTGACCTGGCCGCCCGCGGCGATCGCGGCGGGGGTGACGCGGAAGCCGAACGAGGTGATGTTCTCCTCGCCGGTACGGGCCGCCGACGCGGGGGGCGCGGTCAGGGCCAGGGTGGTGGCGGTGAGCAGAGCGGCCGAAGCGACGCGTATCGCGCGCATGATTATTCCTCCGGGTCCCCGAGGAGCAGCCGCGGACCTTCTTCCGCTTGTGCCGGTGATGCACCTCGATGTCCCGAACGCTAGGCAGGGCCGGGACGCGCCGCGATCGGTGTCGTGCGAACGGGTCACAGGGCTGGGCCGGACGGGCGAAGGTGACGGCGTGGCGTGCCGCACGGGCGGGAGGATGGGGCAAAGGGGGGTGCGCTCGCGGCCGGAGGCCGGGCACGGCTCACACGCCGTGTGTTCCCCGCGCACCTACTGGCGCCCCGCACACACTCCCCGCGCGGGCGGGGCAAGGGGTTTGATGGCGCATATGCCGCACGGACGGGGTCCGTCCAAGGGCCGCGGGGGAACACGGGGGACAACGGGGGCGTCCGGCGGCAGGGCCACCGGAACTTCCCCTGCGCCGGTGGCCCCCTGGGACAGAACCTGCTGTCCCGCCCTAGTCGCCGATTCCGGGGAACAGCGCTTCGAACGGCTCGGCCGTGGCCGCGATGCCCCGGCTGTAGGGGGCGTCGAAGTCCCAGATGAGGAAGAGCAGGAAGGCGATCAGGGCGGAGAAGAGGCCCGCCAGGAGCAGTTCGCGGGCGGTGCGGCGGATCTGGAGCGGGAAGATCAGGCCCACGGTGACGAGCCCGCCGGTGATCAGGCCGAACCAGACCACCCCCGGCATGGTGGCCTCCACGCTGTCGCTGCGATTGCCGCGGGCCTCGTCGGCGAGTGTGATCTGGTCGAGCAGCGGCTGGTAGGCCTGGGCCTGGAAGTCGTTCGTGGGCTCGTAGTCGGTGACGTCGTGGCGCAGCTTCGCGAGCAGTTCGTCACCGCGGTCGGTCACATTTTCCCGCTCGATCATGGTGTCCCACTCGGTGTTCACGACATGGCCGACATACGCCGTTACGTCGTCGCGAATGCGGTCCCGGGCCTCGACGGGGTACACCCGGACCCGCTCGTGCACCTCGTGCAGGGCCTGGGCCTCGGCACGCACATGATCCTGGGCCGCGCTGCGGGCCTCCCAGACACCGGCGATGGCGAGTCCGAGGACGATGGCGTAGACCACGCCGATCATCATCGTCATGTACTCCATCACGTCCGGTGTTTCCGAAGCATCCACATCCGGGGCGGTTCGTCGGCGCTGGAGCACCACGACGACGAGGACGATGCCGCACACGGCGACCATCGCGAGGGTGAGAACAAGCCATTCCGACATGGGTCCTCCGGCGGTCAGCGCGGTCGCAGCGCGGCGACGGCGAGCACCGCGGGCGCGGTGATGAGCAGGGTGAGGGTCACGAGTGAGGAGCCGTTGCGGGGCGGCCGCTTGTGCGGCGACGGGCGGTGCTCGGGGTAGGCCACGGGCTCGGGCGGCGGGGTGACCCTTGGGGGCTTGGGG
>NZ_JOAP01000061.1 GCF_000720475.1 Streptomyces aureocirculatus
GACCCACCCCCCGCCTCACGGCGCCCCCTCGGACGCCGCCCCCGCCTCCGCGTCGACGGCCCACCCCGTCTCGACCCCCGGGAAGAACAGCGGTACGTCCACCTGGACCGTGGCCTTCATGACGTCGCCCTCCGGGGCGCAGGAGATCGTGGCGCCCTGCCAGGCCTCGGGCAGATGTTCCTTCCCCGCGGCGTCGCAGGCACCGGCGTAGTCCCCGTCGACCGCCGCCACGGCCGTCGCGGCCCGAGCCGCCTCGTCCGCCGCGTTCCCCGCCAACGAGTACGTGTACCCGTACAGCGCGCACTGCCAGAGCAGCCCGATGACGGTGAGCACCAGCGGGAACATCCCGGCGAACTCCAGGGTGACCGCACCGCGGTCGGACTTGCCGAGCCGCCGCGTGCCACGCCCGCCCTTGCGCCCGTGCCCGGCCCCGGACTCCCCCGCCACAAGGCCGATCTCCCCGGCGAGCCCCCACAGCGCCTGCTTGACGGTGGACTTGCTGTCGAGGTCCTGTACGCGGCCTGCGTCGACGGCGGCCTGGAGTTCCTTGGGTACGTCGGGGACCGAGGTACGGGCGGCCCGGGTGCCGGTGACGCGGGCGACGAGGGCGGGCTGGATCTCAGCGCCCCGCGCCGCCCGGTTGACGACCGTCAGCGTCTCCTCGGCCTTGCGGATCTGCAGCCGGTCCCACAGCCGCACCATGCGTTTGGCGGCGCGTACGGCCACGACGTCGGGGGTCAGCAGGAGCACGGCCTGGTCGGCCGTCTCGATGGCGGTGGCGGTGGCGGTCGTGACGTACGTACCGCAGTCGACGACCACGACGTCGTACCGTCCCCGCAGCGCGTTGACGGTCTGGCGGGCGACCCGGTCGGTGATCTCCTCGCCGCGCTCGCCGTCGGCGGGCGCGAGGAGCAGGCCGACGCCGGACTCGTGCGCGTACACGGCGTCCTGGACGACGCGCGGCGAGATGTCGCTGATGGCGGCGAGGTCGGCGACGGAGCGGCGGAACTGCACGTCCAGGTATGAGGCGACGTCGCCGGACTGGAGGTCCAGGTCGAGCAGGACGGTGCTGCGCCCGGAAGCCTGCGCGGCCAGGGCGAGCTGGACGGCGGCAAGGGTGGTGCCGACGCCGCCCTTCGCACCGGTGACGGCCACGACCTGCCCCCCGCCGCCCGTCGCGCCGCCGGGCCCGCCCCCGTACAGCTCGACGGCGGTGGAGCCCAGATGCCGCCGCATGCCCGTCGACCAGGCGGAAGCCGCCTGCACCCGCTCGGCGAGGGCGTCGTAGCCGAGCGGGAACGTGACGATGCCGCGGGCGCCGCTGTCCATGGCGGCGGTCAGGAGCGCCGGGCTGGTGTCGGCGGTGACGAGGACGACGCCCACCGCGGGGAAGCGCAGGACCAGGTCGCGGATGAGATCGAGGGCGGGCACGGGCGCGATGCGTTCGTGTACGAGGACGACCTCGGGCAGCTCGTCGAGGGACTCGGCGGCGAGCCGGGCCAGGGTGTCCAGGAGGGCCGTGGAGTCCGGTACGGGCGCGGCGGGTTCGGCGTCGGGGAGCTGCGCCGCGAGGCCGGTCAGGGCGCGAGCCGCGTCCGGGTCACCGACGGCGGGCAGGATGCGGGTGCTCACGTCCGGCCTCCCCCCGTCCGGACCCGCCGGCTGCGGCGGTACGAGGGAACGTCCATAGGGCGGCTCATGCGGCGGCTCCCCTTACTTGTCCTCGTCCAGGGTGTACGTGCGGTCCCCGCGCGGCACATCCGCGTCACCCCCCTGTCCGACCAGGGCGAGCCGTACGTGTGAGGCGAACGACTCGGCGTACGCGACGCGTTGGGTGTCCTTGGTGTCGAGCGCGAAGGTGATCGGCACCGCTTCGGCGTTGCGGCGCCGCGACCGGTCGTCGGGGTCGGCGTCGAGCGCCGTCAGCTTGCCCACGTCGATGACCTTCGCGCCCTCCACGATGACCTTCGACTGGTCGGAGCCCTTCTCGTCCTCGGCCTTGAAGGTGGCGTAGATGTTGACCGTCGATCCCGGCGTGATCTTCCCGGCGACACCGGTCGCCGCGTCGATCATGATCGCGATCTCCTGCTGCCCCGGCTCCAGTCGGGGCCGCTTCACGATCATGTCGTTCTGCAGCAGGGAGCCCTTCCGCAACTGTGTGACGGCGATCTTCCCGCGGAGCTCCCGCAGATCGGTCACGGCGTTGTCGGACAGCCAGCGCTCCGGCATCTCCACCTTCTTGAACTGTCCGGGCTCCAGTTCCTTGTAGGGCGCGATGTCCGTCTTCAGCTCGTACGCCTCGACCTCCGGCCCGACCTTGGAGTTCACGTCGCGGATCACCGAGAGCACCCCGGCGAAGGCGCCGAGCGCGCACAGGACCGAAAGGACAAGGAGGATGACTCCGCGGCGCTGGCGTGCGTTCATGGGCCGGACTACCTACCTCGTTCGTGCGGCGGGTGCATGTGGCTACGGACAGTGAGCGGTGTGGTGCACGGGTTGTCGGCGGTGGCGCTTGCGGCCGCCGTGGTGGGCCGGTGGGCCCGGCGGCCCTAGGTGGCGCCTCTTGGCAGGGCGCGTACCGCGGTGGCTTCCGTCCCGCCGCCGGGAGCCGCGGCGGACTCCCGCTCGGTCGGGGCCCGCTCGGCGGGGGCCCGTTCTGACGGTGGGAGCAGTGGTGCGGCGCAGAAGGCGCAGCGGTCACCGATGAGTTCGAGACCGCACCAGCGGCAGTCCTCCCTCCGCACGGACGACACCAGTTGGTAGAGCACGGAGATGTCGGGGATCGCGGCGGCGAACTCGACGAGCTTGCCGGTGGCCCACCAGCGGGCCGACTCGCCGGGGAGCCGCACGTCGGCGCAGCCCTGCACGTTCCACGCGGGCGCGAGCGTGTCGAGGACCCAGTCGGGGGTGAGCTGCCCGGTGGCGTACAGCATCTTCGTACTGAACCCGGGCCCGGCGAGCAGCGTGTCGCCGCCCGCTTTGACCAGTTCGGGCCGTGGTGTGGCGAGGACGGCGAACTGGGCGCCGGGAACCCAGGACCTGGCGTGCGACTGGAGCGTGACGGGCACGCGGTCCAGCCTGGCGACGGAGCCGAGGAGGGCGCCCGCGTAGATGTAGTGGCTGAGCAGCCGGGCGGCGCAGGCGAGCACACCCGGGCTGAAGTCGCAGACCGACAACTGCCGTAACTGGAGCGCGAGTACGGAGAGGCCGAGCGGCGGCAGCTCGCTGCGCACGATGGCGATCCGGTCGGTCTCCAGCACGGAGCGGACGGTGTGGAGCCGGTGCAGGACGGCGGGTGGCGCGGAGGCGGGGCAGAGCACGATCACGTACCCGTGGTACTCGATGAGGGTGTGCGCCTCGGTGAGCGCCTGCTCCAGGGAGAACGCAGCGCTCCCCTTGCTCCCCTTCGCTCCCCGGGCGCCCATGGCCCCCATGGCACCATTTGCCCCCACGGCGCCCTTGGTGGCCGCGCCGCCGCCGGGACCAGCGAGGCCCTGGAGCACGGTGGCGGTCGGGGTGTGCCGGTCGGGCGAGGGCAGCACAAGATCGGGGCTGGTGACGGCTATCGCGGTCGGCATCCGCACACCCCCGGTCCCGGTCCGCACGCTCCCGCCCGCACTCCGACGGTCACATGCACCCTGCACGCACGCGCAGGATCACGTGCGCCTCTGCCTGTGCACCATATCCACGCAGGGCCCCGGCCAACACCCAACTTCCCACTGTTCACCCACGGGTTGTCGAGATGCACCCGCTTCCCGGACCCGCGCCCCACCACCAGATCCCCTCGCCCACACCCTGGATCCCCACTGCCGCCGTTCCTGTCCCACTGTGTTGCCCGCGGCTCTACTCCTGGAGTAAGGCGTTGATCTCGTCGTCAGCAAGGAACTCCTCGGCCACGCCCACATCGGCGTCACCACCGACGTCTACGCCCACGCCCGACTCCGCCTCCAGCGCCAAGCCATCGGCTCCCTGAGCAGCGTCCTCAGCCACGCCGAGGAACCCCCTGACGAGCCGCCTACCGCGACGCTCGTCCGCTGACGTTGCCGTCAGCATTGCTGTCAAACGCCCGGGAGCCCCCGCCGATTACCAACTCGGCGGGGGCTCCCAACGTGCACCCGAGTGACCTCTGAAACCCTTGGCAATTCACCCTCGGTACGCCGGCGGCGTCGGCGGTTACGGCAGGTTGTGCCAGGCGTGGCTACAAGTTCCTCGGCACTCCGTTTCTCTTCGTCGCGTGTCAGCTACTGCGAAAGTAGACACGAGGACGCGAAATGATTTTACGTACTCACCGGGGGGCAGATTTATGATCTTCCCCATCTGTTCGAGAATCGGTTCCCGGACAATGAGCACTGCCGGGGTCATGGTCGGCTTGACGCCTGCTTGCAGTAGCCCCTCACGCGCATCGTTCACCGTTGCATGGGCCTGCATAGCGTAACGAACAACCTCATGCAGTACTGCCTTCTGTCCAGCCTCTTCCAATGAGGAGAACCAGGCCACAGTGTCGTCCAGGGTGCGGAGCCCTTGAGCGACCTCGTTGATGATGCGTTCTGACGCTCTCAAATCCTCACCTGCTCCGGGGCCCGAACACCACGAACGGCCTATCCCGATCCAGCTCTGCATAGTCGGGGCGATTCGGATTATAACTTTGCCAGAAGTCTCGACCGCGTCGGGGGCCGCGTAGCACACGTACTATGTGCTGGCGGGGGAGACGCCGGTTCTGGTTCACAACTCCAACGGGTGGTGTGGGCCTGGCCTCAGAACGGTATCCGAAGCAGGTATCAGCCCGAATGATGCCAAGCGAATTCAGAATGCTGCCGACAAGGCGGGGCAGCCAATCATCGTGGTCGGAAGCCGGGCAAACGGAACTCCCAATCCGACGTCAGACTGGGACTACATCCTGTCTGGTCCCTCCAGAACTCGTCACAGCGTAAAGAATTCGCTGCCAAGAGGGACGGGTGATGGCGAAGGGAGCGGTGCGGGGGAATCCGTGGGTGTTGCCGTCGCTACTGCCGTCAGGAGCACGGGGTGCACGGTGGTGCTGCCGCTGGTGGGGTGTCGGCGCAGGGGTTTACTGCCACGCGCCGGGCTCGGCACGGAGTATGGCGCGGACGGTCTGCTCGTAGTGCTGGTGGCCGGTCTGGGCGCAGTGTTCGGCGATCCAGTGCGTCAGCTCGTCCGGGGTGTGCAGGGTGCCGGATGTAGCACCGCAGTTGCGTTCCTCGCCGGTGACGCAGAGCGCCGTGAAGGCCGGCAGAGCCAGGGGGTCGGGGACGGTGGTCACGTGGTACTCGCGGAAGCGATAGCGCCCCCGTGCGGCGTCGCGGACCGATGCGTCGGTGTCCGCAGAGTCAGGCACCCTCGTCCACCTCTTCCTCTTCCGGGTCCGGGAGGCGCTGCCCGCGCGAGTCGGCTACTCGGAGCGCGTCCGCCAGGGCCTCGGTCAACCGGCGGGCCAGCCATCGGTATTCGGTGGCCGACGGAGTTGGCGCTCCGGGAGCCGTGGCTTCTCGGGCGTGCTCCAGCAGCTCCTGGCCCAGGCTGAGCTGTACCGTCTCGATGCTGTCGGCGAGGGTGGAGAGGTAGCCCCGGCCGTCGGTGCTCAGGTAGCAGGGCTTCCCCTCCGGGCTGGTCCACGGCAGTAAGCGGGGGCCTCCCCCACCCGACGCGGCGTCGTACAGGTCTCTGCGACGCATGCGGTCGGCATCGCTCCTGGGCTGGCTCACTGGGCACCCCCGGCCTGGGTCACTGATGGTGGACACACCGACCGTAGGCGCTGAGTGATCATCACCCCAGGTGAGAGTCACGGCAGTTCGCGACTCTTGGTTCGCGAACTGCCACGCTGCGTGGCAGCTACCCGACGACGCCCAGGTAGTCGGCCATTTCGCGCATCTCCGTCGTGAGGGTGCGCTTGCGCTTACCCAGGATCTCCTGCATGGTCTCGGCGGCGCCGTTCTGGTGCCGCAGCCACTGCGGGGCGGCTTCCCTGGCGCGGGTCAACTCCTCCATGGCGGCGGACAGGTCGCCGGTCCGGGTGTGGGCGCGCGCCACATCGAGGGTGAAGCGGTTCCCGTCGTTGGCGCTGGGCCTGCCCAGGCGCTTCCACGCCTTGGGCGACAACTCCTCCTGCTCGCCCACCTTGCGCACCACCGCACGGGCGTCGCCGACGACCAGGGAGTCTTCGAGCGCCTTGACGGCGACGGTGACCGGCCCGAAGACAGACCAGTGCCGGGAGACGTTGCGATGTGCCGTCCCGACCGCGGTTGCCGCGACGCGGGCGGCCTGACGGTACGCCTTCGCCTCGTCGGGACGGTTGTTCCTCGCGGCCGCGGCGGCGGCCTCCATCGCCAGGCCGCCCCACACCGCGTAGTGGTCCGGCTCGACCCCGGTGATCTTCGGCTCCACCGCGTCCATGCTCTGGGCAGCGACCTGTTCCGCCTCGTCCAACCTTCCCTGCCTCACCAGCAGCCAGCACATGCAGCCGACACCCGAGCCCGCCGCGAGCAAGTCTCCGGCCTGACGGGCGTCCATGATGGCGCCGCGCACGGCGGCGTACGCGATGTCGTACTGCCGTACCTGGGTGAGGTAGGTGCCGGCCAGACGCAGCGCCTCGGCACGGGCCAGCAGAGCCTGCCGGTGCTCGTCCCCGGCGTCGTAGTAGGCGACGGCCTGTGCGGCATCACGCAGCAGGACCGGCAGTTGAGCCGCGACGCTCCTGTAGCTGTCGGAGAAGTACAGCACCCGTGCGTCTTGCAGCGTCCGCCGGAAGGTGCGCAGGTTCGGCTCCTCGCCCACGGCTTCGGCCTCCTGCTCCACGAGCCCGACGGCCGGGGTGAGGGCGGCGCGGAGCTGGATCAGGTTGACGCGGTTCGGCTCCTCGGTCCGCCCGACGGGCTCCGGGGCATCGGACGCCATCAACGCGGCCGTGGTCACCCCCAGGGCTCGGGCGAGCGTGTGCAGGGTCTCCATGCGGAGAGTGCCGCCCTGCTCGGCCTTGCGTACCGTGCCCGGCGATACGCCTGCGGCATGGGCCAGTTCCTCCTGGCTCATCCCCGCGCGACGCCGGTACCTGCGGACGTTGTCAGCCAGCTCCGAAATCATCAACTCACCACCTCCCACTCCACGGTACGCCCGGCCAGCACATCACCCGGGGGCGATCCGGCAGGACACCCACCCACAGGGGCTACCCCACGACCTGGCGCGCCGGGACTCCGGCAGGATCGGGGCCTGAGCGGGAGGGGTCCCTCGTCGGTCGGGCAGCTTCGCCGTGCCAGGGTTCCCCGGGGGCCGCCAAGGCTCACCTCGTGACGCGTGCGCTCGGCCTTGGCGGCCCCCGGGGGTTCCTGGTACGCCTCCGGTGACTGGGCGGCGAGGGACCCCTCCCGCGCCCCACGACCTCACACCCACAACGAAGCCGCACCCGTAAGTCGGCCCCCTGCCCCTCAGAGGGAAGGCCGGGGTCTGGGGCAGCGCCCCAGGTGGTTCGCTGTCCTGGCTGTTGCGCGCCCGGACCGACGGGGCCGTCGCCCGCGGGGCGGAGACAGGAGCGGCCGGCGGCCCCGCCGGGCCGGAGCGCGCACGGGCCGCGCCAGCGGGCCGCCTTGATCAAGTAATGAAACTCTGAACAGCTCACCCACTGGTCAAGCTGCCCGGCCGATGGTCAGGGCCGCTGCTGCCGGCGCTTCTTCGATTCGGCCAGTGCGGTCTCCAGCTTCTCGCTCGGCAACATGTCCGGCTCGGCGTCGTCGCCATCGAGGGGCGGCAGGAACAGGCCGCGTCGGCTCTTCTCTCGCTTGACCTTCCTGCGCTCGCTGAAGAGCCGCTGATGCTCCTCACGGACCTGCTTCTTGAGCAAGGCGTCGAACTCGTGATCATCAAAGAGCTGTTGGGTCACGCCAACACCGGCGTCACCGCCACCGTCTACGCCCACGTACGCCTACGACTGCAGCGGGAGGCGATGCAGTCCTCGGCGACGCCCTCCACCGCCCCTGACACACGCACGGCAACGGCCGTCAGACACGACATAACGGTTGATACCGGCCATCCGATGGCCCCATTGCTTCGCTCAAGCGAACCGACAGAGCCGCACCGAAAAGTGCGATTGACCCATCAGGGCGTCCAGTCGTGATGCCTCTACTCCCGACGGCATATCTAACTCAGCAGCCGCTCCAACGCATCGAGGGTCTCCTCGATGGCCAGTTCGTCCTCGCGAGGCAATTCTCGAAGATCACCTCGATCAAGAGCAACAGCATAGATTTCCTCAAGGACCCACCAATGTGAGCGAAGATCCTCGCCCAATGGAGATGCCTCAAGATTCGACGAAACCGAGTCGAGGTCGTCGATCAGACTCCGGAGCGCAATCTCACCGGCACGGTATTTCTGAATCGACTTACGTACGCCTCCGCGCAACCACTGCACATCAGAACTCTCACTCACTGCTTGATCCTTCCGGAGCTAACGGTGACAACCCGCCCAGTTGCGGTATCCGTAATCACCGTCACATGATTCTCCGCTTCGTAGTAGGCCGTGGTCCCGGCCCGCTTCCCTGCCATTTTTTCGCCGCCACGAATTGTGTTTTCAACTACCGACGGCATGAGACCGCGCTCTTGCATCCGGTCAATCGCATGTCCGGTGTAATCGCGCCCCGCGATTGTTGCCGGCTCGTTTGGCGAAAGATTCCGGAAGTTCGTACCCCTCCCGCCAACTGGGGTCGTCGGGCAGTCGCTGTTGTGAACGAGGACTGGCGTCTCCCCCGCCAGCACATAGTACGTGTGAATGTCCTCGACAGTGAGGTTGTACGTCCGCGCACGCTGCGTGAAGGCGCGGTTCTTGGTGACGGTGACCGTGTCCCCGTCGTCGGTCCGCAGTGTCATCCCCGGCTTCAGGTCCGCCGCCTCGAGCCAGCGGTGTTCCGACGGGGACCAGAACGGGTGCTCGTAGGTCGCCTTCAGCCGCTCGATGCCCTGGTCGGTATCGATGAACAGCTCGTTGAAGCGCTTGTCGCGGTCCGTGACGATGAGGCGGGTGACCTTCCTGGGGCCGGTCTCCCCGGTCTCCGGGTCGGTTGCGAGAACCTTGTCGCCGAGTTCGACGTCTTCGATGTTCTTCGTCCTGCCGTCGGCCATGAGCACGCCGGTGCCGGCCAAGAAGCAGTTGCAGCGGGAAGGGACCCGCTTCCCGGCGTCCTTCGCGTCGTCCGCCTTCTTGACCTTCTTGAGTGCCTTGGCCACCTTCAGCGCCCTGGCCCATGGAAGGTCCATGGCCGCGTTGCCGCACTGGCTACTGAGGCCACGCTGGTTGAAGCAGGTCTTCCATGCCTGTACGTCAGGCACGACAACCGCTTTGATGAAGTCCAAGGGGCCGAACGAGGAATCGCTTGGGCCCTGCTTGGGCAATTCACCGGTGGTGCAGTACGTGGCAAGCCCCGAACCCGTGCATTTCAGCCCGGTGCCACCGCCAGACGAGGTCTGGCCACCGCTGCTCGTGCGGGCAGTACCACCGCCGCCACCACCGCCACCCCCTCCGCCCCCGAAGGAGCCGGGACCCGGGCTGGTCACACCTCCAGGCCAAGGACTTCCTCCGCCACAGTCCCACCCGATGATCGGGTTGCTGGGGCAGTGCCCTCCACCGCCGGACGGCTTGCAGAAATCGTCAGCGCAGAACTTCAAACCCGTGGGGTCACTAAACGTGACCGGGCTATTGTTCGCATAGGCGTACCCGTTGAGGGACTGGTGCTGATCAGGGCTCAGAATCGGGTCAACGCTGATGAACTGGGCGACGGTCGGATCGTACTCACGTGCCCCGATATGTGTCAGGCCCGTACCCTTGTCCACGGGCTTGCCCAAGAACCCCTTGTCGTCCGGCCAGGCCGGGGATTTCGCGCCGCGCGGTGTCCCGAACGGCGACGTGTACCGCTTCGTCACCGCATACGTCGTCGCGTCCAAGGCGATGCTCGACGTGCCGTGGTGGTCGGCCGCCAGGAAGCTGAGTTCCGATTCCGCCGTACCGCTCGTGCCGGTACGGACCGCGATGGTCTGGTTGTTCGCCGTGTAGTACCGGGTGCCGGCGAGAGTCTTCTTCGTGCCCTTCGTCGTCAGGCGGACTTCCATGCCGCCGAGGTAGAGCACCGTGTCGCCGTCACCCTTGGCCCGGCGAATGAGGAGTTCACCGTCGGCGTCGTAAAGGTAGCTGGTCTCTGACGTGCCTTCGAGGGCCTTGGCCAGCTTGCCCTCGGGGCTCCACGTCAGGGTCTGCCGGTCCTTCGGGCCGGGGCGCTTCGTCGTGTTGCCGGTCTTGTCGTACTCGTACGTGGCCGCGCGCGCACCGGTCGTCTTGGCGAGCGGGTGCGGCTGGCCCTCCGCCGTGCCGTAGTCGTACGTCGTGGTCTCGTCGTCACCCGTCGTCTTGTGCTGGGTCTCGGTCTTCCGCTGACCTGCTTCGTTGTAGCTGTAGGACGTCCAGTAGGGGGCCGCGCCCTCGATGTTGGACTTCGTGCGCTTCGCGGCGGCGCAGTCCGCAGTCTTCGGGGTCCAGGCCTCGGTCAGGTGGCTGTAGCCGTCGTACTCGAAGCACTGGTAATCGGGTTTCGACGTGCCGCCCTGCGTCGTGGCGTCGAAGATCGACGTGACGTTCCCGGCGTCGTCCCTTTTGAATTTCAGCTCCTGCGGCATGTAGCCGTGCACGTCGTCGGTGACGTAGGAGCGGGTGAGGCGGCGGGTGCCAGCCTCGTAGTCATAGTTGAGGTAGGCCTTCTTCTCCGCGCTCGCGCCGCTCATGCCGAGCGTGAGCTGGCGCAGGTCGCCCTGCGGGGAGAAGGCGGCCCCGTGGAGGTAGCCGGTCGTCCCGGCCAGTCCGGTCTGCTGGCCGGTGGCGTTGTACTCGTAGCCGATCGTCTCGGCCTTGAGGCCCCCGGCCGCCGGCTGCGAGGCCTGGCTGATCGTGCCGTCGAAGCGGTACCCCGTACTGAACGGCAGCTTCTGCGGGACGCCCGCCTGCACGAGGGGGTCGGTGTCGGGCAGGCTGAGCTCGCTCTCCTTCACCTCGTAGAGAGGGGTGTAGGAGGTGACCTTCTGGGTGTACGCCTTGCCGGTCAAACCGCCGTCGTAGCGGGTGGCCGTGTCCTGCTGGCCCTTGGCCAGGTCGTCGTACGTCCACGCGGCCAGCTTGTGGGCGTCGGTCTTGTCGGTGTGCCACATGCCGGTCTTACGGCCCAGGTCGTCGTAGCCGTAGAGAAGCTGCCGACTCTCGTCGTCCTTGGCGGTCTGCGGACGGTCGAGGACGTCGTACGTCGTCGTGGTGACGCCCTTGTCCGGGTCGTCGGCCCTCACCTGGCGGCCGAGCAGGTCGTAGGCGTAGGACCACTTGGCCTTGTCCGGGCCGGTGATCGTCTCCTGCTGCCCACCGGGGGTGTACGTGAAGCGGGTGCTCGTGAAGTCGGTTCCGGCGGGCTTCGGGCTTCCGTATTCGCGGCGCAACACGACCTGACCGCGGGCATCGGTGACCTCGGCCGTGGCCTGGCCGCCCTCGGGGGCGCTGGTGGCCACCGTGTCACCGGTGTACGCCGTGGTGGTCGTCCAGCGCGGCACTCCGAAGTTCTTGGTGACGGACTTGGTGGCGCGGCCCGCCGCGTCGTACGTGGTGTCGGTCTGGAGCGGGGCCTGGCTTCCCTCGGTCTGCACCGGCTCACCGCTCGGCGCCGACGTCTCGTCCCAGGTGTCGCCCTGGCTGCTGACGGCGAGACCGCGGTCGTCGTACAGCGTGATGCCGATCAAACGGCCCCCGGCCGGTGTCGGGGTCTGCGTCTGGCGGGGGCGCAGGAGGGAGTCGTAGAACTCGTACGAGGTGTTGTAGCCGGAACCGTCGCCCTTGAGGGTGCCGGTGGACACCCAGGACATGGCCTTGCTGGTGACCTTGTAGTCGTAGACGTGGTTGGGGGTCTTGTCGAGGACCCGGAGCCGGTTGGGCAGCCAGATCTGGGTGGTCCGGCCGAGACTGTCGTACGTCGTCTCGGTGACCCTGTTGTTCGGATCGGTGACCTTCTCCGGTGCCCCGGTGGCGAATTCGACGTCCGTGGTGACCTTGTGGCCCAAGGTGTTCGTCACGCTGCTCGACGTCAACGGGCCGGAGGCGGCCGGCGTGTAGCTGGTCTTCGCCGTCGTCAGCCCGTTGGTGTCCTTCACCTCGGCCGGGCGCCCGAGGGTGTCGTACGTCGTCGTCGTGGTCTTCTGCCAGGACGCCACATTGTCGCTGCCGTACCCCTTGGCCCTGCCGGTCCAGGTGGGCTGGCCCTTGGTCGGCTTCAGGGAGGACATCCACTTGGTGGCGTCCGGGTCGTCGTACACGGTCGCCGTGTCGCTCACGACGTCACCGGGCTTGTCCGAGTCGGCGGGCAGGTCCAGGTCCGCGACCGGGGTCGAGCAGGGCTTGGCGACCGTACGTACCCGGGACGTCAGGGCGTTGAGACCCTTGTCGTCGTTGCGGGCGTACCAGGTGCGGGTGCACGTCTCGTCACCCGTGGCAGCGTCGTCGCCCTGGTCCTCGACGGCTTCGGCCATGCCGTACTCGTCGTAGGTGGTCTTGGTGGTGCGCACCCGGTCGCTCGGCTCGGGGCCGCTGGTGACGCGAGTGCGGGCGTGGGACGCGGCCGTGCGGACGTAGTACGCCTCCGTGTCGGCGTACGACTTGTGCTGCGTCGCCGTGCGCTTCGACCAGGGGTCGTTGATCGTCGCGGAGACCTCGGTGTCACCGTTGTACGTCACCGTCTCGCGGGCGAAGCCCGCGTACTGGTCGGCGTCGGTGATCTCCGCCGCTTTGATGCCGTCGGTCTTGGCCGTCCTGCGCTTGTCGGGGTCCGGCGTCTTGCCGTCGGCTCCCGCGACGCGGTCGCCGTTCATGCCGCGCATATAGACGTTGACGGTCTTCAGGCGGTCGCTGCCCTTGTCACCGGTGTAGTGGGTGACCTTCCCGTAACCCCGCCAGACCGACCAGGTGCGCTCCTTGGCGGGCGTCATGGGGTCGTCGTTGTAGTGCCACGCTCCGCCGCCCGAGTACTCGTACGTGTTCTGGACGGCTTCCGCGCCGCCGCGCGGATCTGTTGTGGAGACGCTGGTGACCGGATACTTCTGGAACCAGTCCAGTTTCGGCGTCTTCTCACCGTTCGGTGACCAGTACACCGGGTAGCAACGGCGGGTGTTTTCGTCCGGTGCGGGCATGGTCTGCCCGGCCACACACTCGGCCGGCCTATACGTGACGATCGTCTGCGCGCCCGTCTCCGATGTGACCGAGCGCAGCCGCGGCTTGTCGAGGGACAGGATGTCGTCGCTGGCACCGTCGACGCGGTTGGGCTGGAATTCGTGCGTGAACTTCACCGGGTCGAGTGCGATGTCAGTGCCGCGCTTGCCCGTGTGCTGAAGCTCGTCGAGCCACAGGGACTGGTCGGTGCTGTCACCGGTGTCGCCCGGGTCGAGGTAGAGGTGCTTCAGTTTCCAGTTGTCGACCTGCCAGTAGACGGCCGGGTTCTCAGCGGCGTTCCATGCGTACGTAGTGACGCCGGTCATGCGCTTTCGGGTGAAGAACGCCGGGGCGACGTTGCCGGTGCACTTCTTGTCGTCCTTGCAGACACTGTCGAACGGCACGTCCGGCCAGTTGTCCCGCTTGTCCTCCGTCAGCTCGTCACAACCGGTGCCGGAGGCCAGGCAACGCTCGGCGTAAGTGAAGGTCACCTTGTGGGAGGCGACAGGGCTGGCGGAGAACAGCGCGTTGGCGCGTTGGCCGTAACGGATCTCCTTCAGGTGGCCGCCGCGCGTGTAGTCGGTGCCGGTGTTGTCGTCACCGAGCTTGTCGTAGTTGTTGTGCTCGGCCTCGTACCAGTACGTCATGGCGTTGTCGCGGGTGTCCTCGACCAGGTCGAGGTTCCAGCGCCATGCCTGCTTCTTGTCCCGGTCGGCGAAGGCGCTGCCGTCCGCGTGGCCGGGCTCGCCCTCGTCGTCGCCGAAGACCGGAACCGTCCACACCGAATCGGTGCGGTCGTCGGCGCCCGCGCCCTTCAGCTTGTTCAGACCGAAGGTGTACGTGGTGCCGTCGCCGGTGGTGACGGTCCAGTACTCGCCGTTGTCGTCCCCGTTGGCCGCTCCGGTGTGGTGCTTGACGGTCGAGGCGTCGTCGTTCTTCAGCCGCCACTGGCCGTTGGTGTCGTCCTTGACCAGCTCGGAGGCCTTGCCGTTGAGGACGAGGGAGGCGTTGTCGTACTTCCAGCACAGGTCGTACTTCTTGTCGTGCCCGTCGTCCTCGCAGGAGCCGTACTTGCGCTCGATGTACGACGAGGTGAGGTCGAAGCCCTCGCCGATGACCGTGCCCTGGTTGTTGGTGGAGGCGGTGCGGCCGTCCACGCTTCCGGAGTCGTAGGAGATCGTGAGGTCGGGAGACGGGCCTGCCGCGGCCGGGGGTGTGCGCAACGGGTACGACCACGTGAAGGAGCCCGAAGATCCGCCTGCTTCCCAGGTCGAGGAAGCCGCGAGCGGGGTGGCTCTGTAGTCACCGGCGCCGGACTTGGTGCCGGCTGCCAGGGCGAGGACCATCGTCGGGCCGCCATGTGATCCTGCCTTGGCGGCAGGGAAGGACAGTGCGGCCTTCAGCCGCTCGTCCTTGCGGTCGTTGGTGAACTCGACCGGCTCACGCGTGCGGCAGTCCGCTTTGCCGGGGGTGTCGAGCGCGCAGTCCGGGAGCCGCAGGACCTGGAGTCGGCCTGCCCAGTCCCCGCCGTAGGCCGAAGCGAACGCCGAGTAGTCCAGGTCCAGGCCTGCCCTGCCGCCTTCCGCGGGTGCCGTGGCAGTGAGGACGACACCCTTGACGCCCAGCTTCGACGCCTGCTTCTGGTCCAGGACTTCGACCTTGAGCTGGCCTGCGGCACGCTGGGGGGCTCCCTTCGCCGCTTTCGGCGCGGTGAGCGTGATCGGCAGTGCTCCGGGGTTGGCCTTCGCCGCACCCGAGTCGGGCAGCTTCAGGGTTGCCGTACCGCCGTGAGGCCAGGTCACGGTGCGCCGCTGGTCGGCGCGTGCCCGCTCTGCCGCCCGCCGGTCGGCCTCGGCGGACTTGCTGACCACCGCCGCGTTCTTGTCGTTGGCCTTCGCAGTGAACGGCGAGACCTTGGCGGAGCGCGGTGCGTCCAGTTTCGGTCGGCCCAGTGGATCCGTGGCCGCTGATGCCGTGTTCGTGAACATCACAGGGGACAGCAGCCCCGGCAGCAGGGCGAAGCCGGTGACGACGGCGATCCGCCCGCTCCACTTGCGTCTCGCTGATCTGCCGGTTCCGGGCAGCCCGAAGCCAAGCTTTTTCATGTGCGTGTCTCCTTGCGTACGGCCGCCGTGGGGCGGCCGCACGCCGTCGAATTCCAGTGAGGAAGCAGAGAAGGAGCAGGCAGGCCCAGCGGCCTACGTGGAGGGCTCCGCGATCTGGTCGGTGACCTGCTCTTGATTCATCGCCCCGGCCCACACCCGCAGCTTTGCCAGGTCGCCCGGCAGATAGTGGCCCGTCGCACCCTTCGCAGAACCGCGTCCCACCGTCAGGGAACCGTCGCCCTGCTGCGCCCTGGCGAGGCCCGCGTCGTCCTCACCCTGCTGCGCGAACTGGCCCACGTAGAGCTTGGCCACACCGAAGCGCTGATCGCCTTCGTCGTCGGTGAAGTCGAGGCCTGCGTCGAAGACCCCGGTCACGTCGACCCAGGTGTCCCATTCCTTGTCGCCGATGACGTCCTCAGCCGTCGTGACCGCGGAGGCTGCCACTTTGCCGTCAGCGTTCACCGCGGTCCGACCGAACTTCCACCGATAGGCGTCGTCACCGGTCTTCTCCACCCACAACACCCACGAAGACTCCTTCCCCACCGGCGTGGCCTGCCCCGCCACGAGCCCGCGGTAGCCGACGGGCTTGCCCGCGAGTTCGGACTTGGTCAGCCGTACCCGCGCCGACACCGTGAACGACCCGGTCTCGTCGACGACGGGCCCCGCCGCCGAGGCGTACCCGTTCTTGCCGTCAAGGACGAGGGACGTGGCGTCCTCCCCGGTCAGGCGTGCGCCCGAGCCGGACAGGTCCATGGCACCCCGCCGGTAGGGGAAGCCCGTACTGTTCGGGTCGTCCGGGTCCTCCGGGCTCTCGATGACCCCGTCTCCGGAGGAGATGGTGGCGTCCCAGTGCCCCACCAGCTCGTTCGTGGGCGCGCCCTTCCGTTCGAGGCGGTTCTCCTCACGGATCTCCTTGGGCTCAAGCGCCCGCTGCCACGCGGCGAACTCGTCGACACGGCCCGTGAAGTAGTCGCCGTAGCCGCCGCCCACCTTGGTACGCCCGACCATCATGTTCCGGTCCGCCGTCCAGGGCTCGTACGTCGACGCCTCGTCGGCCAGGACCACCGGCTTGCCCTGCGGCCGCCCGTTGACGAAGAGCTGAATGGTGTCGTCGCTCCTGTCACCGTTGTCCTGCGTGTCGAAGACACCGGTGAGATGCGTCCACACCCTGAGCGGCGGGTCCTCCGCGGTGGCTGTGGAGCGGATGTAGGCAGGGCTGTTCCTGTCCTGGTCCGTGCGGTTGAACACCCACTTCTTGAGGGCGGACGAGTAGTAGAGCGTGAACGCCGAGCCGTGCTCGCCCGGGGCGGACAGGATCGTGCGGTTGGCCGAGGCGTCCGTCAGGTACGCCCAGGCGGAAACGGTGTAGGAGTCCTGCGTGTTGACCGGGACACCGTCGGTCGACGCGTACCCGACACGCTTGTCGGGGTCGCTGATGTTGTCGTTCAGGCGCAGTGCGTAGTCGCCCGCTCCACGGCGGCCCATGGTCGACCAGCCGGTCCCGGCCTGATCACGCAGCACCACGTCGTGCCGGGCGCCGACCTCGCCCGTGTCGTTCGCGACGGTCCTGTCGGAGCCCGGGGGCGCGTCGTTGAAGCGCCAGCGTCCCGTCGTACCCTCCGCGACCGCGACCTTGAAGTCGAATTCCGCCGGCGGTCCCCAGCGGACCCGGCCTTCCTTGTCCTTCTTCAGGTCGCTGGCCTCCACCGACAGCGTCTGCGTACCCGACAGGCCCGGTTTGAGGGACACGACGGCCTGGTGGGACTCGGCCGTGACCGTTCTGGTCTCGTCGGCGTCCGACGTCAGCAGCCGCCACCTGTAGGCCTCCACGTCCCGGTCCGCGGCGTTCGGGCGGAAGTGGAACTTGCCGGGCCGGCCGGGGCCGCCACGAGGGACACAGTCGTTGGTCGTGCACTCCGCGTACGGCAGCATCGACTGGATGGTCGGTGCCTTCGGCGCCGTCGAGTCGATCCGCAGGTAGCACCACTTCGAGTACGGGGAGAAGAGGTCGCCCTTCTTGCCGCCGTACACCCAGTGCGACTGGGTGCGCGCCTTGAAGCGGTACAGGCCGCCGTCCGCGCGGTTGGAGGTGGTGATCGTCTCTCTCGTACCGTCCGGATCCCAGCCGGAGTCCGGCTTGTAGCCCTTCCACACGTCCGACCACGACCCTGCCGCGGTATCCGTACTGGAGCGCTGCATCACGAACTCGGCCTGCAAGGAGCCCTCTTCGTCTCCCTGGTGCTGCTCGACCTTGGTCTGCACCGTCGCCCGCAACGTCGGTGTGTTCACCGTGACGGTCACCGGGTCCTTCGCGGGGCGGCACTGCGTCCTGCCGTTCCCCGTCCCGGGCACGGCCCCGACCGTCGACGGCACCCCCGGCTTGTGCATGTACCAGACCTTGAGCTCGGCGTTGTTGTCGAACCGCTTCCACGCCCGCGGGTCCCCCTCGTCCTTGGCCCTCAGCATCAGCGTGAGCCGGGACATCTTGCCGTTCGCGAGCGCCCGGACCGTGGTGGTGAGGTCCTCGTCCTTCTCCGCCGGGTTGTCGTTGAACTCAATCCAGGAGTTGGGCTGTTCGGGGCTGCACAGGTTGCCGCGGCCCGCCGACACATAGCGGTCGCCCATCTGGTTGAGCTGCTTCGGGCCGGGCCACCGCGTGCCCTCGGAGATGTTGTCGGTGCGCTCCAGGTCGACCCAGTGCGGGGAGCAGTTGTACGACCAGGTCTCGTAGGCCCTGAAGGTGGCGTCGAGGACGTGCTTGCCCGCGAGTTCGGACGCCCCGAACTCGAAATACATCCGGTCGGTGTAGCCGCCCAGGTCGCAGTAGTAGCCGTCGGCGATACCGCAGCGCCCCACGCCTTTGGGCTCGCTGAACTTCCAGAACTTGTCGCCGTCCGAAGAGAGCTTCGTCCACTCCGACTTGCCCAGGCCCACCGACGGGTCGATGAAGACCGGGTACACGGTCTTCTCACCCCGCAGCAGATCGAGGTCGGGTGTCACCGACACCGCACCGTCCCCCACGGAGACCGGCAGATCGGCGGTGGTGTCCCCTGCCCCGGGCTGCGCCGGGTCCTCGGAGACGCCGCCCTCGGCAGGCTTCGCTCCGGCACCCGTCGCACGGAGCCCCTTGCGGGGCGCGGCCGCGATGTCCCCCGCTGAGTCCCACATCTGCCCGGAAGGGCCACGGAAGAGCGCATTGCCGTCGGCGTCCACGGCACGCAGGCCGCCGCCCTCGCCCGGGACCAGGCTCAGGCCCTCTCCCCGCGCGGTGAGCTTCACCTTCTCCAGCTCAGGACTCGCAGCCGCCTCCGCCGTCTTGACGACCAGCACCTCGCGGTAGCCCTCGGCGGTGGCCGTGAGCTGGAGGTCCACGTCCTTGACCGGCACGTTCGCGTACGTGGCCGTCGCGCCGTCGAGGGACGGCTCGGGCAGGGCCGTCGGCCAACCCAGCTTGAGGCGCTGGCCACCGGCGCCGAGGCGCAGCAGTCCCGAGCCCTCTCCGCCTCCCGAGAAGGCGAGGTCCACCACGGCGGACTTCGGCCCGACGGCGCCGTCGGCACGCTTCTCCAGGGTGACGTCGATGTCCCGCCACGCGTCGGCCGCGTCCCGTGCCCGCTGCGGCTCCGTCGCCTGGGTCATCACGAACGTGCCGTCCGGATTCGCCATCGTCGTCGTGTACTCGCTGCGCTCCGCGACCACTTCGACGGGCTCGCCGCTCGCGGCCGCCCGCTCCGACGCGGATTGCCCAGTCGGGGGCGCGTTCGTCGGCTCGGACCTCACCTCGCTACCGGGAACAGCGAATGCGACCGCAGGCAGGAGTGACAGGAGCACAGCCGCCGCTGTCACGCCCCCGGTCACGCCCCGTGTTCCCCGCCGAGCGCGGGCACGCCGACGCCTCCACCCCAACTCCACAGTCCCCACCCCAGAGTCACCAATGCTTCACATTTATAGGCGGAGCGAGTTAACGCGGAGTTAGTTCCCCGAGTCAAGGTGACTCACGGCACATTTTTGGCCCCTTCTGGTGGCCCAATAGGGCCACAGGAACCGGAACTTGCAGCTCCGACGCGAAAGAGCCTGGGACGACGTCCGTAACCCTGTGTGAGCAGGAGTCTCGACGCGGACCCGAACGCGCCATTTTCGATCTATCGGTGCGACTGCGTTTGACGTGGTCGCGCTTTGCTGGCGCGACGCCTGAACCGTGCAGCGGGTGCGGCTCATGACACAGAACCGGCCAGTCGGGCTCAGTGCGGCACCGGCGCGCACTCACTCTGAGCAATCCACCGACACCTCCGCCCACCCCCACCCCCTGTTCAAACTCTTGACAACCCCAATGGTCTGGACCAGCTTGTACGACCAGCGGTGGCCACCGTTTTCGTCACTCCTCCCCCATTCCCCCCACACGGAGGCAGAAGATGGACCGCGCACGCAGGAAGAGAAGTGCTCTCGTCGGTGGGCTCGCCGCGCTCGGGCTCGCGTTCGCCGGGCTCGCCACCGGGGGTGCCGGTGCCGCGGACGCGGTGGACGCCGCGGGCGCTCCGGCCGCGAACGCCGGGGCCCGTGCCGTCCCCAAGCACGCCGTCACCGGCTACTGGCAGAACTTCAACAACGGCGCGACCGTGCAGAAGCTCAGCCAGGTGCAGAACCAGTACGACATCATCGCGGTGGCCTTCGCCGACGCGACCGGTACGCCGGGGCAGGTGACCTTCAACCTCGACTCGGCCGGGCTCGGCGGGTACACCGTCGCCCAGTTCAAGGCCGACATCAAGGCCAAGAAGGCCGCCGGCAAGTCCGTGATCATCTCGGTGGGCGGTGAGCGCGGCGCCGTGGCCGTCAACAGCTCCGCCGCCGCCACGAACTTCGCCAACTCCGTCCACAAGCTCATGCAGGAGTACGGCTTCGACGGCGTCGACATCGACCTGGAGAACGGGCTCAACTCCACCTACATGACGCAGGCCCTGAAGTCGCTCGGGCAGAAGGCCGGGCCCGGCTTCGTGCTGACCATGGCGCCGCAGACCATCGACATGCAGTCCACGAGGAACGAGTACTTCAAGACCGCCCTGAACGTGAAGGACATCCTCACGGTCGTCAACATGCAGTACTACAACAGTGGTTCGATGCTCGGCTGCGACGGCAAGGTCTACTCCCAGGGGTCCGTGGACTTCCTGACCGCCCTCGCCTGCATCCAACTGGAGGGCGGGCTCGCCCCCTCCCAGGTCGGCATCGGGACGCCCGCGTCCGCCCGTGCCGCCGGGTCGGGGTACGTCTCCCCCACCATCGTCAACAACGCCCTGAACTGCCTTGCCAAGGGCACCAACTGCGGCTCCTTCAAGCCGTCGAAGACCTACCCGGGCATCCGCGGCGCCATGACCTGGTCCACCAACTGGGACGCGGCCAACGGCAACGCCTGGTCCAACGCCGTCGGCCCGCACGTCCACGGGCTTCCGTAGACCCGTCGCCCGCCGTCCACGGGCTTCCGTAAGCCCCCTGCTCCGCAGCGCCGCAGCCCCGCCGCTCCCCCGGCGGCGCTGCGGCGCAGTCGGCCCTAGAAGAAGCTGCCCCAGTCCTGGTCCGTGATCTGCTTGACGGTCAGGACCAGGAAGAGCAGGCCCGCGATGGCCAGCATGCCGTTGCTGAGCCAGCCGTTGCGCCACTCGCGCGGTGTGCGCCCCGAGTTGAGCAGCCAGATCAGGGTCAGGGACAGGAACGGCATGAAGGCCGCGCCCAGGACCCCGTAGATGATGATCAGGCGGAACGGCTGGCCCTCGAACAGCAGGATCATCGGCGGGAACGTGAGCCACAGCAGATACGCACGGAACGGCACCGACTTCTCGCGGGCGCCGGAAGCCACCTCCTGGCCGGTCAGGGCGGTGCTGTCGGCGCCCGCCCGCGTCTTGCGGTAGCGCTCCACGAAGTCCGCGAACATCAGGCTCACGCCGTGCCACACACCGATCAGCGAGGTGAAGGACGTGGCGAAGAAGCCCACCAGGAACAGCTTGGCGGTGGCGTTCCCGTACTCCTTCTCCAGGATGTCGGAGAGCTGGACCAGGCCCTTCTCGCCGCTCGTGATGGCGACGTTCGAGGAGTGCAGCATCTCGGCGCCGACGAAGAGCATCGCGATGACGAAGACGCCGGTGGTGATGTACGCGACGCGGTTGTCGAGCCGCATCACCTTCATCCAGCCGGTGTTCGTCCAGCCCTTGGCGTTGACCCAGTAGCCGTACGCCGCCAGCGTGATGGTGCCGCCGACGCCGCCGATCAGGCCGAGGGTGTTGAGGATCGAGTCCTTCTCGTCCGGGACCACGGGGAGCAGGCCCGCGAAGGCGTCGCCGAGGTTCGGGGTGACACGGATCGCCAGGTACACCGTCACCACGAACATGACGCCGACCAGGACCGTCATCACCTTCTCGAAGACGTCGTACTTGTTGAACCAGACGAAGACCAGGCCGACGAGTCCGGTGAGGATCGCCCACCACTTGAGATCCATGACGTCCGGGAAGAGCGCCTGCAACGGCAGCCCCGACGACGACATCGCGGCGGCGCCGTAGGCGAAGCCCCACACCACGACGTAGACGACGAAGAACCACGTCGTCCAGCGGCCCAGGCTCGCCCAGCCGTCGAACAGGGTGCGGCCCGTCGAGAGGTGCCAGCGGCCCGCGGCCTCCGCGAGGGAGATCTTCACGACGCAGCCGATGACGGCGGCCCACAGCAGGGTGTAGCCGAAGTTGCTGCCTGCGATCAGCGTGGCGACGAGGTCACCGGCGCCGACACCGGTCGCGGCGACGACGATGCCGGGACCGATGTACTTCCAACTGGACTTGCGGGGCACGGAAGCGACGTCCCCGGATTCGGTGGGTCCACCCTTGGTTTCGGCCATGCGATCAAGAAAGCGTAAAGGCCCTTCGCGCACAAGAGGCCCGTACGTGTGGTGCGTGCGGAGTCCGTGCCCCGGTACGCGGGATCCGTACGAGTACTCCACACGAGTACTCCGCACGAGTACTCCGCAGAGGCACCTGGCACAGGTACGGCTCAAAGGAGCCATTGACCGGAGCATGCCAGGCCGCGACCATGGGCCAGCACGGCTCTGCCCACCGGCACCCGTGACCCGCACCACCCGCACGGCCCTCACACGGCACGCGCACCACCCGTACCGCACTCGCGTCGCACTGAACCACCCCCCACCCCCACAGGAGCATTCATGCGACTTCGTATCCGCGGAAAGAGATCAGCGGCCATCGCCGCCGTGCTCGCCCTCGCGGTGGCGGCGCCCCTGAGCGCCAACGCCTCCGACTCCTCCTCGCCGTCGGCCAAGAAGGCCGCGGCGGCCACCGCGGCGGACGAGAACGTCCGTCAGTACTCCATACCCGGCCCCTCGACTCCCGCCGAACGCACGGCCGTCGCCGCCACCGGCGTGTCCATCGACGAGGCCCACGACCACGCGGTCGTCGTCACCGCTGACGCCGCCCAGGCCAAGAAGCTGCGCGCCCTCGGCTACAAGCTCAAGGTCCTGCCCGCGCCGCCCGCACGGACCGACGGCAAGCGCGTCGAGGTACGGGACTTCCCGCCCGCCGACTCCCGCTACCACAACTACGCGGAGATGAACGCGGAGATCAACCAGCGGCTCCAGCAGTACCCGAACATCATGAGCAAGCGCGTGATCGGCAAGTCCTACCAGGGCCGGGACATCGTCGCCATCAAGATCAGCGACAACGTGGCCACGGACGAGAACGAGCCCGAGGTCCTCTTCACCCACCACCAGCACGCCCGTGAGCACCTGACGGTGGAGATGGCGCTGTACCTCCTGCGCGAGTTCGGCGCGGGCTACGGCGGCGACGCGCGCATCACCAAGATGCTCAACGAGCGCGAGATCTGGATCGTGCCGGACCTCAACCCCGACGGCGGCGAGTACGACATCGCCACCGGCTCCTACCGGAGCTGGCGCCTGAACCGGCAGCCCAACCCCGGTGGTGCCACCGGCACCGACATGAACCGCAACTGGAACTTCAAGTGGGGCTGCTGCGGCGGTTCCTCGGGCACGCCCGGCTCCGAGACCTACCGCGGCCGCGCCCCCGAGTCCGCCCCCGAGGTCAAGGTCGTCGCCGACTTCGTACGCAGCCGGGTCGTCGGCGGCAAGCAGCAGATCAAGACGGGCATCGACTTCCACACGTACAGCGAGCTGGTGCTGTGGCCGTACGGCTACACGTACAACGACACGGCGCCCGGCCTCACCCAGGACGACCACGACGCCTTCGCCACCGTCGGCCGCAAGATGGCCGCGAGCAACGGCTACACGCCCGAGCAGTCCAGCGACCTCTACATCACGGACGGCACCATCGACGACTGGCTCTGGGGCAACCAGAAGATCTTCGGCTACACCTTCGAGATGTACCCGCGCTCCGGTGGCGGCGGGTTCTACCCGCCCGACGAGGTCATCGAACGCGAGACGTCCCGGAACCGGGACGCTGTGCTCCAGCTTCTGGAGAACTCCGACTGCATGTACCGGTCCATCGGGAAGGAGCAGCAGTACTGCTCCGGCAGTTGACGGTAGTCAGCCCTGCACGGGCACGGCGAGGGTGTCTTCTCCAGAGCCTCTCGCCGTGCCCCTGACGTCACTCGGCTCGCGGCCGCCCGAGACTCGGCGAGCCGCTCGGGAGAGCCGGGCTGCCGCCGCACTTGTATACGTCCCGGGCGGCCAGGCGGAGGGTTTCTGCGGTCAGTTCGGCGAAGGCTTTGGTGTTCGAACCAGCGGACGCGGAGCGGTCCACGTCGTGAACACTCGCCTCGATGATGCGGGGGTTGCCCTTCGTTGGGCAATTCAACAGCAACACGGCCGCACGCTTCGAGGCATACCCTCGGGCTTCACCAAGTCGCAGCGGGGCACTTCCTGGCTCCTCGGCTTCGCGCTCGACCCTCTCCACCGCCTTATCGATGGTCTTGACCCTTTTCAGATCCAAGTACTGGAAGTACGTCACCGACAGTTCTCGATCGCCGGCGGCGATAGTGCAATCGGGCGTTGGCCCGGTATAGGGAACACCGAATTCTTCCCCGATGTCCTCCCAGTACTTGCTCCCGCTCTTCGGCAGGAGATCGGCTGCAAGGTTCCCGGGGAGCGTATTTCCGCATACCTGGTCCGGTACTGAGACGGCGGGTGCACTGGCGGGCCAAAGCTGCCATACGACTACGCCAACTGAAGACACCAGGGTCACTGAGACGGCCACCCAGAGGTTTCTCTTGCGCTTTGGCGCCACGGTCCCGGTCATCAGACTGCTCTACCTCCGTCCTGACGGGCAATCTCATAGTGCAGTTTCGTGCTTCGTTGCGCGGAATCTGCTACGACCACCGCCTCACCATGGCTGTATCCATGCTGTCTAGCTGCGCTGTAAACGGCGTCGTATGTACTACCGGTAGATTGTCGCCGCTGCTCCGCCAGAAATTCCTCCCTCTCTTGCTCCGCGCCCTCGCTGTTATCCTTGCTGTACCGTTCAACGACACTCTCACGTGTATCCTCCACGATCCAGCCAACGACATCGTTGACGTAGGGAATATCGCTCACACCGAGGCTGATTGCGCGCCCCGCCCACTTTCCTGCAGTGTCGATGGAACGATTGAATTCCTCGTCGGACGCGATCCTTTCGTCGTAGACGGATCGCGTCCGAGCTTCGGCCATGATTCCGGCGATCTCGGAACCCGGGGCAACCTTGTTGTTCACGTCGCCGTTTACCGTGTCCCTTGCTAGACCGTGGGGGTTCTGGAGGGTCTCGTCCACAAGTTGCGTCGTGACGGACTGCTGGGAATTCAGAATGGCGCCGTAGGCTCCGGGGTCCGTGCCCACCGCTCCCAGGAAATCCCGCACGCTGGTTTCGCTGAGGCTGCCGAGGTTCGCGCTGCTGCCGTGGGTCGTGAGGGGCCTTTCGCCGTTGAGTCCGTCCTGGAAGTCCCGCATGTACTCCGCCGTGATGTTCCCCATGCTGCCCCGCAGCTTCGAATCCTCCAGGATTTCCGGGTTGCGGCCGTAGTGGTCCACGAGACGGTTGACGAAGGACGCGCTGGCGTCCGTGTGGGGCTTCGGTGGTGCGTCGGCGTCGTACGGGGTGCGGATGGCCGCCGATTCCAGGGCGTGGCCGAGGCTGGTCTCGTACTGGCCGCGGCCGGCGTCGCTCAGGCCTACGGCGTCCAGCGCCGTGAACCTGAGGTTGCGGGAGCCTTCCCCGTGGCCGACGAGGTAGTCCCAGTTGCTCTCGGCGCCGGAGCCGGTGTGGAAGAACTCCAGGGAAGCTTCCGGGTTGTGGCTGAGGGATTCCATGAGTCCGGAGACCGGGTCACAGGAGGATTTGCCCGGGGGGTGGTTGAGGTTTTCGGAACCCCAGGATGTGAAAGGCGGAAGTTTCCTCTCGTGCTCAAGGAGCTTGCCGCCGTAGTCCTGGAGGAACTTGGTTTCGAACTTCCCCTTGTGCATCAGGCTCGTCATGACCTCGAAGCCGAACGGTGGAGTGCCCCCGCCCCACCCCGGGGCAGCGGGAAGCCGTTTCCCGCCCGCCTCGATCATGTCCTTCTTCCACGCGTCCATCTCCGGGCTTTCGACCCGTGTGGCCCCGGCGAGTGTCAGGCTCAGATTGTCCTGCACATCACCGAGGATCTCGGCGCGTTCGGGCCCCACGGCACCCATCGTCCCGGCGGGGGCTGCGAGGTCGCGCCAGAAGCGGAGGGTGCCCTCGGCGCCCAGTCGGGTGGCGAAGCGCTCCGCGAAGGCGGGGGTGTCCTGATAGCGGCCGAGAGTGTCGTTGAAGTTCTTGAGCTTTTCGTCGCTCCATCCATCGACGCCGCCCTTGGCCACCTCCTTGGCCCAGCGGTCCGCGTCCACCCGGCCCTGAAGGCTCTTCGCGTGATCGAGGCTGTTCACCCGTACGTCGGAGAAGTCGTGCTTGCCGCGCGCCAGTTCCCGCAGCGCCCGTTCGGCAATCCGGTCCGTCTCGTCCGCTTCCTGGAGTACTCGCGTCGCGTCCCGCATGGTCGCGATCAGGTCCATCCGCGTGGGAGCACCGTCCTTGGCGGCGTCCTGCGGTGAACGGGCCTCCGCCCCGCCTGCGGGGGTGATGCGGATGTTGCGCTTCGCGGCGCTGTCCGCCACGCGCTCCATCTCGTTCTTGTGCCGCGTGAACGCCTTGAGCGCTCCCTGAAGGACCGCGAGGACGCTCTGCGCCGACGTGACGGCATCCTCGAACTCGGATGCCGTCTTGACCACGAACGCCTTGCCCACCGTGGCGTTGGCGCCCTTCCAGTCGGCCAGCTCCGCCTTGCGTTCGAGCAGGGCCGCGCTGTCACCGCCGCCCCCGCCGGCGGCCAGCTCACTCAGGCGTCGCGCCATCACCTCCCAGTCGTCCACGGCGGACGCCAGTTTGCCCAGCCGCAACCCGAGAAGGTCCTGAACCGTCAGCATGCCCTCGCCCCCGTCTCCGCACTCGCCCCCGTCTCCGCCCCCGCCTCCGTCACTTCATGTACTTGTCGATGACCGACACGGAGACGGACGTGGCGACGTCGTCGTCGTCCTTCTTGTGCTGTGCGCGCGTGAAGTCGAGGTGGTTGGAGATGTGCCCGCACGCGTCCACGAGGGTCCTCGACTTGGAGTTCCAGGCGTCGTGCAGCGTGGTGAGGGCGGCGCCCATGGCGAGCCCTTGTCCGGACAGCTCGACGGCGGCCCCGAAAGTGCTCTCCCGCGCGTGGTCGGAGTCCTTCCGGAGGCGGTCACGGAGCCGGTGAGCGATGCCGCCGAGCACGCCGAGCTCGTCGTCGTGGACGACGAGGTCCGCCGCCGCGTTCGGGCGGGACACGCCGTTGAGTCGCAGGCCGTCCGCCTGCCTCCGTGCGGCCGCGGCCTTCAACTGCTCCCACTCGTCCCACGACATCGCAGCCTCCCCCGCGCACGGCCAATACGACGGACCACTATAGCCACGCCCGTAACACAGGGTCGTAGCGTAATCACGCCAGGCTGCCGAGGTGCGACGTGGGGGGCACCCGGTAAGTCGCCGGGTGCCCCCCACGTCGTACGAAACGAGCTACACGAACAGACTCACCACGGCCGCCACCACGAACCCCGCCACCGAAAGCACCGTCTCCAGGACCGTCCAGGTCTTGAGGGTGTCGCGTTCGGAGATGCCGAAGTACTTGGCGACCATCCAGAAGCCGCCGTCGTTGACGTGCGAGGCGAAGATGGAGCCCGCGGAGATGGCCATGATGACCAGGGCCGTGAAGGCGTTGGAGTAGTCGCCCTCGGCGAGGAGGGGGGCCACGATGCCCGCGGTCGTGACGATGGCGACCGTCGCCGAGCCCTGGGCCACGCGCAGGACCACGGAGATCAGGTAGGCGAGGACGATCACGGGCAGGCCGACGTCGTTGAAGGTGTCCGAGAGGGCCTGGGCGACGCCGCTGCCCTTGAGGACGCCGCCGAAGATGCCGCCCGCGCCGACCACGAGCAGGATGTTGCCGACCGGCTTCAGGGACGCCGTCGACACCGTCTCCAGGGACTTGCGGGACCAGCCGCGGCGGATGCCGAGCAGGTAGTACGCCATCAGCAGGGCGATCGTCAGGGCGACGAAGGGGTTGCCGAAGAACTCGATGACGCTGCGGCCCGTGGAGGGGTCGAAGGCGATGGAGGAGAACGTCGCCAGGAGGATCAGGACCAGGGGGGTGCCGATGATCAGGAAGACGGTGGCGAGCGCGACCGGCTGCTCCTGCGGCTCACGGCCCGCGGCCCGCTGCTCGGCGATGACCGCCGCCCTGGCCTCCTCCGATGCCTCCAGCATGTCCTGCGGTACGGGGACGAAGATGCGCTTGCCGATCCACGCCGAGAACACCCAGGCCGCGAGGACCGCGGGGACGCCGCAGACGATGCCCATGAGGATGACCCAGCCGAGGTCGACCTTGAGCAGCCCTGCCGCGGCCACCGGGCCCGGGTGCGGGGGCAGGAACGCGTGGGTCATCGACAGGCCCGCGAGCAGCGGCAGGCAGTAGAGCAGGATCGACTTGCCGCTGCGCTTGGCGGCGGCGTACACGATGGGCGCGAGGACGAAGATGCCCACGTCGAAGAAGACCGGGATGCCGAAGATCAGGCCGGTCAGGCCCATGGCCAGCGGGGCGCGCTTCTCGCCGAAGAGGCCGAGGAGCCGCGACGCGAGGACTTCGGCGCCGCCGGAGACCTCCAGGATCGCGCCGAGCATGGTGCCGAGGCCGATGATGATCGCGACATGGCCGAGGATGCCGCCCATGCCGGACTCGATGAGCGAGACCGCGTCCGACTTCTGGACCGTGCCGAAGAGTTCGGTGACCGAGAGACCGGCCGCGAGGCCGACGGCTATGGAGACCGCGAGGAGCGCGACGAACGGCTGCAGCCGCACTTTGATGATGAGGAAGAGCAGCAGCAGGATGCCGAGGGCGGCGACGGTCAGCAGACCCGCCGTGCCGTCGATGAGGGCCATCAGGCCACCGGTGTGCGGCGGTGCTTCTGCTGGGGCGGTGGCCGCGAGCGGCACGGAGAAGGTGGACGGGGACATCGTTGACCTCGTAAGTGCATGGAGCTTTCTGGGGCAGGGGGGATCGCGGCACGGCGCCTCGGGGTGCCGGGGCGGCGCACCGTGATGACGTACGGCTTGCTTGCGGGGGGTGAGGGGGATGTTGGGGGGGCGGGGCCGTGGGCGGGGAGGCCGGGTACGGGCCTCCCCCACCTCAGCCGCGTACCGGCGGTCGGCCGGGTGCAGCGGTCAGGCCGCCGCGACGGTCAGCCGAGTACGGCCAGCGCGTCGATCTCGATGAGCAGGCCCTTGGGCAGGCCGACGTACACCGTGGTGCGGGCGGAGGCGGGGGCCTTGAGGCCCTGCTCCTCGAAGTACTGGTTGTAGATCTCGTTCATCTCAGCGAAGTGGTCCACGTCCGTGAGGTAGACGCGCATCATCATCACGTCGTCCCAGGTGGCGCCGCCCTCTTCGAGGATCGCCTTGACGTTGGCGAAGGTCTGGAGGGTCTGCTCGCGCAGGGTGGGCCCGGCGGGGGTGGGGGCCTTGCCCTCCTCGGCGGGCAGGAAGCCGACCTGGCCCGCGACCTGGAGGATGTTGCCCTTCTTGACGCCGTGGGAGAACTTGGCGGGCGGGGTGGTGTGCGTTGCCGGGGTGATGGCGGTCTTCTCGCTCATGATGTTGCCTTCTTCGTAGGGGTGGTTCACAGGGCGTGCCGGGCGTCCGGTACGGCGCCCGAGTACTCCCTGCTGATGGCCTCCGCCGTACGCCGTACCAGCGGAAGGAGCTTGAGGAGTTCCTCGGCCG
Organism: Streptomyces aureocirculatus; assembly: GCF_000720475.1. Classification (GTDB taxonomy): domain Bacteria; phylum Actinomycetota; class Actinomycetes; order Streptomycetales; family Streptomycetaceae; genus Streptomyces; species Streptomyces aureocirculatus. The sequence goes on from NZ_JOAP01000061.1 coordinate 29,642, forward strand.
TGACGACGACGTTCGGCGCGGACACCGACATGGCGGCGACGACCCGGCCGTCCGCGCCGCGGATGGGGGCGCCGACGCAGTTGATGGACTCCTCGTGGCCACCGAGGTCGGTGGCCCAGCCCTGCTCGCGCACCTGCGCCAGCTCCCTGAGGAAAGCGGCGGCGTTGGGCGTCGAGCGGGACGTGTACGCGGGATAGTCGAGCTTCTCCGCGAAGGCGCGGCGCTCGGCTTCGGGGAAGTCGGAGAGCAGCAGCTTGGCGACGGCGGCGACGGTGATGGCGACCGGCTTGCCGATGCGCGAGTACATGCGGACCGGGTAGCGGCTCTCCACCTTGTCGATGTAGAGCACCTCCTGCTCCTCGTACACGGCGAGGTGGACGGTGTGGCCGCACTTCTCGTTGAGGGCGAGCAGGTGGGGGTGCGCGATCTCGCGTACGTCGAGGTTCTCCACGGCTTCCTGGGCGAGCGCGAAGAGGCGGGCGCCCAGGCGGTAGCGCTGGTCGGACTGGCGGAAGACCAGGCCGTGTTCGTGCAGGGTGCGAAGGAGGCGCAGGGCCGTGGACTTGTGGACGCCCAGGCGCTCGGCGACCTGGCCGAGATCGGCGGGGCCCTCGGCGAGCAGGGGCAGGATCGACAGGGCGCGGTCGACGGTCTGGCTCATGACGTTCGTACCTCCTCGTCGGCCACGGTCGTGGCCCGGGTGGGATCCGCCGCCGTCCAGCCTGGCCCGAGACGCAGGGTCTCCCAGCCAACTGGGTCCAGGGCGGCGAGCGCGTCGGCGTGGCCGCGGGACGCGGGTGTGGCGAGGTCGCCGGGCACGGTGAGGGCGGCGGCGGCCATCAGGTGGCCGTGCCGCAGTCGGTGCTCGGCGGACAGGCCGCGCAGGGTCGCGGAGAGGAAACCGGCGGCGAAGGCGTCGCCCGCTCCGACGGGCGCGACGACGTCGACGTGCAGGGCCGGGACGAACGTGGCGGTGTCGCGGCCGGTGGCGGGGTCGTTGGCGAGGACCGTGGCGCCGTGCGCGCCCTGCTTGACGACGAGCACGTCGGGCCCGGGCAGCGCCTCGCGGATCGCCGCGGTGCCGCCGGTGACGCCCCAGGCCGCCGCGGCCTCGTCCTCGCCGACGAACACGATGTCGGCGCCGCGGGCGAGGTCGAGCAGCACTTCGGCGCCGCCCTGCTCCCGCCAGAGGCCGGGGCGGTGGTTGACGTCGAAGGAGACGAGGGAGCGGCGGCGCCCGGCGCCCCGGTCGCACAGGGTGCGTACGAGGGCGAGGCAGTCGGCGGACAGCGCGGGTGTGATGCCGGAGAGGTGAAGCACCCGCCCGGACCACAGGGCTTCGTGGTCCACGGTGTCCGGGGACATCGCGGAGGCGGCGGAGCCCGCGCGGTAGTAGACGACTTCGTGGGCGTCGGTGTCGCGGTCGTCGGCGGTGCGGAAGTAGATGCCGGTGGGGCGGTGCGGGTCGCGGCCGACGGCGGAGGTGTCCACGCCGTACCGCCCGATCGCCTCCACCAGGTGGTCGCCGAAGCCGTCGGCTCCGACACGGCTGACCCAGCGGGCGCGGTGGCCCGCGGCGGCGAGCGCGCAGACGACGTTGGACTCGGCGCCGCCGATGCCGCGTTCGAAGGACGGCACGTCGGCGATCCTGCCGGGTCGCGACGGCAGGAAGGTCACCATCGACTCGCCCAGGGCCACCACGTCGGTGTCCAGGGAGTTCGTGTCTCCGCCGCCTGCTCGGGTCACGTCGGTGTCAGCCCCTCATTCGCTTCCCGGGTCCGTTGACCCGGCGTTGGCTCGGATGTTAGACAGCAGTAAGCGACATACGCAATGAACGTTGCATATCTTGCAACGCATGCGTGGAAGAGGCACGAGGAGACGTCCATGGCCGCCGAAAAGTCCGCCGAGCAGCCCGCCACAATGTCCGCCGAGCAGCCCGTCGACCAGTCCGTCGACCAGTCCGTCGAGCGGCGTGCCGACCAGTCCGTCGAGCGGCCGACCGGGCAGCCGGTCGGGAAGCCGGTCGGGAAGCCCGTGCCGGAAGCCGTCGCACGCCTTGCCGAAGAGCGGGTCGACCCCCGCTTCAAGGCCCTCCCGCCGGACAGCGACGGCCTGACCGTCGGCGAGCTCGCCGCCCAGCGCCGCAACCTCTTCACCGGCGGTTTCACGACCCCCGTCCTCGCACTCTCCGCCGAGCGCCTCGAACACAACCTCGCACTCATGGAGCAGTACGCGACCCGGCACGCCCTCACCTTCGCGCCGCACGGCAAGACCTCGATGGCGCCCCAGTTGTTCTGGCGTCAGCTAGAGCACGGCGCCTGGGGCATCACCCTCGCGGTCCCCCACCAGGTGCGGGTGGCCCGCGCGTTCGGCATCCGGCGGATCTTCCTCGCCAACGAGCTGGTCGACGCGGCGGCCCTGCGCTGGCTCGCCGCCGAGCTCGACGCGGACGCCGACTTCCGCTTCATCTGCTACGTCGACTCCGTACGCGGCGTGCAGTTGATGGACGCAGCCCTGCGCGCGGCGGGCGCGCGCCGCCGCGTGGACGTCGTCGTGGAACTCGCCGCCGGTGACGGCGCCCGCACGGGTGCCCGCACCGAGGCCGAGTGCGCGGCCGTCGCCGACGCGGTCGCCGCGACGGGCACGCTGCGCCTCGTGGGCGTGGCCGGGTACGAGGGCGAGGTGCCGGAGCCCACCCCCGAGCGGGTGCGCACCTGGCTGCGGCGGCTCGTCGCGCTGGCCGCGGAGTTCGACGCGGCGGGCCGCTTCGGGGCAGGCCCGGCGGATCCGGCGGACCCGGCGGACCCGGCTTGCGACATCGTGATCAGCGCCGGTGGCTCGGCCTGGTTCGACGCCGTCGCCGACGTCTTCGCCGAGATCCCCGACCTCTCCCTGCCGGTCCTGAAGCTGCTGCGCTCCGGCGCGTACGTCTCCCACGACGACGGCCACTACCGCCATCTCACGCCCTTCAACCGCGTCCCCGACGAGGGCGCCCTGCACCCCGCCTTCCGGCTGTGGGCCCAGGTGGTCTCGCGGCCCACGCCCGAGCAGGCCTTCATCAACGCGGGGAAGCGGGATGCGGCGTACGACCTGGATCTGCCGGAGGTGCAGGTGATCCGGCGGGCCGACGGGACGGAGCTGCCCGCCGCGGGGGTCACCCTGCACGCCCTCTCCGACCAGCACGGGTGGCTCCGGACCGGGCCCGGTGTCGACCTCCAGGTCGGGGACTGGGTGGGGCTCGGGCTCTCCCACCCCTGTACGTCGTTCGACAAGTGGCAGCTCATTCCGCTGGTCGCGGCGGACGGAACGGTCACGGACTACGTCCGTACCTACTTCTGACCGCAGCGATCTCCCCAATCCCGCCCCTTCCCGAACCAGGGGCTCCGCCCCCTGGACCCCCGCTTGTCGGCGCTTCGCGCCTCGTCCTCAAACGCCGGACGGGCTGAAATACCCTCGCCGCACCGGCGACAGTCTGAGCCCGTCCGGCGATTGAGGACGAGGCCGCAGGCCGATACGGGGTCTGGGGCGGAGCCCCAGTTTCGGGAAGGGGCGGGGTTGGGGAGCCCCCGGCAGGGAACCAACCCGCACCCCAGAGAGGCACCCCATGGACATGGTCATCCGCGGCGCCCGCGTCATCGACGGCAGCGGCGAACCCTCGTACAGAGCCGATGTGTCGATAACGGACGGCCGCGTGGGCGAGATCCGCCGGGAGGGCGAGGGCCCCCGCCCCACGGGCACCCGCACGGTCGAGGCGGACGGCCTCGCCCTGGCCCCGGGCTTCATCGACATGCACGCCCACAGCGACCTGGCCCTCCTCCGCGACCCGGACCACAGCGCGAAGGCGGCCCAGGGCGTCACCCTGGAGGTCATCGGCCAGGACGGCCTGTCGTACGCGCCGGTCGACGACGCCACCCTCGCCCAGGTCCGCCAGGCCATCACGGGCTGGAACGGCGACGGCGGCGACATCGACTTCGACTGGCGCACCGTCGGCGAGTACCTGGACCGGCTCGACGGGGCACACGGCGGCCGCGGCATCGCGGTGAACGCGGCGTACCTGATCCCGCAGGGCACGGTCCGGATGTACGCGATGGGCTGGGACGACCGCGAGGCCACCGCGGCCGAGCTGGAGCGGATGAAGGACCTGGTCGCGCAGGGCATGCGGGAGGGCGCGGTCGGCATGTCGTCGGGCCTGACGTACACGCCGGGCATGTACGCGAAGGACGCCGAGCTGACGGAGCTGTGCCGGGTGGTGGCGGAGCACGGCGGTTACTACTGCCCCCATCACCGCAGTTACGGTGCGGGCGCCTTGGAGGCGTACGAGGAGATGGTGGAGCTGACGCGCTCCGCGGGCTGCCCGCTGCACCTGGCCCACGCCACCATGAACTTCGGCGTGAACAAGGGCAAGGCGCCGAGCCTCCTCGCGCTCCTCGACGACGCGCTCGCGGCCGGTGCCGACATCACCCTCGACACCTACCCGTACACGCCCGGCTGCACGACGCTCGTGGCGATGCTGCCGAGCTGGGCGAGCGAGGGCGGCCCCGACGCGATCCTCGCCAGGCTCCAGGACGACGGGACGGCCGCGCGGATCCGCCACCACATGGAGGTCATCGGCGCGGACGGGTGCCACGGCGTGCCCATCGAGTGGGACACCATCGAGATCTCCGGCGTCTCCGACCCGGGGCTCGCCTCCTGCGTGGGCAAGACGATCAAGCAGTCGGCGGACATGCGCGGCGAGGAGCCGTGGGTCACGGCCCGGCGGCTGCTCATCGCCGACAGGCTCGGCTCGACCATCCTCCAGCACGTCGGGCACGAGGAGAACGTGCGGGCGATCATGCGCCACCGCGTGCACACCGGTGGCAGTGACGGCATCCTCCAGGGCTTCAAGCCGCATCCGCGGGCGTACGGGACCTTCCCGCAGTACCTCGGCAAGTACGTACGGGAGCTCGGGGTGCTGTCCCTTGAGGAGTGCGTCGCGCACCTCACCTCGCGCCCTGCCGCCCGGCTCCGCCTGCCCGACCGGGGCCTCGTCCGCGAGGGGTACCGCGCCGACCTGGTCCTCTTCGACCCGGACACGGTCGCGGCGGGCTCGACCTTCGACGCGCCGCGCACGCTGCCCGTGGGCATCCCGCACGTCTTCATCGACGGCAGGCCGGTGATCGAGGACGGCCGGCGCACGGACGTCCTCGCGGGACGTTCCGTACGCCGGACCGCTTAGGTTCTCGCGACTCTCAGGGCTTTCGAGGCGTCACAGGGCTCGGGTCGGGGTCAGGGCTTGGGGAGCGTGCAGTTGGGGCGGTTCAGGTCGATCTTGTTGCCCGCGCCGACACAGGGGACGACGGTGTAGGTCTGCTGGCCGTAGTTGATGCCCTGGCGGACCGTCACCTTGCCGTTCTCGTCGACCTCGCAGGGGTTGTTGTCGGTGCAGCGCTCGCCGCTCTCGTTGCCGGTGTTGTTGACGGCGACGACCTTGCCGGTCGCGTTGTCGACCACCGGCGATCCCGACGTGCCGCCGATCGTCTGGCAGGCGGAGGTGTAGCGGACCGAGTCCTTCCAGGTCCAGCGCCCCTCCTTCAGTTGGTACGCGAAGCCGTCGACGTTGCACTTGTACATCCGCTTCCAGTAGCCGGACACGACCGTGATGGCCTTGCCCTGCGCCGGACGCGCGGAGTCCAGTTCGAGCGCCTTGATGCCGTACCGGCTCTCTATGTCCTTGTAGGTGCTGGTGAGCTGGTACAGCGAGAGGTCGGTGTCGGTCATCGTGCCGTACGCGATCTTGCTGGCGCGTACGGTGCCCGCGTTGCCGCCGCTCGCGTTCAGGAGCGTGAAGCTGCGGGTGGACGGGCGGTCGACGAGGACCTGTCCCGGCGCCGGGAAGCCGGTCTCCAGGCAGTGGCCGTTGGACATCACGAGCGCGGGGTCGGTGGGCTGCGAGGACGGTACGCGGACGACGGAACCGGAACAGTTGCTGAGCGCCACGGTCCCGGCGTAGCTCACGGCCTTGACGGCCGGTGCCTTGACGGCCGCCGGTGCGTCGTCGCCGACGGCCGCCGCGGGTGCCACGGTCGCGCCGAGGATCAGCACGCCGAACGCGGCACCGACGAGAGGCTTGTTCATGTGGGGGTCCCCTCTGGGATGACTCTGTGACCGAAGGATCTCTTCGGTTTTGTCATGCGCATTGTTCGGGCCCCTGGGCCTTCACGACAAGACCGCGTGCGGCCAAGTGCCCCGAAGGGGCGCGGGGAACTGCGCGCTCAGCGCGCGACGGGCCGCAGTCGCGTCTGCTCGCCGACACGGCAGACGCGGCCGCGGCTCTGTCGTGATTGCTCGCGCCCCGTCAGGGGCGCGGGGAACTGCGCGAGCAACCGAGACGAGGCCCGCACTGACGAACAAGGGGGCAGTGACCGAGCTCTCCCCGTCAAAGGCGCCCCCGCCAGATACGCTCGCGGCATGCAGGTGATCCAGTCGACCAAGCTCGCCAACGTCTGTTACGAGATCCGGGGCCCGGTGCTCGAGGAGGCGATGCGCCTTGAAGCGGCAGGTCACCGCATCCTCAAGCTCAACACCGGAAACCCCGCAGCCTTCGGCTTCGAGTGCCCGCCGGAGATCCTGGAGGACATCCTCCGCAACGTCGGCGACGCGCACGGGTACGGCGACGCGAAGGGCCTGCTCGCGGCGCGCCGCGCGGTGGTGATGCACAACCAGACCCTCGGCATCGAGACCGACGTCGAGCACGTCTTCATCGGCAACGGCGTCTCCGAGCTGATCGTGATGGCCATGCAGGGCCTGCTCGACGACGGCGACGAGGTCCTGGTCCCGGCGCCGGACTATCCGCTGTGGACCGCCGCGGTCTCCCTCTCCGGCGGCACCGCGGTGCACTACCGCTGCGACGAGCAGGCGGACTGGATGCCCGACCTCGCCGACGTCGAGCGCAAGGTCACCGACCGCACCAAGGCGATCGTGATCATCAACCCGAACAACCCCACGGGTGCGGTGTACGACGAGGCGATGATCCGGGGCCTGACCGACATCGCCCGCCGCCACAACCTCCTGGTCTGCTCGGACGAGATCTACGACAAGATCCTGTACGACGGCGCCACGCACACGCCGACCGCCGCCGTCGCCCCCGATCTGCTCACGCTCACCTTCAACGGCATGTCGAAGGCGTACCGCGTGGCGGGGTACCGCGTCGGCTGGATGTCGGTCTCCGGGCCGAAGGCCCACGCGGCCTCGTACATCGAGGGGCTGACGATCCTGGCGAACATGCGCCTGTGCGCGAACATGCCGGGGCAGCACGGTGTCGTGGCCGCGCTCAGCGGGCGTCAGACGATCAACGACCTCGTCCTGCCCGGCGGGCGGCTGCTCGCACAGCGCGACGCGGCGTACGACCTGCTCACGCAGATCCCCGGGGTGACCTGCGTCAAGCCCAAGGGGTCGCTGTACCTCTTCCCGCGCCTGGACCCGAAGGTCTTCAAGGTCAAGGACGACCGTCAGATGGTCCTCGACCTGCTCCGCGCCGAGAAGATCATGGTGGTGCACGGCACCGGGTTCAACTGGCCGGAGCCCGACCACTTCCGGATCGTGACGCTGCCCACCGCGCAGGACCTGACGGAGGCCGTCACCCGGATCGGCACCTTCCTGGACGGCTACAGCCAGCCCTGAGCGCCGCTCGGCCCCAGCTCAGCCTTGGCTCAACTTTAGACACAATCTAATGTAGGATGACTTTCAAGCAACCCGCTTGGAGGCCATCTCATGTACGAGCCGATCCGCACCAAGTCGGTCCATGCCATGGCCGACCCGGGCGACTTCCCGCACCGCTCCCGCGAGGAGGAGCTGGACATCCAGCTCGCCGGTCATCTCGCCGCGCTGCTCGCCGTGACCGACGAGTTGCGTGCCCTTTCCCCCGACGCCGGGCTCGACTCGGCCGCCGAGCAGTTGTCGGCCCAGGTGGCCCGGTTGCGCGGGGGGCCGGCGCCGGTGCGGGCCTCGGTCGCCACCGCCATCCACGAGCCGCATCTGTCCGCGCTGCATCAGCGTGCGCATGCCCTGGCCGGGCGGGCGCTTGTCGTTGCGGCGTCGCGTGCCGATACGGGGGCGGCGATTCTGGCGGCCCGCCGCATGGAGGCCCACGCGGCGGCCACCTCTTTGGCGACCGCCGCGTAACCCCCCACTCCCCTATGGGGGCTGCGCCCCCGCTCCCCCTGCCATCGGCCCTCCGGGCCTCGTCCTCAAACGCCGGACGGGCTGAAATACCCGGCCCGGCACCGGAACCGAAATACGTGCCCCGGCACCGGAGCTGGATACCCGCCCGATGCCGGAGCTGAGATGCCCCGCCCGCCGCGAGCTGGGATACCCACCTGCCGCCGACTGAGGTACCCACCCAGCGCCGGAGCTGGGATTCCCGCCCGGCGTGTGCTGAGACACCAACCCGCCGCCGGAGCCGAGATACACACCCCGGCGCCCGAGCGCAGATACTCGCCCGCCCCCGGAGCCTGGATACGCCACTCGGCACCGGAGCCGAGGTAGCCCGCCCCACGCCGGAACCGAAACACGCGCCCCGGCGCCTGAACGTAGACACTCGCCCGCCCCGGAGCCTGGATACGCCACCCGGCGCCGGAGCTGAGATGCCCCGCCCGATCCGGAGCTGGGGTGTCCCGCCCGGCGGCGGAGCTGGGGTGTCCCAGCCAGCGTCGGGCGAGGCGGAATACCCCTCCGCGCCGGACGGGCTGATTTCAGCCCGTCCGGCGTTTGAGGACTAGCGCGCCAGCGCGATGAAAGGGCGGGCGGG
>NZ_JOAP01000062.1 GCF_000720475.1 Streptomyces aureocirculatus
AATGGAAGTTCCGCGCCGTCGGCCAGGGCTACGCGAGCGGCCTGCGCGGCATCGCGTCGGACTTCGGCGTCAACGTCTGACACCCGCCCCGCACCGCACGGCCCCGACGGCGGCGCCGGCCGGGAATCACCTGGCGGGCGCCGCCGTTGGCACTGTCGCAAGCACCACACCACTGGAGGCCCGACATGTACGGCGATCCCGCCACCGTTCGCAGGATTCTCACCGGACTCGGTGACACCTGGGCCGTCGTCGGCCTCTCGAACAACGAACGGCGGGCCGCGTACGGCGTCGCCGAGGTGCTGCAGCGGTACGGCAAGCGCATCGTCCCGGTCCACCCGAAGGCGGAAACGGTGCACGGCGAGAAGGGGTATGCCTCGCTCGCCGAGATCCCCTTCGACGTCGATGTCGTGGACGTCTTCGTGAACAGCGAACTCGCGGGCGCCGTCGCGGACGAGGCGGTGGCCGTCGGCGCCGACGCCGTGTGGTTCCAGCTCGGCGTCGTCGACGAGGCGGCGTACGAGCGCACCCGGGCCGCGGGCCTGGAGATGGTCATGGACCGCTGCCCCGCCATCGAGATCCCGCGGCTCGGCCCGGCGTGACGCCGTGCCGGTGTCGCGTCAGAACGGGCGCTCGGGCCAGTCGAGGAGCCGTGCGCCGATCACCGCCGTCTGCAGGGTGTAACGGTGCATCGGGAGCGCGGGGTTGGTGCCGGTGAGCCGGTGGATGCGGTCCAGGCGGTAGGTGAGAGCGCGCACGCTGAGGTTCAGGCGGCGGGCGGCCTGCGCCGCCACACAGCCCGTGTCGAAGTAGGCCGCCAGGGTCTCGATGAGGGGTTCGGCGCCGCCCCGTGCCTGCCGCAGCGGGCCGAGGGTGTTCACGACCAGGTCGGCCATGGCCTGCCGGTCGCGGCCGAGGACGGGGTAGACGAGCAGGTCGGCGGCGCGCAGCACGGCCGGGGTCAGCTCCAGGCGCTCGGCGATGTCGAGGGCGTTGAGCGCCTCTTCGTACGACTGGACGACACCGCCCGCGCCGGGCCGGGGGCGGCCGATGGCGACGCGGCCGCCCCCGGTGGCGGCGTGCGCCTGCCCGGCGAAGAAGTCGAGGACGTCGTCCTGGTCGCCGGGGGCCACGCACACCAGGCGGCCGTCCTTCGTGGTGATCAGGACGCTGCGGTCGGCGAAGCGGGCCGCGAGTGCCTGTTCCACGGCGCGCGGTGCCTTGTCGCCCTCTTCGTAGGCCCCCTCTCCCTGCGCGACGGCGACGGCGTGCGAGGAGGAGAGACGCAGGCCGAAGCGTTCGGCGCGCTCGGCGAGCAGGCCGAGGTCGCTGCGGCCGTGCAGCAGGTCGTCGATGAACTCCCGCCGTGCCGCCTCCTCCTGACGTACCGCAAGGAGTTGGGCGCGTTCATACCCCTCGGCGAAGGCGTCGACGGCCTGCTCGACGGCGGCGAGCAGGGCGGCGGCGGACACCGGTACGGCGACGGGGTCCGCGCCGTACGCGCGGGCCGCCTCCAGGTGCACGCCCACCAGGGCGCGCAGGCCGTACCCGGCGTCGGCGGCGCGTTCACCGAGCGCGCGCCGTGACTCCAGCTCGTCGCGCGTCAGCCCGCGGCCGGTGGCGGAGGCGCCGGCGAGTATTCCGGTGTAGCCGTCCAGATAGTCACCCGGTATGTCATGACCCGCCACGTACGCCCCCGATTTCCTGATCACACCCTTGTGCCTTCTCAGCGTACGAGCCGGGGGCGGAGGCAGCGGGGCCTGGCCGGTGGTCATGCGCAGTCGGCCCGGGGCCAGGTGCCGTCGGCGGGGCCCGCGGGCGGCTCGCCGGGGCGCCGGTGCCGGTGCCCGCCGGAGCGGTCCCGGCGTCGCGGGGCGACCGGGGCTTCCGGGGCAGCCAGGTCCACCGGGCCTGCCGGGGCCGCCGGGACTGCCGGGACTGCCGGGACCGCCGGGTCAGTGGGAACCGCCCGCTCGGCCGGGTCTGCCGGGTGCCGACGGATCTCGACCGACACCACGGTCCCCGCCGGGGCCGCCACATCGGCCCGGCCCGCCACGGCGTCCACCCGTGCCGTACGCACCGTGCGCACGGGCCCGACGAGGTCACCAGGCGACAGGACTGACCGGCGGGCACGGGCGCGGGCGCGCGCGTACGGGCGCACGAGCGCATACGTCACTCCCCAGGCGACCAGCGCGGACGCCACGAGCAGGCCCACGTCGGCCGCCGCGTGCGCGAGCCCCGCCCAGTGGGTGCGGGCGACGGCGGGGGTTCCCGCCAGGCTCACGGCCCAGCCGATGAACGCCATGAGCGACGCCGCCACGGCCACCGGCACTCCCCCGAGGCCCACGGCGCCCAGGTCGGCGTCCTCGTCGAAACTGTCGGCCCGGCCGACTCCCAGCGCCACGAGCAGCCAGAAGCACACCACCACAGCCATCGCGGAGCTGAAGGCCACCCCTGGCCATCCCACCGCCGCGTCGACCAACTCCCCCATGTCCCCCGCCCCCTTGACCGGTCAAGCCCGAGGACCGTGCCCACCCGGGCACCGGCTCTCGTTTCCGTGATCCGGCACCCGGGCCCTCGCCCCCCGTCTCTGCCTCCTCATACTGACGCGGCCCGCCCCTTCGGCGCACTGCCTTTTTCCGGCAATCTTTATGCTTTCTTGATGCCGCCCCGACACGGTGCGCCGCCTGTACGCGGGCCGCCTCGGTGTCGTCCGCCCGGAACCATTCGGCCCGTGCGGTCGTCTTCAGCCCGTGCACGTGTGGCGCCCGGAGCACGCGAGGAGCCGATGATGTGGGGCAATGTGTCCATGGCCGCGCTCGACCGCCTGTACTTCGGCAGGGAAGACGCCGAACGCGACGTGACGGACGGTCTCTTACGGGAGGGTTTCCTGCCCACGGCCGCGTTCCGGGCCGCACTCTCGGGGCGCAAAATGCTGATCATCGGCAGGAAAGGGTCCGGCAAGAGCGCCATCTGCATGCGGCTCCTGGAGGACGGCGCGCACGCGGGCGGGGCGCTGCTCATCACCCCGGACGACGCCGCGGGCGACGAGATCCGCAGGTTCGAGCTCCAGGGCCTTGCGGGCGACACCGCCAAGTCGCTGATCTGGCGGTACGTGTTCGCGGTGCACGCGGCACGGCACCTCGTGGCCCACGCCAGGGGCGCGCACGGGCGCAGGGAGCCCGACTCGGTGAAGGCGCTGCGCCGCTTCCTCAAGCAGAACGACGAAGAGGCAGCAGAGGCCGCGGGCGGCGCCGCGCTGCCCGGCGGGCGGCTCGGGGACCGCCTCACCCAGAGCGCGCGCGGCCTGCAGACGTCGCTGTCCCTGGAGGCGTTCGGGGTGCGGGCCGCCATGGACCTGGTGCCCGCGGGTTCCGAGGGGGCGCGCGCTGCACGGCAACTGGAGCTCGTCGAGCACGGTGTGGCACGGGCGTTCGCCGATCTGCGCTGCGCGCAGGAGCACGCTCCGCTGGTACTCCTCATCGACCAGTTGGAGCAGGTGTGGTCCGCGGAGGCCGACAGCAACTCGATGGTCGTCGGTCTGCTGCTCGCCGCCAAGCACGTGGCGGGCGCGTACGGCAGGGCGCTGCGCTGCCTGTTGTTCCTGCGGTCCGACATCTACGACTCGCTGTCGTTCGGCGAGGGCGACAAGTTCCGGGGCGACGAGGCGCGCATCGCGTGGACGGAGCCGGCGCTGCGGGAGCTGGCCCTGACCCGGGCGGCGGCCTCGGTCGGCGACGCGCTCGGCGGCGGGCCCCTGGACGACACCCGACTGTGGCAGGAGCTGTTCCCGCCCACGGTGGCGGGCGAGCCGACGCCCGCGTATCTCTTCGCGCGCTCGCTGCCGCGCCCGCGCGACGCCATCCAGTTCCTCAACCTGTGCCGGGACACGGCGGCCGACAACGGACACGGCCGGGTCCAGGAGGCCGATGTCCTCCAGGCCACCTGGCAGTTCTCCGAGTGGAAACTCAAGGACCTGGTCCAGGAGTACCTGATCGCGCACCCCTTCCTCGAACGCCTCTACCCCCTCTTCCAGAACACCGGGTACACGGTCACCAGGGGCGTACTCGGCAACCGCCTCGACGAGGCGGCGCCCACCCTGCGGCGCCTGTTCCCCGCGTACGCCGAGTCCCTCGACCTCACCGGCGTCGTCGACACCCTCTTCGCGGTCGGCTTCCTCGGCGTGCGGCGCGGCAACGACGTGATGTACGGAGGCGGCGGCGAACTGCCCGTACAACCGCACGAGAGCGAGTTCCACGTCCACCCCTGCTTCCGGGAGGCGCTCGGTGCCACGAGCCCGGTCGACCTGCGGCGGTACGAGCCGGGCGTGGTGGTCTCCCGGATGGGCTCCGGCAACATCGGCTACGCGTACGCACAGGGCAGAACGCTCGGCGTGCGCGAGTACGAACTCCTGGAGCTCGTGACCCGCTCCTGCCGGTCGGTACACGGGCAGGTGGGGCGTGCGGTCGGCCTCGGGCACGACGTGCGCGACGAGATCGCCGAGCAGGTCGGCCGGGTCCTGACCGACACCGCGGACGTACGGACACGGCTGCGCCACAACGAGTACGTGGACGTCGTCGAGCATGTGCTCACGGTCGCGGGCTACTTCAACACGCTCGCCGCACAGCTCCTCGCCAGCGGACTCGACGGCGCGTCCGGCAGCGACGGCGTCGCGCACCGCATCGACGACGAGGCACGCAGGCTGCGCAGGCTGGCGGGCGGGGCCTCCGGGAGCACCAGCGACGCGCACGTGTGAAGGCGCTGACGCCGACGCGCCGAAGGGTGCGGGCCCTGGCGTTCCGCGCGGGACGGCCCGGACGCACCGGGCCCGCCGGGAAGGGGCGCGGGATGCCCCGGGTGGGGGGTCAGCGCCCCTGGCATGGAGGCGAGAACCGGGGCATCCCGTGCCGGTCTGGGGTCGCGCTCCGTTCACGGTCCTGCCCGGCGCGCGAGCCACCGGCGGCACAAGCACCGTGGACGCGGTCGGCGTTGTCCGGCAGACTGCCGCTCCGGCAAGCGACTTCAGCGTTCATGACAACGAGTCCGCGACATGCAAGACCGTACCGGGCTCCGGGCACACGGGGACGTCGGAGTTCCGCCACTGTCGGCTTTCCGACGCCCACGACAAGCCCCACGAGACGCCCACGAAGGGAGAGCGGCGGCATGGACCCGACGCCCGCCTCCGGCCCCACCCCGCCGCGCCCGCCCGTGCTCACCGGGCTCGGCATCAGCCCCGCCGACGAGCGGGTGTACCGGGCGTTCCTCGCGGCACCCGGCTCGACGCCCGGGCAACTGGCGACGGCGACCGGCCTGACCGAACCGCGCGTGCGTCGGCATGTGCGCTCCCTCGCCCGGCTCGGGCTGCTCACCGAGGCCGCGGACGGTCCTGAGCGGTACACCCCGGCACCGCCCGACGTGGCCCTCGAAGTCCTCGCGCTGCGCCGCCAGGAGGAGATCGCGCACGCACGCCTCGCCGCGACCGGCCTCGCCGAGGAGTTCCGGGCCGGACAGTTGCGCGGCGGGGGCTCCCCGGTGCAGGTATTGCGCGGCCGTGAGGCGATCGCCCAGCAGTTCTTCCAGACGCAGCGGACGGCCAAGAGCGAGGTCCTGATCCTCGACCAACCGCCCTACGTCGTGGAACCGCTGCGGCGCCAGGACACCGTGCAGCTCGAACGCCTCGACAAGGGCGTGCGCTACCGCGCGGTCTACGACCAGGCGGGCCTCGACGGCCCCGGGCGCGCGGAGGCCACCCGGGACCTCGCGGCACGCGGCGAGGAGAGCCGGGTCCTCGCGGACGTGCCGCTGAAGCTGGTGATAGCCGACCGCAGGGTCGCGCTCGTGCCGTTCGTGCGCGCCAGCCACGAGGAGATCCTCGTCGTCCAGCAGTCCGCGCTGCTCGACGGCCTGATCGCCCTCTTCGAACTCCTCTGGCAGCGCGCCACGCCCTTGTGGCCCGCGGCCCCCGGGGCCCACGAACTGCTCTCGCCCGAGGACGAACTGCTGCTCGGGCATCTGCGCGCCGGGCTCACCGACAGCGCCATCGCCCGCCGCCTCGGCGTGGCCCAGCGCACGGTCGAACGCCGGATGAGCCGGATCATGGCGGTGCTCGGAGTGCGGACCCGCTTCCAGGCGGGGGTGCGCACGACCACGCTCTACGGTCCCGCGGACGGCGAGCCTCCCGGCGCCGCACGCGGCCGCTGACCCGCTCCCGGGGTACGTACGCGACGTCTCACCCGTGCACGTCCGCCTCCCCCGCGCTCACCGCCGCCCACGCCCCCGCCGCCAGCGTCCTGCGGTCGTCCCCGTACAGCGGCGCGTGCGCGGTGATCCGCACGGTCAGACCGCAGGCGGCGGCCACTCGCCGCAGCGATCCCCCGAAGCCCTCGTCACCGAGGAACGCCGCCGAGGTGCTGGTCGTCCCGCCGACGCGGTACGCCACCGTCACCGGCCGCACGGCCGCGCCCGCGTCCACCGCCGCCTGGAACGCGGCCCGCCGGAACCGTCCCGAGGAGACCGAGCACCACGTGGTGGCCTGCGGGAAGACAAGGGCGGACCGCCCTGACGCCAGCGTCCCGGCCAGCTCGCCCACCATCAGGGGCAGTGCGTGCCGACCGCCGTCGCGGTCGATGAACTGCGTGCCGAGGCGCCGGGCGAGCGTGCCGACGACGGGCCACCGGCCCACTTCCTTCTTGGCGACGAACGACACCGGCTCGACGGCGAGCAGCGCCACGACGTCGAGCCACGAGATGTGATTGGCGACGATCAGCGTGCCGCGGGGGGAGCCCGGCGCGC
This sequence comes from Streptomyces aureocirculatus, assembly GCF_000720475.1. Taxonomy (GTDB): domain Bacteria; phylum Actinomycetota; class Actinomycetes; order Streptomycetales; family Streptomycetaceae; genus Streptomyces; species Streptomyces aureocirculatus. The sequence goes on from NZ_JOAP01000062.1 coordinate 6,790, forward strand.
TCAGCGGTGCCGTCGGCGCCTCCAGCTCCACGCCGAGCGCGCCCAGTACCCGGCGCGCCTGGATCCGGGGCGCCACGCCCTCTCCGAGGCGCCCCCCGAGGGCCAGGCACCGGATGAGCTCGCGGGCGAGGGCCGCGTACCGCAGCCCGGCCCCCGCGGGCCCGACCCGGGCGGCCGGACGCACCGCGCAGGACCGCGGACAGCCTGCGTCGACGGCCCAGGGATTCACGCGCTCCTCCCGGGCACGGCTTCGACCCGCCCCACGGCACCGCCCGCGCCCCCACCGACAGCGCCGCCAGTGGTGTCGCCGCGCCCGGCGTCACCGAGGAAGAACCTGCGGTGCCGCTCGCTCAGCCGCTCGGTGTCGAGCAGTACGTAGAAGTCGGCGGAGTCGAACTCGGGGTCGTGCGCGGGCGCCCCGCACACCCAGGCGCCAAGGCGCAGATAGCCGCGCAGCAGGGGCGGCAGGTCGGCGTAGCCCGGGCGGTGCTCGGCGAGGTCGCCGGGCGCCCACGGGCGGTGCGGGTGCACGCGGAGATCGGGCGGTGAGGCGTGCTTGGCGGTGCCGAGCAGCCAGGCGCCCGCGGCCCCCGCGCCCCCGTCGGAGAGCGGCACGGAGGCGCAGCCCGCCAGGTAGCGGTGGCCGGAGAGCAGGACGTAGCGGGCCAGGGCCGACCACATCAGGTTGATCACGGCGCCGGAGCGATGGTCGGGGTGCACACAGGAGCGCCCGGCCTCGACGGTGGCCGGGCGCAGCGGACGCAGCGCGGTGAGGTCGAACTCCCCGTCGGAGTAGGAGCGTTCCGAGCGGCCGGGCGGGATCAGGCGGTAGGTGCCGACGACGTCGCCGCTGGTGGTGTCGGTGATGATCAAGTGGTCCGCGAGCGCGTCGAACGCGTCGATGTCGTGTCCGGGCAGCGGGGTGTCGAGCGTGGCGCCCATCTCCTCGCCGAACACCTGGAAGCGCAGCCGCTGTGCGGCGCGGATCTGCTCCTCGGAGTGGGCGATGGAGGGCACGTACGCCGGGGCACCGGTGGTGGTGGGGACGGTGGGGGTGGACGCGGCGGCTTCCGGAACGGGAGTGCTGGGTGTCGCGGGCATGACATTTTCTCCGTTCGATGGGACGGACGGGGAGTCCGCTGAAAGCGACGTACAGCAACGCGGGAGCGGGAGGGGGAGACGTACGGGAGCGGAGAGGGTCGCGAGAGCGGGGGCAATCGGGGGAGGGTCGCGGGAGCGGGCAGAGAGTCGCGGGAGCGGGGAGATCGCGGCCGAGGCCGACTACGGAAGAAGGGTGCCCGTTCAGCACGGTGACCCCCTCGGCTGAACTGCGCCCAAGGTGCGCGAGACCGATCGTGCCGACCCTCGTGAGCATCAGGTGAACGGCGGGAGCCGGGCGGGACGCGCGCCCCTCGGCCGCGCCCGGTACGGTCGACCCACAACGGCCGCCGCCCTGCGCGCGGCCCGGCGGCGGCGCCACGGGAGGGGAGCTCACCTGATGACGGGCAGCGAGCCGGACCTGACGATGACGCACGCGCTGCCGCTGGCCGGGATCACCGTGGTCAGCCTCGAACAGGCCGTCGCCGCCCCGTTCGCCACCCGGCAGCTCGCGGACCTGGGGGCGAGGGTGATCAAGGTGGAGCGCCCCGGCGGGGGCGACTTCGCGCGCCGCTACGACACCACCGTGCACGGCGAGGCCAGCTATTTCGTCTGGCTGAACCGCTCCAAGGAGTCGATCGCCCTGGACGTGAAGTCGCCCGCGGGCCAGGAGATCCTGCGTGAACTCCTCGCCGGGGCCGATGTGTTCGTCCAGAACCTCGCCCCGGGCGCGGCCGACCGCCTCGGCCTCGCTCCGCCTGACCTTCAGGCCCGCCATCCCTCCCTGATCACCTGCACGGTCAGCGGCTACGGCACCGACGGGCCCTGGGCGGACCGTAAGGCGTACGACATGCTCATGCAGTGCCAGACGGGCCTGCTCTCCCTCACCGGCACCCCCGAGGAGGCCGTGCGCGTCGGGATCTCGGTCGCCGACATCGCGGCGGGGATGTACGCCTACAGCGGCATCCTGTCGGCGCTGTTCACACGCGCGACGACCGGCAGGGCACCCGCCGTGGAGATCTCCCTCTTCGACGCGCTCGCCGAGTGGATGAGCCAGCCCGCGTACTACACCCGCCACGGCGGTACGCAGCCGCCGCGCGTCGGCGCCCGGCACGCGACGGTGGCGCCCTATGGCGTGTTCGTCGCCGCCGACGGCAAGGAGGTGCTGATCTCGGTGCAGAACGAGCCGGAGTGGGCGGCGCTGTGCGAACGGTTCCTGGGGCGGCGGGAGCTGGTGGCCGACCCGCGCTTCGCCACCGGTTCCGCGCGGGTCGCGCACCGCGAGGATCTTGACGCGGCCGTCGCCGCGCGGTTCGCGGAGCTGTCCGGGGACGAGGCGGTGGCCCTGCTCGACGCGGCCGGCATCGCCAACGCGGGCGTCAACACCGTCACGGACTTCCTGGAACATCCCGTTCTCGCCGCCCGCGACCGCTGGCGTGACGTGGGACTGCCGGGGGCGGCGCCGGACTTCCCGGCGCTCCTGCCCCCTGTCGCGCTCTCCGGGGTGAGCCCGCGCATGGGCCCCGTGCCTGGCGTGGGGGAACACACGGAGAAGATCCTGGCCGGTCTCGGCCGGGACGCGGCCGACATCGAGCGGCTGCGCGCCGAGGGCGTCATCGCACCCCTACAGGAGGGGCAGTAGCCCGCGCGCACGCCAACGGGTCTGGGAGCGAGCAGTTCGGGGCCGTGGTGCACCTCAGTACGCGCCCGCGTGGGCCGGTGGGACCGACACCGCCATGGTCATCTCAAGCGGCTCCGCGCCCCTGTTGTGGTAGCCGTGCGCCGCGTTCGCCTCGAACGACGCCGCGGATCCGGCCGCGACGAGGTGCTCGTCGCCGTCCACGACCAGCGTCAGCTCCCCCGTCCTGACGTGCAGCAGCTCCAGCGTGCCCGGCGGGTGCCCGTCGGAGTCGCTGCCCTCGCCCGGCATCAGATGCCATGTCCACAGCTCGAAAGGCCCCCGGGACTCCGTGCCCACGAGCAGGGTCGTGCTGCTGCCCGCGTCCGTGGACCACATCCGCACCGCACGCTCGGGCGGCACGAGGCGGACCTGCGGGCCCTGCTCGTGGTCGAGCAGCGTGGTGATGCTGACGCCGAGCGCGTCCGCGATCTTGACCGTGATGCCCACGCTGGGGTTCGTGCGGGCCTGCTCGATCTGGATGATCATGCCTCGGCTGACGCCCGCGCGGGCCGCGAGCGCGTCGAGCGTGAAGTTCCGTTCGGTCCGCCAGCGCTTGAGGTTGCGCGCGAGGGACTGAGTGAGCTGGTCGAGGTCCGACACATTCCGTCCAATATTCTGGATGACAGAGTTCACTTTGATGAACTACGGTGCGGTGCACCCGAGGGTTCCCGAAGGTTCACCACACTGTACTGCCCGGTTTTCGTGTCAGGACTGCCCGGCGGCCCGCGGCTCAGGGACCTTCCAGCTCCGTCAGCTCCGACAGCTCCGACAGCGCGAGCAACTGCTCGGGAGTGACGCCCTCGGGTATGGGCACCGGCGCCGGCGTGCGCAGCGGCGGCTCCCAGCCGCGCTCCGCGCACCACGTCCGCACCACCCGCGCGGGCGCCCCCGCCACCACCGCGTGGTCGGGGACCTCGCCGCGCACCACGGCGCCCGCGGCCACCACCACATTGCGGCCGATCCGGGCTCCCGGCAGGATCACGGCGCCCGTGCCGATCCAGCAGCCGGAGCCGATCTCGACCGGCTCCATCCGCGGCCACTGTTTGCCGATGGGCGTATGCGGGTCGTCGTACGAATGGTTCGTCGACGTCACGTACACATACGGCCCGAAGTAGCAGTCGTCGCCGACGGTCACCGTGGTGTCCGCGATGATGTGGCTGCCGCGGCCGAGCACCACGCCGTCCCCGATGCGCAGGATCGGGTCCGGGCCGAGGTCGAGGTCGGGCATCAACCCCGCGGTGAGCGTGACCTGTTCGCCCACGATGCAGTGCGCGCCGAGCCGGATCCAGGGCGCCCCGAAGACCGTGCCCTGCGGGAACGCCAGCTTCGTGCCCTCGCCGATCGCGCCGAACCGCAGCCGCCCGGGCCGGCGCGCGGTCACCGCGCCCGTGCGCTGCACCCAGTCCCACCCGGCGTGGACGGCGCGCTGCGCCACGCCGCGCCGCCAGGCGGCCAGCGATGAGAACACGTTCTTGCTTCTGGGCACCTGCTCACGTTACTCGCGGGGCCCGTACCGGGCACCGCCGCCACCTGTGATCTTCACCCCATGCGGCGGCGCCCGGGCGGCCTTCACGTACCGTCCCGTACGGTTCGCTCAGGTGCGACGACGAACGACAAGGGAGAGCAAGCCGATGAGCCAGCAGGCACTCGTCATGGGCTTCGGCGGCAAGGAGCCGAAAGTGGACCAGGAGGCCTTCACCGCGCCGACGGCGGTGGTGATCGGCGAGGTGACCCTCGGCGCGCGGGCGAGCGCCTGGTACGGCGCCGTCCTGCGCGCCGACTTCGGGCCGATCGAGATCGGCGCCGACAGCAACATCCAGGACAACTGCAGCCTGCACGTCGACCCGGACTTCCCCCTCACGGTCGGGGAGCGGGTCTCGATCGGCCACAACGCGGTCCTGCACGGCTGCACCGTGGGGGACGACTCCCTAGTCGGCATGGGCGCCACCGTGCTCAACGGGGCCCGGATCGGAGCCGGTTCCCTGGTCGCGGCGGGGTCCCTCGTACCGCAGCGGATGCGGGTGCCCGCCGGTTCCCTGGTCGCCGGTGTGCCCGCGAAGGTCGTACGGGAACTGACGGAGGAGGAGCGCGCGGAGCTCACCCTCAACGCCACCGTGTACGTGGAGCTCGCGCAGGCCCACCGCGAGGCCCTCAGCCGCCCCGCCTGACGCGGGTCCGGCCCTCGGACGGCAACTTCCCGGAGGCCAGGCAGGAGTTGCCCTGCCCGCACACGCACGCCGCGTAGGTAGGGCTCGGCTCAGCCGGCGGCCGGAGCGCGCGTTCCGCTGAGCTCCGCCTCGGCCTCCGGGGCAGCTCCCGACGCGTCCGCGTCCGGGGCGCCCGCGCCGGCCCCCTCGGCGGTCCGGGCGGCGTACTCCTCCGCCGCCTTCTTCGCGCGTCGCTTGACCAGCAGCATCGAGCCGATGCCGATGAGGACGGCGATGCCGAGACCGACGTACGAGAAGCGCTTGAGCCAGTCCTCGGCGACCACGCCGATGTAGTAGATGACCGCGGTGGTGCCACCCGCCCAGACGATGCCGCCGAGGACGTTGGCGATGGCGAACTTCCAGTACGGCATCCGAAGGACGCCCGCGAGCGGCCCGGCGAAGATGCGCAGGAGTGCGACGAAGCGGCCGAAGAAGACGGCCCACATGCCCCACTTCTGGAAGGACCGCTCGGCACTGCCGACATTCGCCTCACTGAAGTGCTTGGGGAACTTCCGCCCCAGCCAGGCCAGCAGTGGCCTGCCGCCCTTGCGCCCGATCGCATAGCCGATGGAGTCGCCGATCACCGCACCGGCGGTGGCGCAGGCGCCGAGGATCACCGGGTTCACATCGCCGTGCTGGGACGAGAGCAGCGCGGCGGAGACCAGGACGATCTCACCCGGCAGCGGGATGCCCAGCGACTCCAGGCCGATGACCAGTCCGACGAGCGCGTAGACGCTGACGGCGGGTACGTTCTCCAGCCACTCCTGGACGTGCAACCCCGGTTCCTTCCGCTGCGCAGGTGAGCCCCCCGGCGTGCGCGCCCTTGTCGATCACGCACGCCGGGGAAGCCTACCTGCTCAGCGGCGACCACCCGGCTGCGGTCGGCGCGGACACCCGGCCGCGGCCGGAGCGGCCGACAGCCCTGTGTGTCCGCGGCCAACAGCCCTACTTGTCCTTCGAGTCGTTCGGCCGCAGGGTCCACACGACGGTCATCTCGCCGGTCACGGCGCCGTCCTCGCGCGTGATGGCGATGGCGACGGGGAACTCCGGGCGCTGCCCCGCGTCGAGCTCGGCGACCACATCGGCGACGGGACGGCCGAGCGTGGCGGTGGCCTTGACCGTTCCCATGGCGAGCTTCTTGTACGCGATGTCGGCACGCACCGCGAGCGGCACGGCGCGGGAGAGCTGCGCCCCGAAGGCGGCGAGCACGATGGCGCCGCTCGCGGACTCCCCCAGCGTGAACATGGCTCCGGCGTGCGGCCCGCCCACGTGGTTGTGGTAGTCGCCCTGGTCGGGCAGGACGACCACGGCCCGCTCCGGGGTGGTCTCGGTGAACTGGAGGTTCAGCGTCCGGGCCATCGGCACGGTGGCGGCGAGCATCTCGCCGATCGACATCTGGTCTGCGCTCATACCCGAACGTTACCCACGAGTAGCCTCACTTGGCCAGGCCCTTCCCAGCGTTCGCGGACGCACTCATAGGGTGATCCGCCATGGACCCACAGGAACCCAACCCGTACCTGCGGCCGGGCTACCACCAGCCAGGGCCGCCGACCCTGCCAGGACCCCCGAGCCAACCAGGGCCGCCGAACCAACCGGGGCCGCCGAACCAGCCCGGCGGGAACAGCACCCGGGCCGTAGCCCTCATCGCGGCCCTCGCCGTCGTCGTGGCCGCGGGCGTCACCGGCTTTCTCGTACTCGGCGGTGACGAGAACGACTCCGCGAAGCCCGGCCCGGACCGCTCGACCTCCTCCCCCGGCCCCACCGGCGCCGACCGCCGCGGCGAGGACGGCGGCGTCGAGCCGACGATCCCCAACTGGAAGACGGTGGTGAACCCCAAGCGGGGCATCGCCTTCGACGTGCCCGCGGGGTGGTCCCCGAAGAGTGTCACCTGGGTCTCCTATGTGTCGGACGAGGCGAAGGAAGCCGCCGGCGACGAGGACAACCGCCTCGCCGCGATGGCCGCGCCCGCCTACCTCAAGGAGCGGTGGTGCGCGTCCGACGAGGAGAAGGACGGCGCCATCGAGTACGCGCCCCTCGGCGGCGCGGGCACCAGGAGCAACAAGGGTTTCAAGAACACCGAGGACGTCGCACGCGAGGACGCGACCGCGTGGGTGTACGGCGCGTACGCCCAGCCGGAACGCGGCAAGGTGACGTCCGGCCCGGTGCAGGCCTACACCACGAAGTCCGGCATCACGGGCAGCCTCGCCACGGCCGCGTCGTCCGGCGTCACGAAGGACGCGAAGTGCGACACCGACGGCAAGGCGACGGTGTTCGCGTTCAAGGACCGCGGGGGCGAGTTCGTCTCATGGGCCTTCCACGGCGCCAAGGACGTGCAGGAGGAGATCCCGGACGCGACGGTCATGAAGATCCTCGACACGGTGCGGCTGCAGGGCGAACCGACGGCGTGAGGCCGGGGGCACGGCCCCTCCTCATCACCCCTCACCACCCCTCCCCACCACTCCTCGCACCGCTTCTTCACCACTTCGTCACCGCCTCGTCCGCTCCCTGCCCCGGTGCCCGTCCGGGAGGCGGCCGGGCGTGGCACCCGGGGGCCCGCCCATCTATGGTTACTGGCCATGTGGCCAGAACAGCAGCCGCCCGGGGGCGAGCAGAACCCGCAGGACCCGGGTGCCAACCCGTACCAGCAGCCCGGGTACCAGCAGCCGAATCCGTACCAGCAGCCCGGCCATCAGCAGCAGCCGGGTCACCAGCCGCCGCCCGCCGGGCAGCCCAACCCGTACCAGCAGCCGCCCGTCGGGCAGCCGACGGCCGGGCAGCCGCAGTGGGGGGCGCCGACCTTCCCGATGGGCGCGCCGCAGGCCGGCGGCCCGGAGGGGAGCGGCGGTGGCAACGGTGACGGCAGGAAGACGAAGATCACGGCCATCGTCGCGGCGGCCGCCGTGGTCGTGGCCGCGGGCGTCACCGGCTTCCTGGTCCTCGGCGGTGACGGCGACGACAAGGACGGCAAGTCCGACAAGGCCGCCACCAAGCCCTCCAAGTCGGTCTCCAAGAAGCCGACCACCGAGCCGTCGGACGACGACAACCCGCGCGGCACCGGTGGCGACCCCAAGCCGACGGTTCCCGGCTGGCAGGTCGTCGTGAACCCCAAGTGGGGCACCGCGTTCGACGTGCCGCCGGACTGGAAGGTCGAGTCCCCCGACACCTTCATCGGGTTCGAGGACAAAAAGGGCGACGGCACCAAGCCGCTGATCATCATGTCCGCGCCCGCCGTCTACCAGGAGAAGTGGTGCTCGTCCGACGACGACAATGACGGCAAGACGGACGACACGTCGCTCGCCGTGGTCGGCACCAAGGGGCAGAACGGCGCCAAGAACACCAAGGACGTCGCGCGCAACGACTCGGCGTGGTGGGTCTTCGGCGGCTACACCGGCCAGAAGAAGTCGGACAAGAAGAAGATCAAGATCGGCAAGGTGGAGTCGTACACCACCAAGTCCGGCATCGAGGGCAGTGTCACGACGGCCACGACGTCCGGTGTGCCCAAGAAGGACAAGTGCGACTCCGACGGCAAGGCCACGACGTTCGCGTTCAAGAACGCTTCCGGTGACTACGTGGCCTGGACGCTGCACGGCGCCAAGGGCGTGAAGGAGGAGATCTCCGACGCCCAGGTGAAGAAGATCCTCGCGACGGTGCGGCTGCTCGGGGACGCCGAGGAGTCCTGATCCGTCACGTACCGCCCCGGCCGACGGGCGGCCGGGGAAATCGGTTCGGCAAGGAGGTGCCGCCGCGGGGATAGTCCCGTGGTGACCTCTCCCGACGTCGGCCGCCACCCCTCCTGGGCAGGCCGCAACTACACCCTTCTCACCGCCGCCGCGATCATCACGAATCTGGGTGGCCACGGTGCGCTGATCGCGGCGGCGTTCGCGGTGCTCGACGCGGGCGGGGACGGCGGCGACGTGGGCCTGGTGGCGGCGGCCCGCACGCTGCCGCTCGTGCTGTTCCTGCTCATCGGCGGCGCGGTGGCCGACCGGCTGCCGCGCCACCGCGTCATGGTCGCCGCCAACGCCCTCAACTGCGTCTCGCAGGCCGCCTTCGCGGCCGTCGTGCTCGCCGGTGACCCCCAGTTGTGGCAGATGATGCTACTCACCGCCCTCGGTGGCACCGGCCAGGCCTTCTTCGGGCCCGCCTCCGAAGGCATGCTGCTCTCGTCGGTCAGCGGCGAGCAGGCGAGCCGCGCGTTCGCCCTCTACCGGATGGCGATGCAGGGCGCCGGCCTCGGCGGCGCCGCGCTCGGCGGCCTGCTCGTCGCGGTCGTCGGGCCCGGCTGGGTGCTCGCCGTGGACGCGGTGGCGTTCGCCCTCGCGGGAGCGCTGCGGGTCTTCCTCGACGTCGGCCACATACCGGACCGCGAACCCGGCGGCGGGCTGCTCGCCGATCTGCGCGACGGCTGGCGGGAGTTCACCGGACGTACCTGGCTGTGGACGATCGTGGCGCAGTTCTCGGTGGTGGTGGCGGTCGTCGGTGCCGCCGAGTCGGTGTTCGGACCGCTGGTCGCCGAGGACGAGCTAGGGGGTGCGGGGCCCTGGGGGCTCGCGCTCGGGGCGTTCGGCGCGGGCACCGTGGGCGGCGCGTTCCTGATGATGCGCTGGAAGCCGCGGCGGCTCCTTTTCGCCGGTACGTTGTGCGTCTTCCCGCTGGCCGCACCCTCCGCGGCGCTCGCGGTGCCGCTGCCGGTGGCGGGGCTCGCGGCGGTGATGTTCGTCAGCGGCGTCGCGATCGAGGTGTTCGGCGTCTCCTGGATGACGGCCATGCACCAGGAGATCCCGGAGGAGAAGCTGTCGCGGGTCGCGGCGTACGACTGGTTCGGCTCGATCGCCATGGTCCCGCTCGCCACCGCCCTCGCGGGCCCCGCCGAGCAGACCTTCGGCCGCTCGGCCTCCCTGTGGGGCTGCGCGGCACTCGTGATCGTGGTGACGGCGGCGGTGCTGTGCGTCCCGGACGTACGGAACCTCAGGCGCCGTACGAGGGACGTGGTGGCCACGAACGCGCAGGCGGGCCCCGGGGCCCAGGCGAGCTTGGGGGCGCGGGCGGCCGCGGGGGCGGAGGCGGTCCCGGGGGCCGAGGCGGTCCCGGGGGCCGAGGCGGTCCCGGGGGCCGAGGCGGTCCCGGGGGCCGAGGTCTTCGAGGCGGGGCCTTTGGCCAAGCCGCCCACCGGCTGAACCGCCCACCGGCTGAGTTGGACGGATCCGGGGCCCCGGCTGTGCGGCCCGCTCCGGTCAGCCGACGCTGAACGCCCCGTCCGGCGGTTCCGGGGACGGGACGGCCTCCGCGTCCCGTACCGCCTGCGCGTCGCCGATGAACTTCCGCAGCGCGTCGCCGTGCACCACGCGCGCGGGGAACGCGTCCGCGGCGGTGCGCCGCACGAGGGCCGCCAGGTCGAGGGGCTCGTGCCCGGCGAGCAGCACCGCGTTGCCGAAGCGGCGGCCGCGCAGCAGTCCGGGCTCGGCGATGAGGGCCAGCTCGTCGAAGGCTGCGGCGAAGGTGGCCAGTTGGGAGCGGAGGAAGGTGAAGGGGCTGCCGTCGGCCAGGTTCGCGACGTAGCAGCCGTCGGCCCGCAGCACCCGGCGCACGGCCGCGGCGTAGGCGTCCGACGTGAGGTGCGCGGGCACCCGGGAGCCGCCGAACACATCCCCCACGACGACGTCCGCGCTGCCCTCGGGGGCCGCCTCCACCCAGGCGCGGGCGTCGGCGCCGTGCACCGCGATACCGGAGTCCGCGGGCAGCGGCAGCTTCTCGACGACGAGCCGCAGCAGTCCGCGGTCCGCCTCGACCACGTCCTGGCGTGAACCGGCTCTGGTCGCGGCCACATAGCGCGGCAGCGTGAGCGCGCCACCGCCGAGGTGGACGACGTCGAGCGGCCGCCCGGGGGCGGCTGCGGTGTCCAGGGCGTGCGCGAGCCTGCGGGCGTACTCGAACTCCAGGTACGTGGGCGCGTCCAGGTCGACGTACGACTGGGGGGCACCGTCCACGGTGAGAAGCCAGGCCCGCTCCCGGTCCACGTCGGGAAGCAACTTGGCGGTGCCGTGATCGACGACACGGGTAACGGCCATCGGCTCCGCCACGGGTAGCGACTCGGCCCCCGGGTGCGGCTCCGCCACGGACGTCGGCCCAGGCCCCGGGTTCGGCTCCGCCGCAGGCAGCGGCTCGGGCCCCGGTATCGGCTCGGGTCCGGTCCGGTCGGGTCCTGTCGGGTCGGGTCCTGTCGGGTCGGCGGGCTCGTTCACGGCTCCATTGTGCCCGCCGCGGCCTGCCGCCCGACCGCCGCGCGAGCCTCCGGCCGGGCCGGTGGTGACGGGACCGGTCCGACGGTGTCGGGACCGGGCCCGACGTGATCGGGGCCGGTCCCCCGGCCGGGGCCGGAACGGGAGTCGGGGTCAGCCGACTTCCGTCACGGTTCCCGCGCCCACCGTCCTGCCGCCCTCCCGGATCGCGAAGCCGAGGCCGGGCTCCAGGGGGATGTCACGGCCGAGTTCGACGGTCAGGGAGACCGTGTCACCGGGCCGGGCGACGGCCGCGTCGCCCAGGTCGATGTCGCCGACCACGTCCGCGGTGCGGATGTAGAACTGTGGCCGGTAACCGGTCGACACCGGGGTGGTGCGGCCGCCCTCGCGGGCCGAGAGGACGTACACCTGCGCGGTGAAGCGGCGACTCGGCCGGACACTGCCGGGCGCGGCGACCACGTGACCGCGCCGGACCGCGTCGCGCGCCACCCCGCGCAGCAGCAGCGCGACGTTGTCGCCGGCCTGCGCGGAGTCCATCGGCTTGCCGAAGGTCTCCAGGCCGGTGACGACCGTCTCGCTGTCACCGTCGGCACCGCCGAGGATCTGCACGCGGTCGCCGACGCGGACGGCGCCCCGCTCGACGGCCCCGGTGACGACCGTGCCCCGGCCCGTGATGGTCAGGACGTTCTCCACGGGAAGGAGGAAGGGCGCGTCCACATAGCGCTCCGGCATCGGCACATAGGTGTCGACCGCGTCGAGCAGCGCCTCGATCGCCGTCGTCCAGCGCGGCTCCCCCGCGAGGGCCTTGAGCCCGGAGACCCGGACCACCGGCACCGCGTCGCCACCGTACCCGTGGGCGGAGAGCAGCTCCCGCACCTCGAGCTCGACGAGGTCGGTCAGCTCCGGGTCGCCCGCGTCGGCCTTGTTCAGGGCCACGACGATGTGGTCGACGCCGACCTGCCGGGCGAGCAGCACGTGCTCGGCGGTCTGCGGCATGATGCCGTCCACCGCGGACACCACGAGGATCGCGCCGTCGAGCTGCGCCGCACCGGTGACCATGTTCTTCACGTAGTCGGCGTGGCCCGGCATGTCGACGTGGGCGTAGTGGCGGGTGTCGGTCTCGTACTCGACGTGGGCGATGTTGATGGTGATGCCGCGCTGCGCCTCCTCGGGGGCGCGGTCGATGCGGTCGAAGGGCACGAACGTGCCGGTGCCGCGCTCGCTGAGGACCTTGGTGATGGCGGCGGTCAGGGTGGTCTTGCCGTGGTCGACATGGCCCATGGTGCCGATGTTCAGATGCGGCTTGGTGCGTACGTAAGCGGTCTTGGACATGGCGGTTCCTGCCTCGGAACTCGAAAGGTGTGGCCCGCGGCACGGACGGCGGCGGACGGGGACCCCTGGGGCCTGGCCGACCCTCCCCCTGCGGGGTCCGCCGGAATGTCCGGAGAGGGTCAGCTTCGGGTGCCGTCGGCAGGAAGGACGGCCGGTGCGATCGCGGCGAGCGAGGCCGTGACCAGTGCGCCGGGCGGCGTGACGGCAGCCTCGACCGCGTCCGCGACTGCGGACGGCGGGGCGAAGGAGGCGTACCGGAACATGTCGACGATCATTACCGACGAGGTGCCGCGCGTCGAATCAATTTCCCCGACCCGGCGGCCACAGGGGCACGTCGGGCACCACAGGCCACCGGTGACGCGTCGGGCTCCAGCGTTCAGGCTCCGGTGTTCAAGCTCCGGTGTTCAGCTCCGGTGTTCAGCTCCGGTGTTCGAACCCCCGTGCTCAGGCTCCGATGTTCTTGAGGGCCTCCCGCACCGACAGCGGGGCGAGCACACCCCTGTGCCGGGCGACGAAGTCGCGTACCGCGTCCGGATCCGTCTTCGCGTACTCGCGCAGACACCATCCGATCGCCTTGCGCACGAAGAAGTCGGGGTGCGCCGCCTGCCGTGCGCAGTACGCGAAGAGGCGGTCGGCGTCCGTGGCGTCCTTGTACCGCAACTGGTGGAGCAGTGCCGTCCGCACCGCCCACAGGTCGTCGTCCTCGATCCAGGCGTCCATCTCGACCGCGAGCCCGGGGTCCGCGGCGACGAGGGAGCCGACGACGTGCGCCGCGAGCGCGTCGACGGTGTCCCACCAGGACCGGGTCGTCACCAGGTGGCGTGCCACGGGCAGGAACCCGGACGAGCAGCTTCCCGCGTACCGCCGCAGGTAGTCGACGGCGAAGTACTGGTACTCGCGCTCGGGCAGCCGCCAGCAGCGCAGCGCGAGCGCGGCGCAGTCCATCTCGTCGGGGCGGGGCATCCCGGCGATGACGGCCCGGGACACCTCGTGCCGTGCGGGCGAGGTGATCCCGAGGAACGGCGCGATGTCCTTCATGTACGCGCGCATGTCCGCGGCCCGCACCGGATCGGCGGCCTCCGCGCAGCGCGCGGTGAGGCGTTCGAGGAGGGTGTCGGCCAGCGGACTGTGCGGGACTGTGACGCGCATGAGACGCACCATACGGCGATCAGTCACACTGGTCGGCTAGTCTCCCCGGATGCTCCACACCGCTGCCGCCCCGACGCCGGGCCTCGCCGTGCGCTGCACCCGGGTGCTGCTCTCACCGTGGTCGCGCCTCTCCCTGCTCGTCCTCGTACTGGCCGCGGCCGGTGCGGGCGTGCTGCTCTTCGAGCCGCAGCGGCTCCTCGCGGACGGCTGGCCACCGCAGTTGGGCGGCGCCGCGGCGGTATGCGTCTTCGCCCTCGCCTACGGCATCTGCACGGTCGCGTTCGTGCCGCGGCCGCTGCTCAACCTGGCGGCGGGCGCGCTGTTCGGTTCGCAGGCCGGGCTGCCCGCGGCGATCGCGGGCACGGTCCTCGGGGCGGGGGTGTCGTTCGGCCTCGGCCGCGTCCTCGGGCAGGACGCGCTGCGGCCACTGCTGCGCGGCCGCTGGCTGAAGGCTGCCGACGGCCAGTTGAGCAAGCACGGGTTCCGCTCGATGCTCGCGGTCCGGCTCTTCCCCGGCGTGCCGTTCGCGGCGGCCAACTACTGCGCCGCGGTGTCCCGCATGGGCTGGCTGCCCTTCCTGCTCGCCACGGGCATCGGCTCGATCCCGAACACGGCGGCGTACGTCATAGCCGGTGCGCGGGCGTCGACGCCCACGTCGCCCGTCTTCCTCATCGCCATGGGGTTCATCGCGGTGACCGGGCTCGCCGGGGCGGTCGTCGCCTGGTGCAAGCGCCACCACCTGCGCTGAGCGTGCCCCCCCCAAAGGGGCGCGGGGAACTGCGCGAGCAACCCACGAAAAGCCGCAGACGCGTCTGCCGGGTCACTGAGCAGACGCGTCTGCGGCCTGTCGTGCGCTGAGCGCGCAGTTCCCCGCGCCCCTTTGGGGCAGCCCTCGCGCCAGAAACTTCATCTTGGGCCGCTACGCTGCCCCCCGGCGGGACGAGCCTGATCGTCCGCCGCCCCCTTGGGTCCTCGATCAGTTACTGGACGGCGCGGTTTTCATGTCTTGGCTCGAATCGTTCATCCTCGGACTCGTCCAAGGACTGACCGAGTTCCTTCCGATCTCCTCCAGCGCGCATCTGCGGCTGACCGCGGCGTTCGCCGGCTGGCACGATCCGGGTGCCGCGTTCACCGCGATCACTCAGATCGGCACCGAGGCAGCCGTCCTCATCTACTTCCGCAAGGACATCGGCCGGATCATCGCGGCGTGGACCGGGTCGCTCGTCGGCAAGGTGCCGCGGTCCGACCACGACGCGCAGATGGGCTGGCTGGTCATCGTCGGCTCCATCCCGATCGGAGTCCTCGGCGTCACGTTCAAGGACCAGATCGAGGGCCCGTTCCGCGATCTGCGGCTCATCGCCACCACACTCATCGTCATGGGCATCGTCCTCGGCATCGCCGACCGCCTCGCCGCCCGCGACGAGACCGGCGGCAAGCACCGTGCCGTGCGCCACCGCAAGGGCCTCAAGGACCTGGGCGTACGGGACGGCCTGATCTTCGGCATCTGCCAGGCCATGGCCCTCGTACCCGGCGTCTCCCGCTCCGGCGCCACCATCAGCGGCGGCCTGCTCATGGGGTACACCCGTGAGGCCGCGGCCCGCTATTCCTTCCTCCTCGCCATCCCGGCCGTCCTGGCCTCCGGCGTCTTCGAACTCAAGGACGCGGGCGAGGGGCACGTCTCGTGGGGCCCCACCGTCTTCGCCACGATCATCGCGTTCATCGTCGGTTACGCAGTGATCGCGTGGTTCATGAAGTTCATCACGACCAAGAGCTTCATGCCGTTCGTCTACTACCGCATCCTGCTCGGCATCGTGCTGTTCGTGCTCGTGGGCATGGGCGAACTGAGCCCGCACGCGGGCGAGTCGGCCGAGTGACGTGCGCGAGCTCCCTCCGCCCGTGGGGCGGAGGGAGCTCGCGCACAACCGGTGGGCAGGTCCCCGGTCAGTGCCGCGGGCCCTTGGGGTCCCGGCCCCGGGTGCCCCGGGTGCCGCCCTTCGGGTCGTCGTACTCGGCCCGCTCCTTGCGGACCTTGTCCGAGATCTCCTGCGTCTCCGTGACCCTCTCGGTCTCCAGGCGCACCCGCTCGACCGGCTTGGTCTCCTTGCGCACCACCGGCTTCTCGGCGTGCAGGGTGACCTCCGTCTCCTCCTCGCCGATCTTGGCGCCGCGGGTCTGCTCGCCCTCACGGATGGGCTCGCGTACGACGCGGACCTCCTCGTGGGACACGGGGACGGAGGTGGTCACGTCCTCGGTCACGACGACCTTGCGCAGGCGGGCCCGGCCGACCACCTCCTCCTGCGTGCCGACGCGCAGCTCCTCTTCGGAGAGCGTCATCTCGTGCTTGTCCTCGCCGCGGTCGCCGCCGCGCATGGCGTACTCACGCGCCCCGGTGTGCCGGCCCTGGCTGCCCGCGGCGGACGCGAGACCCGGGTCGGCCGCGGCCGGTCGCTGCGCCGTGGGGCCGTTGCCCATGCCCGCGCGCGGTGTGGCCTGCGTCGGCGCCAGGCCGTAGTGGGCGTACAGCTCGCGCTCCTGGGAGGGGTCGAGGTGCTGGTCGGCGTCGACTCGCGGCGCCTCCTTGACCACGTCCTTCGTGCAGGCCACCTTGAGGTTCTCGCCCTCGCGGTGGGCGCCCGCGAGCGGGACGAAGCTCTCCTTCATGCCGAACAGGCCGGTTTTGACCGTGACCCACTCCGGCCGACCGGTCTGGTCGTCGAGGTAGACCTGCTGGACGCTGCCGATCTTGTCACCGGTCCTGTCGTAGGCCGTGAGCCCGGTGAGAGCCTCGGGTGTGCCGAAGACGTCGCCCTGCGGCATGGGTGATCACTCCCTTGGGCAAGCGGCGGGCGAAGACTTCGCCGCGGGCACCGCGCGCCTCACCTCCATCACGCATGGGGGCCGGGCACGCCGCAACGCCGGATGTCACGCAGAGTCGCGGCACGGCGGCAGGTCCCACCTGCTGCGCCGCCGGGGTGCCCCTGTGCCAGGCCGCAGACGGCACATCCCGGATTAGGCCGAACGGGTGACCCCTCGGTGGCCTCAAGCGGCGGTGTGCAGGCGCCGGTCGCGACGCTCACGCCGGCGGCCGTGAGCGCGGCCGCGGCCGTGAGCGCGACGCCGGTCCGACGGTGACACGTCGGAAGAGGCGCGGGAGGGCGCTCCCGCGGCGGGCGCTTCCGTCCCGTGCGCCTGCGTCGCGGACGCTTCGGTCCCGTGCGCCTGCGTCGCGGGCGCATCCGTCGCGGGTGGCCCCTCGGCGGCGTGCCGGTGGCCGCCGCGCACAAGACGCAGATGGCGGCGGCGTGCGTGCCGTGGCGCATCCGCCTCCGGCGCCGACCCCCGCATGAGTCGTTCCTCGATCCGGTCCATGCCGTACAACAGCAGCCCGACCAACGGCAGCAGCAGGCACGCGACAACAATCACGGTTCCGGGCTCCCTCCCGGCAGACACGTTTCCCGGGTGCCCAGCACTGCGTACGGCAGCATGCTGGCTCTGTGAAGGTCTCGTGACGTATTCCGGTTCTCGTACCGCGAAGGCTGAAGGGCTCCTTCCGGGGTACTCGGGACCTGTCCGCAGTCAGGTGCGCCCGCGCCTGAGGCCGGGCGACGAGACGGGAGGTGATCGCCATGACGGTCAATGGTCCGCACAGCCCGCTCCCGAAGACGGAGCGGCCCACGTACGACACCGGTTCATCGCCGTTGGATGAACCGGTGTCCCAACCCATGAGCGGGTCGGCGCCGCAGTCGGGCAGCGAACCGGTGGGTGAGCTCGTACAGCGCGCGTCGCAGCAGTTGACGGAGCTGGTGCGCGGCGAGCTCCGCCTGGCGCAGGCGGAGATGAAGGAGAAGGGGCGGCACTACGGCAAGGGCGGCGGTCTCTTCGGCGGCGCCGGTCTCGTCGGCTTCCTCACCCTTCAGGCCCTGGTGGCCGCGGCGATCGCCGGCCTCGCCGTGCCGCTGCCCGTGTGGGCCGCCGCGCTGATCGTCGGCGGCGTCCTCGGCGTAGTCGCCGCCGTCCTCGCCCGCACCGGCAAGAAGGAGATCAGCGAGGCAGCCCCGCCCGCGCCCGAGCAGACGATCCAGAACGTGAAGGCCGACGTGGCCGAGATCAAGGAGAGTGCACACCGATGAGCAAGCCGCCCCCGGAGAAGGCCCCCGCCACCCCCGAAGAGCTGCGCGAGCAGGTCGAGCACACGCGCACCGAGCTGGGGCACACGGTCGAAGCCCTGGCCGCGAAGGCGGATGTGAAGGCCCGCGCCGGCGAGAAGGCCACCGAGGTGAAGGAACAGGCCGGGGCCAAGGCCACGGAGGTCAAGGAACAGGCCGCGGCCAAGGCCACCGAAGTGAAGGAACAGGCCGCCGCCAAGACGGAACAGCTCAAGGCCAAGGCTGCCGAAGCCGTGCACCAGGTGCAGGACAGGGTGCCGGAACCCGTGCGCGACAAGGCGGCGCAGGCCCGGACGAAGGCTGCCGAAGCCGTGCACCAGGTGCAGGACAGGGCGCCCGAACCGGTGCGCGAGAAGGCGGCCCAAGGGGCCCGCGTCGCGCGCGACCACCGCGCCCTGCTCCTTGCCGCCGCGGCGGGGATCGCCGTGGTGTGGCTGGCCCGACGGGGCTCCAAGGCGTGACGTCGGTGGCATGTCGGCCGACGCGTGACGCCCGGCGGTCGGTGCCGCACGCGTGCTGCCGCACGGGTGACATAAGCCACGTGACACCGCACGGATGACGTGAGGCACGTGACGCCGCACGCGTGACGTAAGCCGCGTGACACCGCACACGGTGTGCGAATTCGCGCCGGGTCGGCCGGGGGGTACGGCGGTATGCCTGCCCCCGGCCGGGCCCGGTACGGCCGACAGTGGGAAAGCCGACGATCGCATCGGTTGCCCCTCGCGACCCCGGGGAAGCCGTATCGCATGTCAGTCGATCACTCTCAGGCTCCCGTTCTCGAGGCTCTGGCCGCGTACCGCGAACACGGCCACCTGGCGTTCACGCCCCCGGGCCACAAACAGGCCCGCGGCGCCGACCCCCGGGTCCGCGAGGTGCTCGGGGACGCGGTCTTCCACGGAGACCTGCTCGCGTCCGGAGGCATGGACGACCGGCTGACCAGGGCGGCCGTCCTGGAGCGTGCCGAAACGCTGATGGCCGACGCCGTGCACGCGTCCCACACGTTCTTCTCGACCTGCGGCAGCTCGCTCTCGGTCAAGGCGGCGATGCTGTCCGTCGCGGGCCCGCACACCAAGCTCCTGGTGGGCAGGGACGCGCACAAGTCCGTCGTCTCCGGTCTCGTCCTCTCCGGCATCCACCCGGTGTGGGTGGAGCCCCGCTGGGACGCGGAGCGCCATCTCGCGCACGCGCCCGCCGCCGAGGACTACGAGGCGGCGTTCCGCGCCCACCCCGACGCCAAGGGCGCCTTGATCACCAGCCCCACTCCGTACGGCAGTTGCGCCGACCTGGAGGGAGTGGCGCGGGTCTGCCACAGCCGCTCCGTGCCCCTCGTCGTGGACGAGGCCTGGGGCGCGCACCTGCCCTTCCACCCGGATCTGCCCAAGTGGGCCATGGACGCGGGCGCGGACGTCTGTGTGACCAGCATCCACAAGATGGGCAGCGGCCTGGAGCAGGGCTCCGTCTTCCACCTCCAGGGCGACCTGATCGAACCGCACGTCCTGGAGAGCCGGGCCGATCTGCTCGGCACCACCAGCCCCTCCGTCCTCCTCTATGCCGGGCTCGACGGCTGGCGGCGCCAGATGGCGCTGCGCGGCGAACAGCTACTCGGCCGGGCCCTGGACCACGCCCACGAGGTACGGGCGGCGATCGAGGCAATCGACGGGCTGCACGTCAACGGCCGGGACGACTTCTGCGGCCCCGGCCTCGCCGACGACTTCGATCCGCTTCCGGTGGTCATCGAGGTCGCGGGGCTCGGCATCACGGGCTACCAGGCGGCGGACTGGCTGCGCGAGCAGTACGCCATCGACGTCCACCTCGCCGACCACCGGCGCATCAACACCCAACTCACCCACGCCGACAGCGAGGAGACCACCCGGCCCCTGCTCCAGGCCCTCACCGCCCTCGCCCGCGCCGCGTCCGAACTGCCGAGGCCCACACGCGTGGAGGTGCCCGAGCCCGCCGAACTCCGTCTGGAGCAGGTCCTCACACCCCGCGACGCCTATTTCGGCACCGTCGAGGACGTTTCCTTCGCCAAGGCCGAAGGGCGCGTCGCCGCCGAGATGATCACCCCGTACCCGCCCGGCATCCCCGCCGTCCTGCCCGGCGAGCGGCTCACCGCGCCGGTCCTCGACTACCTGCGCTCGGGCGTGGCCGCCGGGATGAACCTTCCGGACGCGGCGGACGGCTCGCTGGGAACCGTACGTGTCGTGGTGGAAGGTCTCGACGCCTCGTGACCGCCGACTTCCGCAACACCGCTAGTCACTGTACGTAGTCACTCGTGCCCCATGTGCCCCCGAGTTACCTATTTTGGCTTTCTCGGCACGTTGTGTAGGCAAGGGTGGAGCTTTTTCCGTTCGGTGGGTGCACGCTGGTGAGACGGGCGTACCCCCCGGGCGGTCGCCGCCGTTCGTCGGCGGGGGCGGCGGCCGCAGGTGCGAGGACGTGGCGGCTCCCCCTCCGCCGGGCGTCCTCGCACCGCTGCCCTCTCCTCGGGGGTGGGCGGGAGCCGCCCCCGAGGAGAGAAGAGCCGGGACCGCGACCTCGCTGCCCTGAAGCACGATCCCGGCCGTATCTTCTCGACGCTGCCTTCTCGCAACGCCCCTTCTTCCCGACGCCGCGTTCTCGCAACGCCGCCCCTCCTCAGAGCGAGCCGATCTCCTGCCGGGTGCCCGCCCTTTCCGCCGGTTCGGTGCCCCCGCCCCTCACCTTGCGGACACAGCGCAGCACATAGTGCTCGCCGCTCAGCACCGGGCCCGTCAGCGTGAGGAAGTTGGTGTCCGGTGCGACATCCAGACCGCGCGCGATGGCCGCACGGCGGCACTCGCCCACCTCGTCGGTCGCCACGACCCAGCGGGGACGGCCGAGCGCCGTGACCGCCCGGACCGCCCGCTGGGCGCAGCCCACGACGTCCGCGGTGACGGCGTCGTCGGTTTCCAGGACCACCAGTTGGCGAGGCGCGACCACGGGAGGCAGCGCCCGGGCGACGGGACCGGCGTCCGAGACCAGAGCGACCGGTGCCCCGTCCCGCACCACCAGGCCGACCAACTCCATGTAGGGACGCCCTCGGCGGGCCACCGCGAGCCGTCCCGCCCACGCCCGGGCAAGCACCTCACGGCACTCCGCCTCCGTCATACGGCGCATGCTCGCCACGAGCGAACCTCCTCATGCCGCCGGCCCGTGACGGGCTCGGGTGGGCGGGACTCACGCCCCGGGGAAGGGGGCGCACGCCGGGGTCCGGGGCGTTGGCGCGCCGTCGGTCGACCGCAACGGGCCGCGACGTCCTACTTCTCTTATACGCGGTTCCGCGCCGCCTATGCCCTACAGGACCGGCCTATGTTTGACAGGTCGACGTGACCCGAAAAGGCCGCCGTGCACGATGATCTGACGCGCCATCACGCGGGCCGTGGCGGTGGCTGCGCGGACGCGAACGGGCCCGCCACCCGCAGGCGGTGGGCCCGAGTCGGGGCAGTCGGCTCAGCAGCTCATCGCCCACGTGTGGGAGTCGCCGTCGTCGTTGGCCGCGCCGTTGTGGCTGACCTCCTGGCCCGGCGTGAGGCAGATGGTCATGTGACCGCCCTGGTGGGCGCGCGAGTACACCTTGACGTGGTCCTTGACGCCCGGGCCCGAGATGCCGTGGTTGGCCCACGAGGAGTCCTCGTCGGCGATCCAGCTCTCCCACCAGCCGTCGTCACCCGACCAGTTGGCGCGCTGGCCGCCGAAGTCGGCGTGCTCCCAGGTACAGAAATGACCCGAGGGACAGTCGGCCGCACCGGCCGGCGTGGCCACGGCCAGGCTTCCGGTCATCAAGAGCGCCGCCGCCCCACCGAGGAGGGCCCGCCGGAGGTTTCGCCTTCTCGGCGCGGACGCGGCTTCCCGGCCGGGGGCGGAGGCGGTCCGGGGCACGGCGGAGGTGTGCTTCTTCGTCATGTCGGGATGTGGCCTTTCTGCTCGGGGTCCCACCGGCGTCCGGATGGACCGTTCGCCAGGCTGCCCATGCGCGGAGTCACACATTCCGCCGTTCACCCGAAGGTGTGCGACCCGGGGTCGGAGCCGCACGGGCCCGGCGCCTCAGCCCCGGCCCAGCCACTCCCCCGCACGCAGGACGACCCTGCCCCGGTGTTCCGCCTCGCTGCGCCACGCGAGCACCTTCGTGGGCAGGACGCGCAGGTACAGATGCGGCGCTTCCTCCCGGCGCGGGTCCCAGCCGAACTTGGCGGCGAACCCGTCCCCCGCCTCCCGCGGCACGTCCTGCGCGGCGTGGCACTCCGCGTCGCCGTGCAGCAGCACCACGTCGGCCGTGTCCGGCAGCGCGAGCCGCACCCGGGGCTCCGCCCGCGCGTTGCGCGCGGTCACCGTCCGCTCGGCGGTGCACATCCATACCGCATCGCCGTCCCACCAGAACCACAGCGGTACTTGGTGCGGGCCGTGCTCGGGGTGCGCGGTCGACACCCATATGTCCCGCTCCCGGGCCAGCCGGGCCAGGGTGTCGCGGGTACGGGTGCGGGCGTCGCGCCAAGTGCTGTCCATGTGCCGCATGAGAGCGACGCTAAGGGGAAGTCCACGTACCGCGCATGCGGCTCCGGCCCGATCCGGCCTACTTCTCCAGGCCTACCCGGCCCCGCGCAGGGGGCCTAGGCCACCTGGGGCGAGGGCCCGTGGACCTCGTCGCCGTGCCGGAGGCCCCGCGCCGGGCGGTGGCCCCTGCGGCTGTCCGCTGCCCGGTCGAAAGCGTCCAGATGGGCCTGGACGTACGGCATGGCCACCGTCTCCAACTCGCCGGGGATGAAGGCGGGCTGGACGTTGACCTCGAAGACGACCCCGCCGTTCTCGATCGCCAGGTCGACTCCGGCGAAGGGCAGCCCCACCGACGCGGTGGCCGCGACGGCCAGGTCGGTGAGGCGGCGGGGCAGGTCGGGCGGGGCGATGGGGACGGCCGTCGCGCCCTGGCAGGTGTTGCAGGGCATGTCCGTCGCGGCCTGTATGTGCTCGCGGGCATGGATGACGCGGCCACCGAGGACGAACACGCGGAACTGGTGCCGCTGCCCGTCGGCGGTGACGTTCCCCGCGTCACGCGAGAGCAGCCAGGCACTGTGCCGACGCGCGTAGTACGCGGCGACTTCGGCCAGTTGGCGCTCGGTGGTGACGTGGAAGGTGTCGCTGCCGCCCGTGCCGACGACGGGCCGGGCCCAGACGTCGCCGCCGAGCCGCTCGAACGCGGCCACCGCCTCGTCGGCCGCGGGCCGGGACAGGGCCACGGTGTCCATGTGGGCGACGCCGTCCCGCTGGAAGCACGCCATCGTCCTGTCCTTCTCCGTGGCCGCCCGCCACGCCGCCACGCCCGCGCCCAGGGTCACCGTCCTGTGGTGGGAGAGGAGTCGCTGGAAGGCGGCGAGGGAGCGCCTGCGGTGCGGCGGTATCTCGTACAGGACCACCACGTCGGGCACCACCTCCAGGCCCTGTTCGGGGACGTCAAGGCGTAAGCGGGTGCCGACACGCTCGCGGACACGGCCGGTGCCGCAGGGGGCGAAGTGCCGGGAGTCGATGCGGTACGGAGGCGCGCCGGTGAGCACCTCAATGGCCTCGGCCAGATACTCCCGGCAGCCCTCGGGGGACGTGGGGTCGGCGATCAGGGCGACGCTCGGTCCGGACACGGCTGCCTCCAGCGGCACTCGGTATCCACCCGGCCCGCGCACGCCGTGGCGCGGGCCGGGTGGAGATCACGCGGGATGGTTGTCGGCCTCGCGCCGGGCGTCATCGCACCCCGTAAGCCGCCGTGCCGGCCGCACCCGGCGGTCGTCCCGGCGGTGGCGGGCCGGGGTGCGTTCCGTCACGCGGGGCCATGGGCCCCACACTGTAGGGCCGCGCGGGGCGCACTGCCAGGGCGCAGGCACGCCCCTCCTCTGCTCCGGGTCCGCGCCGTGTGGCGCTGTCCGTGCGCCCTTTCCGTGCACCCGTACGTACACCCTGCGCGGCACGCGGTGCCCAGACCCGCTGGGCACCGTCCAGGCCCCCTTCCAGGGGACCCCGTCCAGGCCCCGTCCCGCCGACGGACCGCCACGCCGCCGAATCCGCCCGTCACATGGGGTACGACAGCAGCCGCACCTCCCCCACCGGCCACTCCAGTGCTTCCGCGCCCTCCGTCCCGGACCCCAGTGGCGTCCACATCGTCCGCAGGGGCATCACCACCGGGCCCTCGGGCTGCTGTACGTACACCTCCTGGTCCAGCGTCCGCCAGCCGAGCCGCTCGTACAGGGCGACGAGGGGCGGGCGGCAGAAGAGCAGGGCGTGACGGGGGCCCATCGTGCGGGCGTGGGTGAGCGCCGCCGTCAGGACGGTGCGCGCGAGACCGCGGCCGCGGACGTCGGGGGCGACGGCCACGCCACCGACGCCGATCACCTCGGTCCCGGTGCCGCCGATCGACACGGGCACCCGCGACAGGCCCGCGTGCGCCACGAGTCGGCTCCCCGCCCGGACACCGAAGTGCTCCTGCTTCGGCAGCCACGTCAGGCCCGTCTCCGCGACGCCGAAGGGGTCGGCTCCGTCGCCGAGTAACTCGTTCTGGTCGTCCCGGCCGTACGTGGCGAGCCGTACCGCGGTCAGGGGCTCTACAGGGTGATCATCCATGCCCGCATGATGCGCGGCCCCGGCCACACCGGACAAGAGCGGTTCGGCGTACCCCAGGAGGCAACCCTCGCCCACCCGTTGACATCTCCAGGTGAGGGACCCGGCGACCCTTCGGGGTCGGTCCGGGGCGGCCGCCGGAGAGGTGGCCGCGGAACAGCTCGAACTGGAGGACTGTCTTGATCCATGTCCCACGCTCGGTGACCGCCGCCGCGGCGGTCCTGGCGCTGGCGGTGGGGGTTCCTGGGCTCGCGCACGCGCAGCCCGGCGACCGAATACCGCCCGCGTCCCCGAGACATGCCACACCGGCGCAGAACCCGGCAGCTCCGGGAGCCCCCGCGCTGTCAGGAGACAACGAGGACCGCCTCCCCAAGGGCTGGCGGTTCGACGGATCCGGTGCCGAAAGGCACTTGGTCTGGCACGCGCCCGAACGGGTGCCCATGGGGGACGCCCGCGTCGAGTTCTACGCGGGCGACCGGCTTCTCGGTGTCCCGGAGTCGGCCGACGACCAGCGGACGTTCCGGCTGCCTCTGAACGGGGCCGGGATCAGTTCGCCGTCCGAGCTCCAGGCGCAGGCGGGCGGGCGCCGCCTTGACGCGGGCGCGAAGCCCGTCTCCCCGCCCTCGCGGATCGCGCCGCCCGCCGCGTCCTCGGCGCCCCTGCCGGAGAACCGGGTCGATCCCGGCGTCCCTGGCGAATACCGCACGGTGAGCGGCGAGTACACCCTGCCGTCGGTGCGCATCCCCGGCTTCCCCGAGCCGGTCGAGATGCGCGCGACCGTGGTCGGACCGACCGGCGCCCCCGGCAAGCGGCCCCTCGCGCTGTTCCTGCACGGCCGCCACGCCACCTGCTACAGCGGTAACGACGCGGACGGCAACTGGCCCTGCAAGAGCGGCCAGAAGCCGATACCCAGCTACCGGGGCTATCTGCACGACCAGAAGCTCCTCGCCTCGCAGGGCTATGTGACGGTGTCGATATCCGCCAACGGCATCAACGGCCAGGACGACATACCCGACGGCGGCGCCCAGGCCCGCTCGTCGCTGGTGCGCCAGCACCTCGGCCGCTGGGCGGACTGGGCCGCGGGCCAGGGCACTCCGCCCGCGGCCGTGCGCGCCACCGCGCCCGTGGACCCCTCCCGCGTGCTGCTCGTCGGCCACTCCCGTGGCGGTGAGGGCGTCAACCGCGCCGCGCTCGACAGCCTGTCGCCGCCCCCGGCGGACGAGGACGGCGCGCCGGGCCCGGCCCGGTGGAACATCCGCGGCACCGTGCTCATCGGCCCCACCATCTTCGGCCAGAACCCGGCCCCCGACGTCCCGTCGATGACGATCCTGCCGGGCTGCGACGGCGACGTGTCGGACCTCCAGGGCCAGATCTTCGCCGACGGCACCCGTGGCGTCAGCCGCGGCACCGCCCTGCACAGCGCGGTCTATGTGGTGGGCGCCAACCACAACTTCTTCAACACCGAGTGGACCCCGGGGCAGGCCCAGGCGCCCGCGTCCGACGACTTCTACTCCGACGGCAGCAGGCCCGACCCGGTGTGCGCGCCGGGCAAGGAGACGCGCCTGAAGGCCAAGCAGCAGCAGAAGGCGGGATCCACGTACATCGCCGCCGCAGCCAGGCTGTTCGTCGGCGGTGACGACCGGGTGCGCCCGCTGCTCGACGGATCGGGCCGCCGCGCCCCCTCGGCGAACCCGGCGCGGGTGCTCACACACGCCGTCGGCGGCAACCGCACCCCCGCGTTCGTGCCGAGCACCTCGCTCGACGTGTCCGGCAGCGGCCGGCTGTGCGCGCAGGTGGACCACCGGGCCGCACGGGCCTGCCTCTCCCCCGGTACGAAGGGCTCGTCGCCGCACTTCGCCACCTGGGCCACCTCGCCGGAGCCCGGCCGCCACTCGGTGGCGATGCGCTGGACGCAGTCCGGCACCGCGACGAAGGTACGGCCGAAGAAGCCCGTGTCCCTCGCGGGCTCCAAGTCCCTCGCCCTGCGCGTGATCGTGCCGCCCAACTCCACGGGCACCCGGCTCGACGTCGCGGCCACCGACGCCTCCGGGCACCGGTCCAAGCTGGGCGAGGTCCGGGTCGACGGTCTGCCCGGCACCGAGATGACGTCCTCGTACTGGGGACGTGAGGTCCGGGTGCCGCTGACCGCCGCGGCCCGCGCCGGACTCGACCTCACGCAGGTGACCTCCCTGGAGCTGACCCCGCGCACCCGGTCCGGGCGCGCCTGGCTGGTGGACGCCTGGGGCTGGCGTCCCGGCACCCCGGACGCCGGGACGGCCGATCTCGCGCGGGTCGACATCGGTCGGCTCAATGTCAAGGAGGGTGACTCCGGGGTCCGCGAGTACCAGGTGCCCGTACGGGTCTCCGGGCACGGCACCGGCAAGGTCCGGCTGTTCGTGACCGACCCGGTCACGCAGAAGACCACCACCCGCGTCATCGCGGTGCGCCCGGGCGGCGGTCCTGTAGAGGTGCCGGTGACGGTGCGCGGCAACAAGCGCTTCGGCTCGGACGTGTCCCACGACGTGCTGGCCAAGGCCGTGAGCGGCGCGGTGATCGGTTCGTACAACGGCGGCGTGACCGTGCGGAACGACGACCCGATGCCGAAGGTCACCGTGAAGCCCGTCGCGGACCGCGTCACCGAGGGCAAGCCCCTGAAGTGGCGCGTCTCGCTGTCCGCGGCGGCCGACATCGCCATCGAGGCCGGGTTCGACATCCGGCCGGTCCGCGGCGGCGGCAAGGAGCTGTCCACCAAGGACGTCGACAAGCGCTGGCTGAAGGAAGTCTTCGGCCGGTCGCCGAACCCGCAGCGCCCGCTGTCGAAGGTGTCGGACATGGCGTACATGCTGACGTCCGTCCAGGCGGGCGAGCGCAGCGTCGTGGTGAGCGTGCCCACCGTCAAGGACCGGGTGCGGGAGCCGAAGGAAACCCTGCGGCTCCGGTTCTTCACCTACGACCGGTCGTGGAACCCGCGCTGGGGCCCGACGCTCACCGGGACGGTGCGCGACTCGTCCTAGCGGCGCGCGCGGACCCGCCCAGCGCGGGCGCGCGGACCCGGCACCGGTTGCCGCACCGAACGCGTGCGGCACCCCCGGCGGGACGGCGACGAGTCCACACGACCGTCGTCGTCCCGCCTCCCGGACGACTTACGGCTGACGGCTGATGCGGCCGACGGCTGACAGTTTGACGGCCGACGGCTGATGCGGCTGACAGTTTGACGGCTGACGGCCGACAACTGACACGGCTGACGGCTCAGCCCGTGCGGGCCGCGTGCCCGCGCGGCTGTCCGTCCGCGTGCTGCTGCTGATAGTGCCCCCGCCAGCGCGGCGTCGCGGCACCCTCCATCACGGCCATCACGACGTCGTGGGCCAGGGTGTCCGAGACGGGCAGGTGCCCGAAGAGCACCCGGTGGTACGTGGTGGCGCCGAGCATGTCCAGGAGCAGGTCGATGTCGGCGTCGGCACGGATGTCCCCCCGCTCGATGCCCCGGCGCAGCGCCGCCTCCGTCGTGGCCCTGCGGGGGCGGAAGAGCGTCTCCGTGAAGACCCGGTCGAGCTCCGGGTCGTCGGCCAGTTCGGCCACGAGCGCGGGCAGCGTACGGCGTCCGAGGCTGCCGCCGAAGGTCTGGCTCAGGGTGTCGATGCCGAGGATCAGATCGCAGTGCGTGCAGCCGGTGTCGGGGGTGGGCGCGGTGCCCATGGTCTCCGCGAGGGCGGAGATGACGAGGTGCTGGCGGGACGGCCAGCGGCGGCGGATGGCCGGTTTGGTCGTCCCGGCCCGGCGCGCCACGCCCTCCATCGTCAGGTGCGGGTAGCCGGACTCCTCCAGGAGCGCGAGCGTCGCCTCCAGGATGGCCTCGTCGAGCCGCGTGTCCCGGGGGCGGCCGGTGCGGGCCGGCACCCGAGGTGAGTGAGCGGCGCGGTCTGCGGGGTCCGGGGTTGCCATGGCGATCAGTATAGGTAGCATGTCGTTTCGTTCCGATCCGGATCGAAACGTATTGAGGGGGCTACCTTGCCGTCCGAGCAGGAATCCACCACGCGGGCATCGTCCAGCACGACATCAGCCACGGGGACCGGGGGCCCACCCGACCCGCGCACCGCCCTGACCTGGGGAATAGTCCTCTCGGTCGGGCTCGTCGCATTCGAGTCGATGGGCGTCGCGACCGTGCTGCCGGAGATCGCCGGGCGCCTCGGCGGGCTCGACGCCTACGGCTGGGGCCTGTCCGCACTGATGCTGGCCAATCTGATCGGCACCGTCGCCGCGGGCCGCGCCGCCGACCGCCACGGTCCCGCCCGCCCCCTCGCCTTCGGTCTCGCGGTCTTCGCCGTCGGCTGCGCGATCGCCGGTTCCGCGCCCGACTGGCCCGTGTTCCTGGCCGGGCGGTTCCTCCAGGGGCTCGGCGTCGGCGCCGTCATGGCACTGGCCTACACGGTGATCTCGCTGGCCTACCCGCAGCGTCTGCGCGCGCGGATGTTCGCCCTCGTGTCCGGCGCCTGGACCGTTCCCTCCCTGGTCGGCCCGACCATCGCGGCCGTGATCTCGGAGCGGGTCTCCTGGCGGGGCGTGTTCGTCCTGCTGCTCCCGCTGGTCGCGCTGGCCGCCGCGCTCGCGCTGCCGCAACTACGGCGGCTCATGGGCACCGTAGGCCCGGCCGGGGGCCCGGCCGGGGGCGGGGCCGGGGGC
>NZ_JOAP01000063.1 GCF_000720475.1 Streptomyces aureocirculatus
GCACCAAGCACACCGCAGGAAGTTCCCCCTCGGGGGGTCTGCCACGGCAGGCAGAGGGCCGCCGGGGGGCGGAAAACACCCCCCGGTGACGACACCGCAACCTTCCCGCCGCTACGCGGCGTCGCCCCACCCGCCCACCCGTTGCTGCCGCACCAGGCGCACCGCAGGAAGCTCCCCTCCGGGGCCCAGCGCGACGGGCGGACGGGCGGGGCGAAGCCGCCGCGCAGCAGCAATGGGGGCGGCCGGGGACTACTGACCCTCAAGGCGTGCCTGCCCGCGCCCCGGGGCCTACCCCAACGGCCGGGCGGGTGGGGTAGAACCACCGCACAGCGGCGGTAGCGGAAGCCAACACGGCCGGTCGCCTGGGCCTACCCGGAGGCGGCCCCCACCCGGGGCCCACTACAACGACCAGGCAGGCGGGGCGAAGCCGCCCCGCAGCAGCGACGGGGGTGGCAGGGTACTGCTGGCCCTCAAGGCGTGCCTGTCCGTGCCCCGCGGCCTACCCCAACGAACGGGCGGGCGGGCGGGGCAAAACCCGCCGCGCAGCGGCGATGGGGGTCGCCGGGGACTGCTGGCCGCCCCTGCGTGCCTGCCCGCACCTCGGGGCCTACAGCAACGGGCGGGCGGGTGGGGCAAAACCCGCCCGCGCAGCGGCGGCGCCAGAAGCCGGGACCGCTACCCGCCTGGACGCGCCCGCCCCGCCCCGGGGGCCCACCGCACCCGAAGGCGGGCAGGCGACGCTGCCGCACAGCAGCGGGGGGAAAGCCGAGACGGCTGGCCATCCAGGCGTGCCTGCCCCAGCCCCGGGGCCTACAGCAACGGGCGGGCGGATGGGATAAACCCGCCGCACAGCGACGGCGCCCGAAGCCGGGACCACTACCCGCCTGGACGCACCCACCCCACCCCGGGGGCCCACCGCAACGAACGCCCCGGCGGAGCCCGACGGGGGTGCGCGTTCGGGGAATTGACGGTGCGCGGCCATTGACGGCACCCCCGCCCACAACTACAAAACCCTGAGAGCGCTCTCAGCGAAGATCCCGCACCCCACACTCCCCCACGGAGGTGCCCCATGGGCACGAGACGCACCACCCCCCTGCTCGCCGGGCTCGCCGCCGCAGGCCTGTGCGCCGCCCTGCTGAGCCCCGCCGAGGCCCAGGGCGACGTGCCGCCGGCCCCCAACTGGACCCTGCAGTGGAGCGACGACTTCAACGGCCCCGCCCGCTCGCTCCCCTCGGCCGCGAACTGGCAGATCGACACCGGCCACAACTACCCCGGCGGCCCCGCGAACTGGGGCACCGGCGAGGTCCAGAACTACACCTCGTCCCCCGACAACCTGAGCCTGGACGGCAGCGGCAACCTCCGCATCACCCCGCTCCGCGACGGCGCGGGAAACTGGACCTCGGCCCGCGTCGAGACCAAGCGCGCCGACTTCAAGGCCCCGGCGAACGGCACCCTCGCCATCGAGGGCCGCATCCAGATGCCGAACGTCACCGGCGAGCAGGCGCTCGGCTACTGGCCCGCCTTCTGGGCGGTCGGCGCGCCCTACCGCGGCAACTACTGGAACTGGCCGGGCATCGGCGAGTTCGACGTCATGGAGAACGTCAACGGGATCAACTCCGTGTGGGGTGTGCTGCACTGCGGCGTGAACCCGGGCGGCCCGTGCAACGAGACCAACGGCATCGGGGCGAGCCGCGCCTGCCCGGGCGCCTCGTGCCAGTCCGCCTTCCACACGTACCGCTTCGAATGGGACCGCGCCGCGAGCCCGAACGTCCTTCGCTGGTACGTCGACGGGCAGCTTTACCACAGCGTCGACCAGAACCGGGTGGGCGCCGAGGCGTGGCACAACATGACCAGCCACGCGGGCTACTTCATCCTTCTGAACGTGGCCATGGGCGGCGCGTTCCCCGACGGTGTGGCGGGCCGGCCGACACCGGTCGCGGCCACCGTGCCCGGCCGTTCGATGGCCGTGGACTACGTGGCGGTGTGGACCCGCGGCGGCGGGGGCGGCGACCCCGGCACTCCCTCCGCGCTGCACCTGCGCCAGGGCGGCACCCTCGGCCCCGCGACCGGTTCCGCGTCCACCACCACGCTGGCATCGGCGGGCGGCGCCAACCACGACGGCACGCCGCACACCCCGGCGACCTTCACGGCGACCGGCGTCGACGGCACGTACAACGGCGGTTCGACGGAGTTCGACCTGCTGGCCGACGCGGGCACGGCTGTCGGCAACGGGCAGCAGGTGCGGGTCAGTTACGACCGTACGGGTGACGGCTCCTGGGAGCGCACGGAGACGTACCGGTACTTCGCGACCGACCCGGTGCCGGGGTACGAGCGCTACACCCAGGCCAGGGGCCTCGGATCGGCCACCGGGTCGCACGGCACGATGACCGGCGGCACGGTCCGCGTCGAGGTGTGGAACGCCATCGGAAACGCCCCCAGCACGATCGGCACCGGCAACCAGTCGGTGGTACGGATTCCCTTCGGCTGACACTTCGCGAGAGGCCCGCAGGGCTCAGCACACAACACACCGCACGCCGCACACAGCACGCCGCACACAACACACCGCACACAGCACGCAGGGCGCCGTCGCGGTACGACGGCGCCCTGGCGGCTCTGCTCAGCTCATCTGCTCAGCTCACCTCAGCGCTGGGACACCGGCGCCTTTTCGGCGCCGGACGCGTCCGCGGGCGCGGGCGCATCCGCCTCCGCCTCCGCGGACGCCGCCGACCCTGCCTTGCCCTTGCGCGGCAGCAGCAGCGCGACAAGGACCGTACCCACGCCGAGGACCACCGCGCCCACCAGGCTCGTGTGCGCCACGGCGTCGGAGAACGACGTGCCCACGGCGTGCCGCATCTGCTCGGCGCCCTGGGCGAGTTCGCCCGCCTGGGCCTTGAGTTCGGCTGCCTTCTGGGGCGTGGTGCCCGGGGCCGCCGCGCGTTCGGCGAGCTGCTTGGCCTGCTCGCCGATGGCCTGCGCCACGCCGCCGCCCGCGCCGACGGAGTCCTGCGCCTGCTCGAGGGCGGATGCCGGGAGCTTGCTGCCCGCCGTCTCGTCGGCGAGGCCGGAGGAGTACGAGCTGGCGAGGACCGAGCCGAGGACCGCGATGCCGAGGGAGCCGCCGAGCTCAAGCGAGGTGTCGTTGACGGCGCCGCCGACACCGAGCTCGGACTCCGGGAAGGCACCCATGATCGCGTCCGTGCAGGGCGAGACGGCGAAGCCCAGGGACAGGCCGAGGATGATCAGGGACGGAACGAAGTCCCCGTACGAGGACGTGGCGGAGACCTGCGTGAGCAGCGCGAGCGCCGTCGTACCGCCGACCATGCCAGCCGTCACCATGACCTTCGCGCCGAGCCGCGGCGTGAGCACACCGGTGAGGGCGGAGCCGACGAACACGGCACCGGCCAGCGGCAGCATCCGTACGCCCGTCTCCAGCGGGTCGTACTGAAGGACGAACTGGAGGTGCTGGGTCAGGTAGTAGAAGGCGCCGAACACGGCCACGAAGAACAGGGCGACGGCGAGGTTCGAGCCGGAGAAGCCGCGCTGGGTGAACTTCCGTACGTCGAGGACCGGACGCGGATGCCGCAGCTCCCAGCCGACGAACAGGACGAGGCCCACCCCGGCGATCACCGCGGCGGTCACCGCGCTCGCGCCCCAGCCGAAGCTCGGACCTTCGATGATCATGTAGATCAGCGCACCGACCCAGACGACGGAGAGCAGCCCGCCGACGTAGTCGATCCGGCCCGCGTCCGCCGCCTTGGAAGGCGGTACGAGGATGAAGGCGCCGATGATCGCCAGTACCGCCACGGGGATGTTGATGAGGAACGTCGACGCCCAGCCGTAGTCCCTCAGGAGCGCGCCGGCGATCAGCGGTCCGGCCGCGATCGCGATGCCGGAGGTCGCCGCCCACAGCGTGATCGCCTTGGCCCGCTCCGCGCGGGGGAACGTCGCGGCGAGCAGCGAGAGCGTCGCGGGCATGATCATGGCGGCGCCCACGCCCATCACCGCACGGGAGGCGATGACGGCCGACGAGCTGTCGGACAGGGCGCCGGCGGCCGCGCCCGCGCTGAGGACGACGAGCCCGAGCACGAGCGCGCCCCGGCGGCTGTACTTGTCGCCGATCGCGCCGAGCAGCAGCATCAGCGCGGCGTACGGGACGGTGTAGGCGTCGATGACCCACTGCAGGTCGGAGCTGGACAGATCGAGGTCGCGGGTCATGTCGGGCGCGGCCACGGTGAGCGCGGTGTTGGTCATGACCGCGATCAGCAGGCTCAGGCACAGGACGAGCAGCGCCCACCAGCGGCGGGCATAGGGCCGGTCCATCCGCTCGACCGGCTCCTTGATCAGCAAAGGCATCGAGTCCATCCCCCAGGAAGTCTTCGGGCGCGGGCAGGTCCCCGCACAGCGTCTTGCACAGCGCTGTGCAATTACACGACAGTGTGCAATGTAGTCGAAGACAGGCGATCTTGCACATCGCTGTGCAAGTTCTGGAGGGGGCGGCACAATGTCGCCATGAGCCGTACGAAGCCGACGCCGCCGAACGCCGCGTCAGCCGTCTCCGCCGCGTCAGCCGTCTCCCCCGTGCCTGCGGCCTCCGCCGCCTCGGCCCGCGCCGACGCCAACCGGCGCCGCATCCTCGACGTCGCCTTCGCCGAGCTGACCCGGGACCCGGACGCGTCCATGGACCAGATCGCGCGCGCCGCGGGAGTCGTCCGCCGGACCGTGTACGGCCACTTCCCGAACCGGGAGGCGCTGGTGACGGCGATCCTCGACGAGGCCGTGACGGCGGTGACGGCCGCGCACGCGGCGGGTTACGAGGGCGTCGACGACCCCCCGCGCGCCATCGCCAGCGCGATGCTCGCCGTCTGGGACGTCACCGACCGCTACCGCCTGCTGCTCTCGCTCGCGCAGCGCGCGGTCACGATGGAGGGCATCCGCGAACGCCTCGCCCCCGTCCACGCGACGGGCACCCAGATGCTCCAACGCGCCCTGGACGAGGGCCGTTTCACCACCTCGCTGCCCGCTCGGGCCCTCGTGTACGTCCTGGAGAACATCATGTTCGGCCTGATGGAGGCCGTGAACGACGGTGTGCTCGGCACGGAGGAGGCGGGGCGGGCCGCCGCCGTCACGTTCCTGACCGGCGCGGGCCTGCCCGCCCAGGAGGCGGCCACCCTGGTCTCCGAAGTAGCGTCGACCAAGGCCGCCCCTTAAGGGGCGCGGGGAACTGCGCGACCAGCCACAAAAAAGCCGCAGCCGCGTCTGCCCAGTGACCCGGCAGACGCGCCTGCGGCTTTTCCCGGGCTGAGCGCGCAGTTCCCCGCGCCCCTCACGGGGCCCTGCTGCGCGGAAGGTGACGTCCTATCAATCAGGCCATGTAGTCGTCCGCGTTCCCCGCGTGCTGTTTTGTCGCATGTGTTCGGGGGCGGACGTCGCGCACACCACCCAGTCCCCGGACCACCCGGCACCTCCCCGTCCGAAGATGGCCTTGGCGGCCCGGATCGCTCTCCTGGTGGTGCTGGTCGCCGAGCTCATGGACATCCTCGACCAGTCGGTCGTTCTGACCGCGCTGCCCTCGATCCAGGAGTCGACCGGCGCCGGACCGGCCGCATTGCAGTGGCTGACCACCGGCTATTCACTGCCCGTCGCCGTCGGGCTGATCACCGGCGGGCGCCTGGGCGACCTCTACGGCAGGCGCAGGCTTGTCCTCATCGGCACCGTGGTGTTCACCACGGCCTCGCTGCTGTGCGGCCTCGCGGCCGGACCGGGCGTGCTGATCGGCGCCCGCGCCCTCCAGGGCGTGGGAGTGGCACTGATGATCCCGCAGGTCCTGGCCACCCTCCATGTCACCTTCGAGGGGCAGAACCGCAGTAGAGCGTACGGTCTGTACGGGGCGGTCCTCTCGATCGCCAACGTCCTGGGCCCGGTGCTTGGCGGCCTGCTCACCGAGGCCGACCTGTTCGGGCTGTCCTGGCGGCCGATCTTCCTGGTCAACGTGCCCGTCGGCCTCGCCGTGATCCTCCTGGGACGCAAGTTCATCCCCGAGTCGACCGCCCGGAAGGCGGACCGGCCCGACCTGACCGGCTTGGCGTTGTCCGCACTGGCCATCGTCCTGATCATCTTCCCCCTCACCGAGGGGCACCTCCATCACTGGCCGCTGTGGTGCTTCGCCCTGCTCGCCGCAGGTCTCCTCACGCTGGCTGCTTTCCTGCGCCACCAGCAGCGCAAGCAGGACAACGCACCCCTCGTGCCCCTGTCCCTCTTCCAGGGGCGGCAGTTCACCGGCGGTACGGCCGCGCAGTTGATGCACGGACTGCTGTGCGGGCTGTTCTTCATGACCTGGACCCTCTACCTCCAGCGCGGGCTGGGCATGAGCGCCGTCCACGCGGCCCTGGCCTTCGTGCTGCTCTCCTTCGGAGAGCTGGCCGGTGCGACGATCGCGGCGAAGAGCGCCGGGCGCTTCGCCCGCCGCCTTCCCCAGACCGGAGCCCTCATCACGATCGCTGCGATGGCCGGCTACGGGCTCCAGGCCGCCGCGGGCCAGGCGGACCTGACCCTGCTGGGGATGACCACCCCGGTGGTACTGATCGGGTTCGGCCTCGGCATGGTCAGCGGCCCGCTCGCCGACATGTCGCTGGCCAGGGTTCCGCACGAGGACGCCGGCGTCAGCTCGGGCCTGTTCAACACCGCCATGCACCTGGGCATCGCGCTGGGCACCGCGCTGACCGCCCTGGTGTACTTTGCCACCACCGACGGCTCGCCCGACGCCGGACTCAACCGCGACGCGTTCATCACCGTGCTGTGGTGGGTCGGCGGCCTCCTCGCCCTGATGTGGGCCCTGATGTTCTGCCTGCCCAAGCACCCGAACAGCCATAACGACTGAGCCCGCCGGGGCTTCACGGGCAGGGGTGGGCCCCGGCACCCCACTTCGCCCGCACGTCGCCCCGGGCGACGACCCCGCACAGGAGAGCGGTCCGCGGCCCCGCGACACCCCCGCGTTCGACAAGCACCACCTTGTCCTCGGTGAGCCTGCCGCCCCCGGCGGCGCCCTGCGCGTCGATCCGGCCCGTGGCCCCGTCGAAGCCGCCCTCGCCGAGGCCCTGGTGGAGCACGGCCTGGAGGAGGCTGCGGTCGAGGCGTTCGTCGTGCCCGCCGGTGCCGCGCCACGCCTCGTCGATGCCCAGGGCGAGATAGCGCGTGGCGTCCCAGGCGAGCCCCACATGGGCGTCGTCCCGCATCGTCGACGTCCGCGCGTCGTGGTCCTTGCCGTACACGGTGTCGTACGCGGAGAGGAAGGCAGCGGCCTCGCCGTTGCCCAGCGTCGCGAGGGGCGCGGCACGGCCGTGGGAGACGTAGTGGAGCGTGAGGCCGCCGAAGACCTCCCAGGGCCTCGGCACCTCGGAGAGCGCGGTGGTCACGTCGTCGTCGCCGAGGACGCTGAGCTTCGGGCAGCGGCGGGAGATCCGCGAGATCTCGTTGAGGAAAAGCTGCAACTGGCTGCCGCGTGCCGCCCACACGACGGCGGTACGCGGCTCGTCGGCGACGGCGGCGCACACCTCGCGTGCCAGATCCTCCACCGCGTCGAGCTTCGTGCCGTCCAGAGCGTCGGTCAGGGGTGCGGGCTCCGGGGTGTCGGCGGGCGTGTAGAGCAGGACCTTCGCTCTGCCGCGCCGGTGCTCGTGGTGCTCCCGGTGCTCCCGGTGCTCCCTGAGGAAGGAGGCGGCGACGCTGGCGCTGTAGGCGTCGGCCGGGTCGGCGACCAGCAGGGTGCGGCGCGCGGATCTGCCGTTCGCCGTCATCGGGGCGTGCTGGACGAAGGAGGCCATGACGGCGGCGGCGCGGGAGTCGGTGGGCGCCATCTGGTAGTAGTGCCCGCTCTGACGAAGGAGGGCGTCCGCCGTGCCCGAGGTGCCGACCATGGGGATGCCCGCGTCGCCCAGGGTCCTTATCGCTTTGTACGTCTGTCTGCGGCTCTGTCCGAAGCCGATGACGCCGACGACGGACCGGTCGCGCTCGGCCAGTTCCACCACGTGCCTGGCGACGTCCGGGGCGTCCTTGAAGCGGTCGCCCGCGTTGGCCGCGAGCACCCTGAGCGGCACGCGTTCCCCGGAGCGCAGCGCCTGCGCGTTGACGTACCGCTGCGCGAGGGCGATGCCGCGCAGCTCGGCCAGGGTGCCGCCGCGTACCGGGTCCTCGGCGCCCGCGCCGCCGCTGAGCGGCCCGAAGTAGACCACGGTGCGGCTGGCGGGCCCGTCGGCGGCGCTGCCGCCGAGCCCCTTCTCGACTTGGCCGTTCTGTCGTTCGATCAGTTCGAGTACATCGCGCACGGCCTGCTCGCCACTGCCGTTGCCGAACGAGGCGGCGCCCTCGGCGACGCCCACGCACTGCCCGTCGGTGCCCAGGAACGTCGAGCCCCGGCACGCGTCGCTCTCCCGGTCCCGGAACGGCACCCCGGCCACGAGTGCGGCCACGGTCACCAGGGCGAGCGACA
Source organism: Streptomyces aureocirculatus (assembly GCF_000720475.1). Classification (GTDB taxonomy): domain Bacteria; phylum Actinomycetota; class Actinomycetes; order Streptomycetales; family Streptomycetaceae; genus Streptomyces; species Streptomyces aureocirculatus. The sequence goes on from NZ_JOAP01000063.1 coordinate 8,486, forward strand.
CCACCCCGAACGTGCTTGCGGCCTCGGTGCGCGGGCCCCAGCGGGGGGCGGGCGGGGCGAGCGTCGGCCTGCGCCGCAGCCAGTACGTCGCCGCCGGATCGTCCGCGGCGGCCCCGTCGGGGGCGGACACGACCATGCCGGTGGGCCGCCCAGGGGCGGTGCCGTGCTCCGCGACGTTGGCGAGCTCCGCGCCCGCCGCCGACAGCGTCGCCACCTCGATGTCGGGAATCCGGTGGGCCAGGGACCGCACGCCTCCGGCGACCGCCACCACCGACGTGCAGCCCAGGTCCTCCATCGCGGAACGCAGCTCGCGCAGGAAGCGCTGCTCGCGCGAGTGTTCGTCCCCGGCCTCCGCCACGAGCAGGACGAACCGGCACACGCGCCGGCGCCGCCACGGGTGGAACAGCCGCTTCCGGCAGGCGGCGTCCAGGTCGGCGAGCAGGGCGAGCAGCAAGATCCGGTCGAACTTCTCGGGGTCGACGCCGTGCACGAGGTCGCGCGCCGAGCGGAAGAAGTCGGTGGGCGGTGTGCCCTGTTGCAGCCGCGCCCACTGCGCGTACCACCGCGGCCGCCGTCGTGATCTGCCCAGCATCAGCCGCTGGGCACGCCAGGCGTAGACCGCCCTTGGCAGCCGCTGGAACAGCGGTCCCGCGAGGAAGTTCCACAGGAGTTCGAGCAGGGTGCCGCCGCTCGCGTGATCGCGCCCGCCCAGCCACCACAGCATCCTGGCGGGCGCCGAGCCCTCCCGGTGGGCCTCGTACGCGCGGTCCTTCAGCTCCTGGTGGTGCTCCATCGCGAAGTCCGCGGCGGGCGGCGCCGTCACGATGGACCGCAGCAACTGGTAGCAGGGCAGGCGCAACCGCCCTGTGCCTTGCGGCATGGTTTCCATCAACTGCCGGATGACGTGCGAGAACAGATGCAGTTGGGCGAGCACGGGGTCGTCGGGCGGTGCCCCCGCGGAGCCGTCAGGGCTGCCCAGGTGGGCGTGCGGGGCGAGCATCGTCTCCCGGCCGTGCAGCCGCCCGTGCAGTCCCGCGACGATGCTGCGCCCGACCTGTCCGTCCCCTGGTTCACTGAACAGCACCACCGGCACCCGACTGCGGTGCCGCCGTGGCTGCGTGACCAGTCTGTCGAAGGCCTCGACGAATCGCTCGACCCCCGCGAACGCCGGGATCCCCCCATGGTGCGGCTCTCCCATGAACCCTCCGCCTTTTCCCCCGGTGCGGGCACTCAGGCTGGTCTAGCACCGAGGGGCGGAGGCACGCAGCACTTCGCGCAACTACCGCACGACGGAACGACGATGTTCGAACTCCGGCCCCACCGCCGTGACCGAATCGGACCGGGTCGGCCGAAGGACGCCGTAGCGTGCTTGTCGATCACTGTCGAGCAGCGCGGTATCGCGGTGGCACACACGCCGTCCGGCGGCGCCGGACGCAGCACGGGGGAGGTACGCATGGCGTGGGAGGAGTGGGAACAACTCAAAGCGGCGGCGGTCGCGCGGGAGTCCTCACGGACGCAACTGAACCAGGTGCCGCCGGAACCCGGGGATGGCGGCGGCACCCTGGTGTCGAACAAGCCGGCCTGGTCCAGGGCCGGTGACGACGTCGATTCCTTCCGCGAGACCATCGGCAAGGCCCTCGGGGCGCTCTCGGAGGGCCAGAGTGGTCTTGGCGCGGACACCGGCTGCCGGACCGCCATCGCCCAGAAGGACGTGTACGACTCCTGGGAGCGGTACGTCGAGAAGGTGAGCCGACGGTGCGGACGGCTCGCGGGTCTGCTGGAGAAGGCGGGCAACGACCAGCTCAGAACCGACGAATCCATCATGGTGGAGATCGCCAACCTGAAGGTCGCGTACGGCGACACCCCGGCCCTCGGCGGACACGGCGAAGGGCGGTAGCCGCACCCCATGGACCTCACGACCCTCAAAGACCTCAAGCCGGCCGAGTACGCGCAGGCTGCCGCCGGATACCGCCGCACCTCGGAGATGGCGGGCGCGGCCCACGACCGCGCCACCACCCGGATCGCCGTGGCCATGCGTAGAGCCCTGAAGGGCGAGGCGGCGACGGCGGCGGTCCGCCAGCTCGCGGAGCTGGGGAAGAACTTCCACTACGTCCAGACCGAGTGCGGTCTCATCGCCTCGGCCCTCGACGCGTTCTCGTACGAGATGGAGGCGGCGAAGAAGAAACTGGACGCGGCTCTGGCGGACGCCAGGGCCGGGGGTCTCACCGTGCACGCCGACGGCTCGGTCAGCTATCCGCCGGGCGGCGAGAAGGACAAGGACGGCAAGACCCCGGAGGGCGGCAGAACCACAGGCCTGACGGATGACACCGCCTCCGCCGTCGGTCGCCAGGCGGCCGGCTTCGACCCCAACCCCAAGGCCCGCCTCGCCCAGGACTGCGCGGACACGATCGCCGCGGCCCTCGAGGAAGCGACGGAGGCCGACACCAAGTGGGCCCCGAAACTGCGGGCCCTGAAGGCCGATGACGACCTGACCGTCAGCGACCGCGACTGGGCGGATGCCTCGTCGGACACGGCGGGCGTGCGGTCCGCGGGCAAGGAGTACCTCGCCTCCCTCCCCCAGCCGCCCCCCAAGGGCGACCCGAAGGCCAACGCGGAGTGGTGGAACTCCCTCGACGACGACGGGAAGGCGGCGTGGACCGCCATGCGCCCGGACTCCGTCGGCAACCTGGACGGCCTGCCCTCCACCGTCCGTGACGAGGCGAACCGGACGGTCCTCGCCGAGGCCCGCGGTTCCGCGCAGGTCGAGTACGACACCTGGCTGCGGAAGCATCCTGAGCCTCCGCGCTACACGGACTACATCAACCCCATGACCGGAACCATCGAGAAGCGCGTCAAGGTCGACTCCCCGGCGTGGAAGGAGTGGGAGGCGGCACGGGCCGCCGCCCACAAGTCCATCGACGGGATGGACATGATTCAGGACCGCTTCGACCGGACCGGCACCGGCGAAAGAGGGCTGCCACGAGCCTACCTGCTGGGCTTCGACCCCGCGGGCGACGGCCGCGCGATCATCGCCAACGGGAACCCGGACACCGCGGATCCGCCGGGACTGCCCGCGAAGACGACGTCATCGGCGTTGAGGCGCCCTGTCTCGGCCGCCGCGCCGACAAGGGTCGTCCCGTAGGAATGGCCGATCACGGTGCGGTGGGGTGCCGCATCACCGCTGTGTGAGGTTTCCAGGCCGTCCAGGAACCGGTTGAAGGCCGGTGCGCCGTCGTATGCGTAGTGCTCGAACGGTGCATCCTTCGCGACGCCGTCAGGCGCGTCGTAACCGAGCCAGGTGACGGAGGAGACGGACTCCCCGCCTGCTTTGGCGTCGGCCGAGTTCCACACGTTGACCGAGCGGTTGATGTCCCCCTCGATCTTTCCGAGCTCCGCGGTCGTGCCCGGTACGTAGACCCCTTGGTGAGGGGTCGACAAGTCTGCTCAATCAAGGACTGGTGGTGGCAGGTAAGGGCGACGAGGCGGACGTGAAGCCGCCGCCTCCCGAGGACCCCTTGGAAAGTGAAGAAGTAAGGCGTGCGAAGTAGGAGACCAATACGTGCAGACCACAAAACGTGCCGCAGCGCTCGCCGTACCCCTCGCACTCACGATTCTGACCGGATGTGGCATGACCGACGACAAAAGCGAGGGCGTCCCGTCCGCGGGCACGAGCACAACGCGAGACGCCTCCGACGCTATGAAGAAGACCTCCAGCGGCATCTACGACCTGATCGGCGTGAAGGGAAAGGCGTCGGAAAACCTTCCGGGAGTCACGGGCTGCTCCGGAAAGGACAAGAAGACGTACTTCCGCATCTACCACCCGTGGAGCTTCACCCCCGCCTCGGCGAGCGACCTCGACGAAGCGATGGCGCGCCTCAAGAGAGAACTGCCGCGGCTCGGTTGGAAGATCGTCGGATATGGGCCGAACAACAGCAAGAACAGAAGCATCACCCTGACCGCCGACAACGACAAGAGGAAGGCCAGCGTCAAGATCATCAAGATGTCCAAGAGTGATCCGCCCATGCTGAGCCTGGACCTCGTCTCCGGCTGCTACAAGGTCCCGGACGGCCAAGAGGTCGACCTCTACGGATGACCGGCCGGGAGCCACGAGGCGGCCCCGGCCACCAGGCCGGGGCCGGAACACGTGGCCGCCTACACCTTCACCGTCTCCGTCTTCTCCACGGAAACAATCTCCCGCTTCGGAGCCGGAGCAGCCTCCTCCGACGAGTCGTCGTCAAGGAGAGTCCGCTCGTCGAACGGGAGCTTCCCGGCGAGGACCAGAGCGACCCGCTCTCGATCCACCTCCTTGGTCCACGTCCCGATCAGCAACGTAGCCACCGCGTTGCCCGCGAAGTTCGTCAACGCCCGCGCCTCGCTCATGAAGCGGTCGACGCCGATGATCAGGCCGACGCCGTCGACCAGGGCGGGCTTGTGGGACTGGAGGCCGCTCGCGAGGACCGCGATGCCGGAGCCGGAGACGCCCGCCGCGCCCTTGGACGCGATCATCATGAAGAGGAGCAGCGAGATCTGCTCGCCGATACCCAGCGGCTGGTCCATCGCGTCGGCGATGAACAGCGAGGCCATCGTCAGGTAGATCATCGTGCCGTCGAGGTTGAAGGAGTAGCCGGTGGGGACGGTGATGCCGACGACGGGGCGGCTCACGCCCAGGTGCTCCATCTTCGCGATGAGGCGCGGCAGGGCCGACTCCGAGGAGGAGGTGGAGAGGATGAGCAGGAACTCGCGGCCCAGGTAGCGCAACAGCTTGAAGAGGTTCACGCCGGTGGCCAGGCGCAGCAGCGTGCCGAGCACCACCAGGATGAACAGGGCGCAGGTGATGTAGAAGCCGATCATGATGGTGGCGAGCGCCTTCAAGGCGTCCGTACCGGTCTCGCCGATCACGGCGGCCATCGCGCCGAACGCACCCACGGGGGCCGCCCACATGATCATGCCGAGCACGCGGAAGACCAGCTTCTGGATGTGCTGCACCCCGCGCAGGACCGGCTCGCCCGTCTTGCCCATGGCCTGGAGGGCGAAGCCCACGAGGAGTGCGACGAGGAGGGTCTGGAGGACCTCGCCCTCGGTGAAGGCGGAGACCATGGTCTTGGGGATGACACCGAGCGCGAAGTCGACCAGGCCCTTGTCCGCCTCGTCGGCGGCGGTGTGGCCGACCTTCTTGTCGGACGAGGACAGGTCCATGCCGTCGCCGGGGTGCAGGATGTTGCCGACGATCAGGCCGATGGCGAGCGCGACCACGGACATCGCGACGAAGTAGGCGAGCGCGAGCCCACCCACCTTGCCGACCTTCGCCGCCTGCCGCACCGAGCCCACGCCGAGGACGATCGTGCAGAAGATGATCGGCGAGATCATCATCTTGATCAGGTTCACGAAGCCGGTGCCGATCGGCTTGAGCTCCTTGGCGAAGTCCGGGGCGATGAAGCCGACGGCGATGCCGATCAGTACGGCGCCGATGACGGCGATGTACAGATAGTGGGTCCGGTCCCGCTTCGCGGGCGGTGTGCCCGTACCGGCGGCGTCGGCCGCCGTCTGTCCCTGTGCCACGGGGTGCCTCCTAGGGCTACGTACGGCTGTGTACGTGTGTGTACGTCTGCGGATGTCCTCGCCGGCCGTGCGGCTCACGTGCTGGCGATGTCCTGGAATGCGCCGACCAAGTCCTGCCGGATGTGCCGACGGAGTCCTGGCGGATGTCGGCGGATGTACCGACCGACGTGTCGGTGATTCCGGGTGACTATCTCCCGGCCTGTGACGGCGGTCACCGTTACGTTCATTTAGTTCGCACACGGACGTCGCGGCAGACTGGCACCATGCCCCAGGCCCCCCGACCGCCCCGCAGACCCCGTGGCCCGCGCAGCCTCGCCGGTCAGCTCTTCGCGATGCAGGTGGTCCTGGTGGCGGTCGTGGTCACGGGCTGCGCCCTGTTCACCTACCTCAGCGACCGGCACCAGGCCGAGGAGGCCGCACGCCGCCAGGCCACGGCGGCGGCCCGCGCGGTCGCCGACGCCCCCTCGGTGCGCGTGGCGGTCCGCGCCGAGGACCCCTCGCGCAGGCTCCAGCCGTACGCCTCGGACGTGCAGCGGCACACCGGCGTCGCCTTCGTCACGATCATGGACGTACGCGGCATCCGCTGGACCCACCCCGACCCGGACCGCATAGGCGAGCGCTTCCTCGGCCACACCGCGGAGGCCCTGCGCGGGGCGACCTTCACCGAGACCTACACCGGCACCCTCGGCCCGTCCGTGCGCGTGGTCACCCCGATCCGGGACGGCGGCGCCGACGGGGCCGGGGACGACGGCCGCGTCATCGGTCTGGTCAGTGCGGGCATCACCATCGAGACGATCAGCGAGAAGGCGCGCGGCCAGCTCCTCGCGCTGCTCGGCGTCGCGGTCGGCGCCCTCGCCATCGGCGCCGTCGGCACGTATGTCGTGAACGCCCGGCTCCGCCGCTCCACCCACGGCATGAACGCCGCCGAGCTGAGCCGTATGCACGACTACCACGAGGCAGCGCTGCACGCCGTGCGCGAGGGGCTGCTCATGCTCGACGGGCGGCGGCGCGTCGCCCTCATCAACGACGGCGCCCGCGAACTCCTTGCCGCACCCGATGGTGTCGTCGGCCGGTACGTCACCGACCTCGGCCTGCCCGCCCCCCTCACCGGCGCGCTCCTCGACGCCCGGCCGCGCGTCGACGAGGTGCATCTGACGGCCGACCGGGTCCTGGTCGTCAACACCTCACCGGTCTCCGGCGGTGACCGCAAGGGCACCGTGGTGACCCTGCGCGACCACACCGAACTCCAGTCCCTCGCAGGCGAGTTGAACTCCGAACGCGGGTTCACGCGGGCCCTGCGCTCACAGGCGCACGAGGCCGCCAACCGCCTGCACACCGTGGTGTCCCTGATCGAGCTCGGCCGCGCGGACGAGGCGGTGGAGTTCGCCACCGCCGAGCTCGAACTGGCCCAGGCCCTCACCGACCAGGTCGTCGCCGCCGTCAACGAACCCGTACTCGCCGCCCTGCTTCTCGGCAAGGCCGCCCAGGCCAACGAGCGCGGCGTGGAACTGGTGGTCTCCGACGACACCAGCGTCGACGACGGCATGCTCCCGCCGGGCCTGCCCCCGCGCGACCTCGTCACGATCCTCGGCAACCTCATCGACAACGCGGTGGACGCGGCGCAGGGCTCCCCCGCGGCACGGGTGACGGTCACGGTCCGCGCCGCCCCGGGCTGCCTCCTCCTGCGCGTCACCGACACCGGCCCCGGCGTGGACCCCGACCGGCGCGAGTCGGTCTTCGAGCACGGCTGGAGCACCAAGGCCGCCTCGGGCCGCGGCCTCGGCCTCGCCCTGGTCCACCAGGCGGTGACGCGGCACGCGGGCACGCTGACCCTGACGGAACCCCCCGAGGGCGGAGCCGAGTTCACGGCGACGCTCCCGCGGACGGCGACCGCCCCCACTGCCACCGCCGCCGCCACTGCCACTGCCACTGCTGCTGCCCCTGCCGCCGCCGCTGTGCCCACGGCGCCGGGCACCGATGACTCAGGCGCCCACCAGGGCTCCCGTACGGACGAAGAGGCCGACAGATGACCGAGCCCAACATCAGAGTCCTGGTCGTCGAGGACGACCGGGTCGCGGCGGACGCCCACGTCCTCTACGTCAACCGGGTGCGGGGCTTCGAGACCACCGCCACGGCCCACACCGCCGCCGAGGCCCGCCGCGCCCTGGACCGCACCCCCATCGACCTGATCCTCCTGGACCTGAACCTCCCGGACGGCCACGGCCTGGCCCTCGCCCGCACCCTGCGCGCGGCGGGCCACCGCGCGGACGTCATCGCGGTGACGTCGGCCCGCGACCTGGCGGTGGTCCGCGAGGGCGTGTCCCTCGGTGTCGTCCAGTACGTACTGAAACCCTTCACTTTCGCGACGCTCCGCGACCGCCTCACCCGCTACGCCGAGTTCCGCGCCGCCGCGGGCGAGGCCACCGGCCAGGACGAGGTCGACCGCGCCCTCGCGGCCCTGCGCGCCCCCGCGCCCGCCGCCCTGCCCAAGGGCCTGAGCGGTCCCACCCTGGAGCGGGTGACCCGCACCCTCCAGGACGCGGCCCCCGACGGCCGCACCGCGGCGGCGACCGCGGACACCACGGGCCTGTCCCGCATCACCGCCCGGCGCTATCTGGAGCACCTGGTGAGCACCGGGCGCGCCGCCCGCAGCCCCCAGTACGGCCATGTGGGCCGCCCGGAGCTGATCTACCGCTGGCTCGCCGGGGACTGAGCGCCGGCTCGCCGGGGACCGAGCCGCCCACTCGCCGGGGACCGAGGCGGCAGTTGGCGCGGACACGCAGCACCACCCACCCGGCCCAAGCCCGTTGCAAGGGCATTGACCTTGGTCCGAGGCCACGCTTACGTTCACCGGCAGCAGCCTCGCGCGGCAGCGCCCCGCGCCGCAGCGCAGCCGCGTCGGACCGTAGGAGGTCGTGCCCCGTGCGCCCCACCGCCCCCGTACCTCTGCTCCTGACAGTTGCCCTCGCCGCGACCGCCCTGACCGCGTGCGGCGGCGGCTCCGGTGACGACCCGGACACCGTGAAGGTCTCGTACAAGCAGTCCATGGACAACAAGATCCGCGTCATGGACGACTACCTGGAGTCGATGAAGAAACAGTTCGAGAAGGCGAACCCGGGCAAGAAGGTGAAGCTGGTGCCGATCAAGGCGCCGGACGCGGAGTACTACACGAAGGTGCAGCAGATGCTGCGCTCCCCGAAGACCGCACCGGACCTGGTGTACGAGGACACCTTCCTCATCAACTCCGACATCACCAGCGGGTATCTGAAGCCGCTCGACTCCTATCTGGACAAGTGGAAGGAGTGGCCGCAGTTCATCGACACGGCCAGGGCGGCGGCGAAGGCCGAGGACGGCAAGACGTACGGCGTGCCGGACGGCACCGACACGCGCGGCCTGTGGTTCAGCAAGGACATCTTCAAGAGGGCGGGCCTGCCCGCGGACTGGCAGCCGAAGAACTGGGACGACATCCTCGATGCGGCCCGCACCATCAAGAAGAAGGTCCCCGGCGTCGTCCCGCTGAACGTGTACACGGGCAAGCCCGGCGGTGAGACCTCGTCCATGCAGGGTCTGGAGATGCTGCTCTACGGCACCGGCGAGAACCCGCTGTACGACCCGAAGGCGAAGAAGTGGGTGGTGGGCAGCCAGGGGTTCAAGGACTCCCTGAAGTTCGTGGAGACCGTGTACGGGGAGAAGCTCGGCCCTGACGTCGAGGACGCCCTCGATCCGAACATGGCGACGCGGGTGCGCGGCGAGTTCCTGCCCGAGGGCAAGCTCGGCATCAACCTCGACGGTTCCTGGCTGCCGCAGGACTGGCTGAAGGGCTCCGGGCACGAATGGCCCGAGTGGCCGAAGGAGCTGGGCCTCGCTGCCATGCCCACGCAACACGGCCAGGCCCCCGGCAAGGTGAGCATGTCCGGCGGCTGGACATGGGCGATCCCCTCGAAGGCGGGCAACCCCGACCTGGCGTTCAAGTTCATCGAGACGATGCAGACCAAGGAGAACGCGAAGAAGTGGTACATCGCGAACTCCGGCATCTCCGTCCGGAAGGACGTCGCCGAGGATCCCGAGTACGTGCGGGCGCAGCCCGGCACCAAGTTCTTCACCGATCTGGTCACCTCGACGCACTACCGCCCCGCGTTCCCCGCGTACCCGAAGGTGTCCACGGCGATGCAGGAGGCGATGGAGCTGGTGACGACGGGTGACGGCTCGGTGGACAAGGCGGCGTCCGGCTACGACGACGAGGTGAGGTCGGCGACGGACGGCAAGGTGATCGACAAGTGACGAGGCCTCCGGGCCACCGGCGGCACCAAGGTGCCACGAAGTCCCCGGGCCACCGGCAGCACCAAGGTGCCACGACACCCCCGGGCCACCGGCAGCGTCGAGAGGTGACGGCGTCCCCGGGCCACCGGCGGCTCACCCGCTCCCTGGCCCGGGCCCTGCCCGTGTCGCCCGCGGTCGTCCTGATGCTCCTCTTCCTCGCGGGGCCGATCGGCTACTGCGCGTACATCGCCTTCACCGACCTCCAGCTCACGGGCCAGGCCCACGAGTCCTTCGTCGGCCTGGAGAACTTCCGCACGGCCTTCGGCGACGAGGACTTCCTGAACGCGGTCTGGCTGACCCTTGTGTTCACGTTCCTGTCGTCGATCGTCGGGCAGAACACGCTGGGCCTCGCCCTCGCGAGCCTGATGCAGCGCGCCTCGAAGCCGGTCCGCACCGTCACCGGGGCCGTCGTGATCACGGCGTGGGTGCTGCCCGAGGTGGTGGCGGGCTTCCTGCTCTACGCCTTCTTCCGCCGCGACGGCACCCTCAACGCGGTCCTGGACCTCCTGCACCTGCCGTCGCAGAACTGGCTGTACACGCTGCCGATCCTCGCGGTGTCCTTCGCGAACATGTGGCGCGGCACGGCCTTCTCGATGCTGGTGTACTCAGCCGCCCTCAACGACATCCCCAAGGAGATCACCGAGGCCGCCGAGGTGGACGGTGCGGGCGGCTGGCGCCGGATGTGGCACATCACGCTCCCGATGATCCGCCGCTCCATCGGCACCAACCTGATGCTCAACACCCTCCAGACCCTCTCCGTCTTCGGTCTGATCTGGGTGATGACACGCGGCGGCCCGGGAAACCGCAGCCAGACCCTCCCCTTGTTCATGTACGAACAGGCCTTCCAGAAGAGCATGATCGGCTACGGCACCGCGGTGGCCCTGCTGCTGCTCGTCGTGGGGTCCCTGTTCTCGCTCGTCTACATGCGTCTGCTGCGCACGGAGGTCTGAGTGTCACGGCGTACGAGAAGCCGCAAACTGGCCGCGGACATCGGCCTCCTGGCGGTCGCGGCGGCCTTCGCGGTGCCGCTGGCGTGGGTGCTCCTCTCGGCGGTCGACCCCAAGGCCGACGTGGGCATGAAGACCCCCGACGGCATCACGTTCGACAACTTCGACGCGGTCCTGACCGACGAGATCACGTTCACGCCGATGTTGAACAGCCTGCTCCTGTGCGGCGGCGGCACCCTCCTCACGGTGGTGAGCGCGGCCCTCGCCGCCTACCCCCTCTCCCGCTACGCCTCCCGCCTCAACCGCCCCTTCATGCTCACCATCCTGTTCGCGACGAGCCTGCCCATCACCGCGATCATGGTGCCGGTGTACGCGCTCTTCGTACGCGTCGACCTCATCGACACCATGCACGGCACGATCTTCTTCTTCGCCGCGTCCCAACTCCCGTTCGCCATCTGGCTGATGAAGAACTTCATGGACGGCGTGCCCAAGGAGCTGGAGGAGGCCGCCTGGACGGACGGCGCGTCGCCCTTCCAGTCCCTGCTGCGCATCGTCCTGCCCCTGATGGGGCCTGGCGTGGCGGTGGTGACCGTCTTCTCCTTCGTGATGATGTGGGGCAACTTCTTCGTCCCGTTCATGCTCCTTCTGTCGCCCGAGCAGATGCCCGCGGCCGTCAGCATCAACGACTTCTTCGGCAGCAAGGGCGCCATCATCTACGGCCAGCTCGCCGCCTTCTCGCTCATCTACTCGACGCCGGTGATCCTGCTGTACGTGCTGATCGCCCGGCGTCTCGGCGGCGGGTTCGCGCTGGGGGGCGCGGTGAAGGGCTGAACCGGACCTCCCCGGCACCGTCGGCGCATGTCACGGGAGAGGGGTGGGCCACCGTCTGCTCGTCGAAGGAACACCTGAGCTCACGGGGGCCCACATGCTCGCCGACACACTGCTGCACACCGCGGACCTGCCCGCGGCCGACCGCTTCGACCGCTGGCGGGACCATCTGTCCCAGACGTACGTCCCCACGGAACTGACCTGTGAGGACACCACCGACTTCACCGCCGCCCAGCGCCTGATCGGCTTCGGCGCCGTTCAGCTCCTCACGGTGGCGCACCCGGCGCTGACACTGCGCCGCACGCCGGAGCTGATCCGGCGCTCCGACCCGGGACTGCTCCATCTGTCGCTGCCGCACAGCGGCACCGTGGACGTGACCTCGCCCCACGGCACGTACCGCCACCGTCCGGGCGACGTCGTCGTCCAGGACACCTCACACCCCGCCCGGATGACGGCGACGCCCGACGCGGGACCCGGGCAGGCCACGGGCACCTGTGTGTTCGTGCCCAAAGAGCTGCTGCCGCTGCCCGCGGGGGACATCACCGAGGCGTTCGCCGGCCGGCGGCTCAGCCACCGCTCCGGCCCCGGCGCCCTGCTCGGCACGTTCCTCGGTCAACTCCTCGCCGACACCGCGTCCTTCTCTCCCTCCGACGCGCCGCGCCTGGAGCGCGTCTTCGTCGACCTCGTCACCGCGCTGCTGTGTCACGCCCTGGACACGGACTCGGCCGTGGCCCGCGACGTCCGGCACCGCACCCTCGTACTGCGCGTCAAGGACCACCTCAGCCGCCATCTGCACGACCCCGGACTGAGCCCCGGCGCCGTCGCGGCCGCCCACCACATCTCGCTCAGCCATCTGCACCGCCTCTTCCGGGGCGAGGAGACCACGGTCGCAGCCTGGATCAGGGCCAGGCGCCTGGAGCGGGTGCGCCGCGACCTCGCCGATCCGGCGCTGGGCGCGCTGCCCATCCACGCGGTCGCCGCGCGCTGGGGCCTGGTGCGCCCCGCCGACTTCAGCCGCGCCTTCCGGGCCGCGTACGGGATGCCCCCCCGGGACTTCCGTGCACGCGCTGCGCAGGAAGCGGCCACCGACAGCTAAGGACACGGCGGCGCCCGCTCGGCAGAGTGGGAGTCGACCGCCCCGGACGAGACGGCCGGGGGGAACGGGACACAACGAGGGGTATCGACTTGCTGCGCAAAAAGAAGAGCTGGGCGCTCATCGCCGGGATCGTCCTCGGGACGAGCACGCTGACGGGTGTGACCACGGCCTCCGCGGACGCGTTCTCCTGCGACAACGGGGAGTTCTGCCTGTGGGAGAACCCCCAGTTCAACCAAGGGGGCTGGAACACCTACGGCTTCGCCCAGTGGAACGGGACCGACAAGAACTACAACAACAACGAGTGGCGCGACAAGAGGGTGCCGCCCCACGACCTCGTCGACATCCTCGACAACGAGGCAAGCTCCGTGCACAACAAGGCGCGTTGCAAGGTCAGGCTCTATCAGCACATCAACCACGGAGGAGCCAGCCTGCTCCTGGCCCGCGGGGAGAAGAAGGGCTCGCTGGGGGACACCCGCGTCGGCGACAACCGCGCCAGCTCGCACAAGTACGAGTGCTGAGACCTCCGCCGTGAGACGACACGTCCTTCCCGTGTCGGCGCGGCGAGGAGCCGCCCTGCTGTGCCTGGCCCTCGCCCTCACCGCATGCGGTTCCGGTGCCGGTGACAGGGACGGGCGCGGCGGGGCGTTCCGGGGAGCGGCAGCGGACCGGGGGCCGCTGCCGCTCGACCGGTACTCCGACGGCCACGACGGCCTCGGCCTCAGGATGAGCCTGGCCGAGGACCGGCTGGTGCGCGCCTGCATGAAGCGGCGCGGTGTGCCGTGGAGCCCACCGCCGGTCGCTCGCGCGGACGCCGACCCGGCACAGGGCCGGTACGGCCTCACCGACGCGGACGACGCCCGCAGATCCGGCTACCGCGTACCCGAGGACCCGGCGCGCGCACGCCGCAACCACTACTTCCTCGACGAACTGACGGCACGGCAGGAGGCGGCTCTGGACGGCGACAGGAACCACCCCGGGTGCCAGGAGCAGGCGATCGCCGTGCTCCAGCGGGGTGTTGACCGGCAGCGGCAGCAACAGCAGAGCCTGCTGGTCTTCAGGCTCGGCGCGCAAGCCATGGAGAACTCCGCGCGGGCGCCCGGCGTACGCGCCGCCGAGAAGGCGTGGAGCGCCTGTATGCGCGAGCGGGGCCACCGCTACCCGAGCCCCGAGGCCGCCGAGCGGAGCACGCGCTGGAACGCCGGTACCGCGGGCGTACGGCGCCACGAACGGGATGTGGCACTCGCGGACGTCACCTGCAAGGAGAAGGTGTCACTGGTACGCGTGTGGGCGCGGGCCGAGGCGGCGGAGCAGCGCCGCCTGATGCAGGGCCACGGCCCGCAGCTCGCCGCGGTCCTCAGGGCGAACGCGGTTCGTCGCGCCAACGCCGAACGCGTCCTTTCCTGACCCCCGGCTCCCGCCCGCCTCGACCTGTGGGCGGGAGCCGGGCCTTCGCGGCGCCGGTCCGGGCTCGGCGCGGGCCCCGGGCGGCACGGGGGCGCACGATGGGGCGCTTCGGTGGATGTGGCTTCCTACTAGCGCAAGCCTCGTGTGAACACACCGTAGTCGCGCCGTCGCCACACCCATACCGTGTGCCCGTGCGACCCAGCCAGCCCACACCCCCCTTCAACTTCCCCGCCGCGCGCCGCCTCCGTGAAGCATTGGGGATGGCGCCTGGCCACGTCGCCTACGGCATGCGGGCGAGCTACGGCCTCTCCCATGTCACCCCGGACACGATCAATTCTTGGGAGCGCGGCCTCGCCACCCCGGACGCCGCCGAACTCACCGCGCTCGCCGCCACGCTGTGGTGCTCGCCCGGCGAACTCATGGGCGCCCCCACGACCCTGCGCGAGCACCGCCTCGCGCGCGGCCTCGCCCCCGAGGACGTGGCGCGCGGCGCGGGCGTGGAGATCCAGGCGTATCTGCACATGGAGGAGACGGACCGGTGGCACGGCACCGACCGCCAGTCCGCGGCCCTCGCGCGCACCCTCGCCCTCTCACTCCCCGACTTCGTCACGGTGACGGGCCGCGCCGACGAACTGGCGGACCTGCTGCGCAGCGCCGTACAGAGCCGCTGGCAGGGCCAGGTACGCCCGGTCAGCAAACTCCTCGCCCTGGAGAAACGCGACCTGGAGGCCCCGCTGCGGCGCCTCCACGAGGAGTACCAGTCCCGGATGGTGCGCACCCTGAGCTGGGGCGGCGGCGCAGGCGCGGACGCCTCGGGCCACGCGGGCCGAGACTTCCTGACCCGCATCCTGGACCACTTCTGGCCCCTGCTGCCGACACGTTGAGCCCGTCCGGCGCTTGAGGACGAGCGCGCAAGCGCGATGCGGTTCAGCCCGTCCGGCACTTGAGGACGAGCCCGCAGGGCGACAACCCCCCACCGCCCCGCACGGGAAATCGCCCAGGAGCCCTAGAAGACCGACTCAGCCTCATCGATACGGTCCTTGGGGACCGTCTTGAGCTCGGTGGTCGCCTCCGCAAGCGGGACCATGACGATGTCCGTACCCCGCAGCGCGGTCATGTTCCCGAAGTCCCCGCGATGCGCGGCCTCCACGGCGTGCCACCCGAACCGGGTGGCAAGCACCCGGTCGTACGCCGTCGGCGTCCCCCCGCGCTGGACATGGCCGAGGATGACCGGCTTGGCCTCCTTGCCGAGACGGCTCTCCAGCTCGTACGCGAGTGCCGTACCGATGCCCTGGAAGCGCTCGTGGCCGAACTGGTCGATGGCGCCCTTGCCGTAGTTCATGGTGCCGTCGGCGGGGTGGGCGCCCTCGGCGACGCAGATGACGGCGAACTTCTTGCCGCGCGCGAACCGCTCCTCGATCAGCTTGACCAGGTCGGCCGGGTCGAAGGGCCGCTCGGGCAGACAGATGCCGTGGGCGCCGCCCGCCATGCCGGACTCCAGGGCGATCCAGCCCGCGTGCCGGCCCATGACCTCGACGACCATGACGCGCTGGTGCGACTCGGCGGTGGTCTTCAGGCGGTCCATCGCCTCGGTGGCGACACCGACGGCGGTGTCGAAGCCGAAGGTGCGGTCGGTGGAGGAGATGTCGTTGTCGATGGTCTTCGGCACGCCGACGACCGGCACACCCGCGTCCGACAGCATCCGCGCCGCGGTGAGTGTGCCCTCGCCGCCGATCGGGATGAGCGCGTCGAAGCCGCTCTTCTCGATGAGGTCCTTGGCGTTGTCGCAGGCGGCGCGGAAGCGGGCGCGCTCAAGGCGGGAGGAGCCGAGGATCGTGCCGCCACGGGCCAGGATGCCGCTGACCGCGTTCAGGTCGAGGGCGCGGTAGCGCCCGTCGAGGAGGCCCGCGTATCCGTCCTCGAAGCCGATGACCTCGTCACCGTGGTGCGTCACGGCGCGGTGCACGACCGACCGGATCACTGCGTTGAGGCCCGGGCAGTCGCCGCCCGCGGTGAGAATTCCGATACGCATCGCGCTGTGTCTCCTGCTCGCTGCTGATACTTGTGAGCCGATCCGATTGTTCCACGGCCCCGAGAGGGCCGCCGCCTCTTGTCCGGCGGGCGGCTTATCCAGCCACGGAGGTATTGTCAAGAGGGCACGGCCAACAATATCGGGTGTTTTTCCGGCTCCGTCGGGACAGACGCCGAGGACAGACGAGACCAGCGAAGAAACGGAGAGCACGCGTGACGCGCAGCGTGTACGTGACCGGGATCGACCGGGGCGACGGCCGACAGGTCGTCGAGCTGGGAGTCATGGAGCTCCTGACCCGCCAGGTGGACCGCGTGGGCGTGTTCCGGCCCCTGGTCCACGACGGACCCGACCGTCTCTTCGAACTGCTGCGCGCCAGGTACCGGCTCTCGCAGGACCCGGCGACCGTGTACGGCATGGACTACCACGAGGCGTCCACGCTCCAGGCCGAGCAGGGCACCGACGAGCTGGTGTCCCGGCTCGTCGACCGTTTCCACGCCGTCGGGCGCGCGTACGACGTGGTCCTTGTACTCGGCACCGACTTCGCCGCCACCCAGCTCCCGGACGAGCTGTCGCTGAACGCGCGGCTCGCGAACGAGTTCGGCGCCTCGGTCCTGCCCGTGGTCGGCGGCAAGAACCAGCCGACCGACTCGGTGCGCGCCGAGACCCGCAACGCCTACCGCGCGTACGAGTCCCTGGGCTGCGACGTCCTCGCGGTGGTGACCAACCGGGTGGCGCCCGCCGACCGTGACGCGATACAGGAGAGCCTGGCGGCCGACCTGCCCGTGCCCTGCTACGTCCTGCCGGACGAGGCCGCCCTGTCGGCGCCGACCGTCGCCCAGATCACCCACGCCCTCGGCGGCAGGGTGCTCCTCGGCGACGACTCGGGCCTGGCACGTGACGCCCTGGACTTCGTCTTCGGCGGCGCCATGCTGCCGAACTTCCTGAACGCCCTGACCCCCGGCTGCCTGGTCGTGACCCCCGGGGACCGCGCCGACCTGGTGGTGGGCGCCCTGGCCGCGCACAGCGCGGGGACGCCGCCCATCGCGGGCGTCCTGCTGACCCTGAACGAGCAGCCGGGCCCGGAGATCCTGCGCCTCGCGGACCGGCTCGCGCCCGGCACGCCGGTCGTCGCGGTGGCCGGCGGCTCCTTCCCGACGGCGGCCGAGCTGTTCGCCCTGGAGGGCAAGCTGAACGCGGCGACGCCCCGCAAGGCGGAGACCGCGCTCGGCCTCTTCGAGCGGTACACCGACACCGCGGACCTGCTCGGGCGCCTCTCGGTCCTCGCCAGCGACCGGCTCACGCCGATGATGTTCGAGCACAAGCTCCTGGAGCGGGCCCGCGCCGACCGGCGCCGCGTCGTGCTGCCCGAGGGCACCGAGGAGCGCGTGCTGCGCGCCGCCGATGTGCTGCTGCGCCGCGGGGTGTGCGACCTGACGCTGCTCGGCCCGGCGGAGGCCATCCGCAAGAAGGCCGCCGACCTCGGCATCGACCTGAAGGACGCCCAGCTCACCGACCCGGTGACGTCGGAGCTCCGGCAGGGCTTCGCCGAGGAGTACGCGCGCCTGCGCGCCCACAAGGGCGTGACGGTGGAGCTCGCGCACGACGTGGTGGCGGACGTGAACTACTTCGGCACGCTGATGGTGCAGCGCGGCCTGGCCGACGGCATGGTGTCGGGCTCCGTGCACTCCACGGCGGCGACGATCCGCCCGGCCTTCGAGATCATCAAGACCAAGCCGGACGCGTCGATCGTGTCGTCCGTCTTCTTCATGTGCCTGGCCGACAAGGTCCTCGTGTACGGCGACTGCGCGGTCAACCCCGACCCGAACGCCGAGCAGCTCGCGGACATCGCCGTCCAGTCGGCGGCCACGGCGGCGCAGTTCGGCGTCGAGCCGCGGATCGCGATGCTGTCGTACTCCACCGGCACCTCGGGCTCCGGCGCGGACGTCGACAAGGTCCGCGAGGCCACCGAGCTGGTGCGGTCGCGGCACGCGGACCTGAAGATCGAGGGCCCGATCCAGTACGACGCGGCCGTCGAGCCGTCCGTCGCGGCCACCAAGCTGCCGGGCTCCGACGTCGCGGGCCAGGCCAGCGTGCTGATCTTCCCCGACCTGAACACCGGCAACAACACGTACAAGGCCGTGCAGCGCTCGGCGGGCGCGATCGCCGTCGGCCCGGTGCTCCAGGGCCTGCGCAAGCCTGTGAACGACCTGTCCCGCGGGGCACTCGTCCAGGACATCGTGAACACGGTCGCCATCACGGCGATCCAGGCCCAGACCCCCGCCCAGTCCCCGAACGAGAAGGCAACCCCCCAGTGAGCTCGACCCGTGTCCTCGTCCTCAACTCCGGCTCGTCGTCGGTGAAGTACCAGTTGCTCGACATGCGTGACAGCAGCCGCCTCGCGACGGGCCTCGTCGAGCGCATCGGTGAGGAGACCTCCCGGCTCAAGCACACCCCGCTGACGGGCGGCGCCGAGCGCGAGCGCACCGGCCCGATCGCCGACCACGAGGCCGCGCTGAAGGCCGTGGCCAAGGAACTGGCCGCCGACGGGCTCGGCCTGGACTCCCCCGAGCTGGCCGCGATCGGCCACCGGGTCGTGCACGGCGGCCTGAAGTTCACCGAGCCCACGGTCATCGACGACGCGGTGCTCGCCGAGATCGAGCGCCTGGTGCCGGTGGCCCCGCTGCACAACCCCGCCAACATCACCGGCATCCGTACGGCGCGGGCACTGCGGCCCGACCTGCCGCAGGTCGCCGTCTTCGACACCGCCTTCCACACGACGATGCCGGAGTCGGCCGCCCGCTACGCGATCGACGTGGCCACCGCCGACGAGCACCGCGTGCGCCGGTACGGCTTCCACGGGACCTCACACGCGTACGTGTCGCGGGCGACCGCGAAGCTGCTCGGCAAGGCCCCCGAGGACGTGAACGTGATCGTGCTGCACCTCGGCAACGGGGCCTCCGCCTCCGCCGTGCGGGGCGGCCGCTGCGTGGACACCTCCATGGGCCTGACGCCTTTGGAGGGGCTCGTGATGGGTACGCGCTCAGGAGACCTGGACCCGGCGGTCATTTTCCATTTGGCACGCGTCGGCGGTCTGTCCATCGACGAGATCGACACTCTTCTCAACAAGAAGAGCGGTCTGATCGGTCTGTGCGGCGACAACGACATGCGGGAGATCCGGCGCCGGATCGACGAAGGCGACGAACAGGCACGACTGGCCTTCGACATCTACATCCACCGCCTGAAGAAGTACATCGGCGGTTACTACGCGGTACTCGGCCGCGTGGACGCCATCGCCTTCACGGCGGGGGTCGGCGAGAACGCGGCGCCCGTGCGCGAGGCCGCCGTGGCGGGCCTGGAGGAGCTGGGCCTCGCGGTGGACGGCGACCTCAACTGCGTTCGCAGCGACGAGCCGCGGCTGATCTCGCCGGAGTACGCGCGCGTCAAGGTCGCCGTTGTGCCGACCGACGAAGAACTGGAAATCGCGACGCAGACTTATGCACTGGCCGGAAAGAGCAACTGAGCACCGGCTCGCCCATTTGTGGATTCCACCAGACGGAATATTCCGTAGCGAAACAAACCGATAGGATCGCCCCATGCGCCGTTCCAAAATCGTCTGCACGCTGGGCCCCGCCGTCGACACCGAAGAGCAGCTCGTCTCGCTGATCGAGGCCGGCATGAACGTGGCCCGCTTCAACTTCAGCCACGGCACGCACGCCGAGCACCAGGGCCGGTACGACCGGGTCCGTGCCGCGGCCGAGCGGACGGGCCGCGCGATCGGCGTCCTCGCCGACCTGCAGGGCCCCAAGATCCGCCTGGAGACCTTCGCCGAGGGCCCCGTCGAGCTGGTGCGCGGTGACGAGTTCGTCATCACCACCGAGGACGTGCCCGGCGACAAGTCGATCTGCGGCACCACCTACAAGGGCCTGCCCGGTGATGTGAGCAAGGGCGACCCGGTCCTGATCAACGACGGCAACGTCGAGCTGAAGGTGACGGGCATCGAGGGCCCGCGCGTGCGGACGATCGTCATCGAGGGCGGCGTCATCTCGGACCACAAGGGCATCAACCTGCCCGGCGCGGCCGTGAACGTCCCCGCCCTGTCCGAGAAGGACATCGAGGACCTGCGCTTCGCCCTGAAGATGGGCTGCGACCTGGTGGCCCTCTCCTTCGTGCGGGACGCGAACGACGTCAAGGACGTCCACAAGATCATGGACGAGGAGGGCCGCCGGGTCCCCGTCATCGCCAAGGTGGAGAAGCCGCAGGCGGTGGCGAACATGGAGGCCGTCGTCGCGGCCTTCGACGGCGTGATGGTCGCCCGCGGCGACCTGGCCGTCGAATACCCCCTCGAAAAGGTCCCGATGGTGCAGAAGCGCCTCGTGGAGATGTGCCGCCGCAACGCCAAGCCGGTGATCGTCGCGACCCAGATGATGGAGTCGATGATCACCAACTCCCGCCCCACGCGCGCCGAGGCGTCCGACGTCGCCAACGCGATCCTGGACGGCGCGGACGCGGTGATGCTGTCGGCCGAGTCCAGCGTGGGCGCGTACCCGATCGAGACCGTCAAGACGATGTCGAAGATCGTCACCGCGGCCGAGGAGGAGCTGCTCTCCAAGGGCCTCCAGCCCCTGGTCCCCGGCAAGAAGCCGCGCACGCAGGGCGGTTCGGTGGCCCGCGCCGCCGCCGAGATCGCCGACTTCCTCGACGGCAAGGCCCTGGTCGCCTTCACCAAGTCCGGCGACACGGCCCGCCGCCTGTCCCGCTACCGCGCGGCCCAGCCGATCCTCGCCTTCACCACGGACGCGAGCACCCGCAACCAGCTCGCCCTGAGCTGGGGCGTGGAGACCTACGTCGTCCCGCACGTGGACAACACCGACGCCATGGTCGAACTGGTCGACGCCGAGGTCCTCAAGCTCCAGCGCTACAACGAGGGCGACACCATGATCATCACCGCGGGCTCGCCCCCCGGCATCCCCGGTACGACGAACATGGTCCGGGTGCACCACCTGGGCGGCGGCGAACGCGACTGACGCAGCCTGACACCCGCCGAGGGCGCCCCCTGTTGATCCAGGGGGCGCCCTCAGTGCTGTACGGGTCAGTCGGTGATCGACTGGTGGAGGCCGGGGATGGTGAGGTCGCCGCCGAACTGGCCCGCCTGCTGGACCTTCACGTTCGTGAAATAGATCAGCGGCAGGTTCAGCGGTGGCGGGTGCTCCGGGTCGAAGGTGATCGGGATCAGGCCGAAGAGGTTGCCGGAGATCCGCTCCGTGTACATCGTCGTGTCGCCGTTGCGGATCGTGGACATCGAGCCCTTGGCGGCCTCGACGTGGTACTTCTTGCCACCCGGTCCATCGACGATCTGGTGCAGGTCACCGATGTCCGTACCGCCGCTGATGATGTACTTCAGCGCCTGCTTGGTCCGGCCGTCGGGCATCTTCAGGTTCACGACGCCCTTGTAGTCCGCGCCCTTCAGGAGCAGCGAACTGGCCTCCAGGTGCCACGGCTGGTTCGGGATCGGCGCGGGTGACTGTTCGTCGTCCCCGTCGACCTTCTTCTCCACCACGCACGGGAACGGCTTCTTGCCGTCCTCGTCCGGTGCCATGGGGTCCTTGGCGTCCTCGGAGTTCTCGGAGTCCTCGGCGTCGGAGTCGGAGTCGGAGCCGGGGTCGGCCTCGTCCTTGGCCTTCTCCGCTGCCTTCTCGGCCTTCTCGGCCTTCTCGGCGGCTTCCTCCGCCTTGTCGACGGCCTTGTCCGTGGCGTCCTTCAGGCCGTCCTTCAGGCCGTCCTTCACCTTGCCGAGGGTGTCGTCGACGGGCTTGGTGACCTTGTCTGTGACCTTGCCCTTGGAGTTGTCGGAGTCGTCGGAGTCCTGGGCGTTCGTGGAGTCCTTGGAGTTGTCGGCCTCGTCGTCGGTGTCGGCCTGCGACTTCGGCGCCCCGGGGCGGGCCGACTCCTTCTCGTCCGGCGTGAGGACGTCCTTGATGGCGTCGCCGACGCCCAGCGGGTCCAGGGGGTTCCTGGTCCCGGCGGGGGCGGGCTCCTTGGCCGAGTCCTCGTCCGAGTCCTTGTCCTCGGCGGCCTCGTCGGCCTCGTCGGCCTTGCCGTCCTTGGCGTCCTCGGCGTTCTCGTGCTTGCCGGAGTCGCCGTACGTACCGCCGGACGGCTTGGAGCGGGGCCCGCCCTCGTCCTTGGAGCCCTCGGAGGTCTCGGAACGCTCGGAAGCCTTCGAGTCGTCGGAATCTTCGGAATCTTCGGAGTCTTCGGCGCGGTCGGCCTTCTTCTTGGCCTCGTCCGCCTTCTTGCGCGCGGCCTCCGCCTTCTCCTCGGCCTTCTTCGCGGCCTTTTCCTTGGCGTCCCGCTCGGCATCTTCCGTGGCCTTGGACTGCTCGTCGGGCGCGGTCACGCACGGGCCGTCCCGGAAGGGGTTCTTGGGGATGCCCGGCTTGGCCTGCGCGAGCTGCGGCGTCAGGCCCATGCCCATCAGCACGGCGGTCGGCATCGCCGCGAGCGCGATGGCCTTGCCCGCGGGCATCTGCAGCCGGGTCAGCAGCGGCTTCTTCGGGGCCGCGTGGCGCGGCCCCGTTCTCGCGCGGGACCTGGCCGCATCAGTCCCGCGGTGCACCTCGTCAGCCGGCACGGTGCCTCCCGTTCGTCCCGTTCGTCGGGCTCGATCCTGACAAGTCATCGGTTGCACCGCCCGCCACCGGCACGGTCCCGTTCGCGGCCCCCGCGGCCGCGGACTCGGGAGCCCCGTCGTGGTCTCCGGCGTCCGGAGCCTTCGCGCGCCGCTTCGACCGCTTCTCCAGCCTCGTCGGCATCCAGGAGACGCCGAGCGCGCCGCCGATGAGGGCGAGCAGGAAGCCCATGACGAAGCCGCCGAAGTTGGACACCACGAGGGAGACCAGGGCGAGCAGGATCGCCGCGACGCCCGCGAACACGCGGGACTGCGGCTGGAACCACATGGTCAGGCCGAGCACGACCAGCAGCACACCGATGATCAGCGATCCGGCGCCGGCGGTGGTCGCCATCCGGATGGTCATCGTGCCCAGTGTGAGGTTCGCGTACGGGAAGTACATGATCGGGATGCCGCCGAGCAGAGTCAGCAGGCCTCCCCAGAACGGGCGCTGACCGCGCCACCCTCGGAACGATCGGCGCATCCGGCCAAGCCTGTTGCCAAGGCCCACTTGCGCTTCGGCGCTCATGTCGTACAGCTCCTCGGGTATGGCGTTTGGTTCTGTGTATGCGGATTCGGGCACGGGGACGACTGGTTCACGATGTACAGGTGTGAAGACGTACAGATGTAAAGGCGCCCCCGCGCCCGGCCGTTCGGCACAACAAGTGCGGCTCAGGACAGCAATGGCCGCTGGCACGGCCTCAACGACGGCCTCGATCGAAGACGAAACGAAGCAGTTGAGTTCGCATCGGTGTGACCGGGGCCGCTACTGCCTCAGTAGCACTCGTGCTTGCCCTTCTTGACCGCCATGTGCAGGCCGGAGAGCTTGAAGGTGCCCGCGCTCGTCGCCCAGGCGCGCTGCTTGACGTCGGTGAAGCGCACCTTGTCGGCCTGCTGGGCGAACGAGTCCGGGACGTACTGCTTGCCCGGCTTGTCCTGCGGGTTCGGGCCGGGCCCCTTCGTCGTACGGTCCACCGAGACACCGATGTCGATGTTGGTGAACGTCGCGTTGGCCCTCAGGTCGTCGGCGTCGATGAAGAGCTTCTTCGCGTAGACACGCGGGGAGCCCTTGCCACCGGCCGTCAGCTTCATCGACACATCGCCGAAGACCGGGACCGGGACGACCACGGACTGGCACAAGTTGGTGATGTGGGCCGAGTCCATGCCGACGACGGTGACCGGGTGCTTACCCGACTTGCCTTCATCCATCGCCCCGTACTGGACGAATCCCTTGCCGTCGAGTTGCTTTGCGGTCACCTTGAACTGTTGACCTGAAACACTGAACGATGCCGCGAGCGCGCCCTGCGCGAGGGCCACGCCTATCGCGGCAGTCGCCGCGACGCTCGGCACCATGACCACGGCGAACCGCTTCCATCTGGTTCCGCCACGAGCCACGGACTCCATGACTTTCCTCCTTCTCGGACGTACATCTCCGGCCCTGGCCGCTCCCTCAAGGGCTGTTCAGCCGGGCGGGGATGGGAGAAGTGCTACGTCCTCGGTAAGGAGAGCGCCCGTGCGGAAGGACGCACTGTGCGCCTCGATCACCGGCGATCACCCCCGAGCGACAACCACTGGTCGCGCCTGACGCATCACGCACAACCTTGCTGGACAGGCCCTGCCGGGAGCGGCAGAGACCCCCCTGTCCCAGACCGGCGACGGTGCCGCCGGCCTGCTCGGTGGGGACCCAGAAGTTCCGTCTCCCGAATGGCTGTCGGGCTGCGGGCAATGGACCGAGCGTGGCCGATCGTGGTGCATTCTCGGCGCCCGCACAAGGGGGTTCATTACTCGCTGGTAACGGGTGGATAACCGGCCGACGACCGCCCGGCATCGATCAGCAACAGACGGTGTCTTCAACAGTCGGACAAGATCGGGCGATTGATGTGCAGAGTCGGACAGATCGGCACTCTGCTCTTACTCCAAGTAACAGTGGCCACGTTTGCCAAGTTTTGGCAAAACGCGGCCACTGTGATGCTGCTTGGGCAAGCTGTTCACTTATGCCTCAGGGGTGCGGGGTACGAGAGCGCGCGACCCCGCAGAAAACCTCAGAAAAGCACCCTCGCGAGCGCCGTGCGCGCCGCGGCCACGCGCGGGTCGTCCGCGCCCACCACCTCGAAGAGTTCGAGGAGGCGCAGCCGGGCGGCGTCCCGGTCGTCGCCGACGGTGCGCCGGACCGTCTCGACGAGCCGCCCGAAGGCGTCCTCGACGTGGCCGCCGACCAGGTCGAGGTCGGCCGCCGCGATCTGGGCGCCGACGTCACCGGGCTTCTCGGCGGCGTCCTTGCGGACGGCGGCCGGGTCAAGACCCTGCACCCGCTGAAGCAGTTCGGCCTGGGAGAGGCCGAGCTTGGCCTCGGTGTTGCCGGGGTCGTCGCTCAGTACGTTCTTGTACGCCTGGACCGCGCCGGCCAAGTCGCCCGCGTCGAGGGCCTGGACGGCCGCTTCGAGGAGGGCGTCGTACGGCCCGGCGGGGGCGGCGGTCTCGGCGGCGGGGCCGCTGTCCGCCGCGTCGGCGGCGTTCGGGTCGACGGTGAGGCCGGTGAGGCCGAAGCGCTCCTCGCCGACCTGGATGAGCTGGTCAAGGGTCCCGCGGATCTGCGCCTCGGGGGCCGCGCCCTGGAAGAGCGGCAGGGCCTGGCCCGCGACCACCGCGAAGACGGCCGGGATGCCCTGCACCCCGAACTGCTGCATCAGCATCTGGTTCGCGTCGACGTCGATCTTCGCGAGGACGAAACGGCCGTTGTACTCCCGCGTCAGGCGCTCAAGGAGCGGGCTGAGCTGCTTGCACGGCTCGCACCACTCGGCCCAGAAGTCGATGACGACGGGCACTTCGGTGGAGCGCTGCAGGACATCCCGCTCGAATCCCGCCTCGTCTACGTCGATGACGAGGCTCGCGGGCGACACTCCGGCACCGGCCGCGCCGCCGCCCTGCCTGGCCGCTTCGGCGCGGGCTTGTTCCGCCTTCGCCTTCGCCTCCTGGGCCGCCTTCACCGCGGCGAGGTCGACGACTCCGCTCATGGACATGTTCCGTGGCTGCATGAGTACATCCTCCCCCAAGCCGCGCGGGAACCGTGCCCGTCCGCACCTCCCGCCGGATTGCGGGGCTGCCGGACGGAGCCGGTTCGCTCGATGTCCTTCGTTCGATGTCCTGCGAGGCGCGGGGTCCCCACCCCGCACTGTGGTTGCCGCTGGGGCGTCGGCGCTGGGCGCCCACGCTGTCGCACGCGGCTTTCGCTACGGCTCGTAGCGTAACTGGGAGGGTGCGGGGCGGGTCGTGGACGGGGACGTGATCTGCCTCACTCGGTGCTGGTCAGGGCCGCCGTACTGGCCGGTATGGTCGCGGGATGCAGAGCCGCAGCACACCGTCGACGCGCGCCGGGGGGCGCCCGCGCAGCACCGAGGCGGACACCGCCATCCTCGAGGCGACCAGGCAGGCCCTGGTCGACCTCGGCTGGACCAAGCTCACCCTGGGCGACGTGGCCACCCGGGCGGGGGTCGCCAAGACGACGCTGTACCGGCGCTGGGCGGGCAAGAGCGAACTCGTCGTGGACGCGGTCGCCGAGCTCTTCGACGAGTTGGAGCTGCCGGACAGCGGCAGCCTGGCCACCGACATCGAGGGTGTGGTGCTCCAGTTCGCGGCGCTGCTCGGGCGGCCCGAGACGAAGACGGCGCTGATGGCGGTGGTCGCGGAGTCCACGACGGACGAGCCGCTGCGGGAACGTATCCGCGCGTCCATCGTCGACCGCCAGAAGCGGCTCGTCCTGGCCGGGCGGGCTCGCGCCCAGGACCGCGGCGAACTTCCCGCCGAGCCGGACACCGCGGCCGCGGCCCGTACCGCCGATCTCATCTTCGATGTGATCGCCGGTGCTGTCGTCCATCGTGCTCTGGTCAGTGCGGAGCCTGTGGACGCGGAGTGGGCGGAGCAGTTCACGTCGCTGGTGCTGGGGGGGCTCGCAGCGGTCTCTGGCCGGGGGCCCGTGGCGGATGCTTCCCACCCGCCCACCCGTAACCCCCACCGGGACGGTGAACGCCCCCCGCGGGGGTTGCCCGGCGTCGGCGGCCTCCCCGTAGCTCCTGCTCGGCGGGCGCTGCCGCTTCCCCGAGCGGGAGGCAGCGGGAACAACCGCCCGCAGCAGCGGCGGAACAGGACACGACCGGGCGAGGACCGTTCGCGGCGACAGCGCCACCTCAGCCCACGCCCAGGCAAACCGCCAACGGCGAGCCCCCCCCCCCCCCCCCCCCCCCCCCCCCCGCCCGCCCCCGGCACAGGACACGACCAGCAAGCCGCCAACGACGAGCAACCCCCACAAGGAGCACCCACCCCCAGCCAGGCAGCCACGGGCGGGCGGGTGAGGAACCATCCGTCGCGACACCGGCGGCACAGGACACGACCGGCAAGCCGCCAACGACGAGCAACCCCCGCAGGGAGCGCCCACCCTCCGGGTAGGCGGCTACGGGTGGGCGGGTGGGGAGCATCCGTCGCGGTAGCGGCGGGGCTGGAGGCGAGGGGAAGTCGCCAACGGTGGGCGACCCCCGCAGGGGAGGTGAGC
>NZ_JOAP01000064.1 GCF_000720475.1 Streptomyces aureocirculatus
CGCTTCCTTTGTACTCACCCGAGAGACTCTCTCAGGCTTTCCTCCGGGCGCTTCCCTTCGGTGTTTCTTTTGTTCTTGCGTTTCCAACTCTACCAGATCTGTTTTCCGTTCCGTTCCCGGTTCGGATTTCATTTCCAGTGGCCGTTGGAGGGCCTTTGCCTTTCGGCGGTTCCGACTTTATCAGAAGTTTTCGGCCGGTCTGACCGGCTCAACTTTCCGAGTGATCGGGAGTGGCTTCTCAATTGATGCAATTCAAGAAGCAGGCAGATATTAACTGCCGCCGCTGGAGCTGTCCAGCTCTAGGCAACTGTTCGAATCTACCTCCCCAGATCCGTCGTGTCAACGACTTTTCTGGGGCGACGAGGAGACTAGCAGGTCAGAGGCGGCGTGCGCACATCACGCGGCGGTGGGGACCGTGGCGCTGCGCTCGGACTCGTCGACGTCGCCGGTCTCACCGGCGCGTGCGGCCCTGCCCCCGAGGACGTAGACGTACGCGAGGAATGCCAGCTCGGCCGTGACGCCGATGCCGATGCGGGCCCAGGTGGGCAGGCCCGAGGGGGTCACGAAGCCTTCGATGGCCCCGGAGATCAGCAGGACGAGGGCCAGCCCGACCGCCATGCCCAGAGCGGCGCGGCCCTCTTCGGCCATCGCCGTGCGCCGCGTGCGCGGGCCCGGATCTATGACGGTCCAGCCGAGGCGCAGACCCGTACCGGCCGCTACGAAGACCGCGGTCAGCTCCAGGAGGCCGTGCGGAAGGACGAGCCCCAGGAAGGTGTCCAGGCGGCCCGCGGAGGACATCAGGCCGATGCCGACGCCGAGGTTCAGCATGTTCTGGAAGAGGATCCAGATGACCGGGAAGCAGAGGAAGGCGCCCAGGACAAGGCACATCGCCGCCGCCTGAGCGTTGTTCGTCCATACCTGGGCGGCGAACGACGCGGCCGGATTGCTGGAGTAGTACGTCTCGTACTCGCCCCCGGGGCGGGTGAGATCACGCAGTTCGGAGGGGGCCGCTATGGAGGACTGGACTTCCGGGTGCGTGCCTATCCACCAGCCGAGCACGGCGGCAAGGACCGCGGACAGCAGGGCCGTCGGCACCCACCAGTGACGGGAGCGGTAGACCGCCGCGGGGAAACCGTGCGTCAGGAAGCGTGTCGCGTCTCTCCAAGAGGCACGGCGCGTTCCCGTCACGGCGCTACGCGCGCGTGCCACCAGTTGTGTGAGCCGCCCGGTGAGCTGTGGGTCCGGGGCGCTGGACTGGATCAGCGAGAGATGCGTGGCCGTGCGCTGGTAGAGGGCGACCAGTTCGTCGGCCTCCGTTCCGGTGAGGCGGCGCTGGCGGCGCAGCAGGGCGTCGAGACGGTCCCATTCGGCCCGGTGGGCGGACACGAAGACGTCGAGGTCCATCGGGTTGGCTGCTCCTCGGCTTCTCGTACTGCTGCTTCTCGACTTCTCGTACTGCTGCTTCTCGTACTGCTGCCGCGATGACGCGATCCGTGGTCACTTTGGGCACGATCCATAGTCAGCTTGGCAGACTGGCGGTTCCAGGGTGGCTATGAGGATGGGCGGCGGGCGTGAACGATCTGGTGACAGGCGAGGCGGTGGCGCTCGAGCTGCGTCCCGCGAAGCTGCCGAGCCGTGCCCTTGCCGTGCTCATCGACATGGTCGTCGCCTGGTCGGCCTACCTGGCCGTGACGCTCGGCCTCCTTGCCGCGGCGGGATCGCTCGACGACGCGGCCGTCGCGGCGATCGCGGTGTCGACGTTCGTCCTGGTCCTCGTAGGTGTGCCGATCGCGGTGGAGACGCTCAGCCAGGGGCGTTCGCTCGGGAAGCTTGCGTGCGGGCTGCGGGTGGTGCGGGACGACGGCGGGCCGATCCGCTTCCGGCACGCACTGGTGCGCGGGGCCGTCGGGGTCGTCGAGATCCTGCTGACGTTCGGGGTCGTCGCCTGCATCGCGTCGCTGGTGTCGGCGCGCGGGCGACGGCTCGGGGACGTGTTCGCGGGGACGCTCGTCGTTCGGGAACGGGTGCCGACGAGCCGGACCGAGCACGTGCCCGCGCCGCCGCCGTGGCTGGTGGGGCGGTTCACCGAACTGGACCTGTCCGCGGTCCCGGACGCGCTGTGGCTGGCCGTACGCCAGTACCTGACACGGATGGGGCAGTTGGATCCCCAGGTCGGCTGGGCGATGGCGGAGCGACTCGCGAGCGACCTGGTGGCACGGACCGGGGCCCCGGCGCCGGAGGGCGTGCCCCCGGCGGCCTTCCTCGCCGCGGTCGTGCAGGAACGACAGGCCCGCGAGGCACGGCGGGCGTTCGGCGCCGCAGGCGCGCCCGGCCTCACGGCCGGTTCCGACTTCTCGGCCACTGCCGGACCCACGGGGGTTCCCGGCTCCACGGGGGTTCCCGGCCCCACGAGCGCTTTCGGGGTCCCGCCCGGTCCCGACGCCCCCGTGTCGGCGCCCACTCCGCCTCGGACGCCCCCCGCGTCCCCGCAGCCTCCCGCACCTGCAACGCCGCAAGCACCTCAAGCACCCGAGTCCCCCGCCCGCCCCGCGACGGGATTCGTGCCGCCCGCCTAGGGCCTGTCCGGCCAGTCCCGCCGCGGCGTGCGTCAGGCGAAGACCGACGGTGGTGACTCGAGGTTCTCCAGCTCGATGCCGGGGGCCGCGAGGACGACGTCGCCGGTGAGGTGGACGGCGTGCTGCTCCCCCGTGTCCAGGGCTGTGACCTGGTATTCGTCCACGGTCAGAGGGCCGTTGTCAGTGGCGTGTGCTTCTCTCTTCAGCAGGGCCCAGGACTGGTCGAGAGTGCGGGGGGCGAGGACCGGGTCCGTGAAGGCGACCAGGCGTACGCGGGTCGCGGGGGAAGCGGGGGCGAGCCGCAGCAGCCGTGCCGTGGCGACGAGGAAGGCGGGGGACATGCCGGTGAACGCGTGGGCGGGGGCGCTGTTCTCGGTGGCGTGTGCGCCGGAGGCGTCGGTGCGGACCCAGGTCACGCCGTCGAGGGCGGCCGCGCGCACCTGCCAGTCGCCGGCGTGCAGTTCGAGACGGAGGGGGCGGCCGAGCTCGTCGAGGGCCAGATCGATGGAGCCCTGGTGATCGCCCGAGGGGGTGGTGCGCCTGGCGACATAGCGCCAGCCGGAGGGTCCGGGGGCGCACTGGAAGTGTTCTTCACCAAGGGGGGTGTGATCGTGCGGATCGTGAAGCGAATATCGGCCGCGGGGCATGGTGCGTGGTCCTTGTCGGGGGACGTGGCGTAGGGCTCACCGGAGCCGGGGCCGCTACGGAGGCAGGCCCCCGCCGAGGTGGGCGAGGGCCTGCTGGAGCGTGCTGCCGGGCGGTCGGCAGCTCCCTGACCGGGAGCCGGCGACGGTGACGGACGGACGGGTCCGTCACCGCTGCCGGAGTGACGAGTTCACCGCCGCCGGAGCGACGGTCACCGTTGCCGGAGCGACGGATTCGTCACCGTTGCCGGTGCCGCTGTCGGATCAGTAGCGGTAGTGGTCCGGCTTGTACGGGCCGTCGACCTCGACGCCGATGTACGAAGCCTGCTCCGGGCGGAGCGTCGTCAGCTTCACGCCGAGGGCGTCCAGGTGCAGGCGGGCGACCTTCTCGTCGAGGTGCTTGGGCAGCACGTAGACACCGATCGGGTACTCGTCCTGCTTGGTGAACAGCTCGATCTGGGCCAGCGTCTGGTCCGCGAAGGAGTTGGACATCACGAAGGACGGGTGACCGGTGGCGTTGCCCAGGTTCAGGAGGCGGCCCTCGGACAGGACGATGAGGACCTTGCCCTCGGGGAACTTCCAGGTGTGGACCTGCGGCTTGACCTCGTCCTTGACGATGCCGGGGATGGCGGCGAGGCCGGCCATGTCGATCTCGTTGTCGAAGTGGCCGATGTTGCCCACGATCGCCTGGTGCTTCATCTTGGCCATGTCCGAGGCCATGATGATGTCCTTGTTGCCGGTCGTGGTGATGAAGATGTCGGCCGTCTCGACGACCTCGTCGAGCGTGGTGACCTGGTAGCCGTCCATCGCCGCCTGCAGGGCGCAGATCGGGTCGATCTCGGTGACGATCACGCGGGCGCCCTGGCCGCGCAGGGACTCCGCGCAGCCCTTGCCCACGTCGCCGTAGCCGCAGATGACGGCGGTCTTGCCGCCGATGAGGACGTCGGTGGCGCGGTTGATGCCGTCGACCAGCGAGTGGCGGCAGCCGTACTTGTTGTCGAACTTCGACTTGGTGACGGCGTCGTTGACGTTGATCGCCGGGAACAGGAGGGTGCCGTCGCGCTGCATCTCGTACAGACGGTGGACGCCGGTCGTGGTCTCCTCGGTGACACCACGGATCTCCGAGGAGACCTGGGTCCACTTCTGCGGGTTCTCGGCCAGCGTGCGGTGCAGGACCTGGAGGATGACGCGGTGCTCGTCGTTCTCGGCGGTCTCGACGGCGGGAACCTTGCCGTCCTTCTCGTACTGGACACCCAGGTGGACGAGCATGGTGGCGTCGCCGCCGTCGTCCAGGATCATGTTCGGGCCGCCGGTGGGCGAGTTCGGCCAGGTCAGGGCCTGCTCGGTGCACCACCAGTACTCCTCCAGGGTCTCGCCCTTCCAGGCGAAGACCGGGATGCCCTGGGGGTCGTCCGGGGTGCCGTTCGGGCCGACGGCGATGGCCGCGGCGGCGTGGTCCTGGGTCGAGAAGATGTTGCAGGAGACCCAGCGGACCTCGGCGCCGAGGGCGATGAGGGTCTCGATGAGGACGGCGGTCTGCACGGTCATGTGCAGCGAGCCCATGATGCGGGCGCCGGCCAGCGGCTGGCTGGCGGCGAATTCCTTGCGGATCGCCATCAGGCCGGGCATCTCGTGCTCGGCGAGGGTGATCTCCTTGCGGCCGAAGTCGGCGAGGGAAAGATCGGCGACCTTGAAGTCTTGGCCGTTGACGGCAGTCATTAAGAGCTGCTCCTCGTGGTAGATCGAGGGTGGGCATGGCTGACCTGCGGCGTCGGGGCACAGAGCAGCACCGGCGCACGCAGTGCAGTCCGTCGGAGGCCCTCTCTCCCTCGGCCGGTTCAGGAACGAACCGCCCGACCGCCATCAGCAGCGACGTCTGGCACTGTCACGAATCTACACCGATTGGCCCAGTGAGCCCCAGCCCACCCCGGCGGGGAGTGGGGCGGATCGAGGTCGGCGCAAAGGTCAGGAGACCGTCCTGGACCGGAATCTTTGCGCTTTGGAAGCTGTCCGCGTCTGTTGCAGGATGCCTGGAGGTCGTGAACATACGCGCGATCGTGTTCGGCCAAGGTGTGAGGAGATCCACGTGACCAGTCCGGCCACCCCTTCGAACGGCGGGGGCTCCAGTGGGCGGAAGCGGCTGAAGCTGCTGGCGGTGACCGCCTGCCCGACCGGCATCGCCCACACGTACATGGCGGCGGAGAAGCTCCAGCAGGCCGCCGATGACCGTGGCGTCGAGATGAAGGTGGAGACACAGGGCTCCATCGGGGCCGAGAATGTCCTGACTGACAACGATGTCAGAAGCGCCGACGGCGTCATCGTCGCCGCTGACAAGGACGTCGACCTGGCCAGGTTCGCGGGCAAGCGGGTGCTGTCCGTCGGGGTCTCCGAGGGCATCAGCCATCCGGAGCGGCTGATCGAGCGGGTGCAGAGCGCGCCGGTGCACGGCGGCGGTGCCGGGGGAGGGACCAGGGGCGGCGGGACGCAGTCGGCGGCCGGTGGCGGGAGTGCGGGCGCCGGTGCGGGCGCGGGCACCGGTGCGGGTAGCGGTCGGGAGCGGAGTGTCGCGTACAAGGCGCTGATGAACGGCGTCTCGTACATGATTCCGTTCGTCGTGGTCGGTGGTCTGCTGATCGCGATCTCGCTGTCGCTCGGCGGGCACACCGATCCCAAGGGCGGGCTCGTCATCCCTGACGACTCGTTCTGGATGCATGTGAACGAGATCGGTGTCATCGGGTTCACGCTGATGGTGCCGATCCTGTCGGGGTACATCGCGTACGCGATCGGGGACCGGCCCGCGCTGGTCCCGGGCATGATCGGCGGGTGGATCGCCAACACCGGTGAGCTGTACGACTCGAAGGCGGGGGCGGGCTTCATCGGGGCGATCGTGACCGGGTTCCTCGCCGGTTATCTGGTGCTGTGGATCAAGAAGGTCGAGGTCCCGAAGTTCGTCCGGCCGATCATGCCGATCATCGTGATCCCGATCCTGGCGACGAGCGCGCTCGGCCTCTTCTTCATCTACGTCATCGGCAGGCCGATCTCGTGGGTCTTCGAGCATCTGACGGACTGGCTCGGCGGGATGACCGGCACCAGCGCGATTCTGCTCGGGGCGATTCTGGGGCTGATGATCGCGTTCGACATGGGCGGGCCGGTCAACAAGACGGCGTTCCTGTTCGGCGCGGGGCTGATCGCGACCGGCAACCAGACCGTCATGGGCATGTGCGCGGCCGCGATTCCCGTGATGCCGCTCGGCCAGGGCCTTGCCACGCTGATCCGCAAGCGGCACTACAGCGAGCAGGAGCGGGAGACGGGTCTCGCGGCCTTGTTCATGGGCTTGTTCGGGATTTCGGAGGGTGCGATTCCGTTCGCGGCGGCGCGGCCCGCGCAGGTCATTCCGGCGAACATGCTCGGCGGGGCGGTGGCAGGCGCGGTCGCCGGTCTGGCGAGCGTGAAGGATGCGGTGCCGCACGGGGGGCCGATCGTCGCGGTGCTCGGGGCGGTTGGTGGGGTGCCGATGTTCTTCGTGGCGGTGGCTGTCGGGAGTGTGGTCACCGCGCTCATGACGGTCACGCTGGTGGACATCAGCGAGCGGCGGCGGCGTGGTGCGCCGCTGGTCGGCGGGCCCGGCGGCCCGGGTGGGGCCGAGCTGGGTGGGGGCGAGCCGGTGCCCACCGGGGCCGGGGCGGCCGTCGCGGGCGGTGGCGTGGCCTCGGGGGCGGGCTCGCCCGCGAGGTCCCCTGCCGCGCCCGCCCGTTCGGCTCCCGCCCGTTCGGCTCCCGCCCCTTCGGCGCCGGAGCCGCAGAAGTCCCCCGCCGCCCCCGCTTTCTCGGCCCCCGCGCCCGCGGAGCCCGCCCCTTCGGCCCCCGTGTCCGCGGAGCCCTCGGCTGACGCGGCGGCTTCCGGTGACGAGGTCCTGTCCGGGTATCTGACCGAGCGGACCGTCGAGGTGCGGCTCGCGGCCGACGAGAAGGAGGCCGCGATCCGGGACATGGCGGGGCTGCTCGCGCGGACCGGCAAGGTCGCCGACGTCGAGGAGTTGGTGCGGACCGCGCTACGGCGCGAGGCACAGGGCACCACCGGCCTCGGCGAGGAGATCGCGATCCCGCACGCCAAGACGGACGCGGTGACCGCCCCTGTGGTGGGGTTCGCACGGTCCGCCGAGGGCGTCGAATGGGGGTCGCTCGACGGTACGAAGGCCAAGCTGATCTTCATGATCTCCGTGCCGGAGGCTGCCGCGGGGGATGAGCATCTGCGGATCCTCGCGATGCTTTCGCGGAAGTTGGTGGACCCCGGGTTCCGGGGGCGGCTTGGGGCTGCGCCGGATGCGGGGGCTGTGCTGGAGGTCTTGCGCGAGGTTCGGTGAGGTCTGCGGGCTTACCGTCCATGCGAAGGGCCCCGCACCTGTCTGGTGCGGGGCCCTTCGTCACGTGCACATCACAGTTGCCCGGCGCCGGGGCCCTGCCCACCCTCCCCCAAGCTCTCGGCTCCGCTCAGCAGGGAGGTACCCCCCTCGCCCTTGGCGGACCAGTTGCCCACAGCGGGGAGCCGGGCGGTTCTAGTGGTTGTCGCTCGGTGGGACGCCGGGGGTTTTTGACGGGTTGGTGCCTGCCGCTGCTGCTGCCTCGTTGTAAATGTCCGGCTCGAGGTAGATGACGCGGGCGATGGGGACCGCCTCGCGGATGCGGACCTCCGCGGCGTTGATGGCGTCGGAGATCTCCCGGGCCGTGTCGTCGTGCTGGACGGCGATCTTGGCGGCGACGAGGAGTTCCTCGGGGCCGAGGTGGAGCGTACGCATGTGGATCACGCCGGTGACGGCGTCGCCGTCGACGAGTGCCTGCTCGATCTTGGCGACCTCTTCGGTGCCCGCGGACTCGCCGAGGAGCAGCGACTTGGTCTCGGCGGCGAGGATGACCGCGATGAGGATGAGCAGGATACCGATGCACAGCGTGCCGATGCCGTCCCAGACGCCGTCGCCGGTGGCCAGCGCGAGGCTGACGCCGCCGAGCGCGAGGACCAGACCGACGAGCGCGCCGAGGTCCTCCAGGAGCACGACCGGCAGCTCGGGCGCCTTGGCCCGGCGGACGAACTGCGTCCAGGAGAGCTTGCCGCGCACGGCGTTGGACTCCTTGATGGCCGTACGGAAGGAGAACGACTCCGCGATGATCGCGAAGATCAGGACGCCGACCGGCCAGTACCAGTGCTCGATCTCGTGCGGGTGCTTGATCTTCTCGTAGCCCTCGTAGATGGCGAACATGCCGCCGACAGAGAACAGCACGATGGAGACCAGGAACGCGTAGATGTAGCGCTCGCGGCCGTAGCCGAAGGGGTGTTGCGGGGTCGCCTCGCGCTGTGCCTTCTTGCCGCCGACGAGCAGCAGCCCCTGGTTGCCGGAGTCGGCGAGCGAGTGCACGCTCTCGGCGAGCATCGACGACGAGCCACTGAAGAGGAACGCCACGAACTTCGCCACCGCGATCGCGAGGTTGGCGGCGAGTGCCGCCACGATCGCCTTTGTTCCGCCTGACGCACTCATGTGTGCCCGAATTCCCTTCGCCTGCGTTTATTACTACTCGTTGCGCGCGACTGCTCGTTGCGCGCCAGTACCCGTTGCGCGCCAGTACCCGTTGCGCGCTAGTACCCGCTGCGCGCGGCTCGGCACCGCTTTGCCCGGCCTTTGCGGTGGGTCATTGTTGCAGCACGGGGCGCGTGTGGTGGGTCAGGCCACCACAGTGGCGCGGAAAACCGTGCCGGTGCCGGACAGTTCGGCCTTTTCACCCGCGGGGACGAACACGGACTGTCCGGGCGACAGGGCGATGTCGCCTGCGCGTGCCGTGCCCGCGGTGCAGAGCAGGATCTGCGGGGTGTCGGCGGTGAGGTCGTGGGCGGCGCCCTCGGCCAGGACGAAGCGGGAGAGGCGGAACTCGTCGGTCGGCGTGTCGTAGACCTCCTCGCCGTCCCGGGTGCCCGCCGCGGCGGCGGCCGATGTCACCGCCGGGCGCAGGACGCCGGGGTCGGTGGCCTCGAAGCGGACGATGCGCAGGAGTTCGGGTACGTCGACGTGCTTGGGCGTCAGGCCGCAGCGCAGCACGTTGTCCGAGTTGGCCATGATCTCCACGCCGAGGCCTGCGAGGTAGGCGTGCGGGACGCCGGCGCCGAGGTACAGGGCCTCGCCGGGCTGCAGCCGGACGTGGTTGAGGAGCATGGCTGCGATGACGCCGGGGTCGCCCGGGTAGTCGCGGGCGATGGCGGCGTACGGGGCGTAGACGCCGCCGATGCGCTCGGCGGCGGCCGCGGCCGCGGCGACCGTCTTCGCCATGTCGTCGGGGTCTGCGGTGAGCACGGCCGTCAGGACCTCGCGCAGCGCGCCCTCTTCGGGCTTGGCGTGCAGCAGGTCGACGTACGGTACGAGGGAGTCGACGCCGAGGCCCGAGAGCAGGTCGGCGGCGTCGTCGGGGGCGCGGAAGCCGCACAGTCCGTCGAAGGGCGTGAGCGCGCAGATCAGTTCGGGCTTGTGGTTGGCGTCCTTGTAGTTGCGGTGCGGGGCGTCGATGGGGACGCCGCGGCGCTGCTCGTCCTCGTATCCGTCCGCCGCCTCCTCGCGGTTGGGGTGCACCTGGAGGGAGAGCGGGGCGCCCGCGGCGAGGAGCTTCAGGAGGAACGGGAGGCGCGGGCCGAACTTGGCGACGGCGCGCGGACCCAGTTCGCGCGCCGGGTCCTCGTCGATCACCTCGTTGAGCGGGCCGCGCTCGGTGCGCGAGGGTGCGCCCGGGTGGGCGCCCATCCACATCTCGGCCTGCGGCTCGCCGGTCGGCTCGGTGCCGAGGAGCTCCGGGATGGCGGTGGTGGAGCCCCAGGCATAGGGGCGGACGGTGTTGGTGAGGCGGTCCACGGAGAGGGTCTCCCTTACGGATACGTGCGGGTGCGCGGGGTGCGGGTGCGCGGGTGCTGCCGCATGCGCGGGAGCGGGGTCGGGCGCGGGACGGGGGGTGCCGCGCCGGGGCCGGTGGCGGTGCCCACGCCGGTAGCGGTGGCGGTGCCTACGCCGGTGCCGGAGGCCGTGCCGGTGCCGGTGCCGGTGGCCGTGCCGAGGCCGATGGCCGTGCCGAGGCCGGTGGCCGTGCCGGTGCCGGTGCCGGTGCCGGAGGCCGTGCCGAGGCCGGTGGCCGTGCCGAGGCCGGTCGCGGGGCGCGTGCCCGTACCAGTACCCGTACTCGCACCCGCATACGTACCCGCACTTGCTCTCGTACCCGTACCCGTACTAGCACCCGTACCCGTACCCGTACCCGTACCCGTACCGGAACCGGAGCACTGGTGGCCCGACGGCGTGCGGGCCGAGCGGCGCGGCGCCGTCGCGTGGCGTGCCCCGGTGCCGCCCGGCGGCGGCGGTGTCACGGTCATGATCCGTCTCCGGTGGCTAGCGCCAGGTAAACGGCAGCGAAATCCGTGATGGCGATCAGTTCGGCGAGGCGTTCCAGGTCGCTGCCCTCCGCCGGTTCCAGCTCGCTGAGCGCGACGTCGTGGCTGTGGACGAGCTCGCGGGCCGCGGGGGCCGCGGTCAGCCCGCCGAGGTCGGCGGGCTGTTCCCGGAGCAGGACCGCACGGGGGCGCAGCAGGGGCGCCTCGTCGACGCGGTCGCGGAAGAAGTCGTCGCTGTCTGCGGCGCCCGTCGGGCCGCCCGCGAGCAGCGTGGCGTGCGCCGGCAGTGCCTCGGGCAGCTCCGCGGTGAGCGCGGGGTGCCCCGCGAGCTCGGCGAGTGCGGCGACGAAGCGGCGGCCCGCCATGCCCGCGCCGTGGCCCTCGGTCCAGATCAGCGGCAGCGAGTCGGCGAGCTCGGCGGCGAGGGTCTTCGCGGGGTTGCTGTACGTCGCGATGGCGGGGCCGCAGCGCTCGGCGGCGGCGTCCAGGCGGTCGGCGACCTTCTGCAGCGTGTCCGCGGGGGCGGCGATCAGGCCGGTGCGGTCGAGGAGGACGAGCAGCGGGGTGAGCAGCGCCCACAGGGTGCCGGGGGCGGCCGCGGGCGCCTCCGGCGGGTCGTTGTGCGGGAAGGTCAGGGGGCCGCTCTCGTCCGGCACGCTATGGGCCGCGCCCACCGTGACGGGGCCCTGCGGGGTCGCGGGGCCCTGCGGGGACATGGGGTCTCCGTGGGCGGGGGCCGCGGCGTCGTCACGGGCGAGGAGGCGGCTGTCCGCCTCGCCGTACGGTGTCGCCGCTCCGTACGCCGCCACGCCCGGCGCCACCGCCATCGGGACCGCGAGGCCGTGCGCTCCCGCGACGCTCTCGGCCAGGGGGGAGCGGGCCGGTGCGACCGCGACGACGGTGCCGCCGCGGCGGTAGGCCTGCTCGGCGAGGAGCGTGAGCCCCGGTTCCGTGCCGTCAGGGGTGACGAGGAACAGCAGGTCCACGGGCCCTGCCCAGCCGGGCAGCGCCCAGCGCAGGGCTCCCGCGGCCGGGGCGACGCCGGTGGGGGCGAGCCGGACGACCGGGCAGCCGGTGCCCGCGAGGGCGCCGATCAGGTCGGCGACGCCGGTGGCCGCGGTGCCGGGGCCCGCGACCAGGACGGCGCGGGGGCGGCCGTCGGGCTTGAGCTCCGTGAGGCCGGACTCCGTGGCGTGCCGTACCGCGGTCCGTACGCGGGCGCCTGCTTCGGCGGCGCCGCGCAACAGATCGTGCAGGTCGGCTCGGGCCAGGGCTTCGGGGGCATCAAGGAGCGACTCGTCGAGCATGGGCTCAGTCTCCGATCGCGGTACGCGGCATGAGGGCGATGTGGTGGTCGTACGCGGTCGTCCTGAGGGTGTGGTCCCCGGCCACTG
This sequence comes from Streptomyces aureocirculatus, assembly GCF_000720475.1. Classification (GTDB taxonomy): domain Bacteria; phylum Actinomycetota; class Actinomycetes; order Streptomycetales; family Streptomycetaceae; genus Streptomyces; species Streptomyces aureocirculatus. Next base: position 12,028 of record NZ_JOAP01000064.1, read on the forward strand.
TCCGGGGTGCCCCTTTCAGCTCGTCACCCGGGGCGGCGGGCCTCGTCGACCAGGAGGACGGGGATGTCGTCGCGGACCGGGTAGGCCAGGCCGCACTCGGTGCCCTCGGCCGTGCAGATCAGCTCGGTGTCCGTCTCCTTGAGGGGGGCGTGGCAGGCCGGGCAGGCGAGGATCTCCAGGAGGCCGGCTTCGAGCGGCATGTGCGGGTCCCTTCGGGGTGGTCGCGGGTGGGGGGTGTGGCCTGGTCAGGGTACCGCTGGGGGGCGGGGGCGGGCTTGGGGGAGGCTGGGCCGCGCGAGCGGAGCAGACAGTTGGTTCAGCCCCTGATGATTTTCAAGGCCTCGTCGCGTACGCGGTGCATCGTGGGTTCGTCGCGGGCCTCCACGTTGAGGCGGAGGAGGGGCTCGGTGTTGGAGGCGCGGACGTTGAACCACCAGTCGGCGGCGGTGACGGTCAGGCCGTCCAGTTCGTCGATGGTGACGCCGTCCTGGGTCTCGTACGCGGTCCTGATGGCGGCGAGGCGGGCCGTCTGGTCGTCCACCGTGGAGTTGATCTCACCGGAGCCCGCGTAGCGGTCGTACTGCTCGACGAGGCCGGACAGCGGTCCTTCCTGGCCGCCGAGCGCCGCGAGCACGTGCAGCGCGGCCAGCATGCCCGTGTCCGCGTTCCAGAAGTCCCGGAAGTAGTAGTGCGCGGAGTGCTCGCCGCCGAAGATGGCGCCCGTCTTGGCCATCTCCTCCTTGATGAAGGAGTGGCCCACGCGCGTGCGCACGGGCGTGCCGCCGTTCTCGCGGACGACCTCGGGGACCGTCCAGGAGGTGATCAGGTTGTGGATGACGGTGCCCGAGCCGCCGTGCTTGGCGAGCTCGCGGGCGGCGACCAGGGCGGTGATCGCGGACGGGGAGACCGGGGCGCCGTCCCCGTCGACGACGAAGCAGCGGTCCGCGTCGCCGTCGAAGGCGATGCCGAGGTCGGCGCCCTCGGCGCGCACGCGCTCCTGGAGGTCGACGATGTTGGCGGGGTCGAGCGGGTTGGCCTCGTGGTTGGGGAAGGTGCCGTCGAGCTCGAAGTACATCGGTACGAGGGTGAGGGGCAGGCCCTCGAAGACGGTGGGGACGGTGTGCCCGCCCATGCCGTTGCCCGCGTCGACGACGACCTTCAGGGGGCGGATGGCGGTGAGGTCCACCAGGCCCCGCAGATGCGCCGCGTAGTCCTTGAGGGTGTCGCGGCTCGTCAGCGTGCCGGGGGTCGCCGCGGGCTCGGGGGCGCCCTCGTCGGACCAGCGCTCCACCAGGGCGCGGATGTCCGCGAGGCCGGTGTCCTGGCCGACCGGGGCGGCGCCCGCGCGGCACATCTTGATGCCGTTGTACTGGGCGGGGTTGTGCGACGCCGTGAACATGGCGCCCGGCAGGTTCAGCGCGCCGGAGGCGTAGTAGAGCTGGTCCGTGGAGCAGAGGCCGATCTCCGTGACGTCGGCGCCGAGGGCGGCCGCGCCGCGCGCGAAGGCGCGGGACAGGCCGGGCGACGAGGGCCGCATGTCGTGCCCGACGACGATCGCCCGGGCGTCCGTCACCCGGACGAAGGCGGCGCCGAACAGCTCCGCGAGCGACTCGTCCCACTGGTCCGGGACCACCCCGCGCACGTCGTACGCCTTCACGAGCTGGGACAGATCAGCAGTCACGGCCAACCCTCTCTGCAAGGTTCTGGGAGCTCGGCAAGCCCTCGTCGGTGGCAACAAACTACCCGGAACACCGGAACGGAAGCGGAATCAGGGCAGCATCCACCCGAGCACCGCCGTGCTCTGGCCGAGGACGACGAGGCACATCACCAGGAGCAGCCCGATGCTCCAGGGCAGCACCTTGCGCAGCAGGTCACCCTCCTTGCCGGCGAGCCCGACGGCCGCGCAGGCGATGGTCAGGTTCTGCGGGGAGATCATCTTTCCGAGGACACCGCCCGAGCTGTTGGCGGCGGCGAGCAGCTCGGGCGAGAGCCCCGACTGCTCGGCGGCGGTCACCTGGAGGGAGCCGAACAGGGCGTTGGCCGAGGTGTCGGAACCGGTGACGGCGACGCCGAACCAGCCGAGCACCGGTGACAGGAAGGCGAGGCCGGAGCCCGCGTCGGCCACGAAGTGCCCGATGGTGGCGGCCTGGCCTGACAGGTTCATCACGTACGCGAGCGCCAGGACGCTGGTCACGGTGAGGATCGCGAACCGCAGCTCGTGCACGGTCGCCACCCACTCCCGCACCGCCACGCGCGCGTGGACGCCGAGTACGGCCGCCGTGCCGACACCGGCGAGCAGGACGAGCGTGCCGCCGGTGGACACCAGCGGCAGCGCGAGGACGTTGCCGCCGACCGGGTCGCCCGCCGGGTCGCCGACGTTCAGGAAGGGCCAGTCGAAGGTGCGCGTGGCCCGCGCGAGGAAGTCCTTGACGGGCGGGATCTGGGCGATGGAGAAGATCACGACGATGAGGGCGTACGGGGTGTAGGCGCGCACCACTTCCGCGCGCGGGTCGTCGTGGTCCAGGTCCTCGCTGCGGGCGCCGGTGAGGACCGCGGCGCGCACCGGCTCGGCGGCGGGCCTGCGGGCGCCCGGCACCGCGACGAGCGCCCCCGCGCCCGCCAAGGCGGCGCCGATGTCGGCCAGTTGCGCGGAGACGTAGTTGGACGCCGCGAACTGCGCGGCCGCGAAGGCGAGTCCGCACACCGCGGCGGGCACCCAGGTCTCCCTGAGCCCGCGTCCGCCGTCCACCAGGGCGACAAGGAGCAGCGGCACGACGAGGGCGAGCAGTGGTGTCTGGCGGCCCACGACGGTGGCGACGGTGTCCAGCGGCAGCCCTGTGACCTGGGCGAGCGTCACCACGGGGGTGCCCATCGCACCGAAGGCCACCGGTGCGGTGTTGGCGACGAGGGCGACGACCGCGGCGCGCACCGGGTCGAAGCCGAGCGCCACCAGCATCACCGAGCAGATCGCGACCGGCGCACCGAAGCCCGCGAGGGCTTCCAGGAGCGCGCCGAAGCAGAAGGCGATCACGAGCGCCTGGATGCGCGGGTCGTCGGAGAGTCGTCCGAAGGAGCGGCGCAGGATGTCGAAGTGCCGGGTGCGGACGGTCATCCGGTACACCCACAGGGCGTTGACGACGATCCACAGGATGGGGAAGAGCCCGAAGACGGCGCCCTGCGCGGCACTGGACGCGGTCTGGCCGAGCGGCATGCCGTACGCGAGCCAGGCCACGGCGGTGGCGACGCCGAGGCCGATGAGCCCGGCGCGGTGGGCCTTCATGCGGACGGCGCCGAGGAGGACCAGGACGGTCAGGAGGGGCAGGGTCGCGACGAGTGCGGACAGGCCGAGCGAGTCGGCCACGGGCTCCAGTTCCTGCACGAACACGAGCGCCTCCCTGAACGATCCGTCGATCGTCGATCGCCGATCATGGGTGGCGAAATCGTCGTGGGCCCGGCAAATGAGCGTCAACGCCCTTGGCGGAAAAGATCCCGTGAAGAGGGGCTACGGGAGGGCCGTGCGGGGACTCGCGTGACTGCCGGCGCGAAAGGGACGTGCAGACGTACAGCCGTACAGACGTAGGGAGGGCCGTGGCCTCAGTTGTCCGGTGAGCGCAGCACCCGCAGGTGGCCGCGGCGCGCGACCTCCATCGGGTCCGCTCCGCGGGGCCCGCTCCCGCCGGCCTCCGCGGCCCGCTCCTGCGGACGCGCCGCCTCCCGCACCGCGTTGGCGAGCGCTTCGAGGTCGTCGCCGCTGGGCCGTGCCGGTCCTGAGCCGTCGGCGAGGCGCACGACTTCCCAGCCGCGCGGCGCGGTGAGGCGCTCGGAGTGCTCGGCGCACAGGTCGTAGCAGTGGGGTTCGGCGTAGGTGGCTAGGGGGCCGAGGACCGCGGTCGAGTCGGCGTAGACGTACGTCAGCGTCGCGACGGCGGGACGGCCGCAAGCGGTGCGCGAACAGCGACGTACAGGGCTCACGACGTTGGACGGTACCGCACTCTTGAGCGGGCCGCGACGACTCTCCCCGGGGTCACTCCCCCGTGTCGTGCTGTGATCCCGCACACAGGGGCTTCCCTGGGCGCGCTCGCTGACCTGCGTGGACGCAAGAGGCCAGTGGGTCCTGCGGTGTTGGACGTGATCACTACATGGTGCAAATCCTGCCAATCGGAGCGAGCTCGGCGGTCCCGGAGAGATACACAATCGAGCCCAAGCTTGGCCGGAATGGTCAGGAAGCGACATGCCACGCTCCGTACGGAAAGGGCGATCTCGGGGACTACGCTTCCCCAGTGATGGAAGACCCCGTACAGCCCCGCCCCACCGAGCCGAGGCCCCGCCGACGCGACCGCCACGGCAGGGGCATGCGCGGCCCCGTCGCGCCTCCCCAGGTGCCGCTCTCCGCGAGCCGCGCGGAGTCGTTCACGGACCTGGTGCAGGACTCCGTGGAGCGCCTCGAGCGGCGCTGGCCGCAGCTCAGCGAGATCGACTTCCTGGTGCTCGACGTGCCGCCCACCGCGGCCGACCACGCCGGTGCCGCAGGTGCCGCCGCCGACGCAGGTGACGAGGGGTGGGAGACCGACGCCGTGCCGCTCGGCGGCACCATCTCGGCCTCCGACGGCGGGCCCGCCCGGGTGGTCATCTACCGGCGGCCCGTCGAGATCCGCACCAAGGGGCGGGACGAGCGGGCCGCGCTGGTCCACGAAGTGGTCGTGGAGCAGGTGGCGGAGCTGCTCGGGCTCTCGCCGGAGTCGGTCGATCCGCGGTACGGCGAGGAGTAGGGCGGAAGCCTTCCCGGCCGGACCTCACGCCCGGCACCCCGCTCCACCGGACCTCACGCCCGGCGCCCGGCCCACCGGACCTCACGCCCGGCGCCCGTCCTCCCGGCCGGACCTCACTTCTGCAATACCCCCAGGTCCTGTTTCGCCGTCGGCACCGACACCGTCCCTCTGTCGTCCGGCAGGGTCTGGACCGTGAACATGGGGATGCCGTTCTCGGGCAGCTCCAGCATGCGGGCGGCGTGCACCGGGCCGCCGGACTCCGGCTCCAGGGTGAGGGCGTAGGACCCCTTGAGGCCGGACGGCACCGGCGGGTCGACGCCGAGCGTCGTGCCGCCCTTGACCGTGTACGACTTCGTGACGGGCTCCCCCGCCTCCGAGCCGGCCGACGCCGTGACCTTGACGCGGGCCGTCTCCCCGGGGGCGACGAGGGCGAGCGTGGAGCCCTCGGCCCGGTTGTCGGCCGAGGTGGCGCGGTCTCCGACCGGGGCGGTCGCGGGGATGAACGCCGTCTCCTGCTTGTCGCCCTTGCCGCGGGTCACGCGCAGCGCGGCCACCACGGGGGCCTCCTCGTCGGTGGCGGTCGGCGTGAGGAGCAGCGAACCCGCCTCGCCCTTGGTGACGTCGCCCAGGTCGACGGCGGCCGTCATGCCGGCCTTCACGTGCAGCGTCTCGTGCCCGGCCGGGGTGATCGGGCCCGTCGGCGAGGCGAGCTGGATCTTCAGGTCGGCGTCGGCGTCACCGGGCGCGAAGGCCACCAGGCGCACGGACGTGGCGTCCTTGGGGATGCCGGGCAGGACCAGGCGGGGGGCGGGGTCGGCGGAGGCGGGCAGCCAGTCACCGCCGAGCTCGTCGTCCGCGGAGTGCACGGCGGCGGCCACGCGTCCGCTGCGCGCGACGACGTGCGTCGTGACGTCGGTGTACGGCTTGCCCGCGAGCGTGGAGAGCAGCACAGGGACGCTGGAGTGCGGCTGGATCTGGATGGACTGGCCGACGTCGGCCTTGATGGCGCCGTCACTGCCGTACAGCTCGACGTCGACGACCGCCGCCGCCTCATCCGGGTTGGTGAGGTGGATGTAGTCGCTGCGGCCCTTGGCGGTGCTGGTGCCGGGGAACCAGAACTCGGTGTCCGGGGCGACGCAGTGGGCGCCCTGGAGGCCGCGGCCCGCACCGGCGCTCACCGTCGTGGTCTGCTGGACGGACCAGCCGGGCGCGAGGCCACCGTCGGCGCCGCCGACGAGCGCGGGCGCGTCCGCCCCCGACTCCTCCGCGGTGACGGGCTTGCCCGGTGACTTCTGGGTCAGGAACGGCTTGACGTCCTTCGCCTTGCCCTCCTCGCCCTGGTGCGCGTCCGTCAGCGCCTTGGGGGCGGGGCGCAGCACGGCAGAGCCGCCGCCCGCGGCACCCTCCGAAGCGGGCGTGAAGGCCGTGTACGTCGTCTCGGCGAGGTCCGAGGTGCTGGGTTCGGGGCACAGCAGGCTGGTGCGCTCCACGGGGAGCCGCTTGGCCGTCTTCGCGGGGCCTTCGTCCTCGGAGCCGGTGACAGAGGCGAAGCCGGTGAGGGCGGCGAGGGCCGCCGCGACGGCGATCAAGGACACGGTGCTGCGGTTCACTGCCTGCTCCCGTCGGGGTGCTCGCTGTCGGTGCCGTGCGGGGGCCGCTGCGGCATCGGCGGGGTCTCCGGGGCGTAGGCGGCGTCACCGGGGGCGGCAGGGGCGTCGCCAGGGGCGGCGGTGGCGCCCTGTCCGTACCCCTGGCCCTCGTACGCCTGGCCGTAGCCCCGCTGGTCGCCGCCGTACATCCCTCCGTAGGCGTACGGGTCGTACTGGCCGCTGTGCGCGGGGTCGCCGGGGTCCGCCTGGTAGGGGTCGGCTTGGTAGGGGTCGGCTTGGTACGGCTGTTCGTAGGAGCCGTACTGGCCTTCCCGGTAGGGCTGGCCGTCCGGGTAGGGCTGGCCGCCCAAGTGGCCCTGGTCGGCGCTGTACGTGCCGTGGCCGGGGCCCCTCGGCGCGGTCTGCCACGCCTCGTGCCCGGGGGTGTGCTGGGCCGGGGTGTGCTGGGCCGGGACGGCGCCCGGGCCGGGCTCACGGGTGCCCCCGTGCGCCCCGTGCCCATCGGGTTCGCCCGGCGCCCCGGGCAGGCCCTCCTGCGCGGCCTGTTCGCTCTGGGCGCGCAGCCTGCGGGCCCTGCGGCCCTCGCCCGTGACGGCCTGGGCGGGCACCAGGTGCTCTTCGGGCAGGTCGTCGTCGACGTCGCGGCGCCGCCCCGGCAGGGCGAGGACCACCAGGACCACGGCGAGCGCGCCCTGCGCCCACAGCCGGCCCGTGTGCGCCGCCGACCGCTCGTACGTGACGTCCAGGTGGCCGCCGGACGCGGGCAGCTCGAAGCCCTGGGCCCAGCCGTCCACGGTGGTGCGGGTCAGCGCGTGGCCGTCCAGGGTGGCCGTCCAGCCCGCGTCGGCCGCGTCGGCCAGGCGCAGGACGCGGCCCTCCTCGCCGTCCGGGAGCGAGGTGTGCAGTTCGACCGGGCCCGCGGCGACCGGCTCCGGGTCGCCGGACTCCGTCACGACGGCGGCCCGCGCGACCTGGCGGTCCACGCGCCACAGGGCGCTGCCGTCCTCCTGGCTGAGCCGGGTCAGGCCGGGGGTCGCGTCGAGGGTGCGGCTCAGCCCGCGCGCGGCTCCGTCGCGAACGAGGACGTAGCGCACCGCGTAGCCGCCGAGCTGGTCGGCCTGGTCGGCGCCGGAGCCCGCGAGGAGGCGGGCGACGATCCGGTCGAGCCGCTGGTGGGTGCCGTCCGCCGCGGCGATCTCGGCGTCACCGAGGCGGACGCCGGAGCCGCGGACGAGCGTGTACGCCACCTCGGCGGGCGAGGCGCCGTCCAGGACGAGGGTGCGGGCCTGGTCCTCGGTGCCGCTCTCCTCGGCGACGAAGGCGGGCACCTGCACCGGGTCGCGCCGCTCCAGGGGCCCGTCGGCACCGGCGATCATCCACCCGGCGGCGGCGACCAGCGGGCCCACGGCCGCGGCGAGGGCGATGAGCGCGGCCACCGGCTGCCGCCAGCCGAAGCTCTGCTCGGCCACGCGCGCGCGGGCGCCGTCCGCGCCGAGCGCGGCGGCGGCGAGCAGCGCGATGCCGTACGCGAGCGTGGCGGGACCCGCCCACACCGAGCCGTTCGACAGGACCGCGAAGAGCAGGGCGACGAGGGCGGCCGCCCAGGCGGTGCGCACCGCCGTCTGCCGCTCGCCGCGGAGCAGCGCGCCGAGCGCGGCCAGGACGATGCCGACGAGGAGCAGACCGCTGACCGTGCCGGGGCCGCCGGGGCTGGCACCGAGCAGATCGAGCGGGGACGCGGACCCCTTGCCGTACTCCAGTCCCGCCTCCTTGAAGAAGCCGAAGGGCAGCAGGGAGAGCGACCAGGGCGCGAGGAGCAGCAGTGGGGTGCCGAGCGCTGCCAGGACCCGCAGGCCGTACGCGGTGATGTCGGCGCGCCGCACCGCGAGCAGAACGAGGCCGAGGACCAGGGCGATGGGCCACACGATCGGCGTGAAGGCGGTGGTGACGGTCAGGAGCAGCGCGTACGCCCAGGTGGCGCGCCAGCTCCCGCGGGCACCCTCCGGGGCGGCGAGGCCGCTCGCCGCGACGCCCGCGCGCGCGATGAGCGGCAGCAGGACGGCGAGGACGGCGGTGCCGATGTGCCCGCCCGCGAGCGCGCCCGTGGCGGCGGGCAGGAACGCGTACACGACGGATGCCCACGCGCGCAGCAGCCGGGACTCGACGAGCGGCCGGGACGCGAAGTACGCGGCGATGCCGGCGAGCGGCACCGAGCCGACCAGGAGCACCGTGACGGCCAGTCCGGTCGACCCGAGGAGCAGGGAGGACAGGAAGGCGACGATCGCCACGTACGGCGGTGCCGCCTCGGTGCCTCCGATGCCCACCGGATGCCAGCCGTCCAGATAGCGCGACCAGAGCGCGGAGGCGTCGGCGGGCGCCGGGAGCAGGGCGCCGCCTGCGAGCGCGCCGCCGCCGAGCAGGGCGCGGCAGGCGATGAGGGAGATCAGGAGCAGGAGCAGGAAGAGCACGGGTCCCGGCTTGCGGGCGATGCGCTTCAGGCGGGCGAACTGCTCGATCTCCAGGAAGTCGGCGTCGTCGCCGCCGGGTCCCGACTCGACGGCGCCGTGCCGGCCCGCGGCGGCCGCCTCGGTGTCGGAGTCACCGACGAGGTGGCCCGCGATCTGCTCCACCGTGGCGCGGACGGTGGCGCCGGGTGGCGGGAACAGCGGCCGCATCTCGCCCGCGTCGACCGCGGGCCTGCCGCGCTTCTTGCGCCCCGCGAGGATCCGCTCGGGCCGCAGCAACGTGCTGAAGAGTCCGGCGACTTCGTCGAGGGCCTGTCCTGGGGCCTTGCCGAGGAGGTAGGCGAGGGTGCGCAGGACCGTGCCGACGACGAGTCTGACGAAGACCCAGGGGAGAACGGCCGGGCGGGAGTTGACCAGGAGGGTGTACGCGGCGCCCGCCTTGTCGACGCGGTGCGGTGAGGAGGCGGCGCGGCCGACGCAGTCGACGGTGCGGCGCTCGCGCGAGGCGGCCTCGGCGTGCCGGACGACGGCGCCGGGGGCGACCAGGACGCGGTACCCCTCCGCGTGCGCGCGCCAGCACAGGTCGACGTCGTCGCGCATGAGGGGCAGCCGCCGGTCGAAGCCGCCGAGCCGCTCGAAGGCCTCGCGCCGGATCAGCATGCCCGCCGTGGACACGGAGAGCACGGGGCGCACGTGGTCGTGCTGGCCCTGGTCCTGCTCGCGCCGGTCGACGCCGGTCCAGCGGCGGCCGGAGTGGGCGATGGAGACGCCCACTTCGAGGAGCTGCCTGCGGTCGTACCAGCCGCGGAGTTTGGGGCCGACGATCGCGATGTCCTGCGGGTCGTGGCCGAGTTCCCGCTCGTTCTCGACGGCGCGGAGGAGTTCGGCGAGGGCGCCTGGCTCGGGCGCGCAGTCGTCGTGAAGGAGCCACAGCCACTGCTCGGGCTCGCCGTGCGGCAGCTCAGGCAGGTCGTACGTCTCGTCGCGCCAACTGCGGCTGACCGGGTCCCAGCCGCTGGGACGCTTGAGGTACGGCAGGTCCTCGGGGGTGAGCACGGCCGCCGTGCGGACGGCTTCGCCGACGGCGGTGCCGAAGCCGGAGCGGCGGGCCAGGTGCAGCACGCGGTCCTGGCCCAGGGCTTCGGTGAGCAGGCGTGCGGAGTCGTCCGCGCTGCCGGTGTCGGCCGCGACCGCGTTCTGGACGGGGCGGTCCTGGCCGAGGAGTCCGGCGACGGCGTCGGGCAGCCAGCGGGCACCGTCGTGGGAGACGAGCACGGCGGTCACGACATGCCGTGGAAACTCGGGCGGGTTCCCGGAGTCGAACCCGGCCGCGCGGGACGGGTCGAACCCGGCGGCAGCGCCTTCGTGGCCTGCCGGGTGGCTGTGCACGGACATCGAGGTACGGGCCCCGGTTCGCTGGACTGCGGTGGACGCCCGCGCTCCGTGAGGAGGGTGTGGCGTCTCGGACGGGGCCCCACACTAACGGCTGGCACCACAACAGCCCGCCGCCTGTGGATAACCCTTGGGCGACGGGCTGTTCGTGGTGCGGTGTTGCGAGGGATGTGGGCGTTCGCGGGCCGACCGTATGGTTTCTGACCGGCTGGTCCGCCGGTCGGGGGTCAGACCGCCGCCTTCTTCAGGCGGCGGCGTTCACGCTCCGAAAGACCGCCCCAGATGCCGAAGCGTTCGTCGTTCGCGAGTGCGTATTCAAGACATTCGGAGCGGACCTCGCAGGCGAGGCAGACCTTCTTCGCCTCGCGAGTGGAGCCGCCCTTCTCGGGAAAGAAGGACTCGGGGTCGGTCTGGGCGCACAGTGCGCGCTCCTGCCAGCCGAGTTCCTCGTCCGCGTCCTCGACCAGCAGTTCCTGAACCAGCTCGGTCATGTGCGCCCCTCGTCTGTCTTCGCGTCCCCGTGATGCTGCCGTTACCGATTTCGGCTGAACGACACGAGTGAAATTACAAGTGCGCCGATCCGGGCCAGTCAAGCTGAGATCTGCTATTGGGCCCCTTATTCACTCTGCGGAACCAAGGCTTTGCGGAAAGTGTTCAAATCTACCTAAACTATGACACCCGTCGGCGGCCCATCCGGCACCTGCCCCGGGATGAGCTCTCCATGACAGGGACGCCACGACACTCACTCCCGTTGCATCGGACGAAACCGAAGCGAACCGGATCACATTCGGATCACAGGATCACAACGGCGGTCGAGCGCCGGTTGACGCGCCGGTTGACGCGCCCGCGAGCGCCGGATGGTGCGGCTTGTGTCCCGGGAGGTGCTGCACAAACCTTTCATCGGACAGGGGAACCGGATGAGGTGAAACATGGTCCACATTTCGGACATAGAGTTGACACCAGGAGGGTGAGCCGCTGTCCTGGTGGGCATGCTCGCGAACTTGGCGCTTTCCGTGACCCGCCCCGGCGGGTCTTCCGGTGCTGCCCCCGCGCGCGATCTGTGTAGCTGTCTCTGTATGTGCGCCTGTTCAAGCTGTTGAGGCGACCCGCCTCCGGCTGCTGAGCCGCACCTCTTCTTCGCCCCCTCGCAGGGCCTCGATGGCCCTCCAGGGCTTCGTACACCCCTTTCCTGCGACACCCCAGCACTCACACGTTGAGGAACCACCGCACCATGAACAGCGACAGCGACCTCCAGATCGCCGGCGACATCCTTGAGGTCCCGCACCTCCTCCAGCCCGCGCGCGAGCACCCCGTCACCGTGGCCGAGTTCGCGGGCCTGGCCCGCGCCATCGCGGCCGACCGCTCCCAGTGGGAACACCTCGTCCAGTACGACGCCACCAGCCGCTGGTACCACCGCCTGCGCAGCGGGCCCGGCTACGAGGTGTGGCTCCTGTCGTGGGTGCCGGGCCAGGGCAGCGGGCGGCACGACCACGGGCGCTCCAGCGGCGTCCTCACCGTCCTCCAGGGCGAGTTGACGGAGCGTACGGACCGGGGTGCGCGGGCGCTCGACGCCGGCGCGCAGCGCGTCTTCGCGCCCGGGTACGTCCACGAGGTCGTCAACGACGCCCTGGAACCGGCCGTGAGCCTGCACGTGTACTACCCCGGTCTGACCGAAATGCCGATGCACACGGCCCGCTGCGAGGCGCGGGCGCCGCAGGATCCCGTGACCGCCTGACACGATGTCGTACCCGCCTGCAATGCTGGGCGCATGCGCATTGTGGTTCTGGCCGGCGGCATCGGCGGCGCCCGTTTCCTCCGCGGCCTCAAGAAGGCCGCGCCCGACGCGGCGATCACGGTCATCGGCAACACCGGTGACGACATCCACCTGTTCGGCCTGAAGGTCTGCCCCGACCTCGACACGGTGATGTACACCCTCGGGGGCGGCATCAACGAGGACCAGGGCTGGGGGCGGGCCGATGAAACCTTCAAGGTCAAGGAGGAGCTCGCGGCGTACGGCGTCGGACCCGGTTGGTTCGGGCTCGGCGACCGGGACTTCGCCACGCACATCGTGCGCACGCAGATGCTCGCGGCCGGTTATCCGCTGAGTGCCGTCACCGAGGCGCTGTGCGAGCGCTGGCAGCCCGGTGTGCGGCTGATCCCCATGTCCGACGACCGCGTCGAGACGCATGTCGCCGTCGAGGTCGACGGCGAGCGCAAGGCCGTGCACTTCCAGGAGTACTGGGTGCGGCTGCGGGCCTCCGTGGACGCGCACGCCATCGTGCCCGTCGGCGCCGAGCAGGCCAAGCCCGCGCCCGGCGTCCTCGAGGCCATCGCCGACGCGGACGTCGTGCTCTTCCCGCCGTCCAACCCCGTCGTCAGCGTCGGCACGATCCTCGCCGTGCCCGGCATCCGCGAGGCCATCGCCGACGCCGGGGTGCCCGTCGTCGGCCTCTCCCCCATCGTCGGCGACGCGCCCGTGCGCGGCATGGCCGACAAGGTCCTCGCCGCCGTGGGCGTCGAGACCACCGCCGCCGCCGTCGCCGAGCACTACGGCAGCGGCCTCCTCGACGGCTGGCTCGTCGACACGGTCGACGCGACCACCGTCGAACGCGTCGAGTCGGCCGGCATCCGGTGCCGGGCGATCCCCCTCCTGATGACGGACGAGGACACCACGACGGCGATGGCGCGCGAGGCGCTGACGCTGGCGGAGGAGGTACGGGCATGAGCGGGCGCGACGGGGCGCCTCCGGCGCAGGGGGGTGGGGTGGCTCCGGCGCAGGACGCCGGGATGCCTCCGGCGCAGGGTGCTGCGGTGCCTCCGGCACAGGGCGCTGCCGTGACTCCCGTACAGGACACCGGGCTGACTCCGGCACAGGGCAGTGCCCTGACTCCGGCGCAGGACACCGGGCAGACTCCCGCACAGGGTGCTGCCGTGCCTCCCGCACAGGAGACCGGGCAGACTCCCGCACAGGGCAGTGCCCTGACTCCGGCACAGGACACCGGGCAGACTCCCGCACAGGGTGCTGCCGTGCCTCCCGCACAGGACACCGGGCAGACTCCCGCACAGGGTGCTGCCGTGCCTCCCGCACAGGACATCGGGCAGACTCCCGCACAGGACACCCGGGTGCCTCCCGCACAGGACACCGGGCTGGCTCCCGCACAGGGCAGTGCCCTGACTCCCGCACAGGACACCGGGGTGCCTCCCGCACAGGGCAGTGGGTTGCCTCCGGCGCAGGACGCCGGGATGCCTCCGGCGCAGGGCGCTGTGGTGGCTCCGCAGGTGCCAGGGGGTGGCGCTGCTGCGCAGGGGCCTTCGGCTCATGGGGAACCGCGAGCGCGGAGCACCAGCGCTGGCCCGCACGCGCTAGGTGCCGGTGCCGGTGCCGGTGCGCGCACGCAGGATGCCGGTGGTGTTCCGGGTGGGCGGCGCGGTGGTGAGGCCGTCGCGTTTCGGGTGTGGGCGGTCGGGGGGATTCCCGAGGTGCGGCGCGGGGACGATCTCGCGAAGCTGATCGCCGCGGCCGAGCCGGGGCTCGCCGACGGCGACGTCGTGCTCGTCACCTCGAAGATCGTCAGCAAGGCCGAGGGCCGCGTCGTCGCGGCGACCGACCGGGAAGCGGCCATCGACGCGGAGACCGTGCGCGTCGTGGCCCGGCGCGGAACCCTGCGCATCGTCGAGAACCGCCAGGGGCTCGTCATGGCCGCGGCCGGCGTCGACGCCTCCAACACCCCCGCGGGGACCGTGCTGCTGCTGCCCGAGGACCCCGACGCGTCCGCCCGCGCCGTCCGGCAGGGACTCAAGGACGCGCTCGGCGTGGACGTCGGCGTGCTCGTCACCGACACCTTCGGCCGGCCCTGGCGGGCCGGACTCACGGACGTCGCCATCGGTGCCGCGGGCGTGCGGGTCCTCGACGACCTGCGCGGCGGCACGGACGCGTACGGCAATCCCCTCAGCGCCACGGTGGTCGCCACCGCCGATGAGCTCGCCGCCGCCGGTGATCTGGTCAAGGGGAAGGCCGCGGGGCTGCCGGTCGCCGTGGTGCGGGGGCTCCCCCATGTCCTGGGGGGCGCCGCGGACGGCCCGGGTGCCGACGCCGCCGGGGACCGAGGGGCGCGTGCCCTCGTGCGCGACGCCCGGGACGACATGTTCCGGCTCGGCACCTCCGAGGCGGTACGTGAGGCGCTCTCCCTGCGGCGGACCGTGCGCGAGTTCACCGACGAGCCCGTCGACCCCGGCGCCGTCCGGCGTGCCGTCGCCGCCGCCGTCACCGCGCCCGCGCCGCACCACACCACGCCCTGGCGCTTCGTCCTCCTGGAGTCCGCGGCGTCCCGTACCGAACTGCTCGACGCCATGCGGGACGCCTGGGTCGCCGATCTGCGCCGGGACGGCAAGTCCGAGGAGTCCATCGCCCGCCGGGTGCGCCGCGGCGACGTCCTGCGGAACGCGCCCTACCTCGTCGTGCCCTGTCTCGTCATGGACGGTTCCCATACGTACGGGGACGCGCGGCGGGACGGCGCCGAAAGGGAGATGTTCGTCGTCGCCGCCGGGGCCGGGGTGCAGAACTTCCTCGTGGCGCTCGCCGGGGAGCGGCTCGGGTCCGCGTGGGTTTCGTCGACGATGTTCTGCCGGGATGTGGTGCGGGGCGTTCTCGGGCTGCCGCGGGAGTGGGATCCGATGGGGGCTGTGGCCGTCGGGCATCCGGCTTCCGCGCCGGTGGGGCGGGGCGGGCGGGTGGTGGAGGACTTTGTGGTGGTGCGGTAGGGGTGACAGGCTGAAAGGCCTTCGCCGGAGCGGGCTGGACGAGGTGCCGGAGCGGGCTGGAAGGGTGCCGGAGCGGGCTGGAAGAACGCCGGTGCGGGCTGGAAGGGTGCCGGAGCGGGCTCAACGTCTCACAGGAGGCCGATGTCCGTCCTCGGCATCCGCGGCTTGCGGCGCGGGGGGACCTGGCCGCTGAGGAGGATCAGGCGGGCCGCCCGGTGGCGCTGGCCCTCGTAGGGGGCGAGGAGTTCCAGCATGCGGGCGTCATCCGCGGTGCGGTCGCCGTCGAGGGCGTAGCCGACGATGCCGGGGAGGTGGAGGTCGCCGACCGTCACCTCATCGGGGGCGCCGTTGCTGCGCTGGACCGTTTCCGCGGAGGTCCAGGGGCCGATGCCGGGGATCGCCTCCAGGCGGGCCCGTGCCGCCACCGGATCCATCGCCGCCGCCTCCTCCAGGCGCGCCGCCACCCGGGCCGCCCGCAGGATCGTCGACGCGCGCTTGTTGTCCACGCCCGCCTTGTGCCACTCCCAGGACGGGATCAGGGACCACGTACGCGGCTCCGGCATCACCTGCATCCGGGCCTGCGCCGGGGTCGGCCCGGGCGCGGGTTCGCCGTACTTGCGGACCAGCAGGCGCCAGGCGCGGTACGCCTCGTCCGCGGTGACCTTCTGCTCCAGGATCGACGGGATCAGGGATTCCATGACCAGGCCCGTACGGGTCAGGCGCAGGCCGTGGCGGCGGCGCCAGGTGTGCGCGACCAGCCGGTGGCGGGGGGCGAAGTCCTCCGGCGTGTCGGTGGCGCCGAGTAGTTGCGGGAGGCGGTCGAGGAGCCAGTCCGCGCCCGCTCCCCAGGCCTCCGCGTCCGCCGTGCCCCCGCGCAGGGCGACGCGGAGGGTGGCTGGGCCTGCCGGGGTGCGGGTGGCTCGCCAGATCGAGCCGTCGGGGGTGGTGCGGAAGGTGGGGTCTGCGGGGCCCCTTCGCAGGGGGCCGAGGGTGATTGCCAGGTCCACCGGGGTCTGGGGGGTCCAGGTGCGGCGGGTTCCGGTGGTGGTGCGTGGGGCGAGGGAGCCTCGGGGGGTCGCGGTTTCGCCGCCGCGCACGGTGGTGCGGGTGGGGCGGGGAGCGAAACGGGAGGACACCCGTCGAGGGTACGGGGTGGGCCCTCGTGGGACGCCCCAGTCCCGCCCCTTCCCGTAACCAGGGGCGCTGCGCCCCCTGGACCCCAGCCGTTTATCGGCGCTCCGCGCCTCGTCCTCAATCGCCGGACGGGCTCAAAAGAACCCGTCCGGCGGTTGAGCGAGCGCGCCGGCGCTACTGGTCCGAGGAGAAGCGGACCGCCCCCGCCGGCAGCCTGGCTTCGCACCACACCCGCGCGCCCGCCCGCAGCTCATTGTCGGCACCGACACACGCGCCGTCGCCCACCACCGCGTCGGTGAGGACCGAGCGCGCGCCCACGGAGGCCCGGGCGCCGATGAGGGAGTCGGTGATGACGGCGCCGGGTTCGATGACGGCGCCGGAGAGGACCGTGCTGCCGACCAGTTGGGCACCCTCACCGACCACGGCGTCCTCGCCGACCACCGTGCCGCCGGTGAGCTTGGCGTCGGAGGCGACGTGGGCGGAGGGCAGGACGAGGCGGTCGCCGCAGCGGCCGGGGACCGCCGGGGACGGGGCGCGGCCGAGGACCAGGTCGGCGGAGCCGCGGACGAAGGCCTGGGGGGTGCCGAGGTCCAGCCAGTAGGTCGAGTCGACCATGCCCTGGAGGTGGGCACCGGAGGCGAGGAGGTCCGGGAACGTCTCGCGTTCCACGGAGACGGGGCGGCCCGCGGGGATGGTGTCGATGACCGAGCGGCGGAACACGTACGCGCCCGCGTTGATCTGGTCGGTGACGATCTCCTGGGGCGTCTGGGGCTTCTCCAGGAAGGCGGTGACGCGGCCGGTCGGGTCGGTGGGGACGAGGCCGTAGGCGCGAGGGTCGGAGACCTTCGTCAGGTGGAGGGAGACCTCCGCGTCGACGCGCTCGTGCTCGGCGACCAGGGCGCGGATGTCAAGGCCCGTGAGGATGTCGCCGTTGAAGATCAGGACGGGGTCCTCGGGGCCCGAGTGCAGGCGCGGGGCGACGTTGCGGATGGCGCCGCCGGTGCCGAGGGGCTCCTCCTCCGTGACGTACTCGATGTGCAGGCCGAGCGCCGAGCCGTCGCCGAAGTAGGGCTCGAAGACCTCCGCCAGATAGGAGGTGGCCAGGACGATGTGGTCGACTCCGGCCGCACGCGCGCGGGCGAGCTGGTGGGTGAGGAACGGGACGCCCGCCGCGGGGACCATCGGCTTGGGCGTGTTCACCGTGAGCGGCCGCAGCCGGGTGCCCTTGCCGCCGACCAGGAGGATCGCTTCTGTCACCTGTCGTCTCTGCTTCCTGCTGGGGCCGGCCGAGGTTGTGTTTCGGCCGGCCAGTTTATGCAGATGTATGAGCGGACCGCGCAGGGCGACAGGCCCTAGCGGCCCTGGTAGCGAGCCGAAGCGGACCGGGCCGTTCCGAGCTTCTTGTACAGGCGGCGGCCGGGGCACTCGGTACGGAACCCGTCCCGGTGGCCGGAGATCACATTGAGCTTGACGGTGCTGCCCTTCTTGTACAGATTGCCACCGCCCGACTTCAAGTAGGTCTTGCCGCGTGGATTGGCCCCGAACAGGCCGAGCTTCCACGCGGTGAGCTTCGCCACGGCGGTCACCGCGGCCTTGGGCGGGATGGCGGTGGTGAACGATCCGATGACGGCGATGCCCATGCTGTTGGTGTTGAAACCGAGAGTGTGCGCGCCGAGAACCGCCTTGGCCACACCCCCCGCACGGCCTTCGTAGATGTTTCCGCACTTGTCGACAGCGAAGTTGTAGCCGAAGTCACGCCACCCGCTGCTCTTGACGTGGTAGCGGTAGATACTGCGCAGGACGGAGGGCGACTGCGAGCAGCGGTAGTTGTTGCCGGTGGCGCTGTGGTGCAGGAAGGCGGCCTTGACGGTCCTGGTGTACGCGAAGTTCCGCTCGCGCAGGCTCTCGTCGGCGCCCCAGCCGCGGCGCGTGACGATGCGCGGGCGCGGGCCGATGTACGGCTTGGCCCTGGCGGCGTCGGTGCCGTAGGCGTCCGCCAGGTACGCCTCCGTCGCGGCCTTGTCGAGCTCGGGGATGACCGCGGCGCCCATCGGGGCGAGCTCGGCGTTCACCGCGGACGCGGCCGCGGCCTCGGCGGTCATCAGGGACGTGCGGGCGGCTTCCACGGCCCCCGCCGGGGTGCCCTGTGCCGCGGCGTCGCTCTCGGCGCTCTGCAGGACGCCGTCCGGTGTGGCGTCGGCGGGCGGCGCCGGGTGCTCACCGGGGTCGACGAGTTCGAGGCGCAGGCCGGTGGGCAGGTCGACGCTCTTGTCCACGGGCAGCGCGTGCGCCCCGTACGAGGGCAGCGCGCGCCCGGTGTCCGTGCGCACCCGCACCTCCACGCCGTCGGAGTCCCCGACCCACAGCG
Organism: Streptomyces aureocirculatus; assembly: GCF_000720475.1. Lineage (GTDB taxonomy): Bacteria > Actinomycetota > Actinomycetes > Streptomycetales > Streptomycetaceae > Streptomyces > Streptomyces aureocirculatus. Next base: position 30,527 of record NZ_JOAP01000064.1, read on the forward strand.
GTGCCGTCGAGCCGCGGACCCGGCCCGAGTCGCGCTCGGCCGTGCCGGGGTCGGCCGCGTGCTCGTGGTTGTGGGTCTCGACCTCCTGCCAGGGGGACCAGGTGGTGGTGCCGGTGGCGCGGGTACGGACCTGGACGCGCCCCTGCAGTTCGACGTCCGGATCGTCCCAGACGACACCCACCAGGGAGAACGGCCGGACATCGCGCCGGGTGAGCCCCTGTTCGGGCGGCGCGGCCCCACCGCCGCCCGCGCGGTCGCGGCCCGGGCCGAGCGGCTCAAGGGGCAGCGACTGGGTGCTGCCGGGCAGTGAGTCGGCCGCGGGCCGGGTGACGGCCGCGGAGCCGGACGGCGTCAGGGCTAGGGGCAGGGCGAGCGCCGCGGCACAGGTGACACCGATCGAAGAAGAAAGGAATCCACGCATACGACTGATAGTTGGCATACCCGTACATAACTGTCCATCGGGAAAGTCCCGCGGCTGACGGCCCGTCGACCGCGCGGCGGTCGAACCGGCGTCCCCAACTAGGCATCGCGCAGCGGCGGCACAGCGCCGCCCGCGTACCCTTGCGGCCGTGAACGCCAACGACCGCACCCCTGCCGACCTGCTGCGATCCGCGCTCGCCGCGGACCCGGGCCGCCCACTCGTCACGTACTACGACGACGCCACCGGCGAGCGCGTCGAATTGTCCGTGGCCACCTTCGCCAATTGGGTGGCCAAGACCGCCAATCTGCTCCAGGGCGATCTCTCCGCCGAGCCCGGCGACCGGCTCGCGCTGCTCCTGCCCGCGCACTGGCAGACCGCGGTCTGGCTGCTCGCGTGCTCCTCGGTGGGTGTCGTCGCGGATGTCGGCGGCGACCCGGCGGCGGCCGACCTCGTCGTCAGCGGCCCCGACCCCGAGAGCCTGGCGGCGGCGCGCAACTGTTCCGGCGAGCGGGTCGCCCTCGCCCTGCGCCCCCTCGGCGGCCGCTTCCCCCAGGCCCCGGAGGGCTTCGCCGACTACGCCGTGGAGGTGCCGGGCCAGGGTGATCGGTTCGCGCCGTACGCGCCCGTGGACCCGGACGGCCCCGCCCTCGCCGTCGCCGGCCTGGAGCTGACCGGTGCCGACCTGGTGGAGCGGGCCCGCGCCGACGCCGCCGAGCTCGGCCTCGCCCCCGGCTCCCGGCTTCTGTCCGCCCGCCCGTACGACACCTGGGACGGCCTGAGCGCGGGCCTGTACGCACCACTGGCCGCGGGCGGTTCGGTGGTCCTCTGCCGCCACCTGGACCGCCTCGCCGACGGCGGCCTGGAGAAGCGCCTTGAGAGCGAGCGGGTCACGGCGACCGCCCGTTAGGGCCTGTCTGACAATTCCCGTCTGCCACGCGACGCCATGCACGCCCTCTCGCCGCACCGGACGCAGACCCAAGTACGTCCAGTACGAGGGCCCGCGCCCGGCACGCCGAGAGCACGCACCTGACGCCGCGTGGCCGCCCTCCGGGCGACGACGCGCGGCGGTCCATGGTCGTAGGAGCGAGCAGAGCGATCTGTGCACCGACCCGACCAGCCGTGAGGGGTGGACCGCCACGTGACCGACACCGCGCGCACGCCGTCCGAGCCGGGTGACCGTCCGGCCTCGGACACGCCACGCGCGGCCGCGGACGCGCAGGACGGGTCCTCGGACGCACCGGACGGCACCACGAACGCGCCGGGCGGCACCACGAACGCGCAGGACGGGACCGTGTACGCGCAGGACGGGACCGTGTACGCGCCGGGTGCGGGCGCGAGCCCCACCGGGGTCGGCTCGCGTCGCCGCAGGCTGCGCTGGCTGCGGTACGCGGCCGTGGTGACCGCCGTCCTCGTGCTCGCCGCGGGCGGCCTCGGCTGGGCCGCGTACACCAAGCTCCAGGGAAACATCACCAAGGACACCGGCACGGCCGCCGAACTGGCCCGCTACGAGAAGGAGCGGCCGACGCCGCTGGTGCACGACGCGCAGAACATCCTGCTCATCGGCTCCGACTCACGCTCGGGTCCCGGCAACCGCAAGTACGGCCGCGACCCCGGCACCCAGCGCTCGGACACCACGATCCTGCTGCATCTGGCCGCCGACCGGCAGAGCGCGACCGCGGTGTCGCTGCCGCGCGACCTGATGGTGGACATCCCCGGCTGCCGCCGCCCCGACGGCTCCCGCACCCGCGCCCAATTCGCCCAGTTCAACTGGGCGTTCGAATTCGGCGGCACGGCCTGCACGATCCGTACGGTGGAGAAGCTCACCGACATCCGCGTCGACCACCACATGGTGGTGGACTTCGCCGGGTTCAAGGGCATGGTGGACGCCGTCGACGGGGTCCAGGTCTGTCTGAAGGAGCCCATGGAGGACGCCGCCGCCAAGATCCGGCTCCCTGCCGGACCGCAGACACTCGACGGCGAGCAGGCCCTCGGCTACGTGCGCGCCCGCAAGTCCCTCGGCAACGGCAGCGACACCGACCGCATGGACCGGCAGCAGGAGTTCCTGGCCGCGCTCGTCAACAAGGTGCGCAGCAATGATGTCCTGCTGAATCCGGCGAAGCTCTATCCCGTTCTCGACGCGGCCACGTCGTCCCTGACGACGGACCCCGGACTCGCGAGTTTGCGTGGTTTGTACGAACTGGTGCGCGGGGTGCGCACCATCCCCACAGAACGGGTGCAATTCCTCACCGTGCCACGGCGTTCGTACACCTATGACGCGAATCGCGACGAGTTGGTCGAGCCCGCCGCCGACGCGCTGTTCTCCCAACTGCGCAAGGACGAGCCGGTCGAGGTGGTGCGCGCGGCCACCGTGGCGAACCGCGAAGCCGCGGCCGCCGACTCGTACGAAGACGACTCCGGGGACGACACGGACGAGAAGCCCGACGACCCCACCCATGTGCCGAGCCCTGCCCCGACATTCCGGGGCAACACGGCCGACCGGTCCTCCTGCAGGTAAAACGGGCATCTCCGGGAAGACCGCTCACAACCCGCTTCCCACCCGCTTCCCGCCCACTTCCCAACCGCTTCCCAGCCGCTTGCCAAAGGAATTGGGTGGATTGCCCAGTTGTAGGGCCCCGGACGGACAGTGGAATTTGTCACCGGCGTCGTTGGACGCTGAACTGGGCGGATAGTGTGAGCCGATCCGGTGTTCCGGCCTACCAGGCCGCGCACCGCTGTACGACTGACCGAGCGCCTTCTTGAGGGGGGAAAGGCGCCGCGTGGCCCTGACGGAGGACGCAAACAACCGTGGACGCGCAAGGCCGTGGGCCCCACAGGGGAGAGCGAGGCGACTTCCATGAGAGGGCGGTGGCGGGTGACGGGCGGGCAGATGACATCGACCCCGCAGACCAATGGGTGCTCAACCCGCAGACCGGCGAATACGAACTGCGACTGAGTCCCTCCGCAGGGCAGTCGACGCCGCCCGGAGTGCCCGGCCCACGTGGTGGTGCCGCGTCCAGCCCCGGCGCGAACGGCGCGGGGCGGCCCGGTGGCAGGCGCGGCCGCGAGCCGGACCCCGGGCAGGGGCGGGAGCGCGGTGGCGGCACCCGTGGCCGCGAGCAGGGCGGTGGCACCCGTGGCCGCGAGCAGGGCGGCAGCCGGGAGCACGGCCGTGAGCAGGTGCCGGGACAGCGTCGGCGGCGGGCCGCGCCGCCGGAGGCCACGGCGGGCGGGCGGCGCAAGCAGCGCCCCAAGAAGAAGTCCGCCGGCAAGCGGGTCGCCGTCTGGTCGGGCGGCACGATGGCCTTCGTGGTCGTCGCCGCGGCCGTGGGCGGCTATCTGTACTACCAGCACCTGAACGGCAACATCACGTCCGTGTCCGACGACGGCGCGGGCACCGGCGGGTTCAGCAAGGACCGTGCCATCAACATCCTGCTCGTCGGCACGGACAAGCGCAGCGGCAAGGGCAACGCGGGCTACGGCGACGAGGGCAGCGCCGGACACGCGGACACCACGCTCCTGCTGCACGTCTCCAAGGACCGCTCCAACGCGACCGCGCTGAGCATCCCGCGCGACATGATCACCGACATCCCGGACTGCCCCACCAAGCAGGACGACGGCTCCACCAAGGTCATCCAGGGTTCGAAGAACGTCCGCTTCAACCAGAGCCTCGGCCAGAACGACCGCACGCCGAGCTGCACGATGCGTACGGTCACCGAGATCACCGGCATAAAGCTCGACCACTTCATGGTGGCCGACTTCAACGCGGTCAAGACGCTGTCCAGCGCGGTCGACGGCGTGGACGTGTGCCTCGCCAAGGACATCGACGACCCCAAGTCGCATCTGAAGCTGCCCAAGGGCAAGCACACGATCGAGGGCGAGAAGGCGCTCGCGTTCGTGCGCACCCGGCACACCGTCGGCAACGGCGGCGACTTGAGCCGGATCGAGCTCCAGCAGCAGTTCCTCAGCTCCCTGATGCGCAAGCTCAAGTCCGGGGGCACGCTGACCAGCCCGAAGAAGATGATAAGTCTGGCGGAGGCGGGCACGAAGGCGCTCACCGTCGACTCCAGGATCGGCGACATAATGAAACTCCGTGACCTCGGCATGGAGCTCGGCAAGCTCGACATGAAGAACCTGACCTTCGCGACCATGCCCGTGATCGACAACCCCGCCGAGAAGACACCCGTGACGGTCGTCCCGAAACAGCCGCAGGCCGACAAGCTGTTCTCGATGATGCGGGAGGACGTGTCGCTGACCGAGGTCAAGAAGCAGCAGAAGAAGGAGAAGGCCGCGGTGGCGGCCCGCCTCAAGGGCCCCAAGTCCGACCCCTCCGACGTGCGAGTCGACATCTACAACGGCAGCGGCAAGACGGGCGCCGCTCAGGCGACTCTCAGTTGGCTGCAGAACAATGAAGGCGTGACCAAGTCCAGCCAGCAGGGGAATGCGCCGCAGAACCTGGGCAAGACGTCCCTGGAGTACGGCGCCGACCAGGCCGACCAGGCCCGGCGGCTCGCCGAGCTCATGGGGCTGCCCGGGGCCGCGCTGAAGCAGGGCAAGAGCGAGAAGAACGACCAGGGGCTGCCCGCGATGGTGCTGACCCTTGGTGCGGACTTCAAGGGCGCGGGGGTGCCCATCACCGCTCCGTCGAAGGCGCCGGACGGCATCCAGAAGGTCGAGGCCGACAAATCCGTGTGCGCCAAGTGACCTGAGACGGTTGTTTCACGTCTCACATAACGCCCCGCGTGGCGGCGGGCCGGTGACCGCCGCCGCGTGGGGCGGCGGCAGTGCGCCGCAAGTCACCGCGGGGCGACCGCACTTGGCAAGCAGGGCGGGGAGGGGACAGGGATGGGGCAGAGCAGTGTCCGTGGGGAGGGGGCGCCCAGCGCCGCCAAGGCCCGGGACGGGGCGTCCTCCGACAGACCCCGCAAGCTCCGCGAAGGCGGTACCGCGGGTCCGGGCGTCAAAGAGGGCGAGGCGGGGCCGCCGGGGAAAGGCGGAGGCGGCGGTGGGGGCGACGGCAGGCACCCGCGGCGCCGCAAGCGCCGGATACTGCGCTGGTCGGCGACGATCCTCTCGGTCCTGATACTCGGCACGGCCGCCGCCGGATACCTCTACTACCAGCACCTGAACGACAACCTGGAGACGGACGACCTGAACCTGGGGGAGCACCGCGCGCCCGAGCCCACCCCCAATTCCGCGGGTCAGACACCCCTGAACATCCTCCTGATCGGCTCCGACGCCCGCGACTCCAAGGAGAACCAGAAGCTCGGCGGCGCCAAGGACACCTTCGGCGGCCCGCCCCTCGCGGACGTACAGATGCTCCTGCACCTCTCGGCGGACCGCACCAACATGTCCGTCATCAGCATGCCGCGCGACACCCTGCTGACCATCCCCAAGTGCACGGACCCGGACGACGGCAAGGTCTACAAGGAGACCGGGCCGCGCATGATGACGAACGAGTCCCTGGGCCGCGGGGGGCCCGGCTGCACGGTCGCCACCTGGGAGAAGCTGACCAATATCCACATCAATCACTTCGTGATGGTCGACTTCTCGGGTGTGGTGTCGATGGCGGACGCGATCGGCGGCGTACCCGTCTGCGTGGACAAGAACATCCACTCGCGCACCAGCCGGGGCAAGGGCTCGGGCCTGAAGCTGGAGAAGGGCACCTCGAACATCAAGGGCGAGCAGGCCTTGCAGTGGCTGCGCACGCGCTACGGCTTCGAGGACGGCAGCGACATAGCGCGCGCCAAGGCCCAGCACATGTACATGAATTCGCTGGTCCGCACGCTCCGTGAGAACACCGGTCTGACCAGCCCCAACCGGCTCCGCAAGCTCGCCGAGAACGCGACGCGCGCCCTGAAGGTCGACCCGGGCCTCGGCTCCGTCATGAAGCTCTACGGCCTCGGCAACGAGCTGAAGAAGGTGTCGCCGGAGCGCACCACGATGACGACGATGCCGTTCGAGTACTCGGGTTCCCGTGTGGTGCCCAAGCCCGGTGACGCCGAGAAGCTCTTCCGTCTCGTACGGGACGACATCGCCCTGGACGGCAAGGACGAGCGCAAGCCCGCGAAGGAGAAGCTGTCGGACGACCCGGCGGCGCCGGACGACAGGATCGCGCTCCAGGTCCGCAACGGCACCCGCACCGCCACCGAGCCCCCGGTCAGCCGCCGTGCGAGCGCCGTCGCCGAGCTGCTCGCCGAGAAGGGCTTCACGAAGGCGGCCCCCGACCCGGCGTCGGCACTGACCGAGGCCAGGACCGTCGTCCGCTATCCGAGCCTGGAGCTGGAGGGCGACGCCCAGCGCGTCGCCAAGTCCCTCGGCCTGCCGCTGAGCGCGGTGAAGAAGTCCACGGACGTCTCCGGCATCACGCTCGTCGTCGGCTCCGACTGGCGCGAGGGCGCCGAGCCGAAGAAGGCGAAGAAGTCGGACGACAGCACGCCCGAGTCCGCGGACGCCCTGAACGGCTCCGATTCCAAGGCCTGCATGAAGGTGGACCCGAACTTCACCTGGTAGCCGAGCGGTGCCCGGGAGGCCCGGTCAGGCCTCCTGGGTCTCCCCCATGACCGCCGGGCGCCGCGAGGCGATGACCTTCCTCGCCAGCGAGCGCGGGCTGGTGAGGAAGCCCCAGCCCCACGACATGTGCATCGTCGCGAGCGCCACCGGGATCCGCAGCCGCGCCTTCAGGGGCAGTCCCTTGCCCGCGGGGACGGAGCCCGCGGCGATCGCGGCGAGATAGCCGCCGGGCACGACGAAGCCGAACGGCGTCACCAGGGCGCCGACGACCACGCCCGCGGCTATCGCGCAGACGGCGACCGGCGGCGCGAGGTAGCGCAGGTTGATCGAGCCCTGGTGGTAGCGGGCCACGACGTGGCGCCAGCGGCCGTAGTCCTTGTACTGCTTGGCGAGCGCCTTCACGCTCGGCCGCGGGCGGTAGGAGACCTTCAGCTCGGGCGAGAACCAGATGAGGCCGCCGGCCTCCCTGATGCGGAAGTTCAGCTCCCAGTCCTGGGCGCGGATGAACTCCTCGTTGTACCCGCCCTGCTGTTCGAGGGCCTCGCGCCGGAACACGCCCAGGTAGACCGTCTCGGCCTGCTGTGCGGCACCGCCGGTGTGGAAGGCGGCGTTGCCCACGCCGATCTTCGACGTCATGGCGGCGGCGACCGCGTGCTCCCAGTCGTTCTGGCCCTCGGCGTGCATGATGCCGCCGACGTTCATCGCGCCGGTCTCCTCAAGGAGGCGGACCGCGGTCGTGATGTAACCCGGCGAGAGTGCGGCGTGGCCGTCGACGCGTACCACGATCGGGTGACGTGAGGCCTTGATCGCGGCGTTCAGGGCAGCCGGGGTGCGGCCCGTGGGGTTGGGCACCGTGTGCACCCGGGAGTCCTCCGCGACCAGCGCGGCAGCGATCTCGTCCGTGCGGTCGGTGGAGGGGCCGAGCGCGACGACGACCTCCATCTCGCCCGCGTACTCCTGCTTGAGGATCGCGTGCACGGCTTCACGCAGGTGCCGCTCCTCGTTCAGAACCGGCATGATCACGGATACGGCGGGGGGATGCACGTCGGACTTCAACTGTGCGGCGTCCTTTTCATCGCTCGGCCGGGGTCCAGGGGCTGTCCCCCGGGGAAATGCAGCACCGGGCGTCACGTTACCGCGAACGGGGGACATGGGCGCGCGCCGTCCGGGTCCTGCCCCGGTGCGCAGATCGTATGGGCCTACGGTTCTGGGGTGCCCCGCCCAGGACGACGACCGCGGAGGTGTCCTCGCACGTGCCCACACCGCCCCGCCACCCCGCCGCCCCGCCGCGTCCTGCGCGCCCGCCCCGGCCGCCGGGCCCGCCGGTGGCGCCGCGGACGGCGGCCCGGGTGCGGCGTCCGCGCTGGGCCTCGCGGGCGGTGACGGCGCTGTCCGTGGGTGTGCTCGCCGCCGCCGGCATCGGGCACTCCGTCGTCAACGGCCTGGAGACGGGCATCGGCCGCGTCGACGCCTTCAAGGACATGAAGAACAGGCCCAAGCCGGGCAACGGCATGAACGTCCTGCTCGTGGGCACCGACGGCCGCGAGAAGATCAGCCGCGAGGAGCGCGACAAGTACCGCCTGGGCGGCGCTCCCTGCCACTGCACGGACACGATCATGATCGTGCACATCTCGGAGGACCGGGACCGGGCGAGCGTCGTCAGCCTCCCCAGGGACAGCTACGCCGAGATGCCCGAGCACGTCGACCGGAACTCCCGCAAGCGCCACCGGGCACACCCCGTGAAGCTGAACGCGGCGTACGCGGAGGGCGGCCCGAATCTGACCGTGCGCACGGTCGAGCACATGACGAAGGTGAAGATCGACCACTATCTGGAGGTCGACTTCACCAGCTTCATGAAGACCGTGGACGTACTCGGCGGTGTCGAGATCTGCACCTCCCGCCCCCTGAAGGACCACAACACCGGCCTCGACCTGGCCGTCGGCACCCATGAGCTGAACGGCGGCCAGGCCCTGCAGTACGTGCGCTCGCGGTACGTCGACGCCGCCGCCGACCTGGGCCGGGTGCAGCGCCAGCAGCGCTTCCTCGCGGCGCTCATCGCGAAGACGACGAGCAGCGGCGTACTGCTGAATCCGGTCAAGTTCCGTGACGTCGCCGGGACCCTCCTGGAGTCGGTGCGGGCCGACGAGGGCTTCGGGACGACCGAGATGCTCACCCTCGGGCGGGCGATGCGGAACTTCTCGCCGTCGTCGTCGGAGTTCACGACCGTGCCGATCGGCACGATGGCCTACCGGGTGCCGGGGCTCGGCTCCACCCTGAAGTGGGACGACGCGAAGTCCCGGAAGCTGTTCCAGGCACTGCGGGACGACAAGCCGCTCGCCGGGCAGCACGCCAAGCGCAAGGCCGTGGCCGTGCCGGTGTCGCCGCAGCAGATCCGGGTGCAGGTGGACAACGGGACGGCGACGCCGGACCTCGGCAAGCGGGTCGACGCGGCGCTGCGCACCTCCGGGTTCCGTACGACGGGGACGCCCGGTCCGGTCGGGCTCGCGCCCGGGGTGCCGCCCGCCGCCCGCACCGTGGTCGCCTTCGACCCGCGCTGGGACCGCTCGGCGAAGTCCCTCGCGACGGCGCTGCCCGGCTGCGCGATGCGCCCTGTCCCCGGGCTCGGCCCGGTTCTCAAGGTCATCGCCGGTACGGATTTCCGCTCCGTGCGGGCCGTACGCGCCGAGGACGCCTTCCAGGGCGAGTTCGGCGCCGTAACCGGCGACCAGGTGACGTGCCCCTAAGGGGCGCGAGGAGCTGCGCGCTCGGCGCGCGACAAGCCGCAGACGCGTCTGCGTGGTCACTCGGCAGACGCGTCTGCGGCTTATTCGTGGCCGCTCGCGCCGTTCCCCGCGCCCCTGACGGGGCACCCCTCAGTCGTCGAAGCCCTCCGCCGCGCGCTCAGCGCACGGCAACAGGTCACGTGCCCCGCAAGGGGCGCGGGGCTGTGTCGATGTGCGGCTCCGCCGCGCGGGCGCGCTCAGCGCGTGACAAGCCGCAGACGCGTCTGCCGAGCAACTGTGCAGACGCGTCTGCGGCTTCTTCGCGGCTGGTCGCGCAGTTCCCCGCGCCCCTTGCGGGGCCCCGGCTCTGACGGGGTAGGTCAGTCGTCGAAGCCCTCCGCGGCGCGGGACTCGCGGAGCTCCATGATGGCGCGCCTCCTCGCGAGGCGATGGGTGCGGCGGATCTGGGCCTCCTGGCTGCGCCGCCGGTCACGGTCGGACTCAGGGATCACCGGCGGCACGAGCCGCGGCTTGCCGTCGGCGTCGACGGCGGCGAAGACCAGATAGGCCGACCCCACCTGCTGGGCGGGCGTCGACTCGTTCCAGCGCTCGGCGAGCACCCGCACACCGACCTCCATGGAGGTCCGCCCCGTCCAGTTGACCTGGGCTTTCACATGGACCAGGTCACCCACGCGGACCGGCTCGAGGAAGGCCATCTCGTCCATGGACGCGGTCACCGCGGGCCCGCCGGAGTGGCGCCCGGCGACGGCTCCGGCCGCGTCGTCCACCAGTTTCATGATCACACCGCCGTGCACCGTCCCGAGGAGGTTGGTGTCGGCGTGCGTCATGATGTGGCTCAAAGTGGTGCGGGACGCCGAGGTCGGCTTGCCCGGAATCGTCGATTCCGTGCCGGGGGCCAGGTCTGTCATGCCCTCCACCTTATGTCGGCACTCGCCCGAACCCCTGTCCGGCACTTTGCATCAGCTCTGCAACAGCACTGACCCGAAACAATGCCCTCCCTGTGAGGCGCAGGGTGCGGCACTGCACACTAAGCCACATGAGCGATTGGCCAGACGCGCGGAACAGCAACGGCGACCGCCACGGGTACGGCAGCGGCAGCACACAGCCCGAGGGCGCCCGCTCGATGCGCCATGTCCAGCGCGGCGGCCCCTCCGCTCCCGGACACCCCGGCTCGGTACCGCGCCAGGGGGGCCACTCCTCGTACGACGACAACGTCTACGACGACCTGTACCGCGACCAGCGCGCCCAGGACCCCTACGCCCGCCCCGACAGCCAGGACGGCCAGGGTCATGGCCAGGACGGCTACGACAGCGGCTACAACACCGGCCAGGTCTACGGCTCCCCCGGCGGCCCGGGCGGCCCCCAGGGCCCGCCCGCACCGCCGCGCCGCCCCAAGCCGCCGGTCAACTGGAAGAAGCGCATCACCTGGGGTCTCGTGACCTTCCTCGCGCTGCTGCTCATCGTGTCCGTCAGCACGTACTTCTGGGCGGACTCCAAGCTCAAGCGCGAAGTCGACCTGTCGAAGGTCATCGAGCGGCCCGACGGCGGCAAGGGCACGAACTACCTGATCGTGGGCTCCGACAGCCGCGCGGGCATGTCCGACGAGGAGAAGAAGAAGCTCCACACCGGCTCCGCCGCGGGCAAGCGCACGGACTCGATGATGATCCTGCACGTCGCGGACGACGGCGGGAACACGATGATCTCGCTGCCCCGCGACTCGAACGTCACGATCCCCTCCTTCAAGGGCGCGGACTCCGGCAAGCTCTACCCGGGCACGGGCCGCCAGACCAAGCTGAACGCCGCGTACGCCGAGGACGGCCCCGAGCTGCTCGTACGGACCGTCGAGGCCAACACGGGCCTGCGCATCGACCACTACGCCGAGATCGGCTTCGGCGGTTTCGCCAAGATCGTGGACGCGGTCGGCGGCGTGGAGATGAACATCCCCACGGCCTTCAAGGACAAGAAGTCCGGCGCCGACTTCGAGGCGGGCAAGCAGACGCTGAACGGCGAGGAGGCCCTGGCCTTCGTCCGTACGCGGTACGCGCTGCCGGGCAGCGACCTGGACCGCACCAAGAACCAGCAGAAGTTCCTCGCGGCGCTCGCGAGCCAGGCGGCGACGCCCGGGACGGTCATGAACCCGTTCAAGCTGTACCCGACGATGGGTGCGGGCCTGGACACACTGATCGTCGACAAGGACATGGGCCTGATGGACGTGGCGTCGATGTTCTGGGCCATGAAGGGCGTCACCGGCGGTGCCGGGAAGTCCATGAACATGCCGATCTCGGGCTCCGCGGGCAGCAACCTCGTCTGGGACAAGGCCAAGGTCAAGGAGCTGGTGTCGCAGCTCAACAACGACGAGAAGGTGACGGTGTCCGGCACCCCGTAGCCCGGCCCCGGTCCCCGGCCTTTCGGCGGCCCCGGCTCCCGCGTACCGACGCGGGGGCCGGGGCCGCCGTCGTTCCGTGCGGAGGCGGCGGGGTACCCCGAACGCACCGCCCATCGCGAAGCCGCGCGGGCGGCGTGTCACGGTGGTTCGACGACCACCGAGAAGTGCCACCACGACCCGTGGAGCCCTGCCATGGCGGACTTGCAGGACGAACTCGACTCCCCCGCCGAAGCCGGGGAGAACGACGACGGGCACGTCGCGCCCCTGCCCCCGGGCGGCGGACCCGCACCGGAGCCTTCGGACCCCGATCGGGAACCCGACCTGAGGGACGGCCCCGAGCGGGCCCGTGCCCTGCTCGCCGGGCACCCCGTCGCCGACGGCTACAGCGGCCTGCCCAGCGCGCTGCGCGAACTTCCCTGGTACGACCTGGAGCTGGGCGACACCGGCCTGGAGACCGACCTGCCGCGGCTGCGCGCGGGCTGGGTCGGCGCGCAGTTCTGGTCGCTCCAGGTGCCGGACCCGCAGCCCGAGGGCGATCGTTCCGTCAGTTCCGTGCTCGAACAGATCGACCTCGTCAAGCACGTCGTCGCCCGCTACTCGGGCGGACTGCGGGTGGCCCGCGACGCCTCCGAGACCACCGACGCCCGCAACTGCGGCCGCATCGCCACCCTGATCGGCCCGGCCAGTGCCCGCGCGATCGGCGACTCGCTCGGCGCCCTGCGCTCGCTGCACGCGCTCGGCCTGAGCTCCCTCACGCTGTCCGGCACGTCGTGGGCGGGCGAGGACGGGCTCACCGCCTTCGGCGAGGAGGTGGTGCGGGAGATGAACCGGCTCGGGGTGCTCGTCGACCTGTCCGGCGCCTCCGCGGCCACCGCCCGCAGGGTGCTCGCCATCTCCAAGGCCCCGGCGCTGTGGACCCGCTCCGGGGCGCGCGCCCTGCGGGAGCACCCGGCCAATCTGGACGACGGGCTCCTCGCGGCGGTGGGCGAGACGAAGGGCCTGTGCCTGGTGCCGCTCTCGGCGGACCGGACGGGGCCGACGCTCGGCGACGTCGCGGACCACCTGGAGCACGTACGCCGGATCGCCGGGCCCGAGTGCGTCGGCATCTCCGGGATGTACGACACCAGCTCCGCCCACCCCGGGGAGCTCGCCGACGCGTCCCGCTATCCGCGCCTGGTCGTCGAGCTGCTCGGCCGGGGCTGGCCCGAGGCCGATGTCATGGCGCTCACCTGGGGGAACGTACAACGCGTGCTGCGTGGCGCGGACTTCACCGCGCGGGCGGCACGGGAGCGGCGCGGGGCCTCGACCGCGACGATCACGCGTCTGGACGGCTGAGGCCCGGCCCCGCGCCGGCGCGGGATCAGTCGACCCGGCACAGGCAGAACGGGTGCCCCGCCGGGTCGGCGTAGACCCGCCAGTCCCGCTTGCCGCCGTCGTCGTCCAGGTCGAGCGCGCGGGCGCCGAGGGCGAGCACGCGCTCCTGCGCGGCGTCCATCTCGGCCCAGGTCGAACCGCCGTCGAGGTCCAGGTGGAAATGCTGGGCGTTGACGTCGGAGCGGGGCCACTCGGGCGGGGTGTAGTCGGTGACGCGCTGGAAGGAGATCTTCACGCGTCCCGGCGCCTTCAGGTCGAGCCACTCGCCGTCACCCTCCTCGTCGTGGACGGTGCCGCCGATGACCGCGGCGTAGAACTCGGCGAGCAGGCGGGGGTCGGGACAGTCGAGGACGACACTGCGCAGGGGGGCGACGGGGGTGGTCATGGCCTCTCCTCACATGGGCTTCTCTTCAGCAACCTCTCCAGTCAGCCGTGTACCCCGTTACGGCCCTGTACCGACACACTGAAGACCGATGCCCCGCCTCTAGGGCCTCCAGGGCCTCCAGAACCTCTAGGCGGCCGGGCGCCCCATCGCCCGGTAGACCCACCCGGCGGCACGCCACCGCTCCGGGTCGAGGGCGTTGCGGCCGTCCAGGATGACCCGGCGGCCGACCGCCCCGCCGAGGACCTCGGGGTCGAGCTCGCGGAACTCGCGCCACTCCGTGAGGTGCAGCACGACGTCGGCGCCGCGCACGGCCTCCTCGGCGGTGTCGGCGTACCCGAGGGTCGGGAAGAGGCGGCGGGCGTTGGCCATGCCCTTGGGGTCGTAGACGGTGACCTGGCCGCCTTGGAGGTGGATCTGTCCTGCCACGTTGAGGGCGGGTGAGTCGCGCACGTCGTCGGAGTCGGGCTTGAACGCGGCGCCGAGCACCGCGACCCGCTTGCCGAGGAACGAGTCGCCGCCGACGGCCTCGCGGGCCAGCTCCACCATGTGTCCGCGGCGCCGCATGTTGATCGAGTCGACCTCGCGCAGGAAGGTCAGGGCCTGGTCGGCGCCCAGCTCACCGGCGCGGGCCATGAAGGCGCGGATGTCCTTGGGCAGGCAGCCGCCGCCGAAGCCGATGCCGGCGCGCAGGAACTTGGCGCCGATGCGGTCGTCGTACCCGAGCGCCTCAGCCAGCTTCACCACGTCGCCGCCCGCGGCCTCGCAAACCTCGGCCATGGCGTTGATGAAGGAGATCTTCGTGGCCAGGAAGGAGTTCGCGGACGTCTTGACCAGTTCGGCGGTCGGGAAGTCGGTGACGACGAAGGGCGAGCCCTCGGCGACCGGGGTCGCGTACACCTCGCGCAGCACCTTCTCTGCGTGCTCGCTGCGCACACCGACCACGATCCGGTCGGGGTGCAGGGTGTCCTTGACGGCGAAGCCCTCGCGCAGGAACTCCGGGTTCCAGGCCAGCTCGACCGCGTCCCCCGCGGGCGCGAGCTCCGCGATCCTGGCGGCGATCCGGTCGGCGCTGCCCACCGGCACCGTCGACTTGCCGACCACCAGGGCGGGTCCGGTGAGGTGGACGGCGAGGGACTCCATGGCGGCGTCGACGTAACTCATGTCGCAGGCGTACTCGCCGTGCTTCTGCGGGGTGTTCACGCACACGAAGTGCACGTCCCCGAAGTCGGCCACCTCGGCGAAGTCCATGGTGAAGCGCAGCCGGCCGGTGGACCCCTCGATGCCCGCGACGTGCTTGCGCAGCAGCTCCGCCAGGCCCGGTTCGTACATCGGCACCTCACCGCGGCGAAGCAGCTCGACCTTCTCCGGCACCACGTCGAGGCCGAGGACCTCGAAGCCGAGGTCGGCCATGGCCGCTGCGTGGGTGGCGCCGAGATAACCGGTGCCGATCACGGTGATCCTGAGGGCCATGCGGTGCTCCAGTGCATCGGGGGTTCCCGCGCGCGTCGCCGTGCGCGGTGCCCGAGCATAGTCCGGGCGTGAGCGGGGCTTTCACCGGGCACAACTTCCGCTGTCGGCAAGCTCACGTATCCCTTGCGTGAGCAGACCCCTAAAATTCGGGTTACTTAACGGTAATTAGCGTCCTCAGCGTGCTTGGAGCGTGAGACACCTTGGCCGGATCGGCTGATTTCGACCTGTACCGCCCGTCCGAGGAGCACGACATGCTCCGGGACGCGATCCGCTCCCTCGCGGAGGCGAAGATCGCGCCGTTCGCCGCCGCGGTGGACGAGGAGGCCCGCTTCCCGCAGGAGGCCCTCGACGCCCTGGTCTCCTCCGACCTGCACGCGGTCCACGTCCCCGAGAGCTACGGCGGCACGGGCGCGGACGCCCTCGCGACCGTCATCGTGATCGAGGAGGTCGCCCGTGTCTGCGCGTCCTCGTCCCTCATCCCGGCCGTGAACAAGCTCGGCTCGCTGCCGGTCATCCTCTCCGGCTCCGAGGAGCTGAAGAAGAAGTACATGACGCCGCTGGCAAAGGGCGACGCCATGTTCTCGTACTGCCTCTCCGAGCCCGACGCCGGTTCGGACGCCGCGGGCATGAAGACCAGGGCGGTCCGCGAGGGCGACTCCTACGTCCTGAACGGCGTGAAGCGCTGGATCACCAACGCGGGCGTCTCGGAGTACTACACGGTGATGGCCGTCACCGACCCCGAGAAGCGCTCCAAGGGCATCTCGGCGTTCGTCGTCGAGAAGTCCGACGAGGGCGTGTCCTTCGGCGCCCCGGAGCGGAAGCTCGGCATCAAGGGCTCCCCCACCCGCGAGGTCTACCTCGACAACGTCCGCATCCCCGCCGACCGCATGATCGGCGCGGAGGGCACGGGCTTCGCCACGGCGATGAAGACCCTGGACCACACCCGCATCACCATCGCGGCCCAGGCCCTCGGCATCGCGCAGGGCGCCCTCGACTACGCCAAGGGCTACGTCCAGGAGCGCAAGCAGTTCGGCAAGCCGATCGCCGACTTCCAGGGCGTGCAGTTCATGCTCGCGGACATGGCCATGAAGATCGAGGCGGCCCGGCAGCTCACCTATGCGGCCGCCGCGAAGTCCGAGCGCGTCTCCGCCGGAGGTGGGGAAGGGGACCTCACCTTCCAGGGCGCGGCCGCCAAGTGCTTCGCGTCGGACGTCGCCATGGAGGTCACCACGGACGCCGTGCAGCTCCTCGGCGGCTACGGCTACACCCGTGACTATCCGGTCGAGCGGATGATGCGCGATGCGAAGATCACGCAGATCTACGAGGGCACGAATCAGGTCCAGCGGATCGTGATGGCGCGGAACCTGCCGTAGCGCGTCCCCCCGGCGCCGGGGCCGAACCTCGGGTTCGGCGGGCCCGGTGCCGGGGCGTGGCGGGAGCGGACGGCTAACGGTCGAGCTGCTCCAGGGTGGCGATGGAAGGGCCGCGCCGGGACTGCAGGTCACGGGCGACGTCCTCGGCGGCGCCGAGGGCGCGTACCGCGTTCTGCCACGTCAGTTTGGCGAGGTCGGTGCGGGACCAGCCGCGGTCGAAAAGCTCGGCGATCAGGTTCGGGTAGCCCGCCACGTCGTCGAGGCCGTCCGGTGTGAACGCCGTGCCGTCGTAGTCGCCGCCGATGCCGATGTGGTCGACGCCCGCGACCTCGCGCATGTGGTCGAGGTGGTCGGCGACCGTGGCGACGGTGGCGACCGGGCGCGGCCGTGACTCCTCGAAGGCGGCGTGCACCTTCATGGCGTCGGGGGTGGTGTCGAGGTGGTGGAAGCCGTGGGCGCGCATGTTCTCGTCGGCGGCCAGGGTCCAGTCGACCGCCGCCCGGAGGACGAACTTCGGTACGAAGGTCGCCATGGCCACACCGCCGTTGGCGGGGAGGCGCTCCAGGACGTCGTCCGGGATGTTGCGGGGGTGGTCGCACACCGCGCGGGCGGAGGAGTGGGAGAAGATCACCGGTGCGACCGAGGTGTCCAGGGCCGCCCGCATCGTCGTCGCCGCCACGTGGGAGAGGTCCACGAGCATGCCGAGGCGGTTCATCTCCCGTACCACCTCGCGGCCGAACGGCGAGAGCCCGCCGACGCCGGGCTCGTCCGTGGCGGAGTCGGCCCAGGCGATGTTGTCGTTGTGCGTGAGCGTCATGTAGCGCACGCCGAGCGCGTACAGGGCACGCAGCGTGGCCAGGGAGTTGTTGATCGAGTGGCCGCCCTCGGCGCCCATCAGGGAGGCGATGCGGCCCTCGCCCCTGGCCGC
Source organism: Streptomyces aureocirculatus (assembly GCF_000720475.1). Lineage (GTDB taxonomy): Bacteria > Actinomycetota > Actinomycetes > Streptomycetales > Streptomycetaceae > Streptomyces > Streptomyces aureocirculatus. Next base: position 48,118 of record NZ_JOAP01000064.1, read on the forward strand.
CTCCATGTCGGCGGCGGTCAGCGCGGGGCGCAGGTCCCCGGGGTAGCGGGCCAGCAACTGCCGTACGCAGTCGATCTGTTCGAGCGTGGCGCTGACGGCGGTGTCGCCCGCCATGTCCGCGCGGACGTACACCGACCAGAACTGCGCGCCGACCCCGCCGGCCCGCAGCCGCGCGATGTCGGTGTGCAGCCGGCCCGTCTGGTCGGCGGCGATGTCGAGCAGGTCGATGTCGTACCCGGCCTTCTCGCGCAGCGCCCACGGCAGGTCGTTGTGACCGTCGACGACGGGGAACTCGGCGAGCAGGGCGCGAGCCTGGGCCAGGGAGTCGGGCAGCTTGGTCATGCGCTCACTTTCCCGAACCGAAGCCGAAACCGGAACCGGCACCCTCGACCTTGGCGCGCAGGCGCTTGCCCTTCTCCGTCGCCTGGTCGTTCAGATCCTGCTGGAACTCCCGCATCCGGGCGGCGAGTTCCTCGTCGTGCGCGGCCAGCACGCGGACGGCGAGCAGGCCCGCGTTGCGCGCGCCGCCCACCGACACCGTGGCGACGGGCACGCCCGCGGGCATCTGCACGATGGACAGGAGGCTGTCCATGCCGTCGAGGTACTTCAGGGGTACGGGGACGCCGATCACCGGCAGCGTGGTGACCGAGGCGAGCATGCCGGGCAGATGGGCGGCGCCGCCCGCACCCGCGATGATCGCCTTCAGGCCGCGCTCCGCGGCCTGCTCGCCGTACGCGACCATCTCGCGCGGCATGCGGTGCGCGGAGACCACGTCGACCTCGTAGGGGACCTCGAACTCGTCGAGGGCCTTGGCTGCGGCCTCCATCACGGGCCAGTCGGAGTCGGATCCCATGACGATGCCGACGACGGGGGAGGTGCTGCTCATTCGGTGATCGTCCCTTTGAGGTAGCCGGCCGCGTGACGGGCGCGCTCAAGCACGTCGTCGAGATCGTCGCCGTAGGTGTTGACGTGGCCGACCTTGCGTCCGGGCTTCACGTCCTTGCCGTACATGTGGATCTTGAGCTGCGGGTCGCGTGCCATGCAGTGCAGGTACGCGGCGTACATGTCGGGGTAGTCGCCGCCCAGGACGTTGGCCATGACCGTCCACTTCGCCCGCGGGCGCGGGTCGCCGAGCGGCAGGTCGAGGACGGCGCGGACGTGGTTGGCGAACTGGGAGGTGACCGCGCCGTCCTGGCTCCAGTGGCCGGAATTGTGCGGTCGCATGGCGAGCTCGTTGACCAGGACCCGGCCGTCGGCGGTCTCGAAAAGCTCGACGGCGAGGTGCCCGACGACGTCCAGTTCCCTGGCCACGCGCAGCGCGAGGTCCTGGGCGTGCCCCGCGAGGCCCTCGGAGAGGCCGGGCGCGGGCGCGATCACCGTGTCGCAGACGCCGTCGACCTGGCGGGACTCCACGACCGGGTACGCCACGGCCTGCCCGTGCGGGGAGCGGACGACGTTCGCCGCGAGCTCCCGCACGAAGGGGACCTTCTCCTCGGCGAGGACCGGCACGCCCGCGCGGAACGGCTCGGCGGCCTCGGCCGCGGAGCGCACGACCCACACGCCCTTGCCGTCGTACCCGCCGCGCACGGTCTTGAGGACGACAGGGAAGCCGTCACCCTCCGTATCGCCTTCGGCTGCGGCACCCTCGGCCGCGAAGGCGGCCACGTCGGCCGGGTCCCGCACGATCCGATGGCGGGGGCAGGGCACCCCGAGCGCGTCGAGCTTCGCGCGCATCACGCCCTTGTCCTGGGCGTGCACCAACGCGTCGGGCCCCGGGCGCACGGGAATGCCGTCCGCCTCCAGGGCCCGCAGATGCTCGGTGGGTACATGTTCGTGATCGAAGGTGATCACGTCGCAGCCCCGCGCGAAGTCACGCAGCGTGTCCAGGTCGCGATAGTCGCCGATGACGACGTCGCTGACGACCTGCGCCGCGGAATCCTGCGGGGTGTCACTGAGGAGCTTGAACCTGATGCCGAGCGGGATGCCCGCCTCGTGTGTCATACGAGCGAGCTGCCCCCCGCCGACCATGCCGACTACCGGGAACGTCACACCCACAGGGTATCGGCCATTCGGTACGGACCCCATTCCCCACCCCGATCCCCCGCCCCGCCGCCGCCCCGGCCCCGGCGCGGGCGGGGCCGGGCCGTGCACCGGTGTCACAGGGGTGCCACGGAGTTCCCGGCGCCCACGAGCGCCCACGGGGACCGCTGGTTAGCATGGCTGGGTTGACGCGAGCGAAACGACGGATCCCGGGCAGCTACCGATTCACATCGATTCACCACACACCGCTCGATATCGATCATCGATCCCGTCGACGGGACCATACGAAATCGACGGGGGCTGGGGCGATCAAACATGACGGAACGCGGCGCACTGAGGGTGCGATTCGACCAAGTCGCGCGCGAAGTAGCCAAGTTCGGGGCCGTGGGGGCGGTCGGGACGCTGGTGAACTTCGCCGTGTTCAACCTGGTCCGCCACGTCACGGACCTGCCGGTGGTGCGGGCCAGCGTCATCGCCACGGCGGTCGCCATCTGCTGCAACTACCTGGGGTTCCGGTACTTCACCTACCGTGACCGCGACAAGAGCGGCCGCACCAAGGAACTCACGCTCTTCCTGCTGTTCAGCGCGGTCGGCCTGGTGATCGAGAACGGCGTTCTGTACGTGGCGACGTACGGCTTCAACTGGGACAGCCCCTTGCAGTCCAACGTCTTCAAGTTCCTCGGCATGGCCATCGCCACGCTGTTCCGCTTCTGGTCCTACCGGACCTGGGTGTTCCGCGCGCTGCCCGCACGGGAGGCCGTGGCCCATGCGGAATCGTTCCTGGACGGGAGCGCCGACGGGGGCGCCGACGGGGGCGCCGACGGCAGCGCCGACGGGGACGGCGGGGGGCGCGGCGACGGGGAGCCGGGGGGACCCGGGGAGGACTCGGTGCGTCCGCGGCGGGTGGCCTGAGGAAGGGGCTTCGCTGAGGTCTGAGTGAGCGCCTTGGCTGGGGCCTGCGTAAGGGGCTTCGCTGAGGCCTGAGTGAGCGCCTTAGCTGAGGCCTGAGGAAGGGGCTTCGCTGAGGTCTGAGGAAGGGCCTTGGCTGGGCTGGTAGGCGCCTTCGCGGAGGCTCAGCTCAGGCTCGCTGAGGCTCAGCGCAGGCTCAGCGCACCGTCTCCCCGTCCGCGCCTTCGTGGTCCCGGTCGCCGTCCTGGTCCCGGCCGTCCCGGTACGAGGGCGTACGCGACAGGAACAGGCCGAACACCGGGGGCTTCGCCTGGAGCATCTCCAGGCGCCCGCCGTCCGCCTCGGCCAGGTCCCTGGCCACGGCGAGGCCGATGCCCGTCGAGTTGCGGCCGGAGATGGCCCGCTCGAAGATCCGCGCGCCCAGGTCGGCGGGGACCCCGGGGCCGCTGTCGGTGACCTCGACGACGGCCTGGTTGCCGATGACACGGGTGCGCAGGGCGACGGTGCCGCCGCCGTGCATCAGGGAGTTCTCGATCAGCGCGGCCAGGACCTGGGCGACCGCGCCCGGTGTGCCCACGGCGTGCAGATGCCGCTTGCCGGAGCTGACGATGGCGCGGCCCGCGCTGCGGTAGGCGGGGCGCCACTCCTCCAACTGCTGCTTGATCACCTCGTCCAGGTCGAAGGTGACCGCGGAGCCGGTGCTGGGGTCGCGGGAGTTGGTGAGCAGCCGCTCGACGACGTCCGTGAGGCGCTCGACCTGGCCGAGCGCGACCGTGGCCTCCTCCTTCACCGTGTCCAGGTCGTCGGTGAGGGTGATCTCCTCCAGTCGCATGGACAGGGCGGTCAGCGGGGTGCGCAACTGGTGCGACGCGTCGGCGGCCAGGCGTCGCTCGGCGGTCAGCATGCGGGCGATGCGTTCGGCGCTGCCGTCGAGGACGTCGGCTACGCGGTCGAGCTCGGGGACGCCGTAGCGGCGGTGGCGGGGGCGCGGGTCGCCGGAGCCGAGGCGTTCGGCTGTCTCCGCGAGGTCGGTGAGGGGGGAGGCGAGGCGGTTGGCCTGGCGTACGGCGAGCAGGACCGCGGCGACGATCGCGAGCAGGGCGACGCCGCCGATGATCAGGAGGGTGCGGCCGACCTCCTGGGTGACCGCGGTGCGGGGCTCCTCGACGGTGACCTTCTCGCCCTCGCCGCCGTCCCGGGTGGCGCGGATCACGTCGCCCGTGGGGCGGGTGCCCACCTCGATGACGGGGCGGCCGGGGATGTCGATACGGGCGTAGCGCTCGGTGTCGACCTGCTTGCGCAGGACGTCTCCGCTGACGCGCTCGTCGCTGAGCAGCCTGCTGTCGACGATGCCGACCAGGCGGAGCGCCTCGGAGTCCACGCGCTCCTGGGCGCTGTTGCTGATCGTGCGGGTCTCGACGATCACCAGGGAGACGCCGAAGACGGCGATCACCACGAGGACGACGGCGAGGGTCGAGTTGATCAGGCGGCGACGCATAAGCCCTCCGGCCGGGCTGGGTGACGGACCTGACCAGTGTGCCCCTACGCCGGGGGCACCCTGGACCAGGCCGCCGCCCCGCCCCGGGGGCGGCACCGTCCCGCCCCTGCGCGGCGGAATCCCCCACCCACCCGCCCGTGCTGCCGGCACCGGGGGCACCCGGCACGAACCCAACAACCGTCCTGCCGCTCCGCGGCCGGTTCCCCCACCCACC
>NZ_JOAP01000065.1 GCF_000720475.1 Streptomyces aureocirculatus
CGCCACCGCCGCCACGACCTCCACATCCAGCCCCGCAAGGGCCTTGAGGATCTCCACCACCGACACCGCGTACCCGGCAAGACGCTCCACCGCACTGAGCCCCAGCGTGAACCCCACCCGAGGCCGCACCGGCTCCTCCCACAACCACCGCGGCACCACCGAAACACCGTTGTACACACCGAACCGCATCGGCAGGCGGGTGAGGCCGGTTCGCAACCCGAACGCCTCGGGCAGTTGGTCGACCGTGAACTGGCCCGTCGTCAGCTCCTCGCTGAACTCCCGCACCCGCGAACGTCCCCGGCTCCCACACCACCAGATCAGGACGCCACCACCGGCACAGACCCACCAGATCATCCACCATCGGATCGTTCACAAGCCGAAACCACCACGGCACGACATCCGCGTAACCCGACCGCAGATACGCCAACGACAACGACTCACCCGGCACATCCGCCACATCGAACGGCGGCAGCGCCGACCAGCGGGCGTCGCCGTGCCGGGCCCTGAGGACCCGCCAGAGCTGGTGGTCGCGGCCGACGGGCACGGCGGTGAGCCCGGCCCGGGTGATCTCCGGGACGAGCTCCGGCTGACTCGCCACCCGCACCTCATGACCGGCCGTGTCCAGGGCGTGTGCGAGCGACACCATGCTGAAGAAATGCGTGCGCACGGCATAGGCAGTGAAAAGAATCCGCATGTGCCCGTCCTTTCGAATAGCGCGCAGGGTGCGCCGCGGTCTGCCGGGCGGCCGCCATAATCCGATGCACATCATGACCCAACGGGAGGAAAGGTGAAAGGGATAGTGCTCGCGGGAGGCACGGGCAGTCGCCTGCTGCCGATTACGGCCGGCACCTCGAAACAACTGCTGCCGATCTACGACAAGCCAATGATCTTCTACCCCCTTTCCGTTCTGATGCTGGCCGGAATCCGGGACGTACTGATCATCGCCGCGCCCGAGTCCATGCCCGCCATGCGCGGGCTGCTGGGGGACGGAGCGCGGCTCGGAATGAATCTCAGCTATGCGGAGCAGCCCGAGCCGCGCGGTATCGCGGATGCCTACATCATTGGTGCGGGGCATGTCGGGAACGAGCGTTCCGCGCTTATACTCGGCGACAACCTGTTCCATGGGGCAGGTTTTCAGGATCTTTTGCGCGAGGCCCGGGAGAAGACGGACGGTTGTACCCTCTTCGGATATCCGGTGGCGGATCCCGAGCGTTATGCGGTCGCCGAGATTGATGCGCAGGGAAACCTGATCGGAATCGAGGAGAAACCGTCCCGCCCGGCGTCCAACAATGCCATCACGGGGCTCTATTTCTATGACAGCGACGTGGTGGATCTTGCCCGCGGGCTGCGTCCGTCGCGCCGCGGCGAACTGGAGATCACCGATGTCAACAAGCTCTATCTGGAGGCCCACAGCGCCCGGCTCGTGCCGTTGGGGCGGGGCTTCACCTGGCTCGACGCCGGCACGTTCCGGTCCTTGCTCGACGCCAGCCAGTACGTCCAGGTCCTGATGGACCGCCAGGGCGTGCGGGTGGCCTGTGTCGAGGAGATCGCGCTGCGCATGGGGTTCATCAGCGCCGCGCAGTGCCACGAACTGGGCCTGGCCATGGGCAATTCGGGTTACGGACGGTACGTCTGCGATGTCGCGTCATCCATGGCGTGACCGGTGAGGGGGATGGTGCACATGCGGGTACTGGTGACCGGCGGCGCCGGGTTCATCGGGTCGAACTTCGTGCGGCGCATGCTCGCGGGCGCGTACGCGGGCTTCGAGGACGCCGAGATCACGGTCTTGGACAAGCTGACGTACGCGGGGAACCTGAGCAGTCTCGCCGGTGTCCTCGACGACCCGCGGCTGCGTTTCGTGCGGGCCGACATCTGTGACCGTGACGCCGTGGAACAGGCGGTGACGGGCGCGGCGACCGTGGTGCACTTCGCCGCGGAGTCCCATGTGGACCGGTCGCTCCTCGACGGTGACGCGTTCATCGCCAGCAACGTCGTCGGCAGCTACGAGCTGCTGCGGGCCGCGCTCCGTGCCGATGTCGGCCGCTTCGTGCTGGTCTCCACGGACGAGGTGTACGGCGAGACCGACACGGCCTCCTGGACCGAGGACTTCCCGCTGCGCCCCAACTCCCCCTATTCGGCGTCGAAGGCGTCGGCGGAACTGATCGCCCGGTCCTTCCACCGGACGTACGGCCTGCCGGTCTGCACCGCCCGCGCCTCCAACACCTACGGCCCCCGCCAGTTCCCCGAGAAGCTGATCCCGCTCTTCGTCACCAATCTCCTGGACGGTCTGACCGTGCCGCTGTACGGCGACGGCTCACAGGTGCGCGAGTGGATCCACGTCGACGACCACTGCCGTGGCATCGCCCTGATCGCGGGCGCGGGCCGACCCGGCGAGTCGTACAACGTCGGCGGCGGCACGGAGATGTCCAACGTTGAACTCACCGGCCTGCTTCTTGAGTTCCTGGACGCCGACTGGTCCCGGGTGCGTTTCACCGAGGACCGCAAGGGCCACGACCGGCGCTACTCGATCGACTGCCAGAAGATCCGCGAAGAGCTCGGCCACCGCCCGCGCGTCGCGTTCCGCGACGGGCTGCTCGACACCGTGCGCTGGTACGCGGACCACCGCGACTGGTGGCAGCCGCTGAAAAACCGCGGAAAGCCGGTCGCGTCCGCCCTGGCGGCGCAATCCCACTGACACCGGCCAGGCACCGCACGACACCGGACGAGACACCGAACACGACACCAGCCACAACACTGAAAGGGCCTACGGAGATGGACCGGGCAGCAGCCGTCAGGCAGGAGATCCAGAACTTCATGGATCAGTACTACGCGCGCGAGGAAGGCGCCACGGAGGGCGCCGAGATGTACGACATCGACTCCTTCACGATGGTGCAGCTCGTGCTGTATCTGGAGGACAAGTTCGACGTCGTGATCCTGGAGGAGCTGCACGACTTCGCCGGGGGCGACTTCGACGCCTTCGCCGCGTTCGTCGCCACCAGCGGCCGGGAGAACGATGCTGCGTGAGCCGGGTGCTGTTCGTCCTCTACGCGGAAAAGACCCACCTCTTCATCCAGGTCCCGCTGGCACGGGCCTTCGCGGCGGCCGGTCATGAGGTGCGGGTGGCGAGTCAACCGGAGCTCGTCCCGGAGATCACCCGGGCCGGGCTCACCGCCGTGCCCGTCGGCCGCGACCATGCCATGGGGCGCCTGCTCAGCCTGGATGATCTGGTGGGTCTGTGCCGGTGGTGGCGTCCTGATCTGGTGGTGTGGGAGCCGGGGACGTTCGCGGGTGCGGTGGCGGCGAGCGCGTGTGGGGCGGCGCACGGTCGGTTGACGTGGGGGGTGGACTTCTTCGGGCGGGTGCGGGAGCAGTTCGTGCGGCTCGCGGCACAGGCGGGCGAGAGCGCGGACCCGCTGGGTGAGTGGCTGGGGGCGTGCGCGGCGCGGTACGGGGTGGAGTTCAGCGAGGAGCTGACGACGGGCCAGTTCACCGCGGACCTGTTGCCCGCGCCCTTCCGACTGGACACGTCGATCGACTACGCGCCGGTCCGCTATGGGATCTACAACGGTGTTTCGGTGGTGCCGCGGTGGTTGTGGGAGGAGCCGGTGCGGCCTCGGGTGGGGTTCACGCTGGGACTCAGTGCGGTGGAGCGTCTTGCCGGGTACGCGGTGTCGGTGGTGGAGATCCTCAAGGCCCTTGCGGGGCTGGATGTGGAGGTCGTGGCGGCGGTGGCGGCGGAGGCGACCGGTGAACGGGTCGCGCACGAGGTCGAGCGGATGCTCACGGATTCCTCCTTCACCGAGGGAGCCCGGCGCCTGCGCGCCGACATGCTCGACCTCCTCCGTCTGGCCCACTTGGCGAAGAACGACCGAAGGCAGGCCTCATGACCACGGCACCTCGCCCCCTGGAGGGCACGAACGCCCAGGACCGCCGCGTGGTCGTCACCGGCCGCGGCGTGGTCTCACCGCTCGCGCCGAACTGGCCCGACACCTGGGCGGGCCTGCTCGCGGGCAAGAGCGGCATCGGCGACATCACCGGCTTCGACGTCCAGGACCTGCCGGTCCGCATCGGCGGCGAGGTCCCCGGCTTCGACCCGGAGGCGTACCTCCCCCGGCACGTCGTCCGGCGTACCGACTGGACCATCCAGGCCGTCGTCGCCGCGGCCCGGATGGCGCTGCGGGAGGCGGACATCGAGGTCGACGACGCGTCGGCGCCGCGCGTCGGTGTCGCCGTCGGCTCCATCATCGGCTCCACGCGAGTCGCGTCCCGCAACGCCATGGCCATGCGCGACGAGGGCTATGCCGCGGTCAGTCCGCAGGTGTTCCCCACGATGGGCATCAGCTCGGCGGCGGAGGTCTGCCTGGAGCTCGGCTGCCGCGGCCCGTCCGCCGAGCTGGTCGCCGCCTGCGCCACCGGCACGGTGTGCGTCGGGGAGGCGGCGGCCTGGATACGCGAGGGCCGCGCCGACGTGGCGGTGGCCGGCGGCATGGACGCCTTCGACCGGCTCGAACTCGCGGCCGCGGCCCGCGCCAGGGTGCTCTCCCGCAGTTCCGGCGACCCGGCGGCCGCGAGCCGCCCCTTCGACAAGGGCAGGGACGGCTTCGTCATGGGCGCGGGCGCCGGTGTCCTGGTCCTGGAGAGCGCCGCCCACGCCCGCCGCCGCGGGGCCACCGTCCTCGCCGAGGTGGCGGGCTACGCTTCCACCACGGACGCCCACCACCTCACGGCGCCCGCGCCCGACGCGGCCCAGGCCGTACGCGCGATGCGGGACGCGCTCGCCGCGGCCCGCGCCACCCCGGCGGACGTCGGCTACATCAACGCCCACGGCACCGGCACCCGCCTCAACGACGACACGGAGCTCGCCGCGATCCGCCAGGTGTACGCCGACCACGCCCCGCGCGTCCCGGTGAGCTCGACGAAGAGCATGACCGGGCACATGCTCGCGGCGGGCGGCGCGGTGGAGGCCGCGGTCGTCACGGAGGTCCTGCGGACGGGAGCCGTGCCGCCCACCCTCAACTGTGACGACCCCGAGGACCCGGCGATGAACTTCGTCGCGCACACCGCCCAGGAACACGTCGTGGAGCTCGGCGTCAGCCACTCGTTCGGCTTCGGCGGCCACAACGCGGTCCTTGTACTGCGGCGTTGGCGGGGCTGAGCTCGTCCTGGGGCGTTGGCGGGGCCGAGCTCGTCCTGCGGCGTTGGCGGGGCCGAGCGCAGGCCGCGGCGCTGGTGGGGCCGACGAGCGCCGTCCCCGCCACGCCCCGCCGGGCGTTCAGTCCACCCGTACCCCGGGCACGTACCGGATCCAGCGTCCGCCCGCCTCGCGGAACGCCTCCTCCTTCGCCATGATCTCCTCCGCGTGGTTCCACGCGAACAGCACCGCGTAGCGCGGAAAGGCGTCGGCGAAACGCTGGGGCGGCACGACCGGGATGTGGGAGCCGGGGGTGAGCCGGCCCTGCTTGGCGGGGGTGCTGTCGGTGACGTACTCGATCAGGTCGGGGCCGATGCCGCAGTAGTTGAGCACGGTGGCGCTCTTGGCCGTTGCTCCGTAGCCGACGACGTCCTCGCCCCGGGCGCGCAGGTCGCGCAGCAGCGCCGTCAGGTCGGCGCGTACCGTGCGGACGCGGTCGGCGAACGCCTCCAGGGTGGAGCGTGCGGTCAGCTCCGCGGCGTCCTCGGCGGCCAGCAGGTCGTCCACGGCCCCGGTGTGTGCGCGGGCGCCCTCACGGGCGAGGGTGTAGCGCACTTCGCCGCCGTGCACGGGCAGGCGTTCCACGTCGACGAGTTCGAGGCCGTGCCCGCGGGCCATCGCCGCCACCGACCGCGCGGTGAAGTAGTAGAAGTGCTCGTCATACATCTGGTCGAACGACGTCTGCCGCACGATGTCGGCGAAGTAGGGGTCCTCGAAGACGAACACCCCGTGCGGCGTGAGGAGTTCCCGTACGCCGTCGAGCACGGAGCCCATGTACGGGATGTGGCACAGGGTGTTCGCGGCGTAGATCACCGCGGCCTTGCCGTCCTCGGCGAGAATCTCCCGCGCGGTGGCCTCCTCGAAGAAGTCCTTGCGCACCCGGATTCCACGCGCCGCGGTGATGTCGGCGACCGATCCCGACGGTTCCACGCCCAGGTGCCGCACGCCGGCTTCCGCGACCGTCTTCAGCATGACGCCGTCGTTGCAGCCGAGTTCGACGATGAACGCGTCGTCTCCGGTGAGTTCGGCCGCGAGGAAGTGTTCGGCGACGCGCCGGAAGTGTTCCCGCATGTGCGCGGAGCCCGAGGAATGGTAGGGATAGTCCTCGTGGAACATGCGTTCACGCGGCACTTCGTGCAGGAGCTGGACCATTGCGCATGCGGAACAGGCGCCGACGACCAGTTGGTAGAAGTGTTCCGGTGCCGTGGATCCGGGCGGCAGGAAACAGTCCGACACCGGCTGTTCGCCGAAGTCCATGAACGCGACGACCTCACCGCCACAGATGCGGCACACGGCAGACTCCGGCATATTCTCTCCTCCGTGAAAGGCCCGGGCGAACCGAATTACTCAGAGGCTACGGACGGATCGGGAAGAGGGGAACGGTCCGTGTCGTCGACGTCAGGGCCGAGCGCGGTGGCCGCGGCCTCGTCGACTTTCCTGATCATCCAGTCGTTGAGGTCGCTCGCCATGTGCTGGGCGGCCTTTTCCCAGCGGTCGCACTGTTCTGCGGACGCGGTCACCTGCACATCCTCCGTGGGCACCGCACCCGCACGGCCGCCGCGTGCGACGCGCAGGCGGCGTCGCAGCTCATTGCGGGACCAGTTGAGCGAATCCGCCTGCTCCAGCCAGCGGTCCTGCTCCTCGGCCGGCAGCGCGGCGACCTCGGCGTGATGCTGCAGACTCAGGCCGTCCCGCCGGCGGGACGGCGGGAACTTACGGGCGATCCAGGCGTAGTTGCGCAATGTCTGATAGTCGAGCGAGGTCTGCTCGATCGCGTCGCGATATCGATTCGGATAGGTCTGCTGACCGAACACCAGCCAGTCACCCAACCACCACGCGGACGAGTCGTTGATGGCGAAGATCTGCTCACCGATGGTTTTCCAGTGTTCCAATGACAGATACTCGGGCAAGGAAAGCGAGGACCGCCGGGTGCACGCCCGGTCGTCGACGGTCAATTTCTCCTGTGCGCCATGGGTGTTCAAAGTGGGATGTCGTAGATTCGGCATCATGCTGTCTCCCCCGGTGACGGCTCATCGTGCAGCGAAAAGAGCGGTCAGTAAAGAAACAGTAATGAGCGGTCACGAGGGGCACAAGAGGAAGGGCATGTTCCCGGTCCCGCGTCGTCGTGCCGTTACACCGTCACTCCCGTGGGAGAGGTCATGAAGGAGGGTCGCAGCGATCCGCCCGAAGCCGTGTGCATCATCGGCGCGGGCCCGCGCGGCACGTCGGTCCTGGAACGCATCGCGGCCAATGCGCCGGAGATTCTTGGCGACCGGGAATTCGCGATCCATCTCGTGGACCCTTTTCCCCCGGGTTCCGGCCGTACCTGGCGGACGACACAGAGTGAGCTGCTGTGGATGAACTCGGCCGCCGACCAGGTGACGATGTTCCCCGGCAGCTCCGTACGCTGCGACGGACCCGCCCGTCCGGGACCGACCACGGGACGCTGGCTCCAGGAGGGCGGGCGCGGTCCACTGCACGACGACCGGTACGCGTCACGTCCCGCGCAGGGCCGGTATTTGCAGGAGTTCTTCCATGGCGTACGCGCCGGGATGCCCGCGAACCTGCGGCTGTACGTGCACCGCGCCACCGCCGTGGACGTCCGCGACCCCGGCACGGAACACCAGGCGGTCGTCCTGGACGACGGCGGGCTCCCGGTGCCCGCGCCCCAACTCGTCCTCGCCCAGGGCCACACGGACGTCGAGGCCGACCGTCCCCGCGGCCTCGTGCGCATCGGCCCCGCTCGGGCCGACGAGGACGAGCTCGACCGGATACCCGACGGCGCCCCGGTCGTCGTCCGCGGACTCGGCCTGGTCTTCGTCGACTGTCTGCTCCTGCTCACCGAGGGCCGCGGGGGCCGGTTCACGCGCTCCCGCGCCGACGGCCGCCTCCGCTACCGCCCCTCGGGCCGGGAACCCCTGCTGTACGCGGGCTCGCGCCGCGGCGTCCCTCCGTACCCCAAACCCGCCCACGACCTCACCTCGCCCGCTCCGCCGCCGCGCCATCTCACCGCCGAGACCTGTCGCGCACTGCTGCGCGAGCCCGGGTTCGACTTCGACCGCGATGTGTGGGCCCTCGCCGTGCAGGAACTGTGCCGGGCGTACTACCACGAGCTGTTCACTGCCCACCCCGGCCGCACCCGCATGGACTGGGCGGCGTTCGCGGCGCAGTACGAGCACTTCGCGTGGCACGACGACCGCGCCGCCAAGCTGGTGCGCGCCGCCGTGCCCGACCCCGACGACCACTTCGACCCCGGCCGCCTCACCGACCCGCTCGCCGGACTCCGCCGCGTCGGCCCGCTCGCGCTGCAGCAACGGGTCCGCGCGCACCTGCGCGACAGCGTCCGACGGCGACGGGAGCCGCGGCACAGCGCACACGTGGCGGTGGTCCGCGCGCTCGGCTCGGTCGGCGGCGTCCTCGGCGAGCTGTACAACGGGGGCGAACTCCCGCCCGCGGCCGCCGCCGCGGCACTGCGCCGGTTCTCCGTCGGCGCCTTCCTGAGCAGCGGCCCGCCACCGCTGCGGATGGAGCAGTTGATCGCGCTCAGCGAGGCGGGCGTGGTCACCTTCACCGGGCCCGACACGACCGTGACCACGGAGGCCGCCCACTCCGGCGGCTGCGGCCACGCGGAGCACGGCGCGCCCAGTGGCCTCGGCGACCACACCGTCTTCAGAGCGTCGAGCCCGCATGTGCGGGCCTCGTACACGGCCCGCGTCCTGCTCGACGCCCGGCTGCCCGACCCCGATCTGGCCCGCACCGCCGACCCCCTGTTGCGCCGTCTCCTCGCGGCGGGCCACATCAGCGCGGAGACGGCACCCGACGCCTTTGGCCGCCCCCGCGCCACCGGGGCCGTGCGCGTCCGTGGCGGGCACCCGCTCGACGCGGCAGGACGCACGCAGCGCACCTGGTACCTCGCGGGCCCCGAGCAGTTCCCGCACGCGGGCACCGACGCGGGCTTCTTCCGCCGCAACGACGAGATCGCCCGCGCGGTCCTGCGGCGTGCGGCGGCCGGAGTGCCGGGGCAGGTCAGCCGAGGAAGCTGAGGCGCACCTGACGGTCCGGGTTGTCCTTGTTCGTGTCGACCAGGCACACCGACTGCCACGTGCCGAGCTCCAGGGCTCCGCCGATCACCGGCAGCGTCGCGTGCGGGGCGATCAGGGCGGGCAGGACGTGGTCGCGGCCGTGGCCGGGGCTGCCGTGGCGGTGCTGCCAGCGGTCGTCGGCGGGCAGCAGGGTGTGCAGCGCGGCGAGGAGGTCGGAGTCGCTGCCCGCGCCGGTCTCCAGGACGGCGACGCCGGCCGTGGCGTGCGGGACGAACACATTGAGCAGTCCGTCGCGTCCGCGAGCCGCCTCGCGCAGGAAGCTCTCGCACTCGTGGGTGAGATCCACGACCGTCTCCGCGGAACCGCTCGCGACGTTCAGGATCCGGGTGGTGAAGGCGCCTGGCGTGTCGTTCATGGCTCCCATCCTGCACCAGTCCCGCCGTCCGGCGACCGCGCACAACGGGGTGCAGTCCCATTCTGTGATACGAGATGCCCACTTTCCGAGACGCCATTGACCGTGCGCGGATGAGATCGCTACGTTTCGGCGCATGTTGCGTTCAGCTCTGCTCACTTCGCGCGGTCACATCGACCTGCTGCGGGTGGCCTCCTCCGCGTGTCGCCGCGGCTGCTGACGCGCCTTCCCCTCTCTCTTCTTCTCCGCTTCATGCGGCTTCTCCCCTGCCTCGCTCGGGGTCTCCGTCGCGCTTCCGCGGCTTCTTCCGGCGGTCGTTCCGCTCGTGCACACCGCCGTAGCGCCGCGCGGCTCGTGCCGAAGCACCCGCCGGCGCCGACGCGTTGCCCTCGCGCCGACGCGTGTGCCTCGCACTGAGTACGTCGAGCAGCGCTGAGCCCGCTCTTCCCCGTACCGCACCACTCCGCCGTGCTCTTCCCTGCCCTGCCCTGCCCTGGAGCGTCATGAGCATCAGCCATGCCCCACCACCGCCCACCACACCCGACATATCACTGGAAAAGACGACTCCACTCGCCCCCGGCCTCGTCGCCCTGGTCCCCTCCTCGTCCCGCCGGACCCGTGTCCCGCGCTGGCTGCGCCGCACCACAGGACCCGTACTGCTGCTCGGACTGTGGCAACTCCTCAGCGCCACCGGGGTCCTCGCCCCCGACGTGCTCGCGCCGCCCGGGACCATCGCCCGCGTCGCCGGAGATCTGGTCGAGGACGGCTCGCTGACCTCCGCCATGGGAGTGTCGTTGCAGCGCGTCGCCGTCGGGCTGCTGCTCGGCGCCCTCGCCGGCACCGGGCTCGCGCTCGTCTCCGGTCTCTTCCGCGTCGGTGAGGACCTGGTCGACGCCAGCGTGCAGATGCTGCGGACGGTGCCGTTCGTGGGGCTCATCCCGCTGTTCATCCTCTGGTTCGGCATCGGTGAGACACCCAAGATCGCCGTCATCACGCTCGGCGTGTCGTTCCCGCTCTATCTGAACGTGTACGCCGGTATCCGCGGCGTCGACTCCCAGTTGATCGAGGCCGGGGAGTCCCTGGGGCTCTCCCGGTGGGGCCTCGTACGGCATGTGATCCTGCCCGGCGCGCTCCCCGGCGCCATGACCGGACTGCGGTACTCCCTGGGCATCGCCTGGCTCGCCCTCGTCTTCGCCGAACAGATCAACGCCGACTCGGGCATCGGCTTTCTGATGGTCCAGGCGCGGGACTTCCTGCGGACCGACGTCATCGTCGTCTGCCTGATCGTCTACGCCTTCCTCGGCCTGCTCGCCGACTTCGTGGTCCGCACTCTCGAAAGGCTGCTCCTGCAATGGCGACCGACGTTCACCGGCCGGTGACCACCCCCGCCGTGCCCGACGGCACCGTACGCCCCCACGAGCCCGCCACCGCCGTTCGCGTCGACGGCCTCACCCGCGCCTTCGACGGCCGTCCGGTCATCGACCGGCTGCACCTCGACGTCCGCGCCGGGGAGTTCGTCGCCCTGCTCGGCCGCAGCGGCTGCGGGAAGTCCACCCTGCTGCGCGTCCTCGCCGGGCTCGACCGCGACATCGAGGGCACCGTCCTCGTACCGCGCCGCAAGGCCGTGGCGTTCCAGGCGCCCCGCCTCATGCCCTGGAAGCGGGTGTGGCGCAATGTGCTCCTCGGGCTGCCCGGCAAGCCGGAGCGGGCCCGCGCGGAAGGGGCCTTGGCGGAAGTGGGACTCGGCCATCGTGCGCAGGCCTGGCCGAAGACCCTCTCCGGAGGTGAGGCCCAGCGCGCCTCACTGGCCCGTGCGCTGGTGCGCGAACCGGATCTGCTGCTCCTCGACGAGCCGTTCGGCGCCCTCGACGCGCTGACCCGGGTCAAGGCACAGCGACTCGTCGACGAGTTGTGGCAGCGCCGCGGCTGCGCCGTGCTCCTTGTCACGCACGACGTGGAGGAGGCGGTACTGCTCGCCGACCGCGTCCTCGTCATGGACGAGGGGGTCATCGCCCACGAGCAGCGGATCGAGCTGCCGCGGTCGCGTGACATCGCCGACCCGCGGTTCGCCGCGCTCCGCACCGGCCTGCTCGAACGCCTCGGGGTCGAGGCCCCGGCCGCATCGCCCGGCGCCAAGGCCGACGCGGCCTGACGCCGCCGCCCACCGCCCCCTGCCGACGGCTTGCCATCTGCCGCCCGCCGCCCGCCGCCCGCCGCCTGCCGCCTGCCGCCTGCCGTCTGCCGTCTGCCGTCTGCCGCACCAGAAACCCCAAGACGTCGCACCCGACACCCCGAGAACGGACCCCTGCCCATGCCACACCGCTCACGCCGACGCCTCGTCCCCCTGCTGCTCCTCCCCCTCGCCCTGCCGCTCGCCGCCTGCGCGGGAACCTCCTCCGCCAACTCCTCCAGCGGCGGTCCCGGCGGTGGCACCACCGACGGGAAGGGGTCGCTCACGCTCAGCGTCGGTGACCAGAAGGGCGGTTCGGAGGCCGTCCTGCGAGCCGCCGGAGAGCTCGACGACCTCACGTACAAGATCAAGTGGTCCACGTTCACGTCCGGACCGCCACTCCTGGAGGCCGTGAACGCCAAGGCCGTCGACATCGGCTCGGTCGGCAACACGCCACCCGTGTTCGCCGCGGGCGCGGGTTCGAAGATCTCCGTGGTGGCCGCGAGCCACGGCACCGCGCACGGCGAGGTGATCGCCGTGCCCAAGGACTCCGAACTGCGCGGGACGGCCGACCTCAAGGGCAGGTCCGTCGCGGTGGCGCAGGGCTCGTCCGCGCACTACCAGCTCATCGCGTCCCTCAAGAAGGTGGGGCTGACAGTCAAGGACGTGCACGTCAAGTATCTGCAGCCCGCGGACGCGCTCGCGGCCTTCAGCGCCGGCAAGGTGGACGCCTGGGCGGTGTGGGACCCGTACACCTCACAGGTGCTGCGCGGCGGCAAGGCGCGGGTGCTCACCGACGGCGAGGGCGTCGTCAACGGGCTCAGCTTCCAGGTCGCCGCGCCCGGCGCGCTCAAGGACAAGAAGAAGTCCGCGGCGATCGACGACTATCTGCGACGCCTCCGCAAGGCCCAGGACTGGGTCTTCAAGCATCCCGAGGCATGGGCGAAGGTCTGGGCGAAGGACACGGGGCTGCCGTACGAGGTGGCGCTGGACGCGGTCAAACGCACCAACGGCACCCGGGTCCCCGTCGCCGTGGACCGCGCCGCCGTCGCCTCCGAGCAGCGCATCGTCGACACCTTCGCGGACCTGAAGCTCATTCCGCGCCGCGTCGACTTCGCCGAGTTCACCGACACCCGGTTCAACGGCTCGCTGCCGCCCTCCACCACCGCGCCCCGCACCTACAAGGAGTCCTGAGCATGACCGTCCACCTCCACTGGTTCCTGCCGACGGGCGGCGACGGCCGCACCCTCGTGGACCGGCACGCCTACACCGACGGCGGCATCAAGCGCTCCCGTGTCACACCGGTCAGCGGGGTGCGCGCCCCCGACATCGAGTATCTGGCCCAGATCGCCAAGGCCGCCGAGCAGTTGGGCTTCGAGGCGGTGCTCACCCCGACCGGCACCTGGTGCGAGGACGCCTGGCTGACCACCGTGGCGCTCGCGCAGCACACCGAGCGGCTGAAGTTCCTGGTGGCGTTCCGGCCCGGGGTGCTCTCGCCGGTGCTCGCGGCCCAGATGGCGGCGACCTACCAGCGCATCACCCGCGGCCGCCTGCTGCTCAACGTCGTCACCGGCGGCGACTCCACCGAACAGCGGCGCTTCGGCGACCACTTGGACCACGACCGCCGCTATGCCCGCACCGACGAGTTCCTGTCGGTGGTGCGCGGGGCGTGGAGCGGGCGCCCGTACGACTTCGATGGCGAGCACTACCGGATCGACGGGGGCCTGACCGCGCTGCCCCCCGACCCGCTCCCGGAGATCTTCTTCGGCGGCTCGTCGCCCGCCGCGGGCCCGGTCGCCGCGCGGCACAGCGACGTCTATCTCACCTGGGGCGAGCCGCCGGAGCAGGTGCGGCAGAAGATCGACTGGATCCGGGGCCTCGCCGACGCCGAGGGCCGCACGGTGCGCTTCGGGATCCGGCTGCACACCATCTCCCGCGACTCCGCCGCCGAGGCCTGGGCGACCGCGGACCGGCTGCTCGCGGATCTCGACCCGGCCACCGTCGCCGCCGCGCAGGAGGCGCTCGGCCGCAGCGAGTCCGTGGGCCAGCAGCGCATGCTGGCGCTGCACGGCGGTTCCCGCGACAACCTGGTGATCGCGCCGAACCTGTGGGCGGGCGTCGGCCTGGTCCGCGGTGGCGCGGGCACCGCCCTGGTGGGCAGCCACGCCGAGGTCGCCGACCGGATCGAGGAGTACCACGCGCTCGGCGTCGACCACTTCGTGCTCTCCGGCTATCCGCATCTGGAGGAGGCGTACTGGTTCGGTGAGGGCGTGATCCCCGACCTCGCGGCACGCGGGCTCCTGCCGCGCGTCCCGGCCGCACCGCTCACCGGTGTCCCGGCGGCGAACGGCCGCCCGGCATCGGCTCCGGGGG
Organism: Streptomyces aureocirculatus; assembly: GCF_000720475.1. Taxonomy (GTDB): domain Bacteria; phylum Actinomycetota; class Actinomycetes; order Streptomycetales; family Streptomycetaceae; genus Streptomyces; species Streptomyces aureocirculatus. The sequence continues at coordinate 14,190 of NZ_JOAP01000065.1, forward strand.
GTGCGCCGCTGCTGGTGGCCGGGGGGCGCTGAGGCCTCGGCGTACGACTGCGGCGGGGGCCGGGAGGGGGCGCGAGGACCCGGCGGGGCGGGAACATCCGGCCCGGCGGGGGGGAAGACCCCGCCCGGAGGGGGGAAGATCCCGCCCCCTGCCGTAGTTAGTAGAAGCGTGAACGACATCGAGGTACGAGACTCAGGTGCCACCGAGGTGGACGTGGTGGTGGTCGGCGCCGGGCAGGCGGGTCTGTCCAGCGCCTACCACCTGCGGCGCAGGGGGTTCGAGCCGGAGCGGGACTTCGTCGTCCTCGACCACGCGCCGCGGCCGGGCGGCGCGTGGCAGTTCCGGTGGCCGTCCCTGACGTACGGCAAGGTGCACGGCATGCACGCGCTGCCGGGCATGGAGCTGACGGGCGCGGACCCGGAGCGTCCCTCCTCACAGGTCATAGGCGCCTACTTCGACGCCTACGAGCGGCGCTTCGACCTGCGCGTGCGGCGGCCCGTCGACGTGCACCGGGTCACCGAGGGCGAGGGCGGGCGGCTCCTCGTGGAGACGGACGCGGGCACCTGGTCGACGCGGGCCCTGATCAACGCGACCGGCACCTGGGACCGGCCCTTCTGGCCGCGCTACCCCGGGCAGGAGACCTTCCGCGGTCGGCAACTGCACACCGCGATCTACCCCGGGCCCGAGGCGTTCCGCGGGCAGCGCGTGATCGTCGTGGGCGGCGGCGCGTCCGGTACCCAGCACCTGATGGAGATCGCGCCGTACGCCGCCGAGACCTGGTGGGTGACGCGGCGCCCGCCCGTCTTCGCCGAGGGCCCTTTCGACGAGGACCGCGGCCGGGCCGCCGTCGCGATGGTCGAGGAGCGGGTGCGGCGGGGGCTGCCGCCGATGAGTGTGGTGTCGGTGACCGGCCTCGCGGTCACCGACGCGGTGCGCGAGGCGCGCGCGGACGGCGTCCTCGACCGCCTCCCGATGTTCGACCGGATCACGCCCGACGGCGTGACCTGGGCCGACGGACGCCACGTCGAGGCGGACGTCATCCTGTGGGCCACCGGCTTCCGCGCGGCGGTCGAGCACCTGGCCCCGCTGCGGCTGCGGGAGCCCGGCGGCGGCATCCGCATGGACGGCACCCGGGCGGCGGCCGACCCCCGCGTGCACCTGGTGGGGTACGGCCCGTCGGCGAGCACCATCGGCGCCAACCGGGCGGGGCGGGCGGCGGTACGGGACATCGCGCGGCTGCTCGACCGGGTGCCGGTCGGCGTGTGAACACGGGGCGCCGGAGCCGGTCGGCGGGATACGGGGCGGTGCTCGATGTGTGCTGCGAGACGCCGGACGCCGGACGCCGTGCGCCACGAGACGACGGTCGCCGCGCGCCGCGAGACGACGGTCGCCGCGAAGTGCCGGACGCCGTGCGCCGCGAGACACCGGACACCGCGAAGCGCCGGACACCGTGCACGGCGAGACGCCAGACACCGTGCACCACGAAGCGCCGGACACCGTGCACCGCGAGACGACGGTCGCCGCGAAGCGCCGGACACCGTGCGCCGCGGGACACCGGACACCGCGCACCGCGGGGCCTCACCCCGCCTCGGTGTGCGGTGCCCGTCCCTCGGAGCGGGCCGCGTCCCGGACGGCGAGAGGGTGTCGGGGCGTCGTCGAGCGGGGCGCCCGGGCTGCCGGGATGGTGAGGACGCGGATGTGGTCGGTGAAATCGGCGCAGGGCAGCGGGAGTTCGAGGTCCGGGTCCACATAGTCGACGGCGGACGCGACGTAGTCCATGACTACGCGGACGACGCCCGCCCGGGCATGCGGGCCGACCGGCCGTTCCGCGGTTTTGAGCCCGCTGAGCAGCCGCAGCATGGTGGGCACGCTCCGGTCGGTGCGCACGGGCGGATGGCCGGGCGGGAAGCCCGGCTCGGGCCGCCCGCCCGGCTCGGCGGCGACGTCCGGGGCGACGGCCACGGCTGCGCTGGGGCCGGTGGCCGCGCCCGGCAGCCTTGGCTCGGCGGCGGCACCCGGCAGCCCTGGCTCGGCGGCGCCCGGCGGCCCCGGGTCGCCGGGTGTCTGCCGCTGCCACCACACCGCCTCGCCCCGCTCGCCGAGGGAGAGGTGGTGCAGATGGAGGCAGTACGAAGCGGCGACGTCACCGGCGCCCGCGGCGTACTGCCACCAGAAGCGGGCCGAGTCCTCCGCGCCGTTCAACTGCAGGATGCAGCCGAGGACCCGGGCCCCGGGCGGCTCGGGCAGCACCCGGGTGAGGAAGTCACGCAGCGAGGCCAGGGCCCGGGCGGTCACGACCGCCTCGCACAGGCTCCGCAGGTCGCGTGCCGCACCCTGGTGCACGCCGTCCGCCCTGCCGACGCCCGCCGCCGCGGCCGTGCCGCCCGGAGGACCCGGAGGCCCCAAGGGTGCCGTGGCCCCCGCGGAAGCCGCGGGGACGGCGGCGGCAAGGTGGCCGTGGGCCTGGCCCGCGGCGGTCGAGGGACGCCGTCCCGGGGCCGTGGTGGTGCCGGGCCGGGGCATCCTGACGGGGTCGCTCGGGGTGTCGGTCCCGTCCTGGAGCCGGGCGCGGGCGAGCAGCTCGTCAATCGGTGCGGTCACCGGGGTGTCCCTCCTGGAAGGCGGTGCGCAGGCAGCCGTCGAGGTGACGCCGGGCGTGCCTGGCCGTGGAGCGCACCGTCGCGAGCGGCACGCCGAGCACCCCGGCGACGGCGCTCTCGTCCATGGCGCGCAGATGCAGCAGCACCATGACGTCGAGCTGCCCGGCGGGCAGTCGGCGCAGCGCGTCGAAGAGGCGCATGGACTCCTCGATCTGCGCGACGGGGTCGGCTGCCGTGCGCAGGGCGACCGTGTCGAAGGCGGCCTCGAGCAGTGCGGGGCTGCCGTCGGGGTGGGGCGTGCGCTCCATGACGGTCTGGCGCAGGATCTGCCAGGCGAACCGCTCGGGGTTGTCACCTGCCAGGGCCTCGTCCCAGAGGAACAGCAGCAGGATGAAGACGTCGTTCACCGCGCGGCGTGCGTCGGGGCGGCGCCGCAGGAAGGTGTGCGCGTAGCCGGTGTAGGCGTCGCGGTACAGGTCCTGGAAGGCGGCGAAGTGCAGTGGAAGGCGATCGTCGGCGGACAGGCCGTCCCCCCGCAGGCAGCTATTGATCCAGATGGTTCGCTTGTTGGCCTCGCGTGCGGCAAGGGCCCACAGGGCGCGCATGTACGCCATCGACGGGGCCGGCCAGTGCAGCGCGGTGAGCAGGCTGCGCGTGAACTCCCAGCGCGGGTAGCGCCCCGCGGCACGCAGGAGCTCGGATATCTTCGACCGGGACCAGCCGGTCTCACGCTCCAGATGGCCGATCGTCAGACCACTGGCCAGATAGGACGCGCGCAGCGGTTCGAGCCAGGCGCGGTGGGCGGGACCGGTTCCGTCCGTGACCGGCCCGAGCTTGCGGCCCCGCTTGTTGCGCGGGGGGCCCTCGGAGAACGGCGTCGACATGGCCTTGCCGGTCACCCGGCGCCTCCCTCACCTCGCCCGGCCTGTGGCGGGGCCTCCTCGCCGCCACGTCCGCCCCGTGGGTGTTTCCTGTCTCGCCTGTACATCAGGCTCCTCATGTGCGTCCGCGGCCGTCTACGTCCGGAGCCGGTCCCTCCGGGCGCCCGTGGACGCCCTGGTTTCGGAACCGGCAGCCAAGCATGGAACCTGCGGGCGCCCCGGGCGACTGAAACTGGCGATCGGGGAACAATCCGCACCGCATGCTGACTCAAAATGAGGCATGCCAAGACCGCTTACGGCCCCCATGAGGGCCCCGGGAAGTTCGCCCTGCCGGAGGGCTGCCGCCAGGGCGAAGAGTCGCTAGGGCAGGTACAGGGTATAGAGCAGCCTGTCGGGGACGACCGGCCGACCGCCCTGGAGCACGCCCGTGGTGGCGTTGTCGACCAGGCCCCGCTTCACCTGCGCCGGCGTGTCCGCGGGCCGCAGGCCCAGGTGCAGCGCCGCCGCGCCCGCGGCGTGCGCGGTCGCCATCGACGTACCGCTGAGCGTGGCCGAGGCGGTGTCGCCGTCCTTCCAGGCCGAGGGAACGCGGTCGCCCGGCGCGAACAGCGACACGCACTCGCCGTGGTTGGAGGAGGGCGTCACCCGGTCGGAACGGTCGCTTCCGCCGACGGTCACCGCTTCGGGCACGCGTGCCGGGGAACTGGAGCAGGCGCCGCCGGACTGCCCGGAACCGCCCGCCGAGACGGTGTACGTGACACCCGATGCGATGGACCCGCGTACGGCACGGTCGATGATGTCGCTGGCCCCGCCGCCCAGGCTCATGTTGGCCACGGCGGGTTTCGTGGCGTTGGCCGTCACCCAGTCGACGCCCGCCACGACCCCCGAGACGGTGCCCGACCCCTGGCAGCCCAGGACGCGCACCGCCACAAGCCTGGCCTGTTTCGCCACCCCGTAGGTGGCACCCGCGGCGACGCCGCCGACGTGGGTGCCGTGGCCGTTGCAGTCGTTGCCGCCCTGCCCGTCGCCGACGGTGTCGACACCGACCGAGGCCCGGCCGCCGAACTCCTGGTGCGAGGTGCGCAGTCCGGTGTCGATGACGTACACGCCGACGTCCGGCGCGGTGGTCCGGTACGTGTACGTCGTGGAGAGCGGCAACCGCCGCTGGTCGATGCGATCGAGCCCCCAGGGGGCGTTCGGCTGCGTCTCGTCGACGTGCGGGAGGCGGGCGCGCGCGGAGGATATCCGGGCCCGGTCCTGGACTCGGTCCCGAGCCTGGTCCTGGACCCGGCCCCGAGCCTGGTCCTGGACCCGGTCCCGAGCCTGGTCCTGGACCCGGTCCCGAGCCTGGTCCTGGACCCGGTCCCGGGCCCGGCCCTGGACCCGGGCCTGGTCCACCGTCGCCGGTCGCTGCCGTGGCGCGTCCGGGCGTACGCGCGCGTCCTGGCCTGCGAGGGCCACGCGGGTGTCCTGGCCCGCGAGAGTCACGCGGGCGTCCTCGCGTACGAGGGCCACGCGGGGGTCGGCGGCCGTGCGGACCGCCTGCGCGCGGGTCATCCGCGCGGAGAACCCGTGCAGCGCGGCCCGGTACACATGCCCGAGCCGCGCCCCTTCCGCCCGCCCGACGAGTTCGCGCGCCACGGCCGGCACATCGGCCCCGGAGGCGCCCGCGGGCTCTTTCAGGACGACGATCCAGTTGTCCGGCACCGCCGTCCCGGCGCGGGCACCGGGAGCGGCGCCGAGCTGGAGACCCGCGGCGAGCAGCGCGGCGGACAGCGCCACGCCTGCCGGCCGACGGCACAAGGACCTTCTCGTCTGCCTCATCTGCGGTGCACCTGAACCTTCCATGGACCGTGAGCGGGTCGGGATCATGTGCGGCGGTGCGTGGTAAGTCCGTTGCCGGTGGTGCGGCAGCGTGGGGTTCGGCGGAGCGCACGCCAGGGTCTCGCGCGGGCCATGGCGGCACAAGGTCTCGCGCGGGCCGTGGCGGCACGAGGCCCGTCGCTCAGTGGGCGGCGGCCCGCTGCGCGTTGCGGTTGAACTCCGCCACGTTCCGCTGCTGTTCCTCGTACTGCGCGGTGAACCGTGTGTCCCCCCGCTTCACCGTCACGAAGTACAGCCAGTCCCCCGGCGTAGGGCTGGTCGCGGCACGCATGGCCGCCTCGCCGGGATTGCCGATGGGCGTCGGTGGCAGGCCCATACGGGCATAGGTGTTGTAGGGGCTGCTGATCTTCGTGTCGCGGTCGGTGGTCTTCAAGGTGGAGCGGTTGAGGGCGTAGTTGATGGTGGAGTCCATCTGCAGCGGCATGCCCCGGTCCAGGCGGTTGTAGATGACGCGGGCGACCTTGCCCATGTCCTTCTCGCTGTCCGCCTCGGCCTCGACCATGCTGGCGATGGTGACCGTCTGGTAGACATTCACGGCGTTCCGGTCGGCCCCAGCCGTCACGTGGCCCCCGCTGAACTTCTTGTTCGCCGTGTTGACCATGTACGACAGGACGGAGGCGGGCGTCGACTGCGAGCCGATGGGATACGTCGCGGGGAAGAGATAACCCTCGGGGTTGCCGCCCGCGTCGCCCGGGAGCTTGAGGTCGGTCTTGGAGACGGTCTGCTTCGTGGTCCCGGGCCGCACCTTCAGGGCCTTGTCGACGGCCGCGTACACCTGGGCGGAGCGCCAGCCCTCCGGAACGGTCAGCGTCTTGGGCCGGGTCTCGTCGTCGGGCAGCAGCAGCGGCACCGTCACGGCGGTGGCCGCCGCCGCGGTGCCGATGGCGAGCACGGCGATCCAGCCCCGGCGCGTCAGCCGGATCGTGCCCCGTTTCTTTCCCCGTGGCGGGGTCGTGGTGTGCATGCGGGCACGCTAACCCGACATTCATCATATTTCCTGTACATCTACCGCATATGCCTGTACAGCTCGCCCCACTGCCCTACGTCACCGGCTCCAGTTGGGCGTCCCCGCGGACCAGGGCGGCGTACTGGCCCCCTCGGGCGAGGAGCTCGGTGTGGGTGCCGCGCTCGGTCATCCGGCCGGAGTCGAGGACGACGATCTGGTCGGCGTCGCGGACCGTCGACAGGCGGTGGGCGATGGTGAGCGTCGTCCGGTTGGCCGACAGGGCGTCGATGGCCTGCTGGACGGCGTGCTCCGTGCGGGTGTCGAGCGCGCTGGTCGCCTCGTCGAGGATGAGGACGGGCGGGTCGCGCAGGATCGTGCGGGCGATGGCGAGGCGCTGCTTCTCGCCGCCGGAGAAGCGGTGGCCGCGCTCCCCGACGACCGTGTCGTACCCGTCGGGCAGGGCCGCGATGTGGTCGTGGATCTGGGCCGCGCGCGCCGCCGTCCGCATCTCCTCGTCCGTGGCGTCCGGCTTGGCGAAGCGCAGGTTGTCCGCGACCGAGGCGTGGAAGAGGTAGGTCTCCTGGGAGACGACGCCGACCGCGCGGGCGAGGGTGTCGAAGTCCAGGTCGCGCACGTCGACGCCGTCGAGCGTGACCCGGCCGCCGCTCACGTCGTACAGCCGGGGCACCAGATAGCTGAGGGTGGACTTGCCTGATCCCGTGGGCCCGACGACCGCGAGGCTGCCGCCCGCGGGCACCGTGAGGTCGATGCCGTCGAGCACGGGGGCGCCCCGCTTGTCGTGCCCCTCGTACTCACCGTGCTCGTCGTGCTCACCGTGCTCGTCGTGCTCGTCGTGCTCGTCGTGCTCGTCGTAGCGGAAGGTGACGTTCTCGAACCGGACCTCGCCCTTGACCGTCTCCAGGCGGACGGGTTCGTCGCGTTCGGTGATGTCGATGGGCAGGTCGAGGTACTCGAAGATGCGCTGGAACAGGGCGAGGGACGTCTGGATCTGCACACCGGTGGACAGCAGGCTCACGGTCGGCCGGAACAGGCCCTGTTGGAGCGAGACGAAGGCGACGAGCGTACCGATGGAGACGGTGGGGCCGCCGAGCTGGAAGGCGAGACCGGCGCTCCAGTAGATGACGGCGGGCATCGCCGCCATCACGATGGTGATCACGGCCATGCGCCAGCGCCCGGCCATGTTGGAGCGGACCTCCAGGTCGACGAGCCGCTCGGACTCCTCCCCGAAGGACCGGGTGAGGGAGTCGGCGCGGCCCATCGTGCGGCCGAGCAGGATGCCGCTGACCGACAGCGACTCCGTGACCGTGGCCGCCATCGCGGCCATCTGCTTCTGGCGTTCGGTGGCTATCTTCTTGCGCTCGCGACCCACGCGGCGGCTGATCCACGCGAACACGGGGAGCAGCAGCAGCGAGACGACCGTCAGACGCCAGTCGAGGGCGAGCATCGCGACGACCGTGGCAATGACGCTCGTCAGGTTCGACACCAGGGACGTCGCCGTGGACGTGACGGTCGCCTGCATGCCGCCGATGTCGTTGGCGATGCGGGACTGGACCTCGCCCGTGCGCGTGCGCGTGAAGAAGGCGAGGGACATGTGCTGGAGGCGGCCGTACACGGCGGTGCGCAGGTCGTGCATGACCTGCTGGCCGACGGTCGTCGAGATCAGGGTCTGCAGGACGCCGAAGACGCTGGTGACCACCGCGCTGAGGATCATCCCGAGGGCCAGCAGGCTCAGCAGACCCGTGCGGCCCTCCGGGATCGCGGTGTCGAGGATCTCCTTCAGAAGGAAGGGGGTGGCCACCGACACCAGGGACGCGGCACAGACCAGCAGGCCCACGAAGGCGAGGCGGCCGCGGTAGGGGCGGAAGAGACGGAGGATGCGGCGCAGCTCGTGCGGCTCCTCGGGGGTGTCCGACGCGGGGGTGTGTGTGACACGGCTGTCTGTTGTGTGTTCGTCGTAGCGCATGGGCTCCTACGGGGTACGACGCGGGCCGGACGCGGCGGACCGGCGATGACCAGAAGAGGATAGCTCATTGTTACCTACGCTCACAATGTACGAGGTCCTGATACCGTTCCCCCATGAGCACACCGGACACCGACGGATTCCTTGCCGAGCAGTTGCTGCGGCTCACCCGTCGGCTGCACCGCATCCAGAAGCGCCATCTGGAGCCCATCGGGATCACACCGGCGCAGTCCCGCCTTTTGCGCACCCTGTCGTACTACGACACTCCGCCGCGCATGGCCGACCTCGCGCAGCGCCTCGAGGTCGTCCCGCGTGCTGTGACCAGCCTGGTCGACGGCCTGGAGGGGGCGGCCATGGTGCGCCGCGTGCCCGACCCCACCAACCGCCGCGTCATCCGCATAGAGCTGACTGAGGGCGGGCGCGAGGCCCTCGGAAAGCTGCACGGCGCGCGCCGGGCCGCGGCGGAGGACATCCTGGCCCCGTTGGACACGGCGCAGCGCGCGCAGTTGGGCGGCCTGCTCGACGCCCTGTTCGACGCGCCGGATCAGCCACACTGCTGAGTGGGCGTCAAGGTGCCGCTCCCGAGCCGCCCCGACCCGCCGCCGTCCCTGCCGTCCCCGCCGACCCCGCCGAGGAGAGGCCATGCCCGTGCTGGAGCCCGACCCCGACGCACTGCGCCCCGCCACGGACGGCCGAGCCCCGTCCTCCGACCGGGTCCCTGACGACCGGGCCGACGGCACGCCCGGACCGCTGCGCGACGAACTGACCGCGATCCTCGGCCCAGGCAAGGTCCTGAGCAAGGTGTCCGACCTGGTCCGGTACGCGTCGGACGCGAGCCCCTACCGCTTCGTGCCCCAGGTCGTGGTCGTCGCCGAGGACATCGACGACGTGTCGGCCGTCCTGTCGTACGCACACGGCAAGGGCCGCGAGGTCGTCTTCCGCGCCGCAGGAACCTCGCTGAACGGTCAGGCGCAGGGCGAGGACATCCTCGTCGACGTACGCAAGCACTGGTCGGGCATCGAGGTGCTCGACGGGCCCCAGGACGCCAGCGGCACGGAGGGCACAGCGGACCCGCAGGGCGCAGTGGGCACGGTGGGCACAGCAGGCGCAGAAGGCACAGCGGGCACGGTGGGCACAGCGGGCGCACAGGGCGCGGGCGGCTCCGTGCGTGCGCGGATCAGGCCCGGCACGACGATCGTGCGCGCCAACGCCACCCTCGCCCGGCACGGCCGCGTCCTCGGTCCCGACCCGGCGAGCGCGATCGCCTGCACCGTCGGGGGCGTCGTGGCGAACAACGCCTCCGGCATGACGGCGGGCACCACCCGCAACTCCTACCGCACGGTCGCGTCCCTGACCTTCGTGCTGCCCTCCGGCACGGTCGTGGACACGGCGGACCCGGACGCCGACGACCTGCTCGCGCACGCCGAACCCGCCCTGTGCGCGGGCCTCCTGGAGATCAAGCGCGAGATCGAGGCGGACCCGGAGCTCACCGCCCGTATCCGCGCGAAGCACGAGATCAAGAACACCAACGGCTACCGCCTGGACGCGTTCCTCGACGGCGCGACGCCGGTGCGGATCCTGCGCGGCCTCATGGTCGGCTCCGAGGGCACGTTCGGTTTCATCTCCGAAGTCGTCTTCGACACCCTTCCGCTGGACCGGCGGGTCTCCACCGCCCTGCTGTTCTTCCCCTCCCTGCCCGCCGCCGCGGCCGCCGTGCCGCGGTTCAACGAGGCGGGCGCGCTCGCGGTGGAGCTGATGGACGGCAACACCCTGCGCGCGTCGGTCAGCGTCCGGGGCGTCCCGGCCGACTGGGCGCGGCTGCCGAAGGACACGGCAGCGCTCCTGGTGGAGTTCCGCGCACCGGACGAGGCCCGCCAGCGGGCCTACGAGGCGGCGGCCGCCGAGGTACTCGACGGCCTCTCCCTCGTGGCGCCCGTGGCCTCCGTGACCAATGAGTTCACCCGTGACCCGAAGACGATCACGGGCTACTGGACGGCCCGCAAGGCGTTCGTGGCGGCCGTCGGCGGCTCGCGCCCTGCGGGGACGACGCTGATCACCGAGGACTTCGCCGTGCCCCCGGCGCGCCTCGCGGAGGCCTGCGAGGCGCTCCTCGAACTCCAGACGCGGCACGGCTTCGACACCGCCGTGGCCGGGCACGCGGCGCACGGGAACCTGCACTTCCTGCTGGCCTTCGACGCGGGCCTGCGCACCGACGTGGACCGGTACGCCGCGTTCATGGACGAGTTCTGCCGTCTGACCGTCGAGCGCTTCGACGGCTCGCTGAAGGCGGAGCACGCGACGGGCCGCAACATCGCGCCGTTCCTCGAACTCGAATGGGGACCGAAGGCGACGGCGCTGATGTGGCGCACGAAGCAGGTCATCGACCCGGACGGCGTGCTCGCGCCGCGCATCGTCCTCGACCGTGATCCGCGGGCCCATCTGCGCGGCCTCAAGACGATCCCGAAGGTCGAGCCGATCGCGGACCCGTGCATCGAGTGCGGCTTCTGCGAACCGACGTGCCCCAGCGAGGACCTGACGACCACCCCGCGCCAACGCATCGTGCTGCGCCGCGAGATGATGCGCCAGGCGCCCGGTTCGCCGGTCGAGGACGGTCTCGTCGACGCGTACGGGTACGACGCCGTGGACACCTGCGCGGGCGACTCCACCTGCAAGCTCGCCTGTCCCGTCGGTATCGACACCGGCGCTCTGATGAAGGACTTCCGGCAGGCCAGGCACTCCCGGCGGGAGGAGCGGGTGGCCGCGCTGACCGCCCGGCACTTCGGGGCGGTCGAGGCTTGTGCGCGGCTCGCGGTGGCCGCGGCGGACAAGCTGGGCACTCTTCTCGGCGGTGGCCGTGGCCACCGTCCCGGTTACCACGGCCGTGGCGACCGCGGCGACCGCGTACTGACCGCCGTCACCCGCGCCGCCCGCAAGGCCGTGCGTCCCGACCTGGTCCCGGAGTGGCTGCCGGAGGTCCCGGGGCCCGCCTCCGCCGCGCTCCCGCACACCGCCCGCGTCGGCGCGTCCGCCGTCTACTACCCGGCGTGCGTGAACCGCATCTTCGCCAGCCCCGGCGACGTCTCCCTCGCCCAGGCCGTCGTCGCGGTCTCGGCCCGCGCCGGGAAACCGGTGTGGATCCCGGACGACGTGGCGGGCACGTGCTGCGCCACGATCTGGCACTCCAAGGGGTACGAGACCGGCAACGCGCTGATGGCGAACCGTATCGTCGAGGCCGCCTGGGGCTGGACCGCGGGCGGTGCGCTGCCCCTGGTCGTGGACGCGTCGTCCTGCGCGCTCGGCATCGCCCACGAGGTCGTGCCGTACCTCACCGCCGACAACCGCAGGCTGCACCAGGAGCTGACGGTCGTCGACTCGGTGGTGTGGGCCGCCGACGATCTGCTGCCCCACCTCACACCGCACCGCCGCGTCGGCTCCGCGGTCCTCCACCCCACCTGCTCCATGCGTCACTTGGGCGACGAGGCGCATCTGCTCGCCGTCGCCGAGGCCTGCGCGGACGAGGTCGTGGTGCCCGACGACTCCGGCTGCTGCGCGTTCGCCGGCGACCGCGGGATGCTGCACGAGGAGCTCACCCGGTCCGCGACCCGCAAGGAGGCCGCGGAGGTGACGTCCCGTACGTACGACGCGTATCTGTCGGCGAACCGGATGTGCGAGGTGGGGATGGACCATGCGACGGGGCGGCGCTACCGGTCCGTGCTGATGGAGTTGGAACGGGCCACGCGGCCCGGGGGCGCCGGACGGAAGTGAGCGCCCGAGGCACCCCCGGTCCTTTCACCCCGCACGGAGGGGGGCGGCACCGCACCACCTGGCGAAAAGTCCAACCCCCCGGCCACTTCGACCCCTTGCGCCCTTCTCGCACCGCCATCAGGGTGTCTTCCGCCCACAGATAGGCACCGCGATGACGGAGGTCCGATGCACGACGAGAACGCGACACCGGCGCCCGAAGAGTCCACCGACGAGTCCACCGACGGTCACTCACGGCGTACGGTCCTCCGCACGGCCGGACTTGCCGGGGCGGGCCTCGGCCTGGGTGCCCTGGGCTCCGGCACCGCCCACGCGGACGCCTCCGCCGACGCTCCGGCGGGAGCAGCGGCGACCGCGGCCGAGGCCCCGGCCGCCAAGGGCAGGACGATGATCGGCGTACCGTTCCAGGCCCGCTCCACGGTGCGCGTCGGCATCGTCGGCCTCGGCAACCGCGGCGGCAGCATGATCGACCTGTTCCTCGCGCAGCCGGGCGTACGCGTCGTCGCACTGTGCGACCCGGTCAAGGACAAGGTGGCGAAGGCCTCGAAGAAGGTCGTCGCCGCCGGGCAGCCCGCCCCCGCGGCGTACACCAACGGCGATCACGACTACGAGAAGCTGTGCCGCCGCGGGGACATCGACTTCGTGTACGTGGCGACGCCCTGGGACACGCACTTCGCCATGGCGAGGACGGCAATGCTGAACGGCAAGCACGTCGGCGTGGAGTGCCCCCTCGCCATGCGCCTCGACGAGCTGTGGCAGCTCGTCGACCTGTCCGAGCGCACCCGCAGACACTGTATGCAGTTGGAGAACTGCTGCTACGGCAAGAACGAGATGCGGGTCCTGCGGATGGCACACGCGGGCAAGTTCGGTGACCTGCTGCACGGCGCGGGCGCCTACAACCACGACCTGCGCGGCCTGATGTTCGACCCGAAGTACTACGAGGGTCCGTGGCGGCGGCTGTGGCACACACGGCTGCGCGGCGACCTCTACCCGAATCACGGCTTCGGCCCCGTCGCCAACTACATGGACATCAACCGCGGCGACCGAGCGACTCACATCTCCAGCTTCGGCACCCCCTCGCTCGGCCTCGCCGAGTACCGCGAGGAGCACATGCCGCCCGGCGACCCGAGCTGGAAGGAGACGTACATCAAGAGTGACCGCACCATCAGCCTCATACAGACCGCCAAGGGCCGGGTGATCCGCCTGGAGCACGACGTCTCCACGCCGCACCCCTACAGCCGCATCAACAGCCTCGGCGGCACCAGGGGCGTCTTCGAGGACTACCCGGAGCGCATCTACATCGAACCCGACCACACGGACGACGAGTGGGGCGACTTCGGCAGTTACGCCGCCGAGTTCGACCACTGGCTGTGGAAGGAGCACGCCAACCCGCCCGGCGGGCACGGCGGCATGGACTACCTCATGGTGTTCCGCCTGATGCAGTGCATGCGGCTCGGGCTCGTACCGGACTTCGACGTGTACGACGCGGCCACCTGGACGGCGCCGGTGCCGCTCAGCCACGCCTCGATCAAGGCCAAGGGCGCGCCGCAGGCGATCCCGGACTTCACCCGCGGCCTGTGGAAGAAGGCACGGTCCGGCATGGACTCCGAGAAGCCGAAGGAGTCCTGAGCGCACGGGGGTGGGCCGCTCGGGGACGGCCCCGCCACCGGGGCCCACCCCCCCCCTCAGCTCAGTCCCGCAGGGCCGCCTTGTCGCCCATCACCACGACCGGGTGCTGCTTCGGGTCGAGCGTGCGCAGCAGATACCGCATGCCGGACTTCGGCAGGCTCACGCACCCGGACGTGCCGCTGCCGTGGTCCATGTGCAGCCAGATGCTGCCGCCCTTGGCCTGGCCCTGCGGGCGCGTGGGGTCGTTGGGCGGGGTGCCCTTGACGCGGTTGTAGTCGATGGCGATGACGTGGTCGAAGTCGTGCCAGTGCGTCTTCGGCCAGTAGTGCGGGGCCTGGAACGCCGCCGACTCGGTGTACGGGAGGCCGGAGCCGTGGGAGGGGTCGGGGTCGGCGAGGACACCGCCCGCGTCGCTGAGCGTGAACACGCCCACCGGGCTGCGCTTGTCGTTCTCACGGTGGTCGAGCGTCCAGCCCTTCTTGCCGTTGTGGGCGGGCCAGCTTCGCTCCTTCTTCCAGGTGGCGTCTCCCCCTCCCCCGCCTGCGGCGGCTCTCGTATAAAGAACGACCGTCGCGTCCGCCAGGTTCCTGCTCCGGCCGTAGACGGCCACCACCTGGCGGGAGTTGCGGGGAATCCGCGACTGGAGACGGTCGCCGACATCCGGGATGCGCCGGAGATCGGTGGTACGCCCGTCCGTACCACCCGGTGCGCCCCGCTTGCCGTCCTTGCGTCCGTCACCGTCGTCGCTCGTCCCGCAAGAGGTCAGGGACGTCAGCAGGACAGAGCAGACCGCTGCCGCGGCCGCCGTTCGCACCACACCGGCTATACGCATGCGCTCCATGGTCGCACCGGGCCACGGACGCGACGGGCCGTGGGCCGCACACCGCCCCGGGGAATGGCCGACTCTTTGCCCGGCACCGGAAAATCGTTTGCTTCGAGCCACCGTACGAGGCGAACCTTTCACGGTTTGTTACCGCAACCCGTTCATTCCGCTCCGTCCGCTGGGACATCATGCACATTCGCGATCTTCCGTACGCCGATCCGGGCGAGCCCGACACCCGGTCCGGCCCCCGCTTCCTGCTCTGGCTCGGCCGCAACCAGCTCGGCGGCCAGCTCAGGTCGCTGAGCTGGGGACTGCTGCACTTCCTCGGCATCGCGGCACTGCCGTACACGGTGGGGCTCGCGGTGCAGGCCGTCGTCGACGGTTCGGGCACCCGGCTCGCCGTCTCCGGCGGTGTGATCCTGCTGGCCGGTGTCGCCGTCGCGCTCGGCGACACCATGCTGCACCGCACCGCGGTCACCAACTGGATCACCGCGGCCGCCCGCACCCAGCAGTTGCTCGCCCGCAAGACCGCGGTCCTCGGCGCCGCGCTCACCCGGCGGGTCGCCGCGGGTGAGGTGGTGGCCGTGTCCACCGCCGACGTCGAGAAGATCGGCTGGTTCGTGGAGGCGCTGTCCCGGTTCGCGGCGGCCGCCCTCACGGTGCTCGCGGTCTGCGTCGGTCTCCTTGTGTACCAGCCCGCGCTCGGCGTGATCGTCGCCATCGGCGTCCCGGTCCTGCCCCTCGCCGTCCTGCCGCTCCTTCCCCGCGCCACTCGCCGCGCCGACGTTCAGCGCGAGAAGGCCGGGCGCGCCACCGAGCTGGCCTCGGACACCGTCGCCGGGCTGCGGGTGCTGCGCGGCATCGGCGGCGAGGACCTGTTCCTCGACCGCTACCGGCGTGCCTCGCAGGAGGTACGGACGGCCGCGGTGCGCAGCGCCCGCATGTGGGCGGTGATCTCGGCCACGCAAGTACTCCTTCCTGGGCTGCTGTTGGTCGCGCTCGTCTGGTACGGGGTGCACCTCGCCGGCGAGGGCCGGATAACGGTGGGCGAACTGGTCACCGTCTACAGCGCCGTGATGCTGCTCAACTACCCGCTACGGCACTTCGAGGAGATCGCGATGGCGTACTCCTTCTCGCGCCCCTCGGCGAAGCGGGCGGCACGCGTCCTCTCGCTGGAACGGACGCTGGAAACGACACCGGAGCGGAGACCGGAACCGACGTCGGGGCGGAAGCCGGAACCCACGTCGGGGCGGAAGCCGGAACGGACATTGGAGCGGGTCCCGGGACGGACCTCGAAGCGGATCCCGGAACAGGCATCGGCGCGGGCGCCGGCACAGGCATCGGCCCGGATGTCCGAGCGGGCGCTTGCTCGGGCCGACGGCTCGCCCTCGGGCGGTACGCAGGACGAGCCCGCCGTGCCTGCCGGCGACCTCCAAGACCCGGCCACCGGTCTGCTCGCCCCGGCGGGACGCCTCACCGCCGTGGTGTGCGGCGACCCGGACGCGGCCGGCCGCCTCGCCGAACGTCTCGGCGGGCACCCCGCGTTCGAGGAAGCGGCGGGTCTGCCCTCCGTCCGCCTCGGCGGCGTACCGCTGGACGACCTGCCGCTCGACATCGCGCGTACCGCCGTCCTCGTCCAGGACAAGGACCCGGTCCTGCTGTCCGGAACCCTGCGCGCCCTGCTCGACGTACCGGCGTCCGGAGCCGTGAGTCCGCAGCGGGCCCTGGCCGCCGCGCAGTGCGGCGACGTGCTCGACGCCCTCGTCCAGGGATCGGTCGGGGACGACCCCATGGACGCACGCCTCACCGAGCGCGGACGTTCCCTCTCCGGCGGCCAGCGCCAGCGCCTCGCGCTCGCCCGGTCCCTTGTCACCGACCCCGAGGCCCTGGTGCTCGACGAGCCGACCTCCGCCGTCGATTCCCACACCGAGGCACGGATCGCCGACGGTCTGCGCGAACTGCGGGCCGGCCGCACCACCGTGGTGCTCACCTCGTCGCCGCTGCTCCTGGACCGCGCCGACCGCGTCGTGTTCCTGCACGACGGCGAGGTCACAGCGGTCGGCGAACACCGCGAACTGATCGTCACCGAACCCCGGTACCGGGCCGTCGTGACGCGCGAGACGGACCAGGAGGCGGCGACGCCCGCGGCGGCAGCGGCCGCAGGGCCGCCCGCGGAAGTCGCGAGACCGTCCGAGCACGACGACGACCCGCGCAAGGTGCGTGTACCGGACATCGCACCCGACATCCACACCGATATCGAGGAGTCCGCATGATCGGCCTGGCGCCACCGGCATACGACCCGGCCGCCCCGACCACCGCGGAGACGCTGCCCGTCGGCGGGCCCGCCACCGTACGCTCCTACGTGCGCGAACTGTTCCGACGCCACCGCCGGGCCTTCCTGCTGCTCATCGGCGTGAACACGCTCGCCGTGACCGCGTCGATGGTGGGCCCCTACCTCCTCGGTGACGTCGTCGAGAACGTCTCGGACGGCTCTCGCGAACTCCACCTGGAGCGCACCGTCGCCCTGTTCGCCCTGGCGCTTGTCGTACAGGCTCTCTTCGTGCACCAGGTGCGGCTGCGCGGGGCGATCCTCGGGGAGCGCATGCTGGCGGACCTGAGGGAGGACTTCCTGGTCCGGTCGGTCGGGCTGCCCCCGGGCGTCCTGGAGCGCGCGGGCACCGGTGACCTGCTGTCCCGGATCACCACGGACATCGACCGGCTCGCCAACGCGATGCGTGAGGCCGTGCCCCAGCTCGCCATCGGCGTGGTGTGGGCGGGCCTGCTCGTCGGCGGGCTCGCCGTGACCGCGCCGCCGCTCGCCCCGGCGCTGCTGCTCGCCGTGCCGCTGCTTGTCGTCGGCTGCCGCTGGTACTTCAAGCGGGCGCCGTCCGCGTACCGCTCCGAAGCCGCCGGGTACGCCGCCGTGGCCGCCACGCTCGCCGAGACCGTCGACGCGGGCCGGACCGTGGAAGCCCACCGCCTCGGGGCGCGCCGCGTCGAACAGTCGGAGCGGCGCATCAAGGAATGGACCGCCTGGGAGCGCTACACGCTCTATCTGCGGTCGGTCCTCTTCCCCGTCATCAACGCCACCCACATCATCGTGCTCTGCTCGGTCCTGATGATCGGCGGCGTCTTCGTCCTGCAGGGCTGGATCGGTGTCGGCCAGCTCACGACGGGCGCGCTCATCGCGCAGATGCTCGTCGACCCGCTGAACATCATCCTGCGCTGGTACGACGAGATGCAGGTCGCGCACGTGTCCCTGGCGCG
Organism: Streptomyces aureocirculatus; assembly: GCF_000720475.1. Taxonomy (GTDB): domain Bacteria; phylum Actinomycetota; class Actinomycetes; order Streptomycetales; family Streptomycetaceae; genus Streptomyces; species Streptomyces aureocirculatus. The sequence continues at coordinate 31,963 of NZ_JOAP01000065.1, forward strand.
CCTGGTGGGTGTGCGGGACATCGAGCCCGACGCGGGCGACGACTCCGTGCGGCCCGAGGGGCGCGACGTGCTCGCGGACGACGTGCACTTCGGCTACCGCGAAGGCGTCGACGTGCTGCGTGAGGTGTCCCTGTCCGTCCGGCCCGGTTCGCGGGTCGCGCTCGTCGGTCCGTCCGGCGCGGGCAAGTCCACCCTCGGCCGGTTGCTGGCGGGCATCTACGGGCCGCGCACCGGCCGGGTCACCCTGGGCGGCGCCGAGCTGGCGCGGATGCCCGCGGAAAACGTCCGCGCACACGTGGCACTCGTCAACCAGGAGCATCACGTCTTCGTGGGTTCCCTCCGCGACAACCTGCTGCTCGCGCGGAGCGGCGCGGACGACGCCGAGCTGTGGGCGGCCCTCGGCGCGGTCGACGCCGGTGACTGGGCGCGCGGCCTGGACGACGAGCTCGACACCGAGGTCGGCTCGGGCGGTGTGAGTCTCACCCCCGCGCAGGCCCAGCAGATCGCCCTGGCACGGCTGGTGCTCGCCGACCCGCACACACTGGTCCTTGACGAGGCGACCTCGCTCCTGGACCCCCGTGCGGCACGCCACCTGGAGCGCTCCCTGGCCCGCGTCCTCGACGGCCGCACGGTGGTCGCCATCGCCCACCGCCTGCACACCGCCCACGACGCCGACGTCATCGCCGTGGTCGAGAACGGCCGCATCAGCGAGATCGGCAGCCACGACGAACTGGTGCGGGCCGACGGGGCGTACGCGGCGCTGTGGAGGTCGTGGCACGGGTGAGGTAGCGCGACGGGGCGCGGGTGAGGCGGCGCGGCGGGCCGGAGGTGAGGTGGCGCCACGGGGCGCAGGTGAGGTGGCGCGGTGGGGCGCAGGCGAGGCGGCGCGGTGGGCCGGAGGTGAGGTGGGGCGCCGGGTTCCCGGCGCCTCGCGGGCAGGATGGCCGTCATGGACATCCGGCAGCTCGAGTACTTCCTCGCGATCGTCGATCACGGTGGCTTCAACCGGGCAGCGGCTGCCCTGTACATCTCCCAGCCCGCGCTCTCCCAGGCCGTGCAGGCCCTGGAGCGGGACCTGGGCGGCAGTCTGTTCCACCGGATCGGCCGCCGGGCGGTCCTCACCGAGGCCGGGACGGCGCTGATCGAACCGGCCCGGGCCGCCGTACGCAGCCTGGCGACCGCCCGGTCCTGCGTCGCGGCCGTGCACGAGCTGCGCGAAGGGAGGCTCGACGTCGCCGCCATGCCCTCCCAGGCGGTCGAGCCGCTGACCACGATGATCCGTGCGTTCAGCGGCCGCCACCCTGGAGTGTCGGTGAGTGTCCGGGCCGCCTTCACCTCTCGTGACGTCGTCGACATGGTGCGCACTGGCGCCGCCGAACTGGGACTGCTCGCCACATCGGGGCCGCTCCCCGACAAGGAGGTGGTGTCCCATGCCGCAGGGGAGCAGCGCTTCGTCCTGGTCACCCCGCCCGAAGGGCCGTTTTCCGGGACCCGGTCGATCGCTTGCGAGGAACTGGCCGGACACCGGCTGATCGTCGGGCAGCGGGGCACCGGCATGCGCGCGTACGTCGACGGACTGCGCGAGCGGGGGATCGACATCACCGTCGCGGCGGAGACCGAGCATCGGGTGGCGATCCTGCCCCTGGTCCTCGCCGGGGTCGGCCTTGCCGTGGTCACCGAGTCCTGGCGCACCATGGCCGAACAGGCGGGGGCTCTGGTCGTGGACATCGAGCCGAGGACGACCTTGCGGATCGCGCTGGTCAGCCGCCGCACGGGGCTTTCGCCTGCCGCCCGCACCTTTGTGACCTGCGCGCTGGACGCCATCAAGAGCCGAGCCGGAACCCGGCAGGCGGGCAGCCGATAGGCCGGGCTTATAAGGCAGATCGGCACAGCGACTTGGACGGCCCGGCGGCCTGATTGCTGCAATCGGCGCATGACCCGCCATCACATCGCACTCATCCCCGGCGACGGCATCGGCACGGAAGTCCTGCCGCCCGCCCAGCAGGTCCTTGACACCGTCGGCGCCCGCCACGGCGTCGGCTTCACCTACACCTCCTACGACTGGTCCTGCGAGCGCTACCTCCGCGAGGGCGCGATGATGCCCAAGGACGGCCTCGATCAACTGCGCGAGAAGGACGCGATCCTGCTCGGCGCCGTCGGCTACCCGGGCGTGCCCGACCACGTCTCCCTGTGGGGGCTGCTGATCCCGATCCGGCGCGGCTTCCGCCAGTACGTCAACCTGCGGCCGATCCGGGTCTTCGAAGGAGTCGACAGCCCGCTGCGCGGCGCCGCCGCCCGTGACGTGGAGTTCGTCGTCGTACGGGAGAACGTCGAGGGCGAGTACAGCGAGATCGGCGGCCGGCTGAACCGCGGTACACCCGAGGAGATCGCCGTTCAGGAAGCGGTCTTCACCCGCGCGGGAGTGACCCGCGTCCTCGACTTCGCCTTCGATCTCGCGGGACGGCGCGGCGGAGTGCTCACCTCGGCCACCAAGTCCAACGGCATCGTGCACACCATGCCGTTCTGGGACGAACTCGTCGCCGAGCGCGCCGCCGTCCATCCGCAGGTCTCCTGGGACCAGGAACACATCGACGCGCTCGCGGCGAAGTTCGTCCTCGACCCCGCCCGCTTCGACGTGGTCGTCGCCTCGAACCTGTTCGGCGACATCCTCAGCGACCTCGCCGCCGCCGTCGCCGGGTCCATCGGAATCGCACCGGCCGCCAACCTCAACCCGGAGCGCGCCTTCCCCTCGATGTTCGAGCCTGTGCACGGCTCCGCCCCCGACATCGCGGGCCGCGGCATCGCCAACCCGCTCGGCGCCATCTGGTCCGCGGCCCTGATGCTCGACCACCTCGGACATCCCGGGGCGGCCAAGGACGTCACCGACGCGATCGCCGCGGTCCTTGCCAAGACCGACGTCCGCACGCCCGACCTCGGCGGCACCGCGACCACCGCCGAGTTCACCGACACGCTCCTCGAACTGCTCTGACCGTTCCCACGTCCCGGCTGCGTCCACGTTCCTCGACGAGGACAGACGAGGAGAAGCGCCATGGCAGCGACCACGTCCCCCACCCCAGACCCGGCCCCCGGCCCCTCCCCCGCACCGACC
>NZ_JOAP01000066.1 GCF_000720475.1 Streptomyces aureocirculatus
CCGCCCCGCCGCCCTCCCCGTACGCCACCGACCCGGCGCCCGTCCCGTCCGAGCCCCACCCCCCGTACCCGCACTCCGCAGCAGCGAACGGCACCCCGGCCCCGGCCCGCGGCGGCACCCCGCCCGCCCCCCTCCCCGTCAGGGAACCCCGGGACGACCGGCCCACCCCCGCCGAAGCGGTGCCGGGCATCCGTCCCGAGGACCGGCACAGCGCCATCGAGCACACCGAATCCCCGCCGGTGCCCCGCAACGGTTCCGTGCGCGGGCGGGTCGGCAGGCCGCAGCTTCCCCGGCGGCGCGCCCAGGAACACCTCGCGCCCCAGTTGCGCGACCTCCGCGCCCCGCGCAAGGAGGACGACCACGTAGGCCACGACCCGGGTCTGATGGCCGCCTTCCAGCGCGGTATCGGCCTCGCTCAGGCGGCCGAGCCGCACGATGCCCCGGCCGCCCGCAGCGACCGGGGCGGCTGACCTCGACGCCGCCACGCACCCCTGTGCACGCCGACGAGGCCGACGAGGCCGACAACGCCGACAACGCCGACAACGCCGACAACGCTGAGAACGCCGAGAACGCCGAGAACATCGATAACCCCCCGTACTTCAAGGAGTCGATCCACCATGGCGAGCGATGCGCCGACCGGCCAGGTATCCGATCTCGACTGGCTGATGAGCGGCCTCGTGCAGCGCGTGCCGCACACCCGGAGCGCCGTCCTGCTCTCCTGCGACGGACTGGTGAAGTCGGTCCACGGCCTCGACCCGGACAGCGCCGACCACATGGCGGCCCTCGCGGCGGGGCTCTATTCGCTGGGGCGCAGCGCGGGCCTGCGCTTCGGGGACGGCGGGGACGTGCGCCAAGTGGTCGTGGAACTGGACTCGACGCTCCTCTTCGTGTCCACCGCGGGATCCGGCACCTGTCTCGCCGTACTCGCGGGACGCGACGCGGACGCCGCCGTGCTCGGGTACGAGATGGCGATGCTCGTGAAGAGCGTGCGGCCCTACCTGGTCACGGCGCCACGGCAGAGCGCCGCCGAGCCCGCCTCGATGAGGACCTGAACGTGGGGGCCCCGCACGACGGGCCGTGGCTCGACGACGCGGCGGGGCGGCTCATCCGCCCCTACACGGTCAGCGACGGACGCACCAGACCCACGGCGGACCTCGATCTGCTGTCGCAGGTGCGGGTGACCGGAACCGTCCCGGCCGGCTATCTGGGGCCCGAGCACTCGCTGGCGCTCGGCATGTGCGAGGCCCCCACGTCCGTCGCCGAGATCGCCGCCCAGCTCAAGCTGCCCGCGGTGGTCGCCAAGGTGATCCTCTCCGACCTCGTCGACTGCGGGGCCATCACGACCAGAGCCCCGGACTACTACCACAACCCAACTGACCGGTCCCTGTTGGAGGCAGTGCTCGATGGATTACGACGACAGCTCTGACCCCTTCCCCACCGCGCTGAAGATCCTGGTCGCGGGCGGGTTCGGGGTCGGCAAGACGACCTTCGTCGGTGCGGTGAGCGAGATCGCGCCGCTGAGCACGGAGGAGTTGCTCACGACGGTCAGCGAGGCCACCGACGACCTGTCGGGCGTGGAGAACAAGACCACGACGACCGTCGCCATGGACTTCGGCCGGATCACCCTCGACCCGGAGCACGTCCTTTACCTCTTCGGCACACCCGGGCAGGAACGCTTCTGGTTCATGTGGGACGAGCTGTCCGAGGGCGCGCTCGGCGCGGTGGTCCTCGCGGACACCCGCCGCCTGGAGGACTGCTTCGCCGCCGTCGACTTCTTCGAGCAGCGCGGCATGGGGTTCGTCGTCGCCGTCAACGAGTTCGACGGCGCCTATCGCTACGAGCCGGAGGAGGTGCGCGCGGCCATCGACCTCGACCCGGAGGTGCCCGTGGTGCGGTGCGACGCCCGTATCTCCAGCTCGGGCGTGCAGACGCTCCTCACCCTCGTACGCCATCTGCTCGCCCACGCGCCCGCCACCCCCACGTACGGAGCCCGCACCACATGACCCCAGGAGCACGCCCATGACGGGACCACGCCCACGCCCATGCCCGGGAGTACGCCGATGACGTATGAAGCGACTGGACGGCTGCTGCTCACCCCCGTCGACAAGCAGGCGCCGACGCGGGTGCGGCGGCTGCGGGAGCTGGGCCTCGGGGAGCTGTCCGAACCCGCGCTCGACGCGTTCGCCGACCGGCTCGCGCGGGTCCTCGTCGCGCCCTACGCCATGGTCAACTTCATCGGTGAGGAACAGCAGTTCTTCGCAGGCCTGCACACGCCGGAGCCCGCGGCGCCCCGCGACGACGCGGTGGAGCCGGGCACCGCGGCCGTGGGACGGCACATGGCGCGCGAGTGCGGCTACTGCCCGCACGTGGTGGTGCGGGGCAGGGCGCTGGCCCTTCAGGACGTGGGCGACTTCCCGAGGTTCGCGGGCAACCCGGTCGTCGACGAGCTCGGGATCCGCTCCTATCTGGGCGCGCCGCTCGTCGACCGGTCCGGCCTCGCGCTCGGCACGGTCTGCGTCGCCGATGTGCGGCCACGGCCCTGGGGCTGCGAAGGGCTCGACACCATCAAGGCGATGGCGGCCGAACTGACCGGACGGATCCAGCGGCGCGAGGACGAAGGGAACCCCCGCGCCCCGCTGTGACGGGACCCGTCGTCCCGCGGCGTCGCAGAGGGCCGACTCCGTACCGTCGGGCCGTCTCAAAGGACGACTCCGTACCGTCGGGCCGTCTCAGAGGACCGACTCCGTACCGTCGGGCCGTCTCAGAGGACCGACTCCGTACCGTCGGGGAAGGTGATCCGCACCGCCCCGCCCTGCACGGTGCAGCCGATTCCCCGCCGCAGGGCCCCCGGACGCACCTCGTCCCGGGTGAGCGCGACCAGGGTGACGTGGAGGCTCGCGCCGCCGGGGTGGTCGGACGCCAGGAGATACGGCGTGGCCGAGTGCGGGCCGAAGGCATTGGCCTCGACCTCGCGGACCACGTCGCCCGCGGCGTCGCCCCAGTTGTGCAGCGCCACGACCGCGCTGGTCAGCCCCGCATCCGTACGCGCGAGGGCCCAGCCGGGGCCGCGCTCGACCCGCGGCGGTGTCCCGTCCGCCACGGCGTACCCGCCCTCCCGGACCGCCGCGCCCCCTGGCGCCCGCACCCGGTGCACGCGGATCTCCCACGGGCCGTACAGCGTGCTGGTGGTGTGGATGGGGTACGTGTCGCCTTTGGTGCCGGTGCCGGTGCCGGTGCCGGTGCCGACGCCGACGCCGATGCCGATGCCGATGCCGGGGAAGCATGCGTCGTGGCGGGAGGACGCCGTGCGTCCCGCGCAGGTCAGGGGGTGGATGCGGCGGCGGCGTGAGGCGGTGCCGTCCGGGGTGAGCAGCGCCAGGTGGTTGTCCGTGGCCCGGTCCCAGGCACGCGGGGCCGTCTCCGGGGCGGTCGCGGTGGAGTAGGCGAACTTGGCGTAGTGCGGATCGTCGGTGGCCGGTCCCTCGTCGTCGGTCCGGGGGTTGTGGTCGCTGCCGTGGTTGACGAGGCGGACGATGCCGTCGTGGCGGGTGCCGTGCAGCAGCCAGCCGGGGTGGGGGAGCGTCGTGTACTGGTCGGACTCCTCGACGGGGAGCGGGAGTTCGCGGTCCGTCCACACCGGGTGGTCGGCGGGCAGCAGAAGCCCCAGAAAACCCTTGCTCGCCCAGTACGGCGACGCGGGGCCCGAATAGGCCTGGGTCGACGGCAGGTGGGTGCCGTACCAGCCGAGCGGCAGCAGCCCGCGCTCGTCGGGGACGCCGCGCTCCACGAAGTGCCGGGCCGTCCCGGAGGCGAGGCGGCGGGTGAGTCCCGGCGCGAGCGGCGAGCAGTCCGTGAGGGCTCCCAGCCACACCGGCGCGGTGACGGCGAAGCGGTAGGTGAGGGAGCGGCCCTGGTGCACCGGCGCGCCGTCGGCGCCGAAGAAGTGCGGGTAGGTGCCGAGGAACTCGGCCAGGCGCCCCCGGTAGACCTCGCCGCGGCCGCCGTCGCCGTCCGGGCCCGCCATGCGCGCCCAGAGCAGCGGGTACAGATGCAGGGCCCAGCCGACGTAGTAGTCGTAGTTGCGGCCGTCGCCGTCGCTGTACCAGCCGTCGCCGCGGTACCAGTCCTCGATGCGGTCCAGGCCCCCCTCGATGTCGGCCCGCCGGTGCGGTGCGCCCACGGAGGCGAGGAACTGCTCCGCCACCACCTGGAAGAGGCGCCAGTTGTTGCCCCAGGTGCGGGCGCCGACGAAGCCGGACAGCCAGTCGACGACGCGTTCGCGCACCCCGGTGTCGAGCCGGTCCCAGATCCACGGCCTGGTCTCGTGCAGGCCGATCGCCACGGACGCCGCCTCCACCATCTGCTGCGAGCAGTCGGTGAGTTCGGGCCAGGCCTCGCCGTCCGCGCGGCCCCGGCCCCGGTCCGTGCCCGCCGCGATGCCCTGCGCGTACCGTGCCACCAGGCCTTGATCGACGGCGCCGCCCGCGCCCGCGATGCGGAAGGAGGCCAGCAGGAAGGACCGGGCGAAGCCCTCGAGGCCGTCCGAGACGACCCCCGAGCAGCTTCCGCGCCCCGGCAGTCGGTACTGCGCGAACCGCGGTGTCGCGTACGGGACCAACGCCTCCAACTGCCGGTCGGCGAGCACCTCCCAGTGCGCCCGGGTCCAACCGGTCAGGGGTGAGCGGACGCGGTCGGCGGGCGGGAGCGCGAGGTGGGGCGCGGTCATCGCGGTGGTCCTCGGGTCGGTGGGTGATACGCCGTGGACAGCAAGCGTGTACTGCGGCGAGGCTGTGCACCAGAGGCTGTCCGGAAGGAAGCGCAAGGGGGTGGCCACAACGCTTCGCTGAATCCGCAGAAATCGCTTTCTGTCTTGTTCCCGCCGACCTCCGCACAGGAAAGGCACCCATGACCGACCTCCGTCTCGGCGTACTCGGCTACGGCCTGCGTGGCTCGCTGGCCCGCACCGCGCACCGGCCCGGCGCGGGCTCCCGCGTCACCGCCCTCGCCGACCCCGACCCCGTAGCCCGCACCGCGGCCGCCAGGGACTTCCCCGAAGCCCGGATATCCGCCGACCACCGCAAAGTGTCCGAGGACCCCGACGTCGACGCCCTCGTCCTCCTGACCCCCGACCACACCCACGCCGAACTCGCCTGCGAGGCGCTGCGCGGGGGCAAGCCCGTGTTCGTGGAGAAGCCCCTCGCCATCGACATCGAGTCCTGCGACGCCATCCTGCGTGCCGCGTACGAGAGCGGCACCCGCCTCTACGTGGGGCACAACATGCGCCACATGCCGGTCGTCCGCCTGATGCGGGACATCGTCGCGCGCGGCGAGATCGGCGCCGTCAAGACGGTCTGGGTGCGCCACTTCGTCGGCTACGGCGGTGACTGGTACTTCAAGGACTGGCACGCCGAACGGCGGTACACCACCGGCCTGTTGCTGCAGAAGGCCGCGCACGACATCGATGTGCTGCACTGGCTCGCGGACGGCTACACCCGTCAGGTGCAGGCGCTCGGCGACCTCATGGTCTACGGGGACAACCCGCACCGCCGCGCGCCCGGCGAGCCCAAGGCCGACGACTGGTACACCGAGGACGGCCACTGGCCGCCCGCCAGCCAGCGCGCCCTCAACCCCGTCATCGACATCGAGGACGTGTCCCTGGTCAACATGCGCCTGGACAACGGGGTCCTCGCGGCCTACCAGCAGTGCCACTTCACGCCCGACTACTGGCGCAACTACACCGTCATCGGCGACGCGGGCCGCCTGGAGAACTTCGGCGACGGCCCCGGCGGCGTGGTGCGGGTCTGGAACACCCGGCGTTCGGTGCACCGCGCCACCGGTGACGCCGAGTACGCGGTGCCCGACGTGCCGGACGACGACGAGCACGGCGGCGCGGATCCGCTGCTCATCACGGAGTTCGTGCGCTTCGCGCGGGACGGCGGAGCCACCGACACCTCGCCGGTGGCCGCGCGCATGGCCGTCGCGGCCGGCGTACGGGCCACACAGTCGCTGCGCGACGGCGGTACGCCCCGCGAGGTCCCGGAACTCGACCAGGAACTCGTCGCCTACTTCGCTCGGGGCCAGGTCCGCTAGGACCCGTTCGCTCCACTGGCGGGCCCGCGTGCGGGCGGGCCGCCTGCCTCCGGAGACGACGGTCTGAAGGAAAGCTGCGACGGTGCTTAAGAAATCCTCGATGGACCGGGGGCGCGAGGTACGGAAGATTGCTGTGCGTCGGTGTGCGACCGGTGTGGGCCACCGGAACGGGACGTATGCGAGTCGTACGAGCGCCGGCGACCCCCTGAGGCACGACAGGAGCCGTCGCGTGAAAGCGCTGGTCAAGGAGAAAGCGGAGCCGGGTCTCCGACTGATGGAGGTACCGGAGCCGCAGATCGGCCCCGGGGATGTGCTGATCAAGGTGCTTCGCGCCGGGATCTGCGGCACCGACCTGCACATCAGGGCCTGGGACGGCTGGGCCCAGCAGACCATCGCGGCGCCGCTCGTCGTCGGGCACGAGTTCGTCGGCGAAGTCGTCGAGACCGGCCGTGACGTCGCCGACATCAAGGCGGGCGACCTGGTCAGTGGCGAGGGCCACCTGGTCTGCGGCAAGTGCCGCAACTGTCTCGCCGGACGGCGCCATCTGTGCCGCGCCACCGTCGGCCTGGGCGTCGGCCGCGACGGAGCCTTCGCCGAGTACGTCGCACTGCCCGCATCCAACGTGTGGGTGCACCGGGTGCCGGTGGACCTGGACGTCGCCGCGATCTTCGACCCGTTCGGCAACGCCGTGCACACCGCCCTGTCCTTCCCGCTCGTCGGCGAGGACGTACTGATCACCGGCGCCGGACCCATCGGTCTGATGGCCGCCGCCGTCGCCAAGCACGCGGGCGCCCGCAACGTCGTCATCACCGACGTCAGCGAGGAGCGCCTCCAGCTCGCCCGCAAGACCGGTGTCAGCCTCGCGCTCAACGTCGCCGAGTCGACCATCGCCGACGGCCAGCGCGCACTCGGCCTGCGCGAGGGCTTCGACGTCGGCCTGGAGATGTCCGGCAACGCGCGCGCGATGCGCGACATGGTCGCCAACATGACCCACGGCGGCAAGATCGCCATGCTCGGCCTGCCCGCCGAGGAGTTCGCGGTCGACTGGGCGCGGATCGTCACCTCGATGATCACCATCAAGGGCATCTACGGCCGCGAGATGTTCGAGACCTGGTACGCCATGTCGGTGCTGCTCGAAGGCGGCCTCGACCTGGCACCCGTGATCACCGGCCGGTACGGGTACCGCGACTTCCAGGAGGCCTTCGACGACGCGGCGAGCGGCCGCGGCGGCAAGGTCATCCTCGACTGGACCGCCTGAGCCGCCCGCGGCTCCCGCAGCCCCCGCCCCCCGCGACTCCCGCCGCTCCCGCCCGCTTCCTGAACTCCCGAAGGACTCCTCGATGTTCGACTCCGTACGCGACGACCTCGCCGCCACCCTCGACGAGATCCGCGCCGCCGGGCTGCACAAGCCCGAGCGCGTCATCGGCACCCCGCAGTCCGCGAAGGTCGCCGTCACCGCGGGGGGCCGCCCCGGCGAGGTGCTGAACTTCTGCGCGAACAACTACCTCGGCCTCGCCGACCACCCCGAGGTGATCGCCGCCGCCCACGAGGCACTCGACCGCTGGGGCTACGGCATGGCGTCCGTACGCTTCATCTGCGGCACCCAGGAGGTGCACAAGGAGCTGGAGGCGCGGCTCTCGGCGTTCCTCGGCCAGGAGGACACGATCCTCTACTCCTCCTGCTTCGACGCCAACGGCGGAGTCTTCGAGACCCTCCTCGGCGCCGAGGACGCGGTCATCTCCGACGCCCTCAACCACGCCTCCATCATCGACGGCATCCGCCTCTCCAAGGCCCGCCGCTTCCGCTACGCCAACCGCGACATGGCCGACCTGGAGAAGCAGCTCAAGGAGGCCACCGAGGGCGGCGCCCGGCGCAAGCTGATCGTCACCGACGGCGTGTTCTCCATGGACGGCTACGTCGCCCCGCTCGCCGACATCTGCGACCTCGCCGAGCGGTACGACGCCATGGTCATGGTCGACGACTCGCACGCCGTCGGCTTCGTCGGGCCCGGCGGCCGCGGCACCCCCGAGCTGCACGGCGTCATGGACCGCGTCGACATCATCACCGGCACGCTCGGCAAGGCCCTCGGCGGTGCCTCCGGCGGGTACGTCGCCGCGCGCGCCGAGATCGTCGCCCTGCTGCGCCAGCGCTCGCGCCCCTACCTGTTCTCCAACACCCTCGCCCCGGTCATCGCGGCCGCCTCGCTCAAGGTGATCGACCTCCTCGAATCGGCCGGTGAACTGCGCGAACGCCTTGCCGCGAACACCGCGCTCTTCCGGTCCCGGATGTCCGACGAGGGCTTCGACGTGCTGCCCGGCGACCATGCGATCGCGCCCGTCATGATCGGGGACGCGACGGTGGCTGGCCGCATGGCCGAACTGCTCCTCGACCGGGGTGTGTACGTGATCGGCTTCTCCTACCCCGTGGTTCCGCAGGGCCAGGCCCGCATCCGGGTCCAGCTCTCCGCCGCGCACTCCACGGCGGACGTGGACCGGGCGGTCGACGCGTTCGTCGCCGCGCGGGCCGAGCTGGAGTCCGCGGGCGCGTAGCCCGCGCGGGGCGCCCCAGTCCCGCCCCTTCTCCGAAACTGGGGCTCCGCCCCAGACCCCGCTCCTCGAACGCCGGAGGGGCTGAATCTCTTCACCGGCGCGGGCAGAGATCAAACTGCGCAGGCTGAAGTTTTCACCCCGCCCCGGGCAGTTTTCAGCCTGCCCCGGAGAGATTTGAGCCCGCCCCGGGGAGTTTTCAGCCTGTCCGGCGTTTGAGGACGAGGCGCGGAGCGCCGATGGGGGCAAGGGGCGAAGCCCCAGGAGAGGGCGGGCGGGTGGGAGAATAGGCGGCATGATCGAAGCTCGGCGGCTGCACATTCTGCGCGCGGTCGCAGACCACCGCACCGTCACAGCCGCCGCAGCCGCGCTGTACCTCACCCCCTCCGCCGTCTCCCAGCAGCTCACCGCCCTGGAGCAGGAGACGGGCCACCGCCTGGTGGAGCGCTCCGCGAGGGGAGTACGCCTCACCCCCGCCGGTGAGATCCTGCTCGCCCACACGAACGCCGTCCTCGCCCAACTGGAGCGGGCGGAGGCCGAGCTGGCCGCGTACAGCTCCGGCGAGGCGGGCACGGTGACGCTCGCGTCCTTCGCCACCGGCATCGGACTCGTCGTCGCGCCCGCCCTCGCCCGGCTCGCCGAGACCGCGCCCGGCATCCGGGTCCGGGTCCAGGACGCCGAGGGCGACGCCAGCCTGCCGATGGTCCTGGACCGGCAGGTGGACGTCGCGGTGGCCGTGGAGTACCGGGGTGCCCCGGGGGCGGACGACTCCCGGCTCACGCGGGTGGCCCTGTACGCGGAGCCGTTCGACGCGGTGCTGCCCGGGGGGCACCGCGCGGCAGGCAACGAGCGGGTGCCCCTCGCCGAGCTGGCCAAGGACCCGTGGATCGGCCCCTTCCCCGGCAACCCCTGCCACGACGTGGTCATGCTGGCCTGCGAACAGGCCGGGTTCCAGCCGGTCCTGGAGCACACCTCCGACGACTTCCGGGCGGTCGTCGCGCTGGCCGGGGCGGGCGTGGGCGTCGCCCTGGTGCCGAGGTCGGCGCTGCGGGGCATGGAGGTCACCGGCGCCGTGGTGCGGCCCGTGGACGGCAACGCGCCCACACGGCGCGTCTTCGCGGCCGTACGGACCGGGGCCGAGGCCCATCCGCTCATCGCCCCCGTGCTCGGTGCGCTGGGGGAAGCGGCCGGGTAGCGCCGGGCGTGCGGAGGCTGCGGCTGCGACTGCGCGGGCCCCGTGGGGCGCACGAGCCGCCCGCCGAAACTTCGGAAAGATGTATTGACCTTGTGGCCGGCGAGTCATTAGCGTTGCGGGCGCTGAGAGAAAGCGCTTTCTGAGTGACGTGAACGAATTTCGCCGACGTTCCGGGGAGTTCACCGTGAGTCAGCGCGTCCTGCCCTCCTCCGCCTCCGCGCCGGACACCGCGCCGGACACCGCGCCGGGCTCCGGTCCGAAACGGGCGGCGGGCGTCACCGAGCGCAGCCTGCCGGGCCTGCGGCAGCGCGTCGTCCCATGCAAGCGCCGCGCAGACACCGCATCCTGACCGGTCTCCTCCCGCTGCTCCTGGTCTCCGTCACCGCGACGGCCTGCGGCGACGAGGACGACACCAGCGTAAGCGACTCCGGCAAGAAGCTGGACAAGGTGACGCTCACGCTCAACTGGTACCCGTACGGCGAACACGCGCCGTTCTACTTCGGCAAGCAGCGGAAGATCTTCGAGAAGCACGGCATCGACCTGGAGATCAGGGCCGGGGCGGGCTCACAGAAGACCGTGCAGGCGACCGGCGCCGGGCGGACCGACTTCGGCTGGGCCGACACCCCGGCCGTCCTCGCCGGAGTCGACCAGGGCGTCAAGGTCAAGAGCCTCGGCGTCTACCTCCAGACCACGCCCGCGTCCGTGCAGTTCTTCGGCGCCGAGGACATCGCCTCGCCCGCCGACCTCCGGGGCAAGAGCGTGGCGGGCACGGCGGGCGACGCGCTCACCAAGACCTTCCCCGTCTTCCTGGAGAAGAACGGCATGGAGCTCTCCGACGTCAAGGTCCAGAACACCGACCCGGCGGGAAAGATGGCCGCGGTGATCTCCGGCAGGACGGACGCGCTCCTCGGCTACGCCGGCGACCAGGGTCCGATCATGCAGAACAAGGCCAAGAAGGACGTCTCGTACCTGCGCTTCTCCGAGCACGGCCTGAACTTCTACTCCAACGGTCTGATAGCGGGAACCAAGACCCTGCGGCGCGGCGGCGACCTGGCCAAGCGCATGGCGTCCGCGGTCAGCGAGTCCTGGGCCGCCGCAGCGAAGAGCCCGCAGTCCGCGGTCGCCGCGATGGACGGCGCCTCCGGGCAACTGCCGCCGCGGGAGGTGCTCTCGGAGCAGTTCAAGACCACGCTGACGCTGCTGCACACCGACGCCACGCGCGGCAAGGCCCCCGGCACGAACACGGAGGCCGACTGGAAGCAGACGATCGCCGTCTTCGCGGAAGCGGGCCTGGTCAAACAGCCGAAGCCGGTCGCCGACTACTGGGACGCGGCCAACGGGGTCAAGGGATGAGCGCGGTGAAGGACACGACACCGGACCGAAGGGACACGGTACCGGACCGTACGGATGCGGTACCGGACCGTACGGATGCGGTACCGGACCGTACGGATGCGGTACCGGACCGTACGAACGCGGTACCGGACCGTACGAACGCGGCACAGGGCCGTACGAACGCGGTACGGGATCGCGCACCGCAGGACGCGGCGAGCGCCGCGCCCGCCGTCCGCCTCGCCGACGTCGCCGTCCGCTTCCGCACCAGGAGGAAGGACGTGACGGCGCTCGACGGAGTCTCCCTCGACGTGGCGCGCGGTGAGTTCGTCGCGATCGTCGGGCCTTCGGGATGCGGCAAGTCCACGCTGCTCAAGCTGGTCGCGGGCCTGCTCGCGCCCGCCGCGGGCGAGACGGTGCTCGGCGGGGAGCCGGTGCGGGGGCCGCGGCGCGACATCGGGTACGTCTTCCAGCGGGCGGCGCTGCTCGACTGGCGCTCGGCCCGGCGCAACATCCTGCTCCAGGCGGAGATGCGCGGGCTGCCCGTGGCGGCGGCCCGCGCGCGAGCCGACGAACTGATCCGCACGACCGGCCTCGACGGCTTCGAGGACGCCTACCCGCACGTGGTACTACGGGCTCCGTACCGTGATCCGGGCCGACCCCGTCGTCGTGTCGCCCTCGTTGTCCGTGACCGTCAGGCGCGCCGTGTAGGTGCCCGCGCGCGGGTAGGCGTGCTCGGCCGTGGGGCCCTCGGTGCCGCCGGGCTTGGAGTTGTCGCCGAAGTCCCAGTGGTAGGAGGCGGCCACGCGCCCGTCGGGCAGGCGTGGTGTGCCGGTCAGGCGGACGGTGAGCGGCGGCGCGCCGGCGTCCGGTGCGGCGGTCACCGTCACCCTGCCGGACGGGCTCTTCTCCACGCCGGGCCCGTTGAAGTGCAGCCAGTCCACGCTGAGCAGATCGGGCTTGTCCGCGGCCCACCGCGGGTTGGTGAAGACCGCGTACAGCTTCGTCGTGCCGTCGTGGCGGGCGAGGGGTGTGGTGGGGGAGACGAGGTTGCTCCAGCCGCCGGTGTTCGCCACCGTCACCTTGCCGAGCAGCACGCCGTCCGGGGCGCCCGCACGGAACTCGACGTCGCCACCGAGGCCGCCCGACGACGCGCCCACCGTCACCGAGTCCACGCCCTTGAGGTGCACCGGGTCGAAGGCCACCCAGTCGCCGTGCTCGATCTCGATGAGCCGCCTGCCGCCGGAGGCGTCCGTGCGGCTGCCCGTGTCCGCGCCGCCCTGCGCGCCGCCCGTCGTGGTGCGGTGCTCGGCCTCGCGCAGCGACGTCCGCAGCGTCAGCGCGTCCGAGCCGGTCAGCGCGGGCACGCCCGGCGCTCCCCGGTCCGTGTACTGGGCGGTGATGCCGTAGTACAGGTTCTGGCCGGGGCCGTGGCTGTCACCGGTGTCCGTGACGATCTCGCCCGCGCAGCCGGTGTAATTGTCCAGCGGGTGCAGATGCGAGTCGTGGCCGAGCTGGGACTGGACGACGACCTTGGAGCAGTCGATCCTCCGGTCCTCGCGGTCGGTGACCTTCACCGTGAACGGGACGGTGTCGCCGAAGCTGAACATGCCGCCGTCGGGCGGCTGTTGCAGGGTCACCGTGGGCCGGGTGTTGCCGACGGTGATCTCCCGCACGGCGAGACCGGTGAGCCCGCCGGGCCCTGTGACCTTCAGACGCGCGGTGAACCGGCCCTTGTCGGTGTACGTGTGCGTGGGGTGCGCGGCGGTCGAGTCGGTGGTGCCGTCGCCGTCGAAGTCCCAGGCGTACGTGACCGGCTTGCCGTTCGGCAGGCCCGAGCCCGCGCTGGAGAAGGTCACCTTCAGCGGCGCGCCGCCGTTGTCGGGCGTGGCGTCCGCCCGCGCGTCGGGCAGCCGCTCGTCGCCCACGTGGTCGATGCGGTAGATGCCCGCGCCCTCGTTGCTGCCGCCGCGCCCCGTGCCGCTGCCGAGCCCGAAGTCGATCACGTACAGGGCGCCGTCAGGACCGAAGTCGGCGTCGAAGGGCTGGTTCCACTTCATGTCGCCGAACACGGTGTTGATGGAGTGCAGGTCACCCGCCTCGGCGGACGGGAAGCGCGGGTCGGTGAAGTCCTGGTCCTTCTCCTGGAACGAGAACGTCTTGAACCACTGCCGCGTCAGTTCGTACGTGAGCCACTTGCCCTCGAAGTACTCGGGGAACTTGGTGCGGTACGGGTTGGCCGCGTCGTAGTCGTAGACCGGGCCGCTCATCGGGCCGCCGCCCCCGGTGCCGAGCTCGGGGAAGCGCTGGGACGCGGAGTACGCGTACCAGACGTCGGCGCCCCGCGCGGGCGGCAGGTCCCGCAGGCCGGTGTTGTTCGGCGAGTCGTTGACGAGCTTGCCGCAGTCGAATTCGGCGCCCGGCTTCTGCGCCGCGAAGTCGTAGTCGTGGAAGGGGGTGTTGTCGCCCACGCAGTACGGCCAGCCGTAGTTGCCCGCCTTCGTGATGCGGTTGAACTCCACCGTTCCCTCGGGGCCGCGGTCGGCCACGGCCTGGCGGGCGTCGGGCCCGTAGTCCGCGACGAGCAGCGCCCCGCTGACGGGGTCGGTGGTGATCCGGAAGGGATTGCGCAGGCCCATGGCGTAGACCTCGGACCGGGCCTTGTCGGTGCCCGGCGCGAAGAGGTTGCCGTCCGGGACGGAATACGTGCCGTCGTCCTTCGGTGTGATCCGCAGGACCTTGCCGCGCAGGTCATTGGTGTTGCCGGAGGTGGCCTGCGCGTCCCAGGCGCGCCGTCCGGGACGCTCGTCGACGGGGGTGAAGCCGTCGGACGCGAAGGGGTCGGTGTTGTCGCCCGTGGCGACGTACAGGTCGCCCTTCTTGTCGAAGGCGATCGAGCCCGCCATGTGCGAGTTGGCCCGGCCCTCGCCCCGCCACGTCGGCATCGTCAGGAGGCGCTTCTCGGAGGCCGGGTCGACCTTGCCGCCCGCCTCCGTTAACCGCGACAGGTTGAGGCGCTTGTCCGTCTTGTCCGAGTGCAGCAGATACAGCCAGTGGTTGTCGGTGAAGTCCGGGTCCAGGGCGAGGCCGAGAAGACCGTCGGACTGGCTCGTCATCTCCGGTGTGTAGGCGAAGTCGAGTGCCGTCGTGACCTGGAGCGTCTCCTGGTCGATCACCTTCAGTTCGCCGGTGCGCTGGATGAAGAACACCCGCCGGTCGGGCGCGACCGCCAGCTCGAACGGGTCGGCGAGATCGCCGGTCGCCAGCGGTGTCCGCTGGAAGGCGCCCGTCTTCGTGGCCGTGCAGTCACCGGCCTTGGCGCCTGCCGCCCACTGGATGCCGCCGAGGAGGTGGCGCAGGAAGTCCTGCTCCGCGAACGCCGAGGCCGCGTGGCCGCCCGCCGTGTACCAGGAGCGTCCGCCGTCGTAGTTCTGACACCACGACCACGGGTGGTCGACGCCCTCGTCGAGCCCCTCGACGCCGTCCCGGACCTTGATCTGCGCGAGGGTGTGCACCTTGCCCGTCGGATTGGCGCGCCAGTTGTACCACTCCTCGCTGCGCTCCCAGAGCTGCGGCAGGCCCTTGGTGGACGGGTGCGCCTGGTCGAGGACCTTCACCCGGCCCGTCTGCACCTGCGGATGTTTGTCGAAGATCGCGCCGACCAGGCCCTCGTACCAGCCCCAGTCGCGCTCGCTGGCAGACGCCGCGTGCAGCCCGACCCAGCCACCGCCGCCGCGCACGTACTTCTGCAGGGCCGCGCGCTGCCCGGCGTCGAGGAGGTCGCCGGACTCGGGCGTCGAGTTGGTGTTGTTGAAGACGACCGCCTGGAAACGCGCGAGGCGGTCGTCGCTGAACACCGCGGCGTCGTCGGTGGCCTCCACCTCGAAGCCGTGCTCGGCACCCAGCTTCTCGACGGCCTCGACGCCCGCGCGGATGGAGTCGTGCGGGAAGTTCGTGACCTTGGAGAAGACAAGGACACGGAAGGCGGCCGCCGCCTCCGCGCGCGGTGGGGAAGAGACACCGAGCCCGACGATCAGGGCGAGCAACGCCGTGACGACGAGCTGTGGGCGGAGAAGTCTTCGCGTGGAACTCATGGCGCTCCCTGGGCTTGGACGGCTGCCGGTCGCCGGGTGTGCGGTGAGTTGCGGGTGCGGCGCGCTGCTGGTCGACACGCTGCTGGTCGACACGCTGCTGGTCGACACGCTGCTGGTCGACACGCTGCTGGTCGACACGCTGGGAAAGCGCTTACTGCGTACGACTGTTCAGCGTAGGTTCTGCCGCACGGGAGGGTCAATGGGTCGGAGGTGGGGCGAGCGGTACGGGATTGACCGCACGTGTGCGGGGGAGGGTGTGCCGGGAGGGTCGAGTCGCCCGAGCCCGAGCCCGAGCCCGAGCCCGAGCCCGAGCAGAGCGGCCCGGCCAGGGGCCGCACACGCCGCCGCTCGTGGACGCACCGAGCAGCCCAAGTCGAGGAGAACGCCGATGCCGGACCATGATCACGCCGCCGGGACGCGGGTCACCCACACCGCGGGCCTGCTGAACGCGCCGGACGGCGTGCCCGTCGCCACCTACACCTGGCTGCCCGCCGACGCCAGGCCCCGCGCCGTCGTGCAGATCGCGCACGGCGCCGCCGAACACGGTCTGCGCTACGACCGGTTCGCGCGCCACCTCGTGGGGCACGGGTACGCGGTGGTCGCCTCCGACCACCGCGGCCACGGCGCCACCGCCCAGTCCACGGGCGGCTACGGGGTGACGGACGACGCGGAGCCGGCGGCCGGGGCCGACAGTTGGCGGGCGGTCGTCGACGACCTCAAGGCCATCGGCGACCAGGTCCGCGCCCTGCACCCGGACGTCCCCGTGGTCCTGTTCGGCCACAGCCTGGGCTCGATGCTGGCCCGCGACTACGCCCAGGAGTACCCGGACACACTCACCGGACTGATCCTCTCCGGTACGTTCCGCTCGCTGCCGGGCGCCGAGATCGAGGGGGCACTCGCTCGGCTCGGCGAGGAGATCGCCAAGGGCGGCAGGGCGGCGCGCTCGACGTTCGTCGGGGAGCTCTTCAACTCCTTCAACGACCCCTACGAACGCCGCACCGGCTTCGAGTGGCTCTCCCGCGACGAGGCCGAGGTCGACGCCTACGTGGCCGACGAGCGCTGCGGGTTCGCGTTCTCCGCGGGCCTCTCGCTGGACTGGATGCGCGCCGTCCGCAAGGTCAACGACCCGCGCCACCTGGCCCGGATCCCCTCCGACCTGCCCGTGCACATCGCCGTCGGCACCGAGGACCCCTGCAACCAGCGGATGACGCTCGTGTACGAACTCCTGGAGGACTTCCGGTACGCGGGCGTACGGGACCTGACCTGGAAGGGCTACGAGGGCGCGCGGCACGAGATCCTCAACGAGACCAACCGGGACGAGGTGCAGCGGGACCTGACGGACTGGTTGGACGCGCGGATCCCGTGACGGCGGATTCCGTGACGGCGGAACCGTCAGGGTGGACTCCGGGAGCGCCCGGGCCCCGGGAGCGATTGTCAGTCGGTTTGGCTACGGTTCTGGCCATGGTCAACGCCGACGACGTACGCCGCACCGCGCTCGCCCTTCCGGACACCACGGAGAAGGTCGCCTGGTCCATGCCGACCTTCAGGGTCGCGGGCAAGATGTTCGCCACGCTCCCGGAGGACGAGACGTCCATCGCGGTGCGCTGCCCGAAGCTGGAGCGCGACGAGTTGGCGCTCGCCGAACCGGACAAGTTCTGGATCGCGGAGCACGAGGCGAACTTCGCCTGGGTGCGGGTGCGGCTCAGAGCCCTGGATCAGGAGGAACTCGACGACATCCTCGCCGACTCCTGGCGCCAGGCCGCACCCACCCGACTCCTCGACTCCCACCCGGAGCTGGGCCTGCTCGCCGCGGACTGAGCCGCGCTCCGCACGGCGCCACCCTCTCGCGCCCCTCGGCACCGGCGTATCGACAAACGCATACGTCACCGCAACACTCTCCAGTCTTCTATCGAGGCACGGACCACCGAGGTCCGTGCCGAGGGCGTGCTGCCCCGGCTTCGGAGGTGCTCACGAGAGGGCATGTGCCGTGTTGTATGGGAACGTTCGTCCGGGGCTGAGGAAGGCCGTGCTGGCCGCCGGTGTCGCCATGCTGATGGTGGCCCACGCCGGGCCCGCCACCGCCACCCCGGCGCGGGGTGGGAACGTGCAGGAAGCCATGGAGGAACTGGCCAGGATTCCCGGGGTCGTGGGAGTCGTGGGCGGGGCCTACGCCGACGGGAAGTCCCTCGGTCTCGGCAGCGCGGGCTCCCGGCTGCTGGACGGCGAGGGCGGGAGGATACCCGCGAACGCCCGCTTCCGGATCTGGTCACAGACCAAGCAGATGGTGGCCATCGTGGTACTGAAACTCGTCGAGAAGGGCGAGTTGGGGGTGGATGACAAGCTCGGTGACCTGCTGCCGGAGGTGGTGGAACAGGATCTGGTGACGCGGGCCGACGAGATCACGGTACGGCAGATGATCCGGCACACCTCCGGCGTTCCCGACTGGTACGCCGAGAAGCCGAACCCGGACGGGACCGAGGGAGACCCTTCGTTCGACGTGTTCGACTTCACGACGCCCTACCGGCCGCTGGACCTGGTGCGGTGGAGCCGTGATCGGCCGCGGACCGGGGAGCCGGGCGAGAAGTGGACCTACTCCAACACCAACTACACCCTCCTCGGCATGATCATCGAGAGGGTGACCGGCCGTGACCTGGCCACTGAGCTGCGCACGCGTCTCTTCGACCCGCTCGGGATGACCAGGAGCTACCTGATGGTCAAGCCGCCGGACGGCGTCAAGGGGCCGCACGGCCACGGCTACTACCCCGACGCCGAGGGCAGGCCGCGCGACGTGGACCGGTTCAACGCCGGTCTCACCGGGGGGGCCGGAGGGGTGGTCTCCACCGCTCACGACGTGAGCGCCTTCAACCGGGCGTTCACTCGGGGCGAGCTGCTGCCGCCGGAACTCCAGCGCGTCCTGACCGACCGCCTTCCCGCCGCCGCACACCTCCGAGGCAACGGCGACAACAGCCGCAGCGGCAGCGATATCTCCAGCAGCATCGGCAGCGGCAGTTGCGGCGACGACTTGTTCATCACGGGCGGGCTGGCCCCCGGCTCCGTGGCCATGACCTTCTACTCGGCGGACGGACGTCGCCAGCTCGCGTTGTCGTTCACCCTGAGCGTCAAGCCCAACGCCGTGCGGCTTGACGTGGGCAAGGCCGTGGAGAGCATCTTCTGCCCATCCTCCTGAGCGGCGGCTCCGCGCTCCTCGGCGTCGTCACCCCAGAAAGCGGCTGATCCGCTCGCGGAGGGAACCGGCGTCGAGGCCGTGCGCCCGTACGTGCTCGTCGACGCGGCCGTATCTGCGCAGCTCACGGCGGCCGACGCCGAGGCCGAGGACCCGGTGCGGGACATCGACGAGGGCGTCGTTGGCGGCGGCCACCGACGTGCCGGTCAGGTACGGCTCGACCAGCACGACGTCCGCCGTCGCGGCCCCCGCCGCCCGCCGCAGGCCCGCCCCGTCGAAGGGCCGCACCGTCGTCGCGTACAGAACCGTCACCTCCAGGCCCTCCGTCGCGGCGAGCACCTGGTCGAGGAGTGGTCCGACGGCGACCACGACTCCGCGAGCGCCCTCCCGGACCGTCAGGAAGTGCTCCCCGTCCACGGGCATCGCCTCCGCGTTGCCCTGCGTCGACAGGCGCACGTACGCCTTGCCGTCGGAGCCGGTGTTCGGGGCGACCGCGTGCCGCAGCAGCGTCTCGGCCTCGTCCGGGTGGCCGGGGACGTGCACCGCCCAGTCGTCGAGCGTGTCCAGCAACGCGACGTCGCCCGGCGACATATGGGTGAAGCCGCCCTCCGGCCAGTCGAAGGACGCCGCCGCGCTGACCAGGACGCCGCCCATGTCCTGGTGCCCGAAGTCCAGCTTGATCTGCTCGAAGGGCCGCTCCACGAGGAAGCTCGCGAAGGTGTGGACGACGGGCCGCAGCCCCGTGAGCGCCAGACCGGCACCCGCGCCGACCAGCAACTGCTCCCGGATCCCGACGTTGATCACCCGGTCGGGATGGGCGTGCGCCGTCTTCTCGAAGGCGTCCTTGCCGATCTCGGCGAGCACCACGGCCACCCGGGGGTCCTCGTCGAGGAGTCGTGCCATGACGGGCGCGAAACGGTCGCGCATGGTCTCCATGAGGGTTTCCTTCCGACAGCGACAGCAGGGGAGTGGGGGAGGGGGAGTGGGTGCGGGGCTATTCGGGCTCGCCCGCGTGGTCCTTGGGCTCGACCCGGGCCACGACCACATGCGGACGCCCGGGGTGTGGTGCCGTGAAGGCCTCGTACAGCGCGGCGTGATCGCGCCCGTCGACGGTGCTGGCGGACCAGCCGGCCGCCTCGAAGCGGGTGGCGATGCCGCCGGGCCGGGAGTAGCTTGCCGAGGCGTTGTCGATCACCAGGGTGTGGAGCTGCTCAAGACCGGCGGGCCCGGCGTAGGCGAGGGCCTCGTGGTTGCTGCCCTCGTCCATCTCGGCGTCCCCGACGAGCACCCATACCTTGGGGTCCGTGAGGCCCTGGGCCCGCAGGCCGAGGGCCGTGCCCACCGCGAGCGGAAGGCCGTGGCCGAGCGACCCGCTGCCGATCTCGGCGCCCGGCACGAGCACCCGGTCCGGGTGGTGGCCGAGTGGTGAGTCGTACGAGCCGAAGCCGTCGAGCCAGTCCACCGGCAGGAAGCCCTTGGCGGCGAGGACCGCGTAATAGGCCATCGGCCCGTGCCCCTTGGACAGCAGGAACCGGTCGCGGGCCGGGTCGTCCACCCGCTCCGGTGTGACCCTCAGCACCCGGTCGTAGAGCACCCACAGCGCGTCGAGCGTGGACGTCGCCGCGGGGCCGTGCTTCTCGTCGCCCGTCATGCGGCCCATAAGGCGGGGCAGGTCGGCGTAGGCGTAGGTGCGCTCCGTTGTCGTCGTCATGGTGGGGAGCGTGCAACTTAAACCGGGCTTGAGGTCAAGCGGTGGGAAGGCGTGAGCGATCACCGCTCCGAGTGCGGTATTGTTTCGGTGCGCGTTCGGCCAGGGGGAAACCCCAGGTCACACGGGCAACGGGACGTGGCGCAGCTTGGTAGCGCACTTGACTGGGGGTCAAGGGGTCGCAGGTTCAAATCCTGTCGTCCCGACCGGCTTCACCGCAGGTCGAAGGCCGCTTTCGCAGAGATGCGAGGGCGGCCTTTCGTGTTGGCTCGTGGCGGTGGGGTACCCCATGGCATTGTGATCGCAGTCACATTTTCACATGGGCCATTATGCGCCGCACCGGCGTCTTGCGGTCGGCGTGACCCGATGCGTACGGCGCCCTCCCCCCGGTGGCGATAAAAGCGCCAGGACTTTCACCCGGCCCGACGGCATTTGTCGCCGGGGTCCCGGAAGGCCGAGCGAGCCGAAATGGCCAGACTGCGGAAATCCAGCCCTTGAACACCGGACGACCTGGCCGCCGCGGGTCGCAGCCGCCTAGGATCGCCGACGCGAACCCTTTTCCGCGGCATGCTGCCCGAACGCCGCCCCATCGCCATCGCATCCGCCGCCCATGTCGTCCCATCCGGAGAATTTCGGGGGAAATTCAAGAGGGAGTGGAAATGATCACGGGGGGATCAGCAAGTCTCGTATCGCTGTCGCCGTCACCCGCACCGATTCCCGCACCCCTTCAGGCGCCACCGCCGACCGACGAAATCCGCTACCTGCACACCCTGGGGCCCACCGGCACCAACCTGGAGTCCGCGGCCCATCTGTGGTTCCGCAGGCAGGGCCGCGCCGACGAGGGCCGGGTCGTGCTGCACACCTCCCTCGAACAGGCCATGGGGAGCGTGCCGAGGACCGGCGAACACGCCCTGCTCGCCTGTGCCGTCTACCCCGAGCTGCACACCCTCGTCTTCGGCAACCTGCGCACCTGCCGGATGGTGGACTGCTTCCTGTGGCCCACCCACGAGATGGTGTTCGCCGTGCCGCCGGGGGCGTCCGCCGAACCCCGGACCGTGGCCACCCACCCCGCCCCGGCCGGTCTCGTGCCGTCCACCAGCACCCGCCGCCTGGTGACCAGCAACGCGCAGGCGGCCATCGACTGCGCCGAGGGCAGGGCCGACGGCTGTGTCACCACCGTCGTCGCCGCCCGCGCCCACGGCCTGCGGATCCTGCGCAGCTACGGCGAGGTGCCCATGGTCTTCACCGTCCACCACGTACGGGAGACCGGCTGATGAGCGGGACGGACGCCGCGCAGCGCCGGACGGATGCCGCGTACCCACTCAAGACGGATGCCGCGTACCGACTCCAGGACGACATGCTCGACGAGGCGGCCCGGCTCGGCCGCACCCTGGTGCCCCGCGTCGACGCCTTCCGCGCCCGCCAGCGCGACGACGGGACCGTCCCCGACCCAAAAGACGCCGACCGGCGTGGCCTCGCCGTCCTCAAGGACGAGGCCGCCGACTGGTTCGCCGCCCACGGCAGGAGCGCACAGGCCGACGCGCTCGCCGCCGACGTCGACGACTGGCTGGCCGCCGGGCTCGACACGCCGCCGCACTTCGCCCGCAGCCGCGACGCCCTCACCGCGCCGGCCGACGGCGACTGGGCCGCGTTCCTCGCCCCCGTGCAGACCACCAACAGCGTCCCGCCGGTCGGCCGGCGCCTGGAGTTCTTCCTCGTACGCCGCAAGGAACCCGACGCGCTGCCCGAACTCGCCGTCCACTATCCGCACCCCAAGAACAACTGCCAGGCCACCGTGCTGCTCGCGGGCAGCGAAGGGCTGCGCGAGGGCAACTGCATCGTCTTCTTCCCGGAGAATGTCGCGGCCCACGACAAGGTGACCGAACAGAAGTACGCCATCTTCTTCTTCAATAAATTCCGCAG
Organism: Streptomyces aureocirculatus; assembly: GCF_000720475.1. Taxonomy (GTDB): domain Bacteria; phylum Actinomycetota; class Actinomycetes; order Streptomycetales; family Streptomycetaceae; genus Streptomyces; species Streptomyces aureocirculatus. The sequence continues at coordinate 22,070 of NZ_JOAP01000066.1, forward strand.
AATTCACGAACAGTTCGCACTGCCGTCCGCACAAGCCGTGCTCACCCCCGACAGCGTGCCCCAGGATTCGGCCGGACTCGATCCCGGCGTGTGTTATCAGGCCCGTTCCGTCTGGGGATATCTGCACGACTACTTCCACCACCAGGGCCGGTGGCCGCTCGACCGGCACGTGAAACTCAAGATGAACTGGTTCATCGGCCTCCTCGAAGAGCTGAAGGTCGACGCCAGGACCGCCCTCGCCTGCCACACGGACGCCCTCGTGCCCTACGCGGGCGAGCAGATCGCCATGATCCTGCTCGAGCGGATGTTCCGGTATCCGCTCGACGCCCACGCCGTCCGCAACTTCGACGCGGGCACCGGAGTCTTCCTCTTCTCCTGGCTGCGCGGGCACGGGGCGCTCGTGGCCGACGGCGCCGGTCTGCTGCGCCTGGACCAGGAGCGGATGATCGACGCGCTACGGGAGTTGGTGGACACGATCGAGGGTATGGAAGCGGCTGTCCAGACGCCCGCGGAGTACCGCTCGGCGGCCAGAGAACTGGTGCGCACCCTGCTGCGCCCCGGCGCGGAGGGGGATCGCTACGCCTTCACGGACGACCAGCAAACGCTCCTGCGCGCACGGGAGCGGCTCGCCGCACTGCCGCCGCTGCACTTCGCGCCCGCGGAGCTGTGAACCACGGACCGCGCACCACAGACGAGGAGACGAGCAGGCATGGCAAGCCTTGACCGGGCCACGATGGAAGCCGCCGTGCGGCAGTACTTCGAAGCGTGCAACAAAGTCGACCGTGACCTGTTCGCACGCGTCCTGTCCGAACACGTCGTGCACTACCTCGCCCACGGCATGGCAGGACCCGTCCACGGCATCGACCCCATCGTGCGGCGCTGGGGAGCCGACGTACGCGCCAACTCCTCCCACTGGGCCGTGGACGCCGTCTACGCCGACGAGCACACCCGCGCCGCCGTCTGCGAGTGGACCGCCTTCAAGCCGCGCCTCGGCAAGGTCCTGCGCGGCACGGAGGTCTACCGCTTCGACGACGCCGGACTGATCGACGAGGTCCGCATCTACTACGCGTCCCGCCGCGACGACACCGTGCCCGCCAACGAACTCGAAGGCTTCCCCTACGCCGAGCGCGGGTTCGCCACATGACCCGTGCCGCCCCCGCGCCCACCGCCCCACTGGCCGACCGGGACGGCGTCATCTGGCTCGACGGCGCGTTCGTGCCCTGGCGCGCCGCCCAGTTGCACGTCCTCAGCCACGGACTGCACTACGGCGGCAGCGTTTTCGAGGGCGAACGGGTATACGACGGCCGCGTCTTCAAGCTCCACGAACACAGCGCACGGCTCGTCGCCTCCGCCCGCCACCTGGGCTACCGACTGCCCTGGACGGCGGCCGACCTCACGGCCGCCACCCGCGAGGCCGTCGCCGCCGCCGGGCTCACCGACGGCTATGTGCGCCCGGTCGCCTGGCGCGGCGGCGACACCCTGCGCCTGGTCGCCCCCGACACCACCGTGCACGTGGCCATCGCCGCCTGGCCCTGGCCGCGGATCTTCGACGACGGGCCGCGCGGCATCCGCCTGCACACCTCGCGCTGGCGCCGCCCCGCCCCCGACACCGCACCGGTGCGCGCCAAGACCGCGGCCCTGTACGCACTCGGCGCCCTCGCCGGACAGGAGGCCGAGGAAGCGGGCCGCGACGACGCGCTGCTCCTCGACCACCGCGGCCGGCTCGCCGAGGCCACCGGCGCCAACCTCTTCCTGGTCATCGACGGTCAACTGCACACCCCGCCCCCGGACTGCGTCCTGGACGGCATCACCCGCCGCACCGCCATCGACATCGCCCGCGAACGCGGCCTCACCGTCGTCGAACGCCACCTCGACCCCGCCGAACTCGACCGCGCCACCGAGGTGTTCCTCACCGGCACGGCGTACGAGGTCCAGCCGGTCACGTCCGTCGACCACCGCGTCTTCCCGCTGGGCGACGTGGGCGCGACCCTGTCCGCGGCGTACGCGGAACGGGTGCGGGCCGCCGACGGGACGCCGGGAGAGCAGCGGACGACGGCGGGCACGACGGAGCGCGACCCGGCGACTTCCGTGGCCGCGCCGAGCGAGAGCGGATGACGGGTAGCGGGGCCGAGCGCGGGCGCCCCCCGGCGCCCGCCGAGGCGCGGCGTGCCGCCTGGGTCGCGGGCGCCAGGGCCGCCGTGCCGTTCACGGTCGCCATCTTTGCGTTCGGGATTTCCTTCGGGGTCCTCGCCAGGGGCGCGGGCTTCGACGCGCTCGCCGCGACGTCGATGTCCGGCCTCGTCTTCGTCGGTTCCTCCCAGTTCGCCGCGGTCTCGGTGATCGCCAACGGCGGCGGCTGGGCCGCGGCCGCCGTCGCGGGGACGCTCCTGAACCTGCGCTACCTGGTGATGGGCTTCGCCATCCTGCCCGCGCTGCGCGGCGGCAGGGCCCGCCGTGCCGTCGAGTCCCAACTGGTCATCGAGGAGTCCTGGGCCATCGCGAGCGACGCCGACGGCCGTTTCGACCGGGTGCGCCTGCTCTCCTCCGGGGTGGTGCTCTGGCTCGGCTGGGTCCTCGGCACCCTGCTCGGTGCGATCGGCCCCTTCAAGGCCGTGGACATCCTCACCTACGGCCTCGACGCCGTCTCACCGGTGCTGTTCTTCCTGCTGCTCGCCCCCCACCTCGGCACCCCGCGCAAGCGGACGGCGGCGCTCACCGCGGCGGCCTGCGCCCTGGTGCTCACCGCCGTGGCGGTGCCCGACACGGCCATCGCCGTGGCCTGCCTCATCGCCGTCGTGTGGACCTGGAGGGCGCGTTGAGCAGCGACCCGTGGATCGTCGTCGGCGCCCTGGTGGTGACCACGTTCCTCATCAAGGGCGCCGGTTCGCTGGTGCTGGGTGACCGCGAACTGCCCGTGTGGTTCCCGCGGTTCGTGGAGTATCTGACGCCCGCCCTGCTCGCCGTTCTCGTGGTCACCCAGCTCGTGGGTTCCGCGGGCGCGCACGGCATGACCTTCGACGCCCGGATCGCGGGCTTCGCGGGCGCCCTCGTGGCCTGGCGCCTGAAGGCACCCGTGCCGCTCGTCATCCTGGTGGCCGCGGCGGTCACGGCCGGGGTACGGGCGCTGGGGTGACGTCGTCCGCCGCGCGCCGCGCGGCGGCGGCGACCTCCAGGGCCGCGGCGAGCCCCGGCTCGTGGCCGCAGGTCCGGTGCAGCCGCACGGACCGCTCCACCGTTCTCGCCGCCCTGCCGGGCTGACCCAACGCCAGTTGCACCCGGGCCAGTTCGGTGCGCGCCGCCCCCTCGGCGAGCCGCAGCCCGGCCTGCCGCGCCGCACCGAGGGCCCGCCGGGCGCAGGCGAGTGCCTCCCCGTACTCGCCCTGCTGCCGGTGCACCGCCGCCAGACCCGCACAGGCATCGGCCTCGGCCCGGCGGCAGCCCGTCGCGCGCGCCGCCGCCAGAGCCCGGCCGTGGTGGTCGAGCGCGCCCGGCGCGTCGTCGAGGCTCAGCAGCACCGTGCCGATCGTGTTGAGGGCGTCCGGCTCCACCAGGCGCCGCCGGGTGCGGTGGGTGACGCCCAGCGCGTCCACGGCGTACTTGAGCGCGAGCCGCGGGTCGCCGCCGTCCCTGCACACCACCGCGAGGGCGTTGAGCGCGCCCTCGGCCGCGTACGTGGACAGCAGCCTGCCGTCGACGGCGAGCGCGCGGGTGAGCAGGTGCTGTGCCTCGTCCGCCGCGCCCAGCGCGTGCCGGACGGTGGCGAGGCCCCACAGGGAGAGCATGACGGTGTGCTGGTCCGCGGAGAGATCGGCGTGTTCCCGGGCCCGCGTGAAGTGTTCGAGGGCCACCTCGACGCGTCCCTGGTCGAGGCGGACGGCCCCGAGCAGGTACAGCGCCCACGCCGCACCGGCGGGCTGCTCGCCCACCTCGTACAGCGCGAGGGCGCGTTCGGCGTCGTGGGCCGCCTGTTCGAGGGCGCCGTGCTCGCGGTGCGCGGCGGCGAGCCCGAGGACCGCGCCGGCCCGCTCCACGGGGGCCCCGGTCCGGGTGAACAGCGTCTCCGCGTGGGCGCTGTGCCACAGCGCCTCGTCGTGCCGGGCCAGCTCCCACAGGACGTAGCACAGGCTCCAGTGCATGACGGCCCGCGCGTGGTCGTCCTGCTCGGCCTCGGCGGCCCGCAGCCCGGCGCTCGCGACCCGCAGCCAGTCGGTGCGTCTGCCGTGCTCCATGAGGTGGCCGTGCAGGGCGAGGGCGAACTTCCAGGCGAAGGGGCGCGGCCCGTGCCGGACGGCGTGCTGGGTGCAGGCGAGCAGCACAGGACGCTCGTCGTCGAGCCAGGCGAGCGCGTCGGCGCTGCCGCGGAAGACCAGGGGCCCCGTCGGCGAGCCGTCCGGCTCCGGCGGGCGGGCCGCGTACCAGGAGTAGAAGGTCCCGTACAGCAGATGGGCGGCCTGCTCGGCGGTCGCGAGGCACCAGGTGAGCAGCCGTTCGACGGCCTGTTCGCGGACCTCCGCGGTGTCCTCGGCCTCGGCCCGCTCGCGGGCGAAAAGGGCGACCAGGGCGTGCAGGTGGAACCTGCCGGGGTGGTGGGTCTCCAGGAGGCTGCGGGCGACGAGCTGGTCCAGGAGCCGGGCCGTCGCGGGTAGCGCGGCCCCGGCGAGGGCGGCGGCGGCCGGGGCGGAGATCTCGGGTCCGGGGGCGAGGGCGAGCAACCGGAGCAGCTCCCGCTCGGGTGCGGGCAGGGACCGGTAGGAGAGCGCGAGGACACTGCGTACACCGGTGTGCGCGTCCTGGTCGAGGGTGAGCGTGTCGAGGCCTTCGGCGCCGCGCAACTGCCGTACGACCTCCGCGATCGGCGGATGCCGGTCGCCGATGAGGTGGGCGGCGACGATCCGTACGGCCAGCGGCAGCAGGCCGCACCGCCGGACGGCCTCGGTGGCGGCCTCCGGCTCGTGCCGCACCCGGTCCGCGCCGATGACGCGGGCGAGCAGCGCCAGGGCCTCCTCCTCGCCGAACACCGCGAGGCTCACCCGGTGGGCGTCGTGGAACGCCGTCAGGCCCCGCAGGTCGTAGCGGCTGGTGACGACGACGAAGCAGGTCGGCGAACCCGGAAGCAGCGGCCGCACCTGTTCGAGTCCTGCCGCGTCGTCGAGGAGGATCAGCATGCGCTTGCCCGCGAGCAGGGAGCGGTAGAGCGCCGCCTTCTCGTCGGTGCTCTCGGGCAGGTGCGCGGTGCCGACGCCGAGGGCGCGCAGGAGCTGGCCCAGGGCCTCGTCGGCGGTGGTGGGGGGCGCGGGGTCGTGGCCGCGCAGGTTCGCGTAGAGCTGGCCGTCGGGGAAGCGGTCCGCCACGCGGTGCATCCAGTGCACGGCGAGCGCGGTCTTGCCGACGCCCGCCATGCCGGACACCGAGGAGATCACCAGCGTCTGACCCGGGCCCGCCTCGGCCTGCGCGAGCAGCGTGTCGAGCCGGCGCAGATAGTCGCCGCGGCCGGTGAAGCTCGCGATGTCGGGCGGGAGCTGGCGGGGTACGGGGCGGACGGCGGGCGGGGGAGCGGCGGCGGGCGCGCGGTCGGCGGCCGGTCCTGTGGCGCCGCCGAGGTCGGGGTCCCCGGCGAGGACGCGCTGGTGGAGTTCCTTGATGCGGCGGCCGGGCTCGATGCCCACCTCGTCGTCGAGGAGCTGGTAGAAGTCGCGGTACGCGGCGAGGGCGTCGGCCTGGCGGCCCGATCGGTGCAGGGCCAGCATCAACTGGCAGCGCGGCCGTTCGCGCAGCGGGAACTCGGCGACCAGGGTGGTCAGCTCGGCCACCGACTCCTCGTAGCGGCCGAGTTCGACGAGGGCGTCGAGACGGTCCTCGCGGGCCACGAGGCGCAGCTCCCCGAGGCGCTCCGCCTCGGCCAGGGCGAAGCTGCGGTCGCTCACCCCTTCGAGGGCGGGCCCCGTCCACAGGGACAGGGCCTCGTCGAGATGGGCGACCACGGCGTCGGTGTCGCCGTCGACGGCGGCCTTGCGGGCCCGGTCGGTGAGGTGCACGAAGCGCAGGGCGTCGACCTGGTCGTCACTCACCTCCAGGGTGTAACTGGTGTTGCTGCGGGCACCGGCGCTGACGAGGACCTCGAAGCCGGAGGTGGCCCGCCGGCCCGGTTCGAGGATGCGGCGCAGATGCAGGACGTGGGTGCGCAGCGCGCTGATCGCTCCGTCGGGGGTGTCGCCCTCCCACAGGAGTTCGGCGAGCCGGGAGGTGCTGACGGGGTGGCCGCGGGCGAGCGCGAGGGCGGCGAGGAGTGCGCGCTGCTGCGGCCCGAGGTTGACATGGCGACCCCGGACCTCCACGCTCACCGGGCCGAGGAGGCGGATCCGCACCGATTCCTTCGGCGCCTGCTCCACCTCGGGCCCCGGGGTGCGGCTCACCCGATTCCCTCTGCTTCCCTGTCCCCTGGTTCCCGTTCCCGTCGGCGCTTGTGCTGTGTGTGGGCTCTTGCGGCCGTTCGCGCTGCCGTCTTCCTCGTGTCTGCCCGTTCTGGCTCCCCTTACCGATGCGGTTCCGCGCGCGTGCTCAGGCGGGGCCGGTGACGAAGCGGCGGATGACGCCGTCGGACACCGAGAACTCCCAGGCGGTGTCGATGTCGCCCCAGATGTCGTTGTGAAAGCGGGCCTGCACCGACAGACCGTCCGGGGACTCCTCCATCACCTCCATGCGCGCGTGGGACGAGAAGAGCTCCCGTTCCACCCACGCGCCGGTGTCGCGTTCGGTTCCGACGTCGATGACGGTGGCGTCCTCGGCGAGGACGCTCCACAGCGCTTGCGGGTCCTGGGCGTTGACGGCGTCTACGAAGGCGCGTACCGCGGGATGGGACGGCGCGCCGTCACGGGGGGTCATCGTTCGTGCCTCTCCTGGTGTCCTGTTGCCCTGTGGGGTGGCCGGGTGGCCGGGTGGCCGGGGGGCCGAGTGGCGGATCAGGGGGTGGGGTGCTCAGGGGG
>NZ_JOAP01000067.1 GCF_000720475.1 Streptomyces aureocirculatus
CCCACCCACCCGTGACCGTCGGCCCCGCCGTACCGTCCGGCACTCACCCGTGACTGTCGGCCCCGGCGCACCGCCCGGCATCCACCCGTGACTGTCGGCCCCGCCGCACCGGCCAGCGCTCGCCCATGACCGCCGCCCCGGCGCCCCCTCCCGGCGCCACCGCAGGTAACGGGCACCCGGCATCATGGGGACATGCGTGCTGCCCGGCTCATCAAGATGGTGCTGCTGCTCCAGTCGCGGGCATCCATGACCGCTGCCGAACTCGCGGCGGAGCTCGAGGTCTCGGAGCGCACCATCACACGGGACGCCCAGGCCCTCTCGGAGGCGGGCGTGCCCGTGTACGCGGACCGCGGCCGGACGGGCGGCTACCGCCTCGTCGGGGGATACCGGACCCGTCTGACGGGGCTCGCCCGCAGCGAGGCGGAGGCCCTGTTCCTGTCCGGAGTCCCGGGCGCCCTGCGCGAGATGGGCCTGGAGGACGCCGCGTCGGCCGCCCGTCTGAAGGTCTCCGCCGCCCTGCTCCCGTCCCTGCGCGACGCCCCCCAGAGCGCGGCCCAGCGCTTCCACCTGGACGCCCCCGGCTGGTTCAAGGAGACCCCGCCCCCAGCCCTGCTGCCCGCCGTGGCCGACGCGGTGTGGGACGACCGCCCGGTGGTGGCCCGCTACCGGCGCCAGGACACCGAGGTGGAGCGGGAGCTCGAACCGTACGGCCTGGTCCTCAAGGCGGGCGTCTGGTACCTGTGCGCCCGCGTCCCGGAGACCGGCTCCCACCGCGTGTACCGCATCGACCGCTTCACCTCCGTCACCCCGGCAGCCACCGACCGCTTCGTACGCGACGAGGACTTCGACCTGCCCGCGTTCTGGGAGGAGCGCGCCGCCCAGTTCGCCCGCGCCATCCTGCGTGAGGAGGCCGTCCTGCGGCTGTCCCCCGACGGCGCCAGGCAGCTCCCCCACGTCACCGACCGCGCCGTCGCCCAGGAGGTCCTGGCCGGTGCCGAACACGACGACCGGGGCCGGGTCACGGTCACCCTGCCCATCGAGTCCGCCGTCGTCGCGTACACGCAACTGCTCATGCTGGGCCCTGAGGTGGAGGTCCTTCAGCCGCCGGAGCTGCGGGAGCGCCTCGCCACGACGGCGGCCAGGATGGCCGAGCTCTACCGATAGCCCGTCACGTCCGCCTCCTTGCCCTCCTGCTCCACCTCCGTGATGTACCGCCAGGCGTCCGGCGCCGAGCCGTCCACGTCCGTGAAGCCGTACTCCTTGGCGAGGCCGCCGCTGGACAGGGAGGCGCCGTTCCACCGGGCCACCTCGGGGTCCGACGCGAGGGCGGCGAGCGCCCGGCCCACGAACGCCGGGGTCTCGGAGATCGCGAAGTGCGGGTTCTGCTCGCAGCCCGCCCGCCAGTCGTCCTCGGTGACCTTGAAGTGCGTGTCGAGCATGGCCTCGGAGCGCAGCCAGCCCGGCGTCAGGCACAGCGCCGTGCAGTCGTACTCCTTCAGTTCCTCCGCGAGCGCGCGCGCCATCCGCAGCGGCGCCGCCTTCGCCAGGTCGTAGTACAGCGGCTTGCGGTAGCGGCGGTTGAACTCGTCCGTGCCGTCGGTCACCTCCACCACCAGGCCGCCGGGGTTGCGGATCAGGAGCGGCAGCGCGTAACGGCTGGTGACGATGTGGGTCTCGACGCCGAGGCGCAGGATGCGCAGCCCCTTGTCCAGGTCGTGCTCCCACATCTTCTTGTCCCACTCGACATGGACGTCGCCGCCCCAGATGTCGTTGACGAGGATGTCCAGGCGGCTCTGCTCCCGCTCGATCCGCTCGACCAGGGCGCGCACCTGCTCGGGGTCCAGGTGGTCGGTGGGCACCGCGATGCCCGTGCCGCCCGTGCCCGCGTCCGCTCCCGCCGCGGTGACGAGGTCCGCGGTGCCCTCGATGGTCTCCTGGGTCCTGCCGACCTCGCTGGTGTGCTCCCGTGTCGTCCGGCCGGTGACGTACACCGTCGCCCCGGCCCTGCCCAGCTCCACCGCCATGGCCCGGCCGGCCCCGCGCGTGGCCCCGGCCACCAGCGCGATCTTCCCGGTCAGGGCGTCCGCCGCCGCTGCCGCCGTCCGCCCGGTCGTCCCGCTCTCCGTCTGGTTCTCCGCTCCGTTCTCCGCTTCCGTGTCCAGGTCCTTGTCCATGTCCCTGCCCCTGTCCTTGTCCATGCCGAAGACCCTCGCAGTGAAAGCGGACATCCTCTGTCGGTCTTTCCACGGGCATGTGCACGCATAACGACACAGCCGCATTCCGGCGCACTCCGCGTGCGCCCCCACCGCCGAGGACCGATGCTGGACCCGTGATGGACGAGACGGAGTTCTGGGAGTTCGTGGACAGCACCCGCGAGGCCGCCGAGGGCGACCCCGAGGACCAGGCCGAGCTGGTCGTCGACAAGCTCCTTGAGTACGACCCGGACGCCGTCCTGGACTTCGCGCGGCACTTCGAGGCCCGCTACAACCGCGCGTACCGCTGGGACCTGTGGGGCGCGGCCTGGATCCTGCTCGACGGCGCGAGCGACGACGCCTTCGACTACTTCCGGTGCTGGCTGATCGGGCAGGGCCGGGTGGTCTTCGAGGGCGCCGTGCACGACCCGGACTCCCTCGCGGACCTCCTCGACGACTTCGACGACGAGATCGACGGGGACGGCGAGGAGCTCGGCTACGCCGCCGACGAGGCGTACGAGCGGATGACCGGCACCGTCGCCCCCGACCTCGGCATCGCGCCCGCGCCGCCCGAGCCGGAGGGCACCCCCGTCGACTTCGAGGACGACCGGACCCTCGGGCAGCTCTACCCGAAGCTGTGGGAGCGGTTCGCGTCCGGCTGACCGGGTCCGCGCCCGCTCCCCGCCGCGTACGGCCCTACTCCCCCACCACGAACACCAGCAGCGCCACGTCGTCCCGTACCCCGCCGGAGAAGCGGACCAGGTCGCTCCAGATCGCGTCCGTGAAGGCGACGGGGTCGTCGCGCTCGGCCTCGAAGACGGTGGGCAGCCGCTGCGCCAGCGGGTAGAACGCCCCGGACGCGTCGCGTGCCTCGGTCACGCCGTCGGTCACGGTCAGCACCCAGTCGCCGGGCTCCAGGTCCACCACGACCTGTTCGGGCGGCGTCACCCCCGCGATGCCGAGGCCGAGCGGCGTGCCCGGGGCGGCGACGCGCAGTTCGGTGACCGTGCCGCCGCGGATGAGCAGCGGCGGCGGATGGCCGAAGCAGAGGAAGCGCAGCTCGCGGGCCGTCTCGCCGAAGTCGAGGAGGACGGCGGTGGCGAAGAGTTCGGCGGGGTCGCCGGGCGCCTCCTCCTCGGGGTCGATGACGAGGCGGCGGCTCTGTCCCGCCTCCTCGGCGTCGACGACCAGGCGCCGGTCCAGGCACGCGGCGACGCCCGCGAGGTCGTCCTGGTCGAGGACCGCCTCCCGGAAGGCGCCGAGCAGCGCCGCGACGGTACCGACGGCGGCGAGCCCGTGCCCCTGCACGTCCCCGACCAGGGCGCGCACCCCGTGCGGTCCCCTGCGGACGTCGAAGAGGTCGCCGCCGACGAGCGTGCCGCGCTGCGCCGCCCGGTACAGGCCCGCGCAGCGCACCGGCCCCACCCGGTCCGGGAGCGGCGGCAGGACCGCGAACTGGGCGGCCTCCGCGACCGTGCGGACGGTGACGAGCTGGGCGTCGCGGCGGCTGCGCACCCAGGCGAAGAGCACGCTGAGCACGGCCACGAAGGCCACGGTCGCGGTGTCGCTCTCACCGGGGTGCCCCAGGTCGTAGTCCGGCAGGGAGATCAGCAGCAGGACGGTGCCGCCGAGGAGCGCGGTGGCGGCGGGCCCGTAGGCGAGGGCGGCCAGCGGGGGCACGGCGGCGAGCAGGAAGCTGAGGTCGAGGGTCCGCGGGGTGGCGAGCTGGACGGCGCACGTCAGAACCAGGAGCACGGGCGCGGGCCAGCGTGCCCACGGGGGCGTGGTCGCGCCGCGCGGCCAGCCTGCCTCCCGCGCGTCCCGCCGCCTGGCCGCGGCCCTGATCATCGGTGCTCCTTCCCGGCGGACCGGAGGACGTGTCCACGCTCCTACGGGCGTCCGCGGGGCGCACGCCGGGCCGGTCCGTCGGGAGTGCCGCGCGGTCCGCGCACGGCGCCCCGGTGCCGGTGCCACGAGGGGACGCCCGTCGGGACGTCGTCACACGGGGCGCCCCATCAGGACGTCGTCGACGTACCGTCCGTCCAGGAGGAACTCGCCGGGCAGTACGCCCTCGACGGCGAAGCCCTCGGACTCGTAGAGCGCCCGGGCCGCCGTGTTGTGCCCGAGGACGCGCAGCGTGACGCGGCGGGCGCCCTGGCGGCGGGCCTCCGCCACCGCGGCCCGCAGCAAGAGGCGGCCCACCCCCTTGCCGCGCGCCTCGTCGGCGACGACGAAGCCCAGGATCTGACGTACGTGCGCGTTCACGGCGAGCGGGGTCGGGAAGCCGAGCCGGATGTAGCCCACCGTCCTGCCGTCCAGCTCGGCGACCAGGTGGTCGCGGGGGCCGAAGCGCTCCGTGAAGAACGGGTCGTGGGGCGGCCGCGGTCGCGGCTGTACGGAGTGCAGGGTGGACCAGTGGTCCCGGTCCAGACGAGCCAGCACGTCATCGTCGTCGGCACGCGCGGTGCGTATGTACGTCTGCTGCATGAGCGTCACTGTACGGCGGGCGTACGACGGTACAGGCGCACTTTTCCCGGCTCTCCCGGCAGGCTGTGTCCATGGTTTCACGGCAGGATGTGCCCATGGACGAACCCGTACCACCCGCCGAGTCAGCGGAGCCTGCAGCGCCCTTCGCGGAGGCGTCCGGCGGCCCGGGACGCGTCGCCGTGGCGGGGGCCTCCGGGCTCATCGGCTCGGCGCTCGTGCGCTCCCTGGCCGCCGACGGGCACGAGGTGGTGCGGCTCGTGCGCCGGGAGCCGCGGGCCGCGGACGAGGTGCGCTGGGACCCCGCGAAGGGGTACGTGGACACGGCCGGGCTCGCGGGCTGCGACGCCGTCGTGAACCTGGCGGGCGCCGGTATCGGGGACCGCCGGTGGAACGACGCGTACAAGCGTGAGCTGAGGGACAGCAGGGTGCTCGGCACCAGGGCGCTCGCCGCCGCCGTGACCGCGCTCGACGCCCCGCCACGCGTGTTCCTGAACGGCAGCGCGATCGGCTACTACGGAGACACCGGTTCCCGCGCGGTGGACGAGAGCGCCCCTGCCGGGGACGGGTTCCTGCCGTCGATGTGCGTGGAGTGGGAGCAGGCGGCCGCGCCGGTCCAGGAGGCGGGCGTGCGCACGGTGTTCGCGCGCAGCGGTCTGGTGGTCGCACGCGAGGGCGGCGCCTGGGGGCGGATGTTCCCGCTCTTCAAGGCGGGGCTCGGCGGACGGCTCGGCGACGGGCGGCAGTACTGGAGCTTCATCGCGCTGCGGGACGAGGTGGCGGCGCTGCGGCACCTGCTCGCGCGGGACGACCTGTCGGGTCCTTTCAACCTGACGGCGCCGGAGCCGGTCACCAATCGCGAGGTGACGGCCGCGATGGGCCGGGTGCTGCGCCGCCCCACGCTGTTCCCCGCGCCCGCGCCCGCGCTGCGCCTGGTCCTCGGTGAGATGGCGGGCGACGTCCTCGGCAGCCAGCGCGTGCTTCCGGCCAGGCTCTCGGAGTCCGGCTTCACCTTCGCCCACCCCCGGATCGACGACGCGGTGCGGGCGGCGCTGGGATGAGGCCCGGGGCATGTTCCTGCGCCGGGCCGCCGGTTCCGCCCGGGACCGCGCACGTGTGCGACCGGTGTGCGACCGTGCCCGGTCCGTGCGCGACTGCCGCGGGACGTCCGCGCTCCTACCCTCAAGCGGAACTCGGGGATTCCGCCGCCCTGCCGAGGGCATGAGGCTCCCCAGCCGTCGAGCGAACCGCGCAACCTCCGGGAGGAGCACGTGCCAGAGCCTGCGCACCAAGCCGATGTCGTCATCGTGGGGGCCGGGATCGCGGGCCTGTCGGCCGCCCACCGCCTCACCAGGGCCGGTGTAACGACCATTGTCCTGGAAGCCGCCCCTTACGTCGGCGGCCGGATGTCCACGGAGAAGGTGGACGGTTTCCGGCTCGACCGGATCGGTCAGCTACTGACCACGTCGTATCCGGAACTGCGCCACGCGCCCGGACTCGACGCCCTCGTTCTGCGCCCGTTCGCGCCCGGTCTCCTCGTGCACAGCGAGGGCAGGCACCACCGGGCGGCGGAGCCGGGCGGGAGCAAGAGCGCAGGGGGCGCACGGGGCGCACTCACTGCGGCACGGGCCCTGGCGAGCGCCCCCCGGGTGACGCGGCCACGGCGCCCGGTACCCGGCGCCCCGCCCCGGCACCCGGCCGGAACCACGCCCCCGCCGTCCGGGCCCGGGTCCCGCACCGCCCCCCTGGGCGGCGCGCTCGACCAGGCCCGCCTCGGGGCGGCCCTCGCCCGGATCGCGGCGACCCCGGTCCCACGGCTGCTCGCCCGCCCCGAACTGCCCGCCGTCCAGGCCCTGACCGCGCGCGGTCTGCCCGCGCGCACGGTGGCGGGGTTCCTGCGCCCGCTGCTCTCGGCGCTGCTTTGCGACCCGGACCTGACGACGTCGAGCCGCTGCGCCGACCTCGCCCTGCACGCCTTCGCGCGCGGCAGGCTCTGTCTGCCCGAGGGCGGCGCCGACGCCCTGCCCGAGCTGCTCGCGGCCGCGCTGCCGCCCGGTACCGTGCGCACCGGCGTACGCGTCACCTCGGTGTCCGCGAACCGCGTCACCACCGCGGAGCACGGCGAGCTGTCCTGCGCCGGTGTGCTGCTCGCCACCGACGCGCGCGCCGCCGCCGAGCTCCTGCCGGGCCTGCGGGTGCCGTCCTTCCACCCGGTGACGGTGGTGCACCACGAGGCCCCCGAACCACCGCTCGCGGAACCCGCCCTCCTCCTCGACGCCGACCGCCGGGGCCCGGTCGCGCACACGGCCGTGGTCAGCCGGGTCGACCCCACGCGCGCGCCCGCGGGCCGCACCCTGGTCTCCTCGACCGTCCTCGGCCCGCCGCCCGACGACCTGGAGCAGCACGTCAGCACCCACCTCGCGGAGCTGTACGGCACCTCCACGAGGAGCTGGCAGCTCCTCGCCGTCCACCACACGCGCGAGGCGGTGCCCGCGATGCCGCCACCGCACGATGTGCGCCGCCCCGTACGGCTGTTGGCGGGCCTGTACGTGTGCGGTGACCACCGGGACACCAGCACCGTGCAGGGGGCGCTGCACTCGGGCCGCAGGGCGGCTGCCGCCGCGCTTGCCGACCTGGGGGTCGAACCTGCGGCCACGGAAGAGGCGTTATCCGCGGCCGCTTGAGCAGGTGCGGGGAGCGGCCGCCTCGACGGGCTGGAACTCACCGGCGCGAGCTCCAGCCCCGCCCCGCTAACCCAGTGCCGCGACCTTGTCGCGGTACCCGCGTACGGGTGCCGCGTCCCGGTAGGGCTCCAGGCGGCGTTCGAAGTCGCGTACGTACTCCACCGCACGGACCGAGCGCATCTCGCCCGCCGCCTGGGCCGCCTCCGCGCCCAGTTGGCAGGCCTGTTCCAGTTCACCGAGGCCGAGCCGTGCGGAGGCGAGGACGACGCGGCAGAAGAGCCTGCTGCGGGCGTAGCCGGGGGCGCGCAACTGGAGGGAGCGCTCGGCGTGCTGGGCGGCGGCGCGGTACTGCTGGAGGTCGCGGTTGCAGTGCGCGAACTCGTCGGCGAGCTGGGCCTCGTCGAAGAAGCGCGCCCAGTACGGGACCTCGTCACCGGGCCGTGCCGTCTCCAGGACGCGCTCAGCCCGCACCATCGACGCCGCGCAGGCCCGCACCTCCCCGAGGACCCCGTGCCCGCGGGCCTCGACGGCGTGCAGCAGGGCCTGGACGACGGGTGGCGCCGATGAGCCGACGCCCTGCTGGGCGACGCGGGCGAGCTGCACCGCCTCGCGTCCGTGGCCGAGGTAGACGGCCTGGCGGCTCATGGTGACCAGGACGTAGCTGCCGTACGCGCGGTCGCCCGCGGCCTGCGACAGGCGCAGGGCCTGGACGAAGTACCGCTGGGCGAGGCCGTGCGCCGCGATGTCGTACGACGTCCAGCCCGCGAGCCTGGTCAGGTCGGCCGCGGCCGCGAACAGGCGCCGCCCCGCCTGTTCGCCGTAGGTGCCGCGGAGCATCGGCTCGGCCTCGTGCTCCAGATAGCGGACCAGGGCCTGACGGGCGTGGCCGCCGCCGTAGGCGTGGTCGAGGGCGCGGAACAGCTCGCCGACGGAGCGCAGGGCCGCGATGTCGCCACCGGTGACCCGGTGGCCGGGGCCGCGGTCGGTCTCGCGGCGCTGACGGGGCACGGCGGGGCGGCCCTGGGCGGGTACGCGCGGCGTCTGCGGGGGCTCGCCGCGGGCGACGCGTTCGTCGGCGCGGCCGATCAGCCAGTCCCGGCTCGGCACCACGAGCCCGGCCGGGGTGAAGGCGATCTTGCGCAGTTCGGCGTGGCTGCCGGAGTCCTTGCGCCACAGTCCGCCGACGATGTCGACGGCCTCCTCGGGCGAGGAGGCGAACTCAAGTCCCGCGTAGACGGGCGCGCACGCGTCGAGCCCGAGGTCCTGCGCGGAGAGCCGGCGCCCGAGCCGCCGGGTGAAGACCTCCGCGATCAGTGCGGGGGTCGTGCCGCGCGGCTGCTGGCCTCTGAGCCAACGCGTCACCGACGTCTTGTCGTACCTGAGATCGAGCCCGTGCTCGAGCCCTAGCTGATCGACGCGGCGGGCGAGGCCCGCATTGGAGAAACCTGCTTCCGCGATGAGCGCGGCTAGCTGTCGGTTGGGGGTGCGCTGCGGAGGTCGTTCCGTCATCAGCTGTGCGGTCTCCTGCCTTCCGGGCCTGCCTTGAGCAGCCCTTATGGCCTCGTGAACGGCGTGAATGTAGCGGCGCTGAGGGCCCTGATCGTGACCTTCAAGCCGTATTCATCCGATCGTGTGAGGATTGACCGGACGGCTGACGGGCTGCCGCCGGACGTAGAGTGGCAGGGGCACGATCCGTGCACGGTGAAAGTTTCCGGGTGCGGGACGGGTCTGCGCACGCGGTGGCCGCGGCGTGCGCGGAGTGCACGGGGATGGTTCTAGGGAGGCACGTGCCGTGGGCGAGTTGCGATTCATCCAACTGGGTTTCGGCCCCGAGTCCGTCGAGTACCAGGAGGCCTGGGACGAGCAGCGCCGGGTGCACGCCGCCCGCTTCGCCGACGAGGCCCCGGACACCTGTCTGCTCCTGGAGCACCCGCCGGTCTACACGGCGGGCCGCAGGACCGAGCCGAGCGAGCGCCCGCTGGACGGCACGCCCGTCGTGGACGTGGACCGCGGCGGCAAGATCACCTGGCACGGCCCGGGGCAGCTCGTCGGCTATCCGATCCAGAAGCTGCCGCGTCCGGTGGACGTCGTAGCACATGTACGCCGTCTGGAAGAGGCACTTATCCGAACGTGTGCCGAGTTCGGCCTCGAAACCACGAGGGTGGAGGGGCGCAGCGGCGTATGGGTCCTCGGTGACCCGGTGGAGTCGCGTCCGGCGCTCGGCGGGCTCAGCCTCGACTTCGACCCGCGGCTCCAGGACGACGAGTTCGACCCCCGTCTCCACGGCCCGGAGTACGCGCCCTCCAACGCGGGCCAGCGCCGCGAGGACCGCAAGGTCGCCGCGATCGGCATCCGCGTCGCCAAGGGCGTCACGATGCACGGCTTCGCCCTGAACGTGAACCCGGACAACACCTGGTTCGACCGGATCGTGCCGTGCGGCATCCGGGACGCGGGCGTGACGTCGATCGCCCACGAGCTGGGCCGCGCCATCACGATCGCCGACGTCCTGCCGGTGGCGGAGAAGCATCTGCGGGACGTCCTGGAGAACGCGGAGCTCAAGCCGCGCGAGGTGGCGAAGCCCGCGGTCGTCTAGCCGTTCCGGTGGGCGCGGGGCCCCTGCCGCACGGGATGTCGTACGGAACGCGGCCCGCGTACGGGAATGCACCCCTTGGGCCAGAGGTTGGCCGTACGTAAGCCCCATGACATGACGGGCGTACCCTGGGGTGCGCCGACGAATCGAAGTTACGCCAGCTAACAGGGAGCCGATGTGTCCGCAGTCGCACCCGACGGACGCAAGATGCTGCGCCTGGAGGTCCGGAACGCCCAGACCCCCATCGAGCGCAAGCCCGAGTGGATCAAGACCCGGGCGAAGATGGGCCCCGAGTACAACGCCCTGCAGAAGCTCGTGAAGAGCGAGGGCCTGCACACGGTCTGCCAGGAAGCGGGCTGTCCGAACATCTACGAGTGCTGGGAGGACCGCGAGGCCACGTTCCTCATCGGCGGCGACCAGTGCACGCGGCGCTGCGACTTCTGCCAGATCGACACCGGCAAGCCGCAGGCCCTCGACCGCGACGAGCCCCGCCGCGTCGGCGAGTCCGTCGTCACGATGGACCTGAACTACGCCACGATCACCGGCGTCGCCCGCGACGACCTTCAGGACGGCGGCGCCTGGCTGTACGCCGAGACGGTCCGCCAGATCCACGCCATGACGGCGGAGCGCGAGGGCGGCCACACCAAGGTCGAGCTGCTCATCCCCGACTTCAACGCGGAGCCCGACCAGTTGGCCGAGGTCTTCTCCTCGCGCCCCGAGGTGCTCGCGCACAACGTGGAGACGGTGCCGCGCATCTTCAAGCGCATCCGCCCCGGATTCCGCTTCGAGCGCTCTTTGCAGGTCATCACCGAGGCCCGCGAGGCCGGTCTGGTGACGAAGTCGAACCTGATCCTCGGCATGGGCGAGGAGCGCGCGGAGATCAGCGAGGCGCTGCAGCGGCTGCACGACGCGGGCTGCGAGCTCATCACGATCACTCAGTACCTGCGCCCTTCGGTGCGCCACCACCCCGTGGAGCGCTGGGCCAAGCCGCAGGAGTTCGTGGAGCTCAAGGAGGAGGCCGAGGAGATCGGCTTCTCCGGCGTCATGTCGGGACCGCTGGTCCGCTCCTCCTACCGCGCGGGGCGGCTGTACCAGATGGCGATCGAGCGGCGCGGGTCGTACGTGGCGTCGCAGGCGGTCTGACGCGGCCTTCGCGAGGGGTCGCTGCTGACCCGGCGCTGCTTCCGCTCGGCTTCCGCTTGACTTCCGCTTGGCTTCCGCTCCGCCGGGCACCGGAAGGGCACCCGCCGTGTGAATCTGCGCACAAGTGGCTACCAACCAGTAGCGGCCGGTATGACGCGGCCCGTACGTTCCTCGCAGGTGAGGGGAACGTCAGGGCCGCGTCAACGTTTGCGGGCCCCGCGTCAGGGCTTCATCGGTGTTTGACCGCCCGGTCACGCCCTGGTAACACCAATCAGTGACCCTGGTACTACCGCACGTACAGCCTTAGCCAGAGCCGGACTCCCCCGTCCGACGTCGTTTTCCGGAGGGCATCACCATGCAGGCCGCGCCCGTTCGCGCCACCGCCATCCCGTCCGTCACCGACGCGCTGCGTGTCGTGGAGTCGCTGCTCATGAGCAGCGGCCAGCGCACCGCGCGCCGCAACGCCTGGACGTCGGTCCTCGAGGACCGGCGCCGCGCAAAGGACCGGGTCGAGGCACAGCGCGTGCTGGAAGAGGCGGGATCAACCCGCACGTCGTAGTCGTCTCCGGGGCCACGTAGACTTCAGGGCATGGCGAGGAAGGAAACCACCGCGGCGGCTTCGGCCGCGGAACCCGGGCGACTCAAGCAGATCGCTCTGACCTACAAGATGACCCGGCGGGCCGACTCCAAGATCGGTCTCATCATCGCGGCTGTGGGAATCGTCACCTTCGGTGTCTTCCTCGCGATCGGCTTCTGGATCGACCACCCCATCTACCTCGGCATTCTCGGCTTCCTCCTCGCCTTCCTCGCGATGGCGATCGTCTTCGGACGCAGGGCCGAGCGTGCCGCCTTCGGACAGATGGAGGGCCAGCCCGGTGCGGCGGCCGCGGTGCTCGACAAGATCGGCCGCGGCTGGACCACGACCCCCGCGGTGGCGATGAACCGCAGCCAGGACGTGGTGCACCGCACGGTCGGCAAGGCAGGCATCGTCCTGGTGGCCGAGGGCAACCCGAACCGGCTGAAGCCGCTGCTCGCCGCCGAGAAGAAGAAGATGGCCCGCATCGTCGCGGACGTGCCCGTGCACGACGTGGTGGTCGGCACCGGTGAGGGCCAGGTCGAGCTCAAGAAGCTCCGCACCACCCTCCTGAAGCTCCCCCGGGTGCTTCAGGGCCCCCAGGTCACGGCGACCAACGACCGCCTCAAGGCGATGGGTGACCTGATGTCCAACATGCCGTTGCCGAAGGGTCCGATGCCCAAGGGCATGCGGATGCCGCGGGGTGGCCCCAAGATGCGGTGACGCTGCCGCTGTTCCTTTGACGTGTACGTACGAGAGGGGCGCCGGAACCGACTGGTTCCGGCGCCCCTCTCGTACGTTCTGGTTTATGTGTCAGATCCTGACCTGCACGGCGCGGGCGAGGCGGTCGTGGAGGCCGCGGCCGTCGCGGTCCCAGATGAGGGCCGGGATGCCGACGCACAGCAGCGCGCTGCGGACCAGGACGCGGACGAAGCCGAGGCGGCCGCCGTCCTCGCTGACGACGCGCAGGCCGAGCAGGCGCTTGCCGGGCGTGCTGCCGACCGTACCCACGGTCAGCAGGCTCATCACGAAGAGGATTCCCAGCGCCCAGTTGCCCATCGCCTGCGGGTTGTCGCGGGCGAGCAGGCCGTACGCGATGACCATGCAGAGGCCCCAGTCGACGGCGATGGCACCGATGCGGCGGCCGGGCCGGGCGACGGAGCCGGGGCCCTCCTCGGGCAGGCCGAGCTGCTCGCCCCGGTATCCGAAGTCGACGCCCGCGTCCTCGGCTGCCGCGCGCGGGCCGGAGAGCCACGATCCGATTACTTGCCTGTTGTCCACCCGTCCACGGTACTGCGCGGCCGCGCGAGGAGGGGTGGGCGGGGTCGGCGCCCGCGGGTGGGCGGGGTCGGCGCTCACGGGCGGGCGGGGTCGCCCCACGGAAGGGTGAGGTCGCCGCACGGACCCATCCCACACTCACCCTGGTTAACTTCGGCGAAACAAATGGGTCACGCTTGAGAAATCCACCGTCCTTATGGTCGGGTCCCAGCGTGTGCCACCGCACCGGCCGCACGACCGAGCTGCAACCCCGTTCCTTCCCGGGCGGGAGTAGGAGGAGCTGGATGTTCCAGAACGCCGACGAAGCCAAGAAGTTCCTCGTGGATGAGGACGTGAAGTTCGTAGACGTCCGCTTCTGCGACCTGCCGGGGGTCATGCAGCACTTCACGGTGCCGGCCGAGGTGTTCGACCCCACGGAGGAACTGGCCTTCGACGGCTCGTCCATCCGCGGCTTCCAGGCGATCCACGAGTCGGACATGGCACTGCGCGCGGACCTCTCCACCGCCCGGATGGACCCCTTCCGCCGCGACAAGACGCTGAACGTCAACTTCTTCATCCACGACCCGATCACGGGCGAGCAGTACTCCCGCGACCCGCGCAACGTGGCCAAGAAGGCGGAGGCGTACCTGGCCTCCACCGGCATCGCGGACACGGCGTACTTCGGCCCCGAGGCCGAGTTCTACGTCTTCGACTCGGTCCGCTTCGAGACCTCCGCCAACCGCTCGCTCTACGAGATCGACTCCGAGGCGGGCGCCTGGAACACCGGTGCGATCGAGAACAACCGCGGCTACAAGGTCCGCTACAAGGGCGGTTACTTCCCGGCCCCGCCGGTGGACCACTTCGCCGACCTGCGCGCGGAGATCTCCCTGGAGCTGGACAAGCAGGGCCTCAAGGTCGAGCGCCAGCACCACGAGGTGGGCACGGCGGGCCAGGCGGAGATCAACTACAAGTTCAACACGCTGCTCGCCGCCGCGGACGACCTGATGCTCTTCAAGTACATCGTGAAGAACGTCGCGTGGCGCAACGGCAAGACGGCGACGTTCATGCCGAAGCCGATCTTCGGTGACAACGGTTCGGGCATGCATGTGCACCAGTCCCTGTGGACCGGCGGTGAGCCGCTCTTCTACGACGAGCAGGGCTACGCGGGCCTCTCGGACACCGCCCGCTACTACATCGGCGGCATCCTCAAGCACGCCCCCTCGCTCCTGGCCTTCACCAACCCCACGGTGAACTCCTACCACCGCTTGGTCCCCGGCTTCGAGGCTCCGGTCAACCTGGTCTACTCGCAGCGCAACCGCTCGGCCGCGATGCGCATCCCGATCACGGGCTCCAACCCGAAGGCCAAGCGCGTGGAGTTCCGCGCCCCCGACCCGTCCTCGAACCCCTACCTCGCCTTCTCCGCCCTCCTCCTCGCGGGCCTCGACGGCGTCAAGAACAAGATCGAGCCGGCCGAGCCCATCGACAAGGACCTCTACGAACTCGCCCCCGAGGAGCACGCGGGCGTCCCCCAGGTCCCCACCTCCCTCCCCGCGGTCCTCGACGCCCTCGAGGCGGACAACGAGTACCTCCAGGCCGGCGGCGTCTTCACGTCCGACCTGATCGAGACGTGGATCGACTACAAGCGCACGAACGAGATCGCCCCGATCCAGCTCCGCCCGCACCCGCACGAGTTCGAGCTGTACTTCGACATCTAAATCGTGAGGTCGGGTGACCTGCGAGGGTCATCCAGAACGTGCTGCGACCTGCGGAGTGAAGGCCGTCACCTACGGGTGGCGGCCTTCACTCATTGCTCGGACCGCGTCCGCGGCATGGTTCCGCCCGTTCCGCGGGCTGGTGCGGTCGGCGCGCTAAGGCTTGCGTGATCGGTTCACCGTTCCGTCCAGGTGCGGAAACGGCGGCGGCCCGACCCGCGGAGTTCGCGGGGCCGGGCCGCAGGTGGGGCCGCCCGCCGGTGGCCCCGCCTCCTCACCGTCGGTCGGTCGTCAGCACGTGCGGCCGACGTAGTGCGCGCCCTGGATCTTGCTTGCCGAGCCCAGCCAGGTCCTGCCGGGGGCGACGCAGCGCTCGTAGTCGGGGGCCAGGGCGACCCTGACGTGGATGACCACGCGGGAGCCGTCCGACGTGCAGTGGTTGTAGTAGGCGTCGGAGCCGGTCTCGTAGAAGCCGCAGGGGTCCGCGGCCACGGGGGTCGCTGTCGTGGTCACCATCCCGAGGGACGTGACGGCTAGGGCGGTGGTGGCGAGGGCGCTGGTCAGCAGGCGTCGGACACGCACGGGGTCTCCTTGTCAGGGGACGAGAGGGACTGGGGCGGGGAGGGAGTACTCCGCCGACCTGGGTGGGTCGGGCGTTGCCTGAGGATGGCAGTCCCTGGCCGGTGCGGGCCGCGCGAACGCCGTGGTGTTCACCCGGAGGATCGTTACCTCTGCGCCAATCGGATGGATCTGTTCCGGTTATCGGCCCGGCGGTGATTGCTCTATGCCTGTGCATCGGTGGGGCGCCTACCTCGGTGGGGCGCCTGTGCCTCGGTGGGGCACCTATGGCCTCGGGGGGTGCCTGTGCATCGGCGGGACGCCTCTGCCTCGGCAGGGCGCCTACGCCTCGGCGGAGCCGGGCCGTGTCTCCGTGAGCACCCGTGCCGCAAGGCGCTTGGGCGCCTGCACGCAATAGCTCTCCGTCAGGAGTTCCCTCACCTCGTCCCACGCCGTGGTTCCGTCCAGGCGCATGCCGACCACGTTCGCGCCCCACGACAGTTGGAAGAACGGTGCGCCCGCGCTCGTCAGGGCCTCGAACTCCTCCCCGTGCGAGCGGAACGTGAGGGTCGTCGACAGGCCCGCCGTCGTCGTCATCGCACGGGCCGCGGGTGCGGACGAGCGGGTCAGGTCGGTGCGGTAGACGTGGGCGAAGGTCCGGGTGCGGACGCGCCAGCGGATGCCCGTCCACGCCGGTTCCTCGTACGCGTCGGGGAAGCTGAGGCACACGGCGCGGAGGTGGGCGAGGGCGTCCGGCGGGATCTCGTCGTCCAGCGGTACGACGTCCGTCGGTGCGTCGTCCATCGGTACGTCGTCCATCGGTACGTCGTGCGCGGGATCCGTGGATTGTCTGCGGAGCGTCATCGTCGTGAGTCTAGGGGCGCAGGAACCGTACCGACGGGCGGTCCAGCGGGTCGGCCGGGTCCGGCGGCGTCACCCGCGCCCGCACCCCGTACACCTCCGCGATCAGCGGTTCGGTGATGACGTCGGCGGGGGTGCCGTGCGCGTACGCCCTGCCCTCCTTGAGTACGAGGATCTCGTCGCAGAACATCGCGGCCAGGTTCAGGTCGTGCAACGCGATCACCGTGGTCACGGGGAGCGAGACGATCAGGTTCAGGAGGTCCAGTTGGTGCTGGATGTCCAGGTGGTTGGTGGGCTCGTCCAGGAGCAGTTCGCGCGGGGCCTGGGCCAGGGCCCGCGCGATGTGGGCGCGTTGGCGTTCGCCGCCGGACAGGGTGTGCCAGGACTGGGCGGCCCGGTCGGTCAGGGAGGTGCGGGCGAGGGCGTCCTCGACGGCCCGGTCGTCCTCGGGGGTGCCGCCCGACCACGGCCTGCGGTGCGGGATCCGGCCGAGCGCCACCACGTCCCGTACGGTCAACTCGACCTGCGTCGTGGCGTGCTGGTCGACCACCGCGAGGCGGCGGGCCGTCGTCCTGCGGCCGAGCCGCGGCAGCGGTACGCCGTCCAGCGTGACCACGCCCGCCGCGGGCGCGAGGACCCCCGAGAGCAGCCGCAGCAGCGTGGACTTGCCGGAGCCGTTCGGGCCCAGGAGGCCGACCGTGCTGCCCGGCCGGGCAGCGAGGGTGATGCCGTCGACGATCAGGCGGCCGCCCGCCCGATGCGCGACCCGCTCCGCCGCGAGCCCCTCCAGCGCGGTGAGTCCCGTGGGCGCGGTGAGCCCCGTGGACGCGCCAAGCCCCGTGGGCGCGGTGAGCCCCGTGGACGCGCCAAGCCCCGTGGGCGCGGTGAGCCCCGTGGACGCGCCAAGCCCCGTGGACGCCGCGGCACCCGTCTCCGCCGCCCCCTCCCCGCACACCGTCACGTGACCTTCCTCGTCCGGTACAGCACGACCACGAACGCCGGCACCCCGATCAGCGACGTCACCACGCCCACCGGCACCTCCTGCGGGTCGAGGACCGTGCGGGCCAGGGTGTCCACCCAGATCAGGAAGATCGCGCCCGCGAGTGCCGTCACCGGCAGCAGCCGGGGATGCCCCGCGCCCACCACCGCCCGGGCCGCGTGCGGCAGGACCAGGCCCACGAAACCGATCGCCCCGGCGCTGCTGACCAGGACCGCCGTCAGGAGTGCCGTCGTGCAGAGCAGGACGACACGCACCCGTCCCACCCGTACGCCGAGCGTCGCCGCCGCGTCCTGGCCGAACGCGAAGGCGTCCAGGGTCCTGGCGTGCAGCAGGAGGACGGTGAGCGCGGCGAGGAGGACCGCCGCGCACAGCCACACGTCCGTCCAGCCCGTGCCGCTGAGCGAACCGAGGAGCCAGAACAGGACGCCGCGCGTCGTCTCCGCGTCGGCGGCCGTCAGGACGACGAAGGAGGTCAGGGAGGAGAAGAGCTGCATCGCGGCGACGCCGGACAGGACCACGCGGTCGATGGTGTCGCCCAGGGTGTGGCTGAGGAGGAGGACCAGGGCGAAGGAGAGTACGGCGCCGATGAAGGCGCCCGCGGACACCGTCAGGACTCCGCCGCCGACCCCCAGGACCACCACGGCCACGGCACCGGTGGACGCCCCGGAGGAGACGCCGAGTACGAACGGGTCCGCGAGCGGGTTGCGGAGCAGCGACTGGAGCGCCGCCCCGCACACCGCGAGGCCCGCCCCGCACACCGCCGCGAGGACCGTGCGCGGCATCCGCAGGTTCCATACGATGCCGTCGCGGATCGGCGTCAGCTCCGGCTCGCCCCAACCGAGGTGCGCCGCCACCGCCGACCACACGTCCGGTACGGAGATGTCGGCCGGGCCGATGGTGATGGCCATTGCGAGGGACAGGAAGAGCGCCGCGAGCCCGGCGAGCCCGAGGAGGATCCCCCGCAGCCGTGCGCTCCCTCGCAGCCCTCCGCCGCTGCCCCGCGGCCCTCCACCGCTGCCCCGCGGCCATCCACCGCTGCCCCGCGGCGTTCCCCCGCTGCCCCGCGGCCTTGCGCCACCCCGCATCCGCCCACCCGGCGGCTCAGCGGAACGCCTCACCGCCCGCTCACTTCGCCAGACCGAACCGGCGCAGCCCCGCCGCGACCTGTTCGATGCCGTCGACGGTGCGGATCGTCGGGTTGAGTGCCTGGCCGCTGAGCAGGACGTACCGCTTCTTCTTCACGGCTGTGAGGTTCTTCGTGGCCGGGTTGGACTCCAGGAACTTGATCTTCTGGCGGGCGCTCTCTGCGGACTGGGACTTGCGGGTGAGGTCGCCGATGACCAGGACGTCGGGGTCGCGGTCGGCGACGGTCTCCCAGTTGATCTGGGGCCATTCCTCGCGGGTGTCGGCGAAGGCGTTCTTCGCGCCGAGTTCGCGGGTGATGATGCCGGGCGCGCCGCAGCAGCCCGCGATGTACGGGGCCTCGGAGTTGGCGAACCAGTACATGAGGGTGGTGTCGGAGGCGTCGATCGACCTGCTCGCCTTCGCGGTGCGCGACGTGAGGTCCGCGATCAGGTCCTCGCCCCGCTCGCGTACGTCGAAGACCCGCGCCAGGTCGCGGATCTCGCCGTACACGGTGTCCATGGTGAGGGTCTTGGTACGGGTGCCGTCGTCGTCCCCCGCGTTGTCCTTGCCCGCGCAGTCGGTGGGCGAGACATAGACGGGCACGCCGAGGTCGGTGAACTTGGCGCGGTCGGCGACGCCGCCCTTGCCGACCGTGTAGAGGAACGAGGCGCTGACGAAGTCGGGTTCCTCGTCGAGCACCTTCTCCAGCGACGGATAGCGGTCCGCGAGCCGCGGGACCTTGGCGTTCTCCTTCTCCAGGCCCTTCAGGACGGGGTCCGTCCAGGTGCCGGTGCCCGCCATGCGGTCGGCGAGGCCGAGGGAGAGCAGGATCTCGGTGGAGCCCTGGTCGAGGGAGACGGCGCGCCGGGGCGGGGCGGGCACCTCGGTCTTCTTCCCGCACGCGGTGAGGGTGACCGGGTAGCCGGGCGGCGCCTTGTCCGACTGCTTCGTGGACGAACCGCCGCCGCACGCGGTGAGCAGGACGAGACCGGCACTCAGCAGGGCGGCACCGGCACGTGTGCGTGCACGCGTATGTGTACGTGTACGTGTACGCGTGCGGACGGAAGTTGTACGGCGGACGATCGTGGACACACGTCTTCCCGAGTCTCAGGGCTCATGCGCGGAGCCTGGTCTGCGAAACTCCGCCGCCCGTGCGGACGGCGGTGCCAGCAGGTCTTCGGACTCGGGTTCGTCCGGGCGGGGCCGCCTTCCCAGGAATCCGCCGACTCGCCGAACTCGCCGACTCGCCGACTCCCAGTGGCCGCTGGCCCCGTCCGTCCCCCTCACCGCTGCGCGTCAGTTCCGGTCTCGCACCGGATTCCCCGACCCTGGTACGGGTACGACTGGCGTCCGCAAGTTATCACCCCGGCCGGGCGTCACGGCTGGTCGGGGCGGGGCTCCCCGGGGTAGGTGCCGAAGGACCATGTGTTGCCCTCGGGGTCCGCGACGCTGAACTCGCGACTGCCGTACGGCCGTTCCTGGAGCTCGCGGACCACCTTCACCCCGGCCCCGGTGAGCCTGCGGTAGAGCTCGTCGACGTGGGCGGTGACGACGTACGAGCTGAAGGTGCCCGGCGCCACGCACCACTCGGCCGCCTCCGGGTCGTAACCGCCGAACATGACGCCGCCGCCCTCGGGCCAGTCGAGCTGGACGTGGGCGACGCGGTCCGCCTCCTCGTACACGGCGGTGCACAGGAACCCGACCGTGCCGACGAGGAAGTCGATCAGGGCGGGGGCGTCATGGGCCTGGAAGGTCGGCCAGACGTCGGGGGCGCGGCGGTTCGACACAGTGGATGTGCTCTGTGCGTTCTGGGTGCTTTCGTTGGTGTTCATGTGCCCAAGTCTTCGCCGTCGCCGTGCGCCCCGGCTTGGATATTCCGGCACTCCTCCGCCAGCCAGGCGGTCGGGCTGACGTCCGTGTACTGGTGGAAGTCCCGTACCAGGTGGGAGTGGTCGTAGTAGCCGCAGTCGGCGGCGATCCCGGCGAGATCGGGGCGCGTGCCCGCGGCGACCGCGCGGACGGCGGCCGTCTTCGCGTGCTGGAAGCGCAGCAGGCGGGCGGCCTGTTTGGGGGTGACGCCCGTCTCGGCGCGGAACAGCGCGGACAGGCGGCGCTCGCTGAGCGCGACGTGGGCGGACAGGCCGCGCAGGGTGCCCGCGCCCCGGTGCCGGGCGAGCCACGACCAGGCTTCGGCGACCTCGGGCCGTACCGTGCC
The DNA here is from genome assembly GCF_000720475.1 of Streptomyces aureocirculatus. Classification (GTDB taxonomy): domain Bacteria; phylum Actinomycetota; class Actinomycetes; order Streptomycetales; family Streptomycetaceae; genus Streptomyces; species Streptomyces aureocirculatus. Next base: position 20,396 of record NZ_JOAP01000067.1, read on the forward strand.
GGTGCGCCCGGCGGCGGCCGTGCGGTGGGCCAGGTAGGCGTTCAGGAGGGCGAAGCGGTCCTGCCAGGAGTCCAGTTCGCAGAGGCGTTCGCGGACGTCGGCGGCGACGCGGCCGAGGACGTCGGCGCCCTCGACGACCATCGGGCCCGCGAGTTCGGCCGCGGGCAGGCCGAGAAGGGCGCGGGCGGCGAGCGGGTGCACGGCGAGCTGGATACCGGCCTCGCGCTCGGGCTGGACGACGTACGCGGGGCTCTGGTGCAGACCGCCGACGACGATGTCGATGCGCGCGGCGTCGGGGCCCGTCGCCTCGCCCGGGGTGCGGCCGGTGACGACGGGGCCGTCCAGGGAGAAGATCAGCGTCAGGTACGGGGACGGCAGGCCGCGGTGGAGTGCGGTGCTGTGGCCCTGCCTGCGGTAGCCCACGGCCGACACGATTGTGCCGCCGGGTGGGGGCGCGCCCCGGACGAACTCGCCGGACGCGGGACCCGTTCCTGAAGAGCCCATGCGGCCATTGTGCGCGGGCGCCCACGGGCCTGTCGTCCCGTACGGCTACCCGTGCCCGCCCGTCCCATGCCCGCCACGCTCGGTGACATCGATCATGGGAATCCGGTACCGGGCCCTCGTACCATGACGCGCCGCTCCGGACGGGGCGGAACCGCGGACTCAGGGAACGGGAACCATGGCGAATCGGGCAAAGGGCAAGCTGGCGGCCGTCGGGGCGGCGGGGGCGCTGGCGGCGGCGGTGTTCGCGGGCGGCGCGCTGTGGCCGAACACGGCCGACGCGAAGGCGGCCGGCGCGAAGGCGGGCCCCGCGGCGTCCTCGGCGGCCGCCCGCGCTGCCGCGGCGGAGCTGAAGCACTGGCCGAAGCCGGTGGCCCGGAAGCTGGGCAAGGTCATCGCGGACAACCGGGGCAAAGGCGCGTACGCGGTCTTCGACGCGGACAACACGACGTACCGCCACGATCTGGAGGAGTCCCTGCTCCCGTTCCTGGAGATGAAGGGCGTCCTGACGCGGAAGTCGATGGACCCCTCCCTGAAGGTCATCCCCTTCAAGGACACGGCGGGCCACAAGGAGAGCCTCTACAGCTACTACAACCGCCTGTGCGAGGTCGACGACCAGGTCTGCTACCCGTGGGCGGCACAGATCTTCTCCGGCTTCACGCTGACGAAGCTCAAGGGGTACGTGGACGAGCTCCTGGCGTACGACAAGCCGATCCCGGCCACGTACTACGAGAACGGCAAGGTCACCAGGACCGAGGTCGAGCGGCCGCGGTTCTCCCCCGGCATGCGGGAGCTGTACGGGTCGCTGAGCGCGCACGGGATCGAGGTGTACGTGGTGAGCGCGGCGAGCGAGGACCTGGTGCGGATGGTGCTCGCCGACCCCAAGTACGGGTACGGGGTGAAGCCGCAGAACGTCATCGGTGTCGGCATGCAGCTCAAGGACCCGAGGACGGGGCGGGTGACCAGCTCCCGCAAGGAGATCGCCGAGGGCCGGTTCGGGCCGAAGGACCGGGCGCGGCTCGCGAAGTACGAGCTGACGCCGAACCTGTGGGCGCCACTGACCTGGTACCAGGGCAAGCCCGCGGCGATCTCCACGTACATCGACGAGTGGAAGCAGCCGGTGCTCGTCGCCGGTGACACCCCCGTGAGCGACGGCCCGATGCTGTTCCACTCGGCGGACGTGCGGCACGGGGGCGTGCGGGTGTGGGTCGACCGCAAGGACAGCTACATGAAGCAGCTCGACGCGATGAAGCGGAAGAACGCGGCACGGCAGCGGGAGCTGGGGCAGCCCGTGACGGCGGACAAGCGGTGGCTGACGGTGACGCCGGAGCAGCTCGGATAGTCCCCCGGCCCGAGGGCTGGTGGTCAGCCCGTCCGCAACCGGTCGAAGGCGGCTGCCACGCCCGCCCGGTCGGCGCCGTCGGCAAGGAGCGCGTACAGGAGCAGGCGGGCCTTCGGTCCGTCCAGGTGGCCCGCGGAGATCAGGCCGCGGGCCAGCAGGTCGGACTCCGAACCCGGCCCCCGGTAGGTATCGCTCAGGACGGGGCCCGCGCCGGTGCGGGAGGCGAGGACGACGGGCATGCGTCCAGCGACCGCGGTCAGGCGGTCGACGAGGCCGCGCGGTACGTGGCCCGCGCCGAACGCGGCCACGACGAGGCCGCCTAAGCGGTCGTCCACGGCTTCGAGGAGTTCACCGCGGTCGCCGAGGGAGAGCGTGAGCAGGGCGACGGGGGCCGGGGCCCGCAGCCGCAACGGCCGCTCCACCGTGGCCTTCCCTGGCCGCAGCAGGATGTGCGGGACGCCCTCCACGACGCGGCCGAGCGGGCCCGCGCCGGGCGAGGCGAACGTTGTCAGGGACGTTGTGTGCGCCTTGCGTACATGGCGGGCCGCGTGGATCTCGTCGGCGAGGACCGTGAGCACGCCGAGGCCCCCGCAGTCGGGGTCCGCGGCGACGGCGAGGGCCGCGGCGAGGTTCGCGGGACCGTCCGCGCCCGGCAGGTCGGGGCGGCGCATCGCACCGGTGACGACGACGGGTGCGCGGTGTGCGCAGACCAGGTCGAGCAGGAAGGCGGTCTCCTCCAGGGTGTCGGTGCCCTGGACGACGACCGCGCCGTGACCGGCCGCGGTGGCCTTGTCCACCCGCTCGGCGAGGTCGGCCAGGTCCTCCAGGGTCAGCGAGGAGCCCGGCAGTTGGCGTACGTCGTGCAGCTCCACCGCCACGCCGTCGGGGACCGGCGCGGAGGCCAGGGTCTGGGCGCCGGAGAGCCGGGTGGCCTCGCCGCCGGCGTGCGCGGAGATGGTGCCGCCGAGGGTGAACACGCTGACGGTCGTGGGCATGGGGCCTCGATTCTGCCGGTCGGGCCAGCGTAGCCATGCCTGGCGCACCGCGCGGAGCCGTGGGCCGAAGCGGCCCGGCCCACGGCATCGCGCCGCGTCAGCGGCTGTAGCGCATCAGGGCTCGCACCATGTGGCACGTGGTGTCCGACGGTGGGTGGATGCCGACCGTCTCGGCCATGGTGCGGATCCGGATGTTGTTCGCCTGGTTCGGGACCAGGACGCCCGAGTCGAGCAGGGCTATGGCCAGGCGCATGGCCTTCAGGCGGCGGTTGTGGGTGATGTACCAGTCGCGGGGGCGGCCGGGGGGCAGGGGGCGCTTCTCCAGCGGGACGTACGGCACGTCGCAGCGCGTGGGGCGGGCCGCGCGGGACGTACGTGACGAGCGTGCGGCGGGGGACGTACGGGAGCGGGTCGTGGCGGACTTCGACGGCAGTGCGGCAGCGGGCACAGGCATCCTCCTGTCGCGTTCAGGAACCCTCGCGGGCCCCCTCGAACATTGCTTCCATTCTACGTCCCGGCACTGACAACGACCGTTACCCGAGCGGTCAATCTTCCCTGGCCAGAGGGGGTTTGAGGACCTGTGGGGCGGGTGGTTCACGGGTAGCCTGTGCGGCATGGAGATCTGGATCAACCCCGCCTGTTCGAAGTGCCGCAGCGCCCTCTCCCTGCTCGACGCGGAGGGCGCCGACTACACCGTGCGCCGCTACCTGGAGGACGTGCCGACCGCCGACGAGATCCGGGGCGTGCTCGGCCGCCTCGGCCTTGAGCCCTGGGACATCACCCGTACCCAGGAGGCCGCCGCCAAGGAGCTCGACCTGAAGGACCGCACGCGCTGGCCGCGTGACGCGTCGGGGCGCGAAGCCTGGATCGAGGCCCTCGCCGCCCACCCGAAGCTCATCCAGCGGCCCATCATCACGGCGGACGACGGCACCGCGGTGGTGGCCCGCACGGAGGAGGCGGTACGGGACGCGCTCTCCCGGTGAGGGTCGCGACCGCCCGCCGACCCCGGTAACACGGGGTTCACAAACGGGCAACGGACGGGAAACCGCGCGTTGACATGCTGCCGACATCACCACGGACCGCAGCACCCCGCACGGCTGCACCGTACCGAGCGGCAAAGGATGAGCCCGTGACCTTCAAGGCTGAGTACATCTGGATCGACGGCACCGAGCCGACGGCCAAGCTGCGGTCGAAGACGAAGATCCTGGCCGCCGACCAGCACCCGGGGAGCGGCGCCGAGCTGCCGATCTGGGGCTTCGACGGCTCGTCCACCAGCCAGGCCGAGGGCCACGCCTCGGACCGCGTGCTCAAGCCGGTCGCCCACTACCCGGACCCGATCCGCGGCGGCGAGGACATCCTCGTCCTGTGCGAGGTCCTCGACATCGACATGACGCCGCACGCGTCCAACACCCGGGCCGCGCTCGCCGAGGTCGCCGAGCGGTTCGCCGACCAGGAGTCGATCTTCGGCATCGAGCAGGAGTACACGTTCTTCAAGGGCGCCCGCCCGCTCGGCTTCCCCGAGGGCGGCTTTCCCGCGGCGCAGGGCGGCTACTACTGCGGCGTGGGCGCGGACGAGATCTTCGGCCGTGACGTCGTCGAGGCGCACCTGGACAACTGCATCGAGGCGGGCCTCGGCATCTCCGGCATCAACGCCGAGGTGATGCCGGGCCAGTGGGAGTTCCAGGTCGGACCGCTCGCCCCGCTGGAGGTCTCCGACCAACTGTGGGTGGCCCGCTGGCTCCTGTACCGCACCGCCGAGGACTTCGGCGTCTCCGCCACCCTCGACCCGAAGCCGGTCAAGGGCGACTGGAACGGCGCGGGCGCGCACACCAACTTCTCCACGAAGGCCATGCGCGAGGGTCCCGACGGGTACGCCGCGATCATCACCGCGTGCGAGTCGCTCGGCGAGGGCTCCAAGCCGATGGACCACGTCAAGAACTACGGCGCGGGCATCGACGACCGCCTCACCGGTCTGCACGAGACGGCCCCCTGGAACGAGTACAGCTACGGCGTCTCCGACCGCGGCGCCTCCGTCCGCATCCCCTGGCAGGTCGAGAAGGACGGCAAGGGCTACATCGAGGACCGCCGCCCGAACGCCAACGTCGACCCGTACGTGGTGACACGGCTGCTCGTCGACACCTGCTGCGCGGCGCTGGAGAAGGCCGGACAGGTCTGATCCGACGCCCGGTCCGCCGGGTTCCGGGGCGTCCACCTGCCTGGTGGGCGCCCCAAAGGCGTGACGGATAAGTCCAGTTCGGGCCGGGGGTGCGTCAAGGGTTCGTCCCAACGTGCGAGAGGGATCCGCCGGTCCCGCGCTCATCTGCTTCAATGGGGCCATGGGCAGCTTCCAGAACACCGCGACGGGTCGTCATGACCTCGAGCCCTTCTGGCCTTCCCGGCAGCATCACGACTTCGACCGGGTGTGTTGCCGCGCGCTGAGCGCGCGGGCCCTCTGAAGCCGCATTTCCCGGCCTCCGGCCTGACGCGCACGACGTACGTCCTAGACGACTCCTTAGCGCGAAAGAGCTGACTCATGGCGAACTCCCGTACTTTCTCCACCGCGACCGCCACCGCGAGTGCCCCCGCCACCGCACCGGCCGCCGCCCGTGGCGGCGCTCCCTCGGCGCGGGGCAGGCTGCGCGCCGTGGCCCCCGGTGAGGTGGCCCAGGTCTCCGGCCTCGCCGACATCTCGGGCTTCCTGCCGCCGGGCGCGACCCTGCTGCCCGCCCCTCAGCACGCCCTGCCCACCCAGCCGGGGCAGCCCCCGATGATCGGCTACCTGGTGCTCCTGCCCGCGGGCCAGGAGCACCTCGCCGCTGGGCCGGACATCCCCGGAGCCGGGTCGCCGGAGGCCGGGGGCAGCCGTGGCCCCGTCCACGTCGACCCCGTACGGCGCTCCGCGCACGTCGAGGGGAAGCAGCTCGACCTCACGTACCTGGAGTTCGAGCTGCTCGCCCACCTCGTCGCGCATCCGCACCGGGTGCACACCCGCGATCAGCTCGTGACGACGGTGTGGGGGTACGGGCACGTGGGCGACGGGCGGACCGTCGACGTCCATGTCGCCCGGCTGCGGCGCAAGCTCGGCGCCGAGCACCGCGCGACCATCCAGACGGTGCGGCGGGTGGGGTACAAGTACGCGCCGCCGACGTCGCCGACCGCCGGCTGACGCCCGGCACGTTCCCCGGCACCGCCCCTCTTCCGGCTGCCGCCCGCTCCCCCTGTGGCGGAACGGTTCTCCTGTTGGCGGAATCCGGTTCCCCTGTGGCCTGTTCCGGCGGCAGAGTCGCCCCATGAGACTTCTGATGCTGGGTGGTACGGAGTTCGTGGGCCGGGCCGTCACGGAGGCGGCGCTCGCCCGCGGCTGGGACGTGACGGTCTTCCACCGCGGGCGGCACGCGGCGCCGGACGGGGTGCGGGTCGTGCACGGGGACCGCACGACGGCCGAGGGGCTCGCGGCGCTCGCCGACGACGGCGGTACGTGGGACGCCGTCGTCGACACCTGGTCCGGGGGGCCGCGTGCCGTACGGGACGCGGCGCGGGTGCTCGCCGGGCGGGCCGAACGCTTCGTGTACGTGTCGAGCGCCTCGGTCTACCGCTATCCCGGGGCCGCCGGTTCGGACGAGTCGTACCCCCTTGTGGACGGGGACCCGGACGCCGATCCGGTGGCGTACGCGGAGGACAAGCGCGGGGGTGAGCTGGCGGCGGAGAAGGCCTTCGGGGCGGGGCGGACGCTGCTCGTGCGGGCCGGTCTCATCCTCGGCCCCTACGAGAACGTCGGGCGGCTGCCGTGGTGGCTCGGCCGGGTCGCCCGGGGCGGGCCCGTCCTCGCGCCCGGGCCGCGCGACGCCGCCGTCCAGTACGTCGATGTGCGGGACCTCGCCGAGTGGACGCTTGACGCGGTGGTGGCCGGGCTTTCCGGGCCGTACAACGTGGTTTGCCCCGTCGGGCACGTGACGATGGGCGAGCTGCTCGAAGCGTGTGTGGACGTGGCCGGGGGGCCCGGGGTGGAGCTGCGGTGGGTCGCGCCCGAGGTGGTTCTCGACGCGGGCATCGCGCCCTGGGAGGAGCTGCCGGTGTGGCTGCCGCCGGGTGAGCTGTACGACACGATGCATGACACCGCCGTGGGGAAGGCGGTGGCCGCCGGTCTGCGGTGCCGGTCCGTCGGCGAGACCGTGTCCGGTACGTTTTCCTGGCTCCGGAGCCTTGGTGGGGTTGCTCCCCAGCGGCCCGACCGGCCCCGGAAGGGGCTTGACCCCGAGCGGGAGCGGGCGGTGCTCGGGCTTTAGGCCCGGGGCCTGCGCCCCACCGGCGGCACGGCTGGCCGCCCACATTGACGGTGCCGTCCGCCTGGGCTGTGCCTACCGTCCCGCCCTGCGGGACGATTGCCCACAGCGGGGGGCGGTGGGACCGCCGGGGGGTCGTGCGGTACGGCGGTGTGTCCAGTAACGGGTGGGTTGGTGG
>NZ_JOAP01000068.1 GCF_000720475.1 Streptomyces aureocirculatus
GATGGGGTGCACGGGCGGCAGATAGACGACGTCGAAGCCCATCTCCGCGATCGCGGGAAGCCGCCGCGCGGCGCTGCGGAACGTTCCCGAGACCGGCGCCGCCCCCTCCCGCACCACAGCGCCCTCCGAACGCGGGAAGAACTCGTACCAGGAACCGAACAGCGCGCGCCTGCGGTCCACGCGCAGCGGGAACTCCGCGCTGGAGGTGAGGAGTTCGCGCAGCGGGTGCCGGGCGAGGACGGCGTCCACCTCCGGGGTGAGGGCGGCGGCGAGTCTCGCCGCGGGCTGACGGTTCCGGTCACGCAGGGCGGCGGCCGCGGCGCGCAGGACACCGACGGCTTCGACGCTTCCGGCGGCTTCCGAGCTTCCGGCCGCTTTTGCGGGTCCGGCGGCTTCCGCGGTTCCGGCCGCTTCTGTGCTTCCTGCGGCTTCCGCGGTTCCGGCCGCTCCCGCGGTCCCCACCGCCTCCGCGGCGCGTTCGTGCAGCCGTGCGCCCTCCTCCAGGACCAGTTCCGTGTCGATGCCCGCGGGTATCTTGATGCCCGCGTGGTGGCGCCACGTCGTCACCGGGTCGCCCCACGCCTCCACCGCGAAGGTCCACTCGCCCTCCCGGTCGGGCGTGACCCGCGCCCCCCACCGGTCGGTGCCCGGCGCGAGCTCACGCATCGGTGTCCAGGGCCCCGGGCGCCCCGCGGGGTCCCGCAGCACGACGTTCCCGGCCACCGCTTCGTGGCCTTCGCGGAAGAGGGTCGCCGTCACCTGGAACGTCTCGCCGACGACGGCCTTGGCCGGCCTGCGGCCACCGTGCACCACGGGGCCCACATCGAGTACGGGAATCCGGCCGGTGAGCGGCGGGAGGCCACCCGGGGGGCCACTCGGGGAGACGGTTGGGGAATCACCCGGGGCGTCGCTCGGGGAATCACTCGGGGAATGACTCGGGGCGTCGAACTCCGCCGAGGAAGTGCGGGGTCGGGACATGACCGCTCCTGTTCCGCGTACGAGTGGGCGCAGTTGGGCTGTGGAGAGGTTCCGCGGCACACGCGAGGCCGCCGACGGCGGGTGCGTGTGCGTACCGGAGGAGCCTTCCCACTCTGTTCGGGTGCGCAATCCGGCGCTTTGTTAACTACTAGTGCGTATCGACCCGCACAAGTCCGGCCTGGCCGATCGCACGCCGCGAACCGCCGGCGACCGGCCCCCGCCGAGCCCGCGGAGTCGCTCCCGCACCGGCGAAGAACGACCGCGGGACGCCGCCTGAAGACCGTTCACCTGCGACAACCTGTCCGGCGAACCGGATCCCCCGCCGGACACCCGGCCCGGGACCGCCCACCTGACGACTGCCTCGGCCACCTCGTCGGGCCGTGCCGAGGGTTGGCCGGAGAGATACAGCGCCGCCGCGCCCGCGACGTGCGGCGCGGTGCGGTCGCCGAAGTCCGCTGGAGCACCTGCCCCGGGCGGGCCCGCACCGCGAGTCCGTCGAGCGCCGCGCCGTACGTCCGGTCGACGCTCACCCCGTACCGCCCGGCCGACTCCCGGCCCCCAAGGTCTGGCTTGGGGACCTGCTAGCAAGGCTGAGGATTGACTTGGGTTTTCGTCGTACACGAGGATCCAGTCAGGGCCCTGGGCGGCAACCCGCTTCGGATTCTTGTCGCAGTCCGGACTGCGACAAGGGCCGGTGTGGGTGCCGACCCGTCCGGCGGGCCCGGGTGCCGTATCCGCGTTGACAGGGCACGTCGGCGGCGTCTGTAATGGGCGGGTGCCGCGTGGCACCGGCCAAAGAGCAGTGGGCAGGCCGGTGACCGGGCGAGCGCCTTCACCAAGGGACTTCACCTTGCGTACTCACTTCACCTCGCCGTACGGCGACGGCACTTCGCTGACGTGACCGTGCCCGCGCGCCCGGGGCGTCCGGCCTGAGCGGCCGGGCCCGACCGGCCTGAGTCGCCGGTTGCGTCCGGCCTGAGCGGTCGGTTCACGACCGGCCCGACAGGTCGGCTACGCCCGGCCTCAGCGGCCTCACATCCGGCTTCAGCGGCCCCACGTCCCGTCTGAGCGCGCCACCGTGTCCGAGTCCTCCGCGTCCGTCTTCGCGACGCCGCCATGGCGTTCCATCGCGGCGTCGCCCACCCACCTGTCTGGAGAAGCACCTCCCCATGACCACGCCCACATCCGCACCCCTGCCCGCGCCCGCCCCCCGAGAGATCAACTCCCTCGCCGACAAGCTCCTCGAAGTGCACGACTGGCTGCGCGGCCAACTCGTCCACCTGCGCGCCGAGGCCGACGCGCACTTCGCCGCACGCGCCGCCCACCAAGGGCCCGGGCAGTTGCCCGCGCCGGGGCTCGGCCTGCAGATCCGGCAGCGCTGCCTGGAGTTCTGCGACGCCCTCACGTTCCACCACACCGCCGAGGACGACCACATCTTCCCCGGCGTCCTCGAACACCACCCGCACCTGCGGGCCACCCTCGACCGGCTCGCCGACGAGCACCGCGCACTCACCCGCACCAAGGAGCGGCTCCTCGCACTGCTCGCCGACATCGCCACGGGCGACGCCGACGCCTTCCTCGCGGAGTTCGACCGCCTGACGGGGGAGCTGACGGCGCACCTGGAGTACGAGGAGACATGGCTGGTGCCGGTTCTGGCCCAGGTCCCGTTCCCCCCGGCCCCGCCTGGCCCGCCTGGCCCGCAGGGACGGTGACGTGACCTCGCGGGCGGCACCGAAAGCACACATCATCGGAGCGGGGGCGGGTGTGCTCCCCCGCGCGCCGTGGTTGTGGGAGCCCCCGCGCCGCTACCGTCGATACGCCGAAAGGCTGCTACGCCGAAAAGCCGTTACGCCGACAGGCCGTTACGCCGAAACGCCGCCCACGCCTTCCGGCAGACGTGTACGCCCGCCCGGCGGTACGCGTAGGCCCGACCCGCAGACACGTACGCCCTTCCGACAGAGGTGCCCTGTGAAAGCCATCCGTCGATTCACCGTACGTCCCGTCCTGCCCGCCCCGCTCGGACCCCTCAACGAGCTCGCCCGCAATCTGCGCTGGTCCTGGCACACCGGGACCCGCGATCTGTTCCGCGACGTCGATCCGGACCTGTGGGCGGACTCCGGTCACGACCCGGTGCGGCTCCTCGGCGCCGTGCCGAGCGCACGGCTCGCCGCCCTCGCCGCCGACGACACCTTCCTGCGGCGGCTCGACGAGGCCGCCGGTGACCTGCGCGCCTATCTCACCGGAGAGCGCTGGTACCAGGAGCGGCAGGCCGCACCCGACGCCGAACTGCCGCGCGCCATCGCCTACTTCTCACCCGAGTTCGGCGTCACCGCGGCCCTGCCGCAGTACTCCGGCGGGCTCGGCATCCTCGCGGGCGACCACCTGAAGGCGGCGAGCGACCTCGGCGTGCCGCTGATCGGCGTGGGACTGCTGTACCGGCACGGCTACTTCCGGCAGTCCCTGACCCGCGACGGCTGGCAGCAGGAGCACTACCCCGTCCTCGACCCGAACGAGCTGCCCCTGACCCTGCTGCGCGAGACCGACGGCACTCCCACCCTGGTGCGGCTCGCCCTGCCCCGCGGCCGGGCCCTGCGCGCCCACGTCTGGCAGGCGCAGGTCGGCCGGGTGCCGCTGCTTCTCCTCGACTCGGACGTGGAGGAGAACGACCCGGGCGCTCGCGAGGTGACGGACCGGCTGTACGGCGGCGGCAGCGAGCACCGGCTGCTCCAGGAGATGCTGCTCGGAATCGGCGGTGTGCGGGCCGTGCGCACCTATTGCCGTCTCACCGGGCACGCCGAACCAGAGGTCTTCCACACCAATGAGGGGCACGCCGGGTTCCTCGGTCTTGAGCGCATTCACGAGTGGGTGCGGGAGGGGCTCGACTTCGACGCCGCCCTGGAGTCCGTGCGTGGCGGCACCGTCTTCACCACCCACACACCGGTCCCCGCAGGTATCGACCGCTTCGACCGGGAGCTGGTCGCGCATCATTTCGGGCCCGACGCCGAACTCCCCGGTGTGGAAGTCGAGTTGATCCTGCGACTGGGAATGGAGACCTATCCGGGTGGTGAGCCCAATCTCTTCAACATGGCCGTCATGGGGCTGCGGCTCGGTCGCTGCGCCAACGGGGTCTCCACTCTGCACGGCAAGGTGAGCCGCGAGATGTTCCAGGGCCTGTGGCCGGGGTTCGACCCCGAGGAGGTGCCGATCACCTCCGTCACCAATGGCGTGCACGCCCCCACCTGGGTGGCCCCGGAGGTCTTCGCCCTCGGCGCCCGCCAGATCGGCGCCGGGCGCGCCGACCGCGCCCTGTCCGTGGGCGGCTCCGAGCGCTGGGACGCCGTCGCCGACATCCAGGACGGCGACATCTGGCTGCTGCGCCGCGAACTGCGCGCCCAGTTGGTGTACGAGGTCCGGCGGCGGCTGCACCTGTCCTGGCGGCAGCGGGGCGCGGCCACCACCGAACTCGGCTGGATCGATGAAGTTCTTGATCCTGACGTTCTCACCATCGGGTTCGCGCGGCGTGTCCCCTCGTACAAGCGACTGACGCTGATGCTGCGGGACCGCGACCGGCTGATGGATCTCCTCACCCATCCCGAGCGGCCCGTGCAGATCGTCGTCGCGGGCAAGGCGCACCCCGCCGACGACGGCGGCAAGCGCCTCATCCAGGATCTGGTCCGGTTCACGGACGACCCGCGCGTGCGCCACCGCGTCGTGTTCCTGCCCGACTACGGCATGGCGATGGCGCAGAAACTGTACGCGGGCTGCGACGTGTGGCTGAACAATCCGCTCAGGCCACTGGAGGCCTGCGGCACCTCCGGCATGAAGGCCGCTCTCAACGGGTGCCTCAACCTGTCCGTCCTCGACGGCTGGTGGGACGAGTGGTTCGACCCCGACTTCGGGTGGGCCATCCCCACCGCGGACGGCACGGCCACCGACGACCACCGCCGCGACGACCTGGAGGCCGCCGCGCTCTACGACCTCCTGGAGCGCCGCATCGCGCCCCGCTTCTACGAGCACGGCCCCGGCGGTCTGCCCGACCGCTGGATCGAGATGGTCCGCAGGACCCTGACCCGGCTCGGCCCCAAGGTGCTCGCCGGGCGCATGGTGCGCGAGTACGTGGAGCGCCTGTACGTCCCCGCCGCCCGCGCCCACCGCGTGCTCGCGCCCGACGCCGCCATCGCCCTCGCCGCCTGGAAGTCCCGGGTCCGCGCCGCCTGGCCGGGCGTCGCCGTCGACCATGTGGAGGCCTCCGCCCTCGGCGCCACCGCCGAGCTTGGCACCACCCTCGCGCTGCGGGTCCGCGTACAGCTCGGCGAGCTGACACCCGACGACGTCGAGGTGCAGGCCGTCGCGGGCCGGGTCGACCCGGAGGACCACATCGCGGACGCCGTCCCGGTGCCCCTGAAGCCGACGTCGGGGCCCGAGCGGGACGGCGACGTGCCCGGGCAGCCGGTGCGCTACGTGTACGAGGGGCCGCTCGCCCTGAACCGCACCGGGCCCTTCGGCTACACCGTCCGCGTCCTGCCCGCCCACCGGCTGCTCGCCGACGGCGCGGAGCTGGGGCTCGTGGCGGTCCCGTCGGAGGCGGCGGCGGAGGCGGCCGGGGTGCTGATGCGCTGAGCGCAAGGCGCCCCGAAGGGGCGCGGGGAACTGCGCGACCAGCCACGACGGACCCGCGGACGCACGACGAGAATGGTGCGGGCGGCATCCGGGGGGTCTCCCCGCATGCCGCCCGGTTCGAGGGGTTACTTGACGTTCACACCGGTCCAGGCGGCGGCGACCGCCTTCTGCTCCGCGGAGCCCGCGCCGTACAGGTCGGCGGCGGCCTTGACCGTGTCCTTGCGTGCCTGCGCGTAGTTCGTGGTGCTGGTGAAGTACGTCGACAGGGCCTTGAACCAGATCTTCTCGGCCTTCTCGCGGCCGATGCCCGTGACCTTGGAGCCGTCCTTGGTCGGGCTGTCGTACGTCACACCGTTGATCGTCTTCTTTCCGCTGCCCTCGGCCAGGAGGTAGAAGAAGTGGTTGGCGATGCCGGACGAGTAGTGCACGTCGACGTTGCCGGCGTTCGCGTCCCAGTAGTCCAGGGACGAGCCGTCCTTGGAGGGCTTGTCCATGTGGCGCAGCGGCGAGCCGTCGCCGTTGATGTCGATCTTCTCGCCGATGAGGTAGTCGCCCTTGTCCTTGGCGTTGTTCGCCTTGAACTCGACGGCGGCGGCGAAGATGTCGCTGGTCGCCTCGTTCAGGCCGCCGGACTCACCGCTGTACTCCATGTTGCCGGTGGCCGAGGTGACGCCGTGGGTCATCTCGTGGGCGGCCACGTCGATGGAGGTGAGGGGCTTGGCGTTGCCCTCGCCGTCGCCGTACGTCATGCAGAAGCAGGAGTCCTGCCAGAAGGCGTTGACGTAGTTGTTGCCGTAGTGCACGCGGGACGAGGCGCCCTTGCCGTCGCCCTTGATGCCGCTGCGGCCGTGCACGTTCTTGTAGTAGTCCCAGGTGAGACCGGCGCCGTAGGCGGCGTCGACGGCCGCGGTCTGGGTGTTGGTCGGCTTGCCGGTGCCCCAGACGTCGTCGGCGTCCGTGTACAGCTTGCCGCCGCTGGAACCGTGGGCCAGGTCGTACGTCTTGTGCTTGCCGCGCCCGCCGTCGGTCAACTGGTAGGTGCTGCCGCTCTTGGTGGAGCCGACCGTGACGTCACCGCTGTACTGGCTGTGGCCCTTGCCGTTCTCGACGGCCTGGTACTGGAACAGCTTCTTGCCGGAGGCCGCGTCCGTGACGACGTGCAGCTCGCTCGGCGTGCCGTCCTTCTGCACGCCGGTGACGACCGTCTCGTAGGCGAGCACGGGCTTGCCCGTGGCGGCCCAGATCACCTTGCGGGGCGCGTTCGCGTCGGCCTTCTCGGTTTCGCCACTTCTCGCGGCGGTGGACTCGGCGGACTTCGCCACCGACTTCGGCGCGAGCTTCGCCTCTGTCGACGCGACCTTCACGGACGCCTTGGTGGCCTTGCTGACACCCTTGACCGCGCCGTTCTTGGCGGTGTGGACCACGAGGTCACCGCCGAGGACGGGCAGGCCGTCGTAGGTGCGCTCGTAGCGGGTGTGGGTGGTGCCGTCACGGTCCTTCACGACGTCCTTGACGACGAGCTTCTCCTTGGCGCCGAGTCCGATCCTCCCGGCGGTGGCGGCCGTCCCGGCCTCGGCGTCCTTCAGGAGGCCGGAGCGGACGGACGCGGAGAGCTGCATGGGGGAAGCGGCCGGGGCCTTGGCGGTGGCCGCGCGGTCGGTGTCCGGCTGCGCGGAGGCGCCGGTGGTCAGTCCGGCGGCGAGCAGCGCGCCCGCGGCGACGGCGGTCGCGATGGCCAGGGTGGAACGCTTCCTCGATATGTACGGGCTCACGCAGGCTCCTTGTGTGGGGGAGCCCGGGTGGCATGGGGGACCACCCGGGCCAGAAGTGCTGTGCGGTACTGGTGTGCCGTGCGGGGGAAGCGTGCCATTTGGGCCAGGTACATGTCATGACCTTGATTGAATGTTGGCCAAAACAAGTTCGTTGGCCGAAGGTCAAGGTCCGGAATGCGAACAGTGGGGGAACAGGGGCGCCGCCACTGGGAATTGGAGTGTGCGAACACCCCGGGGCGGCACCCCCTCACGCGTCTCGGCTATGGCCGGGAACCGACGTTGACCGCCGCCCAGGCGTTGGCCACCGCCAGGTACTCGGCGCTGCTCGTGCCGCCGTACAGCTCACTGGCGGCGGCGAGGGTGTCGGTGCGTGCCTTCGCGTAGTTGGTGGTCGTGTTGAACTTCGTGGTCAGCGCGCGGAACCAGATCTTGGCGGCCTTGTCGATGCCGATGCCGGTCACGGGCTTGTTGTCGTACGTCGGCGAGTCGTAGGAGACGCCGTTCACGACCTTCTTCCCGCTGCCCTCGGACAGCAGGTAGAAGAAGTGGTTGGCGATGCCCGACGAGTAGTGCACGTCGACGCTTCCGGCCCTGCTGCTCCAGTTGTCGAGCGACGAGCCGTCCTTGGAGGGCTTGTCCATGTAGCGCAGCGGTGTGCCGTTGCCCCGGATGTCGATCTTCTCGCCGACGAGGTAGTCGCCGACGTCCGAGGAGTTCTTCGCGCCGAACTCCACGGCGGCGGCGAAGATGTCGCTCGTGGCCTCGTTGAGGCCGCCGGGCTCGCGGCTGTACTGCATGTTGCCGGTCGCCGCGGTGACGCCGTGGGTCATCTCGTGCGCGGCCACGTCGATCGACGTCAGCGGCTTGGCGTTGCCCGAGCCGTCGCCGTACGTCATGCAGAAGCAGGAGTCCTGCCAGAAGGCGTTGACGTAGTTGTTGCCGTAGTGCACGCGGGACGAGGCGCCCCTGCCGTCGTTCCTGATGCCGTTGCGGCCGTGCACGTTCTTGTAGTAGTCCCAGGTCAGGGCCGCGCCGTAGTGGGCGTCCGCGCCCGCGGTCTCGGCGTTGGACGCCTGCCCGTTGCCCCAGACGTCGTCCGGGCCGCTGAACAGCGTGCCCGAGCCCGAGGTGCCGCGGTTCAGGTTGCGCGTCTGGTGGTTGCCGCGCGCGGTGTCGGTCAGCGTGTACTGCGAGCCCGACTGCTGCGTGGTGAGCGGGACCTGGCCGCTGTACTGGGTGTTGCCGGTGCCCTGGTGGACGCCCTGCCACTGCCCCAGCTTCTTGCCGGTGGCCGCGTCGGTCACGACGTGCAGCTCGTTGGGCGTGCCGTCCTGCTGGAGGCCGCCGACGACGGTCTCGTACGCGAGGACCGGGGCGCCGCCCTTGGGGTCGGCGAGCCAGACCACCTTGCGCGGCGCCTTGGCCGCCTTGGTCTTCGTGGACCTCTCGGCCTTGGCGGCGCCGAGTGCCTGCTGCTCGGCGGCGGCGGCCTTCACCTCGGCGTCGGTGCCGAGGCCCTTGAGGCTGGCCCTGGAGGCCCGGTTGACGTCGGTGACCTCGCCCGACTTGTCGGTGGCGACCACCATGTCGCCGCCGAGTACCGGCAGCCCAGCGTAGGTGCGCTCGTAACGGGTGTGGGTGGTCCCGTCGCGGTCCTTGATCACGTCGCGGACGACGAGCTTCTCCTTGGCGCCGAGGCCGAGGGTGTCGGCGGTGGCGGCCTTGCTCGCGTCCGCCTCGCGTATCAGCTCCGCGCGCTGCGACGGCGTGAGCTTCGCGGGCAGGGCGCCGGTGTCGGCCCTGGTGCCGGACGGCTGTCCGTCGGCGGACGCGGTGCCCGCCTGTACGGCCATGCCGAGCAGGGCCGCGACGGCGGTGAAGGTGCCGATGGCGGTGGCCCGCCTGCGTGCGGAACTTCTGCGGGGGGTGGGGGATGTGCTCAACACGAACTCCTTCTGCGCGACCGCCGATCGGGCGGCCAGGGGGCGTCCGGACGGCGGTGACCGTCCGGGGCGGAGCAGGGCAGTACGTGGTGCTGTACGGAACGGTGCACCCGGGGGTGCACCCGCCGCTCACGCGTGAGCGCGCGTGCGACTGGTGAGGGGAAGAGTGCCATTCAAGTCAGGGACATGTCAGGTGAGTGAACCCACATTGGCTGGATTACGTTCGGTGCCCGAATTCTTGTGTCCGGTATGCGGGGTCTGACCTTCCTCCGGCCAGGGGCTACGAGACCTTGCCGCCACCCACCACGCTGTCCCGCCACGCCCGGTGCAGCTCCGCGAAAGGACCGGTGCCCCTGATGAGTTCGGCGGGGGTGCCGTCCTCCACGATGCGGCCGTGTTCCATCACCAGGACGCGGTCGGCGATCTCCACCGTCGACAGGCGGTGGGCGATGACGACGGCGGTGCGGCCGTGCAGCACGGTGTCCATCGCCCGCTGCACGGCCCGCTCGCCGGGGATGTCCAGGGAGCTGGTGGCCTCGTCCAGGATCAGGACGGCGGGGTCGGCGAGGAGGGCCCGTGCGAACGCCACCAACTGGCGCTGGCCCGCCGAGATGCGGCCGCCGCGCTTGCGTACGTCGGTGTCGTAGCCGTCGGGCAGCGAGGCGATGAAGTCGTGGGCACCGATGGCCTTCGCGGCCCTTTCGATGTCCTCGCGGGTGGCGTCCGGGCGCCCGATCGCGATGTTCTCCGCGACCGTGCCGGAGAACAGGAACGCCTCCTGCGTGACCATCACGATGCCGCGCCGCAGCTCGGCGGTCGTCAGGTCGCGCAGGTCGACGCCGTCGAGCAGGACACGGCCGCCGGCGGCGCCCTCCCGGTCGGGGCGACCACCGGCGGCGCCCTCCAGGCCGGGGCGACCACCGGCGGCGTCCTCCAGGCCGGGGGCGTCGGACGCGTCCGGTGAGGGGTCGTAGAAGCGGGCGAGCAGCTTGGCGAGGGTCGACTTGCCCGCGCCGGTGGAGCCGACCACGGCCACGGTCTGCCCGGCCGGCAGGGTGAGGTCGAAGCGCGGCAGCACCTCCCCGCCGGTGCGGTACGCGAAGCGCACGCCGTCGAACTCGACGGTCCTGCCAGGCTGTGCCGAGGCGAGCGGCGGCAGCGGCTTCTCGGTGCCGGGCGCGGGCTCCGGCACGGACGGCGTCTGCGCGAGCAGACCCGCGATCTTCTCCAGCGAGGCCGCCGCGGACTGGTAGGAGTTGAGGAACATCCCCAGCCGGTCGATGGGATCGTAGAGCCGCCGCAGGTAGAGCACGGCCGCGGCGAGCACACCGAGCGCGAGCGTGTCCTGCGCGACGCGGTACGCGCCCCACAGCACGATCCCCGCGACCGCGGTGTTCGCGACGAGGCGCGAGCCCACCACGTACCGGGCCATCTCCAGGAGCGCGTCGCCGTTGGTGCGCTCGTGCCGGCGGTTGAGCGCGCCGAACTGCTCCTCGTTGGCCCGCTCGCGGCGGAACGCCCGTACCGGGCGGATGCCGTTCATCGTCTCCGTGAACTTCACGATGACGGCGGCGACGGCAGTGGAACGGGCACGGTAGACCTGGCCGGCGCGCCGCTGGTAGAGGCGGATCAGGAGGTACAGGGGCACGAAGGAGGCGACGGCGACCGCGCCGAGGCCCAGGTCGAGCCAGAGCAGCAGTACGGAGATGGAGACGAACGACAGGACGACCGTGAGGAGTTCCTGAAGGCCCTCCTCAAGCAGTTCGCGCAGCGACTCCACGTCCGTGGTCGAGCGGGAGATGAGCCGCCCCGACGTGTACCGCTCGTGGAAGTCCACGCTGAGCGCCTGCGCGTGCCGGAAGATGCGGCCCCGCAGGTCGAGCAGCACGTCCTGGTTGACGTGCGCGGACGCCAGGATGAACGCGTACTGGAAAGCCCCCGCTGCCACCGCACACCCCAGGTAGGCCGCGCCCACCGTGATCAGCGGACCGTGGTCGCCCGCACGGAAGGCGGGCACGGCACGGTCGATGGCGTACGCGACGAGCATCGGCCCCGCCTGGATGACCGCCTGCTGCACCAGAAGCAGCAGGGCGGCCACGGCGACGCGGGCGCGGCGGGGCGCGAGGAGGGAGCGCAGCAGGGCGCCGGTGGCGCCCGGGGGAGCGGGGAGCGAGTCCTCGTCGAAGGCTTCGTCGACCGTGCTCATCCTTCCGTCCCCCCAGACATCAGCCATGCGTACTCCGCGTTCTCCCGCAGCAGTTCCTGGTGCGTGCCCACCGCCGTGACGCGGCCCCCGGACAGCAGCGCGACCCGGTCGGCTAGCAGGACCGTCGACGGGCGGTGCGCCACCACCAGGGCCGTGGTGTCCTTCAGGACGCGCCGCAGCGCCGCCTCCACCAGCGCCTCGGTGTGCACGTCGAGGGCGGAGAGCGGGTCGTCGAGCACGAGGAAGCGCGGGTTGCCCACCACCGCGCGGGCCAGCGCGAGCCGCTGCCGCTGACCGCCCGACAGGCTCAGCCCCTGTTCCCCGACCTGGGTGTCCGCCCCCTGCGGCAGGGCGTGCACGAACTCGGCCTGCGCCACCGCGAGCGCCCGGTCAAGGCCACCGGAGCCCGTACCGCCGCCGGAGCCCATGAGGACGTTCTCGCCCACGGAGGCGGAGAACAGCGTGGGCTCCTCGAAGGCCATGGACACCAGTGAGCGCACCCGTGCGCGCGGCATCGCGGCGATGTCCTCACCGTCCAGCGTGATGCGCCCGCCCGTCACCTCGTACAGGCGGGGCACGAGGGCCGTCAGCGTCGTCTTGCCGCTGCCGGTGGCGCCGACGAGCGCCATGGTCTCGCCGGTGCGAATGTGCAGGTCGATCCGTTCCAGGACGGCCGGGGAGCCTTCCGGGGCGTCGGGGTAGCGGAACTGGACGGCGTCGAAGCGGATGCCGTCCACGGGCAGCGGGCCCACCTTCGACAGCGCGCCCGGCGCCGGGCCGGCGCCGGGGTCCGGCACCGGGGGCTCCGGCCCCGTGTCCGGATCAGGCTGCGGCTTCCGCTCCTGGCCGGTGTCCGACTCCGGCTCCGCGTCGAGCACCTCGAAGTACCGCTCCGTCGCCGTCGCCGCCTCCTGGCTCATCGCGAGCAGGAAGCCGATCGACTCCACCGGCCAGCGCAGCGCGAGGGCCGTGGACAGGAACGCCACCAGCGTGCCCGTCGACAGGTCGCCGTCGGCCACCTGCACCGAGCCGAGGACGAGCGCCGCCCCGATCGCCAGCTCCGGCAGCGTCATGATGACGCCGTAGATCGCGGCGAGGAGCCGGGCCTTGGCCAGCTCCGTGCCGCGCAGCATGCGGGAAAGATCGCGGAACGCCAGGGCCTGACTGCGGTGCCGTCCGAAACCCTTGGTGATCCGGATGCCGAGGACGCTCTCCTCGACGACGGTCGTCAGATCGCCCACCTGGTCCTGCGCGCGCCGCGACACGGCGGCGTACCGTCCCTCGAAGTAGGCGAGGAAGACCACCATCGGCACCACGGGGGCGAGAAGCACCAGGCCGAGGGCCCAGTCCTGGGCGAGCAGGATCGCCATGCCCACGAGGATCGTCGCGCCGTTGACCACCAGGAACGTCAGCGGGAACGCGAGGAACATCCGCAGCAGCATCAGGTCCGTCGTCCCGCGCGAGAGCAACTGCCCCGACGCCCACCGGTCGTGGAAGGCGACCGGGACCCGCTGGAGATGGCGGAAGAGATCTGCCCGCATGTCGGCCTCGACACCGGCGAGCGGCCGCGCCACCAGCAAGCGACGGAGTCCGAAAAGGAGCGCTTCGACGACGCCGAGCCCCAGGAGCAGGAGCGCGCCGAGCCAGACACCCCCGGTGTCCCGGTCGGCCACGGGGCCGTCCACCATCCACTTCAGGACGAGGGGGAACACCAGGCCCGTGCACGACGCCACGATGGCGACGAACCCCGCGGTGAACAGGCGTGTGCGTATGGGACGCACATACGGCCACAGCCGTCTGAGCGTCCGGACGGCGGACCGGCCGCCGGGTTCCTCGGCAGGTGCATCTGTCGTCGGCATCAGGGGCGAGCCTACGTTTCGCCACTGACAGCGCCCAGTGAGTTTTGGCGACGCGTGCGTGCCCCCGGCGACGAACCGCTGAGCACCCGCGTACGGGAAGTGCTCGCGCTCGTCGCCGGGGGCACCTCGAACCGGGGCGCCGCCGAGGGGCTGTACCGGCGAAGCCACGGTCAAGACCCATCTCGCCCACATCCACGGCGAGTCGGGCGCCAAGGACCGTGCCGCGGCAGTGGCGACTGCGTACGACCGCGGAGTCCTCGGCCGACCGCCCACACGGTCGGCCGAGGCCGGAATCCGGTCCTTGCGGCCGTGCCTCCCCCCGGAGTCACGACCTCCCCGCCCTGGGGTCCGCACCCGCGCTCCCACCAGCGCGGATGAGTGTGGGGCCCGTTGCGGGGCCCGGTGGGCCCGCCGGTCAGGGCGGGCCCGAGCGGGTCAGTGTCCGTTCGTCAGGACTGTTCCCACAGCGCGGGGGTGCTCGGCGGCTCCCAGCCAGGCTGTGCCTGGTGCGGCTGGAGGCAGCGGTAGGTGGCACCGTCGAAGGTGACCGTGTCACCGGCCGCGTAGACGGAGCCCGCCGCCCAGGTGTCGGTCGGGTCACCGGGGCCGGGGCCCGGGTCCTGGCCGCCGCCCGTGGTCTTCAGCGTGAGCTGGTACTGCTGAAGGAGCGGGTTGATCGGCTGGTGGAACGTGGTGCCGCCGGAGCGGCAGTTGCCCGAGCCGCCCGAGGTGACGCCCTGCGCCTGGCTGCCCGAGATGTACGAGCCGCCGGAGTCACCGGGCTCCGCGCACACGGTCGTGCGCGTCACACCGTTGATGGTGCCCTCGGGGTAGGTGACGCTGGTGTTGTGCTGCGAGATCGTTCCGCAGTGCCAGCCGGTGGTCGATCCGGAGCGGCAGATCGAGCCGCCCACCGGGGACTGTGTCGAGCCCGCCACGCCCACACGCTGGCCGCCGGCGCCCTTCACGTACGGTGTGGCCGTCCACTGCGCGTTGGTGGCCACCCACGCCATGTCCCGGCCCGGGAAGATCGAGCCCCGGAAGGTGCCCTGGGCCTGCTGGTTGACGCCGCGCGTCGTGGTGCCCGCCCGGCCGCAGTGGCCCGCGGTCGCGAAGCCCTGCGTGGCGCCCTGGGTGACGGAGAAGCCGACCGAGCAGCGGCCGCCGCTGCCCATGTAGTACGCCTCGCCGCCCACGATGTCGTAGAAGGAGCGCGGCCGGTCGGCGGTCTTCTTGATCTTCACCAGGTCGGCGTCGACTCCGGCTGCGGCGACGAGCTTGCCGGCCGCGGAGGCCCGCACGGCGTTCACGACGACCGCGTTGGACTTCACGTCGACGTACCACACGGGCGCGTCGGCCGTCCGGATGCTCTTGGCGGCCCGGTCCAACTTGGCCTTCGCAGCGTCCAGTTGGGCGACGGAGTGCCGCACCAGCAGGGCGCGGGCGCCCTCGGCCTCGATGGCCGCGACGTCCCGGGCGTCGGTGGTGGCGACGGTGAGCGAGGCCGAGGTGGCGCCGGTCACCCAGGCGCCGGCGAAGTCACGGCCGAGCGCGAACTGGAGCGATCCCGCGGTCGCGCCCGCTTCCGCCTCGTTGACCAGGCGGGCCTTGGCCTGCGCGGCGGTCAGGCCGAGGTCGCGCTGCATGGCCTTCAGGACCTCGGGCGACGTCTTCGCCACGGCTGCGGTGGCGGCGGCGTCGCGCGGGGAGGGTGTGGGGGATGTGTGGGAGGGAGCGTCGGACTGCGCGGACGCGGAGCCCGGCAGTCCGGCGAGGACGAGCGCGCCGGCGGCCGCGAGGGCGGCACCGGCTGCCTGGACGCGATGGCGAGCGGTACGGCTACGTCGAGTCGGGGAGGGGTGTCTGTGCTGCATGGGGGTCTCTCCTCGGTGTGGACGGGGAGCGGCGGATCCAGGAATGCGGGGAAGCGGGATCCGCTCGTTCTCCGGTCGACCACACCGTAGAAGGGTCAACATGCCCTCAGTAGATGCCAGTTGCCCCCCTGCCGCGGTGTTATGGAACCGGGTGCGCGGCGCCACGGACACAGCGGCGGTGTCCCCGAGGGTGCCGCTAAGGGTGCCGCTCCACGCCGGACCCGGGCGCAGGGGTCCCCGGCGCGGCAAGCCAAGCCGAGTAACTCTCGCTCCGCGCGGCCGCCTCGGCATGCGCTGCCAGCGCATGGGCGAAGACGGCGGCCGCGGTGTCATGGGCGTACGTCTCCGGATGCCAGCCGAGCAGATGCCGCCAGTACAGCGGTGCCCCGGCGAGCGGCAGCGTCACGATCCCCGCCGTGGGCGGAAACGTGGCCCGGCACAACCCCACCGCCCGCCCCACCTGCACCAGATGGACGCACGACGTGGTGTCGGTCTCGTACACCGACGCCGGGGTGAAGCCCGCCCGCGCGCACGCGGCGGTGAAGCAGTCCCCGAAGCACCCGTCGCCCGGCACGTCCGCCCACGCCTCGTCGGCCAGCTCGGCCAACTCGATCTGCGCGGCACCGGCGAGCCGGTGCCCGGTGGCCAGCATGACGAACACCGGGTCCCGCGCCACCTCGCGCCACACGAGCCGCTCGCTCTCCGGCGGCGTGCTCGCCCCGCATGTGCCGATCAGCGCGAAGTCGAGCCGGGCAGCCGCGACCTGCCCGGCGATGTCCCGCTCCGACCAGGTGGTGTACGTCGACACGGGACGGTCCGGGTACGCGGCGGCGAGCCGGTCCACCAGGCCGCCGAGCAGCGGCCCGTGCGTGGCACCGAGCCGGAATCCGCGCTGGTCCTGCCACACCCGGTTGAACCGCTCGGCCTCCTCCTGGAGCCCGCTGACCGCGGGCAGCACGATGCGGGCCCGCGCGAGCACGAACTCGCCGAGCGCGGTGGCCCGCACCCCGAACCTGCCGCGTTCGAACAGCTCACCGCCCAGGGCCCGCTCGATCCGTTTCAACTGCGCGCTGAGCGCGGGCTGTGCGAGCCCGAGCGCGGTGGCGGCCTTGGTGAGGCTGCCCGCGTCGGCGATCGCCCGGATCGTCCTCAGGTGCCGCAACTCCAGGTCCATGCGGTGAGCTTCGTCCGCGTCCGAGCCACGGGCAATACTTGGTACGGACCTGAATAAACGTCAAAAGGAGCCGACGGGCTCCCGGCGCGGACACCTCACGCACCGCACTCCCCGGGCACCGCCCGCAGCAGCAGCACCGACCGCGGGGCCAGGTTCACCGCCGCCCCCGCGGCGAGCAGTGTCTCCGGCGCCCGGGCCTGCTCCTCCAGACAGGTGTCGACGAGCACTTCGTAGGCCGCGGCCCACGGCGGTCCCGGCAGCACGAAGTCCAGCGGGCGGCCCGCGGCGTGCAGCACGGCGAGGAAGCTGTCGTCCGTCACCGGCGCCCCGCGCGCGTCCCGCCCCGGGATGTCACGGCCGGACAGATACATGCCGAGCGTGGCCGCGGGCGCGTACCAGTCGGCCTCCGTCATCTCCGTGCCCCGCGCCGTGAACCACGCCAGGTCCCGCAGTCCGTCCGCGGAGTGCGCACGGCCGGAGAAGAAGGCACGGCGCCGCAGCACCGGATGCCGGTGCCGCAGCGCGATGAGCCGGGACGTCAGATCAAGGAGTGTCCGCCACTCCGGCTCGTCGCGCAGCCCCCAGTCCACCCAGCCGACCTCGTTGTCCTGGCAGTAGGCGTTGTTGCTGCCGCGCTGCGTGCGGCCCATCTCGTCGCCCGCGACGAGCATCGGCACGCCGGTGGAGAGCAGCAGTGTGGTCAGCAGGTTCCGCAACTGCCGCCGCCGCAGCGCGAGCACTTCCACGTCGGCCGTCTCGCCCTCGGCGCCGCAGTTCCAGGACCGGTTGTCGTCCGAGCCGTCCCTGTTGCCCTCGCCGTTGGCCTCGTTGTGCTTGCGCTCGTACGAGACCAGGTCACGCAGGGTGAAGCCGTCGTGGGCCGTCACGAAGTTCACCGACGCGTACGGGCGGCGCCCGCCCCACGCGTACAGGTCGCTCGACCCGGACAGGCGGTAGCCGAGGTCCCGCACGTCGGGCAGCGCGCCCCGCCAGAAGTCCCGCACCGCGCCCCGGTACCGGTCGTTCCACTCCGTCCACAGCGGCGGGAACGCCCCCACCTGGTAGCCGCCGGAGCCCACGTCCCACGGCTCGGCTATCAGCTTCACCCGGCGCAGGACCGGGTCCTGCGCGATGACCGCGAGGAACGGCGAGAGCATGTCGACGTCGTGGAAGGAGCGCGCGAGCGCCGCGGCCAGGTCGAAGCGGAAGCCGTCCACGCCCATCTCCGACACCCAGTACCGCAGCGAGTCGGTGATCAGGCGGAGCACCTGCGGCTGCACGACGTGCAGGGTGTTGCCGCAGCCCGTGTAGTCGGCGTAGCGGCGGGCGTCGTCCTGGAGGCGGTAGTAGCCGCGGTTGTCGATGCCCTTCAGGGACAGCATCGGCCCCAGCTCGCCCGCCTCGGCCGTGTGGTTGTAGACCACGTCCAGGATCACCTCGATACCGGCCTCGTGCAGCGCCCGCACCATCCGCCGGAACTCCCCGACCTGCTGGCCGCGGGTGCCGGAGGCCGCGTACGCCGCGTGCGGGGCGAAGTAGCCGATCGAGTTGTAGCCCCAGTAGTTCCTGAGGCCCCGCCGCAGCAGATGGTCCTCGTGCGCGAACTGGTGCACGGGAAGCAGTTCGACGGCCGTCACGCCGAGCCGCACCAGATGCTCCACGGCCGCCGGGTGCGCGAGCCCGGCGTAGGTGCCGCGCAGCTCATCGGGGACCCCGGGATGCAGCTTGGTGAAGCCGCGTACGTGCACTTCGTAGATGACCGAGTCCGCCCACGGAGTCTTCGGGCGCCGGTCGTCGCACCACTCGTCGTCCGGCGCGTCGTCGTGCACCACGACACCCTTGGGCACGTACGGGGCCGAGTCGCGGTCGTCGCGCACGGTGTCGGCGACGTGCTGCTGCGGCCAGTCCCGCACATGGCCGTACACCTCCGGCGGCAGCACGCCGTAGTCGTTGCCCGTGCCCGCGTCGACCGCGCGGGCGTACGGGTCGAGCAGCAGCTTGGCCGGATTGAAACGGGCGCCGGTCCACGGGTCCCAGCGGCCGTGCACCCGGAAGCCGTACCGCTGCCCCGGCAGCACGCCCGGCACGAAGCCGTGCCAGATCTCGTGGGTGAGCTCGGTCAGCGGGCAGCGGGTCTCGACCGTCGCGCCACCGGGACGGCCCCCGTTCCCCTGGGGGTGACCGTCGCCCGCGTCGTCGTCGGCGTCGTCGAACAGACACAGCTCGACGGCCTCCGCACCCCCCGCCCACAGCGCGAAGTTGGTGCCCGCCACACCCTCGGGCCCCACCCGGAACCGGGCACCGAGCGGTGTCGGCGCCCCCGGCCACACCGTCCGCGCGGGGGCCTGCCGATGGCGTGCGCCGCGCCCCCCGTTGCTCGCTCCCGCCGTGGCAGGGCCGCCGTCCGGCCGGTCGCGGCCAAGGGCACGCGCTCCTTGCACTGCCTTGTGCTCGGCTGCGCTCGACACCGTTCAGCCTCCCGCGGCTCGGGCCGGTGGACGCGCGGGAAGAGGGCGCGCGGCGTCCCGGCCGCGGCTGCCCGCACGGCGTCCTTCTGTCTGTTCTGCCCACCCGGTGCGTCGCACTCACGTTTCCCCGGGCGGGCACGGTCGTTGGGACCCACGTGAGACAGGCAACGAGGCGCGCTCGGCGCGCAGGGGCCGCGCTGGCCGCAGCGGTGGCATGGGCAGGACTGGCGCTCGGGGCCGCGGGGTGCACCGGCACGGAGTTCGACGGGCTCCTCGGCAAGCCGCCGAGGCCCGCCGACGCCATCCGCGTCACGCCGGGCGACGGCGACAAGAACGTGCGCGCGCACGAGCGCCTGGAGGTGCGGGTGCCCGCCGGACGCCTGGAGTCGGTGCGGGTGGTGCGGTCCCAGGACGCGCGGGAGACGGAGGTGCCCGGGCGCATCGGTGAGGACGGCACGACCTGGCGCCCGGTGGTCCGCGGGCCGCTGGCGCTCGCCGCGAAGTACACCGTGGACGCGGTCGCGCTCGACGGCCACGGGCGGCGCACGGCACGGCACACGACGTTCACCACGTTCGTCCCCGATGAGCGCTTCATCGCCTACGTCGCGCCGGAGAACCGCGCCACGGTCGGCACCGGAATGATCGTCTCACTGGAGTTCAACCGTGAGGTCGCCGACAGGAAGGCCGTCCAGCGCGCCGTGCGCGTCACCGCGAAGCCGGGCGTCGAGATCCGCCCGCACTGGTTCGGCTCCACCCGTCTTGACTTCCGCCCCGAGAAGTACTGGAAGCCGGGCACCGAGGTCACCGTCGACCTCGGCCTGCGGGACGTACGGGCCGCGCCCGGCGTCTACGGCCTCCAGGACAAGACGTTCTCCTTCACCATCGGCCGCAGCCAGGTCAGCCTGGTCGACGCCGCCGAGCACACCATGCAGGTGCGCCGCGACGGCAAGCTGATCTCGACCGTACCGATCACCGCGGGCGCCCCGAAGACCCCCACGTACAACGGCAAGATGGTCGTCACCGAGATGCTGGAAGTGACCCGCATGAACAGCCGCACCGTCGGCTTCGGCGGCGAGTACGACATCCCCGACGTGCCGCACGCGATGCGCCTCACCACCTCGGGCACCTTCCTGCACGGCAACTACTGGGCGCCGGACGCCCCCGGCAAGACCAACGTCAGCCACGGCTGCGTGGGACTGCGCGACGTGAAGGGCGGCAGCCAAAAGACACCGGCGGGCTGGTTCTTCGACCGCTCCCTGGTCGGCGACGTCGTCGAGGTCGTCCGCAGCAAGGACAAGAAAGTCGCTCCCGACAACGGCCTCAGCGGCTGGAACATGGCCTGGGAGGAGTGGAAGACGGGAAAGCAGGCCGCAAAGAAAGCGGCTAAAGCCGTAGAAAGGTAAAAGGGCGACAAGAAGCCCCGCGCGAACCGCCCCTGAAGGCCACGGGCCCGCACCATGAACACAGTTGGAACGGAACGGTGACATTGGCGGGGAGTCATCGCTCCGGGCCCTGTGGTTATCTGGCGCAGTGCGCGAGTCGGCTCATTCTCGACCACCGCGCCGGAGCACTGGAGTGCGGGCCTCATCGGGCCGTGCGAGGGGAGAAAATCTTGAACGGGCGACCGATATCGGGGGCGTCGGCCCACGCGCGAAAGCGCGGGCGGCGGCGGGGCGCCAGGACACTGTTCGCGGCCGCGTCCGGGGCGACGCTGCTGCTCGTGACCGCGTGCGGCGGTGGCGGATCCGACGGCGACAGCGATGGCGGCAAGGGCAAGGCGGACGCCGACAAGCCCTCACAGGCCGTCGTCACGATAGCCCCCAAGGACGGCTCCAAGGCCGTGGCGACCAGTGGCGCGTTGAAGATATCCGCCGCCGACGGCAAGCTCACCGAGGTGACGGTGAAGGGCCCGAAGGGCAGGACCGTACCCGGAAAGATCACTTCCGGTGGCGCGAAATGGATGCCCGCGAAGCACCTCGCCTCCGGTACGGAGTACAAGGTCCACGCGATCGCCAAGGATTCCGAAGGGCGCACCGCCGCCAAGGACTCGACGTTCACCACGCTCGTGCCCGAGAACACCTTCACCGGCCAGTTCACGCCGGAGGACGGCACGAAGGTCGGCGTCGGAATGCCGTTCTCCGTGCGCTTCACCCGCGGCATCACCGCCCCGCGAGCCGTGGAGAAGGCGATCCGCATCACGACCGATCCTTCCGTGCCCGTCGAGGGCCACTGGTTCGGCAACGACCGCCTGGACTTCCGCCCGGAGAAGTACTGGAAGCCCGGCACCAAGGTCACCGTGAAGCTCGACCTCGACGGCGTCGAGGGCCGTCCCGGCGTCTACGGCGAGCAGGCCAGGACCATCAGCTTCGAGATCGGCCGCAGCCAGGTCTCCACCGTCGACGTCAAGACCAAGAAGATGACCGTCGTACGCGACGGCAAGGTCCTGAAGAAAATCCCGGTCACCACCGGCAAGCCCGGCTACGAGACGTGGAACGGCCAGATGGTCATCAGTGAGCGTCTTGAGGTGACCCGGATGAACGGCGAGACCGTGGGCTACGGCGGCGAGTACGACATCAAGGACGTGCCGCACGCCCAGCGCCTCTCCACGTCCGGCACGTTCATCCACGGCAACTACTGGGGCGGCGGCGCGTTCGGCAACTACAACGCCTCGCACGGCTGCATCGGCCTCCAGGACGTCCGCGGCGGCTACGACAAGAAGGTGCCGTCCGCCTGGTTCTTCGACCGCTCGATGGTCGGCGACGTCGTCGTGGTGAAGAACTCCAACGACAGGACCATCGCCCCGGACAACGGCTACAGCGGCTGGAACATGTCCTGGGAGAAGTGGAAGGCCAAGGCCTAGGGTCGGCACGGCAGACCCTGGCTGCCGGGCCCGCACGGCAGGTCCCGGCGGTCGGGTCCGCACGGCAGGTCCCGGCAGGCGGCTTCAGGAACGGCCCGGCGCACTGTGACGCAGTGCACCGGGTCGTTCTGCGTGAACGCCCGCTAACGTGCCCCGCATGACAACTGTGCATCTCGAAGTAGTCGACGGCGTCGGCACGGTCCGCCTCGACCGCCCGCCCATGAACGCCCTGGACATCGAGCTCCAGGACCGCCTCAAGGACCTCGCCGCCGAGGTGAGTGACCGCGACGACGTACGCGCCGTCGTGCTCTGGGGCGGCGAGAAGGTGTTCGCGGCCGGGGCGGACATCAAGGAGATGCAGGCCATGGACCACACGGCGATGATCGTGCGGTCGCGGGCGCTGCAGGACTCCTTCACGGCCGTCGCCCGCATCCCCAAGCCGGTCGTGGCCGCCGTCACCGGCTACGCGCTCGGCGGCGGCTGCGAACTGGCGCTGTGCGCCGACTTCCGCATCGCCGCCGACAACGCCAAGCTCGGCCAGCCCGAGATCCTGCTCGGCCTGATCCCGGGAGCGGGCGGCACCCAGCGCCTGCCGCGCCTGGTGGGCCCCGCCAAGGCCAAGGACCTCATCTTCACCGGCCGGCAGGTCAAGGCCGACGAGGCGCTCACCATCGGCCTCGTGGACCGGGTGGTGCCCGCCGCCGAGGTGTACGAGCAGGCGCACGCCTGGGCCGCACGCCTCGCCAAGGGCCCGGCGCTCGCGCTGCGGGCCGCCAAGGAGGCGGTGGACGCGGGCCTGGAGGCGGACATCGACACCGGACTCGCGGTCGAACGCACGTGGTTCGCAGGTCTGTTCGCCACCGAGGACCGTGAGCGGGGCATGCGCAGCTTCGTGGAGGACGGCCCCGGTAAGGCGAAGTTCCGCTGATTTCAAGTCAGTTGAGAGGCAGTCAGCCAAAGTGTCCCTCGAAGGGGCGGTTTACGGCAACCTTAAGAGAACCTTAAGGCGACCGGGTTTCAACCGCTCCGTGATCATCTGTGAGCGTGAGGTCATCGCAGGTGAAGGCGGGTGTGACCAGGCCTGAACTGCCGTAGGCATATGCCTGCACAGCCCCCCGGAATGGTAGCTTCCGGGGGGCTTATTCCGTCGGAACGGCCCCGCCGCGGTCGCGGTGCGGCCATCATGGGGGCATGGCGGGGCAGGAGGGTGTCGAACAGCCGCGGAAGCGCACGGGTGTGACCGTGGCGCGCTGGTCTCCGGCGGTGGAGGACGAACACGCCCTGAAGGCCCTGGAGTTGTTCGGCAACCCCACCGACGCCGAAGTGCCGCTGCCCTCGCGCCCCGAATCCGCCGCCATCGCCCGCCGGCTCGCGCAGGTGGTCGTCCTGCGCCACTGGGGCCTCTCGCCCAAGATCACCGAGGATGTCGTGCTCCTGGTGTCCGAACTCGTCGGCAACGCCGTGCGGCACACCGGGGCCCGGGTGTTCGGCCTCAGGACGCTGCGGCGGCGCGGCTGGATCCGGGTCGAGGTGCGCGATCCCTCGCGCGGGCTGCCCTGTCTGATGCCCGTCCATGAGCTCGACGTCAGCGGCCGCGGCCTCTTCCTCGTCGACAAGCTCGCGGACCGCTGGGGCGTGGACCTGCTGCCCCGGGGCAAGACGACCTGGTTCGAGATGCGGATCCACGACCGCTGACGCCCGCCGCCGCCGGGCTGCCGGTGCTGGCTGTGTGCATTTGCCTGTGTGCATTTGCCTGTGTGTACGCGAAAGCCCCCGGGGCCGTGGGTGCGGCGCTGTCGGGGGCCTTCGGGCGGGGCCGTGAACGAAATGGGGTGTGGTCCACGGCCGCAAAGACGACCGAGCCCGGGTCAATGGGGGTCGCTGCGTCGACTATGGCAGACAGGGACCGCTGATCCAAAAACCCTAACTCGGGCATTTCTGGACAGAAGCGTACAGTTTAGAGGTGAATCCTTGGTGAGATAGAGCACTAGCCTTCTAAACGATGGCTGAACAGCGACTACGTGACGCGATAGGAAAGGTGTGGGCACCCTTACTTGGTCCAGTCCAGCCGACCCGTAAACGCCTCCGAACCGGTCAATCAGCAGCTTTCTGAGTAAACCGCCATTAAATGGTCCGCGTGACTGAGCGCACCGACGGCACCGACGGCACCCACGGCACCGACCGCCGAGCGGCCCTGCGGACGGCGGCCGCCCTCGCCGCCGTCGCGGGCGCGGCGGCCGCGGGCTGCACCCCGAAGGCGGCCTCCCGCCCCGCCGCCGCCCGCGAACCCACCGGCACCCCCGCCACCCGCGGCCCCGCCCCGGGACCCCGCGGCTTCCCCGGCCTGCCCGTACAGATCTCCCACAGCCCCCGCGGCCGCCCCGAGATCGCGCTCACCTTCCACGGCCAGGGCGACCCCGGCACCGCGCGCGCCGTGCTCGCCGAGGCCGAACGCGCGGGCGCCCGGGTCACCGTCCTCGCCGTCGGCAGTTGGCTCGACGCCCACCCGCGCCTGGCCCGCCGGGTCCTCGACGGCGGCCACGACCTCGGTAACCACACCCTGAACCACCGCGACATCAACGCGCTGCCCGAGGCGGCGGCGTACGCGGAGATCACCGGCTGCGCGGACCGGCTCCGCCGGCTCACCGGGGGCATCGGCAACTGGTTCCGGCCCTCGCGGGCCCGCCGGGCGAGCCCGCTCGTCGCCCGCCTCGCGCGCCGTGCCGGCTATCCGCACGTCCTGTCGTACGACGTCGACTCCCTTGACTTCACCTCGCCCGGCGCCCCGGCCGTCGCCCGCACCGTCGCCGCCGGGGCCCGCCCCGGCTCCGTGGTGAGCCTGCACTTCGGGTACGCGGACACGGTCGCCGCGCTGCCCGCCGTCCTCGATGACCTTCACCGCCGCGGCCTGCGCGCCGTCACGACCACGGAGCTGCTGACCTGATGTCCACCCGCACCCGCACCCGTCCCGGTACGTCTCTGAGCGGCCGGACCGCCGCGCTTCTCGCCGCCGGGGCCGCCGTCGCCGCCCTGCTCGCCGGCTGCGGCACCGAGCAGGGCGACCGGCAGAACAAGGCCCCCGCCACCAAGGTCCCGCCGGAGCCCGCACGGCCGAAGCCGGTCAAGGGCCTGCCCGGCATGCCGCCCGTACTCGACCCCAAGGACGTCTACGCCGCCGACCGGCCGAACAAGCTCTCACCGGTGGTCAAGGACTTCCCCTCCCGCGTCTACGTCCCCAACACCAACTCCAACACGGTGTCGGTGATCGACCCCAAGACGTACGAAGTGATCGACACGATCAAGGTCGGCGTCCAGCCCCAGCACGTCGTGCCCTCCTGGGACATGAAGACGCTGTGGGTCAACAACAACCGCGGCCACACCCTCACACCCATCGACCCCAAGACCGGCAAGGCGGGCAAGCCCGTCGAGGTGCACGACCCGTACAACCTCTACTTCACGCCCAACGGGAAGTACGCGGTCGTGATGGCCTCGCTCGACCGCGAGCTCGTCTTCCGTGACCCGCACACGATGAAGCGCGTCAAGACCGAACCGGTGAGCTGCTACGGCGTCAACCACGCCGACTTCTCCCGCGACGGCAGGTACTTCATCGTCTCCTGCGAGTTCTCCGGCGAACTCCTCAAGGTCGACACCGAGAAGATGAAGGTCGTCGGCCAGCAGAAGCTGCCCTTCAAGGGCGCCATGCCGCAGGACGTGAAGATCTCCCCGGACGGCAAGCGGTTCTACGTCGCCGACATGATGGCCGACGGCATGTGGGTCCTGGACGGCGACACCTTCGGCAAGCCGAAGCTGCTGCCCACCGGCAAGGGCTGCCACGGCCTGTACGTCGGCCGGGACTCACGCGAGATGTACGTCTCCAACCGCGGCGAGGGCACGGTGTCGGTCTTCGACTTCACCAGGAACAAGGTGACCAAGAAGTGGCACCTGCCCGACGGCGGCAGCCCCGACATGGGCGGCGTCTCCGCGGACGGCAAGATCCTCTGGCTGTCGGGGCGCTACGACTCCGAGGTGTACGCGATCGACACCCGCACCGGCGTCCAGCTCGCCCGCGTCCCCGTCGGGGGCGGCCCCCACGGCCTGGCGGTCTACCCCCAGCCGGGCCGCTACTCCCTCGGCCACACGGGCATCTTCCGCTGACGCCACCGATCCGCAGGCCAGGGCCGTACTCGCTGCGGCCGGCTCACGGGGCGGCCGTTACCCTGACCCCCGTCAGTACTGCACAACGAAGGGGCGGACCCGGTGGCGGACATAGATGAGGCACGCAAGACGTTCGATCGGTTCGACGCGGACGGCGACGGATTCATCACGGCTGCGGAGTACAAGACGGCCATGGCGCAGATGGGGGACTGGAACGTCACCGAGTCGGTCGCCGAGGCCATCATCAAGTCCAAGGACGCGGACGGCGACAAGCTGCTCTCCTTCGACGAGTTCTGGGCGAGCCTGAACAAGTAGCGCCCGCGCGCGGCCCGGCACGACCGGCCCACGCGAGACGAAGGGGCCGCCCCCGGCACCGGGGGCGGCCCCTTCGCGCGTCGTCATCGGGGCCACGCAGCCCGCGCCACGCAGCCCGCGCCACGCAGCCCGCGCCACGCAGCCCGCGCCACGCAGCCCGCGCCCCGCGGTCCGCACGCTCCACCGCCCGCCGTGCCGCTCCACCCGCCCCGGGCGGTCGAAGCACGCGCTGACCGGGTCCGTGTCCACATCCGGGACGCGGGAAGCGATGACCGTGCTCCGGAGGGCTACGGCGTGGCCCAGTCCCGCATCGCGTCCTCGCTCGCGAACTGTGCCACGTTCTTGTCCAGCGGCGTCGACGTGTACTGGTGGATGCGCCACTTCGCCTGGATACGGGGCTTGCCCGCCGATACGTAGTCGGCGATCCAGAGGCCGTCGCCCGCATAGGACGTGGTGTCCTTATTGAGCCAGAAGTCGCGATTGCAGTACAACATCACCCTATGGCTGGGGCGCAGCCGCTTCACCTCTCTGATGAAGCGGTCCTTCTCGCTGTTGCTCGCCGCCGTGTGGTCGCCCGTCCATTCCCAGTCGACGGCCAGGATGTCGCCCTTCTTCTCCGGGGCCTTGGCGACGAAGTACTCGGCCTGGGCGGTGATGTTGCCGGGCCACAGGAAGTGGTAGTAGCCGACGACGCAGCCGCCGTCGCGGGCGAGCTTGGTCTGGGCGGTGAGGCGGGGGTTGACGTACGAGCGGCCCTCCGTCGCCTTTATGAAGACGAAGGAGAGCCCGTCGGTGTCGAACGTCGACTGGTAGGAGCTGACGTCGATGCCACGCAGCATGGATGGCCTCCAGGGGTGGGGGGAGTGACCGGGCGCCGTGGTGGGGGTGGCCGGAGCCGGCGCGCGGTGGGTGAACGGTGAAAGGTTGACGGGTTGATTCCCCGGGAGTGCGCGGTTCCACCCTCGTACTGGCGTCCATGCTGCTGAGGAGAGCCGCGGAGGGGGCCATCCGGGTGGTGGGGGCCGGGTCAAACGCCGGGGGGTGGGGTGGGGGGG
>NZ_JOAP01000069.1 GCF_000720475.1 Streptomyces aureocirculatus
GTTCCAGCCCACCCCAGCGCAGTTGTTCCAGCCCGTCCGGCGTTTGAGGACGAGCGCGCAGCGCGACAAACCCCCGCCTGGCGGCGAACCCCCACCCGCCCGCACGACACCCTCCCCCAGCCCGTCCGGCGTTTGAGGACGAGGCGCGCAGCGCCCATGAAGCGGGGGCCCAGGGGGCAGCAGCCCCATGGTTCGGGAAGGGGCGGGACTGGGGCGCCCCGCGAGGGAAGGGCACCCACCCACCCCTACGGCGTGAGCAACCGCGGCGACAGAGCCCCGCAAGGCAACAGATCCACCTCGGCCCCCGCATCCCGCAGATCCGTGAGGACCATCTCGTCGTACATGAGCAGCCCGGACTGCTCGGGCCAGGCGATGGCCCACAGCCAGAGCCCACGCGCCTCGCCCGCGAACACGGCCCGGTCGTCGGGCACCCCGGGCACATGCCACATGGCGGTGGGCCGCCCGGCCGCGAGGACCTTGGCCTGGGCGGGCTTGCCCGCGCTCATGGAGGGGCCGGGATCGGGCCCGTCGATGCCGGCGTACCTGGCCCCGAGCCCGACCCCCAGCTCCTCCGCGACCAGAACCAGCTCACCGACACCACCGAGCGGCGCGGGCCCCGAGCAGGCCACCGCGGTGGCCCGCCCGCCACTGCGGTCGTCCCCCGCGCAAGTGACGCCGGTGAAGAGCCAGCCGACGGGCAGCGGCCACGGCATCCACACGGGCACCTGGGCGCGGTGCACCACGACCTGGAGGGCCTCGACGCTGGGCGGGATCACGGGTTGCAGCGGGTGCACGGTGCCGTGCACATCGCACTGCCAGGAGTCGGCAAAGAGACCGGGAGCCCGGACCCGGCCACCACACTTCGGGCAACTGGGTTCGCCCCTCATAGCGCCCAACGGTCCTCCCCAGGGGGCGCCCCGTCAAGGACGATCACCCGTCCGGAGGCCGCCTCCACGACACTTCCCGGTACTTTCCCGTGCCCACCGCCGAGGAAAACTAAATGTAGCTTGCATTAGTTAGATTAGCTAACTTATTGTGTGTATACGTCAACGATCTACGTACGGACGCACACGGACCCGAAGCACACGAAGGAGCTGCGGATGACCACCCCCACAGCCACCCCCGTCCCCACCGACGGAGCACACGAGGACCCCTTCGACGCCGGAGCCGGCGGCCTGCTGCGGCAGCCGAAGGCGGTGTGGGCCACGGCGGGCGCCTCGGTCGTGGCGTTCATGGGTATCGGCCTCGTCGACCCGATCCTGCCGTCCATCGCCGAGGGCCTTTCGGCCACGCCGAGCCAGGTCTCCCTCCTGTTCACCTAGGAGCAGCCGAAGCCCGCGCGCAAGACCTCGCTGCTCGACCCGCTCAGGGCGCTCGGCCACGGCGGCCTCGCCTCGGCCGCGGCGTCCGCGTTCTTCTACAACTACACGTTCTTCACGGTCCTTGCCTTCACGCCGTTCGTCCTGGACATGAGCCCGTACCGGTCCGGCGCGGTGTTCTTCGCCTGGGGCCTGCTGCTCGCGGTGTTCTCGGTGCTCGTCGCGCCCCAACTGCAGAAGAGGTTCGGGTCCCTGAAGGTGCTCGGCGGGTCGCTGGTGCTTCTCGCCGTGGACGTCCTGGTCCTCGGGTACGGCAGCCACAGCGCAGCCGTCGTCTGCACCGTCCTGTCCGGCGCCTTCATCGGCGTGAACAACACCGTCTACACGGAGCTGGCGCTCGGCGTATCGGACGCGCCGCGGCCCGTGGCGAGCGCCGGGTACAACTTCGTGCGCTGGTTCGCGGCCGCCGCGGCCCCCTACTTCGCGCCGAAGATCGAGGAGTGGACGGACATCCACATCCCGTTCGTCGTCGCGGCCGTCACGGCGCTGCTCGGCGCGGGCGTGGTGTGGGTGCGCAAGGACGCGCTCACCTGCGAGGCCGAGGACCTTGAGCCGCGGCACGCCACGGAGGACGGCGTGGCCGTCTTCGCCGACTGACTCGGCAGGGCCGGACGTTCAGTCCAGCGGTACGGACCTGCGCAGGGGGTCGCGCAGATCCGTACCGCTGTTCAGCCAGCGTTCCTGGAGCGCCTGCGCGCCGTGCACCCGCTTCCACGCCGCCTCGTTGGGCGTCATGGGGAGCAGGGGGAGGAAACGTACGGGATCCATCGGCTCGTCGAGGTCCAGGTCCTCCACCAGGCCGCCCGGCTCGGCGACGAGGACCGAGGTGAACGCCGCGCCCGGCCACAGCGGTTCGCCCACGTCCAGGGAGGCGCCCGGCGCGACCACGAGCCCCTCCACCTGCGGCGCCGCGGCGAGAACGGCCAGCGGGCGCAGCACCTTGTCGGTCTCGGCGAGGCCGCCGCGTACGGACAGGACGAACTCCGCGCGAGGCCCCCGCACCGGGTCGGCGAGCACAGCCGTGGGATCGGTCATCGGGTGGACGGACATACCGAGCGTGGCGTACCGCACGACGTCCCCGTCCGGGAAACGCAGCACCTCGATGCGGTCCGTACCGAGGAACGTCACCGCCGCGCGCGCGTCCGGTTCCCCGAGACCGCCGCGGAGCCGGGCCTCGACCAGAGCAAGAACATCAGCCATGACGCGAGCATAGAACTCGTCAGTGATGGGTAAGGATGGAGGCTTGACGCATCAGTCGGCTGATACTGTTGGCCGCTGGCACCCGGGCAGCACGCAGAAGCGTCGCCTTCAAGCCCGGACGCAGGAGACGGCGCTACGCGCCTGGGACTTCCCCCAAGGGGGACCGGCCGGAGGAGGTGGGGCTGCAGTGGATCGAAGTCGACCGTGCAGTACCACTCGCTCTTCCGCCCGCTGAATCTCCCGCAGCAGCGTCGCTGCGGTCGTGCGCTCGGCCTTCCGTGGATTCCTCGTCCGCACCCGGCGTGACCGCGCATGACGGAAGAGCACCGCGTTTCACCTGATCTGCATCAGTAGCGTTGCTGCCACCGCGACGGTGCGGTGCTCCCCGCTTTGTGGACGTGCGAGAGACACCCAGCAGGACGTCCCCATTCCGGGCAGTTCCACCCGCCGCAGGCGGCCCTTTCGTCGAAGGAGCCTGCCCATGTCGATGATCCGCGACCTGCGTGACGCCGTCCGTCCCGCCCTGCGCAAGGACAGCACGTCCTACAGCTCGTACGACACCACCCGCGACCCCAGCTCCGTCTCCGCCGTCGTGGACTGCGCCGTCTACCGCGACGGCCGCCGCGTCGCCTGCGACGACACCCTCACCCCGCACGAGGCGATGCTCCAGGTCCGCCGTGACGGCGGCTTCGCGTGGATCGGTCTGCACGAGCCCACGGAGGCCGAGTTCGCCGGGATCGCCGCCGAGTTCGGGCTGCACCCGCTGGCCGTGGAGGACGCGGTCCACGCCCACCAGCGGCCCAAGCTGGAGCGTTACGACGACACGCTGTTCACGGTCTTCAAGACCATCCACTACGTCGAGCACGCCGAGCTGACCGCCACCAGCGAGATCGTCGAGACCGGCGAAGTCATGTGCTTCACGGGCCGGGACTTCTTCATCACGGTGCGGCACGGCGGGCACGGCTCGCTGCGCGGGCTGCGGCGCCGCCTCCAGGACGAGCCCGAGCTGCTCG
Organism: Streptomyces aureocirculatus; assembly: GCF_000720475.1. GTDB lineage: Bacteria > Actinomycetota > Actinomycetes > Streptomycetales > Streptomycetaceae > Streptomyces > Streptomyces aureocirculatus. The sequence continues at coordinate 3,593 of NZ_JOAP01000069.1, forward strand.
CCAAGGGCCCCTCGTCGGTCCTGCACACCATCGCCGACCACGTCGTGGACGGTTATCTGGCCGTCGCCGACGCCATGCAGGTCGATATCGACGACGTCGAGAACGAGGTCTTCGCGGCCACCGGCAAAGGCGTCTCGCGCGGTGTCGACGCCGGGCGGATCTACCAGCTCAAGCGCGAGGTCCTGGAGTTCAAGCGGGCCGTGCAGCCGCTGCTCCGTCCCATGCAGTTGCTGAGCGAGCGGCCGATGCGGCTCGTCGACCCCGACATCCAGAAGTACTTCCGCGACGTCGCCGACCACCTCGCGCGCGTCCAGGAGCAGGTGCTCGGCTTCGACGAGCTGCTCAACTCGATCCTCCAGGCCAACCTCGCCCAGGCCGCCGTCGCGCAGAACGAGGACATGCGCAAGATCACGTCCTGGGCGGCCATCATCGCCGTGCCCACGGCCGTCTGCGGCGTCTACGGCATGAACTTCGATCACATGCCGGAGCTGCACTGGCGGTTCGGCTACCCGATGGTGCTCGGCCTCATCGGCGTGGTCTGCTACTCGATCCACCGCACCCTGAAGCGCAACGGCTGGCTGTAGCGGCTCCTCGGCTCCCTCGGTCCGGCCGGGCCACTCCGGTTACGGCCCGGCCGGACTAAAGTGACCGCATGACTGCGACCACTGACGCGCTGTTCGGCCGCGCCCTCGTCGAGGAGGCCACGAAGAAGTCGGGGCTCATCTGGGTCGGCGGTTCGGGCCCCGTGCGCGCGCTGTGGCACGTCTGGACCGACGGCGCGGCCCACGTGGTCGGCGACGGCCCCGGCGAGCAGCCGCTGCCCGGCCTCCTGGACGGGGCGCGCGCCGACGTCACCGTACGCAGCAAGGACAAGGGCGGCCGGGTGGTCTCCTGGACGGCGGCGGTGACCGAACTCGCGCCGCGCTCCGAGGCCTGGGAAGCGGCCGTCGCCGAGCTCAAGGGCAAGCGTCTGAACGCCCCCGACGGCGAGCGGATGGTGGAGCGCTGGGCCGAACAGTGCCGGGTGCTGCGGCTCACCCCCGAGGACGCGAGCACGGACCTGCCCGACGGCTCCCTGGCGGCGGCCCCGCTGCCCACGCGGGCGACGACCCGCGAGCCGGTGCCCGCGGCGCTGCCGCGGCTGCTGTTCAAGCGCAAGCGGCGCTGAGCACCCGTACGGCGTCAACTGCTCAGGACGTCGGCAACTGCTTCCCGTAGTCCACCGTCTCGTTCAGGCCCGGCTCCTCAAGCGGGAAGTCCTTGCCCCACTCGGTCAGCCGCAGCGTGCCCGCGTCGCCCGCCCGCTGGAGCCGCTGCGGGTAGGGCTTACCCGCCAGGGACACGTCCAGGGTGCCGCCCGCGCCCTCGTCGCCCGCGATCCTGATGACACGCCGGGCGCCGGACCCGACGCGGTCGCCCTTGGACAGCGCCCCGTGCAGCGTGAGCGTGCCGTCCAGCATCAGGCCCTTGTCGGTGAAGCCGCTGAGCTGCTGGTACGCGGGGTCGCCGGGCGGCACCTTCACATACTTCCCGCCGAGCTTCGCGGCCGCCGCCCGGTCCGCGGGGGAGCCGCCGCCCTGGCCGCCCGACTCGCCCTGGTGCGTCCAGAAGTCCGCGTCGGCCTTCAGGTACAGGTGCTTGTCGACCCGCAGGAGCTGGAAGGTTCCTCCTGTGGAGGTCACGGAGCCGGTGCCGCCGGAGTCCTTCAGGCGCATGTCGAGCTTGTACGTCCGGCCCTTGCTGACGAGCGTCCCGGAGAGCCGTACGGCGGTGGCACCCTTGGCGGCCTGCTGCGTCCTGCTCTGGATCTTCGTCGCGGACAGCTTGCCCACGCCGTTCGTGCCCGCGTCCGGGTCCTTACCGCCGCCGCCGCAGCCCGTCAGGCCTGCGCCGCCCACCACCAGCCCGGCGCACACCGTGCCCACCCAGGCGGCCCTTCGGGTACGGCGGGCCTGTCGCATCGCAGTCACAGGTGGCGCTGCCTCTCGTGCGTACGTCCTCTACGGCTGCGGCCGCAGCGGACCACGGCCTGGCGTACCGCAGCGTACCGGTGCCGTACAGGTGGCTCGGAGCCAGTCCGTCCGGACGTCCCACCAGGGCGGATGAGCCCGGTACCGGCTAGCCTGAGGCCCGTACGGACGACCGTACAAATAGCCGTAAAGAATGAAATGGTCCGGCGGACGAACAGTAGCGAGCAGCAGGGAGGCGCCGCACATGGCAGGGAGCGCGCCCCGGATCTTCGTCTCGCACCTCGCCGGCACGGCCGTCTTCGACCCGAACGGCGACCAGATGGGCCGGGTGCGTGATCTGGTCGCCATGCTCAGGGCCGACCGCAGACCGCCGCGGCTGCTCGGCTTCGTCGTCGAACTGGCCACACGGCGCCGCATCTTCCTGCCCATCACCCGGGTGACCGGCATCGAGTCGGGCCAGGTCATCACGACCGGCGTCCTGAACGTGCAGCGCTTCGAGCAGCGGCCCACGGAGCGGCTGGTCATCGGCGAGATGCTCGACCGCCGGGTGAGCCTGGTGGAGAGCGGCGAGGAGGTGACGGTCCTCGACGTCTCCGTGCGGCAACTGCCCGCCCGCAGGGACTGGGAGGTGGACCGGCTCTTCGTCCGCAAGGGCAAGGGCGGGGCGTTCCGGCGCAAGGGTGAGGCGCTCACCGTCGACTGGTCCGCCGTCGCGGGCTTCTCCCTGGAGGAGCACGGCCAGGGCGCCGAGCGGCTGCTCGCCACCTTCGAGCAGTTGCGCCCCGCCGACCTCGCCAATGTGCTGCACCACCTGTCGCCGAAGCGGCGCGCCGAGGTCGCCACCGCGCTCGACGACGACCGGCTCGCCGACGTCCTCGAAGAGCTTCCCGAGGACGACCAGATCGAGATCCTCGGCAAGCTCCAGGAGGAACGCGCCGCCGACGTCCTTGAGGCCATGGACCCCGACGACGCCGCCGACCTGCTCGCCGAGCTGCCCGAGGACGACAAGGAGCGCCTGCTCACCCTGATGCAGCCCGACGACGCCGCCGACGTGCGCAGGCTCATGGCGTACGAGGAGCGCACGGCGGGCGGTCTGATGACGACCGAGCCGATCGTGCTGCGCCCGGACGCCACCGTCGCGGACGCCCTCGCCCGGGTGCGCAACCGGGACCTCTCCCCCGCGCTCGCCGCGCAGGTGTACGTGTGCCGGCCACCGGACGAGACCCCGACCGGCAAGTACCTGGGCACGGTGCACTTCCAGCGGCTGCTCCGGGACCCCCCGTACACGCTGGTCGCCTCGATCATCGACGACGACCTGCGGCCGCTGCGCCCTGACGCCGAGCTGCCGGTGGTGGCGGGTTTCTTCGCCGCGTACGACATGGTCTCGGCGCCGGTCGTCGACGAGGGCGGCTCGCTGCTCGGCGCGGTCACCGTCGACGACGTGCTCGACCACATGCTGCCGGACGACTGGCGCGAGACGGAGCTGCACCTCCAGGAGGGGACGGGTCATGGCGGCGGCTGAACGGGACCGGGAGCGGGAGCCGCGCGGCCGGGAGCGGGAGGGCCGCGGGCGCGAGCGCGACGGCCGGGGGCGGGAGCGGGACGGGCTCGGGCGGTTCCGGCTCGACCAGCCGCGGCCGCCGCGCCGCAAGCTGCTCCCGGACTACGACCCGGAGGCGTTCGGGCGGCTCTCGGAGCGGATCGCACGGTTCCTCGGCACCGGACGCTTCATCGTCTGGATGACGGTCGCCATCATCCTGTGGGTCGTCTGGAACGTCTCCGCCCCCGACCACCTGCGCTTCGACAGCTACCCGTTCATCTTCCTGACCCTGATGCTCTCCCTCCAGGCCTCGTACGCGGCCCCGCTGATCCTGCTCGCGCAGAACCGCCAGGACGACCGCGACCGCGTCACCCACGAGCAGGACCGGGGGCGCAACGAGCGGTCCATCGCGGACACCGAGTACCTGACCCGGGAGATCGCCGCCCTGCGCCTCGGCCTCGGCGAGGTCGCGACCCGGGACTGGATCCGCTCCGAACTCCAGGACCTGGTCAGGGAGCTGGAGGAGCAGCAGCGCGTATTCCCGGCCGAGAGCGGACGGGCGCGTGACGTAGGCGACCGCTGAGAGACCTTCCCGGCCCCCTGCTACTGGGCCGTACCATTCCCCTATGGCTATGGAAGACGCGGTGCGTGCAGCACTGGCGACGGTGAACGACCCCGAGATCCAGCGACCCATCACCGAGTTGGGAATGGTCAAATCGGTGGAGATCGGCGCCGACGGCGCGGTCGCCGTCACCGTCTACCTGACGGTCTCCGGCTGCCCGATGCGCGAGACGATCACGAAGAACGTGACGGAGGCGGTCGCGGCGGTCGAGGGCGTCACGCGCGTCGACGTCACCCTGGACGTGATGAGCGACGAGCAGCGCAAGGAGCTGGCCACGGCGCTGCGCGGCGGCACGGCCGACCGTGAGGTGCCGTTCGCCAAACCGGGCTCCCTCACCCGGGTGTACGCGGTCGCCTCCGGCAAGGGCGGCGTCGGCAAGTCGTCGGTGACGGTGAACCTCGCGGCGGCGATGGCGGCGGACGGCCTCAAGGTCGGCGTGGTCGACGCCGACATCTACGGCCACTCGGTGCCGCGCATGCTGGGCGCCGACGGCCGCCCCACGCAGGTCGAGAACATGATCATGCCGCCGTCCGCGCACGGCGTGAAGGTCATCTCCATCGGCATGTTCACCCCCGGCAACGCGCCGGTGGTGTGGCGCGGCCCGATGCTGCACCGCGCGCTCCAGCAGTTCCTCGCGGACGTCTACTGGGGTGACCTCGACGTCCTGCTCCTCGATCTGCCGCCGGGCACGGGCGACATCGCGATCTCCGTCGCCCAGCTCGTCCCGAACGCCGAGATCCTGGTCGTCACCACCCCGCAGCAGGCCGCCGCCGAGGTCGCCGAGCGGGCGGGCTCCATCGCCGTCCAGACCCACCAGAAGATCGTCGGTGTGGTCGAGAACATGTCGGGGCTGCCCTGCCCGCACTGTGACGAGATGGTCGACGTGTTCGGCACCGGCGGTGGCCAGAAGGTCGCGGAGGGCCTGACGAGGACCACGGGCGCGACGGTGCCGGTGCTCGGCTCCATCCCGATCGACGTGCGGCTCCGCGAGGGCGGGGACGAGGGGCGGCCCGTCGTCCTGACCGACCCCGAGTCGCCCGCGGGGGCCGCGCTGTGGGCCATCGCCGGGAAGCTCGGCGGGCGCCAGCGGGGGCTTTCCGGGATGTCGCTGGGGATCACTCCCCGGAACAAGTTCTGAGCGGTTCCACCCCACGCGCCCGCCCGTTCATCGCGCTGCGCGCTCGTCCTCAAACGCCGGACGGGCTGATTCCAGCCCGCCCGGCGCGTGCGAGCTCTCCGCTCAGGAGCTCTGCCGGTTACCTCGCCTCGTACGCCGTGATGTCCTGGACCACCGAGAAGCCCAAGCCGTACGCGCTCATCCCGCGTCCGTACGCCCCCAGGTGCACGCCTTCCTTGGTGGAACCCGCGAGGACCCAGCCGTACTCGGACTCCCGGTAGTGGAACGAGGCCGGGCCACCGTCCACGGGCAGGGAGAGGGTCGACCAGTCGGACCCGTCCAGGTCGTCGGCGAGCACCCAGGCGGTCTCGGTCTGCTGGTCGAGCCAGTCGTCCCGCAGGCTGTGGTCCATCTGGCCGGGCCAGGTGACGGACAGCAGGCCCACCCCGGCCAGCCACGCCGCTGAGGACACCGAGGTCGCCTCCAGGACGCCGGTGCCGTCGCCGCTGCGCCGCACCGGGTTGGCCGCGACGGTCACCACGACCGCGAACCGCTCCTTGTCACCGGTCCCGAAGGTCCCTTCGGCGCGCACCGACGGCTCGTCACCGTGACCGATGGAGCCGTGCTCCACGGCCCCGTCCGCGCCGGTGCCCACCTGCATCAGCCAGCGCGGTCCCGTGAAGGCCTCGTCCAGGCCGTACCAGGGGAAGGGCGCCAGCAGGTAGCCGTCGACCGTGCGCCGGGCGGAGGGCACGGCTTGCGCGGCACCCTCCGCGTCTGGCGCCTGCGCGCCCACCCGACTTGTCGTCTCCATGTACCCGGCCGCCTCCTCGCTCTCGTCGGTCCGGAGCGGCCCGCCCCCCTCGGGCGTCCTCACGCCGGACAACAAGGCAGGATAGCCACACCGATTCCGGATGCCGGTACACCGGTGGGCGACAGGGTGTCCGGGACGCCATCGATCACGCCGCGTACGCACCCCGGAGTGCGTACGCGGGACGGCAGGGGGCGCGCGCTCCCGCCGGGGTGGTGCGGGACCCGTTCGGAGGTCCCGGGTGGGCCGGGGCCGGGTGTCAGGTGGCGTCGGCGTCGAACGGCGGCGGGTCCCCGGCCGCGGGTTTGCCCGGCTCGGAGCGCTTCTCCATGTCGATGCGGTCGCCACGGCCGCCGCCGGAGCCGTTGACCGACGCGGTGGCGGAACCGGCGGCACGGCTGTCGGAGTCGTCGGCGAGATCGCTGTCGCGGCCGTGCACGGCGTCCGCGACTTCGGCCATTTCCTTCTTCAGGTCGAAGCCGTTGCGGATTTCCTTCAGACCGAGGTCGTCGTTCTCCATCTGCTTACGGATGAACTTCTTCGGGTTCAGGTCCTCGAACTCGAAGTCCTTGAACTCCGGCCCCAGCTCGTTCCGTATGTCCTGTTTCGCACTGTCGGAGAACTGCCGGATCTTGCGGACGGTGCGGGACACGTCCTGGATCAGCTTCGGCAGCTTGTCCGGTCCGAAGATGAGCACGGCGAGGATGATCAGCGTCACTATCTCGAGTGCGCCAATGTCGTTGAACACCTTGAAGACTCCTTGCCGTCCGGACCGGTTCTACGGTACCCGCCGTGGCTGTCCGTCCGGTAGCCGCAGGGCTACCACACGGACAACAGGGCGACCGCTGCTGTTCGGGGGCGCACTCATCCGTCCGGGGCTCATTCGCCCCCGGCGGTGCCGAGGACCAGGGTCACCTTCCGCTCGTCGCCGTCCCGCTCCACGGTGAGTTCCAGGCGGTCCCCGGGGCGGTGGGCCCGGACCTTGACGATGAGTTCGTCGCCCGAGTGCACGGGCTGGGCGTCGACCGCCGTGATCACGTCGCCCGCCTTCAGGCCCGCCTTGTCGCCGGGTCCGCCGCGGTTGACGGCGGGTCCGCCGCTCTGGCTCTTCTGCGCGATGCGGGCGCCGTCCCCGGTGTACTGCTTGTCGATGGTGACGCCGATCACGGGGTGGGTGGCGCGGCCGGTGTTGATGAGCTCTTCGGCGACGCGCTTGCCCTGGTTGATGGGTATGGCGAAGCCGAGCCCGATGGAGCCCGAGCGGCCGCTCTCGGGGGCGGAGCCCGAGCCGTTGTCCGCGGAGCGGATGGCGCTGTTGATGCCGATGACACGGGCCCGGGAGTCGACGAGGGGGCCACCGGAGTTGCCCGGGTTTATCGGCGCGTCCGTCTGGAGGGCGTTCACATACGACACGTCGCTTCCGTCGCCCTTCTCACCGCCCGCCGTGATGGGCCGCTCCTTGGCGCTGATGATCCCGGAGGTGACGGTGTTGGCGAGGTCGAAGGGGGCGCCGATGGCCACGACGGGGTCGCCGACCTGGACGTTCTCGGAGTTGCCGAGCGGCAGCGGCTTGAGGCCGCGGACGCCGGAGACCTTGACGACGGCCAGGTCGTAGCCCGCGTCCCGGCCGACGACCTTCGCGCTCGCGGTCTCGCCGCCGCTGAACGTCACCGATATGTCGCCGCCCCTGCCTCCGGGCTCGACCACGTGGTTGTTGGTGAGGATGTGGCCCTTGCCGTCGAGGACGAAGCCGGTGCCGGTGCCCGCGCCGTCGTCGCCGCGGACGTGCAGCGTCACCACGCCGGGCAGCGCGCTCGCCGCGATACCGGCCACGCTGTCCTTGGGCCGCTTCTCGGTCTCCGACCCGGCTTGCGGCAACTCGACGTTACTCCCGAGGCCACCCTCCCTCTCCAGATGGGCCCCGACCACCCCGCCGATCCCACCCGCCACCAACGCGACCACGGCCGCCCCCAGGACCAGCACCTTCCGCCCACGCCGCCGCCGCTGCGCCTGCGTCTGAACGGCGGCACCGCTCTGCTGCAGAGGCGCGCCCCAGGGGTCGTAGCGCCGCCAGGGGTCGGGGTGCCCCCCTTCCTGGGGGCCGCCGTGCGCGTGCCCGGCGTGTGCGTGCCCGCCGTGTGCGGCTGCGTCGTACGCGGACCCGCCGTGTGCGGCTGCGTCGTACGCGGACCCGCCGTGTGCGGCTGCGGCTTGCTGCGGGGGTGTTCCGTGTACGGGGGTGCCCTGCGGGGTGGGGGTGTCGCCTTGCATGGGGGTGCCGCCGTGGGTGGTCGATGGCTGGGGCGGGATGCCGGGCGCGGGTGTGCCCGGGGCGGGCGTGCCGTGGCCCTGGGGAGGTGTTGCGTGTGCCGGAGGCTGGGTGCCGGGGGTGGCTGGGGCAGGGGCGTGGGCCCCGTGGGCGGGGGCGCCCTGGGCGGGCGTGCTGTGGCCCTGGGGAGGCGTTCCGTGTGCCGGAGGCTGGGTGCCGGGTACGGGGGTGCCCGGTGTGGGCGTGCCGTGGCCCGGGGTTCCGTACGTGGGTGTGCCCTGGGCCGGAGTCGCCATGGGGTGCTGTACGGGCGGGGCGAGGGCCCAGGGGCCGGGCTCGCCGTACGGCGGGGTCCCGTAGGGGTCGGGGTCGTGCAGGGGGCGAGGGCGGCCTCCAGTGGCCTGCGGGGCGGCTGAGTCGGCCACGGGGCCAGGGGCACTCCCTGCGGCCGGAGACGCGTCGGCAACGGGCGGCTGCGCGGGGCCCGGAGCCGATGCCACCTCGGCACCGGAAGCCGCCCCGGCACCAGAGGCCACCTCGGCACCGGAAGCCGCCCCGGCACCAGAGGCCACCTCGGCGCCGGGAGCCACCCCCGCACCGGAAGCCGCCCCGGCGCCAGAAGTCACCCCAGCCTCAGAGGTCCCTCCAGCACCCGCACCCGGCTCAAGCCCAGTGCCAACGTGCCGTGGACGACTCCACCAGTTCGGCTTCGCCTGGGTGGGCTTGCCCTCGTCGTCCATGTTCTCCCCACAACTGGCCCGTGGAGGACGCCGATTGCGTCCTCCAACCGTGCCCGCCGCATCCCCGGCGCACACGGCCCACCCAGGATTCAACCAGGTCTGCGCGCCGACGCGCAGTGCGCGTCAGCGGATCTGCGAGCTGCTGTGGCGCAGGCCGGAGTCGGGCTTCGGGGAGGCGGCGGGGGCGAAGTCCGCGGCGGCGTTCAGCGTCAGGCCCCGGCGAGGGCCGCCCCGCGGGTCGTCGGCCACGGCGCGCACCAGCGGGGACATGACGCCCGCCCCGGCGAGCAACGAGGCCGTGAGCTGGTTCCGCTCGTGCGGTCCCGGCCGGGCGGGCGCACCGGACAGGAGCGGTACCGCTGCCGTGGTCGGCGCGAGGGACTGGGGCCGGGGGCCCTGCACGGAGAGCGGGTTGGTGCCCCGGCGCCGGCCGGAGTCGGTCACGGCGGCGCTGGGCGTGCCGGACGAACGCAAGGGCGATGCGTTGCTGTTGGCGGCACCGGCGCCGCCGGCCCGCTGCTCACCGGCGGTGAGGGGCGTGCCCATCGTGACCCCGCCCAGTGCTATCGCGGCGAGCGAGACCGCTCCGGCCGCGGCGAAGGCGAACCTCCGCCCCAGCCAGACGGACCGCTCCCCCTCGGGCTTGACGGCGTCATGGACGTCGTGGATGCGGAAGCCGCGCCGCTCACTGGCCAGGACGGCGGCGTGGGCGCCCGCGGGAACGTACCCGAGGAAGGGGTCGGGTCTTCCCGTGCGGGTGCTGAACACCCCGCCGCCGGGCAGGCCGGTGGTCTCGGACGACCCGGTGGCGAACCCGTCGTCGACGGGCGTCATCGGGCCACCGGGCTGTTCGTCGTCGTCGCCGCCGATGCCGGTGGCGGGCAGGCTCTGCAGACGGGCGAGGAAGCTCGCACTGGGGGGCGGCGGCGCGCTCTGGGCGAAGACGTTCTTGAGCCGGCGCTGCGCGTCGGCCTCCGTCTTGCACTTCGGACAGGTGGCGAGATGGGCGAGCACACGCTCGCGGGCGTCATGACCGAGCTCACCGTCGACCAGCGCGGCGAGCCGGTCCCCCAGGTGCTGCTCGGCGAGATGCCGCTCGGCAGGATTGGACCGTGATCCACTCACGCGGTCGCGCCCCCTCCCCCCAGTGCCACGGCTCCGCTGACGGCGAGCGAACGACGCTCGGCGCGGGCCTCGGGAGAGCGGTGCTGAAGGGCCTTGCGCAGTTGGGAGCGGCCGCGGTGGATACGGCTGCGGACCGTACCCAGCTTGACGCCGAGGGTGGCGGCGATCTCCTCGTACGAAAGGCCTTCGATGTCGCACAGGACGACCGCGGCGCGGAACTCGGGCGCGAGGGTGTCGAGCGCCTGCTGGACGTCCGCGTCGAAGTGGGTGTCGTTGAACACCTGCTGCGGCGAGGGCTCGCGGCTGGGCAGCCGCTCCGCCGCGTCGTCGCCGAGGGCGTCGAAGCGGATGCGCTGCTTGCGGCGCACCATGTCCAGGAAGAGGTTCGTGGTGATGCGGTGCAGCCAGCCCTCGAAGGTGCCGGGGGTGTACGTCGAGAGCGAGCGGAAGACGCGGACGAAGACCTCCTGCGTGAGGTCCTCGGCGTCGTGCTGGTTGCCCGTCAGGCGGTAGGCGAGGCGGTAGACGCGGCCGCTGTGCGTGCTGACGATCTCTTCCCAGGTGGGAGGAGTCCACGCCTGCGATTCCGCGTCAGCGGCAAAGGTCGCGGTCTGAGCGGAGTCGGTGGCGCGGGAACGGTCAGCGGTGTCGGTCACGGATCTTGGCTTACCCGCCAATCCGAGAAGACGCCGCAGCGCTCCTCCCCGATCCGCGGACTCGGCCGCACCTCCCCTGTCGGCTCTGGTGGTGTCCAGTGGAGCCCCTACCATAACCACCCCGCCCGTTAGCTCCGGATAAGCGTTTTTACGTGAATTTGGTACTTGCCGCCTGGTCGGCCGGGTCCACTCCGTCTGCGTGACGCCGATGGTGCGGGCCGGCTGGAGTTCCAGATCCATGTCTGTGTCCCCGCTGTCCTCTCACCCCTTCTCAACGCACAGTCCCATCTGCGGGTTCCCGGCCCCAACGGATACAGTCACGGCCAGGCAACCACGGGGACAGGAGAGGGCCATTACCGGCAACCGGCAGACGAGCTGGGCGTTCGCCGACGCCTTTGTCGCCGAGGACGAGGCGCTGCGCTGGGCCCGGGACCGGGCGCGGGACGCGGGGCTGCGCTCCGTGTCGCCCGGAACCGGCGCCGCGCTGGGGATGCTGGCCGCCACCGTGGAAGCCAAGGCGGTCGCCGAGATCGGTACGGGCACGGGAGTGTCGGGCATCCACCTGCTGCACGGGATGCGGCCCGACGGCGTACTGACCACGGTCGATCCGGAGCCGGAGCGCCAGCAGTTCGCCCGCACGGCCTTCCAGGCCGCGGGCTTCGCCGCCAATCGCGCCCGCTTCATCCCCGGCCGCGCCCTCGATGTGCTGCCGCGCCTCGCGGACGGCGGCTACGACCTGGTGTTCTGCGACGGTGACCGCACGGAGTGCCTCGACTACCTCGCTGAATCGTTGCGCCTGCTCCGCCCCGGCGGACTCGTCTGCTTCGAGGGCGTCTTCGCCGACGGCAGGACCGTGGACTCCGGTCCGCAGCCCGTGGAGGTGCTGCGGCTGCGGGAACTGCTGCGGGCCGTGCGCGAGAGCCAGGATCTCGTGCCCTCGCTGCTCCCGGTGGGCGACGGCCTGCTCTGCGCCGTCAAAAGATAGCGGTCACCGGGCAGGACGGCCGCCGCACGCAGGGCCGTCCGGGTGACCCGCTCCCGCGGGGTGCGGGCCAGAGCTCCCGGGACGGGCCGCGAAACGAGACCTTCGACCCGAACATTCAGGCCTTTCGCCTCGGCGGAATCCGGTCGCTCCCCCACCCGCCCCCGGGAAACGCGGGCCGCCGTTCCGGCCGCCCGCCCCCGGGCACAGCACTGCCCCGGCTCGTCGTACGATGCCGGGGCAGCTCAAAAGTGTGGTGCACCGTGTGGACGCCTACGCGTCAGCCGACAACCTTCTTCAGGGCGTCGCCGAGGGCGTCGGCCTCGTCGGGGGTCAGTTCGACGACAAGTCGACCGCCGCCTTCGAGCGGAACGCGCATGACGATGCCCCGCCCCTCCTTGGTCACCTCGAGCGGGCCGTCGCCCGTCCGCGGCTTCATGGCCGCCATGCTCGTTCCCCTTCCTGAAACCAGCTTGTCGCAGCCGACAACCCAGGTGTCACCGGCATCGAACACATTGCTTCCAGGTCATTATCCCGCATCGCGGGACCCGATGACCAACATCGGTCTGCATCGCTTGCGCAACGCGCGCCCGCAAAACCACTCAATTCGGCGATGTGACTGCAATACTTCGCCGCCCCACACGCTTCTGCCGCCCCACACACTTTGACGCAGGTCACATCGGAGACCGCGTTCCGGCAGCCGATGATCTAGGTCATGCTGGCAGCCAGGACAGCCAGGACCAGTTATCCCGGACCAGCGGAGGGGACCACCATGGCCGACGCCGTGCTCTACGAGGTGAGCGACGGGCTCGCGACGATCACGCTGAACCGCCCCGACGCGATGAACGCCATGAACATCGAGGCGAAGGTCGCCCTGCGGGCGGCCGCGCGCTCAGCGGCGGCCGACCCCGCGGTGCGCGCGGTACTGCTGACCGCGACCGGGCGCGCCTTCTGCGTGGGCCAGGACCTCAAGGAGCACGTGGGCCTGCTCGCGGCGGACCGGGAGAGCGGCTCCGGGCAGACGATGAGCACCGTGCGCGAGCACTACAACCCGATCGTGCGGGCCCTGACCGGCATGCCCAAGCCGGTCGTGGCGGGCGTCAACGGCGTGGCGGCCGGCGCGGGCCTCGGTTTCGCGCTCGCCGCCGACCACCGGATCGTCGCGGACACGGCGTCGTTCAACACGTCCTTCGCGGGGGTCGCGCTGACCGCGGACTCCGGTGTCTCCTGGACCCTGTCCCGTCTGATCGGCCCGAGCCGCGCCGCCGACCTGCTGCTCTTCCCGCGCAGCATCAAGGCTGCGGAGGCGTACGACCTGGGCATCGCCAACCGGGTCGTGCCCGCGGCCGACCTCGCGGAGGAGGCCCTGAAGACGGCGAGGACGCTGGCTCAGGGCCCGACGCTGGCCTACGGAGCGATCAAAGAATCGCTCGCCTTCGCCGCCGGTCACACCCTGGACGAGACCCTGGACAAGGAGGACGAGCTACAGACCGGGGCGGGCGCCTCCGAGGACCACGCGATCGCGGTCCAGGCCTTCCTCGACAAGGCCGCGCCGAAGTACCTGGGCCGCTAGGGCCTGTCGTACGGACCTCAGGCGCCGGTCGTCCCGCGGGCCACGCAGTCCACGAGGTGGTCGTTCACCAGGCCGCAGGCCTGCATCAGGGCATACGCGGTGGTGGGGCCGACGAAGCGCAGGCCGCGCTTCTTGAGGGCCTTGGACAGGGCCGTCGACTCGTCGGTGACTGGGGGCACGTCGGCGAGCGTCCGCGGCGCCGGGCGGCCGACGGGGTCCGGCGCGAACGACCAGATCAGCTCGTCCAGTTCACCCGCGGGCCAGCCGGCGAGCACACGCGCGTTGGCGAGCGTCGCGTCCACCTTCGCGCGGTTGCGGATGATGCCCGCGTCGGCGAGCAGCCGCTCGCGGTCGGCGTCCCCGAACTCCGCCACCGCGGCGATCCCGAAGCCGGAGAACGCGGCACGGAAGCCCTCGCGGCGGCGCAGGATCGTGATCCAGGACAGGCCCGACTGGAAGGCCTCCAGGGAGAGTCGCTCGAACAGGGCGTCGTCGCCGTGGACGGGACGGCCCCACTCCGTGTCGTGGTACGCCACGTAGTCCTCGGTGGACAGGCCCCACGGGCAGCGCAGGCCGCCGTCGGGGCCCGCGATCGCGCCGCTGCTCACTGGTCGCCCTCCGGCCCGTCGGTGTACCCGGGGCGCCCGGGGTGCTGCGGTGGGGCGGGGCGGGCGTCGGCGGGGGCGCCCTGCTGGTCCTCTCCGCGGTACTCACCGCCGCCGTACCCCTTCAGGAGCCCGGGTCCTGCGACCGCCGTGGCCTGGGCGCCTGCGAGGGCGGCCTCCAGCTCGGCGATCCGCGCGTCCCGCTCGGCGAGCTCCGCGCTGAGACGGTCGAGCGCCTCGTCCACGTCCAGCATCCGATAGCCGCGGACCGTCATCGGGAAGCGCACCGAGTCCACGTCGGCGCGGCGCAGCGGGCGGTCCGGCGGCAGCGGGTCGGTCAGCCGCTCCGGCGCCACCTCGGGCAGGCCGCCGCTCTCCCCGCCGCCGAGGACGGCGAGCGTCACCGCTCCGACCACGACGACGAGGGCGATGACCAGGAACAGGAACATGACCATCTGCGGTCCCCACGCTCGGATGCCGGACCGCTGCGCGGACCGGCACGGAAACTGTCTGGCACCGATCGTGCCATGTGCCTGTGACAGTTAAGGTCGCAGGCGGCCGGACCGCGAGGCCGGCCGACGGAACGACAGGGAGGCTCACAGGGGATGCTCAGCCTTGGCAGGCGCGTGTTCGAGGCGCACGAACCGGTGATCATGGCGATCGTCAACCGGACCCCGGACTCCTTCTACGACCAGGGCGCCACCTTCCGCGACGAGCCCGCGCTCGCACGCGTGGAGCAGGCGGTGGCCGAAGGTGCCGCGATCATCGACATCGGCGGGGTCAAGGCCGGTCCCGGTGCTGAGGTGACCGCCGAGGAGGAGGTGCGGCGCACCGTCGGCTTCGTCGCCGAGGTGCGGCGGCGCTTCCCCGATGTCGTCATCAGCGTCGACACCTGGCGGCACGAGGTGGGCGAGGCCGTGTGCGACGTCGGGGCTGATCTCCTCAACGACGCGTGGGGCGGCGTCGATCCGCGGCTCGCGGAGGTCGCCGCGCGGTACGGGGTGGGGCTCGTGTGCACCCACGCCGGGGGCGCGGAGCCGCGTACCCGGCCCCATCGGGTCGAGTACGAGGACGTCGTCGCCGACATCCTCCGGGTGACCGTGGGGCTTGCCGAGCGGGCCGTGGAACTCGGGGTGCCGCGGGAGTCGGTCCTCATCGATCCCGGGCACGACTTCGGGAAGAACACGCGGCACTCCCTGGAGGCCACGCGGCGGCTTCCGGAGCTGGTGGCCACGGGGTGGCCCGTGCTCGTCTCCCTCTCCAACAAGGATTTCGTCGGGGAGACGTTGGACACGCCCCTCAAGGAGCGGGTCGTGGGGACCCTGGCCACGACCGCGGTGTCCGCGTGGCTGGGGGCGCAGGTGTATCGCGTCCACGAGGTCGCCGAGACCCGGCAGGTCGTCGACATGGTCGCCACCATCGCCGGCCACCGCCCGCCTGCGGTGGCGCGTCGCGGCTTGGCGTAGACCTCCGCGGGGCGCCCCGGACCCGCCCCTTCTCCGAAACCGGGGCTCTGCCCCGGACCCCGTTGTCGGCGCTCCGCGCCTCGTCCTCAATCGCCGGACGGGCTAAATGATTCGCGCCGCACCAGAAGACTTCGCCGCACCAGAAGACTTCGCCGCGCCGGGAGACTTCGCCGCACCGGCGAAAGTTTCAGCCCGTCCGGCGTTTGAGGACGAGGCCGCAGGCCGATACGGGGTCTGGGGCGGAGCCCCAGGATCGGAGAAGGGGCGGGACTGGGGCGCCCCGCGAGGAGACACTCCTACCGGCCGACCTCCTTGGTCACCAACCGCACCGCCTCCTCCACCTCGTCCGTCACATGGAACAGCAGCAGATCCTTCTCGGAGGCCTTGCCCTGGGCGACCACGGTGTCGCGGAGCCAGTCGACGAGGCCGCCCCAGTAGGCGGTGCCGAAGAGGACGATCGGGAAGCGGGTGACCTTGCGGGTCTGGACGAGGGTGAGGGCCTCGAAGAGTTCGTCGAGGGTGCCGAGGCCGCCGGGGAGGACCACGAAGCCCTGGGCGTACTTCACGAACATCGTCTTGCGGACGAAGAAGTAGCGGAAGTTCACACCGATGTCGACGTGCGGGTTGAGCCCCTGCTCGAAGGGGAGCTCGATGCCGAGGCCGACGGAGATGCCCTTGGCCTCGCGGGCCCCCTTGTTGGCGGCCTCCATGGCGCCGGGACCACCCCCGGTGATCACGGCGAAGCCCGCCTCGACCAGGGCCTTGCCGATCCGCACCCCGGCCTCGTACTCGGCGGAGCCGGACCGCGTGCGGGCCGAGCCGAAGACGCTGATGGCGCTGGGGAGCTCGGCGAGCGCTCCGAAGCCCTCGACGAACTCGGACTGGATGCGCATGACCCGCCAGGGGTCGGTGTGCACCCACTCCGCGTCCCCCTCGGTGTCGAGCAGCCGCTGATCGGTGGTGCCGGGTGTGATCTGATCCCGTCTGCGCACCACGGGACCCAGGTGCTGCTCCTCCGGCGGACCCTGCGCTTCCGGATTGCCCATGAACATCCCCTTCCTTGCCGACGTACGTTGTGCCACTTCAGCGTAGGTCCAAGGGCGTTACACGGGGCACAACTCCAGGAGTCAGGAGGTCAGCCAGGAGTCAGGAGGTCAGCCAGGAGTCAGGAGGTCAGCCAGGAGCGGAGCCGGGACTCCGCCTCCGGGATCAGGGTCACGTCGACACGCTCGTCCACCTTGTGGGCCAGGAGCGGGTTGCCGGGTCCGTAGTTGACCGCGGGCACGCCGAGCGCGCTGAAACGGGAGACGTCCGTCCAGCCGTACTTGGGGCGGGCCTCACCGCCGACCGCCGCCATGAAGGCCGCCGCCGCGGGGTGGGTGAGGCCGGGGCGGGCGCCGCCGGTGTGGTCGTCGACGACGAACTCCTCGACCCCGCAGTCCGCGAAGTACTCGCGTACGAAGGCCTCGGCCTCCTCGGGGGTGCGGTCCGGCGCGTAACGGAAGTTGACGGTGACGGTGCACGCGTCGGGGATGACGTTGGTGGCGACGCCGCCCTCGATACGGACGGCGTTGAGGCCCTCGTGGTAGCGCAGCCCGTCGACCAGCGGCGTGCGCGCTTCGTACGCGGCCAGCTTCGCCAGGATCGGGGCGGCCGTGTGGATCGCGTTGGACCCCATCCACGCGCGCGCGGAGTGCGCCCTTTCCCCCTTGGTCCTCAGCAGGACGCGCAGGGTGCCCTGGCAGCCGCCCTCCACCTGGCCGTCGGTGGGTTCCAGGAGGACCGCGAAGTCGCCCTGGAGCCAGTCGGGGTGCGCGTCGGCGATGTGGCCGAGTCCGTTCAGGTGCGCGGCGACCTCTTCGTTGTCGTAGAAGACGAAGGTCAGGTCGCGGTTCGGCTCGGTGACCGTCTGCGCGAGGCGCAGTTGCACCGCGACGCCCGACTTCATGTCGCAGGTGCCGCAGCCCCACAGCACGCCGTCCGCGTCCAGGCGGGAGGGGACGTTGGGCGGGTCCTCGGCGATCGGCACGGTGTCGATGTGCCCGGCGAGGATCACGCGCTCGGCGCGGCCCAGGTTCGTGCGTGCCACCACGTTGTTGCCGTGCCGGTCGACCGTGAGGTGCCCCAGCGGGCGCAGGGCCGCCTCGATCGCGTCCGCGAGCGCTTTCTCCGCGCCGCTCGGCGAGGGGATGTCGACGAGGGCCGCGGTCAGCGCGGCGGCGTCGAGCGTGAGGTCGAGCGGGGCCGTGCCTTCCGGCGCGGTCCGAGCGGTGGAGTGAGCTGGCGTCCGGTCCATGGCTTTGACCCTAACGCGCCGCTCCGTGGGGCTCCGGTCCGCGTCGCCACGCCTCGCCCCGCGCGGCCGTCCCCGCGCTGTCGGTGGGCTCCAGTACGGTGGTTCGCGTGTCCGAGACCGCCGCCGCCCCCGTCCGGCACGGCCGTCGGCTGCGCCTCGCTGCGGCCTGCGCCGTGCTCTGCGCGGTCGTGGGATATGTGGTGATGCAGTATGTGTCCGGGGAGCCCGCGCCCCGGTGCACGGTGGTGTCGGGCGACGGCGACGGGGCGTCGTACGAACTGAGCGCGGAGCAGGCGGAGAACGCCGCGACGGTCGCGGCCGTCGGCACCCGCCGCGGCATGCCGGAGCGCGCCGTGACGATCGCCCTCGCAACCGCGCTGCAGGAGTCCGGCCTGCACAACATCCGCCGCGGCGACCGCGACTCCCTCGGCCTGTTCCAGCAGCGGCCCTCCCAGGGCTGGGGCAGCGAGCGGCAGATCATGGACCCGGTGTACGCCTCCGGGCTTTTCTACGCCCGGCTCCAGAGAATCCCCGGCTACTCGCGGCTGCCCCTGACGGTCGCAGCCCAGCGCGTCCAGCGCAGCGGCTTCCCGCAGGCGTACGCCAAGCACGAGCCGGACGCCACGCTGCTCGCCGCCGCGCTCACCGGCAGGGCACCCGCGGCCCTCACCTGCGCGGGCCGGCCGGACGTGCGCCCCGCGGGCCCCGATGAGGTGCGCGCGGCGCTCGCGCGGGACTTCGGCGCGGCCGTGGCGGCAGCCGACGGGAGGGTGATCCGCGTCCCTGTCGCGGGCACGACGGCGCCGACGGCCGCCGCCCCTGAAGGCGACCTTCCGCCGGGCGGCTGGGAAGTGGCGCACTGGGCCGTGGCCCAGGCCTCGGCGCTGCACATCGAGCGGGTCTCGTACGAGGGGCACGAATGGAGAGCCGGGGGTTCCTGGGGCGCTGGGGGTTCCGGGAAGTCCGGCGGACCCGGATACGGTAGTTCCGCTTCCGGATCTCTCCGCGAAGTCCGAATCGTCACTGGGCAGTAGTGCGGCCGATCACCCGGTGGGGGCACGGTGATCGCCGGATGTTGACGCCGCGGCCGATCTTCGCGCGCTCCGCCCCCAAGGGCACGCAACCCTTGCGTACGCAGGACGTCGAGGGTGTGCGACGCCCCTGACAGCAGAGCCGTTTGCCCGATTTTATCCGTAGCTGATAATGCGACGCATTGCCAACTCTTTACGTTGGCGCACCGCAACCTTCGGGCTCTTCAAGCGGTAGTCACTGCGTCCGATCGCCGCTTTCCACCGCACGGAGTCCACCGCACGGAACGGCCGGGCACCTCACAGTTCTCTCCGTCTGAAGGAGCATCATGTCCCTCCCCCTGACCCGCCGGATCGCCCGTGTCGCGCTGCTTGTCGCGGCGGGAGCGGCACCCGTGGTCGGAGCGGCCGGCTCCGCCAGCGCCGCCGAGCTGCCCGCCACCACCGACCAGGGCGGAATCACCGCCCTGGACCGTGCCAACGTGGGCGACGCCGTCGACGACGCGGCTCACAGCGCCACCGAACTGGCGGGCAATGCCGGGAGCAAGGCCGTGAAGACGGCCGTTCCGGCCGCGGGCCACGCCCTCGGCAAGAGCGCGAAGACCTCGGTTCCCGCCGCGCAGAGGATCGGCGGTGAAGTCGCGGGGACCGCCGGTCACGTCGTCGGCGACACCGCGGGCCACGCGACCAAGGGCGGGCTGCCCACCGACGCCCTCGGCAAGGCCGCGCCGACCGGCCAGCTCCCGCTCAAGAGTCTGCCGCTCGGCTAGTCCACCGCGGCACACGCGAAGACGCCGAAGGGGTGCGGGAAGCCGACTGCTTCCCGCACCCCTTCTTCGTACTCCTCGCACCCCTTCCTCGTACTGCCAGCGCCGGGGCTCAGCGCAGCCGCGACACCGCCGCCGCCACCCGCTCGTCCGTCGCCGTCATGGCGACGCGGACGAAGTTCCGGCCCGCCTCGCCGTAGAAGTCCCCTGGGGCCACCAGGATGCCGAGGGACGCGAGACGGTCCACCGTGTCCCAGCACGACTCGTCGCGCGTGGCCCACAGGTACAGGCTCGCCTCGCTGTGCTCGATGCGGAAGCCGTGACCGAGGAGCGCCTCGCGCAGAGCCGTACGCCGCGCGGCGTAGCGGGCCCGCTGCTCCTGTACGTGCGTGTCGTCGCCGAGCGCGGCCACCGCCGCCGCCTGCGTCGGCGCGGACGTCATCATCCCGCCGTGCTTGCGGATGAGCAGCAGATCACCGAGGACCTCGGCGTCACCGGCGAGGAACGCCGCCCGGTAACCGGCGAGGTTCGAGCGCTTGGAGAGGGAGTGCACCGCGACGATGCCCTCGTGCGAGCCGCCGCAGACGTCCGGGTGCAGGACCGACGTCGGCTCCGCCTCCCAGCCGAGCTCCAGGTAGCACTCGTCGCTGACGAGGAGCACTCCGTGCGCTCGCGCCCAGGTCACCACCCGGATCAGTTCGTCCTTTGACAGGACACGCCCGGTCGGGTTGGAGGGCGAGTTGAGCCACAGGAGCCTGAGGTTCGTGGGGTCCACGTCCGTGGGGTCGTCGTACGCGACGTGCTCCGCGCGGGCGAGCCGTGCGCCGACCTCGTACGTCGGGTACGCGAGCCGCGGATAGGCCACCTTGTCGCCCGGCCCGAGACCGAGCTGGGTCGGCAGCCAGGCCACCAGCTCCTTGGAGCCGACGATGGGCAGTACGTTGCGGTGGGTGAGACCGCGGGCACCGAGCCGCCTGGCGCACCAGCCGGTGATCGCGTCACGCAGCTCCGGGGTGCCCCACACCGTGGGATAGCCCGGGGAGTCGGCCGCCGCCGTCAGCGCCTTCTGGATCAGCTCGGGCACCGGGTCGACCGGCGTCCCCACGGACAGGTCGACGATGCCGTCGGGGTGGGCGGCCGCCGTCGCCTTGTAGGGCTCGAGCTTGTCCCAGGGGAAGGCGGGGAGACGGTCGGAGAATGCTGACACGGGCTGGCTCCAGGGATGCGTGAGGTCTGCACAAACGCCCCGGCCCCGTACAGCGGGACGTGCCGTACGGGACCGGGGTGACGCTCAGGTGGGCGCTACTGGTTCTGCGGGGGCAGCGCGGCGATGAACGCGTGGTCGCGCTCGATCAGGCCGAGCTTGCTGGCGCCGCCGGGCGAACCGAGCTCGTCGAAGAACTCGACGTTCGCCTTGTAGTAGTCCTTCCACTCCTCCGGAGTGTCGTCCTCGTAGAAGATCGCCTCGACCGGGCAGACCGGTTCGCAGGCTCCGCAGTCGACGCATTCGTCCGGGTGGATGTACAAGGACCTGCTGCCCTCGTAAATGCAGTCGACCGGGCACTCCTCGATGCACGCCTTGTCCTTGACGTCGACACAAGGCTGCGCGATGACGTAGGTCACGCTGTCGTTCCTCCTCGATACGGGCGCTGGCGGGCCGTCCTCAGGCTCCGCTCGCCTGGCGCGCGGGAGCGCGGCGTCGTCGATGCCCGCACCTAGTATCTCCGTTCCTGGGCATGATCCGAACAGGAGGGGCGTACAGAGCTGTGGAATTCACTGCGGGCGGACGGCTCGAAGTCAGAATCACCCCGTCTGACGTGGGCAAACGCGTCTCTGTCCGACGCTTGGACGACGGTGGAGGCCCGGTCACCGGATTCACCGACACGGTGGGCGTTCTCACATCTTGGAACGGTGGTGTGCTCGTCATCACACGCCGGGACGGGGGAATGGTCCGCATTGCGGAGAATGTGCTCGTAGCCGGGAAGGTGGTCCCCGCCGCGCCCGCGCGCAGGCGCGGCCCGGCGGCGCACTACGCGGAGCTCGCGCGGGTCGCTGCGCGTGCCTGGCAACCGGTGGAGAGCGAGCGCCTGGGCGACTGGGAGTTGCGGGCCGCTTACGAGGAGGCGCCCGGCGCGGCGTCCGCGGAGACGCCGGGCGCCGCGTCCGCGGAGACGCCGGGCGCCGCGTCCGCGGAGGCGTCGGGCGCGGGGCGTCCCTGGCGGCGGCGGGCCGGGTTCACGCGGCGGGCGAACTCCGTGCTCCCGCTCGGGGATCCGGGCCGGCCGCTCGACGACGCGCTCGCGCGGGTCCGGCGCTGGTACGCCGAACGGGGGCTGCCCGCGTACGTGCAGACGGCGACCGGCGCGGAGGGCACCCAGGAGTTGCTGTGCGCCGGGCTCGTGGAGCGGGGCTGGCAGCGGGAGGTGAGCGCCGAGCTGCGGGTCGGCGGGCTCGCCCCCGTGGGGGACCTCGACGCCGACACCGGGCGTGTGCTCCTCTCGCGGAACGTGGACGACGCGTGGCTCGGGCGGTATCAGCGGACCGGGGTGCCGGGACCCCGGGCGCGTCAGGTGCTGGCCGCGGGGCCGTCCGTGTGGTTCGCTGCCGTGCCCGCGGCGGACGGTCCGCCCGCGGCGATCGGACGGTGTGTGGTCGACGGGCGGTGGGCCGGTTTCATGGCGGTGGAGGTGGACCCGGCGCGGCGGCGTGAAGGTCTGGCCACGGCCGTGATGACGGCCCTCGCGCGGCGGGCGCTGGATGAGGGCGCGTCGGCCGCGTGGCTACAGGTGGAGGAGGACAACGGCGGTGCGCGGGCGCTGTACGACGGGATGGGCTTCGCGGTGCATCACAGCTATCACCACTACCGGGAGCCCGACGACAACGGTGGGGGGTGACCCGGCAGGGCGGGCGGTGTGAGGGCCGCGGTCGCGCGGTGTGACGGGTACGGGCCCGCCGCGTGACGGAAACGGCCAGGACGCGGACGGCCCGGGCCGAGGCGAGTGCGGGCGGCGGACGCGGGCAGGAGCGATGCGATCCGGCCAGTCGCCGATGGTACAGACGCTTACGACCAGGGTCCCCCGGGAATTTGCCTCACCGGCAACGCCGCCGGGAGCCGATCGTCCCCCTCGGCGCCGCGACCGGCACCACCGACACCGCACCACCAGCACCCGCACCACCGCCCCTCCGACACCGCCAACACCCGCACCACCGCCCCACCGACACCGCTAACACCCGCCCCACCGGACCACCGGACCACCGGCACCACCGGCACCCGCACCACCGCCCCACCGACACCGCCAACACCCGCACCACCGGACCACCGGCCCCACCTGGCACCCGCACCACCGCCCCTCCGACACCGCCGACACCCGCACCACCGCCCCACCGACACCGCCAACACCCGCACCACCGCCCCACCGGACCACCGGCACCACCGGCACCACCGGGCCATCGGCACCACCAGCACCACCGTCCGCCCCACCAACACCCGCACCACCCCCTCCACACCACCAACACC
>NZ_JOAP01000070.1 GCF_000720475.1 Streptomyces aureocirculatus
GGAGGGGAGGGGGCGGGGAGGGAAATGGTTACGGTCGGTAACCGTGGGAGGGAGGGGGTGGCAAGGCGAAGTGGGGCGGAACGATTAATTCGGGTCAGGGGGACAGTGGGGGTGGTCTGGGGTGGTCCGGTCATTTCCGCAACGTTCTTGCTGAACTGTGCGCGTTTGCATCGAAAGCCGCAACGGTGATCGAATGCCTCTTCGTTGCAGGTGTTGTGTTGTCAAGGTCCTCGGGGGTGTGTCGCAGTGTTCGGCCGATGGCTGGGAAATCTTTCGGGCCGAGGCGGGAGGTCCGGGCTGCTGTCGGCGGTGACGGTGCCCACCGGCGCGGGAGTGCTCAGTTGTCGGGTGCTCGACCCGGTCAACGAGCCGGTTCAGCACGCTGAGCTGTCCCTCAGTGACACCATGGGCCGCAAGGTCGTCACCGGGGGTACGGACCCGTTCGGTTCGTTCGTCGCGACGGTGCCGACGGGGGAGTACCGCCTGGCGGTGTCGGCGGAGGGGTTCACCCCGTACCGGGCGAATATCACGGTGGGTGAGGGTGCGCATGCGTCGATGGGGGATGTGACGCTCCAGATCGCGCAGCTCGCGGCGCTGCCCGAGCCCGGGGACTGGGACCTCGACCCGCTGCACTCATCGATCGCGTTCACGGCGCGGCACATCGGCCTGGCCCGGATCCGCGGCCGGTTCAACACGTTCGCGGGGGCGATACGGCTTGCCGAGCGGATGGAGGACTCCGCGATGCACGTCGTGATCGACGCCTCCTCCATCGACACGGCCGTGAAGATGCGCGACGACCACCTGCGCTCGGGGGACTTCCTGGACGTGGCGCGGTATCCGACGATGGAGTTCTACAGCGACCGGTTCGTGCACAAGGGCGGTACACGCTGGGCGATCACCGGGGCGCTCTCGCTGCACGGTGTGACGCGGACGGTCACCCTTGACACGGAGTACCTCGGGGTCGGGCACGGCCTGGAGGGCGAGACGCGGGCCGCGTGCAGGGCGACGACCGAGCTGCACCGGGACGACTTCACCATCACCTGGCAGACGATGCTCGCCCGTGGCATCGCGGCGGTCGGCGCCAGCATCACCATCGAGCTCGACATCCAGGTCCTGCCCAAGAGCTGAGCAGACCGAAGGGCGGGCGGTACGAGGGCCGGGGAGTCACGAGGGCCGGATCACGGCGCCTCCAGCCAGCCTTCGAACTCGGCTGCAAGCGCGTCCAGTCCCGTCGCGTCCAGGCGCCGCTCGGGGTCCTCGACGACCACCAGCCACTGGGCGTCCTCGGCGTCGTCCTCGCCGGCGAGGGCGTCGCGGACGAGCTGGGGTTCCTCGCGGACACCGAAACGGTCGGGGAGCTCTTCGGCGACTTGTTCCGCGGCATCGCGGTCGGGCAGCACCAGGACATGTCGTACGTCGGTCACCTGCCCATTCTCCGGTACCGGCGGATCGGGGCGCGACGGGCTGTCAGTGGGGCGTGGGATGCTTGGCGGCGATGGCCAGGAAGAACGCAAACGACAACCCGCTCGCTCCTGTCACGGTCGCCGTGGGGCAGGAGGATCTGCTGCTCGACCGTGCCGTGCAGGAGGTCGTCGCCGCCGCGCGGGTGGCGGACGCCGACACGGACGTGCGTGACCTCACGCCCGACCAACTGGAGCCGGGCACCCTCGCGGAGCTGACCAGTCCCTCGCTGTTCGCCGAGCGCAAGGTGGTCGTCGTCCGCAACGCGCAGGACCTGACGGCGGACACCGTCAAGGACGTGAAGGCGTATCTGGGGGCGCCGGCCGAGGAGATCACGCTCGTGCTGCTGCACGCGGGCGGCGCCAAGGGCAAGGGACTGCTCGACGCGGCGCGCAAGGTGGGGGCGCGGGAGGTCGCCTGCCCGAAGATGACCAAGCCGGCGGACCGGCTGTCCTTCGTACGGGGCGAGTTCCGTGCCCTGGGGCGGTCGGCGACGCCCGAGGCGTGTCAGGCCCTTGTCGACTCCATCGGCAGTGATCTGCGGGAGCTGGCGTCGGCGGCGGCGCAGCTCGTCGCGGACGTCGAGGGCACGATCGACGAGGCGGTGGTCGGGCGGTACTACACGGGGCGGGCGGAGGCCTCCAGTTTCACCGTGGCCGACCGGGCCGTGGAGGGGCGGACGGCGGAGGCCCTGGAGGCCCTGCGGTGGTCCCTGTCGACCGGGGTCGCGCCCGTGCTGATCACGTCGGCCCTGGCGCAGGGGGTGCGGGCCATCGGCAAGCTGTCCTCGGCCCGGGGCGGGCGGCCCGCCGATCTTGCTCGTGAGCTGGGGATGCCGCCTTGGAAGATCGATCGGGTGCGGCAGCAGATGCGGGGGTGGACCCCGGACGGGGTTGCTGTTGCTCTGCGGGCCTGTGCGGAGGCTGACGCGGGGGTCAAGGGGGGTGGGGACGATCCCGAGTACGCCCTCGAGAAGGCGGTCGTCGCCATCGCCCGGGCGGCCCGGTCCCGCCGGGGGTAGGCCCACCGACCCGACCCGACCCGCCCCCCGGTTCACCGGTCCAGCTCGGCTACCGGCCGCCCGGTTCACCGGCTCGTCAGCTCGATGGCTCGGCTCGGAGTCTTGGCACCGCCGGGGCTCTCGTTTGTGGTTGCGCGCCGTTGCGGCGGGATTTTTTCTTCCCCAAGCCCGCCCCTTCCCGAAACCGGGGCTCCGCCCCGGACCCCGTACCTACGGAGCCCCGGGCCCCAGGCTCCCAGGCCCCAAAACCCCAGCCGCCAAGCCCCAGAACCCTGGGCCCCAGCACCCCGCTCCTCAGGCCCCGGAACCCAGGCCCCAAGCCCCAGAACCCCAGCCCCCAAGCCCCCAGCACCCTGCTCCCCGGGCCCCGCACCCCGGGCCCGGAAACCCCAGCACCCCGCCCCCGGGCCCCAGCACCCAAAACCCCTAACCCCCAAAAAACCTCCAACCCCCAAAAAACCCAAAACCCCCGCGTCCCGTCCTGACAAAGGACAAAACACGGGGGTCCCGGGTTCAAGCTCTTGAAAGATCCACACCCGCGTGGCGAACGCAGGCCGCGTGTGGATCGGGGTGCTGGGCGGGAGCGGAAGAGAGAGGGCCCGCTCTGGTCCGGCCAGCGGTCACATCACTGCTCAGCCCTTGAGGGTCGCGACCTTCGAAGCAAGCGCCGACTTCTTGTTGGCGGCCTGGTTCTTGTGGATGACACCCTTGGAGACGGCCTTGTCGAGCTGGCGCGCGGCTTCACGGGACAGCTCGGTCGCCTTCTGGGTGTCGCCGGTGGCAACGGCCTCGCGGGCCTTGCGGACAGCGGTCTTCAGCGAGGACTTGACGGCCTTGTTGCGCAGGCGCGCCTTCTCGTTGGTCTTGTTCCGCTTGATCTGGGACTTGATGTTCGCCACGAAAGAGCCTTCTCAGGTTCAGGTACTGCCGAGTTTTCTGACAAGCGCCTCGCGCTGAGAGGGCTACGAGACACAGCTACCTACGGTACCAGCCGCCGTCCGACCGGCCCAAACCGGTCCCCGCGGCCCACCCATGGGACGATGGAGGCTACGTATCGATCCGACCCGAGGCATAAGGCGCCTCAAGAGACAGGACCCTGCGTGCCCGCGACCCCTAAGAATGTGCCCGAACCGAGCCGTACCGACCCGGCTCTGATCCGCAATTTCTGCATCATCGCGCACATCGACCACGGCAAGTCCACGCTCGCCGACCGTATGCTGCAGCTCACCGGTGTGGTCGAGCAGCGGCAGATGCGCGCCCAGTATCTCGACCGCATGGACATCGAGCGCGAGCGCGGTATCACGATCAAGTCCCAGGCGGTGCGTCTGCCCTGGGCCCCGACCGAGGGCCCGGATCAGGCCAGGACGCACATCCTGAACATGATCGACACCCCCGGCCACGTGGACTTCACCTATGAAGTCTCGCGTTCGCTCGCGGCCTGCGAGGGCACGGTCCTCCTCGTCGACGCGGCCCAGGGCATCGAGGCGCAGACCCTCGCCAACCTGTATCTGGCCATGGAGAACGACCTCAAGATCGTTCCGGTCCTCAACAAGATCGACCTTCCGGCCGCGCAGCCGGAGAAGTTCTCCGAGGAGCTGGCCAACCTCATCGGGTGCGACCCCGATGACGTCCTCAAGGTCTCCGCCAAGACCGGGCTCGGCGTCGAGGCGCTGCTCGACAAGGTCGTCGCCGAGGTGCCGCCGCCGGTCGGCGTCGCGGACGCGCCCGCCCGCGCGATGATCTTCGACTCGGTCTACGACTCCTACCGTGGCGTGGTCACGTACGTACGAGTCGTCGACGGCCAGCTCAACAAGCGTGAGCGGATCCGGATGATGTCCACCGGCGCCACGCACGAGCTGCTCGAGATCGGTGTCTCGTCGCCGGAGATGACCGCCGCGGACGGCATCGGCGTCGGTGAGGTGGGCTACATCATCACCGGCGTCAAGGACGTCCGGCAGTCCAAGGTCGGTGACACGATCACCTCCCTGCACAAGGGCGCCACGGAGGCGCTCGGCGGCTACAAGGACCCCAAGCCGATGGTGTTCTCGGGTCTGTATCCGCTGGACGGCTCGGATTACCCGGACCTCCGCGAGGCCCTGGACAAGCTGCAGCTCAACGATGCCGCGCTCGTCTACGAGCCCGAGACGTCCGCCGCGCTCGGCTTCGGCTTCCGCGTCGGTTTCCTCGGCCTGCTGCACCTGGACGTGATCCGTGAGCGCCTTGAGCGCGAGTTCGGGCTCGACCTGATCGCCACCGCCCCCAACGTGGTCTACCGCGTGATCATGGAGGACGGGACCGAGCACACGGTCACCAACCCGAGCGAGTTCCCCGAGGGCAAGATCGACCAGGTCTTCGAGCCCGTCGTGCGCGCCACGATCCTCGCGCCCAGCGAGTTCATCGGTTCGATCATGGAGCTGTGCCAGAACCGGCGCGGGGTCATGCTCGGCATGGACTACCTCTCCGAGGACCGCGTCGAGATCCGGTACACGCTGCCGCTCGCCGAGATCGTCTTCGACTTCTTCGACCAGCTCAAGTCCAAGACGCGGGGGTACGCCTCGCTGGACTACGAGCCCACCGGCGAGCAGTCCGCCCAGTTGGTCAAGGTCGACATCCTGCTGCACGGGGACAAGGTCGACGCCTTCTCCGCGGTCACGCACAAGGACCAGGCGTACGCGTACGGGGTGCGGCTCGTCGCCAAGCTGCGCGAGCTGATCCCGCGGCAGGCCTTCGAGGTGCCCGTGCAGGCCGCCATCGGTTCCCGGGTCATCGCCCGCGAGACCATCCGCGCCATCCGCAAGGACGTCCTCGCCAAGTGTTACGGCGGTGACATCTCGCGTAAGCGCAAGCTGCTGGAGAAGCAGAAGGAAGGCAAGAAGCGGATGAAGATGGTCGGCTCCGTGGAGGTCCCGCAGGAGGCGTTCATCGCGGTGCTTTCCAGCGACGAGAGCTCCGCCAAGAAGAAGTAGCCGCCGCGTACCGCCGCGCACCGCCCCACGCAAGAGCGTCTGCCCGCCCCGCCGGTCAGGCGCTCTTGCCGTCCCCACGGCCTTGAGACGCCCCCCGGCCAGGCACTCTTCCCGTCCCCGCGCCCCCGGCCCGCCCCGCGGCCCCCGCGCCCGGGGCGCCCCACGCCCACGCGCCCCGGCGCGAGCCACCCCGCGCCCCCTGTGAGAAAGAACCCGTACGAAGTGACAGGCGGCAGCCTCTTACGCACCGGCCGCCCGGCCTTTACTCTGATCACTGCTCGGAGGTTACTCGCAAGTTAAACAAGCGTCGGAAGAGGCGCGCGAGCGTGGTAGCCGTAATCAGTGATTGGGCAGCCAGCCAGCCATAAGGACAGACGCACGCACCATCGCGGGCCCGGAGGATGTCGTGAGCGACACACAGACTTTGATCGATGACCGACCGCCCTCCGTGGCGCACCTCCTCCTTGAGCGGGTGGCGGCCACGCCGGACGCCGAGGCCTACCGCTATCCCGTCCCCGCGGCATGGGGCGAGGGGCCCGACGACTGGAAGTCGCTCAGTTGGACGGAGACCGCCGACCGGGTCTTCGCCATCGCGGCCGGCCTCGTCGACCTGGGCCTGCGCCCCGAGGACCGGGTGGCCCTCGCCTCCGCGACGCGCGTCGAATGGATCCTCGCCGACCTCGGCATCCTCTGCGCCGGCGCGGCCACCACGACCGTTTATCCGCAGACCAACGCCGAGGAGTCCGCGTTCATCCTCGGCGACTCCGGCAGCCGGGTCCTGATCGCCGACAACGCCGAGCAACTGACGAAGGCGCGCGAGCAGCGGGGGAACCTGCCCGAGCTGAAGCATGTGGTGGTCTTCGACGCCGAGGGCGTCAAGCCCGCAGCGGAGGACCCCGAGGGGTGGGTCCTCACGCTCGCCGACCTGGAGGCCCGCGGCGCCGCGTATCTGAAGAAGAACCCGGTCGCGGTCCAGGAGCGCATCGAAGCGATCCGGTCCGATCATCTCGCGACCATCATCTATACGTCGGGGACCACGGGGCGCCCCAAGGGCGTGCGGCTTCCGCACGACAACTGGTCGTACATGGCCAAGGCCATCGCGGCCATCAGGCTGCTCTCCGCCGATGACGTGCAGTATCTGTGGCTGCCGCTCGCGCATGTCTTCGGCAAGGTGCTGACCAGCGGCCAGATCGAGCTGGGGCACGTCACCGCCGTCGACGGCCGCGTCGACAAGATCATCGAGAATCTGCCGGTGGTGCAGCCGACGTACATGGCCGCCGTGCCGCGCATCTTCGAGAAGGTCTACAACGGAGCCGCGGCCAAGGCGCGGGCCGGTGGCGGCGCCAAGTACAAGATCTTCCAGTGGGCGGCGGAGGTCGCGAGGCAGTACGCGAAGACCAGTCAGGACAACTTCCGGCGTACCGGCGTCGCCTCGGTGCCGTTCGGGCTCGGCGCCAGGCACAAGGTCGCCGACAAGCTCGTCTACGCCAAGCTCCGCGAGGCCTTCGGCGGCAGGCTGCGGGCGGCGGTGTCGGGCTCCGCGGCACTCGCGCCCGAGATCGGGTACTTCTTCGCGGGCGCGGGCATCCACATCCTTGAGGGCTACGGGCTCACCGAGTCCTCCGCCGCGTCCTTCCTGAACCCCGGCGAGGCCTACCGCACCGGAACCGTCGGCAAGCCGCTGCCCGGCCTGGAGGTGCGGATCGCGGACGACGGCGAGATCCTGCTGCGCGGCCCCGGCATCATGGAGGGCTACCACGGCCAGCCGGAGAAGACCGCCGAGGTCCTGGAGTCCGACGGCTGGTTCCACACCGGGGACATCGGTGAGCTGTCCGTCGACGGCTATCTGCGGATCACCGACCGCAAGAAGGACCTGATCAAGACGTCCGGCGGCAAGTACATCGCGCCGGCGGAGGTCGAGGGCCAGTTCAAGGCCGTGTGTCCGTACGTCTCCAACATCCTCGTGCACGGCGCCGACCGGAACTTCTGCACCGCCCTCATCGCCCTCGACGAACCGGCCATCATGGCCTGGGCCGAGGAGAACGGCCTCGGCGGCAAGCCGTACGCCGAGGTGGTCGCGGACCAGGCGACGATCACGCTGGTCGAGGGGTATGTGAAGCAGCTCAACGACGGTCTTCAGCGCTGGCAGACGATCAAGAAGTTCCAGCTCCTGCCGCGGGACCTCGACGTCGAGCACGGCGAGCTGACCCCCAGCCTGAAGCTGAAGCGGCCGGTCGTGGAACGCGAGTACAAGGAGCTCATCGAGGAGATGTACGCGGGCTCGCGCGAGGCCTGACCCCGGACCCGACGACGCGGGCGGCCCGACGACCGGGCCCGCCCGCGCCGGGCCCCCGCCGGGCTTCTCCGCGCCGGGCCTCCCCGCGCCGGGCCTCCGCCCGGCCTCACCGCGCCGGGCCGCTCACCCGGCCCGCCCGCGCCGCATCTCCCGCAGCAGCTCCTCCATGTGCGTGACGTGGTGGCGCAGTTCGAGTACGTCGTTCAGGCTGCTCGCCGCCATGTGCCGCTCGACCACGGCGAGCCGGGCGGACAGCTCGTCGAACTGTGCCTGCTCGCGCGCCAGCAACCGCTCGAGCTGCTGGTTCTTGCGGTGCAGTTCGAGGAAGACGGTGACTTTCGCACGCAGCACCCAGGGGTCGAAGGGCTTGGTGAGATAGTCCGCCGCGCCCGTCGCGTAGCCCCTGAAGGCATAGCCCGCGTCGTTGTCGGTGCCCGTCAGGAAGATGATGGGCACGTCCTTCGTCTGGTCGAGCCGTTTGATGTTGGTCGCGGTCTCGAAGCCGTCCATGCCCGGCATCCGGACATCCAGAAGGATCACGGCGAAGCGCTGCCGCAGCAGGGCCTTCATCGCCTCCTCCCCGGACCTGGCCCGCACGAGCGGCTCGTTGAGGGAGCCGAGGACCGCTTCCAGGGCCATCAGGTTGTCCTCCATGTCGTCGACAAGGAGGATGCTCGCGCGGCTTTCGGGCGCCGCCTTTGTGCTCATGGTGGCAAGTGCCTCACTCGGTCGTGGGCGGAACAGCCGTCTCCCCTGGTGTGGCCTGCTGTTCCGGGTCGTCTGGGGTCTCAGGGCCCTCGAAGGAGTCGAGGGCCGCGGACGGGAGGGCCGGAGCGAGCGCCGCGGGCGCGTCGGGCTCCGCGGGCTCTTCCTGGGCGACGGGCTGTTTGTAGGCGGCCGCACCCTCGGGGTCCAGGAGCGAGCAGACGACGGTGAGCAACTGGTCCACGTCCACCGGTTTCGGCACATAGTCGGTGGCGCCCTGCGAGATCGCCTTCTCGCGGTCGCCGGGCATGGCCTTGGCGGTCAGCGCGACGATGGGCAGGCCGGTCCAGCGTGGGGTGCGGCGGATGGCGGCGATGGTCTCGTAACCGTCCATCTCCGGCATCATGATGTCCATCAGGATCAGATCGGTGTCGGGGTTGCGCTCCAGGGTCTCGATGCCCTCGCGGCCGTTCTCGGCGTAGAGCACCTCCAGGCCGACCCGGCTGAGGACATGGGTCAGCGCGAAGACGTTGCGGATGTCGTCGTCGACGATCAGCACCCGCCGGCCCGGCAGGGTCTGCCCCGCCCGGCCCTCCTTCCAGGCCTCCAGCTTGGTCGGCGCGGGCCAGTTGTCGTCCGGCTCGGGCACGGTGTCCGCGGCCTCCGCCACGCTGTGCGGGTGGGGCGTGGGCGCGGGGAGCGTGCGCGAGGAGGCGTACGCCACGGCCGCCGCGCCGTGGCCCGGGTGCACCACGGGGACGTACAGCGTGAAGGTGGAGCCCTCGCCGGGCCTGCTCTCGGCAGTGATGCGGCCGCCGAGCAGCCCGGCGATCTCGCGGCTGATGGACAGGCCGAGGCCGGTGCCGCCGTACTTGCGGTTGGTGGTGCCGTCGACCTGCTGGAACGCCTCGAAGATGACCGGCAACTGATCGGGCGGGATGCCGATGCCGGTGTCCCTGACGGTGAAGCTCACCACGTCGCCGCGGTCGCTCATGAGCGGGTCGGACGACTGGTCGACATGCTGGACGCGCAGCTCGACGCGGCCGTTGCCGGTGAACTTGACGGCGTTCGACAGGAGGTTGCGCAGGATCTGCTGGAGGCGCTGCTCGTCGGTGAACATCTCACGCGGTACGTCGTTGCCGACGTCCACGTCGAAGGCGAGCCCGCGGTCGAGCGTGAGCGGGCGGAACGTGGCGTGCACATAGTCCAGGACCTTGATCAGCGGCAGCTTCTTGGGGCGTACGTCCATGCGGCCCGCCTCGATCTTCGACAGGTCGAGGATGTCGTTGATGAGCTGGAGCAGGTCCGAGCCCGAGCGGTGGATGGTGGTGGCGAACTGCACCTCCTGGTCGGAGAGATGGCCGTCGGGGTTGTCGGAGAGCAGCCGGGCCAGGATGAGCAGGGAGTTCAGCGGCGTACGCAGCTCGTGCGACATGTTCGCGAGGAACTCCGACTTGTACTGCGAGGAGGTGGCGAGCAGGGCCGCCTTCTCCTCCAGTTCGGCGTTCGAGCGGCGCAGCTCCGCCTGCTGGCGCTGGAGCTCGTCGGAGCGCTCCTGCAACTGGGTGGCGAGCCGCTGGGACTCGCTGAGCAGCGACTCCGTACGGGAGTTGGCGATGATGGTGTTGATGGCGACGCCGATGGTGTTCACGAACTGGTCGAAGAACGCCAGGTGGACGTCGGAGAAGCGGGAGAACGTGGCCAGCTCGATGACGCCGAGCAGCTTGTCCTCGAACAGGATCGGGATGATGACGACGCTGGCCGGTGAGGCGTCCCCGAGCCCTGAATGGATCTTGATGTAGTCCGGCGGCACCTCGTCGAGGAGGATGCGTTTCTTCTCCAGGGCCGCCTGCCGCACCAGGCCGTGCGCGGGCATGCCCCCGGTGTCGACCAGGAAGCCCTCCTCGGTGCCGCGGTCCCGGGCGGAGCCGTACCCGGCGATGAAGGCGAGGCCCTTGGCGGGCGAGGTCTGTAGCGGCACCGTGCCGTCGGCGTCCGGGTCGGCCAGGAAGAAGGCGCCGTACCCGGCGTTGACCAGCGGGGTCAGCTCGCGCAGGATCAGGTCCGCGACCTCCATCAGGTCCCGGTGGCCCTGCATCAGGCCCGCGAGCCTGGCCAGGTTCGACTCCAGCCAGTCCTTGGCGCGTGTGGTCTCGCGGAGGTTGGACACCATCAGATTGATGTTGTCCTTGAGCTCGGCGACCTCGCCGCGCGTCTCCACGGTGATGGAGCGGGACATGTCGCCCTGCGCCACCGCGGAGGCGACCTCGGCGATCGCGCGGACCTGAGTGGTCAGATTCAGCGCCAGTTCGTTCACGTTCGT
Organism: Streptomyces aureocirculatus; assembly: GCF_000720475.1. Lineage (GTDB taxonomy): Bacteria > Actinomycetota > Actinomycetes > Streptomycetales > Streptomycetaceae > Streptomyces > Streptomyces aureocirculatus. The sequence goes on from NZ_JOAP01000070.1 coordinate 10,773, forward strand.
GGTCAGGCGTTTCCAGGTGCCGTACACGCCCTCGACCCGGGCCTGACCGCCGAGCTGCCCCTCGGAACCGACCTCGCGGGCCACCCGGGTGACCTCGGAGGAGAACGACGACAGCGTGTCCACCATCGTGTTGATGGTGGTCTTCAGCTCCAGGATCTCGCCCCGCGCGTCCACGTCGATCTTCTTCGACAGGTCGCCCTGGGCCACCGCGGTCGCGACCTGCGCGATGTTGCGGACCTGTCCCGTGAGGTTGTCCGCCATGTAGTTGACGTTGTCGGTGAGGTCCTTCCACACGCCCGACACGCCGAGGACCTGGGCACGGCCGCCCAGCCTGCCGTCCGTGCCGACCTCGCGGGCCACCCGGGTCACCTCGTCGGCGAACGCGCGGAGCTGCTCCACCATCGTGTTGACGGTGTCCTTCAGCTCCAGGATCTCACCGCGCGCCGTCACCGTGATCATCTTCGACAGGTCGCCATTGGCGACGGCGGTGGTGACCTGGGCGATGTTGCGCACCTGGGAGGTGAGGTTCGACGCCATGAAGTTGACGTTGTCCGTCAGCTCCTCCCAGACGCCGCTGACGCCACGCACCTGCGCCTGACCGCCGAGGTTGCCCTCGGTGCCGACCTCGCGTGCCACGCGGGTCACCTCGTCGGCGAAGGCGGAGAGCTGGTCGACCATCGTGTTGATCGTCGACTTCAGCTCCAGGATCTCGCCCTTCGCCTCCACCGTGATCTTCTTCGACAGATCGCCCTGGGCGACCGCCGTCGACACCAGGGCGATGTTGCGGACCTGCGAGGTGAGGTTGTCCGCCATGAAGTTGACGTTGTCGGTGAGGTCCTTCCACACCCCGGAGACACCGCGTACGTGGGCGCGACCGCCGAGGTTGCCCTCGGTCCCGACCTCGCGGGCCACGCGGGTGACCTCGTCGGCGAACGCGGAGAGCTGGTCGACCATCGTGTTGACGGTGTCCTTGAGCTCCAGGATCTCGCCGCGGGCGTCGACCGTGATCTTCTGGCTCAGGTCGCCGTTGGCGACGGCGGTGGTGACCTGGGCGATGTTGCGCACTTGGGAGGTGAGGTTCGACGCCATGAAGTTGACGTTGTCCGTGAGGTCCTTCCACACGCCCGAGACCCCGCGGGCCTGCGCCCGCCCGCCGAGCCGCCCCTCGGTGCCGACCTCCCTCGCCACCCTGGTCACTTCCGCCGCGAATGCCGACAGTTGTTCGACCATGGTGTTCACGGTGAGCTTCAGTTCGAGCAGCTCACCGGTGGCCTCGACCGTGACCGTGCGGGTCAGGTCGCCCTGCGCCACGGCCGTGGTCACCAGGGCGATGTCACGCACCTGTGCGGTCAGCCGTGAGGCCATGGTGTTCACGGCCTCCGTGACGTCCCGCCAGCTCCCGGACAGGCCGCGGACCTTGGCGCGCCCGCCGAGCCGCCCTTCGGTGCCGACCTCGCGGGCGACGCGCGTGACCTCGCCCGTGAACAGGGAGAGCTGGTCGACCATCGTGTTGACGGCGCGGCCGAGGCGGCGCAGGTCGCCGCGCAGCTCGCGGGAGCCGTCGTGCAGGTCTACGCGCTGGGTGAGGTCGCCGCCCGCGACGGCGTTGAGGACCCGGGTCGCGTTCGTGGCGGGCGCGACCAGGGAGTCGAGGAGCGAGTTCACCTCGATGATGCGGGTGGCCCAGCTTCCCTGCCCCGGGCTCGCCGTGAACCGCTCGTCGAGCCGGCCGTGGCGGACCATTTCCCGGCGTACGCGGATCAGCTCGCGGTCGAAGTGCGTGGAGCGGTCCACCAGCTCGTTGAACACCGTGACCAGCTCCGCGACCACGCCGGAACCGGTGTGCGGGGCCTTGGTGAAGTTGCCGTCGCGGGCGGCCCGCATGGCGGCGAGCAGGGCACGCAGGTCGGCGTCGGAGGCGGCGTCGGGACCGTGCCCGGCGCCATACCCGGCGCCGCGTCCGGTGCCGGCGGAGGCGCCCGCCGCGCGACGGCTCGCGGAGGGCGCCCCCGCGCCCGGCCTCCGTGCGGCCACGCCGGGCTCGGGCGCCCGCGTGGACTTGGCCGCCCGCCGGGGTGCCGACCGGGGTGCGGGTGCTTTGGCCGCCCGCTCGACGGGGCTCTTGGGCGGTACGGGTGGAACGGGTGGAACGGGTGGTACCGGTGGCTCGGCAGGCGCGGGGGCGTTGGGCGGTACGGGCGACCCGGTCGCCCCGGGAACCGCCGACGCCCCGGGCGCCCCGGCGAGTTCCGAGGCCCCGGGCGCTCCGGCGAGTTCCGACGGCTCGGGCGACCGCGCGGCTGGGACCGCTGGGCCTGCCGGGTCCGCCGGGCCTGCCGGTCCCGCTGGGTCTGCCGGTCCCGTTGGGCCTGCCGGTCCCGTTGGGCCTGCCGGTCCCGCTGGGTCTGCCGGTCCCGCCGGGCCTGCCGATCCCGCCGGGCCTGCCGATCCCGCCGGGCCTGCCGATCCCGCCGGGCCTGCGGGTCCCGCCGGGCCTGCGGGTCCCGCAGGGCCTGCCGGGTCGGCTGGGTCTGCCGGGTCCGCTGAGCCTGCCGGGTCCGCCGGGTCTGCCGGGTCCGCCGGGTCTGCCGGGTCCGCCGGGCCTGCCGATCCCGCTGGGTCTGCCGGCCCCGCTGGGTCTGCCGGTCCCGCCGAGCCTGCCGGGTCCGCCGAGCCTGCCGATCCCGCCGGGTCTGCCGGTCCCGCTGGGTCTGCCGGTCCCGCCGAGCCTGCCGGGTCCGCCGAGCCTGCCGGTCCCGCCGATCCTGCCGGTGCCCCCGGGCCCCGCGGCGCCCCCAGGTCTGCCCGGGGCTCCGTCGCCGCTATGTCCTTCACCGGCTCCCCGCCCATGCCCCTCACCGTCTCCCGTGCTGCTTCGTCCCCTGAGGAGGCCGCGGCCGAACTGCGCTTGTCGGACCGCGCTCTCGTGTCGCCCGCGCCAACCTTCCCGGCGTCACCGGGACTTGGCGGTAACGGACTGTCAGGAACCCCGGGCGTCAAGGGCGACACGGCCGAGTGGGCCTGCCCGGTGGCGGCTGGCCGGAACCCGTCGGGCGCCGGACCCGCCGCCGCGCCCGCCGCCGGAGCCTCGTTCCGCGCGGCGGGATCCGTGGTGGCCGGTGAGGGCGGGTGGGCCGGTCCGGGCGCAGGGCCCCGCGCCGGAATCGGCGCAGCACCCGCCGCGGCGTCGGTTGACGGAATCTGACCGCGTCCGAGCGCGGGCGTAGCACTGTTCTCACTCATGGTGGCCCACTTCGGTGACTCGGTGCTTATGGGCTCAACCAGTCTGTCACTCTGTCCGTGTCACCTGAGGCGTATTCGTCCGAACTGCTCAGGAGCCGCACTGTGGGGGCCATTCCGATGCAACGGGAGACCGCGTTCCGCGCTGCCGGCCAGGCCGCGGCTCGCTCCGCGCCGCCGTCGGCGGTGCGCACGTCGCTGCCCGGAAACCCGCTGGCACCCGCGGCGGCCCGCAAGTTCGTGCGCGCCGCCCTCGCCGACCGGGCGGAGCTAGGCACGCCCGCGGCCACCGGCCTCACGGACCGCCTCGCCGACGACGCGGTGCTCCTGGTCAGCGAGCTGGCGACGAACGCGGTGGTGCACGCGGGCACGGCCGTCGAGATCCTGTGCCGGTTCGACCCGGGAGTCCCGGGCGAGAGCACCGACGCCGTGGTCATCGAGGTGTCCGACCACCACCCGGCGCGCGCGGTCCGCAACGAACCGCGCAACCCCCAGCCCGGCACCCCGGAGTACGGCCGCGGCCTGCAACTCGTCGCCATGCTCTCCGAGGCCTGGGGCATCACCTACCGCTCCGGCACCAAGACGGTCTGGGCGCGGCTGCCCGTCGACATCGACGCCGACGCCCCCGCCGCGCAGGACCTGGACACGCACGCGGGCGGCCAGGAGGCAGCCCAGCGGGAGCTGAGCGCCGCCGAGATACTGGCGCCGCTGCCCAGAAGAGCCCCGCACGACACGGACTGGATCAACCGCGGTGCGCTCACCTTCCTCGCCGAGGCCTCGGACCTGCTGGCAGGGCAGTTCGACGAGAACCTGGTCGCGGCCCTGGCAGGCCAGCTCCTGGTGCCGCGGCTCGCGGACTGGTGCGCGGTGTGGCTCGACGACGAGGCCGAGGGAGCGGGGCGTGCGCTCGATGGACGCGCGCCCGGCACACGCCTCGCGCGCGTCTGGCACACGAGTGAACAGCGCATAGAGGAGCTGCGCCGGCTCCTGGAGAAGGATCCACCGTGGCTCACCGAGGCGGCCGGGTCGGGCGCGGTGTCCGTACCGTGGCCGGGCGAGGCGCTGGGCGCCGGCGAGTCGGCGGGCGCGGCGCTCGCGTACCGCCTGGTGGCGGGCGGGCGGCAACTGGGCACGCTGGTGATCGGCCGGGCCGGCCTGGTGCGCTTCCCCGACGAGGCCACGGGCCTCGTCGAGGACTTCAGCCGCCGGGTGGCGCTCGCGATCTGCGCGGCCCGCCGCTACCAGCGCCAGGCCACCATCAGCAAGGTCCTCCAGCGCGGCCTGCTGCCGGGCGCCCTCGCGGAGATCCCCGGCGTGGAGAGCGGCATCGTGTACGAGCCGCGGGAGCAGGGCGGACCCGGCGGCGACTTCTACGACGTGTTCCCCGCCGGACAGGGCCGCTGGTGCTTCGCGCTCGGCGACGTCCAGGGCAAGGGCCCCGAGGCGGCGGTCGTCATCGGGCTCGTCCGGCCCTGGCTGCGGCTGCTCGCCCGCGAGGGCTACCACGTCGCGGAGGTCCTCGACCGCCTCAACCAGCTCCTGCTCGACGACGCCACGGAGGCGGCCGACGCGGCCGCGGCCGTCCTCGCCGTCGCGGGCGGCCAGGGAGACCCGCTCGACGGCCCGACCTCACGCTTCCTCTCGCTCCTCTACGGAGAGCTCGTCCCGTACGAGGGCGGCGTGCGCTGCACCGTGGCGTGCGCCGGGCACCCCCTGCCGCTGCTGCTCGGCGCCGACGGGGTGGTCAGGCCCGCCGCGACCCCGCAGATGCTCCTCGGCGTCGTCGACGACGAGACGTACATCAGCGAGACCTTCGATCTGAAGGCCGACGACACGCTGCTGTGCGTCACGGACGGCGTGACGGAGCGCCGCTCGGGACGGCACCTCTTCGACGACGGCGACGGCCTCGCGAAGGCACTCGCGGGCTGCGCGGGCCTGGACGCGGGCCTCGTCGCCGAGCGCATCCGCCGCCTCGTCCACGAGTACTCGACGCAACCGCCCGACGACGACCTGGCCCTGCTGGTCCTCAAGGCGAAATGACGCCCACGGCCTCGATACGGCAGGGGCGACAGCTCAAGCCCGTCCGACGCGTGCAGTATCAGCCCGTCCGGCGTTTGAGGACGAGCCCGCAGGGCGACCGACGGCACCCACGGCCGGGCAGGGCGATCGACGGCACCCCCGACGCGCGGGGTACGGGACAATGGCAGACATGCCTTCCGCACTGCCCGACGGTGAGCCCATGCCCAAGGACGGGACGCTCCCCGCGTCCGCCCTAGAGGGAGCGGGCGAGCGACCGCTCGGCTTCTACCTGCACGTGCCGTACTGCGCGACCCGCTGCGGCTACTGCGACTTCAACACGTACACCGCCACCGAGCTGCGCGGCACCGGCGGCGTCCTCGCCTCCCGCGACAACTACGCCGACACCCTCGCCGACGAGGTCCGCCTCGCCAGAAAGGTCCTCGGTGACGACCCGCGGCCGGTACGGACCGTCTTCGTGGGCGGCGGCACGCCCACGCTGCTCGCCGCCGACGATCTCGTCCGCATGCTGAAGGCCGTACGCGACGAGTTCGGGCTCGCGGACGACGCGGAGATCACGACGGAGGCCAACCCGGAGTCGGTCGGCCCCGCCTATCTGAGCGCCCTGCGCGAGGGCGGCTTCAACCGCGTCTCCTTCGGCATGCAGAGCGCCAAGCAGCACGTCCTGAAGATCCTCGACCGTACGCACACGCCGGGGCGGCCCGAGGCCTGCGTCGCCGAGGCGCGCGCGGCGGGCTTCGACCACGTCAACCTCGACCTGATCTACGGCACGCCGGGGGAGACCGACGCCGACTGGCGGGCCTCCCTGGACGCGGCGATCGGGGCGGGGCCCGACCATGTGTCGGCGTACGCGCTGATCGTCGAGGAGGGCACGCAGCTCGCGCGGCGCATCCGGCGCGGGGAGGTGCCCATGACGGACGACGACGTGCACGCGGACCGCTATCTGATCGCCGACGAGGTGCTCGCCGGTGCCGGGTTCGACTGGTACGAGGTGTCGAACTGGGCCACTTCCGAGGCGGGGCGGTGTCTGCACAACGAGCTGTACTGGCGGGGCGCCGACTGGTGGGGGGCCGGGCCGGGGGCCCACAGCCATGTGGGGGGTGTGCGGTGGTGGAACGTGAAGCATCCCGGGGCGTATGCGGGGGCGCTTGCCGGGGGGCGGTCGCCCGGGGCCGGGCGGGAGGTTCTCGCCGATGAGGATCGGCGGGTCGAGCGGGTCCTGCTTGAGCTGCGGCTCCGGGAGGGGTGTCCGTTGGCGTTGCTGAAGCCTGCGGGGCTTGACGCATCCCTGCGGGCGCTGGGGGAGGGGCTGCTGGAGGCTGGGCCCTATGCGGAGGGGCGGGCCGTGCTCACCCTGCGGGGGCGGTTGCTTGCTGACGCGGTGGTGCGGGACTTGGTGGACTGACGGTCCCGTCCGGGGGGTGCCCCGCCGCCACTTGGACGGTTGCCGTCCGCTTGGGCTGTGCCCACCCGTTCCGCTCCTGGCGGACCAGTTGCCCACAGCGAGGGGGGACCAGTTGCCCGCAACGGGGGCGGTGCGGGGCAGGATGGCGGCGGGTCGCGCCGTCACGGCGGGAAGCGGTTGCTACGGGGCCGTGACGAAATCGATCAGCTCTTCCACCCTGCCCAGGAGGGCCGGTTCGAGGTCCTTGTAGGTGTGGACCTTGCTCAGGATGTGTTGCCAGGCCGCGCCCGTGTTGGGGGGCCAGCCGAGGGCGTGGCAGATGCCGGTCTTCCAGTCCTGGCCGTGGGGGATGCGGGGCCAGGCCGTGATGCCCACCGAGGACGGCTTCACGGCCTCCCAGATGTCGATGTAGGGGTGGCCGACGACCAGGGCGTGCTCGCTGCTGACGGACGCGGCGATGCGGGACTCCTTCGTACCGGGTACGAGGTGGTCCACGAGGACGCCGAGGCGGGCGTCGGGGCCCGGGGCGAACTCGGACACGATGGCGGGCAGGTCGTCGATGCCCTCCAGATACTCGACCACCACGCCCTCGATGCGCAGGTCGTCGCCCCAGACCTTCTCGACGAGCTCGGCATCGTGCCGGCCTTCCACGTAGATGCGCCCCGCGCGGGCCACGCGCGCCCGCGCGCCGGGCACGGCGAGCGAACCGGAGGCGGTGCGGGCGGGACTCCGGGGCGCGGCGACGGCCGACGGGCGCACGAGGGTCACGACGCGCCCCTCCAGGAGGAATCCGCCCGGCACCATCGGGAACACCCGGTGCTTGCCGAAGCGGTCCTCCAGGGTGACCGTCGGCCCCTCGGCCGTCTTCTCGCAGCGGATCACCGCACCGCAGAAACCGGTCCCGACCTCCTCCACGACCAGGTCGGTCTCGGCGGGCACCTCCGGGACGGCCTTCGGCTTCTTCCACGGCGGGGTCAGGTCCGGGTTGTAGCTGCGCATGGGCCAGACGTTATGGCATGCCGTCAGGTGACGCCGAACCGGCGGGCAAGGGTGTCGCGTTGGGCGCGGACGAAGGAGGCGTCCACGACGGCCCCGTGACCGGGTACGTACACGGCGTCCGGGCCGCCCAGGTCGAGCAGTTGGTCCAGGGCGGCGGGCCAGCGCGCGGGCACGGCGTCGGGCCCGGCCTGCGGCTCGCCGGACTCCTCGACCAGGTCGCCGCAGAAGACGACCCGGGGCTCGCCGGGGCCGCCGGGCACGAGCACGGCCAGGTCGTGCGCGGTATGCCCGGGCCCGACGTCGGCGAGCAGCACCCGGGTGCCGCCGCCCAGGTCGAGCGTCCACTCCCCGCCGACCAGGTGTCGGGGGCGGACGAGCAGGTCGGCGGCCTCGGCGGCGGCGGCCGGGTCGAGGCCGTGGGCGACGGCGTCGGCGCGCAGGGCGTCGCGTCCGGTGTCCAGGACGGCGTCGACGCCGACGGCACCGAACACCTCGACGCCCGCGAACGCCGCCGCGCCGAGGACGTGGTCGAAATGGGGGTGGGTGAGCGCGAGGTGGGTGACGCGGCGGTCACCGCCGAGCAGATGCCGGGCCTCGGTGCGCAGACGGGAGCCCTCGCGCAGGCTCGCCCCCGCCTCGATCATCAGGGCGGCGTCGGCGCCGGCGACGAGCCCGGCGGTGCAGTCCCACACGGGCAGCCGGCACCGCCCCACGCGCGCGGTGAGCCGTTCCCAGCCGTACTCCGCCCAGGCAGGGGTCACGACCGGGGCGGGCGGGCAGGTGTCCATGGCACGACGCTAACGCCAGGGGCCGCGGCGGGCAGTACGGGCCCCGCGGTGGCCACCCGTCGGCATGACAAAGCGTCGGCCCTTGCCGGGCCTGTACCCACCGGCCGTACACTGAATTCGTCGAAGGCTGGCACTCCCCGCGGGTGAGTGCCAAGGTGAGGGGCCGCCACGGGGGCTCAGGGCGCGGGACGACAGGTGGAGGTGTGCGCGATGCTCAGTGAACGCAGGCTCGAAGTGCTGCGCGCCATCGTCCACGACTATGTCGGCACGGAGGAGCCCGTCGGCTCCAAGGCGCTCACCGAGCGCCATCGGCTCGGCGTCTCCCCGGCCACGGTCCGCAACGACATGGCCGCGCTGGAGGAGGAAGGGTTCATCGCCCAGCCGCACACCAGTGCCGGGCGCATCCCGACCGACAAGGGCTACCGCCTGTTCGTGGACCGGCTCGCCGGTGTGAAGCCGATGACGGCGCCGGAGCGCCGCGCGATCCAGAACTTCCTGGACGGCGCGGTGGACCTGGACGACGTGGTGGGCCGCACGGTGCGGTTGCTCGCGCAGCTCACCCGGCAGGTCGCGGTGGTGCAGTATCCGTCGCTGACCCGGTCCACGGTGCGGCATGTGGAGTTGCTCTCACTGGCTCCTGCCCGGCTGATGCTGGTGCTGATCACGGACACGGGACGGGTCGAGCAGCGCATGATCGACTGCCCGGCGCCGTTCGGTGAGTCGTCGCTCGCGGATCTGCGGGCGCGGCTCAACAGCCGGGTGGCGGGCCGCCGCTTCTCGGACGTGCCGCAGTTGGTGCAGGACCTCACCGAATCCTTCGACAAGGACGACCAGGGCACGGTGGCCACGGTCCTGTCCACGCTGCTCGAAACGCTGGTCGAGGAGACCGAGGAGCGGCTGATGATCGGCGGTACGGCCAATCTCACCCGCTTCGGACATGACTTTCCCCTCACCATCAGACCGGTCCTCGAAGCCCTCGAGGAACAGGTCGTCCTCCTCAAGTTGCTTGGTGAGGCGACCGATTCGGGCATGACCGTCAAGATCGGGCATGAGAACGCCCACGAGGGGCTCAGCTCCACGTCGGTCGTCTCGGTCGGCTACGGTTCGGGGAGCGAGGCAGTGGCCAAGCTGGGCGTGGTCGGACCGACACGCATGGACTATCCGGGAACGATGGGAGCAGTACGCGCAGTGGCACGTTACGTCGGACAGATCCTGGCGGAGTCGTAAGTGGCCACGGACTACTACGCCGTACTCGGCGTGCGCCGCGACGCTTCCCAGGACGACATCAAGAAGGCATTCCGGCGGCTCGCCCGCGAGCTGCATCCGGACGTCAACCCCGATCCGAAGACGCAGGAGCGCTTCAAGGAGATCAACGCCGCGTACGAGGTGTTGTCGGACCCGCAGAAGAAGCAGGTCTACGACCTCGGCGGCGACCCGCTGTCCCAGTCCGGCGGCGCCGGTGGGGCGGGCGGTTTCGGAGCGGGTGGCTTCGGCAACTTCTCCGACATCATGGACGCGTTCTTCGGTACGGCGTCGCAGCGCGGCCCGAGGTCGCGGACGCGGCGCGGGCAGGACGCCATGATCCGCCTGGAGATCGACCTCGACGAGGCGGCCTTCGGCACCACCAAGGACCTCCAGGTCGACACGGCGGTGGTCTGTACGACCTGTTCCGGTGAGGGTGCCGCGCCCGGTACCTCCGCCCAGACCTGTGACATGTGTCGCGGCCGTGGCGAGGTGTCCCAGGTCACGCGGTCCTTCCTCGGCCAGGTCATGACCTCGCGTCCGTGCCCGCAGTGCCAGGGTTTCGGGACCGTGGTGCCCACGCCGTGCCCCGAGTGCGCGGGCGACGGGCGGGTGCGGTCGCGGCGCACGCTCACCGTGAAGATCCCCGCCGGTGTCGACAACGGCACGCGGATCCAGCTCGCCGGTGAGGGCGAGGTGGGCCCCGGCGGCGGTCCCGCCGGTGACCTGTACGTGGAGATCCACGAGCTGCCCCACGGCACGTTCCAGCGGCGCGGGGACGATCTGCACTGCACCGTCACGCTGCCGATGACGGCTGCGTCGCTCGGTACGAAGGTGCCGCTCGAGACGCTCGACGGCACCGAGGAAGTGGACATCCGTCCGGGTACGCAGTCGGGGCAGTCGATCCCGCTGCACGGGCGGGGTGTGACCCATCTGCGCGGTGGCGGGCGGGGTGACCTCATCGTGCACGTCGAGGTGCTCACGCCGAGCAAGCTCGATCCCGAGCAGGAGCGGTTGCTGCGGGAGCTTGCGCAGTTGCGCGGGGAGGAACGGCCCACCGGGCAGTTTCAGCCCGGGCAGCAGGGGCTGTTCTCGCGCCTGAAGGACGCGTTCAACGGGCGGTGACGCCTTGAGCGGAGCGGCCCGGGGTGAGCGGTGATGCCGCTCACCCCGGGCCGTTTCGTTTGCCCCTTTGCGTTGACCGGCACCCGGCGGTGGAGCTGTGCCCACCCTCCCCCAAGCTCTCGGCTCCGCTCGAGCAGGGAGGTACCCCCCTCGCCCCTGGCGGACCAGTTGCCCACAGGGGTGACGCAGCCCGGGGCCGCGGGAATCACGGGTGGGTGGGTGGGCCCCCGGCCAGCCCCCGCACAAGGCGCCCCCGCCAGACATGGCACGATGCCGGTATGTCCTCCGCGTTCAACGATCTCTGTCGCTATCCGATCGTGCAGGCCCCGATGGCAGGCGGGGCCTCGACGCCGCAGTTGGTGGCGGCCGTGTCCGAGGCCGGGGGGCTCGGATGTCTCGCCGCCGGGTACAAAACCGCCGACGGCATGTACCAGGAGATCAAACAACTGCGCGGCCTGACGGCGCGGCCGTTCGGCGTGAACCTGTTCATGCCGCAGCCCGAGTACGCCGACCCCGCCGCGGTGGAGGTCTACCGCAATCAGCTCGCGGGCGAGGCCACCTGGTACGAGACGCAGCTCGGCGACACCGACGGCAAACGGGACGACGGCTACGACGCCAAGCTGGCGATCCTGCTCGACGACCCGGTGCCGCTCGTGTCGTTCACGTTCGGCTGCCCCACCCGGCAGGTCGTCCAGGCCTTCGACCGGGTCGGCACCCGCACGGTCGTCACCGTCACCACGCCGGAGGAGGCCCAGGCGGCACAGGAGGCGGGCGCCGACGCCGTCTGCGTGCAGGGCATCGAGGCCGGCGGCCACCAGGGCACGCACCGCGACAACCCGGAGACGGACGGCGCCGGGCTCGGCCTGCTCAGCCTGATCACGCAGGTCCGCGAGGCCGTCCAACTGCCCGTCGTCGCGGCGGGCGGCCTGATGCGCGGCGGCCAGATCGCCGCCGTACTGGCCGCGGGCGCCGACCTCGCCCAGCTCGGCACCGCGTTCCTCGTCACCCCTGAGTCCGGCGCGCAGCCGCTGCACAAACAGGCCATGACGAACCCGCTGTTCGTGCACACGGAGCTGACCCGGGCCTTCTCCGGCCGCCCCGCGCGCGGCCTGGTGAACCGCTTCATGCGCGAGCACGGACCGTACGCCCCCGCGGCGTACCCGCAGGTCCACTATCTGACGGCCGGGCTGCGCAAGGCCGCGGCCAAGGCCGGTGACCCGCAGGCCATGGCGCTGTGGGCGGGCCAGGGGCACCGCCTCGCGCGGGAGCTGCCCGCGGCCGAGCTGGTGGAGGTCCTGGTGGCCGAGCTCGACGAGGCGAAGGCGGCGTTCGCCGCGCGGGGTGCGGTGTGACGGCCCCGGTCTTCGTCGTCGAGGACTTCCGGGACGCGGCCGCCGTCGGCCGGTACGTCCTGGACGGGCCCGAGGGACGGCACGCCGTGTCCGTGAAGCGGCTGCGTGCGGGTGAGGACGTCGTCCTCACCGACGGGGCCGGACGCTGGGCGCGGGGCGTCGTCGCCGACACCGAGGGCAAGGACCGCCTTGTCGTGTCCATCGGCGACGGCGGCGTACGCGAGGAGCCCGCGGAAGCCCCTCGTATCACCGTCGTACAGGCCCTGCCCAAGGGCGACCGCGGTGAGCTGGCCGTGGAGACCATGACCGAGACCGGTGTGGACGCCGTGGTGCCGTGGGCCGCCGCCCGCTGCATCACGCAGTGGAAGGGCGAGCGCGGCCAGAAGGCGCTGTCCAAGTGGCGGGCGACGGCGCGCGAGGCGGGCAAGCAGTCGCGGCGCGTGCGCTTCCCGGAGATCGCGGAGCCGGCGACGACCAAGCAGGTCGCCGCGCTCCTGGCCGCCGCGGACTTCGCCGCGGTCCTGCACGAGGAGGGCAGCGAACCGCTGGCCACCGCCGAGCTGCCCACCGCCGGGCACCTCGTCCTCGTCGTCGGCCCCGAGGGCGGCGTGTCCCCGGACGAGCTGGCGGCGTTCGCGCAGGCGGGTGCCGGTCCCTACCGGCTCGGGCGCAGCGTGTTGCGTACGTCGACCGCGGGCACCGCGGCCGCGGCCCTGCTCCTCGGCCGGACGGGACGCTGGTCCTGACCTGGACGCGTACTGCGCGCGGATCACCGACCGGGCCTGACGAGTCCCCGTACCGGACATATGGCCGTACGCGGTCTTCCGGTCCGGCGCAGACAGTGGCACCCTCGCGCGCATGGGGGCATCGAGGCGATTACCGGCAGCACCGCGGCGGGCTCTGCTCGCCTTCGGCGTCGTGGCCGCGGCCACTGCGGGCCTGGCCGGTTGTGACCCGGTCAAGGGCAACATGAGCACGTCCGCCGTCGCGATCACCACCGACAAGACGGCCACCCGCGAACTGGAGCGGCAGCACGCCGAGGTGGACTGGCTGACCTGCCACGCCTCGTACGTCGGCGGGCCCAAAGAGGCCGGAGAGTCCGACAAGAAGCGGAAGGCCGAGGTCGACTGCCGGGGCCAGACCGACGACGACAAGGTCATCACCGTCAGGGGCCGGGTCACCGACGTCATCAACGGCGCCTGCGTACGCGGGAACCTGACCGCCGAGGTCGGCAAGGAGGAGTGGTTCCGCGCCGACGTCCTGGGCGACTGCGACCGCGACGAGGACGACGGCGACCAGCACGACGGCGACCGGCACGACGGCGACGGTGACCAGAATGACGGTGGCGGCGACCGGAATGACGGTGGCGGCGACCGGAATGACGGTGGCGGCGGCCGGAATGACGGTGGCGGCGGGCAAGACGACGGCGACCGGCACGACGGCGACGGCCGGGGCGACGGCGACGGTCAGGGTGACGGGGACGGAACCGGCGACAACGGCCGTGGTGACGGCGGCAAGGACGAGAATGTCGACCACGACAAGCCCGACCCCGGCCCCACCGCCACCGTCACGGTGACCGAGCACCCCGGCCAAGAATCGGGCAAGTGATCCAAAGCGCCCCCGCCCCGCGCGGCGCCTGCTTAGGCTGACCTTGTGACGCAGCCTTCCTACCTCCGGTTTCCGCATCTGAGCGGCGAGTTGCTCGCCTTCACCGCTGAGGACGACGTCTGGGTCGCCCCACTCGACGGGGGCCGCGCCTGGCGCGTCAGCGCCGACAACGTCCCCGTGCGCCAGCCCCGCATCTCCCCGGACGGCACCACCGTCGCCTGGACCTCGACGCGGGACGGCGCCCCCGAGGTGCATGTGGCGCCCGTGCTCGGCGGGCCCGCGAAACGCCTGACGTACTGGGGCAGTCCGAAGACCGAGGTGCGCGGCTGGACGCCCGACGGCCGGGTGCTCGCCGTCACCACGCACGGCGAGGCCTCGCTGCGCAGGACCCGGGCGTACGCGGTGCCGCTCGACGGCGGTCCCGCGGAGCTGCTGCCGTACGGCCTGGTCGGGGACGTCGCGTACGGCCCGGGCGGTCAAGTCCTGCTGCTCTCCGCGCCGATGGGGCGCGAGGCCGCCTGGTGGAAGCGGTACCGGGGCGGTACGGCGGGCAAGCTGTGGATCCGCGGCACCGGGGCAGCGGACACATTCGTGCGCGTTCACGAGGATCTCGACGGGAACATCGAGTGCCCCCTGTGGGTCGGTGACCGCATCGCCTTCCTCAGCGACCACGAGGACGTCGGCGCCGTGTACTCCTCGCTGCCCGACGGCACCGACCTGCGCCGCCACACCCCCCTCGACGGGTTCTACGCCCGGCACGCGACCACCGACGGCACCCGCGTGACGTACGCGACCGCCGGTGAACTCCGGCTCCTGGACGACCTCGTGGACGCCGAGCCGCGCCACCTCGACGTCCCCCTCGGCGGCCAGCGCGCCGACCTGCAGCCGCACCCCGTGAACGCCGCCCGCTGGTTCGGTGCCGCCGCGCCCGACCACACCGGGCGCGGCAGTGCCGTCGCCGTGCGGGGCGCCGTGCACTGGGTCACGCACCGCGAGGGGCCCGCCCGTGCGCTCGCGGCCGAACCCGGCGTCCGGGCGCGGCTGCCCCGCACGTTCCGCGTGGAGGGCGAGGAGCACGTGGTGTGGGTGACGGACGCGGAGGGCGACGACGCCCTGGAGTTCGCGCCCGCCACCGGCCTCGCCCCCGGTGCGACGCCCCGGCGGCTCGCGGCCGGACAGCTCGGCCGGGTCCTCGCGCTCGCCATGGCACCCGACGGCAGCGGCGCCGCCGTCGCCGCGCACGACGGGCGGGTCCTGATCGTGGAGCGGGAGAGCGGCGAGGTGCGCGAGGTGGACCGCGCCGAGCACGGCGAGGCCACCGGGCTCGTCTTCTCGCCCGACTCCGCCTGGCTCGCCTGGTCGCACCCGGGGCCGCGCCCGCTGCGCCAGCTCAAGCTCGCCAACACCGCCGACCTGTCGGTGTCGGAGGCCACCCAGCTCCGGTTCCGTGACTACAGCCCGGCGTTCACCCTCGACGGCAAGCACTTGGCGTTCCTGTCCGCGCGGGCCTTCGACCCCGTCTACGACGACCACGTCTTCGACCTCGCCTTCGTCGGCGGCGCCCGCCCGCACCTCATCACGCTCGCGGCCACCACCCCCTCACCGTTCGGCCCGCAGCGGCACGGCAGGGCCTTCGACGCCTCTGAAGGGCCGCACGCCGAGACCCCCGACAGCGAGGGCACCCCCGCCACCCGCGTCGACCTGGACGGCCTCGCCGAGCGTGTCGTGCCGTTCCCCGTGGAGGCCGCCCGCTACTCCACGCTCAGGGCCGCCAAGGACGGCCTCCTCTGGCTGCGCCACCCCCTGCGCGGCGTGCTCGGCGCGTCCCGCGCCACCCCCGCGGACCCCGACCCCAGCTCGGAGCTTGAGCGCTACGACTTCGGCCAGCACCGCGTCGACGAACTCTGCGGCGACGCCGACCACTTCGCGGTCACCGGCGACGGCAAGCGGGTGCTGCTGTGGGCCGGCGGCAAGCTGAAGGTGGTGCCGAGCGACCGCCGTGCCTCCGCCGACGAGGACAGCGACACGAACATCACCGTCGACCTCGGCCGCGTACGCCAGTACGTCGATCCGGCCGCGGAGTGGCGGCAGATGTACGACGAGGCGGGCCGCCTCATGCGGGACAACTTCTGGCGGCCCGACATGGGCGGCGTCGACTGGGACGGGGTCCTGGAGCGCTACCGCCCCGTGCTCGCCCGCGTCGCCACCCACGACGACCTGGTGGACCTGCTGTGGGAGGTGCAGGGCGAGCTGGGCACCTCGCACGCCTATGTCTTCCCGCGCGGGAGCTGGGGCGCCGCGAGCACCCGGCAGGGCCTGCTCGGCGCGGACATCTCACGCGGCGACGACGGCCTGTGGCGCGTCGACCGGGTCCTGCCGACCGAGACGTCCGACCCGGCCGCGCGCTCGCCGCTCGCCGCGCCAGGCGTGGCCGTGCGGGCGGGTGACGCGATCCTCGCCGTGGGCGGGCGGCCGGTCGACCCGGTGACGGGACCCGGGCCGCTTCTCGTCGGCACCGCGGACAAGCCCGTGGAACTCACCGTGTCCCCGGCGGGCGGCGGTGACCTCCGGCACGCCGTCGTCGTGCCCGTGGACGACGAGGAGCCGCTGCGCTACCACGCGTGGGTCGCCGACCGGCGGGCCTACGTCCACGAGCGCTCCGGCGGCAGGATCGGCTATCTGCACGTGCCGGACATGCAGGCGCCCGGGTGGGCGCAGATCCACCGTGACCTGCGGGTCGAGGTGACACGCGAGGGCCTGGTCGTGGACGTCCGGGAGAACCGCGGCGGCCACACCTCGCAGCTCGTGGTGGAGAAGCTGGCGCGCCGCATCGTCGGCTGGGACCTGCCGCGCGGCTCGGGACCGCTCAGCTACCCCGGGGACGCGCCGCGCGGTCCCGTGGTCGCCGTGGCCAACGAGTTCTCCGGCTCCGACGGCGACATCGTGAACGCCGCGATCAAGGCGCTCGGCCTCGGGCCCGTGGTCGGCACCCGCACCTGGGGCGGCGTCGTCGGCATCGACAGCCGCTACCACCTGGTCGACGGCACCCTGGTGACCCAGCCCAAGTACGCGTTCTGGATGGAGGGCGTGGAGTGGGGCGTGGAGAACTACGGCGTCGACCCCGACATCGAGGTCGTGGCCACCCCCGACGACCACGCGGCGGGACGTGACCCCCAACTCGACGAGGCGGTACGGGTCGCGCTCGCCGCCCTGGCGGAGTCCCCGGCGAAGGCCCCGCCCGCGCTGCCCGGCACCGACCAGGACCGCCTCTCCGACGGCGGCGGGGCACGGACGTGACGACGGTGCCCGGATAGCATGCGACGGTATCGATCAGTGACCGATCAGAGATCATCCATCAGTGACCAAGGAGGGCGCCCCCATGGCGGGAGAACCGCAGGCCGACTGCCTGTTCTGCAAGATCGTCGCCGGTGACGTGCCGGCGACCGTCGTACGGGAGACGGAGACCACCCTCGCCTTCCGCGACATCAACCCGCAGGCGCCGACGCATGTCCTGGTGATCCCCAAGGCGCACCACCCGGACGCCGCCTCGCTCGCCGCCGCCGAGCCGAAGATCGCCGCCGACGTGCTGCGCGAGGCCGGTGAGGTCGCCGCCGAGGAGAAGTCGGAGAGCTACCGCATCGTCTTCAACACCGGCGCGGGCGCCGGACAGACGGTCTTCCACGCGCACGCCCACGTCCTTGGCGGCCGCGGCCTCCAGTGGCCGCCCGGCTGACCGGGCCAGTCTCCCTTGTCCGTACGTGAATTGGTGGTGCTCGGCACCGCGAGCCAGGTCCCGACCCGGCAGCGCAACCACAACGGGTACGTCCTGCTCTGGGACGGCGAGGGCATCCTCTTCGACCCGGGCGAGGGCACGCAGCGCCAGTTGCTGCGTGCCTCCGTGGCCGCGCACGACCTGAACCGCATCTGCGTCACCCACTTCCACGGGGACCACAGCCTGGGCCTCGCGGGCGTCATCCAGCGCGTCAACCTGGACCGGGTGCCGCACCCCGTGACCGCCCACTACCCGGCTTCCGGGCAGCGCTTCTTCGACCGTCTCCGGTACGCCACCGCCTACCGCGAGACGGCCGACCTGGTGCAGGCGCCGGTGGCCGCCGACGGCGTCGTCGCGGCCACGCCGTCGTACCGCCTGGAGACCGCGAGGCTCTCCCACCCCGTGGAGTCGTTCGGCTACCGCCTGGTCGAGCCCGACGGGCGGCGCATACTGCCCGCGCTGCTCGCCGAGCACGGCATCAAGGGGCCCGACGTCGGCGTGCTCCAGCGCGAGGGCAGCCTGCGCGGCGTCACCCTCGACCAGGTGAGCGAGGTGCGGCGCGGGCAGCGGTTCGCCTTCGTGATGGACACCCGGCTGTGCGAGGGCGTGCACGCCCTCGCCGAAGGCTGCGACATGCTCGTCATCGAGTCGACCTTCCTCGACGAGGACCACCGGCTCGCCTCCGACCACGGTCACCTCACTGCGGGACAGGCCGCCGCCGCGGCCCGGGACGCCGGGGTCCGGCACCTGGTGCTCACGCACTTCAGCCAGCGGTACGCCGACCCCACCGCCTTCGAACAGCAGGCGCGCGCCGCCGGGTTCGTGGGCGAGCTCACCGTGGCGCGGGACCTGGACCGGATCCCGCTGCCCAAGCGCAACGCCTGAACCGACCGCGGTTCGGGCCCGAACAGAGAACAGAAGCACCACATGCACCTGCCCAAAGCCGAACTCCACCTGCACATCGAAGGCACCCTCGAACCCGAGCTGGCCTTCGCGCTCGCCGCGCGCAACGGCATCTCCCTCGCGTACGCCGACACCGAGGAGCTCCGCAAGGCCTATCTCTTCGACGACCTCCAGTCCTTCCTCGACCTCTACTACGGCCTGATGGCCGTGCTGCGTACCGAGGCCGACTTCGAGGAGCTCGCGGACGCCTACCTCGCGCGGGCCGCGGCCCAGGGCGTGCGGCACGCCGAGATCTTCTTCGACCCGCAGGCCCACACTGCGCGCGGCGTCCCCTTCGCCACGGTCGTCGAGGGCCTTTGCCGCGCCCTCGACCGCAGCGAGGAGCGGCACGGCGTCAGCACCCGCCTCATCATGTGCTTCCTGCGCGACCAGTCCGCCGAGTCGGCCATGGCGACCTTGGAGGCCGCGAAGCCGTATCTGCACCGGATCACCGGCGTCGGCCTGGACTCGGCCGAAGTGGGCCATCCGCCGGCCAAGTTCGCGGCCGTGTACGAGGCCGCGGGGGCGCTCGGCCTGCGCAAGGTGGCGCACGCGGGCGAGGAGGGCCCGGCCGCTTATGTGCGGGAGGCCCTTGACGTGCTCGGCGTCGAGCGGATCGACCACGGGCTGCGCTGCATGGAGGACCCCGAACTCGTGGAGCGCCTGGTGCGGGAGCGGGTGCCGCTCACGCTGTGCCCGCTGTCGAACGTGCGCCTGCGCGCCGTCGACGTCCTGGCGGAGCACCCGCTGCCGCGGATGATGGCCGCCGGTCTTCTCTGCACCGTCAACTCCGACGACCCGGCCTACTTCGGCGGCTACGCGGGCGACAACTTCCTCGCCGTGCGCGAGGCCCTCGGCCTGGACCAGGAGGCGCTGCGCGAGCTGGCCAGGAACTCCTTCGAGGCGGCGTTCCTGGACGGCGGGCCCGAGGAGGAGGCGCTGCGGGCACGGTATCTGGCGGAGGTCGCGGCGTACGAGTTCCCGTAGGCGGTACGGGGGCGTACGGGGGAGGCATACGCGGAGGTGTATGGGGAGGGCGTACGCGGAGGTGGCCTCCACCAGCCGTACACCCCGCGCCTGATCATCGAGGTGGAGACGGCGGACGGCGGTACGGGCGTGGGGGAGACCTACGGGGACGGCAAGTATCTGGAGCTCGCCCGTCCGCTGGCCGCCGCGCTGGTGGGCCGGGCGGCGTCCGACCTGAACGGCTTGTTCACACTCGCGGACGAGCTGGCCGTGGACGCGGCCCGTGTCGACACCGCCGTCGACGTCGGCGGCCTGCGCGGCGCCCAGACCGTCGACAAGCTGCGGCTCTCCGTCGTGTCCGGCTTCGAGGTCGCGTGCCTGGACGCCCTCGGCAAGTCGCTCGGCCTGCCCGTGCACGCGCTGCTCGGCGGCAAGGTGCGCGACAGCGTGGAGTACGGCGCGTATCTGTTCTACAAGCACGCCGCGCACCCGCCGGGCATCGCGAGCGAGCCCGACGACTGGGGCCCCGCCCTCGACCCGGCCCAAGTGGTCGCGCAGGCCCGCCTCTTCGAGGAGCGGTACGGCTTCACCTCGTTCAAGCTGAAGGGCGGCGTCCGCCCGCCGGAGGAGGAGATCGCGGCCGTCCGCGCGCTCGCCGCCGCCTTCCCCGGCAGGCCGCTGCGCCTGGACCCCAACGGCGCCTGGTCGGTGGAGACTTCGCTGAAGGTCGCCGCCGAACTCGGTGACGTACTCGAATATCTGGAGGACCCCGCCCTCGGCACGCCCGCGATGGCCGAGGTCGCCGCGCGCTCGGGGGTGCCGCTCGCCACGAACATGTGCGTGACGACGTTCGCGGAGATACCGGCGGCCTTCGCGAGCGGCGCCGTCCAGGTGGTGCTCTGCGACCACCACTACTGGGGCGGCCTGCGCGCCACCCGGGAACTCGCCGCCGTCCGCCGCACGTTCGGGGTCGCTCTCTCCATGCACTCCAACACCCATCTGGGCGTGAGCCTCGCCGCGATGACCCACGTCGCAGCGACCGTGCCGGACCTGAGGCACGCCTGCGACTCGCACTACCCGTGGCAGTCCGAGGACGTCCTGAGCGAGCGGCTGCGGTTCGACGGCGGCCGGGTCGCCGTCACCGACGCACCCGGGCTCGGCGTCACGCTCGACCGGGAGAAGCTCGACGCCCTGCACCGCCGCTGGCTCGACGAGGACTTCGCCGCGCTGCGGGACCGCGACGACGCGGCGGCCATGCGCCGACTCGATCCGGAGTGGACAACTCCGCTCGTGCCGCGCTGGTAGCGGCTCGGTCCTGACACAGGCCTGGGTTACGTTGCCTTCATGGCTGTACCACCAGGCGCACCCCATCACACCCCCGCCGCGGGCACGGAGACCCTCGTCGATCCACTGAAGTCGGCGCGCAGGGCGGGCGACCCGCCGTGCGACGTGTACCTCACCGGGACGGTCTTCCTCGACATCATCTTCACCGGCCTGGACTCGGCACCCGTGCGCGGCACTGAGTCCTGGGCGCGCGGCATGGGATCGAGCCCCGGCGGCGTGGCCAACATGGCCACCGCCCTGGCCAGGCTCGGTCTGCACACCTCACTGGCCGCGGCCTTCGGGGACGACCACTACGGGGAGTACTGCTGGGACGCCCTCGAACACGGCGAGGGCATCGACCTGTCCTCGTCACGGACCGTTCCCGGCTGGCACTCGCCGGTGACGGTCTCCATGGCGTACGAGGGCGAACGGACCATGATCAGCCACGGGCACGAGCCGCCGTTCGACACCGCGTCGCCCGACGGCGGCGTGCCGAGCTGCCCGCCACGCGCGCGTGCCGCCGTGGTCTCCCTCGAACCGGGCACGCGGGCACCGTGGATCGCGGCGGCGGCGGCCCGTGGCACCCGGATCTTCGCCGACGTGGGCTGGGACGACTCCGGGCGCTGGGACCTCGCGGCCCTGCCCGACCTGGCGCACTGCGAGGCGTTCCTGCCGAACGCGCAGGAGGCCATGCGGTACACCGGCACGAAGTGCCCGCGGGCCGCCGCGCACGCGCTGACCGCGCACGTCCCGGTCGCCGTGGTGACCCTCGGGGCCGAAGGGGCGTACGCGGTGGACGGGCGCACCGGCGAGACCGCGTCCGTGCCCGCCATCGAGGTGGCGGCGCTCGACCCCACCGGCGCGGGCGACGTGTTCGTGGCGGGCTTCGTGACCGGCACCCTCGCCGGGTGGCCGCTGGCCGACCGGATCGCCTTCGCCGGTCTGACCGCCGCGCTGTCCGTGCAGGAGTTCGGCGGGTCCCTCTCGGCGCCCGGCTGGTCGGAGGTCGCCGCGTGGTGGCGGCGCGTGTGCGAGGTCGAGGAGCAGGACCCGGTCGCCCTGCGCCGCTACGCCTTCCTGGAGACCCTGCTGCCCGAGACCTCCCGCCCCTGGCCACTGCGCAGGGCGGTGCCGACGATCGGGTTCGGGAGGTCGCTGTAGGGCGCGGGTCCTGGGCGGGGGCTGGATCTGGGCTGAGGCAGGGGCCGGGCCGCCGGTTGGCCGGATCCCTGCCCGGGCGAGCGCGGCGGGCGGGGGCGGCGGGCGAGCGCGGTCGGGAAAAGGGCTTAGGGCTTGTCAGTGGCCCGTCGTACCCTTGGCAGTGCAGGACGCCGCTCCCCGGCGAGCCCCGTGACGAGGAGGATGAGCAGGCCTTCAGAGCCGGCCCATGACGCAGACACCGACAGCTCAGACCCCCGCGCAGCCGACCGCGCCCAAGCCCGCGAAAGCCCACTTCACCGTCCCGGCCAAGCACCCCATGGTGACGGTCCTGGGCTCCGGGGACGCGCTCCTTCGCGTGATCGAGACGGCCTTCCCGGCGGCCGACATCCACGTCCGGGGCAACGAGATCAGCGCGGTCGGAGACGCCCACGAAGTCGCCCTCATCCAGCGCCTGTTCGACGAGATGATGCTGGTGCTCCGCACCGGACAGCCGATGACGGAGGACGCAGTGGAACGCTCGATCGCCATGCTCCGGGCGGACGACAGCGGAGAGGCCGACGGCCAGGAGACCCCGGCCGAGGTCCTGACCCAGAACATCCTCTCCTCGCGGGGCCGCACCATCCGCCCCAAGACCCTCAACCAGAAGCGGTATGTCGACGCGATCGACAAGCACACGATCGTGTTCGGCATCGGCCCCGCGGGTACGGGCAAGACGTATCTGGCCATGGCCAAGGCGGTCCAGGCCCTGCAGTCCAAGCAGGTCAACCGGATCATCCTGACCCGCCCCGCGGTGGAGGCGGGCGAGCGCCTCGGCTTCCTGCCCGGCACGCTCTACGAGAAGATCGACCCGTATCTGCGCCCGTTGTACGACGCGCTGCACGACATGCTCGACCCCGACTCCATCCCGCGCCTGATGGCCGCGGGCACCATCGAGGTCGCCCCGCTCGCGTACATGCGCGGCCGGACGCTGAACGACGCGTTCATCATCCTGGACGAGGCGCAGAACACGAACCCCGAGCAGATGAAGATGTTCCTCACCCGCCTCGGCTTCGAATCGAAGATCGTGATCACGGGCGACGTCACGCAGATCGACCTGCCGAACGGCACGAAGTCCGGTCTGCGTCAGGTCCAGGACATCCTGGAAGGCGTACCCGACGTGCACTTCTCGCGGCTCACGTCCTCCGATGTCGTACGGCACAAGCTCGTCGGCCGTATCGTCGACGCGTACGAGAAGTACGACAACGAGAACGGCACGGAGAACGGCTCGCACGCCAGCCGCGGCCGGTCCAGAGGGAAGTAGCGGAACAGCACCATGTCGATCGACGTCAACAACGAATCCGGAACCGAGGTCGACGAGCAGGCGATCCTCGACATCGCCCGCTACGCGCTCGCGCGGATGCGGATCCACCCGCTCTCCGAACTGTCGGTGATCGTCGTGGACGCCGGCGCCATGGAGCAGCTCCACATCCAGTGGATGGACCTGCCGGGCCCCACGGACGTGATGTCCTTCCCGATGGACGAGCTGCGCCCGCCCATGAAGGACGACGACGAGCCGCCGCAGGGCCTCCTCGGGGACATCGTGCTGTGCCCCGAGGTCGCCCTGAAGCAGGGCCAGGAGGCCCCCACGCAGCACTCCATGGACGAGGAGCTCCAGCTCCTCACCGTCCACGGAGTGCTGCACCTGCTCGGGTACGACCACGAGGAACCGGACGAGAAGGCCGAGATGTTCGGACTGCAGGCGGCGATCGTCGACGGCTGGCGCGCGGAGCGGGGCCTGACCGGCCCGTCCCCGGCGCCGACCGTCTCCTGACGCCATGTCCCTCCAACTGATCGCCGGGGCCGTCGCCCTGGTCGTGGTGGCCTGGCTCGCCGCCTGCGCCGAGGCGGGCATCGCCCGTGTCTCCAGCTTCCGCGCCGAGGAGTCCGTGCGCTCCGGGCGGCGCGGCAGCGCGAAGCTCGCGCAGGTCGCCGCCGACCCGACCCGCTATCTGAACGTGGCCCTGCTCGTGCGCGTGGCGTGCGAGATGGCGGCCGCGGCCCTGGTGACGTACGCCTGCCTCCAGGCCGTCGACACCACCTGGGAGGCGCTCGCCATCGCCATCGGCGTGATGGTGCTCGTCAGCTATGTCGCCGTCGGCGTCTCGCCGCGCACCATCGGCCGCCAGCACCCGCTGAACACGGCGACGGCCGCGGCGTACGTCCTGCTGCCGCTGGCCCGCGTCATGGGCCCCGTACCGGCCCTCCTGATCCTCATCGGCAACGCGCTCACGCCCGGCAAGGGCTTCAGGCGCGGGCCCTTCGCCTCCGAGGCCGAGCTGCGGGCGATGGTCGACCTCGCCGAGAAGGAGTCCCTGATCGAGGACGATGAGCGCCGCATGGTGCACTCCGTCTTCGAGCTGGGCGACACGCTGGTCCGCGAGGTCATGGTGCCGCGCACGGACCTGGTCTCCATCGAACGCTTCAAGACCATCCGCCAGGCCCTCACCCTCGCCCTCCGCTCCGGCTTCTCGCGGATACCCGTGACCGGCGAGAACGAGGACGACGTCGTCGGGATCGTGTATCTGAAGGACCTCGCCCGCAGGACCCACATCAACCGCGACGCCGAGAACGAACTGGTGTCGACGGCGATGCGGCCCGCGGCGTTCGTGCCCGACACCAAGAACGCGGGCGATCTGCTGCGCGAGATGCAGCAGGAGCGCAACCACGTCGCCGTCGTCATCGACGAGTACGGCGGCACGGCCGGCATCGTCACCATCGAGGACATCCTCGAAGAGATCGTCGGCGAGATCACCGACGAGTACGACCGTGAGCTGCCGCCCGTCGAGGAGCTCGACGACGGCTGCCACCGCGTCACGGCCCGCCTCGACATCGGCGACCTCGGCGATCTCTACGGCCTTGAGGCCTACGACGACGAGGACGTGGAGACCGTCGGCGGGCTGCTCGCCAAGGCGCTCGGGCGGGTGCCGATCGCCGGGGCGTCGGCCGTGGTGGACCTGCCGGACGGGCGTGCCCTGAAGCTCACGGCGGAGGCGGCGGCCGGGCGGCGCAACAAGATCGTCACGGTCCTGGTGGAGCCGGTACGGGCCGCGGGATCCGGCCCCGAGGAGGACGACGCGGCGTGACTCCGCAGCAGCTCCGGGCCCTGTGCCTCTCCTTCAACGACGCCGTGGAGGAGTTCCCGTTCGGCCCGGACACCTCGGTCTTCAAGGTGGCAGGGAAGATGTTCGCCCTCTCCGCACTGTCCGTGCCGGACGGGGCGCCGCTGACCGTGAACCTGAAGTGCGACCCCGACCTCGCCGTCCAGTTGCGCACCGCGCACCCGGAGATCGTGCCTGGCTGGCACATGAACAAACGCCACTGGAACACCGTGACGGTCTCCGGCTCCCTCCCCGGCCGCCTGCTCCGCGAGCTCGTCGAGGACTCCTACGACCTGGTGGTCGCGGGGCTGCCACGGGCTGTGCGGCTCCGGTTGGACCGCCCTTGATCCCGCCCTGCCCCTGAGCCCTCCGGGACGTCCACGCTCCGTATGCTCGTGCCATGACTGAGCGCACCGACCTCGCCCCCGAGGACCAGAAGATCGTCACCCTCGCCCGTTCGGCCCGTGCCCGCAACGGTGTGCCCGAGGGTGCGGCCGTACGGGACGAGACGGGCCGTACGTACGTGGCAGGGACCGTGTCCCTCGCGTCCCTGGAGCTCTCGGCCCTGCGTACCGCCGTGGCGATGGCGGTGGCGTCCGGGGCGGAGTCACTGGAGGCGGCGGCGGTCGTCTCCGGCGTGGAGTCGCTGTGCGCGGAGGATCTGGCCGCCGTGCGGGATCTGGGCGGGGCCGGTACGCCCGTCTTCCTGGCGGGGGCGGACGGGGTGGTCCGGTTGCGCGCCGAGGCTGTCTGATCCCGCGCGGGGCACCCCGGACGGGCGGGAACCTCGCCGGAAAGGGCGGGTGGTGGGAAACAGCCCGCCCGGCGTTCGAGGGCGAGGCCCGGAGGGCCGAAAGCGGGGGAAAGGGGCGCAGCCCCATAGGACAGGAAACCGCCCAAGGCGCCCACGCCCGAAAAGATCAGGGAGAATGGGCGGCATGAGCGTGCGTACCCAGTCATCCCAGCCGTCCGAGCAGGCCGCCCACCGTGCCGGTTTCGCCTGCTTCGTCGGTCGCCCCAACGCGGGCAAGTCCACCCTCACGAACGCTCTGGTCGGCAAGAAGGTCGCGATCACCGCGGACCAGCCGCAGACCACGCGGCACACGGTGCGCGGCATCGTGCACCGGCCCGACGCCCAGATGATCCTGGTGGACACCCCCGGGCTCCACAAGCCGCGCACGCTGCTCGGCGAGCGGCTGAACGACGTCGTACGCACCACTTGGGCCGAGGTCGACGTCATCGGCTTCTGTCTGCCCGCGAACGAGAAGCTCGGCCCCGGTGACCGGTTCATCGCCAAGGAACTGGCGTCCATCAAGAAGACGCCGAAGATCGCGATCGTCACCAAGACCGACCTCGTCGACAGCAAGACGCTCGCCGAGCAGCTCATCGCCATCGACCAGCTCGGCAAGGAGCTGGGCTTCGAGTGGGCCGAGATCGTGCCGGTGTCGGCCGTCGGCGACCAGCAGGTCGGCCTGCTCGCCGATCTGATCGTGCCGCTGCTTCCCGAGGGCCCGCCGCTCTACCCCGAGGGCGACCTCACGGACGAGCCCGAGCAGGTCATGGTGGCCGAGCTGATCCGCGAGGCGGCCCTGGAAGGCGTACGGGACGAGCTGCCGCACTCCATCGCGGTGGTCGTCGAGGAGATGCTGCCCCGCGAGGACCGGCCCGCCGGCAAGCCGCTCCTCGACATCCACGCCTTCGTCTACATCGAGCGGCCCAGCCAGAAGGGGATCATCATCGGCCCCAAGGGCAAGCGGCTCAAGGACGTCGGGATCAAGTCCCGCAAGCAGATCGAGGCGCTGCTCGGTACGCCGGTCTACCTCGACCTGCACGTCAAGGTGGCCAAGGACTGGCAGCGCGACCCGCGCCAACTGCGCAAGCTGGGCTTCTGACGTTCAGCGCGCTGCTTCTGACGTTCAGCGCGCTGCTTCCGACGTTCAGCCCGTCCTCCGACGCTCAGCCCGCCTCGCGCTGCGCCTCCAACTCCCCCCGCAGCCACCAGTACGAGGCCTTGGGCGTCCGCTCCAGCGTCCCGTAGTCCACGTGGACGAGCCCGAACCGCTGCCCGTGCCCCTCGGCCCACTCGAAGTTGTCGAGCAGGGACCAGACGAAGTAGCCGCGCACGTCGACCCCGGCGTCCAGGGCCCGGTGCAGCGCCCGGAGATGGCCGTCCAGGTAGGTGATGCGGTCCTGGTCGTCGAGGCCTTCGTAGGAGCAGCCGTTCTCGGTGATGATCAGCGGCGGGAGACGGTCGCCGTAGCGTTCGCCGAAGGTGAGGAGCAGCTCGGTGAGGGCCTCGGGGACGACGGGCCAGCCGAAGTCCGTCAGCGGCCGGCCCTCGATCGGGCGCGGCGAGAAGGGGAGCTCGGGTGGCAGGGAGAGCCCGGAGAACTGGGTGGGGCCGGTGCCGGGGAGCGGGGCGCCCACCTTCGTCGGCTGGTAGAAGTTGATGCCGTACCAGTCGAGCGGCTGGGCGATGATCTTCAGGTCCGCGTCCAGGTCGGGTACGTCACCGCCGAGCAGCTCCGTGATCACTTCCGGGTAGCGGCCCGCGATCAGGGGGTCGGAGAAGAGTCGGTTGAGGAGCACGTCGTAGAGGTCGGCGGCCTCGCGGTCCTCGGCGGTGTCGGACGCGGGCCAGGTCGGGCCGTGCGAGTTGGCGATGCCGATGTCCTCGGCGCCCGCCGCCCGCAGCGCGCCCACCGCGAGGCCGTGCGCGAGGAGTTGGTGGTGGGCCGCCGGGAGCGCGTCGAAGAGGAGCTGCCTGCCGGGGGCGTGGCGGCCGAGCGCGTACCCGAGCAGGGTGTGCTCGGCGGGCTCGTTCAGCGTGATCCACTTCGGTACGCGGTCACCGATGCGGTCCGCGACCACGGCCGCGTACTCGGCGAAACGGTGCGCGGTGTCGCGGGCGAGCCAGCCGCCCGCCTCCTCCACGGCGAGCGGCGTGTCCCAGTGGAAGAGGGTCGGCACGGGGCGTACACCCGCCGCGCACAGCTCGTCGACCAGGCGGTCGTAGAAGTCCAGGCCGCGTTCGCTGACCTCGCCCGCGCCCCGTGGCAGTACCCGTGGCCAGGAGACCGAGAAGCGGTACGCGTCCACGCCGAGGTCGTGGATCAGGGCCACGTCCTCGCGGTAGCGGCGCACGTGGTCGCAGGCCACGGCGGCCGTCGTGCCGTCCTTGACGTTGCCGGGCAGGGCCGTGAACGCGTCCCACACCGAGGGCCCGCGTTGGTCGGCGGCGCCCTCGATCTGGTGGGCCGAAGTGGACACTCCCCACAAGAAGTCGTGCGGGAAGCGGGGCAGCGGTGCGCGCGTCGTCGCCATGCGCGCGATCATCCGGACCGGTCGGCACGGAAGTCAACGCCCGTGCGGCGAGCGGCCCCCGCCGGGCGGGAGCGCTACGAGCCCTCCTTGAGCACCCGTGTGATCAGCTCCCGCTGGTCGTCGGTCAGCCGGGGGTCCGCGCAGTACACGGTCCGGCCGTCGACGGTGAGCTGGTAGCTGAACCCGTCGGGTACGCCGATCGGTGGCGCGTCCCGGCCGTCCGCCAGGGCCCGTTCGGCCAGGGCGTGCCACTCGGCGGCGTCGGGGCGCCCGGTGGTGTCCACCTCCCCGTACCGCTCGATGCCCGCGAAACCTCCTGTGCGCTTCACCTGGATACGCATGGGTCCTGTCTACTCCAGGCTCCGGCGCCCCGCCAGGCGGCGCCGGGAGGTCCGACGGCTTCCGGCCGGATCAGGTGGTACCCACCCTGGCCCGCGTCAGGTGGTGTCCACCTTGACCTGCGCCCAGGCGTCCACGACCGCCTTCAGCTCGTCGCCGTCGCCGTACTTGGCGCGGGCGGCGGCGACCGTCAGCTTGGCGAAGTCCGTGAACGACGCGTCCTGGGCGAGTTCGCCGCCGGTCAGGACGGCGTACCAGATCTGCCCGGCCCGCTCCCAGGAGTGGCCGCCGAGGGCCTGGGCGAGCAGGTAGAAGGCGTGGTTCGGGATGCCGGAGTTGATGTGCACGCCGCCGTTGTCACGGCCGGTGCGGACGTAGTCGTCCATGGTGGCGGGCTGCGGGTCCTTGCCGAGGACGTCGTCGTCGTACGCGGTGCCCGGGGCCTTCATCGAGCGCAGCGCGGTGCCGGTGACGCGCGGGGCGAGCAGGCCCGCGCCGATCAGCCAGTCGGCGTCGGCGGCGGTCTGGCCGAGTGTGTACTGCTTGATGAGGGAGCCGAACACGTCCGCCATCGACTCGTTCAGGGCGCCGGGCTGGCCGAAGTAGGTGAGGTTCGCCGTGTACTGGACGACGCCGTGGGTCAGCTCGTGGCCGATGACGTCGACCGGGATGGTGAAGTCGAGGAAGATCTCACCGTCGCCGTCGCCGAACACCATCTGTTCGCCGTTCCAGAAGGCGTTCCCGTACTCCTCGCCGTAGTGCACGGTCGCGTCGAGGGGCAGCCCGCCGCCGTCGATGGAGTCGCGCGCGAAGTGCTTGAGGAACACCTCGAAGGTGGCGCCGAGGCCGGCGTGGGCCCGGTTGACCGTCGCGTCCTTGCCGGGCTTGTCGCCCTCGCTGTGCACCTTGCGTCCCGGCAGGTCCGTCTTGTGCCTGGCGTCGTAGACGGTGCGGTGCGGCTTGCCCTCGACCGCGCCCTTGGGTGCGGCCACGGACGGGGCGCCGACGACGGTGGTCAGGCGGCGCTGGGTGCGCTCGTAGGCGTCGCGCTGGAGGGTGCGGCGGGCGGCCTTGGCGAGCGCGGGGTTCTGGGACTGAGCCAGCGTGTCCAGGATGACGGGTGGCACGATCGTGCAGAAAACGGGGACGAAACCCGTTGGGTTGGCGGTCATGGCGGCAATGTGGCACTGGGTCATGCCGCTGTCACTAGCTGCCACCATGATTGGTGAAATAACCGCATACGGACCCATGCGGTCCTCTCCAGGTGATATACGGCACCTTTTGTCCGGTACGTTCCCCACGGTCCCGGATACTGATACGCACCCGCGCATCGCGCGCGGCTCGGCTAGGCTGCCTCGCATCATGCGTTTCGGGCTGCTTCTCCTTAGCTGCCGCGGCGAGGGTCTGTAGCAAGGCCGACCCCCTCCCCGCGGAGTTCGGTGCTGTGCCAGACCGTCGGCCGTCCCCTCCGGACCCTGTCGAGGAGCCCCGCACCCCATGCCGAACTTCCAGCGCCCCAGCTCGATGCCGATCCACAAGTACGGCCCGTACGAGCAGGTGGCCCTGCCCGCCCGGAGCTGGCCCGACCAACGCATCACGGTGGCGCCCCGCTGGCTGTCCACCGATCTGCGCGACGGCAACCAGGCGCTCATCGACCCGATGTCGCCCGCCCGCAAGCGCGCCATGTTCGACCTGCTCGTCCGCATGGGCTACAAGGAGATCGAGGTCGGCTTCCCCTCGTCGGGCCAGACCGACTTCGACTTCGTGCGCTCCATCGTCGAGGACGAGGACGCCATCCCCGACGACGTGACGATCTCGGTCCTCACACAGGCCCGCGAAGAGCTGATCGAGCGCACCGTGGCCTCCCTGAAGGGCGCCAAGCGCGCGACCGTGCACCTGTACAACGCGACCGCGCCCGTCTGGCGCGACGTCGTCTTCCGCGGCTCACGCGAGCAGGTCAAGCAGATCGCCGTGGACGGCACCCGCCTGGTCATGGAGTACGCGGACAAGATCCTCGACCAGGACACCGTCTTCGGCTACCAGTACAGCCCGGAGATCTTCACCGACACCGAGCTGGACTTCGCCCTGGAGGTCTGCGAGGGCGTCATGGACGTCTGGCAGCCCGACGCCGACCGCGAGATCATCCTCAATCTGCCCGCCACCGTGGAGCGTTCGACGCCGTCCACGCACGCGGACCGCTTCGAGTGGATGTCCCGCAACCTGTCCCGGCGCCAGTACGTGTGCCTGTCCATCCACCCGCACAACGACCGCGGCACCGCCGTCGCCGCCGCCGAACTCGCCGTGATGGCGGGCGGCGACCGCGTCGAGGGCTGCCTGTTCGGACAGGGCGAGCGCACCGGCAACGTCGACCTGGTGGCGCTGGGCATGAACCTGTTCAGCCAGGGCGTCGACCCGCAGATCGACTTCTCCGACATCGACGAGATCCGTCGCGTGTACGAGTACTGCACCCAGATGGAGGTCCCCGCGCGCCACCCCTACGCGGGCGACCTGGTCTACACCGCCTTCTCCGGCTCCCACCAGGACGCCATCAAGAAGGGCTTCGACGCCATGGAGTCCCGGGCCGCGGCCGCGGGCAAGTCCGTCGACGACATCGAGTGGGCCGTGCCGTATCTGCCCATCGACCCGAAGGACGTCGGCCGTTCCTACGAGGCCGTGATCCGCGTCAACTCCCAGTCCGGCAAGGGCGGCATCGCCTACGTCCTGAAGAACGACCACAGCCTGGACCTGCCGCGGCGCATGCAGATCGAGTTCTCGAAGATCATCCAGGCGAAGACCGACGCCGAGGGCGGCGAGGTCACGCCCGGCGCGATCTGGAGCGTCTTCCAGGACGAGTACCTGCCGAACCCCGACAACCCCTGGGGCCGCGTCCAACTGCGCGCCAGCCAGACCACCGCCGACGAGGACGGCGTGGACACGCTGACCGTGGGCGCGATCGTGGACGGCGAGTCCACGGTCCTGACCGGCACGGGCAACGGCCCGATCTCGGCGTTCTTCGCGGCCCTGCAGTCCCTGGGCATCGACGCCCGGCTGCTCGACTACCAGGAGCACACGATGAGCGCCGGCGCCTCCGCACAGGCGGCCTCGTACATCGAGTGCGTAGTCGACGACAAGGTCCTGTGGGGCGTGGGCATCGACGCGAATACGACACGTGCATCGCTCAAGGCCGTCGTCTCCGCCGTCAACCGCGCCAGCCGCTGATCCTGCCGGACACCCGTTCGACCGGTGGTTTTACGGCCCCGTCCGCCGCTGTGGCGGACGGGGCCGCCGCGCGTCAGGGGGCCCGGCCCTGGCTGGCAACCGGCCATCTCCCGTCCAAGGTACTGACGCGGCATCATGGATGTGGCTAACATCACGCCAACGCGGCAGGGCCGCCGCGGCGTCGTGGAGGTGCGTGGTGCTGCCAGATCGGGGACGGAAAGAACGGGCATCCCGCGTCTTCGGCGGGGTCGCACCGGTCCGCGGCCGACGCGTCGGCCGAGGGGACCGCACCGGCCCGTTCCCGCGCCTGCTGCACCGCGGCGGGCACCGTGGGTTCCGCGGGCCCCGGGGGTCTTTCGCAGGGCGCCTCGTCGGCACCCGCACGGCCTGGACCACCGTCTGCGACGGCGAGTTCTTCTGTCCCGGCTGCGGTGGTGACCGCAACTACCAGCGGCGCACGGGCCGTCGGCGCTTCGTCTTCCTCGGCGTGCCGCTGCTCTCCCGCGGCGAGGCGGGACCCGTCGTCGAATGCGCCGCCTGCCAGGACCACTTCGGGCTGGAGACGCTCGACCACCCCACGACCGTCCGGCTCTCCGCGATGCTGCGTGACGCCGTGCACACCGTGGTGATCGCGGTCCTCACCACCGGCGGCACCGCGTCCCGCGCCGCCCTGGACGCCGCCGTCACCACCCTGCACGGCGCCGGCTTCGACGACTGCACCGAGGAGCGCCTCACCGCCCTGGTCGACGCGCTCGCCGCCGACACCGGCAGCTTCGACGTCCCGGACTGCGTGCCCGGACTCGCCATCGAACTCCACGAGGCGCTCGGCCCGCTGACCCCCCACCTCGCGCCCGCGGGACGCGAGGCCCTGCTCCTCCAGGGTGCCAGGATCGCCCTCGCCGACGGCCCCTACACGCCCGCCGAGCGCGATGTGCTCGCCACCGCGGGCTGCGCGCTGACCATCGACCCCCACGACGTGGCCCGACTGCTCGTGGCGGCGACGCGTACGCCGTCCTGACGGCCCGTACCGCGCACGGATACTCCCCCGGGAGTAACGCGCCCTCCGTGCCACCCCGGGAGGTAAGGCCCAACTCGCTCTCGGGCGGGACGTCTTGGCCCTCGCGCGACGGAAGTCTGGGAGCCGTCAGACACCGTCACGGGAGGGAGGCCCACCGATGGGGGCCGCATCAACGTCGAAGCGCCGCCGACCACGCGCCGTGCCCTGGGCGCTGCTCGGCCTGTGGATCGCCGTGCTCGCGCTCGCCGGTCCTTTCGCGGGGAAGCTCGGCGACGTCCAGCGCGACCGGGCCGTGGACTATCTGCCCGCGAACGCCGACTCCACCCAGGTCGCCGAGGTCCAGGAGCGGCTGCCCGGCGGCGAGACGACGGAGCTGGTCCTCGTCTACCACCGCGACGCGGGGCTCACCGCCGCCGACCGGAGCACGGCGGCGGACCAGGTGGCGGCCCTCGACCGGGATCTGAAGCTCGTCGAGAGGCCGCAGGGCGTGCCGTCCAAGGACGGCACGACCCTGATGTACCCCGTCGCAAGCACCGAACCCGGCACCGACGAGGAACTGCGGGACACCTTCGTCAACGACGTCCGTGACGTCGTCAAGGCCCCCGAAGGCACGGCGGACACGGACGGGCTGAGCGTCGAGGTCGGCGGGTCAGGCGCGCTCGCCACCGACGCGAGCGAGGTCTACACCTCCCTGGACGGACCGCTGCTCTACACCACGGTCGCCGTCGTCGCCGTCCTGCTCGTCCTGATCTACCGCAGCCCGCTGCTCTGGCTGGTACCGCTCGTCGTCGCCGGTGTCGCCAACTACCTCTCCATGGGCGTCGCCTACGGTCTCAACCAGGCCTTCGGCACCACGGTCAGCGGGCAGAGCTCGGGCATCATGACGATCCTGGTCTTCGGCGCGGGCACCGACTACGCCCTGCTCATCATCTCCCGCTACCGCGAGGAACTGCGCCGCGTCGAGCGGCCGTACGACGCCATGGTCACCGCCCTGCGCAACTGCGGGCCCGCCGTGGTCGCCTCCTCGGGAACGGTCGCTGCGGGCCTGCTCTGCCTGCTCGCCGCCGACCTCAACAGCAGCCGGGGGATGGGGCCCCTCGGGGCGGTCGGGGTGCTGTGCGCGCTCGTGGCGATGATGACGCTGCTGCCCGCGCTGCTCGTGGTGCTCGGGCGGCGGGTGTTCTGGCCGCTGGTGCCGGCCTTCGGCAGCGAGCCGAAGAAGCGGAAGTCGCTGTTCCAGTCGATGGGTTCGTCCGCGGGACGCAGGCCCCGTACCGTGCTCGCGGCGGGCGCCGTGCTGCTCGGCGCCCTCGCCCTCGGCGCGTTCGCCCTGCCCGGCAACCTCAAGCAGGAGGACTCCTTCACCAGCAAGCCGGACTCCATCGCCGCCATGGAGACCCTCGCCGCCGCCTACCCCGAGCGCGGCACCCAGCCCATCAGCGTCATCGCACCCACCGACCGTGCCGCCCCGGCACTCGCCGACGCCCGTGCCGTGCCGGGCGTCGACAGCGCGGAACGCGGCCGCAGTTCGCGGCAGTGGACCGAGATCTCCGTCGTCGCCAAGGCCACGCCGCAGTCGGCGGCCGAGACCGCGACCCTGGAGAAGCTGCGCGACCGCCTCGACGCGCGGGGCGCTTACGTCGGCGGGCCGAGCGCCGAACAGCTCGACCTGAAGGACACCAACCGGCGCGACATGCGGGTGGTCGTCCCCATCGTGCTCGCCGCCGTCCTGCTGATCCTCGTCGTCCTGCTGCGCGCACTGGTCGCCCCGCTCCTCCTTCTCCTCGCGGTCGTCGCGGTGTGGGGCGCCTCGCTCGGCATCGCGGGGCTCGTCTTCGGGCCCGTCTTCGGCTTCGAGGGCACCGACCCGGGCCTCGGCCTGCTCTCCTTCTGCTTCCTGGTCGCCCTCGGCGTCGACTACGGCATCTTCCTGATGCATCGCATGCGCGAGGAGTGCCTGGCCGGGGCGGAGACGGGGCCTGCCGCGCTCACCGCCCTGCGCACCACGGGCGGTGTCATCGCCTCCGCGGGCCTCGTCCTCGCCGCGACGTTCGCCGTCCTCACCAATATGCCGCTGGTCCAGCTCGTCGAACTGGGCTTCGTCATCGCGGTCGGGGTGCTCCTCGACACCTTCCTGGTGCGGACCTACCTGGTGACCTCCGCCAGCCTGGCCCTCGGCAGGAAGGTGTGGTGGCCGGGCCCGCTGTCGAAGGCACCGCCCGGCCCGGCGCCCGCCCCCGAGCCCGACGAGCCGGAACTCGTCCGCGCGCGTTGACCACGGCCGACCACGCGGCGCCCCTCCCTGTCGGAGGGGCGCCGCCGTGCACGAAGATGGGGGTGATCGCATGGACGAACGCGGACGGGCGGGGACGGCCGGGGCCGCGGTCGGTGTGCCCGGCGGAACAGCCGGGGCCGCAGTCGCTGTGCCCGGCGGGAAGGCCGGGGGCGGATCCGATGTGCCCGGTGGGCCGGAAGGGGGAGCTGGCGACGTGTCGCAGCCGATGTCCGCCGCGGGTGCCTGTCGGCTCTGGCCGCTCACCGGGGCCGTACCCGGCACGCGCCGCGCCCTGCGCGACGACACCCTCCTCGCCGCCCTCGTCACCGCCGTCGCGGTGGTGCTCGGCGCGGTCGCGGGGGACGGGCGCAGCCTGGACGCGCTCGGCTGGACCCTGCTCCTGTGCGCCCATGTGCCTGCCGTGTGGCGCCGCAGCCACCCGATGCCGGTGCTCCTCGCCACCGTCGTGTTCGTCGCGCCGTACCACGCCGTCGACTACACGCACGTCGCCGCGGTCCCCGTCGCCATGCTCGCCCTCTACACCGTCGCCGTCACCGGGCGGCCCCGCCGTACGCTCCTGACCGGCGTGGGCGTCGTGGCCGTCACCCTGTTCGCCAACGCCCACGTCGGCCCCAAGCAGGTCGCGGAGGTCATGCGCATCTCCGGCTGGATCGTCGCCGTGCTGCTCTTCGGCACCTACGTACGCGTCCACCGCCAGTACGTCGCCTCCGCCCTGGAACGCGCCGAGCGCGCCGAACGCACCCGCGAGGAGGAGGCCAGGCGGCGCGTCGCCGAGGAGCGCCTGCGGGTCGCCCGCGACCTGCACGACCTGCTCGCGCACAGCATCACGCTGATCGGCGTGCAGACGTCGGTGGCCGCGCACGTCCTCGCCGCCGACCCAGAGCGCCTCGACCGCGCCGCCGTCGCGGGCGCGCTCGACGACATCGCGGACACCTGCCGCAGCGCGCGCGGCGAGCTGCGGGCGACCCTGGAGGTCCTGCGGGCCTCGGACCCGGAAGGGCACGGCGGCCCCGGTGAGCCCGCGGGCCCGGACGAGTCCCGGGGCCCCCTTCCCGGTCTCGGCGGCATCGGCGACCTCGCGGACGCGGCCCGCACCGCGGGAGCCGTCGTGGACCTCGCCGTGGACGCCCCGGACCCGGCGGTGCGGCCCGCCGTGGGCGCCGCGGCGTACCGCATCGTGCAGGAGGCCCTCACCAACGCCGTACGGCACGGCGGCCCGCACCCGAGCGTGCGGGTGGGGGTACGGAAGCAGGGCGGGGAGCTGCGGGTGACGGTGACGGACGACGGCGGGGACGCGGACGCGACGGCCGCCACGGGGCCGGTCCGCGCCCGCCCGGCCGGACCGGTGCCGCTCCCCGGCCGGGCGGGACGGCCTGCGCCGGACGTGCCCGGGTTCGGACTCGTCGGGATGCGGGAGCGGGCGCGCAGCGTGGGCGGCACGCTGGCGGCGGGGCCCAGGGCGGACCGGGGCTTCGAGGTGGTGGCGGTGCTTCCGCTGGGAGGGGAGCGGTGAACGGGGTGAGCCGGGTGGGCGGGGTGAACGGGGTGGGCCGGGTGGACCGGGTGGGCGGGGTGAGCGGAATGGACCGGGTGGGCGGGGTGAGCGGAATGGACC
>NZ_JOAP01000071.1 GCF_000720475.1 Streptomyces aureocirculatus
GCGTTCCTGCGCCCCGCGCCCCGCGCCCCCGCCCCGCACCCGTGCTCCGGGGCCCCGCCCCGCGCCCCGGGGCCGCGCCCCCACCCCCGCGCCCGCGGGCTCCGCGCTCGGGTCCGCACCCCCGCCCGCCCCTGTGGGCAACTGGGCCGCCAGGGGCGGCACGGGTGGGCACAGGCCCCGGCCTACGGTCACGGGCTGTGGGGCTAGCCGCGCACCGCCTAGGGGCCCACGCCCGCCGGGTGGGCACAGGCCCCGGCTTACGGTGACGGGCTGTGGGGCTAGCCGCGCACCGCCCAGGGGCCCACGCCCGCCGGGGGGCACAGGCCCCGGCCCACGGCGACGGGCTGTGGGGGCTAGCCGCGTACCGCCCGGGGGCCCACGCCCGCCGGGGGGCACAGGCCCCGGCCACGGTGACGGGCTGTGGGGGCTAGCCGCGCACCGCCCAGGGGCCCACGCCCGCCGGGGGGGCACAGGCCCCGGCCACGGTGACGGGACGGGGGGCTAGCCGCGTACCGCCCGGGGGCCCACGCACTCCGCGCCCAGAGCGCCCACCCGGCGGCGGAGTTCGCGGTCGGCGGTGGCGACCACGCAGGGGCCGGGGGACTCGGTGACTAGTTCCACGATGCGGTCGTCGCCGCTCGCGGGGGCGGAGTCCACCCGTACCCCCTCGACGGAGTCGACCCCCCGCGCCTGCCCCTCGACGACGAGGACGACATCGAGGGGACCGGGATACAGGGGCGGCAGCCCGAGCGCGGCGAGCGGCACGAGCCGGTCCCGCAAGCGCTCCGCGGCCCCCCGCCGGTCCCGCCACCACCCGTCGGGCACGGAACCCACGACATTGGCGCCGTCCACGACGAGGGTCACAGTCTCCATGTGGCCAAGCCTCGCACGCCCGGGTGCACCCACCCCCACCACGCCCATTAGAGTTGCAGGGACCCGACCTCACTGGCCCCGCCCCCGGAACGCCGCATGCCCCAAGCCCTCCCCCCACCGACCGTGACCGGCGACTGGCTCATACGCGCACGCGACGGCAGGCTCGCCGTGTACGCGTGCGAGAGCGACGCCGTGGTCTGCCGCACCCAACGCCGCCCGGGCGGCCCCTGGACGGCCCCCCGCGCCGTCGGCGGCGACCAGCGCGTGCACCCCGTCCTCGCCGTGGGACAGGGCACCGACGCGTACGCACACCTGGTGTCGTGGCGCCCCACCGTCCCCGGCGAGTCAGGACTCGTGCACTCCACGCACTTCCAGCCACACCTCACCGCCCTCGACTGGAACCCGCTCGGCCACCCGAACAAGAAGGGCGAGAGCACCGGCGTACCCGCCGTGACCGTCGACGCCCAGGGCCGCGCCCACGTCTTCGTACCCAACCGCGGCGGCGGCCTCAGCATGCGGGGCCAGAAGGAGAGGGGCGGCTGGGGGCCGTGGCGCGACCTCAAGGGCACGGGCGTGACAGGACCGGTCGCCGCGGTCACGGGCGAGTCGGGCCTCGTCACGGCGTACGCGACCACCCCCGGCGGCATCCTGCGCTGGCGCCAGGCCTCGCCCGGAGCCGTCCCCGCCCTGGACGGCGCCCCGCTCGCGGTCCGCGCCCGCCCAGGCACCCTGCGCGCCCTCGCCACGTCCGCCGAGCACACCACGCTCTACTTCACGGACGAGGACGGCCGGTTGTGCGCGTGGCGGGGCTCCGCCGACGACGCGCCCATGCGCCTCCTGACGGCGGCGGGCCCGGGCCCGGTGTCCGCGCTGCGCTGCGACCTCGACGGCCACGACTGCACCTTGCTGGCCCAGCGCGCCGAGAGCGGCCGTGTCGCCTTCGCCGCCTACCCGACCGAACTGGAGTCGGCGGGCGCCTGGTGGACCGAGTCGGGTCCCGCCCTGCCGATCGACGCGCGGGTCTCGCTCGCGAAGGACGCCGCGGGCCGGGTGGTCGCCGCGACCTTCGTACCCGGCACCGGCGCCCTGCGCCTCACCTACCGCAAGGACGAGCCCGGCCTCGCCCTCAGAGCCTGGGAGCAGGCGGCCTCCGCCTGACCACGGCCGCGCGCGGCAGGCGAGGCGGTCATCCCCTGACATGGAAGTGCCCGGTACGTCGTCTCGTACGACGACGTACCGGGCACCCCACGCTCACACGCCCGCGCTTACGCGGGCACGCTCGCCACACCCGGCTCCAGGAACCGCTTGCCGTTGACGCGCTCGCTGACACCCTCACGGTCAAGGTACGGCGTGACGCCGCCCAGGTGGAAGGGCCAGCCCGCGCCGGTGATCAGGCACAGGTCGATGTCCTGCGCCTCGGCGACGACACCCTCGTCGAGCATGAGCCCGATCTCCTGGGCGACGGCGTCGAGCACCCGGGCCCGCACCTGCTCCTCGGTCAGGACCAAGTCGCCCTGCTTCAGGAGCGCGGCCACCTCGGGGTCGAGCTCCGGCTTGGCGCCAGTCTCGGCGGAGTGCACGTAGAAGCCGCGCTTGCCCGCCTCGACGACGGACTTCAGGTTCGGCGACACCGTGAAGCGGTCCGGGAAGGCCCGGTTGAGGGTCTCCGAGACGTGCAGACCGATGGCCGGACCGACCAGTTCGAGGAGGACCAGCGGCGACATCGGCAGGCCGAGGGGCTCGACGGCCTTCTCGGCCACCGGCACCGGGGTGCCCTCGTCGATGACGTTCTGGATCTCGCCCATGAAGCGGGTGAGGATGCGGTTCACGACGAACGCCGGGGCGTCCTTCACCAGGACCGCGGTCTTCTTCAGCTTCTTGGCGACACCGAAGGCCGTGGCCAGCGAGGCGTCGTCGGTCTGCTCGCCGCGCACGATCTCCAGGAGGGGGAGGATCGCGACCGGGTTGAAGAAGTGGAAGCCGACGACCCGCTCGGGGTGCTTCAGCTTCGACGCCATCTCCGTGACGGACAGGGACGAGGTGTTCGTGGCGAAGATCGCGTGCGCCGGGGCGACCGCCTCCACCTCCGCGAACACCTGCTGCTTGACGCCGATCTCCTCGAAGACGGCCTCGATGACGAAGTCCGCGTCCGCGAAGCCCTCCGCCTTGTCCAGGACACCGGTGACCAGCGCCTTCAGGCGGTTCGCCTTGTCCTGGTTGATACGGCCCTTGCCGAGCAGCTTGTCGATCTCGGCGTGGACGTAGCCGACGCCCTTGTCCACGCGCTCCTGGTCGATGTCGGTCAGCACGACCGGCACCTCAAGGCGGCGCAGGAAGAGCAGCGCGAGCTGCGAGGCCATCAGGCCCGCGCCCACGACGCCGACCTTGGTGACCGGCCGCGCCAGGTTCTTGTCCGGGGCGCCCGCGGGGCGCTTGGCGCGCTTCTGGACGAGGTTGAACGCGTAGATGCCGCTGCGCAGTTCGCCGCCCATCATGAGGTCGGCGAGCGCGGTGTCCTCCGCGTCGAAGCCCTTCTGGAGGTCGCCGTCCTTCGCGCCCGCGACGATGTCCAGGGCGCGGTACGCGGCCGGGGCCGCGCCGTGCACCTTGGAGTCCGCGATGGCGCGGCCGCGGGCGACCGCCGCGTCCCAGGCCTCGCCGCGGTCGATCTCCGGGCGCTCGACCTTGACGTCCCCCTTCAGGACGGACGCCGTCCACACCAGCGACTGCTCCAGGAAGTCCGCGCCCTCGAACAGCGAGTCCGCGATGCCGAGTTCGAAGACCTGCTTGCCCTTGAGCTGCTTGTTCTGGTTCAGCGAGTTCTCGATGATGACCGAAACCGCGCGGTCCGCGCCGATCAGGTTCGGAAGGAGCGTGCAGCCGCCCCAGCCGGGCACGAGACCGAGGAAGACCTCGGGCAGGGAGAAGGCGGGCAGGGCCTTCGACACGGTCCGGTACGTGCAGTGCAGACCGACCTCGACGCCACCGCCCATGGCGGCACCGTTGTAGTACGCGAACGTCGGCACGGCGAGCCCGGCGAGCCGCTTGAAGACGTCGTGGCCGCCCTTGCCGATGGCGAGCGCGTCCTCGTGCCGCTTGAGGATCTCGACGCCCTTGAGGTCGGCGCCGACGGCGAAGATGAACGGCTTGCCGGTGATGCCGACGCCGACGACCGTGCCCTCGGCGGCCTCCTTCTCGACCTGGTCGAGGGCGGCGTTCAGGTTCGCGAGCGAGCCCGGGCCGAAGGTGGTCGGCTTGGTGTGGTCGAAGCCGTTGTCGAGGGTGATGAGGGCGAAGCGCCCGGCCCCCGCGGGCAGGTCGAGGTGGCGTACGTGAGCCTGCGTCACGACCTCGTCGGGGAACAGCTCGGCCGCACCCTTCAACAGCTCAGTGGTGGTGGTGCTCACTTGTCGCCTCCGGCGTCCTTGTGGTGCGGGTTCTCCCAGATGACCGTGGCGCCCATGCCGAAGCCGACACACATGGTGGTCAGGCCGTAGCGGACCTCGGGCTGCTCCTCGAACTGCCGCGCCAACTGCGTCATCAGCCGGACACCGGACGAGGCGAGGGGGTGGCCGAAGGCGATGGCGCCGCCGTACTGGTTGACGCGGGCGTCGTCGTCGGCGATGCCGTAGTGCTCCAGGAAGGCGAGGACCTGTACGGCGAAGGCCTCATTGATCTCGAAGAGACCGATGTCGTCGATGCGCAGGCCCGCCTGGGCGAGGGCCTTCTCGGTGGCCGGGATGGGGCCGTAGCCCATGACCTCCGGCTCGACTCCGGCGAAGGAGTACGAGACGAGCCGCATCTTGACCGGCAGCCCGTTCTCGCGGGCGAAGTCCTCGGAAGCGATGATCGAGGCGGTGGCGCCGTCGTTGAGACCGGCGGCGTTGCCCGCCGTGACCCGGCCGTGCGTACGGAACGGCGTCTTCAGGCCCGCGAGGTTCTCCAGGGTGGTGCCGGGCCGCATCGGCTCGTCCTGGGTCGCGAGCCCCCACCCGGTCTCGCCCGCTTCTTCGTTGGTGCGGCGTACGGAGACCGGCACCAGGTCCTGCTGGATCTTGCCGTTGGCGTACGCCTTGGCGGCCTTCTCCTGCGAGCGCACCGCGTACTCGTCGGCGCGCTGCTTGGTGATGGAGGGGTAGCGGTCGTGCAGGTTCTCCGCCGTCATGCCCATGAACAGGGCGGACTCGTCGACCAGCTTCTCGCTCACGAAGCGCGGGTTGGGGTCGACGCCCTCGCCCATGGGGTGGCGGCCCATGTGCTCAACACCGCCGGCGATCACGGCGTCGTACGCGCCGAAGGCGATGGAGCCCGCGGTGGTGGTGACGGCCGTCAGGGCGCCCGCGCACATGCGGTCCACCGAGTAGCCCGGCACGGACTGCGGCAGCCCGGCGAGGATGCCGGCCGTACGGCCGATGGTGAGGCCCTGGTCGCCGATCTGCGTGGTCGCGGCGATCGCGACCTCGTCGATCTTGGCCGGGTCCAGGGCCGGGTTGCGGCGAAGGAGCTCCCGGATCGCCTTGACGATCATGTCGTCGGCCCGGGTCTCGTGGTAGATACCCTTCGGTCCCGCCTTGCCGAACGGGGTGCGGACGCCGTCGACGAAGACGACGTCCCTGACGGTACGAGGCACGATGGCTCTCCTCCAGGGTGCGGTGCGCCTGCGGCGCGCTTCCTCGGGTCATGCTACTTGCCGGTAACTACAAGGCCAAGGGTCCCCCCGGAGAGGAACACGTCACACAGTCCGGGGGTGTGTCCAATGGTCCTGGCCTCCGGACCGCTCGCTGGGCGAGGCGACTCCGTACCTGCGGTCCGTCCTCGGCCTGAGCCCGTTCAAGGCCGCGCTGTGGAGCCTGGTGCCCGCCGCGGGAGTGGTCGTTATGGAAGTTGGGCGGTCTACAGCAGGGACATGGCCGACGCGCCGCTCTCCTGCGTGCCGCAGGCCGAAGCCGTACGCGAAACGCTGGGCGGCGCGACGGCCGTCGTCGGCCCAGTCGCCCGACGGGACCCCCACCGCCGTACTGGCGGCCGCGCGCGACGCCTTCACTCACGGGATGAGCTACGCGGCCGTCGTCATGGCCGCGGCCGGGCTCTTCTCGTTCACCTGGCTGAGGGGCGCGGGGAGCACGAGGCGCCCGACGGAACCAGCGCGCGCCCCCGCCTAGGGCGCGGGCGTCGCCAGCGCGGCCGCCAGGGCCGGTGCGACCTGGGTGATCTGCCAGGGGCGGGCGCCGTAGGCGGTCAGGGTGGTGGCGACGGAGGGGACGGAGAGGTCGGCCGGGGGCTCCCAGCAGACGCGGCGGACCGTGTCCGGGGTGATCAGGTTCTCCTGCGGCATGCCGAGGCGCTCGGCGAGCGCCGACACCGCCGCCCGCGCCGCGGAGAGCCGGGCCGCGGCGGCCGGATCCCGGTCGGCCCACGACCGGGGCGGCGGCGGCCCCGCCACCGCCTGCCCGGGCTGCGGCAGCTCCGCGTCCGGCAGCGCCTTGGCACGGTCGACCGCGGTCTGCCACTGCTCCAACTGACGCCGCCCCATCCGGTGCCCGAATCCGGGCAGCGCGGTGAGCGCGTGCACGTTCGGGGGCAGGGCGAGGGCCGCTTCCACGATCGCGCCGTCACTGAGGACCTTGCCGGGGGAGACGTCCCGCCGCTGGGCGATCCGGTCCCGGGTCGTCCACAGCTCCCGTACGACGGCCATCTGCCGTCGGCGCCGCACCTTGTGCATGCCCGACGTACGCCGCCAGGGGTCCTTGCGGGGCGGGGCGGGCGGCGCGGACGCGATCGCGTCGAACTCCTCGCGGGCCCACTCCAGCTTCCCCTGCCGGTCCAGTTCCTTCTCCAGCGCGTCCCTCAGGTCGACGAGGAGTTCCACGTCGAGCGCGGCGTAGCGCAGCCAGGGCTCGGGGAGCGGGCGGGTGGACCAGTCGACCGCGGAGTGGCCCTTCTCCAGGACATAGCCGAGGACGCTCTCGACCATCGCGCCGAGGCCGACCCGGGGGAACCCGGCGAGCCGCCCGGCGAGCTCGGTGTCGAAGATGCTGGACGGAACCATGCCTATTTCCCGCAGGCACGGCAGGTCCTGGGTCGCCGCGTGCAGCACCCACTCGGCGCCGGCGAGCGCCTCGCCGAGCCCGGAGAGGTCGGGGCAGGCGACGGGGTCGATCAGCGCGGAGCCCGCGCCCTCACGGCGGAGCTGGACGAGATACGCGCGCTGTCCGTAGCGGTACCCGGAGGCCCGCTCGGCGTCCACGGCCACCGGTCCCGTACCGGCGGCAAATGCCGCGATGACCTGCGCGAGGGCATCGGGGTCCGCGACGACCGGCGGAATGCCGTCACGCGGTTCGAGCAGAGGGGTGGGAGTCCCTTCGACGGAGACGCCTGCGACGCCTTCGTCCGGAGGAGCGCCTCCGGTGGTTCGCAGTGAGCTGTCTGCTGCGGTCTCTTGGGCGTCGGTCACCTGTGAAGGGTATCTGTGAACGCACGGCGCCCGTCGACGGAACGTTACGTCGACGGGCGGCGAGGGGGTGTAAATCAGTCAGTGGATGATGCCCGTGCGCAGGGCCACCGCGACCATTCCCGCGCGGTCGCCGGTGCCGAGCTTGCGGGCGATGCGGGCGAGGTGACTCTTTACGGTCAATGCGGACAGGCCCATCGAGACACCGATGGCCTTGTTGGACTGCCCCTCGGCCACCAGGCGGAGCACTTCCACCTCGCGGCCCGACAGCTCGCGGTAGCCGCCCGGGTGGCTCGGGGTACCCGGCGGACGCCGGTGCATACGGGCGGCTGCGGAGCCGATGGGGGCGGCGCCGGGGCGGGTGGGGAGCCCCACATTGGTACGGGTGCCGGTGACTACATAGCCCTTGACGCCGCCCGCGAGGGCGTTGCGCACGGCGCCGATGTCATCGGCGGCGGAGAGCGCGAGTCCGTTGGGCCAGCCCGCGGCACGGGTCTCGGACAGGAGGGTCAGGCCGGAGCCGTCGGGCAGATGGACGTCGGCGACGCAGATGTCGCGGGGGTTGCCGATGCGGGGACGAGCCTCCGCGATGGACGAGGCCTCGATGACGTCACGTACACCGAGGGCCCACAGGTGGCGGGTCACGGTGGAGCGGACGCGGGGGTCGGCCACGACGACCATGGCGGTCGGCTTGTTCGGGCGGTAGGCGACCAGGCTTGCGGGCTGCTCGAGAAGAACGGACACCAGGCCT
This sequence comes from Streptomyces aureocirculatus, assembly GCF_000720475.1. GTDB lineage: Bacteria > Actinomycetota > Actinomycetes > Streptomycetales > Streptomycetaceae > Streptomyces > Streptomyces aureocirculatus. Next base: position 8,076 of record NZ_JOAP01000071.1, read on the forward strand.
CCTGGGGTGGCGGAACGGAACCGGCGCGGGGATGAAGCCGGGACGAACCGTGCTTTTCAAGGTCACAAACCTCTTCGGCACCAAAGCCACCCGCCTTTAGGGGATGATCACGATTTGGTGAGTAACAATTCGGACGAGTCGGACACGTGATCGATCATCCGACGATCAAAACCTCTCACCAGGCGTATCGCCCCGCTCCCGGCGCGCCGGTCGTGCGCCCGCGTCAATCGCGGGGGTCAGCGTCGCGCCGCCCTCACGTGGGCCGCGGGCTGCTCCGCACCCTCACGTGGGCCGCGGGCCGCGCCGCTGCGGCAGCGACACCACGGAGCCGTCGGCCGCCGCGACCGGTGGCAGCCCCGCGATCTGGCACAGCAGATCGCACCACGCCACCAGGTGCGCCCCCGTGTCCGGCACCCCGCCGACCGACTCGCGCGGCGTCCACGACGCGCGGATCTCGATCTGCGAGGCGGGCGGGCGCTCTGCGAGACCGCCGAAGTAGTGCGAGCCCGCCCTCGTCACCGTGCCGCTGGGCTCCCCGCACGCCAGGCCCCTGGCCCCCAGCGCCCCGGTCAGCCAGGACCAGCACACCTCCGGAAGCAACGGGTCCGCCGCCATCTCCGGCTCCAGCTCCGCCCGTACCAGGGTCACCAGGCGGAACGTCCCCTTCCAGGCGTCGTGCCCGGCTGGATCGTGCAGCAGCACGAGCCGGCCGTCCGCCAGATCCTCGTCGCCCTCGACGACTGCCGCCTCCAGCGCGTACGCGTACGGGGCGAGGCGTTTGGGGGGCGGTGTCGGATCGATCTCGATCTGTGGCCGCAGCCGTGCGCCGCGCAGTGCGTCGACCGCAGCGCGAAACGGGGGCGGACCGGTGTCCGCCACCCCCTGTGCGCCGTCCATCTCGTCGGCGCCGTCCGACCGTTGTTCTTGAGCCGCAGCCATGCGGGGAAGGTTAAGGGGAACGGCGCCTCCGTGCAGGGAGGCGCCCCTTTCGGGGCGCGCTTCGCTCTTCCCTTGACCCTGTGGGGGTGGGTGTTTCTTTCTGGGGGGCGTGGGGGGGGGCGGTTGTCGCGCTGCGCGCTCGTCCTCAAGCGCCGGACGGGCTTTTGGTGCGCTGCGCGTTCGTCCTTGGGCGTGTGGTGGGTTTTGTCGCGCTGCGCGCTCGTCCTCAAACGCCGGACGGGCTGATACTGCGCTGCCGGTTCGTTTTCGGGTGTCGGGCGGGCTGGTGCTGTGCTGCGGGTTCGTTTTCGGGTGTCGGGCGGGCTGGTGCTGCGCTGCGCGCTCGTCCTCAAACGCCGGACGGGCTGGTATTGCGCTGTCGGTTCGTTCTCGGGTGCCGGACGGGCTGGTGCTGTGCTGCGGGTTCGTTTTTGGGTGGCGGGCGGCTGGTGCTGCGTTGCGGGTTCGTTTTTGGGTGGCGGGTGGGCTGGTATTGCGCTGCGTGGGTTTTGGTGGTCCCGGCGTCTTGGGGGGGCGGGGGCGTGCGAGACTTTGGGGGTGAGTGTCAATGACGAGGCCGTCGGCCAGCAGACCGCAGCGACGTACGACTCCGCCTTCCTGAAGGCGTGCAGGCGCGAGCCCGTGCCGCACACGCCGGTCTGGTTCATGCGGCAGGCAGGGCGCTCACTGCCCGAGTACCGCAAGGTCCGTGCGGGCACCGCCATGCTGGAGTCCTGCATGATGCCGGAGCTCGTCACGGAGATCACGCTGCAGCCGGTGCGCCGCCACGGCGTGGACGCAGCGATCTACTTCAGCGACATCGTCGTACCGCTCAAGGCCATCGGCATCGACCTCGACATCAAGCCGGGCGTCGGGCCCGTCGTGGAGCAGCCGATCCGCTCCCGCGCGGACCTCGCGCAACTGCGGGACCTGACGCCGGAAGACGTCCCGTACGTCACCGAGGCCATCGGCATGCTCACCCGTGAGCTGGGCGAGACACCGCTCATCGGATTCGCGGGCGCCCCCTTCACCCTCGCGAGCTACCTCGTCGAGGGCGGTCCGAGCCGTAACCACGAGCACACCAAGGCCATGATGTACGGCGACCCGCAGTTGTGGGCCGACCTCGTGGACCGGCTCGCGGAGATCACCGGCGCCTTCCTGAAGGTGCAGATCGAGGCCGGCGCCGGCGCCGTGCAGCTCTTCGACTCCTGGGTCGGCGCGCTCGCGCCCGCCGACTACCGCCGCTCCGTGATGCCCGCGTCCCGCAAGGTCTTCGACGCCGTCTCCGGGTACGGGGTGCCGCGCATCCACTTCGGCGTCGGCACCGGTGAACTGCTCGGGCTCCTCGGTGAGGCCGGGGCCGACGTGGTCGGCGTGGACTGGCGGGTGCCCCTCGACGAGGCCGCCCGGCGGGTCGGGCCCGGCAAGGCGCTCCAGGGCAACATCGACCCGGCCGTCCTCTTCGCCTCGCGCGAGGCCGTCGAGGCCAAGGCCGACGACGTGCTCACCGCGGCCGCGGGCCTCGACGGGCACATCTTCAACCTCGGCCACGGCGTGCTGCCCACCACCGACCCGGACGCGCTGACCCGCCTCGTGGAGTACGTCCACACGCGTACCGCTTCCTGACCCGGCGGGGGGCACGCCGACCCCGCCGCGCCCGGACGCACCTACAGCGGCACGAGCACCGCCGCTTCCCACAGCTCCGTCAGCGACTCCGCCAACGTGTGCTCGGGGTGCCAGCGCAGTTCGCGGGCCGCCGCGGTGATGTCCGCGCACTGCCAGGGGACCGCCGCCGAGCGGCCGGAGCCGGGGGACTCCTCCAGGCGGCCGCGGAAGCCCGCCGTGCGGACCAGGCCGTGAGCCAGGTCGCGCACCGGGATCGCCCGGCCGCTGCCGACGTTGAGCACCGGAGGGAGCGGGCCCGGAGCCGTCACGGCCAGGGCCACCGCGCGGGCCACGTCGCGGACGTCGACGAAGTCGCGCTGGACCGACAGGTCACCGACGCGGATCGTGCCGTGCGGGGAGTGCCCGGTGGCGTGCCGCAGTTCGGCGGCGAGCCTGCCCGGCAGGCCCGCGGTGGGCGCGCCCGCGCCGACCGGGTTCGTCACCCGCAGGACGACCGCGTCGAGACCCGACGCCGTGACGGCGAGGGTCCCCGCGAGCTTGGTCGCACCGTACGGGGCCGGTGGGCGGGCCGGGGCGTCCTCCGGCGTCCGCTCCCCGACGGGGCACGGCCCGTACTCGGCGGCGGAGCCGAGGTGGACCAGGCGCGCGCCGGGCGCGGCTGCCCGCATCGCCGCGCACAGGGCGGCCGGGCCGCGGGCGTTGATCTCCGCGAGGGTCAGGACGCTGCCGCCGACCACCCCCGCGCAGTTGACGACCGCGTCCGGCGCGAGCCCCGCGAGGGCGTCCACGAGGCTGCTCTGCGGGTCGGTGGCGAGGTCGCACCGCATGTCGGAGCCCGGGGCACGGCCGCCGGTGAGCAACTGTGTGCCCGGCAGGGCGCGCAGTCGCTCGGCGATGTGCCCGCCCAGGTATCCGGTAGAGCCCAGGACGAGTATCCGCACGGTTTCGTCACGCTCCCTCGCTCGGCCCGACGGGCCTGGGACCGCGGCGGTGTCGCCAACGCTCGGCCCGTCCCCCCAGCAACCCGCGCCACCTGTCACAGTGTGTGCGCGCCGCTCTGACGCGTCACATAGTGCGCGCAGATTGTGAGTCCTGTGCTGATTCTGTGAAAAGTGGCGAAAAAGAGTCGGGAACTTTCTCCAGCATCCCGCGGCACAGGCCCCTGCCCGGAGCCCGGGCAGGGGCTCGAAGGGCCCCTACGCGCCGGAACCCGCCCGTACCGCCGTCACCGCCTTGCGCGCGGCCACCAGGACCGGGTCCCACACCGGCGAGAACGGCGGCGCGTAGCCCAGGTCGAGTGCGGTCATCTGCTCCACCGTCATCCGGGCGGTGAGCGCGACGGCCGCCACGTCGACCCGCTTGCCCGCACCCTCGCGGCCCACGATCTGGGTGCCGAGGAGGCGGCCCGTGCGCCGCTCGGCGAGCATCTTCACCGTCATCGAGCCCGCTCCGGGGAAGTAACCGGCGCGGCTCGTCGACTCGATGGTCACCGCCTCGTACCGCAGCCCCGCCGAGCGCGCGTCCTTCTCCCGCAGGCCCGTGCGGGCGATCTCCAGGTCGCACACCTTGCTCACGGCCGTGCCGACGACGCCGGGGAACGTCGCGTAACCGCCGCCCACGTTCGAGCCGATGACCTGTCCGTGCTTGTTGGCGTGCGTGCCGAGCGCGATGTGCCGCTCGCGGCCCCACACCAGGTCGAGGACCTCCACGCAGTCGCCGCCCGCCCAGATCGCCCCGTCCGCGAGGGGCCCGCGCACCCGCATCGAGAGGTCCGTGAGCAGCCCGCCGTGGTCCCCGAGCGGCAGCCCCGCCGCGCGGGCGAGGTCCGTCTCGGGGCGCACGCCCATGCCGAGCACCACCACGTCCGCCGGGAACTCGTCGTCCCCGGTGACCACCGCGCGCGCCCGGCCGTCGTCCCCGGTACGGATCGCCGTGACCTCGGTGTCGTTCACCATCGTGATGCCCATGCGGGTCATCGCCTCGTGCACCAGGCGGCCCATGTCAGGGTCGAGGGTGGCCATCGGCTCCTCGGCGCGGTTGACGACCGTCACCTCGTATCCGCGCCGCAGCAGGGCCTCCGCCATCTCCACGCCGATGTAACCGGCGCCGACCACCACCGCCCTGCGGCCCTCCGTGTCACCGAGCGTGTCCAGGAGCGCCTGGCCGTCGTCGAGGGTCTGCACGCCGTGCACGCCCGGAGCGTCGATGCCGGGCAGGTTCGGCCGCAGCGGCCGGGCGCCGGTGGCGATCACGAGCTTGTCGTACGAAGTCCACTCCTCGGCGCCCGACGCGAGGTCCCGCGCGCGCACCCGGCGCTCCCGCGGGTCGATCTCCAGGACCTCGGTGCGCATCCGCAGGTCGATGTCGCGCTTGCGGTGCTCCTGCGGCGTCCGCGCGACCAGCGCGTCCCGCTCGGCCACGTCACCGGCCACCCAGTAGGGGATGCCGCAGGCCGAGAACGAGGTGAAGTTCCCCCGCTCGAAGGCCACGATCTCCAGCTCCCGCGGGTCCTTGAGCCTGCGCGCCTGGGACGCGGCCGACATCCCGGCCGCGTCCCCTCCGATGATCACCAGTCGTTCACTCATGCGCCCACGCTACGGGGCACCTCGCGCGGGCTCCCGGTGCCGCCCCCCAGCCCGGCACCGGGAGCCCTTCCCTGCCCCTGACGCCCTCACGTACCGCCAGGCGCGCCCGGGGTACCGGCGATTCCGGGGCTGCGCGGGGCTCCCGGTGCCGGGCCGGGGCTGCGCGGGGCTCCCGGTCCGCCGGGCCCGCCGGGAGTCCCGGCCGCGGACCCCGGGGACCCCGTCGACCCCGCGGGCCCCCGCCGCGCGAGTCGGGGCCGCGCCACCCGCAGCCACAGCAGCCCGAGCAGCGCCGCGACCGCCGCGAACGGCAGGGCCGCCGCCACGGCGACCGCCACCCACCCCAGCACCGTGACGAACGCGCCCCACCCGCCGGACAGCGCGTCGGTGAAGGACGTGCCGCCGTCTCCGCCGCCCGCCGCGGACGACGGTGGCGTCTCGGTGAGCGTGAGCGTGATCGTCGCCATCGTGGTGCGGTCCTTCAGCGAGGCCTGCTGGGCGAGCAGGGACTCCAGGTCCGACTGACGGCTGCTCAGCTCGCCCTCCAGGGAGACGATGTCAGCGATCTTCGTGGCCCTGTCCATCAGCGCCCGCACCCGCGCCACGCTCGCCCGCTGCGTCTTGATCCGGCTCTCGACGTCCACGACCTGCTCGGTGACGTCCACCGCCTTCGCGGAGCGGCTGACGAGGCGGCCCGTGCCCGCGAGTTCGGAGAGCACCTGGCCGTAGCGGTCCCGCGGGACCCGCAGGACGACGCGCGAGCGGTCGCCGCCGTGCCGGTCGCGGTCCGTGGACTCGTCGCCGACCAGGCCGCCCGCGCCCTCGGCCGCCGTGCGCGCCCGGTCCAGGGCGCGCGGCACGTCCTTGACGCGCACCGTCAGGGACGCGGTGCGGAGGATGTGGCTGTCCGCGGGCCGCGCCACCCCGCCGGGCCCGCGCGACCTGCCGCCCTCCCGGCCCTTGGCGGCACCGGCCTCCCCGGTGCGGCCACGATCCCGGTCCGCCTGCCCGCCGCCGAGCCCGGCTGCTTCCTTCCCGGCTGCTTCCTTCCCGGCTGCTTCCTTCCCGGCTGCTTCCTTCCCGGCGTCCTGGCGCGCCGCCGCGCCCTTGTCGCTCCCGGCACCGGCGGAGTCGCCGTCGCCCGCGCCACCGCACCCGGCGAGCGCCGGCGCGAGCAGCAGGGCGGCGGGCGCGGTGGCCCACCGGCGCCGCGGCCCGCCGGACCGCCTCGACGTACCGGGCGCCCTTGTCGTGTGCATCGGCGTACCCCCGAGGGTCGTGGTGAATGTGCTCCTACGACGCCGGGGCACCCCCACGCGTTCGACCCCCTCGGTCCCGAACCGGTCCCGGCGGGGTCACGGAGCGGACTCGCCCGGGTGCCGGAGAGACCGGGGGTGTTTGAGAGAGTGGGGGCATGCGCGCAGCGGACAGTTTCACCGGCATGAACGGCGGCGGCGACGACGGCGACGGCTTCGGCGGCACGGGCCTCGGGCACGTCGTGGTCATCGGCGGCGGCATCGCGGGACTCGCCGCCGCGCACCGCCTGCTCGGCACCGGCGCGCGCGTCACCCTGCACGAGGCCTCCGCGCGGCTCGGCGGGAAGCTGCACGCCGGTGAGATCGCCGGTGTCCGTGTCGACCTCGGCGCCGAGTCGATGCTCGCCCGCAGGCCGGAGGCCGTGGCCCTGGCCCGCGCGGTCGGCCTCACCGACCGGCTACAGCCACCCGCCACCGCGGGCGCCGCCCTGTGGACCAGGGACGCGCTGCGGCCCCTGCCCAAGGGCACCGTCATGGGCGTACCCGGCGACGCCGCCGCCCTCGCGGGCATCCTCTCCGAGGACGGGCTCCGCCGTATCGAGCAGGACCGCGAGCTGCCGCCCACGGAGGTCGGCGACGACGTCGCGGTCGGCGAGTACGTCGCGGGGCGGCTCGGCCGCGAGGTCGTCGACCGGATGGTGGAACCCCTGCTCGGCGGGGTGTACGCGGGTGACGCCTACCGCATCTCGATGCGCTCAGCCGTACCGCAGCTCTTCGAGGCCGCCCGCAGCCACACCTCGCTCACCGAAGGCGTCCGCGCCCTCCAGGCCCGCGCGGCACAGCACCAGCAGACCGGCCCGGTGTTCATGGGCGTCGACGGCGGCGTCGGCACCCTCCCGCTCGCCGTCGCGGACGCCGTACGGGCACGCGGCGGGCAGATCGCGCTCAACAGCCCCGTGCACGGCCTGCGCCGTACCGCCGACGGCTGGGAGGTACGCGTGGGGGACCACGAGGGCCGGGGCGACGGTCACATCGAGCGCGCCGACGCCGTCGTCCTCGCGCTGCCCGCCCCCGCCGCCGCCCGGCTCCTCGACCACGAGGTGCCCGGAGCCGCCGCCGAGCTGCGCGCCGTCGAGTACGCCTCCATGGCCCTGATCACTCTCGCCTACCGGCGCGCCGACGCGGCCGTGCTGCCCGCGGGCAGCGGGTTCCTGGTGCCGCCCGTGGACGGCCGCACCATCAAGGCCGCCACCTTCGCGACCCAGAAGTGGGGCTGGATCGCCGACCAGGACCCGGACCTGTTCGTGCTGCGCGCCTCCGTCGGCCGCTACGGCGACGAGAAGGACCTCGGCCGCCCCGACGGCGAGCTCGTCGACATCGCGCGGCAGGACCTGCGCACCGCCACCGGCCTGGCCGCCGCCCCCGTCGAGTCGGCCGTCACCCGCTGGCACGAAGGGCTGCCGCAGTACCCGGTCGGCCACCACGCGCGCGTGGCCCGCGTCCGGGAGCACGTGGCGCGGGTGCCGGGCCTCGTGGTCTGCGGAGCGGCGTACGACGGAGTGGGCATCCCGGCCTGCGTCGCCGGAGCGCACGCCGCCGTCGACCAGCTCTCGGGGGACCTCTCCGGCGTGCGCCGGCTCACCGCCGACCCGGTGCAGAGCCTGCACGGCGGCGCGGGAGAATAGGGCCATGAGTGACGAAGCTTCCGCCAAGATCCCGAACGCCGGCAAGAAGGCGAAGGACCTCAACGAGGTCATCCGCTACACGCTGTGGTCCGTCTTCAAGCTCCGCGACGTCCTGCCCGAGGACCGCACCGGGTACGCGGACGAGGTCCAGGAGCTGTTCGACAAGCTCGCCGCCCGGGACGTCACCGTCCGCGGCACCTACGACGTGTCCGGTCTGCGCGCCGACGCCGACGTCATGATCTGGTGGCACGCCGAGACCGCCGACGAGCTCCAGGAGGCCTACAACCTCTTCCGCCGCACCAAGCTCGGCCGCGCCCTGGCGCCGGTGTGGTCGAACATGGCGCTGCACCGCCCCGCGGAGTTCAACAAGTCGCACATCCCGGCGTTCCTCGCCGACGAGACGCCCCGCAACTACGTCTCGGTCTACCCCTTCGTACGCTCCTACGACTGGTATCTGCTGCCCGACGAGGACCGCCGCCGCATGCTCGCCGACCACGGCAAGATGGCCCGCGGCTACCCCGACGTGCGCGCCAACACCGTCGCCTCGTTCTCCCTCGGCGACTACGAGTGGCTGCTCGCCTTCGAGGCCGACGAGCTGTACCGCATCGTCGACCTGATGCGGCACCTGCGCGCCTCCGAGGCCCGTATGCACGTCCGCGAGGAAGTGCCGTTCTACACCGGCCGCCGCAAGTCCGTGGCGGACCTGGTGGCGGGCCTGGCCTGACCCGGGAGCCGATATCCGGTTGCCGCGCCCGCCGCGCGGGGGTTTCGCCTGTCACACGACGTGGGGCCGCGCCGCCGCGCGCGGCCCCACGAGCGGTTGTGGCTCCGGGCGCGGGGCGCACGCCGCACGCCCCTCCGGGAGCCGTCCCCGCAGGAGATACGCCTCCAAGTGGCCGTTGACGCACGCGTTGGGGCCGCCCCCGATGCCGTGCGTGCCCGCGCCCCGCTCCGTCACCAGGACCGATCCCGCGAGCCTGCGGTGCAGTTCCAGAGCGCCCGCGTACGGCGTCGCGGCGTCCCGCTCGGCGGCCAGGATCAGGGTCGGCGGCAGCGCGTCCGCGGCGGCGCGCACGTCCACCGGCTCCTGGCGCGGCTCCGGCCAGTACGCGCACGGCAGATTCATCCAGGCGTTGTCCCAGGTCTCGAAGGGCGCGAGACGGGCGAGACGTGTGTTGTCGCGGTCCCAGACGGCGAAGTCGGTGGGCCAGGGGGCGTCGTTGCACTGGACGGCGGTGTAGACGGCGTTGCCGTTCTCCTCCTCGGCGGCCGCCGCCGGGTGCGGTGCGGCCTGCTCGACGAGCGGCTTGGCGTCGCCCTTCAGATACTGCGACAGGGCCGTGGCCCGCATCGGCCAGTAGTCGTCGTAGTACGCGGCCTTCAGGAACGCCGACTGCAACTGGGCCGAGCCGACCCTGTCGCCGGCCGGTTCGTGTGTGAGCCGCGCGCGGACCGTCTCGTAGGACCGCTGTACCGCCTGGGGTGTCGCGCCCAGACGGTAGGTCCTGTGGTGCCTCGCGACCCAGGCCCGGAAGTCCGCCCAGCGCCGTTCGAAGGCCAGGGACTGATCGAGGTTGTTGGCGTACCAGATCCGGTCCGGGGCCGGGTTGACGGCCGAGTCGAAGACCATGCGGCGCACGTGCCCGGGGAACAGCGTCGCGTACACGGCGCCGAAGTAGGTGCCGTACGAGGCGCCCATGAACGTCAGCTTCCGCTCGCCGAGGGCGGCACGCAGCACGTCCAGGTCACGGGCGTTGTTCACGGTGGTGTAGTGGCGCAGGTCGGTGCCCGCGTGCCGGGCGCAGCCGCGGGCGTACGCCTTCGCCCGCGCGATGCGTTCCGCCTTGTACGAGGCGTCCGGGTGGCTCGGCGAGTTGGTGGGGGCCTTGGCGAACTGCTCGGGATTCTGGCAGGTCAGGGGGGCGGACCTGCCGACACCGCGCGGGGCGTAGCCGACGAGGTCGTACGCCGCCGCCAGGCGCTGCCACTCCGGCATCGGGCCGACCATCGGGAAGTACATCCCGGAGGCCCCGGGACCGCCCGGGTTGAAGACCAGGGCACCCTGCCGGTCGACCCGCTTGCCGTCCGCCTCCCTCGTCGCCGCGACCCGGCTGACGGTGAGGCGGATCTGCTTGCCGTCGGGGCGGGCGTAGTCGAGGGGGACGGTGACCGTGCCGCAGCGCACGGACGGCGGCAGGTTCTCCGCCTCGGCACAGGCGCCGAAGCGGATGCCCGCGGCGTGGGCGCGCTGGGCGGCGAGGCCGGTGCCGAGGGCCTCGGCGGCGGGAGCGGGGTCGAACCCGGCCGCGGGTTCGAACCCGGCGGCGGGGGCTCCGGGCACGGGGGCCGCGGGCACGGGGGTGGCTGCGGCAGCGGGGGCTGCCGTGAGGGCGCTCAGGACGAGGGAGCCGACAGTGCCGACAGTTCCGACCGTTCCGATGGTTCCGTACAGGGTGGCTCTCGGTGCTCTCATCGCTGTTCTGTGTCCCTTTCGCGCGGCGCGGCCCCGCGGCCCCCGAATCATAAAATCGGATAAACCGCAGCAAAGGGATATTCAGTTCGATGATCGATGAAGTAAAGCACCGGCTCGCGGATGTCGGCGCAAAGACCCCTATGGGCCTCAGGGGTGCGACTCGCGGTACCCGTCGAGGTTCGGGTCACGGTGCGAGAGGGCGGCGCGCAGTGCCGGGTCCTCCAGGGCGCGCAGCCCGCGGACGGCCACCGACGTCAGATCGTCCCGCGAGGGCAGCGCCCCGAGCAGCCGCTGCCCCGCCGGCGAGGCCCAGCGCGTGGTCGGCACCTCGAACCGGGCGATGGCCAGACAGCTCAGCGTGAGGAAGAACGGCAGCGCGAACCACACCGCGACCGGCGTCTGTCCCGCGCGCCCCTGCGCGGGCAGCAGCGTCGCGCACACCCCCAGGGCCACCACGGCGACCGCCGCGGCCCGCACCTGCCGCGCCGCGCCCGCGATGCCCGTCCAGGCCCCGTCCGGCACCGCGAGCCCCGCCGCGACGAGCCGGTCCGCGAGGGCCCGCACCGCATCGGCCGCCGCCGCGGCCCTGCGCACCGGGGCGATCGGCGACTGCCCCGCGGGCCCGATCGCCCCGAGCACGGACCGCTCCATGTCGTCCCTGGCCACCGGGTCCACGACGGTGGCCCACCCGGTGTGCGCGAGCAGCAGCCGCTGCCTGCGCGCCATCGAGAGGAGCGCCACGTCGACGACCCGGCCGGGGCCGCCCGACAGGAACGCCGCCTCGTACAGCGTGAGCTGCCGTCCCTGATGCGCCCCCCTGGCCTCACCGGCCGCGGCACGCACCGCCGCCAGACACAGCCGACCGCACGTGAGCAGAGTGAGGGCGCAGGCGAGAAGCAGCAACGGAACCCAGAACATGCCGGATTTCTATGTGAAGGCGCTGTGCCGCCGCCACCTGAATTCCACGATGTGGACGGCCAGGCGTCCACGGTGCGGGCGTGGACATGTTCAGCCCCCGAGCCGCGCCTCGGCCTCGCGCCCGGCCCGGCGCAGGGCGAGGCGGCCGGTCCGGGCCCGCAGCCAGCGCGTCAGCGGCCCGCTGCCCAGCGGCTTCGGACCCGAGCGCTCCAGCCACCAGGTCCGCAGCTCGCCGGAGCTGTCCGGGTGTCCCGCGAGCAGCAGATGGACGGCGAAGTCCAGCGCGTCCGCACGGTAGCCGCCCGTCATGGGGCGGGAGCGTGCGTACGCGACGAAGTCCGCGCGGTACGTCGGGCCGACGATCCGCGGCAGTTCGGGGGCGACCTTCGCCACGACGTCCGCACGCTTGTCGCTCAGCGCCCGGCTCTGCACCCGCAGCCGGGTCCCGTCGAAGCCCTCCGGGGCGGGCGTGCCCGCGACGAGGGCGGAGAGCAGGGCGGCCTGGGAGAGCGCCACGCGCTGACGGGTGGCGGCCGGTACGCGAGTGGTGGGGGCACCGGCGGCGGAGGGCGGGGGAGTGGTGCGGGCGGGCGTCTTCGGAGCGCTGGCGGGAGCACGCCGCGCCGACCCCGCCACCGTGTCCCGGATCGCGTCCAGCTCCCGCTCGAGCTCACCCTCCTCGGGGAAGTTCTCGTCCCGCTCCAGGAGCACGCCGGGCGGGCGCGTACGCGTGGCGAGGTCGGCGAGGATGTCGAGTACGGGCTGCGGCACCGGGTGGGCGTGGCTGTCGTGCCAGACCCCGTCCCGCTCGAAACCACCCGCCACATGGACGTACGCGATGGCCTCGACCGGCAGCTCGGACAGGGCGCGGGACGGGTCCTCGCCCCGGTTGACGTGGTTGGTGTGCAGATTGGCGACGTCGATGAGTAGTTGTACGCCGGTCCGCTCCACCAGCTCGTACAGGAACTGCCCCTCCGTCAGCTCCTCTCCCGGCCAGGAGATGAGCGCGGCGATGTTCTCGACGGCGAGCGGCACCGGCAGCGTGTCCTGCGCGATGCGGACGTTCTCGCAGAGCACGGCGAGCGCGTCCTTGGTGCGCGGCACCGGAAGCAGATGCCCGGCTTCCAGGGTCCTGGACGCGGTGAGCGCGCCCCCGGCCCGTACGAACGCGATGTGCTCGGTGACCAGCGGCGAATCGAGTGCCTCCGCGCGCTCCGCGAGGGCGCTGAGGCGCGCCGGGTCCGGGCGGTCCGCGCCGCCGAGCCCCAGCGCGACGCCGTGCGGCACGACCGTGACGCCGCGCTCGCGCAGTCGCAGCAGCGAGTCCGGCAGATGGCCGGGGCAGACGTTCTCGGCGACCGCCTCGACCCAGTCGATGCCGGGCATGCGCTCGATGGCGTCCGCGATCTCGGGCCGCCATCCGATCCCGGTCCCAAGGCGTACGCCCCCGGCCGTCGGCTGTACGCTCCCGGCCGTCGGCTGTACGCCCCCGGCCATGGGCTGTGCCGTCGCTCCCTGCTCAGTCGTGCTTCGTCCCACCGTGCCCCGTACCGTCGTCCCCTGCGCAGTCATGACTCCCCCTCGGTGCCTGCCGTCGGTGCTCCCCGCCCGTTCCGTAGCGCCGTTCCGTAGCGGGAGTCATGACCCCGACAGTCTGCCCCGAACCCTCTGATCAGCGGTTCCAGAGCTACATTTGAGGTTCCGGACGGTTGGTGTTGACGGTGCCCGGGGGGCCGGGGGAGGGCCGTGAGGTGCCGGAGACGTCGCCGGTGGGTCCGGCGGGCGCGGGGGCGGGGGGCGCGTCGCGGCCGGGAGCGGGCGGGCCGGTCGGGCTCGCGGTGGAGCTGGCGGCGGAGCCGTTCGCGATGGCGTCGAAGTCGACGTACCCGGTGCCTTCGAGCATCGTGATGTGGTCGAGGACGGTCTGGTTGGCGTCGGACGCCAACTGCCGCACGAGCGAGTTGCGGGTGGTGTCGCGGACCTGGGCGACGAGGGCGAAGACCTTGCCGTGGGCGACGCGCAGCAGGTTGGCGAACTTGCGCTGGTACGTCTCGCCGGTCGCCGCCGTCAGCTCCCGCAGCCAGCCCTGCTGCTGGTCGCTCGGCTGGTTCGGCAGCTCGACGCCGAGCTGCGAGGAGACGTCCCGCACCCGCTGGTCGAGGTCGGTGTGGCCGACGATGAGGTGGTCGCCCGCGTCCTTGATGGCCTTGCTGGGCGCGCGCTCCACGGCCTGCTGCCCGGCGGGGATCTCCCACAGCCCGGCGAGCCGCACCTTCACGAGGAAGTCACGGTCGGTGGCCGACAGGGGCCCCCAACGCGTGGCGACGCTCCCGGCGTTGAGGTTGGCCTCGCCGGTGCCGGAGCGGTCGGCGTAGGACCACACCGGGAAGGCGAGCGCGCCGACGGTGACGACGAGGGCCGCGATGATCAGGGCGGTGCCGTTCACGCGCCCGATGTGCCTGATGCGCTGCAAGGTGCCTCCCGAGCGGCAACCCGGCCGGGGGCCGGGCTACTTGGTGGTACGGGAAGGTACGGGAGGTGCGGGGGCCGTGTTCAGCACAGTGAAGGTTCTGTGACGGGCGTCACGTCGAGCGGTGCGGGAGGGCCGGGGGGTCAGGAACCGCGGCGTTGTCAGTGCCGTCGTCTAGGGTCCGCAGGACAGGCAATCGCGAGCGCTGCACCGCGTGTTGCGGAGCGCACGGGGAACACGGCGAGCACGGCGAACACGGGAGGGGCCATGGCGTCAGAGGAGTCGATCGACCTGATCCGCCTGGAGGGCGAGGACAACAGCGTGACCGTCCGCATCACGGGGAAGCGCCCGGCGCCCGGGCGTTCCGGCGTCGAAGTGCTCGTCGGCGAGATCCTCGTCGACACCGCCTTCGTGCGGGGTTCGCTGGCCACATCGGTGTCGCCGGAGGACCTCACCGAGTGGCGCGAGACCCTCGACGCCCTGGACGGCGGCGAGGACCGCACCTGGCGCGCGGGCCGCCGTGACCCGGAACTCTCCGTGGAACTCGACCCGGACGGCGAGCTCGCCCACGTCACGATCACCGACCACGCGATGTCCCTGACCTCGGTGACCGCGACCGTCACGCTCACGGACGAGTGGTTCGACGAGGCGTACGAGCGCCTGGACGAGACGCTGCGGACGTGGCCCGTGGAAGGGGCGCTGCGGGGCTGACGGGCGGGCCCGTGCCGGGGGTGCGCCCGCGGCGGGGCTCAGGGCGCGGGCAGGAACGGGACGATGGCGTCCAGGAAGTGGTCGTTCTGGTCGCCCGCCACCGTGTGGCCCGCGTCGGGCACCTCGACGCGGCGGGCATGGGGGACGCGGGCGCAGAACTCCTCGGCGATGTCGTCGCGTACGACGTCGCTGATCGCGCCGCGGACGAGCAGGATCGGTGCGGCGGTGCGGCGTGCGGCGTCCAGGAGGCGGTCCGCCATGCCGGGCGGGTCCATGCGGCCCTCGAAGCTGTCGAGCAGCCGGGGGTCCCAGTGCCAGACCCAGCGGTCGCCCTGACGGCGCAGGTTGTTCCGCAGGCCCTGGAGGCCCTGCGGGCCGTTCGGACACGGGCGGTGCGGCAGATACGCCGAGACCGCCGCGCCCGCCTCCTCGACGCCCCCGAAACCGTCCGGCCGCCCGCGCATGAACGCGACGATCCGGCGCACCCCGCGGGGATCGGGCCGGTGGGCCACGTCGACGAGCACCAGGGCGCGTACCGCCGCCCTCGGTTCCTCCCCGGCGGCAAGGAGCGCACTCAGACCGCCGAGGGAGGCACCGACGAGCGTCGGCGGGCCGCCGGGTTCGGCGAGCGCGTCGACGAGCGCCCGGACGTCGTCGGCGAACAGGCCGAGGTCGTAGGCGCCGTCGGCCGACCACTGGCTGGTGCCGTGCCCGCGCAGGTCCGGGGCCACGACCCGCCACCCCAGCGCGGCCAGGCGGGGGCCGGTCCTGCCCCAGGCGTGCCGTGTCTGGCCCCCGCCGTGCAGCAGGACGAGCGGAGGTGACGAAGCCTCGCCCCATTCGTCCGCCGTGAGCAGGATTCCGTCACGGCCCGTGAAGCGAAGGGGCCGGGGCGGCACGGTCTCGTCGGGCGTCACGCCGAGCCCCGGGAGCGGAGCGGCGTAAGGAGCCGGTCGCGGTGGGGGTCCGCGGCCGCCGCTGCCAGCGCGACGTCCAGCGCCAGCAGTACGCGCGCCAGGAACCGTTCGTCGTCGATCCGCCCGGCGACCCACTGGTGCAGCGCACCCACGCACGCGGTGCCGACCACGGAGGCCAGCGCGTCCGTGTCGGCGTCCGCACGCAGAACGCCCCGCTCGCGGGCGTCCGCAAGCGCCCGGCGGAGCTGCGTGAGCGGACTGCGGTCGAGTACCAGGCCGCTCTGCTCCCACTCGCGCACCATGCGACGCGACACGACCGGATCGTCCACGAACAGTTGGACGGTCGACGCGACGACGTCTCGCGGGTCACCGGTCCCCAGCAGCGTGAGGCGCCGCTCCAGTTCGTCCGTGAACCCGGCGGCGAGTGCCTCCCAGATCTTGTCGCGCGGCCCGATCAGGTTGTACACGGTCGCCGGGGCGACCTGTGCCCGCTCGGCGATCCGCTCCGTGCCGAGCACCGAATCCGGTTCCGCCCGCAGGAGTTCCCGCGCCGCGTCCAGGATCCGGCCCCGCCGCTCGGCCTTGTGCCGCTCACGCAGCCCCTGCCCCAGCCCCCGCCCCCGCCCTTGTCCCTCCTCGGCCGTCCGCGTCCGAGCACACATCCGAAGCACACCCTTCGCTGAAACGTAGAGAGTGCTCTAAATTTAGAGGAGGCTATGAATTTTGCAAGGCCTCGGGATTCACGGGTGCTGTTTCCGCGGGAGCGGGCAGAGGTGGCTGCCTCCCTCGACCACGACGGTCTCCCCGGGGGCGATCTCCGTGAAGCCCGCGTCCCGTACCAACGGCAGCCCGGCGGCGACCAGTTCGTCCCAGCGGGACGGGGACGCGGTGCGGACGGACAGGGCGAAGTCCGCCTCGCGCCAGGCCGCGCGGTCCGCCGCGGACAGTTCCCACCACGCCAGTTGGGCGCCGTGCCCCGCCTGGGCCATCGTCTTGCCCGCCGACATGGACACGTGGGGGTTCAGCCACAGGACGGGCGCCGCCGGGTCGGGTTCCGGTACGGGGTCCGGGTCGTCGAGGTCGGTGCCGGAGACCTGGAGGCGGGCCAGTTCCTTGGGCCAGCCGTCCAGGGGCACCGGCGGGAAGACGCGGACCTCGGCCGCCTTGCCGGTGACCGTGATGCCGGGCAGCGCCTCCGCGCGCCGCCACTCCGCGCCGCGCGCCCTGCGCACCACCTTGCGGATGCGCGCGTCCTGCCAGTCCCGCATCGCCCGGGCCCAGGCACCGTCGCCGAGCGACCGCTCGTCACTCAGGATCGTGAGGACCGCACGGGCCGCCGTCTCCAGGGCGTCCGTACGCGCCGGGGGCGCCGCGCGCTCTATGCGGGCCACCAGGGGCAGGACGAACTGCGGGGCGTCGTCGCGCGCGGGGGCCGGGGCGGGCTCGGCCGGCGTGGGGCGGTCGCCGGGGGCGTTCTGCGGGGCGCCCTCCGGACTGTCCTGCGGGACGCCCTCGGAGGCGGTGGAGGGGGGTTCGTTGCTGGTCACGCGTCCAGTTTGCCAGGGGGCGGGTTGGGGCCGGGGGGTGGCTGCCGGGC
>NZ_JOAP01000072.1 GCF_000720475.1 Streptomyces aureocirculatus
GCGGTGCGGGGCGGGTGTCAGACGTTGACGCCGAAGTCCGACGCGATGCCGCGCAGGCCGCTCGCGTAGCCCTGGCCGACGGCGCGGAACTTCCATTCGGTGCCATGGCGGTAGAGCTCGCCGAAGACCATGGCGGTCTCGGTGGAGGCGTCCTCGGAGAGGTCGTAGCGGGCGATTTCCTGGTTGTCGGCCTGGTTGACCACGCGGATGAAGGCGTTGCGGACCTGGCCGAAGCTCTGGCCGCGGTTCTCCGCGTCGTGGATGGAGACCGGGAACACAATCTTGGTGATGTTGGCAGGGACGCCGGCGAGGTTGACCTTGACGGCCTCGTCGTCGCCCTCGCCCTCGCCGGTGAGGTTGTCACCGGTGTGCTCGACGGAGCCGTCGGGGCTCGTGAGGTTGTTGTAGAAGATGAAGTGCTGGTCGTCGACGACCTTGCCGGAGGCGTCGACCAGCAGGGCCGACGCGTCGAGGTCGTAGTCGGTGCCCGTCGTGGTCCGCACGTCCCAGCCCAGGCCGACCAGTACGGCCGTCAGACCCGGCGCCTCCTTGCTCAGTGAAACATTGCCGCCCTTGGACAGGGAAACTCCCACTGCACACCCTCCGTTGCCATTGTGTCCTGCTCAAGTGTGACGCACGCGCGCGTGCGTCGCGTACGCGTCGTCCTCCGCAAGGACGCCGGTCACGGCCCCCCGGTTGCTCGCCTTGGGGTAATCCCCGGGACCGCCCCCGGGGACGCGGGGCGCGCCGCGGTTCTACGGTGGCCCGGCCAGGAGCGGCAGGAGTCGGGGGACTTCTGCGAGGGGGGCTCCTGCCGAGCGGCTATCAGGCCGGAGGTCCGGACATGCGATCTTCCCGCAGGCGCTGCATCCACAGTGGGACGAGCGGACGGCTCGCCTCGACCAGCACCGACGACGTCGACGCACTCGTGGCGAGCCTCAAGGACCGGCCGCGGGTGGTCCTGCACTTCCACGGCGGACTCATCGACGACCAGTTGGGGTTCGCGACCGCCGAGCGCCTCACACCGGTGTACGAGGAGGCGGGCGCCGAGCCCGTGTTCTTCGTCTGGAGCAGCGGTCTCCTCGAGACCCTCATGGGCAACCTGCCCCGGATCATCGAGGAGAGCGTCTTCCAGACCCTCCTGCACCGTGTCACGCGCTACGCGGTGGGCGTCGTACTCCCGCAGCCCGGACAGCGCACCGCCGGCCCCCTGTCCGCCCCGCCAGCGAAAGCCGTCGCCGCCGAGCTGGCCCTGCTGCGCACCGGACAGGAACCGTACGCCCGCCGGCCGGTGCCCGCCGATGTGCCGCCGCTCGGCGACAGCGAACGCGTCCGCATCACCGCCGAGCTGTCGGCGGACTCCGAACTCGCCGACCGCAACCGGGAGATCGTGGGCTCGGTCCTGCGTTCGGCGCCCGGGACGACCGCCGCGCGCGACATCGACGGGGGGCGCGCGGCGGTCGCCACCCTCATGTCACCGGACACGGTGGCCGAACTCGCCGCGGAGGCGGCGGGAGGCGGCAACCGCCGCGCCCTGGTGACCTCCGCGCTCCTGGTGCGCAGGACGGTGCGTGTGATCGCCGCCGTCGTGAGCCGCTTCCGGCACCGCACCGACCACGGGCTCTACCCGACCGTGGTCGAGGAGATCCTCCGGGAGTTCTATGTCGCCAATGTGGGCGCCGCCATCTGGGACGCCATGAAGCGGCAGACGGCCGACACCTTCGCCGAGGCGGCGGAGGTGCGCGCCGGACGCTACTTCCTCGACCGCTTCGGCGCGCTCCTCGCATCCGGCACCCGGCCCAGGGTGTCCGTCGTCGGCCACAGCGCGGGCGCCGTCCTCATCGGCAACCTCCTCACCGAACTCGCCCGCAGGCGTGCCGACGCCGACGACCCGCTGCCCGCCGACTTCCGCGTCCGCGACGTCGTGCTCCTCGCACCCGCCTGCACGGTGTCCCACCTGGCACCCGCCGTCCGGTTGCAGGGCGAACTCTTCGACCGGCTGCGGATGTTCACCATGACCGACGAGGCCGAGCGCGCCGACCAGCTCCTTCCGCCGCTGTACCCGCGGTCGCTGCTCTACTTCGTCTCCGGTGTCCTGGAGCGCGGCCCCGCGGGGCACTCGGCGCTGGCCCCGATCGCCGGGATGCAGCGCTGGTACACGAACGACGGGGCCTTCGGCGAACAGGACTCCGCGGACCTGCGGGCGTTCCTCGGGGCCGACGCGCAGCGCACCGTCTGGTCGCCCGTCGACGGTGAACCCGGGCTGAGCTCGGGCGCCCGCTCGCACGCCGCGTTCGACAACGACCCCGAGGTCCTCGCAAGCCTCGCCCGGATGCTCGCCGACTGACGGAGTCGGCACGGAAGGACCCGCACGGCCGCACCCGGCCGCCGCCGGGCCCACAAAGGGGGAAGCCCGATGAACGACCTGCACCACGCCGTGGTCGTCGGCATCAACCGCTACCCGGCGATCACCGACCTGCGAGGCGCCCGCGGGGACGCCGATCACGCCCTGTACCGGACCAACACAGCCGCCCGCGCCGCCGTCGAGGGCGACGCGGCCGCCTGGCCCGGCACCCGCCTGTACGTCTCCCTGGCGGGACACGGCACCGCCCCGTTCGGCGGCGACGCAGCGCTGCTGGTGGGCCGCGGGGTGCGGACGACCTGGCCGGAGGCGGAGCGGCGGTCCGCACCGGCGGTCCGCGGGGGACCCGGTACGCGGGGCGTGGGGGAGCACACGTCCGGGTCCCCGCCACCGGCCGCCGACGCCGCGAGCCGCGTCCAGGCATACGTACGGGAGATCGCGGGCCTCACGGGAGAGCCCGTCGGCGAGATCCCGCGGAACGTGTCGCGGGACGAGCTGTGCCGCAGGACGGGGCTGCCGCACAGGCCGGTCGAGCGGGCGGTCGAGCAACTGCGGAAGGCGGAGCCGGAGCCGGGGCGGGCCCGCGGGCCCGGGCCGGAGTGAGAGCACCCCGGGCCGGGGGGAACGGGGGTTCGCCCGGCCCGCGGGGAGCTCGGGTCCCCCCCTCGACGTGCTGAGGCCGCACCGCTGCCGGTGCGGCCGAGACCGCGGGGCGGGGCGTGGCCCGCACGAGAAGCCCGCACAAGAAGCGGGCCCACGGGTGGTCCTGCCCACAGGTGGTCCTTGGGCACCCCGTCCAGGGCTTGAGCGACCGCTGTGGTGGTGGCCGCGACAGCCGGCGCGTTCGCTCAACCAGGGGAGTTCCCCCTCCTCCCCGCATCCTGGACGGGGCACGTCCCATCGTGACGGGCGGGCGTCACCGCGGCGTCACGCCTTCCGGGGGGCGTGCCGGTCAGACCAGCGCATGGCGCAGCATCGTCGAGAACTGGCCCGACGGCTCCACGCCGAGTTCCCTGAGCAGCAGCTCGCGGAACGTCTCGTACTGCCGTACCGCCTCCGTCAGGTTGTGCTCGGCGAGGTGCACGGACACGACGGCGCGGTGGGCGCTCTCGCGCAGCGGGTCGACGCGGGTGCTCTCCAGGGCGGCCTCCAGGGCGGGCGCGTACTGCCCGCGGGCGACGAGCCGAGCCGACAGCGCCTCCAGGGCGTGCAGCCGCAGTTGATGCAGCCGCTCCCGCTCGAAGGACACCCAGTCCTGCTGCCAGTCGGGCAGCAGCTCACGCGCGCACAGAAGGGTCTGGTAGATCGCCAGCACTCGGGCCCGCGTCGTCGGCGGGGATTCGGCGGACAGGGCCTGGTGCGCGGCCGAGATGAGGTCCTGGGTGTCCACGCGTACCCGGTCGCTGAGCGACAGCGTCCCGGCACGGTCGTCGCTGATCGCCGAACCCGCGCCGTTCAGGCGCCACATGGCGGTGCGCAGGCTGGCGCGGGCGCGCGTCTCGGTGACGTCGGGCCACAGCGTGCCGGCGAGTTCGGAGCGTGTCGCGGCACCGCACAGCGCGAGCCGCGCGAGTACCTGCTGTCCGCTCGCGGGCACCTCGAGCTGTTCGGCGGTGCCGGCGTCGAGGCAGCCGGGGTTGTCCGGGCAGTCGGCGGAGCAGGGCCCCCGTGGGCCCGCGCTGCCGCCGCCCGGTGGCCCGCAGGCGGTCTCGGCGCTCTGCCTGCTCAGAGAGAGACCGCCGAGCAGCCGCAGCCGCAGCACCGGCCGTTCGTCGCCGGCCTTGCCCTGGATGATGCAGACCATCGGGCCACCTCCCGTGGGCTCCCGCGTTCGCCCTGCCCTACCCGCACGAAGGTAGGAGGAGAGCGGCCCGCGCGCCTCCGGGACCGTGCCGGGGTTTACCCCGGTGCCCGCTCAGCGGCGCCGTCGGCGACGTCGCGTGCGATCGCGCTCACCCCGCCGACGGCGACGTCGAGTGCGGTGCGAGGCGCCGCACGAGCCCGATCCGGGAGCTGATGCCGAGCTTCGCGTAGGTGTGGCCCAGGTGGTACTCGATGGTCTTGACGCTCAGCGCGAGCGTGGTGGCGATCTGGCGGTTGGTGAGGCCCTGCGCAGCGAGGCGCGCGACCGCGAGTTCCTGCGGGGTGAGCGCCCCGTCCAGACCGTCGTCCGCGATGTCCCGGTCCCGTTCGTCGGCCGGCAGGTCCGGTGCGGCGCGGCCGCAGGCGGTCAGTTCCCGCACGCACCGCGCCCGGTAGGGCTGCGCGCCGAGTTCCGTCAGCGTGGTGTACGCGGCCTGCAACTGGGCGATCGCCAGGGACCTGCGGCCGATGCGGCGCAGGAACGCGCCGTGGTCGAGCTCCACGCGGGCCCGTCCGAACGGCAGCGGCACCTGCGCGGCGTGGTCCTGTGCCCGGGCGAACGCGGCCTGCGCGCGCTGCGTGTGACGTTGCGCGGCGGCCAGATTGCCCCGGACCCGGGCGGCCGCCGCGAGCGACGTGTGCCGGCCCCGCGCCCGCGCCCGCTCCTCGAACGGGGCGAGCACCGCATCCGCCTCGCCGAGCTCGCCCAACTGGACAAGGGCGTCGGCGAGCAGCGGCTGCCAGTCCACCACACCCGGCTCGTTCACCCCGTCCTGCTCGGCGAACCCCAGCAGCGGACGGAGCGCCTCCACGACCTCCCGCGGCTCACCGCGGGCCTCCGCGAGGCACCCCCGCGCGCACACCGCGTACGCGAAGGCGACGGGTGTCTCGGTGCCGCCGGGCACGTCGAGCGCGGTCCGCAGATGCTCCGCGGCGCGCTCCCACGCGCCGCGCGCGGACAGGATCTGGGCGGCGACGCCGTGCGTGACCGGCTTGAGCCACGACTGATCGGTGTCGTCGGCGACGGAGGCGGCCGACTCGGCGTGGATCAGCGCCTCGTCCCACTCCCCCAGCCGGTGCATGCTCTGGGCGAGCGCGGAGGCGGAGAGCAGCCGCAACGGCACCGTCGTCGTGCGGCAGTTGGCGACGGCACCGAGGAGATCCCTGCGCGCCCCGTGCAGATCGTCCGACCACAGCCGCAACTGCCCACGCGCGAGCAGCAGATCAATGCTCTTCAGCGGCACGACCATGGGCTCTGGCAGGTCGGCCGCGAGCGCGATGCCGTCCTTGGCGCGGCCGCTCAGGCCAAGGGCGATGAGGTGGTTGAAGCGCAGCATGCGGCTCGGGCCCTGCGCGGTGGACAGGCGCTGCGCCCGCTCGGCCCACTGCGCGGCCACAGCCGCGCGCCCGCGCATCACGGCGGCGTAGCTCAACTGCTCCGCCGCGCGCGCCGCGAGAGACGGATCGCGCTCCCGGTCGCACTGCTCCCAGGCGTCCGCGAGGAGCGTGCAGGCCTCCTCCGTACGGCCCTGCACCCGTGCCACATAGCCGCGTACGTAACCGCGCAGCGCGGGGTCCGAGCCGTCGGGGAGCCCGCCCGCGAGCTCGGCGGCGTCCTGGACCCGGCCGTCGAGCAGCAGCGCCTCCACGGCCTCGACGGCGAGGCGGTCCCGCTCCCGCGGGCTTGTGGCCGCGCGCGACGCGTGCCGCAGATGGGTGCCCGCGACGGCCCACTGGCCGGTGGCGGCCTCGCGGCGCGCGCAGGCCGCGAGGGCCTCGGCCAACTGTTCGTCGGGCCCGGTGGCGGCGAGCACACGGTGGCGCAGCCGGGTGTACTCGTCGTCGACCAGTTCGGCGGCCCGGGTGTGCAGGGCGGCACGCTGGGCGGGGCCGATGTCCTGATAGACCGCCGCGTGCACCAGCGGGTGCGGGAAGGCGACCTCGGGGGCGACCCCGGCGGGCGTCTCCCGCAGCAGGCCGGCCCGCACGGCCCGTTCGAGGGCGGGCAACGGCTGGGCCACGCGGGCGAGCCGGGCGGCGCTGCCGAGCCGGCAGGAGAGCCCGAGCACGCTCACCGCCTGCACCAGGCGCTGCGTGCTCGGCCCGCACCCGGCGAGGTTGGCGAGTACCAGCATGGCGTACGAACGCGGCGCGGGCAGCGGCGTCGTCACGTCGAGCAGCACGGCGGACGGCACCTGGTCGAGCAGGGCGCGGGCGTGCAGCGGGTTGCCGTGGGTGTGGTCGTGCAGGCGCAGCGACGCGGAGTGGGGAAGGCGGGCCACGCCGAGGCGGGTGCTGAGGGCGGACAGCTCGCGGGGGGTGAGTCCGTCGAGGGCGAGGCGGCGGGTGCGGGCGTCGGTGAGCAGCCTGCGCAGCCCCTCCGGCAGCTCCGGCACCTGCGGATCGCGCAGCGCGACGATCGCGAGGACCCGGTCGTGGCGCAGCCTGCGCAGCGCGAACGTGAGCGCGTTCAGGGACTCGGGGTCCGCCCAGTGCGCGTCGTCCACGACCAGGACCACGGGCCCCTTGCCCTGCACCTCGCTCAGCAGGTCGAGGAGGCCGAAGCCGGCGGCGAGCGGCGGCAGGTTCGCGTGCAGCGACTGCGGTACGCGGACGAGCCCGGCCAGGGTCTCGGGCACCGGCAGCGGGCTCTGCCCGACGAGCTGGGCGAGCACCCCGCACGGCAGCGCGCTCTCGTTCTCCTCGCCGCTGGCGTGCAGCACACAGGTGCCGTGCACCGAGTCCAGGAACCGGCGCACGAGTGCCGTCTTGCCGATGCCGCCGGGCCCTTCGAGCAGGACGAGGCGGGGTGTGCCCGTGCACACGTCCGCGAAGTCCCGCTGCAGCGCCGCCAGTTCACGGGTGCGGCCGCAGAACGCGTCCGTGGGCGCGGGGGAGTGGAAGAGGTCGTGTCGCTCGTCCTCCGGTGTCATCGCCGCCCCCGCGCGTCGGCACCCGCCGCGGATGACCGGAATGAGCCGGTGACCCGTGCCGGACGCATGGAACATGGCCAGGACACCACGATGCTGGGCGACCCGCGTCCCGCACAAGGCGAATTCCGCCCTCCGCCCGCGCCTGTCGGCCGGGGTGGCGCATTCGGTGTCAGAGCGGCGTGCGGTCGGCGCCCGGCGGCTCCGGGCGCGGGGGCACTTCCGGGCGCGCGCCGTCCTTGAGCGGTGGTTCGAGCAGCGAGAGGAGCTCTAGCCAGCCGTGGAACGGCTGCGGGCTCGCGCAGCTCTCGGACGCGACGCTCCCGCACACACGATCCTGGTCGAGGTACACCTCGATGACGTAGCGCACAACGCCTCCCGGGGGCCGGCCCAGGGCGTGAGCCGTGTCGCATGACGATGCCCACCAGCGTAGGAGCGGCTGCCCCGGCGCCGCGTCGGTGCGGCACCTGGGGAAGACCCTAGGGTGGGGGAGCAGTTGCCGCCGCGACCGCGGTGACCGGCGACGCGGGCGGTGTTGCCCGGTGCCGTGCGGTGCGCGAGTGTTCCTGCCATGGAACGTGACCACGACCACGCCTCCCCCTCCCTCCCGCCCAGTCCCCACGACTCCGGGGTTTCCTTGCCGGGCGCGTTGCCCTTGTCGGCTGCGTTGCCCGCGACGCCCGCGACATCCGTGTCGGCTGCATCGCCCGCGTCGGCCGCGTCGCCCTTGTCGGCTGCGTTGCCCGCGTCGGCTGCATCGCCCGCGTCGGCTGTGTCACCCGTGTCACCCGCATCACCTGCGTCACCCGCGTCACCTGCGTCTCCCGTGCCCTCCGTGCTCGCGCCCTCCGCGTCCGCGCCCCCGCCTCGGCTGTCACGCCGTCAGCTACTCGTCGCCGCGGGCGCCGCCGGTGCCGTCGGGGCCGCCGGGGCGGTGACGGTGACGGCGGGCGCACCGGCCGCCGCCGCGGCGGGGGAGCCCGCCGGGGTGTCGCTGTCCTTCACCGCGGCCACCAACGGCTCGGCGACCCTCTCGCCCGCCGGGGACCGCCTGATCGCCGAGGTGCAGCACGTCCTGTGGTCCACGGCGCGCAACGGCGGCACGGCGAAGCCGCTCACCGAGCCCGGTCTGGAACCCAACCGGCCGGTGTACGCGCCGGACGGCCGCCTCGTCGCGTTCTGCGCCTACAAGGGCGGCGGCTTCCACCTCTGGACCATGCGCCCGGACGGCTCCGACCTGCGGCAGCGCACCGAAGGACCCTGGGACGACCGCGGCCCCGCCTGGTCGCCCGACGGCACCCGCATCGCCTACGCCTCCGAACGCGGCGGCGACCCGGTGCAGGGCAGCCCGTACCGCATCCACGTCCTCGACCTGCGCACCGGCGCACAGACCCGGGTGACCGGGCTCCCCGGCCAGGAGGGACCCCACCAGGAAGGCCCCTGGGAGGACTTCGACCCCGCCTGGACCCCGGACGGGAAACGGATTCTGTTCGTCCGGGCGAAGGCGGTCACGGGACCCACCGGCCAGGCCCTGGAGGCCCGCACCGTCGCCGCCGTACCCGCCGACGGCACGGGCCCGGTCGTGGTGGAACACACCGAGACCGAGAAGGCCCAGGTCATGACACCCGCCCCGGCCCCCGACGGCCGCCGTCTCGCCTATCTGCGCACCACACCTTCGCCCGCGGCGTCCTGCACACTCGTCGTCGACGGCAGGCGTGTCGACGTCGCCGGGGACATCGCGCCGGTGCCGCCGCGCTGGACGAAGGACGGCGAGCTGCTGCTCACGGTCGACGGCCGCTTCACCCTCGTACGCCCCGAGGACCCCGGCGCTGCCACCGAGCTGCCCTTCGACGGCGTGCTGACCGTGGACCGGCCGCGCTACCGGGTCAAGGAGTACGACCTCGGCCTCGCTGAGGGGCGAGTGCGGCCGGTGCGCGGCGTCCACCTGCCCGCCCTGGCCCCGGACGGCAGCAGCATCGCCTTCGCCGCACTCAACACGCTGTGGCTCGCGGACACGTCCGGCGGCAAGGCACCGCGGCGGCTGCGCCGTGCGGAGCCCACCGGCTACCTCCTCGGGCCGAGCTGGGCCCGCGACGGCCGCTCCCTGGTCTACGCCGACGACCGGGACGGGCTGCTCGGCGTCTACCGGCGCGACCTCGCCACCGGCAAGGAGACCGCGCTCGCGACGGGCGGCCGCGTGCACCCGGCCCTGTCGCCCGACGGGCGGCGGCTCGCCTGCCTGGACATGACGGGGCGGCTCGTCGTACGGGACCTGGCGGCGGGCACCGAACGCGTACTCGCTGAGCCGCTGGGCGGCGGCGGACTGCCCGGACGGCCGAGCTGGTCGCCCGACGGCAGCCGTATCGCCCTGTGCGACCGCAACCGCCTGAACCTGCGCTTCCGCGAGGGCTACAACCTCGTCCGCGTCGTCGACGCCACGACCGGCGCCGCCAAGCTGCACGCCGTCGGGCCGCACACCTCCCTCGCCGACCGCTACGACTCCGGGCCCGTCTGGTCGCCGGACGGCCGCTGGATGGCGGTGATCGTCGAGTCCGCGCTGTGCCTGCTGCCCGTCACGCCCGACGGCACCCCGCGCGGCGAACTGCGCACCCTCACCACGGAACCGGCCGACCACCCCACCTGGTCCGGCGACTCCAGGACGCTCCTGTACCTGTCGGGTGCCCGCCTTCGCCTCATCGGCGTCGACGGCGGCTCGCCCCGCACCGTACGCGTCCCCCTCGACCAGCGCAGGCCAGCGCCCGCCGACACGGTGGTGCACGCGGGACGGCTGTGGGACGGCACCGGGGACACGGTCAGGGAGGACGTCGACATCGTCGTACGCGGCGGCCGCATCGCCGCCGTCGCACCGCACCGCGCCTCCCGCACCGCCCGCAGGAGCAGCCGCAGGCACATCGACGCCTCCGGCGGCACGGTCCTGCCAGGACTGTGGGACACCCACACCCACCCCTGGCAGAGCACCTACGGCGGCCGCCAGACCGCCGGTCAGCTCACGTACGGGATCACCACCGCCGTCTCCCTGGGCGGCTTCGCCTACGAACAGGCCCGCGTCCGGGAGGCCGTCGCCACCGGACAGCTCGCCGGGCCCCGCCTGCTGACCACCGGCGAGCTCCTCGACGGCGGCCGCGTCGCGTACAGCATGGGACGCGCGCACCGCACCCGCGCGGGGCTGCGCCGCTCACTGGAGCGGGCCGAGCGGCTCGACTGGGACTTCGTCAAGACGTATGTACGGGCGCCGGGCTGGGTGATGGAGGAAGCGGCCAGGTTCGCCCACGAGCGCCTAGGCGTGCGCTCGGGCAGCCACTTCCTGTCGCCCGGCATCCAGTCGGGACAGGACCTGACGTCCCATCTGCAAGCCACCCAGCGCGCCGAGTCCGGGCACGCCACCACCGCGACCGGGCGTTCCTACGACGACGTCCTTGAGATCTACAGCGCGCGGGGAGCGCGGTTCGCGATGATCGCCACGCCGTTCACGTCCGCGCCGCTCCTCGGCGCCGACCCGGCACTCGCCGACGACCCCCGGGTCACGGCCGTGATGCCGCCGTGGGACGCCGCACAGGTCCGCAAGGGGGCGGGGGAGCCGCCGACCACGGACCAACTCGCCACCCTGCGCAGGGAGACCGATGTCTACCGGCGCATCCTCGCCGCGGGCGGCCTCGTCGCGCTCGGCACCGACCAGCCGCTCGTGCCGGTCGGCCTGTCCCTGCACCTCGGCCTGCGCGCCCTGCACCGCGGCGGCCTCTCCCCGGTCGAGGCGCTGCGCACCGTGACCGTGTTGCCCGCGCGGCTCTTCGGTGTCGCGGACGACCTGGGCACCGTGGAGCGCGGCAGGATCGCCGACCTCACGGTGGTGGACGGCGACCCGTTCACCGACTTCAGCACGCTGGTGCGGACGGTGTCGGTACTGCGCGGCGGCGTCCCCTACGACACCGACGACCTCGTGTCGGCGTTCCCGGAGCCGACGCGTCACGAGCGCGAGGGCGGCGACTGGCTGGAGGTGGGGCACCTGATGCGGCGGGGCGGGTGCTGCGACCCGGGGGTGTAGGCGGCGACCGGCAGCCCGATACCGGCACGGAACCCTCGACCGGCACTTCGCCCCCCGGAGAACCGGACGTCACCACGATCGCGTGTAATGGGCGACACATCAGCACATCAGTACATCGGCACATCAAAAGACAGGCATATCGGGTGGCAGTCATATCGAGGGTGGGGGCGGCGGCAGTGGCCGCCGTGGTGTCCGGCGCACTGGTCGCGGGGGTGGCCGCGGCCGACTCCGGGACCGGGCCGGGCCGGACCACGGGCAAGAAGTCGGGCACGAGCACGGGTGCCGGCGCCAAGGCGGGGACCGAGGACGGCAGGACGGCGACCGTCACCCTGATCACCGGTGACCGGGTGGTCGTCGGCGCGGGGAACAGGAAGGTTGACGGCAAGAAAGCTGACGGCAAGAGGGCTGACGGGAAGAAGGCGGCGTACACGGAGGTTGTCCGGCTGGTCCGCGGCGCAGGGCGTGAGCAGGTGGCGATCTCGGTGCGGCGCGAGGCCGGGCACGTGTTCGTCGTGCCGCAGGACGCGCAGGAGCTGATCGCCGCCGGCAGGCTCGACCGGCGGCTCTTCGACGTCACGCGGCTCGTCGAGGACAAGTACGACGACGCGCACCGCACGTCGCTGCCGCTGATCGTCGGCTACCGCCCCGGGCGAGTGAACGCCCGCACGGCGGGCGGACCCTTCAGGGGCCTGGCCCACGACCGCCGCGCGCTTCCCGCGGTGGGCGGCGAGGCGTTCCGTACACCGAAGTCGCAGGCGTCCGGCCTCTGGTCGGCGCTCACCGGCGGCACGGGTGCGACGGACACGAAGGACGCCACGGACACGAAGGACGCCACGGGCGCGAAGGACGCCACGGGCGACAGGGGCGTGCGGGACAGCCGCGCGAACGCCCGTACCACCGCCGTACCGGCCGTCTCACACGTCTGGCTGGACGCCAAGGTCCGCCCCACCCTCGACAAGAGCGTCCCGCAGATCGGCGCCCCCACCATGTGGCGAGCCGGTTACACCGGCAAGGGCGTGAAGGTCGCCGTCCTGGACACCGGGGTCGACCAGACGCATCCCGACCTCAAGGGCGTCGAGGTCCTGGAGAAGAACTTCACCGACGCGCCCGACGCCAAGGACCGCATGGGCCACGGCACGCACGTCGCCTCGACGGTCGCGGGCACCGGCGCGAGGTCCGGCGGCAAGTACAAGGGCGTGGCGCCCGGCGCGCGGATCCTGGACGGCAAGGTCATCTCCGAGGAGGAGGGCGGCGGCACCGACTCCAGCATCGCCGCCGGCATGCAGTGGGCCGTCGACAACGACGCCAAGATCGTCAACATGAGCCTCGGCAGCCTGGACACCCCGGGCACTGAGCCACTGGAGGAGGCCGTCACCCGGCTCTCCGACAAGGCGCTCTTCGTCGTCGCGGCGGGCAACGACGGTCCCGAACCGGGCACCTTGAACGCTCCCGGCAGCGCCCCCGAGGCCCTCACCGTCGGTTCGGTCGACAAGAACGACGACATCGCGTGGGATTCCAGCCGCGGTCCGAACGCGGACGGGGTGACCAAGCCGGACCTCACCGCGCCCGGTGTCGACATCACCGCCGCGGCCTCCTCGCAGGTCCCCGGCCAGGGCGAGACCGACGGCTATGTCTCCCTGTCGGGCACGTCGATGGCGACCCCGCACGTGGCCGGATCCGCCGCCATGCTCCTCCAGGAGCACCCCAAGTGGACCGGCGCGCAGCTCAAGGCCGTGCTGACCGGTTCGGCCAAGCCCCATCCGAAGCTCACGGCGCACCAGCAGGGGGCGGGCCGCGTCGACCTGACGCGCGCCGTCTCCGCGTCCGTCGTCTCCTCGCCCGGCTCGCTCTCCTTCGGGACGCAGCCCTGGCCGCACACCGACGACAAGCCGGTCACCAAGACCCTCACGTACCGCAACTACGGCACCGAGCCCGTCACGCTCGCCCTGTCGGCCACCGCCGTGGACCCGAAGGGCCGACCGGGCCCGGCAGGCATGTTCACCGTCAAGTCCCGCAAGCTCACCGTCCCGGCGGGCGGCACCGCCAAGACCACGGTCACGGTGAACACCAAGCTCGGCACCGCCGACGGCGGCTACGGCGGCACCGTGCTGGCCTCGGGTGACGGCCAGTCCGTGCACACCGGGCTCATCGTGGACCGCGAGATCGAGTCGTACGACGTCACGCTGAAGCACCTCGACATCAACGGCGCGAACTCGACCCACTACGTCACCACGCTCACCGACCGCGCGACGCAGAAGAAGTTCACGGTCCCGTTCCGTACCGGCCCGGCCACCGTGCGCATCCCCAAGGGCACCTACGTCCTGGAGAGTTCCGTCTACGGGCCGACCACGAGCTTCGCCGCCTTCGTCCAGCCGAAGCTGAAGGTGGGCGCCGACCGGGCGATCACCCTGGACACCCGCAAGGCCAAGCCGGTCACCGTCACCGCCCCTGACCGCGGCGCGCGCCTCACGACGTCGAACATCGGCTACGAGGACCAGACCGCCGGGATCGCGGCCAACTGGAGCCTCAGCGGCGGAACCGTCATCCGCACCGCCGGGCTCGGTACCGCCTCTTCCGCCTCTTCCACCTTTCACGCCCAGTACATCGGCGTCTTCCAGGCCCCGGGGGCGGCGGGCAGGAAGACCGACTACCGGTTGGCCTTCGGCCGCACCGGCAACTGGTTCCCCGGCCTCGAGCGCGCCGTCACCAAGGCGGAGGTCGCCGAGGTGAAATTCGGTCTCGGCGCCTCCGTCACCGGCAGGAAGGGCACGCTCTCCGCCACACCCTCCGACGTGAACGGCAACGGACCGGCCCTGGCCCCGACGAGCGAGCTGAAGCTTCCGGCCGCCGGCACCAGCTACCTCAACACCAAGGATCTGCGCTGGTCCTGGTCCATGGCACAGCTCGACGACGCGGGCGAGTCGGCCGTCAGCCACGGCAAGGACCCGGTCGCGTACAAGGCGGGCAAGCGCTACACGCTGAAGTTCAACACCGGTGTGGTGGGCCCCGACCTCAAGGCAGCGGAGGGTCAGGGCGCCCGGCGCGCGGGCAACTCCATGGACGCGTACGTCAGGCTGTTCAACGACGGGGCCGGGCACGCGGGCGACTCCGCGACGACCGGCGGCTTCACACGCCTTGAGTCCGGCGGCCGTACCCTCGCCGAGGGCGGGCCGGGCGCGATCTTCGCCGACCTGCCGTCCGCTTCGGCTCGCTACCGGCTGACCACACAGGCCACACGCGCCGCCAAGAACACCTCCACCAGTACGAAGGTGGGCGTGGCCTGGACGTTCACCTCGGCGAAGACACCCGACGGGGAGCCCACCGAGCTGCCCCTTTCGACGGTCCGCCTCGCGCCGGAACTGGCGCTGAACGGGACGGCCCCGGCGGGCGGCACCCTGACTGTGCCGCTGAAGGTGGCCGGCGCCGCGGCCGCGGACGGCAGGATCGCCACGCTGACCGTCAAGGTCTCCTACGACGGCGGCAGGACGTGGAAGGCGGCCACCGTCACGACGGACGCGAAGGGTGCGCGCTCGGCGAGCGTACGGCACCCGGCGACGGCCAAGGCCGTGTCGTACCGCGTGTATCTGAAGGACACGTCCGGCAACACGATGACCGAGACGATCACCAACGCCTACCGGCTCGCCCCGTGACGGGCGTGCGGGACGAATCGGGCAGGTAAACGGTGAAGCCGGCCGAGGCGTTGACGGAACGGGCCGACGCGACGCGACGCGTCGAGCAGCTCCGGGCGCGCGTCCGGCTGCGCCACTCGGTCATCACGACGGCCGCCGACGCGGTGGCGGGACCGGGGGAGCGCGGCGGCCTTCCGGCTCACGCCTGGCGCGTGAAGAGCAACGCGGGGTGCGACTCCCCGGCAACAGCGCGGCTCAGCACCGCGTACAGGTGACAGTGCGGGTCGTGACCGCAGCGGCGGTCACGACCCGCACCCGCCACGAATCGGAGGCAGTCGGCACGCCTGCCCATCGCCCCTGCCGACTCATCGCGTTCTCAGCCTGCGGCTTCCGGCTCGGTTCCTCGCGATGTTCCGAATCTTCTGTCCGCTGCCCGACTCGGCGAGCAGGGCGAGTACCGCCGGCGACGTCGACCCCTGGGCGAGGACGCGCTGCATCCAGTCCGTGACCTTCGCCAACTCGACCGGTGTCGGCACGTGACCGTCCTCGATGGCCAGATGGAACAGCCAGTCGTGGATACGACGGCGGATGAACTCGCGGTACGCCTCCGTTTTGAGCTGGTCGATCTCCGGCAGTAGTCCGGCCGACCACCGCCGGAACTCCTCAGGACCGGTCACCTTCATCGCGATCCTGTCCACGAGGTCGACCACCGCCGTCTTGGACACCATCTCCATGGGGTCCCGCAGGATGGTGGCCACGACCCTGCGGTCTCGGTCGCGGCTCGACGAGGAAGCGGTCGCCAGGACGACCCGTCGGTACGCGGCCGATCGCACGTGCTCGTCCGCGACGGCATCGTCGACGTCCACGTCGAGAACACCGGCCCCCGCGAGCAACTCGGCCACATCGGAGTGCAACGTCATCGCTTCATCCCTTCGCGCAGGGCCGGACTCCACATCGCGGGCATCTTCCTCCGGTTCGCACGCCGATCCAAACGCAACTGCCCAGGCGCCCGAAGGGGACCGCCCCAATGGGCGGTAGGGGCAGCGTCAGGGCTACGAGGGCATCGGCTGTGACGGAACGAAGACGTCGTGGGGGACCGCCTGTAACTCGGTGCGGGTTACACATAGTTACGAACATATGCACGGCACCCGTACGCACGCCGCATTCCTTCTGGGGGCAACCATGAAGAACACCCGCATCACCGCTCTCGCCGCCGTCGGCCTCGCCGCCGCCCTCTCGCTCACCGCCTGCGGTGGTGACGACTCCAAGACGGACGCGTCGTCCAAGGGCTCCTCGACCTCGAACTCCTCTTCCTCTTCCTCCTCCTCGTCCTCGTCCTCGAACGGAGACGGGAAGTCGGAGGCCGGCTCGGGCTCGGGCAGCTCTGCGGCGGGCAACGAGCAGTCGGGCTCCGGTGAGGACACCAAAGCCGGGTCGGCCACGGGCGGTGCGAAGGAGGACGGCGCCAAGGTCCCGTTCTGCAAGACGGAGGACCTGGCCATCGACGCCCAGGACGCCGCCCCCGACGAGAACACCGGCCGCATCGACATCACCCTGCTCAACCGGGGTTCGACCACCTGCTCGGCGACGGGCTTCGCGGGTGTCGACATCAAGGACGCCGACCACACCACCAGCTCGATCGAGCGCGGCCAGGCCCAGCCGCGGGTCACCACCCTCGAGCCCCGCGACGCCGCCGTCCTCAACCTCGCCTACGAGATCGACAGCAGCGGCGGAAGCCTCGCGACGCCGACCGACATTCTGGTGACGCCCCCGAACGAGACCCACAGCGTGACCCTGAAGTGGCCCGCGGACGCCGGGGACATCAAGGGCGCCTACACCGACGTACAGGTCTATCCCACGCACACGATCAGGTAGGCGCGCTCCGTCACCCTTCCCACCCCAGGGCGGCCCCGACGGACCTCGGCGGTCAAGGCAGCGTGCTGGCGCTGCGACGCCGTGACCGAGGGTGCGGCGCCCGCAGGCGCGTCACTCCGCCCGGCCGGACGCCCCGCCCCGCGCCGCCGAAAGCAGCCCCGGCCAGTCCGGGATCTTCACCGAGCCGCGCCCCAGGGACCGCCCGAGGTCCGCCTCGGCACGTTCGATCGCCAGCCACCCCGGCCACTCGACCGGGTCCACGCCGGCGGCCCGCAGCGCGGTGAGCGGATCGCCCGGCACGTCCCGCAGGGCGAGGGCGGGCGCGTCGGCGAGCAGGGACAGAGCCGTCTCCTTGGCACAGGGGCGGTTGGTGCCGATGACGCCGGTCGGGCCGCGCTTGATCCAGCCCGCCACGTACTCGCCGGGCGAGACCGCGCCGTCGCGCAGCACCCGGCCCGCCGCGTGCGGCACCGTGCCCGTGCCCGCGTCGAAGGGCAGCCCTTCCAGGGGCACCCCGCGGTAGCCGACGGACCTGAGGACGAGCTGGCCGCGGATGTCCTCGTACGTCCCGGAGCCGGTCACCGAGCCCCGGCCGTCGGGCAGCGTCCGCTCGAAGCGCACCCCGGCCGCCCGTCCCTCCGCGTCGAGCACGGCCACCGGGCGCAGGAAGAACCGCAGCCGGATGCGCCGCGCGAGGCCGCGCTCGGACCTGCCCGCCCAACTGCGCAGGACCTCCACGTTGCGGCGCCCGGCCCCGGGCAGCCCCGACGGGTCGAGGTAGGCGGGATCGAGGGCCAGCTCGGCCGGGTCGACCAGGACCTCGGTGTCCGGCAGCGAACCGAGCTCCCGCAGCTCCTTCGTGGTGAACCGCGCCTGGGACGGGCCGCGCCGGCCCACCATGTGCACCTCGCGCACCCGGCTGTGGGCGAGCACGTCGAGCGCCTCGTGCGGAATGTCGGTCGGGAGGAGTTCCGCGGCGCCGCGGGCCAGCATCCGCGCGACGTCCACCGCGACGTTCCCGACCCCGATGACGACCGCCGACTCCACCCCGCGCACGAAGCGGTCGGGCGGCCCCGCGCCGTGGGCGGGCACATCGGGATGGGCGCTGTACCAGGACACGAACTCGGTGGCGGAACAGCTCCCCGGCAGATCCTCACCTGGCACCCCGAGGCGCCGGTCGGTGGCGGCGCCCACGCAGTACACGACCGCGTGGTACATGCCGAGCAGCCGCTCGGGCGACAGCGCCCCGGGGCCGATCTCGACGCCGCCGAAGAACCGCACGCGCTCGTGCTCGAGAACCGCGCGCAGGTTGTTCTGCAGGGACTTGATCTTCTCGTGGTCCGGCGCCACGCCGTACCGCACCAGGCCGTACGGGCACGGCAGCCGGTCGAGCACATCGACCCGCAGCCCCGGCACGAGGTCCTGCTGGACCAGACTCTGTGCGGTGTAGACCCCGCTCGGGCCCGAACCCACGACGGCGACCTGCACGGTGGCACTCCTTCCGCGAGGTGTACCCCCGGGATGCCTGAAGGCCTGGTGATGCCTGCCTCGATGTCAGCATCGCACCACTGTGCGTCCAGGGGGAGGTGCGCCGCAGCGCGTGTTGGCGGGTGCGGGGGCCGCCGTCCGTGGGGCGCGCGGCCCCGGCCCTGGTCAGCCCATCCCGCGCATCCGGTTGATCTCGCTCGTCTGCTGGGCAACGACATCGTTGGCCATCTCCTCGACCAGGATGTTGTTGCCCTGGGAGAGCGCGTCGGACGCCATCGTCACCGCGCCGCTGTGATGGGTGATCATCAGCTTCAGGAAGAGTTCGTCGAAGGCCTCACCGCGGGCCGCGCGCAACTGCTTGAGCTGCGCGGGCGTGGCCATCCCCGGCATGCCCGCGTGATCGTCTCCGCCGCCGTGCCCGTGCTGCCCGTGCCCCTGCTCCCCGGCGCCCCGCCCGCCCTTCTTGCCCTGGGCCTTCAGCCAGCGCTCCATCGCGCCGATCTCCGGCTTCTGCGCGGCGGTGATGCGGTCCGCGAGGCGTTTCACCTGCGTGGACTCGGCGCGTCCGGGAACGAGTGCCGTCATCTCCAGGGCCTGGCCGTGGTGCGGGATCATCTTCTCGACGTACTCGAAGTCGGCCGAGTTGGGACTGTCGTCGTCGGTTCTCTGCTTCTCCGCGTCCTGTGCCGACAGCGTGGCCGCCGTCTCGCCCGGTTTGCCGGGCACGATCACCGAAGGCCCGGACGAGGACGGCGACGTGGCCTTGCCGCCGGAACCCGTACCGGAGCTCGACCCCGAGTCGCAGGCACCGAGCCCGAGAACGGCGGCCGCCACGGACACCGTCATGGCTCCGGCGCGGACTGCGGACGTACGGCTTGCGGGAAAGCGGCGGTGGGACACGGTGACCTCCTGTGACGGGTGGGGCAGTTGAGTCCGTCCTGGCACACGATGAGTACGCGATGCGCGTCAGCGATCAGTCATGGATCAGTCATGTTCAGTGCGAGCCTGTGTCTGATCTGTTGATCTGTACATGAAAGGCACGATACTGCGGGTGTCCGTGAACCGTTCGTCCGTGAACGGCACTAGGGAGGACGCAGTGACCCTGTTGAACGAACCCCGAACACGGCGCAGACAGTGGGGAGTCGCAGCGGCCGCGGCCGGACTGCTCGCCGCACTGCTGACCGCGACGCCCGCGGTGGCGACCCCGGACCCGGGTGACGCGCCCAAGGCCCCCAAGAAGGTCTCCAAGAGCGACGCGGCCGACACCAGGGAGGCGATAGCCGACGGCAGGATCCCCGCGCCGGACGAGATAGTCCACTCCGACAACATCGAGCACCTCGCCAACATCCCCAAGGACGCGCTGTCCGACACCAACTCGGACCTCGCCTTCCAGGGCAAGTACGCCTTCGCGGGCAACTACGACGGCTTCCGCATCTTCGACATCAGCAACCCGAAGAAGCCGAGGACGGTCTCGCAGGTGCTGTGTCCCGGATCGCAGAACGACGTCTCCGTCTCAGGTGACCTGCTGTTCCTGTCGACGGACTCCTCGCGCAGCGACAGCTCCTGCTCCAGCACCACCCAGCCCGCCACGGAGAAGTCCTCCTGGGAGGGCATGAAGGTCTTCGACATCAGCGACAAGAAGAACCCGCGCTATGTCGCCGCCGTCGAGACCGCCTGCGGCTCGCACACCCACACACTGGTCCCCGAGCGCCGCGACGTGTACGTGTACGTCTCCTCGTACGCCCCCAGTGCCGCGTTCCCGGACTGCCAGCCGCCGCACGACGGCATCTCCGTCATCAAGGTGCCGCGCAAGGCCCCGCACAAGGCCGCGGTCGTCGGCTTCCCCGTCCTGTTCCCGGGTGAGGGCCCGGACGGCGGCGGCAACCCGGGCGGGCCCACCAACCCGGGTGTCTCCAAGACCACCGGCTGCCACGACATCACCGTGCTTCCCTCCAGGGACCTCGCGGCGGGCGCGTGCATGGGTGACGGGATCCTGTTCTCCATCAAGGACCCCGAACGCCCGAAGGTCATCGACCGCGTCCAGGACAACGTGAACTTCGCCTTCTGGCACTCGGCGACCTTCAACCAGCGTGCCGACAAGGTCGTGTTCACCGACGAGCTCGGCGGTGGCGGCGGTGCCACCTGCAACGCCGAGATCGGCCCGAACCGCGGCGCCGACGGCATCTACGAGATCAGGGGCAAGGGCAGCAAGTCCAAGCTCGTCTTCAAGAGCTACTTCAAGATCCCCCGCCATCAGGCCGACACCGAGAACTGCGTGGCCCACAACGGCTCGCTGATCCCCGTCAAGGGCAAGGACCTCATGGTCCAGGCCTGGTACCAGGGCGGCGTCTCCGTGTGGGACTTCACCGACTCCAACAAGCCCAAGGAGATCGCGTACTTCGAGCGTGGGCCGATCTCCACCGATCAGCTCGTCGGCGGCGGCTCCTGGTCGGCGTACTACTACAACGGACACATCTACTCGAACGACATGGTCAAGGGCTTCGACGTGCTGAAGCTCAACGACAAGCGCACCAAGCCCGCGGAGCGGGTGCGGCTGCGTGAGCTCAACGTCCAGACGCAGCCGGAGTACTTCGGCGGGCGCCACTGACCGTCACAGGGGGCTTCGGCTCCCCAGGGGCCGCCCGGCAGCAGTCGGGCGGCCCCTTCGCCGTGAGCGGGCCGGGTCAGTGGCCGACCCGAAGCCCGTGTGCGGCGAGGACCGGCGCCACCGGCTGGTGGTAGGTCGTGCCACCGCTCCCGCAGTTGCCGCTGCCGCCGACGGCGATGCCGAGCGCCGCGTCGCCGTCGAAGGCCGGAGCGCCCGCGTCACCCGGCTCCAGGCACAGGGACGACCTGAAGAGTCCGTGCACGACTCCCTCGGGGTAGGTGACGGAGACGTTCACCGCCTGCACGGTGCCACAGCGGTGGCCCGTGGTGGGCCCCAGTTGGCACACCCGCTGCCCGACCGCGGGGCGTGCCGCCCGGTCGATCCGGAGGGGCTGCCCGCCCGCGGAGACCTCGCTCGGGTAGGAGTAGTCCGGGTTGGTGTAGCGGATCAGGGCGTAGTCGCTGCCCGGGAACCGGGACACCTCGGTCTCCCCGATGGGCACCGTAAGCCCCGGGTCGGCGAACCAGCGGGTGCGCGGCCCGGCGCAATGGCCGGGCAGAACGCCGTAGAAGCGGCTGCCGTCGGTCGCGTTGAAGGCCACCGGACAGCGGCCGCCGCCCGAGCTGAAGAGCCGGTCGCCGCCGCGTATCACGCCCTGTTCCGCGGGGGCGGCGCCCGCGACGGGGGCGGCCGCGACGGTGAGCGCGGCCAGGGTGCAGGTGAGGGCCTGGAGCAGGATCGTACGAAGCCTCATGACGCGTCCTGTCGGGAAGGCGGGAGGGGATGGGGCAGGCCGTCCGACATTGTCGCCCAGCCCGGCCCGTGTCGCGCCGCGCCCGCAACTACCGTTACCTCACCCGCCCTTGACGTAAGAGGCCGTTGTGTGTGCCGCCTCGACGTAAAAGGATGCTGTGTGCGCCGCCGGGGCATGCGCGTGGTTGAACGCCCGGATCAGGACCGTGTGCCGCCCCGGCCGCAGCCGTGCCGTCGCCGTCAGCCTCCCGTCGGCCGGGTCGAAGCGGTGCGGGACCCCTCTTCCGTCCACCTCGACGGTGATCCGTTCCGCACGCACACCGGACACCGCGTCCCTGACACGCGCCGTGATCCCCACGTCAGGGCCGCCGGTCCGGGCGTCCGCGGCGGGCATCACCCGGTCGATCACCGGGGCGAGGGCGGGCTGCCTGCCGGGTCTGCCGCCCGGCCGGCAGCGGCGGCGCTGGATGCGGGCGACGGACGGCGGCACGGCCTCGGCGCCGAGCAGGGCGTCGAAGACGAGCGGCAGATCGACGCCCGGACGGACGCTGGCACCGGCCGTGACGGTGAACTGCACGCCGACCCGGCCCCGCGCGGGAACCCGCACCCGCGCCCGCAGAGGCGTCACCGACCAGCCGCCGAAGGCCCGCGCGGTGACCGTCACGGTCTCCGGTGTGCCGTTGAAGTTGTAGACGTCGAGCGTCATGCGCGTCGCGGCGCCGAGCCGCTGGCCGAGCGGTGGTTCGGCGTCCCCGTCCGCCTTGCCGGGCGCGGCGTTCGCGGCCGCCCAGCGCTGGCTGAGGACGATGTGCTCCGCGGGCGGGAGCGGTCGGCGCCGCACCCGGTCGTCGCCCGCCGCGGGCCGGGGGCGGCGCGGCGGCGGTGCGTCGGTGACCAGGTAGAGCGGGTCGCGGGACGCGGCTACCCGTACCGTGCCGCGCGCCGAGCGGGGCGGGGTGCCGCGCGCGGCGCCCATGATGTCGTACACCCGTGTCGCCGCGTCAGGCACCGGCACGTCCACGTTCCGTGGCTTCGGCGCGCTCACCACCGTCACCGTCCGCCCGGCACCGTCCCCGAACACGAACCCCGCCGCGCGCGG
This sequence comes from Streptomyces aureocirculatus, assembly GCF_000720475.1. Classification (GTDB taxonomy): domain Bacteria; phylum Actinomycetota; class Actinomycetes; order Streptomycetales; family Streptomycetaceae; genus Streptomyces; species Streptomyces aureocirculatus. The sequence continues at coordinate 22,671 of NZ_JOAP01000072.1, forward strand.
AAGCAGCTCGGGCAGCGGCCCGGCGTAGTTGGCCTCGCCGAGCAGCCCGGTCAGGGCCGCGTACGCGCTGAACGCGGGCAGTGGCTGGAAGTCGCGGCTGAACAGCGCGAACGACACGCCCTCGTCGGTGCACGGCGGCCCGCAGAACCAGAACTGCCTCTCCGTGCCCGCCGCCAGGCTCTCCACCGTCGACCAGGCGAGATAGCGGGCCTGTGCGCGCCGCATCGCCAGGGAGAGGTCCGTGCCGGGTTCGGCCGGAAGGAACGTCCCCGACTCCGTCATCCACAGCGGCGCCTCCGCCCCGAACCGGTCCCGCAGCTCCCGCTGGTCGTCCGCCGCCGAAGGGAACTCCGGGTCGGTGTCGTCGAGCGGCGGATAGCCGTGGAAACTCCACACGTCCGCGTACCGCGCCACGTCGTTCTGCAGCATCAGCTCCTGGAACACGCCCTCCTGCGCGATGCCGGGAAGGACCACCGGCGGCCCGCCCCGCTGGTCCGTCACGCCGAGCGCCGCCGCCTTGACGTACGCGGCGTGCTGGTCGCCGGTGCTCGCGGTGGTGTCCACGTCGGGCTCGTTGGACAACTGGAGCGCGTCCGCCACGACCTTCCTGCCACGGCCCGCGAGGTGCCGGGCGTAGCGGTAGGCGTCCCGCAGATCGGCGGGCAGCGGCACCGACGTCGGCGTCAGCGCCCAGTCGGGCGGCGCCGAGACGACTTCGAGGACCTTCAGGCCGTGCTCGTGGAAGACGCCGACGACCGACTCGTGCAGACTGCTGTCGAACGGCCCGCCCGGCCGGCGCTGCGCCGCGGGCCAGGCACTCCCGTCGCGTACGTGGCGTACGCCCATCGCGGCCGTCGCCGCGGCGAAGGCGGGCAGCAGGGGCGGCGGTACCAGGGCGTGCGTGGCGACGTTCACGCCGAAGCGGTTGGCGGGGCCGCGGACGGCCCGGCGCGGCGGCAGGTGCGCGAAGTGGCCGACGACCCGGTCGTCGGGCCCCGGGCTCAGGGCCGCCACCACCCGGTAGTTGCCGGGTGCGAGGACCGGCAGCGGAGCGTTGGCCCCCCGGGCGCGGGCCGGGACGCGCACGGCCCCGGACGCCACCTCCCGGGCGAAGTAGTCGAGGACGCGGTACGTCACCGTCAGGGCCTGCGCTGCCGCCGCGTTCAGTGCGAGGCGCAGCGCCGCCGGGGTCCCGTCGCGGTAGTGGCCGAGGTTGTCGGGCGGGCCCGCGAGCCGCACGGACGTCAGCGCCACGGGGACGGGTGTGAGCGTGAACTCGTCGAGGAGGAAGCGGTATCCGGTGAGGTCGTCCAGGACGGTGGGTCCGTCGACCGTGAACGTGAGGGTGTTGGCGCCCCGGCGCAGTTCGACGTCGCCGAGGGTGAGGCGGGACAGGTCGCCCCAGGCCTTCGGGGACTCGTACCAGTACGGCTGGGAGCGGGTGACGGGCCGCGCCGGGCCGTCCTTGACGGTGATCCCGATGTACGAACCGGTCTTCTCGATGTGCGGCTGCTCCACCGGGACCGTCGCGACCGCCCGCAGCAGATACGGTCCCGCCTTCGGGACGTCCACCAAGTACGTGGCGTACCAACCGCCGTGCGGGGGCGGCGGTTTCGCGGTGGCCAGGGCGAGGAGCGTGCCCCCGGTGGCCCTCGGGTCCCGGGCCGTGGGGATCGTGGTGCGGGCCGTGTTCTCGCCCTGCACGGTGATCACGGAGGCGGCGCCGCCCTGCGCCGTGGCCACGTCGGTGTCGCTCCGCGGGGCGGTGGCGCGGTGGCTGCCGGGCGGCGCGGTTCTCGCCGCGGCGGCCGTGGCCGTCAGGGCGAGCCCCGCGGCCAGGCCTCCCGCGACTGCTGTGCGTCGGTCGATGCTCATGCTTCAAGGACACCGTGGCCCGGCCCCGGCCACGTCCTGCGCGGGCAGGGCCCTGCCCCCGGCCACGAGGCCCACCTCGTCTCCACCTCAGGGTGGAGGACACCGCCGGTAGGGTCGATGTGTGGGACGGGGAGCGGGGCGCGGGGGCTGC
>NZ_JOAP01000073.1 GCF_000720475.1 Streptomyces aureocirculatus
GGCAGGACGCCCCTCTGCTTGAGGAGGGGTGAGAGTACGTCCCCAGTCACGTACAGGCCGAGCGCGTCCTGATCGAGGGCGCCCCCGACGAGGAGACCCAGACGCCCTGCTCGCGCGGCTGTTGTCCGCCCGCCGGCGCCAAGCGGAGTTTCCCGCGCCCCGCCCCGCCGCCGGAGATGAACGGTGACCCCGCACGCCGCGATCAGCTCCCGCGTTGAGTCGGCTCCCGGCCGAAAAGGCCCCGGCCCTCTGCAGCCCGCCCGAGCACATTTCACCTATCGGCGCGAGGAAAGTGCACTGCCCACCGTAGTGCCCTTCGCCCGCCACCAGGCCACCGCTACCCCGACCCGCTGGCTCACTCACCAGCCCGGTCTCATCGCCGACGCGGCCCTGGTCGTCAACGAACTCGCCTCCAACGCCTACCGGCACTCCCAGCTCATCGCCATGATCCTGCTCCTGCACCCCGTGACCGCCCCCGGCGCAGCCCACCTGTATGTCGCCGTCCACGACGCCCAGCCCCACAAACCACCAGCGCCCCACCAGCCCCCGGCGCACGCCGAACACGGCCGCGGCCTGCTCCTCGTCGACCGCCTCGCCCACAGCCACGGCACCGCCCTCTACCCCGGCCACAAAGCGGTATGGGCACGCCTCAACCTCCTCCCCTAGCCACCTGCCCGCCTCTGCACCGCCGCAGAGACCTATCCGACATCCGGCTACGGACCCCGACTCGAGCTGTCCACGGGCCCCTCCACGCGGTACAGCCCATGTCGGCGAACAGCCGACTCGGAACACGGCCTTCGTCAAGGTGGTGTCATCCCGGCAGCCGGTAACCCTCGCGGTGCACCCCCGGCTTCAGCTTGGTGGGCACCGCGCAGTGGTGTGACAGCGTCGGCGACCACCCTCGAATGTTTTAGCTGGCCCCGGACGCGGCGTAGCGGCCCCTGCCCGGGACCTGCGGTGTTCTTCAGAGCCGTGAGCCATGGCCGATCAGGGGCCGTAGAGGGCAGGCCCGGTACTCGGTTATGCCGTGGATGGGCAGAAGCCTTACGGCGTGGCGGGAAAATCCGGTTCAATTTGTCGGTTGCGCCTATCCGCGGCCGTGTTACTGACGGATATCGGCGAGTCCGCGGGCGCTCGTTACAGGGAGCGGAGCACGGCGACTGCTTTGCCGAGGATTGTGCCGCCATCGGGCAAGCGTATCGGCGTGAAGGCGGGATTGCAGGGCATGAGCTAGGCTTCACCGTCCGCGAGCCGCAGTTTCTTCACCGTGGCTTCTCCGTCCAGGATGGCGGCGACGATGTCGCCGTATTCGGCGGTCTGTTGTCGGCGGATAGTGATGACGTCACCGTCATGTATTCCGGCGTCGATCAAGGATGCTTGGCAGGTGAGGCGGGGGATGGGCCCGTCGACGAGGAGTGAGAAGGAGATCGTCTGGCCTCGGCCGATGAGGCCAGGAGTGATCTTGAGAGCGGTGTCGTCCACGATCACCGTGGGCATGTGACGTGAGTCCGGTTGTGACGTGGTTGTCAAGAGTTCGACGATCGGTGCCCCGACGTCGAGCAGGATCGGAAGGCTGCGGTCGAAGTGGCTGCTGGCAACGTCGCGTCGGCCCCGGTTCATCAATTTGACGTCCAGGGCATGTGGATCCCTCAGTGCCTGTCCTCCACGCATCACCAGCAGATCACCGACGGAGTTCGATGCGTTCAAGATCGGCATGGTCGTGGGCATCCAGTAGGCCAGTTGACGTTTGGGATTCGCGGCCCGCAGTGTTGCCCAGCCGCCGAAGAAGCCCGTGATGAGACCCGCCACCAAGGTCAACGTGGTCGCGAGGCTCTCTGACTCGTACCAAGCTTTCGCCAATGTCATCGCTTTGCCCTTGGTGCAGTCGGGTCGGTGGCGAGGGCGGCCTCAATCGTGTCCGCGTGGAAGCACAGGGCCGCGCTGAATGCTTCGCTGGCGGGGTGGAGCCCGAAGTGGGCGGCCAGGGCTTCTTCGACGTCCTCGTCGCACATGTCGAGGAACTGTTCGACCTCTCGCAGCAGCCGGGCGAGCGAAGCGGCTTGGTCGCGGTCGAGGCGGATTGGTGTTGGGCCAGGCGGGGTGGTCATGACTGGTCCTGTTCGAGGAGCTGGGCTTCGAGGTCGGCGATGCGTTTGTCGGCGAAGCGAAGGTTGGATCGGGCGCCTTGGAGGCGTTCTTGCAGCGTGCGGTGTTCCTGTGTCAGCTGGTGGACACGGCGCTTGAGGCTGGTGTTCTCAGTGACGAGCTGCTGGACGGACTCACCGGGAACCATCTGCTCGAAGTCCCGCAGGCTGGCCCATGAGTTCGCCGATCTGTTGTCGCTGGGCGAGGACTTCCTTTTGTGTCCGCGCCAGCTCTTCCTCCGCGTTCAGCGCGCGCTCTCGCCAGGAGGCTTCGACGCGTTCGTGCTCCTGGCGGGCTTGGCGGTCGTGGCTGCTGCGGGCGTCCGCGATGGTGCTCTGGACGAGTGCCCTGGCGTCGGCGTTCTCGTAGAGGAACGTGGCGGACACACCGGCTCGCTCCGCGATCGCACGGACGGTCGGGCGTCCGCGTTCGCGGCGGAGCATGCCGATCGCCCGCTCGACTTGTTCGAGCTTCTCAGCGGTCTGGCGGCGTCGGGCTGCGATGGCGGCCGCCGTGGCGGTGGGTTTCATGCTGCCTCGTCGCCCGCGTCACGGTTGGTCAGTTCCTGGGCCCGGAAGGCGGTGCTCCAGACGCGCCCGAAGTAGTCCTGGGGCCGCAGGAGGTCGAGGGCGAGGGCCTCTTCGAGGAGGCCGACGGCGTCGAGTGCCGTCTCCAGGCCCTCGGTGGCGCGGGCTGTGGGTTCGAATACGTCGTGGAGGTAGTCGGCGGTGGCCGGGTCGGGCGCGCGCTCGGCGAACGTCCGCCATTGCTCGCGCTTGCGGTGCCAGTAGACGAGGTCGGCGCCCGACAGGACGAACTTGTCACAGTTGTGGCAGTCCATGTTCCAGAGGCAGGCGTTGCCGTTCACGACCGGCTGGAAGGTGCAGAATCCGCCTTCGGCGGGAGTGCTGCGGCGGCTGAGGTCGATGGCGAGAGCTTCAGCCTCCTCGCGGGTCATCGGCTCGCCGCTGGCTAGCAGCAGGCCTGGTTCGGCTGATCCGGGGCCGCTGACCCAGACGGCGTTGAGAGCATCGTTGAGCCGGGGGTCGGTGTTGGCGATGTGGACGTAATGCTCGGCCATGCGCTCGGAAACCTGCCCGAGGTAGCGCTTGACGTGGGTGAGGTTCGCGCCGGCCTTGAGCAGGTTGGTGGCCAGGGTGTGACGGGCTTGGTGGGCGACGCAGTGCGCAATGTCGAGTGTGTTCACCCATTGCCGGAAGGCGCGGCCGAACCAGGGGGAGCTGATGCTCTTGTGGAAGTTTCGGTTGGCTGGCCTGCGCGGGAACAGGGCGATCTCGCGCCGCTCTTGCGGGGTCGGGGGCCGACCGTACCGCTGGACGAACCGTGCGATGGTCTTCTCCTGCCGCTCTTCGATCCTCTGGTAGAGCCGCTCGGGGATGCGGATTCCTTCGTCGATGTTGCCGACCTTGGTCTGGGCGTGCCAGAACATCGTGATGCCCTTGAGACGGCCGATGCACTCCAGACGGACCTCAAGGACCTCGCTGCAGCGGCGGCCGATGAGGACCAGGGCCTCCCAGACGTCGCGGAGTCCGCGATCGTCGATATCGAGCGCCTGCAGGTTCTGCACGTTCTCCTCACTGGCCAGAGCTCGGGCAACATCGTCGGGGAACGGACTGCGGCGTCCCTTGGACATGCCGCCGAGAGGGACCGCGACGGCGAAGGACCGATGCAGACCGATGCGGTCGGTCTCGCCGGTATCCATTTCGTCACGCAGGAGCTGACGGATGCTGTTGAAGTTGACGGCGACCTGGTTCTTGGTCGCGGATCTTGGGCCCTTCCTGCGGGTGTGTCCGTCGGCAGGGACAGCCAAGGTAGGCAGTCCGTGCTGAGCGCGATGTCGCTGATCAGCGACGAAGTCGAGCATGTGCGTGCCAGTCAGCACCGCGGTGTCGTGGCCGCCGTGCGGGGCTTGCGCTTCGAGATAGGCGGACAGTTCCAGACAGCCGCGGCGGTGGCGCTCGACAAATCCGGGGCTGCGGGGTGGATCCGTGGTCAGCCGGGCAGCGATGTACTCCCAGAGCAGATCACGGAGCCACCGCTGGGACACCCCGGTGAGGTCGAAGTGCCCCCGACGGTGGCGGAATTGAACACCGAAGTGTTCTGTCTCGATGAAGCCGGCGTCTTTCGTGTCCTGGCGGGAGAAGTAGACGGGGCGAAGGTAGCGGAGCATCAGCCCCGCGATCTGCCCTGAGTGCTGGCGGCATCGGCCGACATCGAGGTCGACCAGCGAGTTCGCGTCCTGGCTGCGGCAGTCGTCAACCAGGTACTGGATCCACGGAAGCGGCCAGCGCATGCCCTCGGAGTGTCTGGTGGCGTGGTGGAACATCGCCCACTGGATCTCGGCTCTCAGCAGCGGCCGCAGTCCCAGGAGCGACACTTTCCCGTACGTCCGGTTGGCCAACGGCGTCTCTCGGCACCATCGGTCGAAGGCGGCCTGGTCGGCATAGACGATCGGGATCCTCATGGGGAACTCGTCTGCCCGCCGCCACCGCCAGAGCTTGAATGCAGGCTGGGCTCCTCCGGGTCTGCCCTCCCGCTCGTAGCGGCTGGTGTGACGCCGGCAGAGGCCCAGCGGAGTGTCGGCGAGTTCCGGGCAGGGTCTGACCCGGCAGATCCCGAACGAGCCGAAGGGGCCTTGGCGGGTGAGCCAGGCATCGAAGTCCAGCTCGGCGCTCGGGTCGCCCGTGCTGCGGCGGTGATAGCCGAGCGCGCTGGTCCAGCGCTGCGAGTGCAGGTAGCACAGTCCGTCGCTGGTCCAGGCGGGAATGCCGGGGCAGACCAGACAGGCAGGCGGGTCCAGCCAGCCGCGGGGTTTCAGCGGCTCGGCGACGCGGAGGAAATCGGTGATGGACTCTCCGGCCCGCTGCAGGGCCCTCCACTGTTTCATGTGGACCGTGCAGTGGTCGTGGTCGGCCTCCTGCGGACACTCGCAGTCAGCCAGGCGGCATACCCATCCATAGGTGGAATGGTCACCGGGCACCACGAGAACGTCCTCGCGAAGGAACAACTCGACGGCAGGAGCGTCCATCAGTGCGGTCAGGAGCTCCAGTCGGTCACCCGTGGTCCGCGTCGCTGCCTCGCTCTTCGTGCCGATCTGCACGAGCGGCAGCGCGGTCACTCCTCTTCACCCCAGACCGTCTTGAGAGCCTCGGTGAACTCCGGGGAGTGGAGGTCAGGGTGGCCGTAGACCTCATCGAGCATCTGCATCGACGCCCAGTCCCCGGCTGCCTTCGCCACCAGCGGGTCACCGCCGGAAGCGTCCAGTACGTCGTTGGTGAACTGGTGCCGGAAGGCCTTGGGGGTGATCCTGCCCGGCAGCTCGGCGCGTCGGCCGGCCCGTCGCAGCATCCCGCGGGCCGCGTCCGCCGTCCACGGCTCACCGATGTTCGGCCCGGCCAGCTGGATCAGCAGCATTCCGTGCCCGGTGGCGTGCTTCGCGTACTCCGTCGTCATGTAGGCGAAGTAGGTGCTGATCATCGCTGGGCTGACCCGGTAGATTTCGCCGCCGGTGACGGTGCCGTCGACCATCTGCCAGTCCGGCTTGATCTTCGCCGCCGCCCGGTTCGTGTTGCCCCAGCGGTGGCACACATGCAGATGCGGGCTCTTGCACTCGCCGCAGGCAGCATCCTCGCGCAAATGCAGGTCGGCCAGATGTAGGCCGCACAACCCGCCGATCCGCAGACTCGTGTCGGACAACCAGGTGACCACCATCGCGTCGCGGGCGGCATTCACTACTTCCACCAGACCAGGCCTGGCCCCGTCCGGCAGCATCTTCGGGTGCCGACGCCTCGGTCTTCTCTTTGGTGCCAACGGGTTGGCCGGCATCGAGGACTTCACGTGCCCGAGCAGCGCACGGTTGCGGTCGGCCCGAGTCGGCAGGCGGCGAACCTCCAGCGCCGTCAGCAACTCGCCGTTGACGCCCTTCGCCGTGCACTGATGCACGTAGTAGCCCTTCAAGCAAAGCTGCCGCGATCTGCAAAGCCGAAGTTCCGTACGGACGTTGTGGAGGTGTCCTCCACGGTTGCCCGAACGGCATCGCCACCTTGGCTCCGACCGCCCCCAGATACCGGTGAAGATCAAGCAGCCTCACCGTTGCCGTGGTCAGGCCCTCCCGGACCCGCCAGCTCAAGTGATCGACGAGGTAGTACGCGTACGTCTTCTGGGTGCCGCTGCCCTCGTGCGTACGGAGGAAGCCATCGGCCTCCTCGTCCACCGAGCCGTCCGGCCAGACGATCGTGTACGACCACCCGCCGCCAGCCCGCTTCATCGACTGAACTCGCAGGTCTCCCAGCACCATTCCGCTTCGCATAAGCCCCCTCGCCCGTCGTCCACCACGCGACGAAGAGGCTTGCCAAGATCGGTAAATGAGAACGTGACGGGGCTAGAGATCGCTCCAACGAGTGAGCCGGGGGACCACAGGACGGTCGGTAAAGGCGGCGATGCTGTCGTGCATGTCGGCCGGGGTGACCATCACGAACAGGGGGAGCCCCTTCAAGTCCACGATGACGTGTTTCTTGCGGCCCGGTGTCTTCTTTCCTGCGCCGTATCCGGAGGTGGAGCGCGGGACGGTGGCGGCGACCTTGACGGACTGCGAGTCGATCACCGCCGCCACCGGGTGCGGGGAGGTGCCCATGGCCCGGCGGATCCGGCGCCGCAGATGATCGCGGATGAGGTTGAAGACCCCCCGGGCGGACCAGCGGCTGAAGAAGCCGAACACTGTCTTGAAGGGCGGGTAATCCTGCGGGAGGGCGGACCATTTGCAGCCGGTGTCGACGAGATAGCGCAGGGCGTCAACGATCTCGCGCCGTGGATGGGTCTCAGGACGGCCGCCGCGCGGGGTCTGGCAGGCCGGCACCGGCAGCAAGGGCTCGATGAGCAGCCATTCCAGGTCCGTGGTGTCCGAGGGATAGCGCCGCTGCCGCATCACGCCCCCTCCCGTTCCGTCAGGCGATCAGGTCCAGGGTGGACTCGACGGAATTGAGCTGGGCGACGATGTGCCGTACCCGCTTGTCCTCTGGGTCCAGGGCGGCGTGTGGGGCGATGGTGCCGGTGATCAGGCGGCGGACCTCAGTGAGCAGCACGTGCACCCGGGCCGTCTCGTAGGACTCCAGCTCGTTCGGGTCCGCGCTGAACGCGTAGCCCTCTGCCCTGGTGTAAATTACGAAGCGGTGGACGTGCTCGGCCCGCAGAACTTCCGGATCGTGGCCTCCGCCGTCGGTATCGACCTCGAGGAAGCAGCTCAGCTCCAGGCAGGCCCGTCGCATGTCGTTGTACGGACTCCTGGTGCGGGGGCTGCTCGGTGTTCTCAGCAGGTTGGCGAGGTAGTCCCAGAGCAGGTCACGGAGCCAGCGCTGGGACACCCCCGACAGGTCGTAGTGGCTGTTGGAACCGCGGAAACTGGCCCCGAAGTGATCCAACTCCAGGTAGCCGGCCTCCCGCGCCTGGGAGGGCGTCATGTAGACCACTCGCAGCGACTGCAGCATCTCCTTGGTCAGGCCCGCGCGCGACGTGAGCAGTTGTCCAGGTCGAAGCCGGTCAGGGAGTCCATCGCCCGGCAGTTGTTCACGAGGTTCTGCACGTCGATGGGCAGCCACCGGGTGCGGGGATTCTGCCGCTGGTGGGCGAACAGCCCCCACTTGATCTCTGCCCTGAGCAGTGGATGCAGGCCAAGAAGGTTGATCTCGCCGATCCTCATCATCGGATCGGCGTCCCGGCACCACCGGCGGAACACCTTCTCGTCCTGGTAGCGGACCGTGATCGATGACGGATCCCGCTCGTGTGAGTGGAACCAGCCTTCCGGAAGCGCAGCACCACCGGGCCGTCCGGCACGGTCGTAGCGCTGGTCGTGGGTTGGGACACAGCCCCAGAGGTGATTTCGCTCCGTCGTGGCAGGAGGCCGCGGAGCAGATACCGAAGCCCGTGTAGGGCACCTCGGTTCCCAGCCACTCGTCGAAGTCGGTCTCTGCCTCGCGCGCGCTGGCCCTGCGCCAGCGGTGGTCGTGCCGAGCACAGAGCCGGTATCGGTGGCCGAGGGCGAACCGCTCGCATCCGGTGACCTGGCATGGCCCGGTGAAGGCGGCCGTGATCAACGGCAACGGCTCGGCGGTTCGCAGAAACTCGGCCCGCTCGGCCTCGCCATCGCCGCGTGACACCCACTGTTGGCGGTGGGTGTCACAGAGGTCGCTGGTGCCGTGCGCGGACCGCTGACATTGCGAAACCCGGCATCCCCAGCCGAAGACCGGATGCTCGGCGGGGACCTTGATGACATCGGCCCGCAGCAGCGGGTCGAAGCCCGGACCGTTGATCAGCGCGGTCAAGATCTCCAGCCGGTCCCTGGACTCGCGGCCGTCCGGCTCGGCGAGGAGGCGCAGGCCGCTGGGTGCTGCGGTCATGCGCGCTCACCCCAGACCTTGCGCAGGGCGGCGTCGAAGGCGGGGTCGTGGATGTCGACGTGAGCGTAGATCTCATCAACCGTGCTGGTGGATGCCCAGCCGCCGGCGTCCCGGGCGACCAGGAGGTTGCTGCCGGAGGCGTCCAGTACGGCGGAGGCGAACTCGTGCCGGAATGCGTGGGGTTTCACCTTGCCCAGACCGGCGCGGAGCGAGGCCCGCCCCAGCATCCTGCGGGCTCCGACCGTCGCCCATGGCTGTCCCCGTTCCGGTCCGTGGAGCTGGACCAGCAGCATGCCGTGACCGGGGTGTTGGGGATACTCACTGGTCATGTACTCGAAGTACGTGTGGATCATGTGCGGACTGACGCGCTTGATCAGACCGCCGGTCACCACTCCGTTCTCCACGGACCAGGGGCACTTCGTCTTCGCCCGGGCTCGGTTCGCGTTCGTTTCGCGGTGGCAGATGTGGACGTGTGGCGCCCGGCAGTCTCTGCAGGCCGCCCCCTCGCGACGGTGCAGGTCGGCGAGGTGCAAGCCGCACATCTCACCGATTCGGAAGCCGCCGTCCGCCAGCCAGCCAGCTGACAAGGACGTGGTCCCGTGCGGCATGGACCTCGGCCAGCAGCAGGTCCTGGGCTCCCTCGGGGAGCATCTTGGGGTGCCGCCGTCGCACCCGTGTCGGAGCCAGCGGGTTCGCAGGCAGGCTGCGGGTGGCATGCCCCAGCAGTGCGCGATCACGATCGGCCCGGGTCGGCAGCCGGGAGACATTGAGGGCCGAGCCGAGTTCGGCGTTGACGCCCAGCGCGGCCAGCTGCAGGTAGAAAGCCCTTCAAGCAGGCCGCCGTGGTGGACAGCGCAGCCTGTCCGTACGGCCTCTTACCCAAACGCCACGGCTCGCCGAGCGGCAGGCGTACCTCCGCGCCGACGATGCCCATGTACCGCTCGAGATCCCGCAGTACCACTGCTGCGAACGCGAGGCACTCCCGCTCCAGCCACCTCAGATGGTCCACCAGCACGTACGCGTACGTTCGTTGCGTGCCCGAGCCGTCGTATTCACGCAGGAACCGGTCCGCTTCCTTGTGGACCGTGCCCTCGGGCCAGACGATCGTCCACGACCGCCGTCCGTCCTTCCGGTCGATCTGCTGGACCCTCAAGTCCCCGATGACTACATGCCGTGCCACTCGTCCTCCGTACCGACCTCGGAACATGACAGACGTCCCGGATCCGGTCGGTAAACGAGCCCGTGACGTCCAAGTCACAGGCCCAGACGGACATCACGAGCAGCACTACTCCCGGCCGGTAAAGAGATCGAGCCGATCCGTGGCCATGGGGGTTCGACCGCTTGTCGCCGCCGGCGACCACCCAGCCGGCGCTGGGCGGCGGGACGGCGGAGGCGCTGGTGGCGGTGCGCGGGATCGCGACCATCGCGGCACCGACGGCGAGACCGACGCCGATACGGGGAACGCCATGACTTCATAATTCCTCCATGCGGTCGTGGTTACTGGGGTGGGACGCGGTCACTGCGGTAGAAGTTCACGGTGTGGCGGAACTTTTGCGAGGCCGATACTTGTTGACAACTGTCCGCAGTCCTGAACCCCGTCCCCGGCTACCGGGAACCGGCGCTCACTCCGTCCAGCGGCAGCGCACACCGACCATCCGGTGGCGAGGGAGAATGTGGACATGCCGCAGGTCGAGGGAGGTGGCCGGATGATCCTGGTGGAGGTGCTCGGCCCGTTCGCCGTGCGGCGGGACGGGGTCGAGGTGCCGCTCGGGCCACCGCAACAGCGTGCGCTGCTCGCCGCCCTGGTGCTGGCAGAGGGTGTCCCCCTGTCGGCGGCGGCGCTGGCCGCCGAGATCTGGGAGGGCGAGGCACCGGCCAGCGCCGTACCGGTCATCCGCAAGTACGTGCACCACCTGCGCCGCCTGCTCGGCGACGAGCTGACCGTCGAATCGTCCCGGCGCGGGTACGCGCTCACGCTCGCACCGGGCACGCTCGACGCGGACACGTTCGCCGACGCCGTCCGCGCGGCGGAACGGGCGCGCGCCGGGGGTGATCCCGACACCGCCGGGGACCGGCTGCGCGAGGCACTGGCGCTGTGGCGCGGGCCCGCGCTGAGCGGGGTCACCGGCCCCGGCGTCGACCGGCACCGGACGGTACTGGACGGGCGGCACCTGGCGGCGCGGCGCAGCCTGCTGGAGGTCGACCTAGAACTGGGCCGCGAGCAGCGGATCCTGCCGGAACTGCGGTCGTTGGCGGACACCCATCCGCTGGACGAGCACCTGCGGCTGCTGCTGATGACGGCGCTGTACCGAGATGGCCGCCAGGCGGACGCGATCGCCGCCTACCAGGAGTGCCGGAAGCTGCTCCGCGACGAACTCGGGGTGGATCCGGGCCCCCGGTTGCGGGAGCTGTACGGCCGGATCCTGCACGCCGACGAGACGCTGCTGGCTGCCCCGGCCGCCTCCTCGGTACCGGCGCAACTGCCGGCGCCTAGCGCGGCGTTCGTCGGCCGGGAGGAGGAGCTGCGCCGGATGGTCGCGCTGTCGGCCGGCGGCGTCGTGGTGATCTCCGGCATGGCCGGGGTCGGTAAGACCACGCTCGCGCTGCACGGGGCACACCGGATCGCCGACCGGTTCGGCGACGGTCACCTCTACGCGGACCTGCACGGATTCGGCCCCGGCGGGGAGCCGACGCCGCCCGGGGAGATCCTCGACCGGTTCCTCCAGGCGCTTGGGGTCGCGCCCGCCGACGTGCCCGGCGATCTCGCGGTGCGCGCCGGACTGTTCCGCACGCTGACCACCGGGCGCAGGCTGCTGATCCTGCTGGACAACGCCGCGGGGGCCGACCAGGTGCGCGACCTGCTCCCCGGCGCTGGCCCCGGCCTGACCGTCATCACCAGCAGGGGGACGCTTCCGACGCTGCTCGCCCGCGTCGGTGCCCGGCCGCTGGTACTGCGACCGCCGGACGACGAGGAGGCGCTGGCGCTGCTCGTGGCGCGGGTCGGCACGGACCGGACACGCGCCGAGCCGGTCGCGGCGCGCGAGATCGTCGCCCGTACCGGCGGCCTCCCGCTGGCGCTGGCCGTGGTCGCGGCGCGGGCCGTGGCGCAGGAGCACCTGCCGCTGTCCGCGATCGCCGCCGAACTGCGCGAGGCGCACGGCACGCTGGACGCCTTCGCGGGCGCCGACGACGAGGTGCGCTCGGTCCTTTCCTGGTCGTACCGCGCGCTCGAACCGGAAGCCGCCCGCGCCCTGCGCGTCCTGGGCGCACACCCCGGCCCGGACGTGAGCGTCGCCGCTGCGGCGAGCATGCTGGCGCTGCCGGAGCCGCACACCCGCACGCTGCTGCGGGCGCTGGTCGCGGCGGCGCTGCTGGTCGAGCACCGGCCGGGCCGGTTCGCCGCGCACGACCTGGTGCGCGCGTTCGCCGCCGGGCTGCCGTGGTCCGGCGACCAGGAGCGCCGGGAGGCCGTGCACCGGCTGCTCGACCACTGTCTGCACACCGTGTGCGAGGCGGTCATGGCCGTCTTCACGGCCCGGCCCAGGATCCCGCTCCCGCCCGCGTTGCCGGGCGTGGTGGTTTCGGCACCGTCGCCGGACGCCGCCACGTGGTTCGCGGACGAGTACCCGGTACTGCTCGCCGCGCACGATCTCGCCCACCGGGGCGGGTTCGACGGGCACTCGTGGCGGCTGGCCTGGGCGCTGCGCGACTTCTTGAGCAGGCAGGGCCTCTGGCACCACCTCCAGACGTCGCAGCAGCTCGGACTGGCGGCGGCGCAACGCCTGGGGGGCCGGCTCGCCGAGGCACACTCCCGGCGCGGTCTGGCGCTCGTGGAGGCGAACCTGGGCCGGTACTCCGCGGCCCGCGAGCAACTACGGCAGGCGGCCGAGGGCTTCGAGGCAGCGGGGGCGCGGGAGTTCCTGGCCGAGACGCACCGCTTCGGAATCTGGGTCCTGGACTGCGCCGGTGACCACGAGCCGCAACTTGAGCTGGCCGAACGCCTGCTGGAGATGTATCCGCCCGGCACCGCGGCGAGCTGCCGTGCCTCGGCGCTCAACTCGGTGAGCTGGTCGGAGATCCGGCTCGGCCGGTTCGGCCCCGCACTCGCGCACGCGCGGGCGGCGCTCGCGTCCGGCGAAGGGCTCGGGCCGTACTCGCTGGCCGACACCTGGCACACGCTCGGCAGCGCGCAGGCCGGGCTCGGCGACCACGAGGCGGCGGAGCTGAGCTTCACCCGCTCCGCGGAGGTCTACCTCCGGGTCGGCGCGCACGCCCTCGCCGCGGTCGCGCTGCGCACGCTCGGCGACGTGCACCGCGACGCGGGCCGGCACGACCAGGCCGACGCGGCCTACCGGCGGGCCCTGGCGGCGGCGGGCGGGTCCGACGACCCGAGGGCAGCGGCGATCAGCGCGGAACTGGCCGTCTATCGCACGTGAACGGCACGGGAACCGGCCGCTCCTAGGGTCGTGCGGAACCGTCCCACCCGGAAAGGACCGACCACCCATGTCCGCACCCACCCCACCGCCCGGCATCGCTATGACGCAGTTGCTCGGCGGCTTCCAGGTCTCGCAGGCGCTCTACGTCGCCGCGAAGCTGGACGTCTGCACCATGCTGGACGACGGTCCGCGTACCGTCGCCGACCTCGCGGAGCGCAGCGGCACGCCGGCGGACCCGCTCGGCCGGTTGATCCGCACGCTGACCATGGTCGGTGTCTTCCGCAGCGAGGGCGACCTGGTGGCCACCACGCCGCTGGGCGCGCTGCTGTCGCGCAACCATCCAGGGTCGCTGGCGGGCGTGGCCGAGCTGTGGATGGAGACGCACTACGCGCCGTTCGAGGGTCTGCTGGAGACGGTCCGGACCGGGGTTCCGGGCGCGACGCGGCACTTCGGCAAGCCATTCTTCGAGTGGCTGTCCGAGGACCCGGCGCGAGCGGAGCTCATGACCCGCGCGATGGCCAACATGACCGGTGCTCGGGAGGGCATGTTCGACGGGTACGAGCTTCCGCCCGGCCGGGTCGTGGCGGACATAGGCGGCGCGGATGGTTCGGTGCTGGTGCAACTGCTCGCGGACCGGCCGGAGCGTAAGGGCGTCATCCTTGATCTCCCGGCGGTCGAACCGGCGGCCACCTCGAACCTCGCGAAACAGGGCCTGAGCGGCCGGATCACGTTCACGGCCGGCGACTTCTTCGAGTCGGTGCCCGCGGCCGACATCTACGCGCTCGGCTTCGTCCTGCACGACTGGGACGACGACTCCTGTCTGCGCATCCTGGAGTCGATCCGCAAGGCCGCGAACCCGGGCGCCCGCCTGCTGGTGCTGGAGGGCGTGATCCCGCCCGGCGACACGCCCCACATGATGAAGATGATCGACCTGACCATGCTCGGCATGCTGCCAGGCCGGGAGCGCACCGAGCCGGAGGTCCGCACCCTGCTGGAACGGGCCGGGCTCACCCTCGACCGTGTCGTGCCCACCCCGACCCCCTTCTCGATCGTCGAAGCGTCCGTGTACGGGAGCTGACCGCGGGCCGTGCCCGGCGGACGGCGGCCGGCGCCGTCTTGCCCGGGGCGCCGGGGGTGGAGATGAGGCGGGGGACGGCCGGGTGGCACGGCCACCGGGCCCGGCTCCCCACGGATACGCGACGCGGCTGAGCCCGACCGGAGGCAGAGGGGGTGTCCGGCCGGGCTGGCGTAGACCCGTCCGCCCTTCTGACCGAGAGGACACCACGATGACCACGGCGTACGACTCGACCGACTGGCCCGACGACCCCAGCGTCGCCGAAGTGCGCGCGCTCGCCGCACACATCGCCCACCAGGTCGAGACGACCGTGCTTGCCGACGCACCCGACGCACTCGACGCCGCCGAGGTCCGGCAGCTCCTGGCGACCGCGCACGCTGACGACGACGGGCGGGGGCTCGACAGCGCCCGCGCCGTCGGCGAGCAGATGGAGACGCTGCGGGCCCGCTACTACCACCAGCCCGTCGGCGATGCCGCGAACGACCTGCTGCCCGCGGCCATGCGCTTGGTGCGGACCGCACGCCAGGCCGCCGGCGGCGGATGCCGCCGGGGCGGCACCGGCCCCTGCTCCGGAGACGATCGGGTGCGCGTCGTCGTGTACGACGGATTCGTCGACGTACGCGACCCGGCGTGCCCGGAGCACGCGGCCGAGGAAGCAGAACGCCGGGACCACGGGCGCAGTGTCGAGGTACTGCTCCCCGGCGCCCGCGAGGCCACAGCCGCAGCGCACGTTGCTGCACGGACTCACCCCCTTGCCGCGCTGCGTCACTGCGCTCCCCGCGTAGTTCCACGACCATCGGCGCGGTCCGTCGTAGACCATCGGTTCTACTTTTCGGCCCTCAAATAAGGGCCGAAAAGTAGAACTTGCCCGGGCCAAAAGCTTGTCGCTTATGGCGGTTCCGCGCGACCGACGCTCAGGAGCGAGGTGAGGGCAGAGCAGGAGCGTCCCCTGCGACGAGGGAGTCGCGGCCCGCCGCCAGCTCAGGGACGTACTTGTAGATCGTGTTCCGCGAGACACCCAACAGCTTCGCAATGGACGAGATGCTGTTCTCCGGACGGGCGAGCAGCGTGCGAGCGTGCCGGATCTTCTCCTCGTCCATCGCGGGCGGACGGCCGAGCCGGGCGCCGCGGGCGCGCGCCTGAGCGAGGCCCTCGTGCGTGCCCCGCACGATCAGTTCCCGGATGAACTCCGCGAGCGCTGCGAAGACGTGGAAGACGAGCCTGCCGCCGGGCGTGGTGGTGTCGAGCGCCTCATACAGCGACTGGAAGCCGATCCCGCGCTTGCGGAGGCCGGACACGATCGAGATGAGGTCTTGGATCGAGCGGCCGAGTCGGTCCAGGCTGGGCACGACGAGGGTGTCCCCCGGGCGCCGGTATCTGCGGCGTGCCCCCCGCGGACTGGGCCCTGGCCGGCGGGCTCTTCCCCGGTGACCAGCACCGTGGGCTATGCCGCCACCCAGATCGCCCTGCGCTACTGCGCCCGGGTGATCGCGACCGCCGGAACGACCCACGCCGACGCGCTACGCGGACTGGGCGCCGAGGTCACCGGCTACGGCGAGGGAATTGCCGAACGGGTACGCGAGCTCGCCGGCGGCCCCGTCGACCTGGCCTTCGACGCCGCCCCGGTCAGCAACTCCCTGCCCGAGATAGTGCGCACCGTCGCCAAACCCGAAGACGCCCTGACCATGAGCGACTTCGCTGCAGCTCAGGAACTGGGCGTGCGCTTCCAGTCCGGCGAGGAGGGCCACGAG
This sequence comes from Streptomyces aureocirculatus, assembly GCF_000720475.1. Classification (GTDB taxonomy): domain Bacteria; phylum Actinomycetota; class Actinomycetes; order Streptomycetales; family Streptomycetaceae; genus Streptomyces; species Streptomyces aureocirculatus. Next base: position 15,821 of record NZ_JOAP01000073.1, read on the forward strand.
TACCACCACCACGTCCTGGGCGAGTACGGGCGGATGGCGGCCGACGGTCACTTCTCCATCCCGCTCGCCGGCACGTACCCGCTGGAGCAGTGGCGCGAGGCAGCCGAGCTGAGCCTGTCCGGCAAGCCCGGCCGCAAACTCGCCCTACAGGTGCGCTGAGACACCCCACCCCCGGCGAGCCGTCGGCCCGGACACACCGCGATGCCTTGAAGCCCACCACCACGACGGCCGTGACGAGCGGGGCCTCCACGACGACTGACCACTCATCGCCACTGCCAGACCTGAGCGCTTCCGCCGGCCGCTCTCGTGCTCAGCTCGGCGTTGATCTCAGCGTTGACCTGCCGGGTGTGCCTTGGTGGTGTGACCATGTGGCGTCGGGTCGCGCCGTGGTCTTGCGGTTACCTCTGCTTGGCCAGGAAGGGCAGTACGACTTCGGCCATCTCGTCGGGTACCTCCTCGGCGAGGTCGTGTCCGGCGTTGAAGACGTGGCCGGTGACGTCGTGGGCGAACAGCTCCATCTGGGACTCGTTGCGGTCGCCGATGAAGGCCGAGCCGCCGAGGGCCAACACCGGGATGTCCAGCTTCTTCTGGGCTGCTTGCCGGTTCTGCTCGGCGTCGACGAGCATCTCGGCGAGGGTGCGGCCCGGCGGCGCGAACCCGACGTCGACGCCCTGCGGGTGCGGGTGGGTGGTGAACTCGAAACCGGCAGTGAGCGGAGTCTCGAGCCCGCCGATGACCCAGCGGTTGTTCTCCGGCGCGAAGCCGTAGTCCTCGGCCAAGATACCCTTCGCCCAGACACCCGAATCCTGACCGTAGCTGCCGAACTCGCCGATCGTGCGGCCGACGAGGTCCGCCGGGCCGGTGATCCCCTTGGTCGTATTGACGAAGACACTGGAATGCCGGAACACCCGTGCGGGGAAGACCGGGAAGGCGAGGAGATCCGTGCCGGCGTCCAATGCGCGCAGGTAGCGGGTCAGGCCGAATTCGGCGAGGTCGAACTCGCCAGCGGCCATTCCGGCGAAAATCTCGGGAATGGCGGGACTGTGCAGGGTGACGTTGAGGCCGTCGAACGTCACGGTGCCGTCGAACAGGGCCCGCGTGTTGTCGTAGCCGGTGACGGCTATGTCGAGATGCGGCGTGGTCATGTGTCCAGCAATTCCGGGGCGACGATCTCCTCGACGGTCCAGCGGCGCGCGGAGAGCCCCTGCTCGTGGTGGTAGCGCAGGAAAGTGTCGAGCGTGTGCAGGTTCGCCTTCACCCCGTAGGGCCACCAGTCGTGCCCGAACAACTCGTCGTTCCGTTCCATGAGCGCGTTAGCCCAGGGCAGCATCACCGGGGTCTGGTAGAGACGACGGAACCGCCGGTAGCGATCGGCACCGGCTTCTTTCGCGTCGTAGAAGGCGTTGTAGACGGCGCGGGCGAGTCCGGAGTGGGCGTCCAGCAGCCCGCGGCGGGCCACGACGGCGTGCATGATCGGGAAGTTCCGGGTCCGGCGGTAGTAATCTCGCTCGATCGGCTCGTAGTCCGGGAACAGCCGGGTGATGTTCGGCGAGCCGTCCAGGAACGGCTGTGGTGCGTTGGCCGTGAACAGCGCGTCGATCTCGCCGGTGTCGAGCATGGTAGACAGCGACTTTCCCTCGGGCGTGGTGGTGATGTCGACACCCTCGGGGCGCGGGTGGGTGGTGAACTCGAACGGCGGCGCGGGATGGTTCAGCCCGCCGATCACCCATCGATTGTCTTCGGGCCGGAATCCGTAGTCCTCGGCGAGGATGCCCTTGATCCAGACGCCGGGGTCCTGGCCGTAGACACCGAACTCGCCGATGTTCTTGCCGACCAGGTCGGTGGGCCCTGTGATGCCGCTGTGGGCGTTCACGAACACGGCCGAGTGCCGGAACATCCGCACGGGGAAAGCCGGGATGACGGCGTACGGAACGCCTTGGTCAAGGGCCCGCAGCAGGAACGTGAGACCGAACTCTGACACGTCGACGTTCCCATGCACGAGGTAATCGAAGACCCCGGGCAGGGTTGCCGCGGTCGAGATCGTGGTGCTCCGCACTCCGGCTACTGCTACCGTCCCGTTGAACAGCGCCTCGGTGTTGTCGTACCGGAAACTCCCGATACGCAGGTCCAGATCGCTCATGTGCCGCTTCCTCATCGCTGGTAGTACTTTGCATCTCGCCGGCTCGGCCTTAGGGGCTCGAATTGGCTGCCCGTGACATGGGTCGGCATGCTGCTTTGCTTCGCAGCCTCTTGCTTCGTCAGTCGGTCTGGTAACGGTTGGCCACGTCTGGGCTTTGGCCGCCGAACGCTGCGAGGTCGGCGGTGAAGACGTCTGTGAGCAGTTGATAGTCCTCGACTCCGGGTGCGATGACGACCTCGCCGAGCTCCAGGCCGCGCAGCGTGCCAGTCACGAGGTCGTCGGCGCTCATGCGGGGTATGGCGTTGAGGTCCATGCCCTGCGAGGAGTGGAACTCGGTGGCCACCACGCCGGGACATACGACGTGGACGTGAACGCCGGTGCCCTCCAACTCGGCGCTGAGGGTCTGGGACATGGCCACGAGGTGCGCGAGGGTGCCTGCGTAGACAGCGCGGCGCGGCATGACGGACTTGTCGGCGGGTCCGCTGAAGGCGATCATGCCGGCCACGTTGATGATCGTGCCCGCGCCGCGGTGCTGCATGCCGCCGACGGCAGCGCGCATCATCTGGGTAGGGGCGAGGACCTTGACGTAGACCAGTTCGCGGGCCTTGTCGGCGGGCAAGTCGGCCAGCGGCATGTAGTGGGACACACCGGCGTTATTGACCAGTATGTCCAGGGGTTCGTCGGCACAGTATGCGGCGACGGTGTCTATGCCCTCCTCGGTCGACAGGTCTGCAGGGACCGCGCGCACCCTGACGTCGGGGTGATCGGAGACGAACTGATCGAGGCGGTCCCGGCGGCGGCCGACGATGATCAGGTCGTGGCCGTCGGCGGCGAAACGCTCGGCGAAAGCCTTGCCGATACCGGACGTCGCGCCGGTGACGAGTGCGAGCCTATTCATAAGGGAACGTCCTTAGGTACGAGCCGTTGTCGAGGTGTCGGATGCTGACAGCGGCGCAGGTGGCAGTGGTGCCCGTGTTGGTCTTCACAGGTGCCGTTCCACGAACCTGGCCAGGCTCGCGGAACGACCTTGGCGGGTCAGCTCACCGGCAGGCTTGCGAGGGTGAATACCGATCTGGTCAGCGGATCGTGGTACAGGAAGGTGTCCATCTGGGAGTTGGTCACCACCAACCGGTTCCCGACCACGGCGATGCCGGTGGTGGTGTCGGCTCCCGGATAGGTGCGTTCAGAGACGACGGTGCCGCAGGTGCCGTCACCGGACAGGCGCACGGTGGCGATCGTGTTGTCGACCGAGCGGGCGATGTACAGGGTGTTTCCCCGCCGTGCGATGCCGTCCGCGCTGTGCAGGGGCGGTACGTCGACCTTGCGGATCTCGCCGGTGGCGAGGGTGAGCCGGTAGAGCGCGCCGCTGTACCAATAGCCGATGATCAGCGACTTGCCGTCGGGGCTGGTGACGATGCCGTTGCCGTTGGACTCGCCGGGCACGTAGTCCGGCAGGCGATAGGCGACTTGGAGGGTCCGGTGGACGCCGGTGGCCGAGGCATGCACCTCGGCCGCCGGGATCCGGTACACCACGGCCCGGAACGAGTCTGTGATGTAGACGTCCCCGTTGGCGGCGACCGCTTCGTCGTTCACGAGGGTCGGCTCGGTGGACGTGGGCACGCTGTAAGAGGAGACGAGCTTCCCGGTCTTGGTGTAGACGAAGAAGTTCCCTTTGAAGGCGCCCGCCACCAGCAGGCGGTCGCCGGTGGTCTTGATCCCGGTGGCCTGGGCGCGGCCGTCCTGACCCCCGGGAAGGAACGGCTCAAGTGTCTTCGCCCCGATCCTCCCGCGGTAGATGGTGCCGTTGCTGATGTTGCCGGTGTAGATGTAGTCGTTGTCGGCCGCGATGCTTTCGGGGTAGGCGCACGTGTCGTCGATCGTGATCGTGCGGGCGTGGGTGTGCGCGGCGGTCGCAACGGTGTGCGTCACGGCGGTGTGTGCAGCGTTGTCGAGATAGGGGCACTGGTCGACAGTGGTCGTTCCGGCGGCGACAGTCGTGGCGCTGGCGGGGAACGTGAACGCGGCCAGAGCGGCGGACATCGTGGTGAAGGTGACCAGCGCGCGTCGCCGGATCGCGCGCCGTGAGGTGGTGCGAGTGGACATCTTGTCGGAGGACCTTTCCGGATCGTTACGTCAGGGGTGCGTGGGTCTGGGGCGGCGCAGCGCGGCGGCGACCGCGTCGGTGACCAAGGTGGTGAGGCGTCAGGTGATGCGGCCCCAAGTCGCCCGTCGAAATGCGACTCGGCGTACTCGTACCGGCGCATGCCCGCCTTGAACTGCGGAGCAGCCGGCACAAGCCCCTGCCGTTATCGGTGAATGACCTTTCACTTTTATTCTGGCGATGCCGGATGCTACTGTCAAGGTGAATGATCGTTCGCTGACGGAAGAGGGTGTGGCCGATGCCCCGCATCACCGCCGAACGCCGGGCGGCCAATCGCTCGCGGATCGGGGCGGCGGCCCGTCGCCGCTTCTCGCGCGACGGCTTCGACCAGACCTCGATGCCCGACATCGCCGCCGAAGCAGGCGTGTCGGTCGGCGCCCCCTACCGCTACTTCGCCGGCAAGGAAGAGATCATCCTCGAAATCGCCGGCGACGCGTTCCGGATGCTGTTCGCGCCCGTCGAGCGCCTCGCCGACACAGCCGCCGCCGTGACGGTAGCCGACCTGGTCGCGGCGGCGATCGAGCCGGTGAGCGGTGAGGACACCGTCGACGCGGCGGGTCAGGCCGTCCCCGTCGAGGAACTGCTGCGCTGCGCCGTCCAGGCCTGGGGACTCCTGCTGCGGCACGAAGCGCTGCAACAGCAGGCCCGAACGGGCTTCGAGGACGTACGCGGACGCATCGCGGAGGCGCTCCGCAACGGCCAGCGAGCGGGCAGCGTGCCGACCGAACTGGACCCCGATCGAGGCGCACGAGTGGTGATGGCGCTGCTGCACGGTTTCGTCCTCCAGTACACAGCATTCGGACTCGACGACATCACCGCCTTCACCCGCGACGTCCGCATCGCACTCAACGACACCGGACTGCTCCGCGAGGATCACTGAACACGTCCTCCGCCGGGCTGGGTCCGGTGTCCACCGGCCACCGGTCCTGTACCGACCGGTGGTTCGGATCGATGATGCTCGACGCCGGCACGGTCGGCGGCCTCGCTCATCCAGTCGGCGGAGTCCTACCGCGCTGCGGCGCCGGCTCGGGACTACGATGCCACTGAGCCTTTTCCAACTTGTCTTCGCGTTGGGCGCGTTGGGCGCGTTGGGGTGACAGATGGGTGAAGCCCCTGGTAGACGGGTTTTTGACCAAGATCACCCGGTACCGACCAGAGGCTTCGCATGCTTGTCTACCCGTCTGGGTTGGACCTGTCCAGCTCGCACCTTCGCATCCTCGGCGGCCACCTTCGGGCACGTCGCCGCACGATTGGGAGCCGCTGGCGGCGCCTGAACGTCGGCCGTCAAGCACTCCTCGCCCTCGGGCCTCCGCCACGATCTGTTCGTAACGCTCTCGCGTGACGTTCCCGACCCGGTCCGACATGGTGACCACCCCTGGCCGCCTTGGGCCGGTCTGGACACCCGCACGAGCGCGATGACATCGGCCCTGGTCACAGCCCAGCGTGACGAGATCACGACAGGCGCGGCAGGGGGCACTGGGCGCAAAGGGACGGCGCTCGAAGCACGCCAAGGCCCGGCAGAAGCGCTTGCGCCCCGGCGCTGACCTGGGGTGTTCGGCTACGGCGTCACCGTGACGGAATCGCGTTACGCCCGCCGAAGACGCCAGGCTCGCGTCCGGCACCGCGGCGAGCAATACGTGGCCGACCGCTGCCGGTCCAACCCGACCGTCCACGACCTGCCGCACACCGGGCGCTCCGCCTGATCACCACGCTGCACCGCCACCACACGCTGCCGAGCCCGGTTCAACGCCCGCCACCGCTTCGACCTGCACCGACCCGAACAGAACACCGCCTCCGGCGCCTTCGTCACCGGCAGCGCGATCCCGCACTCCCGACAGTACCGCCGGGCCTTCGCGCCCTTCGCCACGACCCCGATCATCCCGCCGGGGCGGACTCACTGACCAGGGCTCAGAAACACGCTCTGACCACCGAGTGGGACGCCTACAGCTCCACGATCACATCTCGGATCCCCTCGCTGCTCGGGCCCTTCGTCGGCGTGATCTCCAGATCCTCAGCATCCATGCAGGCTCCCAGCCCGTCATCGCTCATGCCCTGTCCCACCACGAGGACCAAGAGGTCTACGGCTGAGACGGCAACAGGGTGATCCGGACGCTGCGGTCCAGGTAGAGGCCGAACGGCGCCACCAGGCCCTCGCCCACGGTCTCGGTCAGCCACTGGTCGTCACCGGCTTCGCCGACGCGTACGTACAGGTGGCCGTCGAGCTCCACGAGCAGCGCGGCCCGCTCCAGGCGCTCACGGACGTGATCGGCGAAAGCGAGCTTGCCCGTCTCCCAGGCGTCGCGCACCTGCTTGTGCACGGTCGGCAGCTTGTGCGGCACCAGCGGCCAGGCATAGCCGGGGCCGGGCAGCCGCGCGACCCGGAAGCCCTCCCAGGTGAGAGACCCACCGCTGCCCTCGGGGTATCCGCAGTCGCGGGCCAGGTCCGCCCACTTGTTGGCCTTGATGTGCTGACGGCAGCGTTCGCACGCCTTCCAGAGCATCGTGGCGATGGGCATGCCGATCCTGATGCCCGAGCCCGGGACGAGCTCAGCGGAATTCTCGACCTGCCCGGCCGGGAAGACCCACACCACCGGCGGCGACTCGGTGCCGTAGAACGGGCCGTTCGGGCAGAAGTCGCAGGCCGCGCCCGCATGCTCCATGTTCATCGGCTCGGCGGTGACGGCTTCCTCCCGCGGGGCGGGGATGCCGGTGATGACCTCGAAGACCGTGCTGGGATTCTCCATGTCCTGCATAGCTGCCGGACACCGAATGGGTGATGGCTCTCCGCCCTGGTCCTGCGTTGGACCGGGCATGACCCACCGCCTTTACGAGCACGACCTCGGCGCCCTCTACCTGGCCGCCGCTCCGGCCCATCTGGACGACGACGATGCCGCCCTGGCGCTGATCGCGAATTTCCCGGACATCAGCGCCGCCCGGATCACGCACGGGCTCGCGTGCCGCCATCTCGTCACGACGGGCGACGAGAGCCGGATCGACGCGTACTTCGCCGCTGCGGACATCGGTCCCGACCACGAGTTCGCCGCCGGGATGGTCGCCGTCGTACGCCGTCAGGTCGAACGGATGCGGATGCTGGAGTGGGAACTGACCGGGGTCCACCCCAGCGACGTCGACCCTGACACGGAGTGACTGTCGGCAAACGGTGGCGAGCTCAAGCGGGTCTCCACCGACCAGCAGTCGACCGCCCGGCAGAACCTCGTCCTGGACGAGGCCGGGATCGATGGCCCCGTCGTCTTCGAGGAGGACGGCGGCACCTCCAGCCGCCTCCACCCGCTCCAGCGCCCGAAGTTCAGCGAACTGCTCACGTACGCGCGGCCGGGCGACACCGTGCACATCTCCGAGATGTTCCGCCTGGTGCGCGACACGGGCCACATTCTCGACGTGCTCGACGTCCTGCACTGGGACCGGCTCGCCCTGCGCATCCACGACGGCGCTTTCTCCGGCATGGACCTCACCGCCCGCCACCCGCGCACCGGCGAGCTGCTATCCACCGTGAAATTCATGGTGCAGACCCTCGCCGCCGCCGGCGAACTCCAGCGGGAGCTGACCTACGACGGACTGCGGGCCGCCGAGGCCAAGGGCAACAAGGGCGGGCACCGCCCCGCCATCCCGACCGACAAGGCTGACGACGTGCGCACCGCGTACCAGGAAGGCCGGTCCATCGCGGCCCTCGCCCGCGACCACGGCGTCAGCCGCGGCGCCATCCGTACCGCCGTCGCCGACCTCCTGTCCGAGTACACGGCCGCCGGCCCGGGCTCCCCGGCCCCCGAACTGCCGGTCGTCCTCGACATGCCGGGCAAGGTCGCCGACTTCCTGCGCACCGCCGACCTGGAGCCCGCCGAGCGGGCCGCGCTCGACCAGGGCGTGCCCGTACGACGCGGCCAGGGCTACACGCTGCGCGTCACCGCCGCGCGCTCGGTGCACCGCCAACTCCTCGACCGCTGCCAGCCCTTCGACGGCACCACGGCGATCCCGGCACAGCGCAAGGCCCGCCGTGAGTACGAGAACCGCGTCAACGCTCTCACCCACTAAGAGATTATCTCATTTGGCTCGGTAGGCTTTGGGGCGTGACAGGGATCGTTGAGCGGTTGGTGCCGGATGAGCTGTGGGAACTGTTTCAGCGGGTG
>NZ_JOAP01000074.1 GCF_000720475.1 Streptomyces aureocirculatus
GGGTGGGAGATACGTCGCGCGGTAGCGCGGCGGAAACCGGCCACCGGGTCGCACCCGAGGTTCCTGATGCCCGATGCGGGCGGTCACGGGTGGGTGGGTGGGGAGCCCGGCGCGCGGTAGCGCGGCGGGAGCCGGTCGCCGGGGCCCACCCGGAGTTCCCGGTACCCGGGGACGGGGAGCGGGACGGCACCGGCGGTCCACCCACCGCCGGGACGCGGTACCGTCGGCCCCCGACCCACCACCACCGCCACCGACCGCAGCCGCAGGCCCCGCGGCGCAGGCAGAGGGAGACCGAGCACCGTGAGCAAGTCCGTGCGGCCGGCCGCCGAGGGGAGCGACCCGTTCGGCACCGCCCGCCTGCGCCGCTCCGTCCTGGAGACGTGGGCGGCGAGCCCGGCCCGGTTCCGGGAGGACGCCAACGCCGAGGAAGACCTCGCGCTCGGCGGCTACCGCGACCGCCTGGTCGTCGAACTCGCCCAGAACGCCTCCGACGCCGCCGCCCGCGCCGGCGTACCGGGCCGCCTGGCCCTCACCCTCCGGGACGGCACTCTCGCCGCCGCCAACACCGGCGCCCCGATCGACGCGACGGGCGTCGAATCCCTCTCCACCCTGCGGGCCTCCGCGAAGCGCGAGGACCGCGACGACCGCCTCGACCGGGCCCGCCCCGACCACGCCCCGGCCGGTCAGGACAAGCCGCACCAAGGGGACCCCGCCGCAAGGCGGACGACAGGCCGCTTCGGCGTGGGCTTCGCCGCCGTACTCGCCGTCTGCGACGAACCCGCGGTCGTCGGCCGCACCGGCGGCGTCCGCTGGTCCCTCGCGGAGGCCCGCGAACTCGCCGCCGAAACGGCCCGCTTCAGCCCGGGCCTCGGCGACGAGATCCGCCGCAGGGAGGGCCACGTACCGCTGCTGCGTCTCCCGCTGGCAGCGGAAGGCACCGCTCCGCAGGGGTACGACACCGTCGTCATCCTGCCGCTGCGCGACGCCGCGGCGGAGGACCTGGTGGCCCGCCTCCTCGACGGAGTCGACGACGCGCTGCTGCTCGCGCTGCCCGGCCTCGACGAGGTCACCGTCACCGTCCCGGGCGCCGAGCCCCGCACCCTGCGCCGGTCCGCCGAAGGCCCGTACACCGTCGTCGACGACAGCCGCGACGGCACCACCCGCTGGCGCACCGTCAGCGACCAGGGCGTGCTGGCCGCCGAGCTGCTCGCGGACCGGCCCGTCGAGGAGCGGCAGCGCCCGTACTGGCACCTCACCTGGGCCGTGCCCGCCGGGCCCGACGGCGCCCCGGAGCGCCCCCGCACCACCGCGGTCCTGCACGCGCCGACCCCCAGCGACGAGCCCCTCGGCGTACCCGCGCTGCTCATCGCCTCCTTCCCGCTGGACACCAGCCGCCGGCACGCCGCGCCGGGACCGCTCACGGACTTCCTGGTGCAGCGGGCGGCGGACGCGTACGCCGAACTCCTCGCCGGGTGGCGCCCGGTGGGCGAGGACATCATCGGTCTCGTACCGGGCCCGCTCGGCAGGAGCGAGCTCGACGGGGCGCTGCGCCAGGCCGTCCTCGACCGACTGCCGCGCACCGAGTTCCTGCCGCCCGCTGTCCCGCCCGCCGCGACCGGCACCGGCACCGCCACCGTCACCGGCACGGACGCCGCCACCGACCCCCACGACTGGCCCGACGCCGAGACACCGGTGGCCCTGCGCCCCCGTGACGCCGAAGTCGTCGAGGGCGCGGGCGCGGACACCGTGCGCGTGCTCGCCGAGGTACTGCCCAGCCTGCTGCCCGCAGGCCTCGAACGGCGCGGCGAGCTGCGTACGCTCGGCGTCGCCCGTGTCCCGCTGACCGACGCCATCGACAGGCTCGCCGGTCTTGAGCGCGAACCGGCCTGGTGGCGGCGGCTCTACGACACCCTCGCGGGCGTCGACCCCGACCGGCTCTCGGGCCTGCCGGTGCCCCTGGCGAACGGGCGGACCACCATCGGGCCCCGCCAGGTCCTGCTGCCCGCGCCCGGCGAGACCGGCGGCGCCGCCCCCGAGGCCTTGGCCCGCCTCGGTCTCAAGGTCGCGCACGCCGACGCCGCCCACCCGCTCCTGGAGAAGCTGGGCGCCCTGCCCGCCACGCCCCGCGCCGTCCTGACGACCCCGCAGGTGCGGGCCGCGGTCGCCGCCTCCCTCGATGACGACGACAGTTGGTACGGGGACGCCGACGCGGGGGTGGGCGGGCTCGGCGCCGACGACCTCGCCGACGTCGTCCTGGCCCTCGTACGCGACGCGGAGCTCGCCCCCGGAGACGAGCCCTGGCTCGGTGCCCTCGCGTTGCCCGACGAGGACGGGGAGCTTGCGCCCGCCGGTGAACTGGTGCTGCCCGGCAGCCCCTTCGCGCAGGTCATGCGGGAGGGGGAGCTGGCAGAGGTGGACGCGGAGCTTGCCGGGCGGTGGGGGGAGCAGCCGCTCGCGGCGTGCGGGGTGCTCGCTTCCTTCGCCCTGGTCCGCGCCACCGATGTCGTCCTCGACCCGGACGACCTCGAACCGCGTGACTCCGACTTCGCCGAGCCCGACGACGCGGGGCTGCTCGACGCCGTCGACGTGTGGTGCGAGGACGTGCTCGACCAACTGCCGGACACGCCGGTGCCGCCGGTCGCGACGGAGCTGGTGGCCGTACGCGACCTCGATCTCGTCGACGACGCGCACTGGCCGCGGGTCCTGGCGATGCTCTCCCGGCCGCCGCTGCGCGACGCGCTCGTCCACCCGGTGCGGGTGCTGCTTCCGGACGGTACGACGCAGAGCGTGCGGTCCTACACGGCCTGGTGGCTGCGCGGGCACCCGGTCATCGGCGGGCGGCGGCCCGCGGGGCTGCGGGCCGCGGGCGGGGATCCGCTGCTCGACGGGCTCTACGACGACGCCGACGCGACCGGGTTCGAGGACGAGCAGGTGCTGCGGGCGCTCGGCGTGCGCACCACCGTGGACTCGCTGCTCGCGGAGCCGGGCGGCGCGGCGGAGCTGCTCGACCGGCTCGCGGAGCCAGAGCGGACCGTTTCCGCGGCGCAGTTGCACGCCCTGTACGGGGCGCTCGCGGACCTTGACCCGGACCAGGTGACGCTGCCGGACGACGTGCGGGCCGTCGTGGACGGCGAGGTCGTCGTCGTGGACGCCGCGGACGCCGTCGTCGCCGACGCCCCGGACCTGCTGCCGTTCGCCGCCGGTCTGCCGCTGCTTCCCGTCGCCCCGTCGCGGGCGGCGGATCTGGCCGAGCTGTTCCAGGTGCGGCGCCTGAGTGAACGGTTCCCCGCGGCGGACGCCATCGGGTCGGGGGACGGCGTCGAGCACGAGGTGCCGGAGTCGGTCAGGGTGCTGCTCGGGCCCGCGACCCCGGCCACGTACCGCGAGTACGACGAACTGCTCGTCGACGGCGTCGACCTGGAGTGGCGGCGCACCGCCGACGGCGTCGTGCACGCGGCCACCCTGGAGGGCGTCGCCGCGGGCCTCGCCTGGGCGGCCCGCCAGTGGCCGCGGCGCTTCGAGGTGGCGGCGCTCCTGGAGGACCCGTCACGCACGGAGGAGCTGGCCAGGGACCGCTGGTTCGACTAGAGGGCGGGGTCCGGTGGCGAGTCTTGCAAGTGTCGTGTCCTGGGGACGGGTCCCGTAACGAGTTCTGGATCGGGGCCTGAAACAACCTGGCGCAAAACTTATACAGCGCGTACAACCCCTGGCCATGGCTAGGGGTCTGATCTGCCGAGTCAACAGACTCCTAGATCATCGGGGCCTCGTGTGCGGTCGTCAGCGCCGCGGGGCCCCCTTCTCCACATGGGGAAAACACCATGCGCATCCGTGCCACCGTGGCCGCCGTCTCCGGCGCCGTAGCCCTGTCCGCCTTCGCCGTCCCGGCCGCGCAGGCCGCCGACTCGGTGCAGGGCGACACCAGGATCACGAACGTCGTCGTCAACGGCGGCAAGGACCTGGTGGTCGGCACGTCCACCAAGCGGTTCACCGTCACCGTCACGGGCACCGACCCCAAGGGCATAAAGGACGGCATCGCCATGCTGTGGCGCGGCACGAAGTTCGATCCTGAACTCCTTACGGGCGCCCTCGCCCCGATCGACGAGGCCAAGTGCACCGCGGTCGACGCGACCACCGGGACGTGCGAGCTCTCCTTCGAGGCCTCCCCGCGCGAGACCCTCGCGAACCGCAGCGCGGGCAAGTGGAAGGTGCTTGCCGGACTCCTCGCCAAGGGCAGCGCCGAGGACCACGCCGTGAAGGAGACGTACAGGACCGTCAGCGTCAAGCGCGCCGCGAAGCTCTCCGTCAACGCCTCCCCGGAGCCGGTGAAGAAGGGCAGGACCATCACCGTGGCGGGCGCTCTCACGCGCGCCAACTGGGACACGTACAAGTACGCGGGCTACACCCAGCAGGCCGTGCAACTCCAGTTCAAGAAGAAGGGTGCCTCGGCCTACACCACCGTCAAGACGGTGAGGTCCGACACCAGGGGCAACCTGAAGACCACGGTGAAGGCCTCCGTCGACGGCACCTTCCGGTACGTCTTCGCGGGGACCTCCACGACGCCCGCCGTGACGTCCTCGGGTGACGCCGTCGACGTGCGCTGACGGCGGCGGCGTCCACCCGGGGCGGTCCGGGGCCCAGGGGCCGGGTCTAGGCGGTGAAGCGGCGGTCCACCCAGCGGAAGGCGAACTCGATCAGCGCTGAGGCGACCGCGGCGATCGCGACCGCCGCCCACGGCATCGTCGTCCCCACCAGCTTCAGGGCGAAGAAGTCCTGGAGCCAGGGGACGACGAGGACGAGAAGGAAGCCGAGGCCCATCGCGGCGACCAGGCCGACACGCCACCAGGTGTAGGGGCGGGCGATGATCGCAAGGACCCACAGCGACACCAGGAACAGGGCCAGCGTCGCCGCGCTGGTCTCGGCCTCTCGTGCGCCCTCGCCGGTGTAGTGGTGCCGGGCCAGGAGGTACGTCGCGAACGTGGCGAGGGCCGCGATGATGCCGCCAGGAAGCGCGTACCGCATGACCCTTCGGACGAAGTGGGGCTTGGCCCGCTCCTTGTTGGGCGCGAGCGCGAGGAAGAACGCCGGGACGCCGATCGTGAGGGTCGACAGCAGCGTCAGATGGCGGGGCAGGAAGAGGTACTCCACCTGCGAGCAGACCACCAGCAGGGCGATGACCACCGAGTAGACCGTCTTCACGAGGAAGAGCGTCGCCACGCGCGTGATGTTGCCGATGACGCGGCGGCCCTCCGCCACCACCGACGGCAGCGTCGCGAAGCTGTTGTTCAGAAGGACGATCTGCGCCACCGCGCGCGTCGCCTCCGAGCCCGAGCCCATCGAGACGCCGATGTCCGCGTCCTTCAGGGCAAGGACGTCGTTCACGCCGTCGCCGGTCATCGCGACCGTGTGGCCCTTGGACTGCAGGGCGCCGACCATGTCCCGCTTCTGCTGGGGCGTGACCCGGCCGAAGACGGAGTTGGCGTCCAGCTCCTCGGCCATCTCGGCCTGGTCCGCGGGCAGTCGCCGCGCGTCCACCGTGTTCGCCGCGCCGGGCAGGCCGAGCTTGCCCGCGACCGCGCCCACGGACACCGCGTTGTCGCCGGAGATGACCTTCGCCTGGACGTTCTGCTCCTCGAAGTACCGCAGGGTGTCGGCGGCGTCGGGGCGCAGGCGCTGCTCCAGGACGACCAGGGCGGTCGCATGGGCGTCCCGGGCGACCTCGGGGGAGTCGAGGTCGCCGGCCGCGCGGGCCAGGAGCAGGACGCGCAGGCCGTCGTGGTTGAGCTGCTCGATCTCGTCGAGGGCCGGGTCACCGGACGGAAGCAGCACGTCCGGCGCGCCGAGCAGCCACGTCGAGCTCTCGCCGTCGCCCTCGCTGAAGCTCGCCCCGCTGTACTTGCGGGCGGAGGAGAACGGCAGCGCCTGGGTGCAGCGCCACTCCTCGCTGTCGGGGTAGGCGTCGATGATCGCCTGGAGGGACGCGTTGGGGCGCGGGTCGGACTCGCCGAGCGCGCCGAGGACCTTGCGTACGTACGCCTCGTCCGCACCGTTCAGCGGACGCAGCTCCGTGACGTCCATGCCGCCCTCGGTGAGCGTGCCCGTCTTGTCCAGGCAGACCGTGTCGACGCGGGCCAGGCCCTCGATGGCGGGCAGCTCCTGCACCAGGCACTGCTTGCGGCCGAGCCGGATCACGCCGATCGCGAAGGCCACGGAGGTCAGCAGGACGAGACCCTCGGGGATCATGGGGACGATGCCGCCGACCGTGTAGGCGATCGACTCCTTGAAGTTGTCGTCCTTGACGACGAGCTGGGAGATGATCAGGCCGATCGAGGTCGGGATCATCAGCCACGTCACGTACTTCAGGATCGTGGAGATGCCCGAGCGCAGCTCGGAGTGGACGAGCGTGAAGCGGCTCGCCTCCTCCGCGAGCTGCGCCGCGTACGCCTCCCGGCCCACCTTCGTCGCCGTGAACGCGCCGCCGCCCGCCACCACGAACGAGCCCGACATCAGCTTGTCGCCCGGCTTCTTCAGGACCGGGTCGGCCTCGCCGGTGAGCAGGGACTCGTCGACTTCCAGGCTGTCGGCCTCGACCGTCTCGCCGTCCACCGGGATCTTGTCGCCCGGGCCGAGCTCCACCAGGTCACCGAGGACGATCTCGGAGGTGGAGATCTCCGCGGCCACGCCGTCGCGCCGCACGGTGGGCTTGGCCTCGCCGATCACCGCGAGACCGTCGAGGGTCTTCTTGGCCCGCAGCTCCTGGATGATGCCGATGCCGGTGTTGGCGACGATCACGAAGCCGAAGAGGCTGTCCTGGATCGGCGCGACGAACAGCATGATCACCCAGAGCACGCCGATGATCGCGTTGAAGCGCGTGAAGACGTTGCCCCGGACGATCTCCGATGTGGAGCGGCTGCTGCGGACGGGTACGTCGTTGACCTCGCCGCGGGCGACCCGCTCGGCGACCTCCGCCGCCGTGAGACCGGTGGCTCGTCCCGTAGGGGGCGCCACCGGGTGGACCGGGTCCAGCTCGGCGCCCGCGTCGATATGCGTCATGGCATCGACGGTACGGGGGGAAAGTGGCCGCCACCCCCCGAGTAGGGGAAAGATCCGACCTCGGTAGGACGGGATGTGCCCTCAGGTCGTACGCCGTACTGCCTGGGTACCAGACACCTCGGCGGCGGCCCGCTTCATGGCCGCGTCGCGCCCCCGGACGTACCGGATGCCGATGAGCCCGAGGCCGCCGCCCGCGAGGCACGTCCACACCCACCAGGTGAGGTCCCGGTCGTCGAACCAGCCATAGAACGGCAACTGGACGAGGAAGAGGGCGAACCAGAGGATCGTGCCGCCGGTGATGGTGGCGACGACGGGGCCCTCCAGGGGCTCCGGCGCCTCGTGCTTGGGGGTCCACTTCGCCATGCGACCAGCTTAGTCGGGGCGGTCACGGGCCCCGCCCGGGCTCCAGCTCCCCTTGTGCCACAAGGCTCTACGCGCGGAGATGGCCATTTCTCACTCATGTATTCATACTGAAACGGCTTCTTAATGGCCGGTTGCTTTCGTATGAAGTTACAAATTCGTTCACACTCGGCCTGTTCCGTTCCGTAGAAGTCATCCACACCGTTCCAAGAGGTCATGAGGTCTCGCATGTCCCCCTCGGCCCCCACGCCGGTCGACGCCAAGCAGCCGTCCAACTCCCCGCAGGGAGGCCTGGACGGCTTCTTCAAGATCACGGAGCGGGGCTCGACCCTGGCCAGGGAGATCCGTGGCGGCTTCGCCACCTTCTTCGCCATGGCCTACATCGTCGTCCTGAACCCGATCATCCTCGGCAGCGCCAAGGACATGTACGGCCATCAGCTCGACAACAAGCAGCTCGTCACCGCCACCGTCCTGACCGCCGCGTTCACCACGCTGCTCATGGGCGTCATCGGCAACGTGCCGATCGCCCTGGCCGCGGGCCTCGGCGTGAACACCGTGGTGGCCCTCCAGCTCGCGCCGCGCATGTCCTGGCCGGACGCCATGGGCATGGTGGTGCTCGCGGGCTTCGTGGTGATGCTGCTCGTCGCCACCGGGCTGCGGGAGCGCGTCATGAGCGCCGTGCCGCTCGGTCTGCGCAAGGGCATCGCGATCGGCATCGGCCTCTTCATCATGCTGATCGGCCTCGTCGACGCCGGTTTCGTCTCGCGCATCCCGGACGCCGCCCACACCACCGTGCCGCTCCAGCTCGGCGGCGACGGACACCTCAACGGCTGGCCGGTCCTCGTCTTCGTGCTCGGCGTCCTGCTCACCCTCGCGCTCCTGGTGCGCAAGGTGCCGGGCGCGATCCTGCTCTCGATCGTCGTGATGACCGTGGTCGCCATGATCATCCACGCGCTCGCGGACGTGCCGTCCTGGGGCCTGACCACGCCCGAGTGGCCCGGCAACCCGGTCTCGACGCCCGACTTCGGGCTGATCGGCGAGATCAGCCTGTTCGGCGGCTTCGAGAAGGTCGGCGTCCTCACCGGCGTCCTCTTCGTCTTCACCGTGCTGCTCTCGTGCTTCTTCGACGCGATGGGCACGATCATGGGCGTCGGCGACGAGGCCCACCTGACCGACGACAAGGGCAACATGCCCGGCATGAACAAGGTCCTGTTCGTCGACGGCATCGCGGTCGCCGCCGGCGGCGCCTCGTCCTCCTCCGCCACCACCTGCTTCGTGGAGTCCACCGCGGGCGTCGGCGAGGGCGCGCGGACCGGTTTCGCGAACGTCGTCACCGGCGGACTCTTCGCCGTGGCGCTCTTCCTCACGCCGCTCGCCACCATGGTGCCCTCGCAGGCGGCCACACCCGCGCTGCTCGCGGTCGGCTTCCTGATCCTGTCCGGCTCCATCGGGCAGATCGACTGGAGCGACTACACGATCGCGATCCCGGCGTTCGTGACGATGCTGATGATGCCGTTCACGTACTCGATCACCAACGGCATCGGCATGGGCTTCATCACCTTCACCGTGCTGCGGCTCGCGGCCGGACGGGGCCGCGAGGTGCCGGTGGCGATGTACGCGGTGTCGGCGGTGTTCGCCTTCTACTACCTGATGCCGGGGCTGGGACTCACGTAGCCGCCGCCGTGGGCTGAGCCGTGGGCTGAGCCCTGGCTTCGCCGCGAGCTGAGATCCAGCCGCCCGCCGTGGGCTGAGCGTCATCAGCCTGTCCTTCCACGTCCCCCGGGACAGGGCCGCACCGAGAGGTCGCCGCCCTCTTCCGGGGGACGCTCCGCTTTCCGGGCCGCATTCGCTCGTACGAGTGACGAATGGGTCCTGTGTGCCACATCACGGGCAGGTCGGGCGCCGGGACGCGATACCGAGTGGTCTTTAGCTAGAGTAATGACTTAAGCTAAATACATGCCGGACCTCTCCCATGGCGACAATGCTGCCGCCGTGAACTCGCTGCGCTCCGCCGTGATGCGCCTGTCCCGTCGACTCAAGCACCAAAGGGTCGACGAGTCGCTGAGCCCCACCGAAATGTCGGTGCTCGGCACCCTCGCCCGCTGCGGCAGTGCCACCCCGGGCGAGCTCGCCCGCAAGGAGCATGTGCAGCCGCCGTCGATGACCCGCATCGTCGCGCTCCTGGAGGCGAAGGGCCTGGTCAGGCTTGAGCCGCACCCGGAGGACCGCCGCCAGAAGGTGGTGACCCAGACGGAAAGGGCCGAGGCGATGCTCGAAGAGAGCCGCCGCAAGCGGAACGCCTGGCTCGCCGGCCTGGCCGCGGACCTCGACGAGGACGAGTGGAAGCGGCTGCGCGCTGCCGCGCCGGTCCTGGAGAAGCTGGCACACCTCTGACACCCCCCGCCCTTACCGGGGGCGGGCCCGCAACGGGTCCACCCCCGGCCACCCGCCCGCCACGCCAAGGAGGCGACCGCTTTTGAGTACGGGACCCGGAGCAGACTCCGCCCCCGCACCAACCACCCTCGACAAGACCGTCCGTCCTCCCAAAACTGCTCGAACCACGATGTTCAGCTCCCTGAAGATCCGGAACTACCGGCTCTTCGCCGCCGGAGCCGTCGTCTCCAACACCGGCACCTGGATGGCCCGCATCACCCAGGACTGGCTGGTGCTCAGCATCACCGGATCCTCCGCCGCCGTCGGTGTCACCACCGCGATGCAGTTCCTGCCGATGCTGCTCTTCGGCCTGTACGGCGGCGTCATCGCCGACCGCTTCGCCAAGCGGAACCTGCTCTTCGTCACCCAGGGAGCCATGGGCCTCGGCGGCCTGTTCCTGGCCGCGATGACGCTCTCCGGTCATGTGGAGGTCTGGCACGTCTACGTCACGGCGTTCTTCACCGGCCTGGTGACCGTCGTCGACAACCCCACCCGGCAGTCCTTCGTGTCCGAACTCGTCGGCCCCGACCAGGTCCGCAACGCCGTCTCCCTGAACTCCGCGAACTTCCAGTCCGCGCGCCTGATCGGCCCCGCCGTCGCGGGCATCGTCACCGCCGCGGTCGGCCCCGGCTGGGCGTTCCTCGCCAACGGCCTGTCGTTCGTCGCGCCCCTGGTGGGCCTCGCGCTGATACGCACCGGCGAGCTGACCCGTACGCCGCTCGCGCCGCGCGGCGGCAAGGGCCAGTTGCGCGAGGGCCTCAACTACGTCTCCCGGCACCCCGAGCTGATCTGGCCGATCGTGCTCATCGGTTTCATCGGCACGTTCGGCTTCAACTTCCCGATCTGGCTGAGCGCGTACGCGGACGAGGTCTTCCACGGCGGCTCCGGCCTGTACGCGGCGTTCACCACGCTGATGGCGGCCGGTTCGCTGATCGGCGCGCTGCTCGCCGCGCGGCGGCGGTCCTCGCGGCTGCGGATGCTCGCGGGCGCGGCGGGGCTCTTCGGCGTCCTCCTCGTCGCGGTCGCCGCGGTGCCCAACGTGTATGTGTTCGCGGCGCTGCTCGTGCCCGTCAGCGCGATCGGTCTGACCGTCAACGTCACGGCCAACTCCTCCGTGCAGATGGCTACCGACCCCGAGATGCGGGGGCGGGTGATGAGCCTGTTCATGATGGTCTTCGTGGGCGGTACTCCGTTCGGCGGGCCCCTCTTCGGCTGGCTCACCGACGCCTATGGCGTCCGGGTCAGCTTCGCCCTCGGCGGGGCGATCGTTGCCCTGGCCTCGCTGGGTGTCGGCCTGATGCTGGCCCGCGCCGCGAATCTTCGGCTGCGGGTGGATCTTCGCCGGGGGCGGCAGCATGTGCGGTTCGTGCCCCGCGAGCGGGAGCCGGAGCCTGTCCCTGACCGGGACCTGGCCTCCGTGGCGTGACGTTGCCGTCGGCTCGGCGATTCGGGTGGGGGCTTCCTGTCTCTGCCCGGCCGCGGGTAGGCGGGGGTTGCTCGCGCAGTTCCCCGCGCCCCTGACGGGGCACGTCCGCCCCTGACGGGGCAAATTCAGCCCCTGGCGGGGCGCCGCTTCAGGTCGGCGGCGAAATATTCAGTCCCTGTCGGGGCGCCGCTTCAGGTCGGCGTGCGAAATATTCAGCCCCTGACGGGGCGGCTTCAGGTCGGGGGTGGAAAATTCAGCCCCTGACGGGGCGGCTTCAGGTCGGGGGCGGAGAATTCAGCCCCTCCGGCGTTTGAGGAGCGGGGTCTGGGGCGGAGCCCCAGGATCGGGAAGGGGCGGGGTTGGGGCGTGCCGCGAGGCGCAACCGCCCCCCGGGGTTCCGCCCTACCCCGGGGCTCCGCCCTACCCCGGGGCTCCGCCCTACCCCGGGCGCCGCCCCCTGCCCAGGGTCAGACCCTGCGCTCAAGCACCTGGCCGGGCCACGTCCCGTCCTTCTCCGTGAAGGCCAGGGCCCGGGTGAACCCGTTGCTCTCGTAGTACGCGACCAGCTTCCCGTCACCCCCCGCGTAGCAGTCGACGCGAAGCAGAGACACCCCCGCGGCACGAGTCTCGGCGGCGGCGCGAGCGAGGAGCGCGCGCCCCACACCGCGCCCCGCGAAGCGAGGATCCGCCGCCAGGAAGTGGACGTACCGCTCCGGCTCCCCGACGGCGGGTACGTACGAGGACGGCTCATCGGTGAGGAGGAGCATGCCCGCCGGGGCCCCGCCCACCTCCGCGACCCACGGCGAACCGACGGCCGCGTACTTCTCGACCAACTCCACGGTCCGCGGACTCTCCGACAGCGGCCTCGTACCCCACTGCCCCGTGCGCCCCTGGGAGACCAGCCAGCCGACGGCACTGTCGAGGATGCCGAGGAAGGCGGGAACGTCGGCGGGACCTGCCGCGCGGATGCGTATGTCTGCGTCCGCGGGTTCGCAGGCCCGGCCCCCGGCGTGATCCAAGTCGTCCATGGGGGCAGGCTAATGGAGGCGGGGCGAGGAGGCAGGCTGGTCGCATGAGACTCTTTGCGGCGGTGCTGCCCCCGGACCCGATCGCGGACGAACTGGCGGGTTTCGCGGCCGCGTTGCGCACCCTCAGGGGAGTGGACGCGGACGCGGTGCGCTGGACGGACCGCGCGAACTGGCACTTCACGCTGGCGTTCATGGCCGAGGTCCCCGACGGCGCGGTGCCGGACCTGACCGTGCGCCTGGAGCGGGCGGCACGCCGCACGGCGCCGTTCCGGCTCTCGCTGCGCGGCGGCGGCCACTTCGGCGGCCGGGCGCTGTGGGTGGGGGCGGGCGGCGCGGTGTCCGAGCTGAGGATCCTGGCGGGCCGGGCCGGGGCGGCCGCCAGGAAGGCGGGCGTCACGATGGAGGAGCACCGCGCCTACCGCCCGCATCTGACGCTCGCGCGGTCGCGGGACGATACGGACCTCGGCCCGTACGTCGAGGCGCTCGGCGCGTTCGACGGCACCCCCTGGACGGTGGCCGATCTCGCCCTGGTCCGCAGCAACCTGCCGAGGAGCGGGGTGCCGGGGGAGCGGCCCCGGTACGAGGTCGTCGGCCGGTGGCCGCTGGGAGGCGCCGACGGGGACGCGGCCGGGGCCGGTTAACCTCGATGCCGTGGACCCAAGGACCAGGAACCGGATCATGGCCGGTGTGCTCATGCTGATGTTCGTCGTCGTGGCGCTGACGGCGGCGCTCGGGAAGTAGCCGAGACCGCCGCCGCCCGCGCGCACGAGCGTCGTACGCCGCCTGCCCGCGGCTACCAGGCGAAGGCCTCCGGGGAGGGCCCCGGCCCCGGGAAGATCTCGTCGAGCGACAGCAGGACGTCCTTGCTGAGCTTCAGGTCGACGGCGCGCACGGCCGACGCGAGCTGGTCCGCGGTGCGCGGGCCCACGATCGGTCCGGTGACGCCGGGGCGGGCGAGCAGCCAGGCCAGGGCGGTCTCGCCGGGTTCGAGGCCGTGCTTGTCGAGCAGGTCCTCGTACGCCTGGACCTGGGCGCGTGTCGCGGGGTCGGCGAGCGCGGACGCCGACCGTCCCGTGGCGCGCCGGCCGCCCTCGACCTCCTTCTTCAGGACGCCGCCGAGCAGCCCGCCGTTCAGCGGGGACCAGGGGATCACGCCGAGGCCGTACTCCCGCGCGGCGGGCAGGACCTCCATCTCGGCGCGGCGCTCCGCGAGGTTGTACAGGCACTGCTCGGTGACCAGGCCGAAGCTGCCGCGGCGGGCGGCCACCTCATTGGCCTGGGCGATCTTGTAGCCGGGGAAGTTGCTGGAGCCCGCGTACAGGATCTTGCCCTGCTGGACCAGGACGTCCACCGCCTGCCAGATCTCCTCGAAGGGAGTGTTCCGGTCGATGTGGTGGAACTGGTAGACGTCGATGTAGTCGGTCTGGAGACGCCTCAGGGAGGCCTCCACCGAGCGGCGGATGTTCACGGCCGAGAGCTTGTCGTGGTTGGGCCAGGGCGCCGTGCCGTGCGGCGACATGTTGCCGTACACCTTGGTGGCGAGCACGACCTTGTCGCGGCGTTCACCACCCTGTGCGAACCAGGTCCCGATGATTTCCTCGGTGCGGCCCTTCTTCTCGGGCGCGCCGTAGGTGTTCGAGGTGTCGAAGAAGTTGATTCCCGCGTCGAGCGCGGCATCCATGATCCCGTGACTCTCCGCCTCTCCCGTGTGCGGCCCGAAGTTCATCGTGCCGAGGGTGAGGCGGCTGACCCTGACTCCTGTGCGTCCAAGCTGCGTGTACCTCATGGGATCAGCCAAGGGGGTGGAGTGGGCTCTAGGCAAGGGGGTGTGAGGGGCTGGTGGGGTCAGCCGCGAGGAAAGTCCGTGGTGTCGAGAGTGAGCCCCAGGGGGGTGTGGGTGAGGTCGATCTCCGTGCCGAAGTCGGCTTTCGTCTCGACGTGGTACTCGCCCTGCTTGGGCTGGGTGTAGATGTGCACCCGGCCTTGGTACGGGTCGGCGATCACATAGACGGGGATGCGGGCCTTGGCGTACAGGTCCTTCTTGGGCCCGTAGTCGTTGGCGGCGGTCGACTTGGAGATCACCTCGGCGACGAACTCGATGTCCTCGGGGCGCCAGCGCTCCTCGCCTTCGCGCTCGGCGTCGTAACGCGGCTTGGCGACATCGGGGCAGAGGCCGTTGCGGTAGCCGGGGAAGTCGATGCGTACATCCGACAGCACCCGTACGTCTCTGCCGAACCTGTCCTCCAGGGCATGCAGGAGCTTGCGGATGATCATCCAATGCACGTCCCTCTGCGGCGTCATGTGGACGGCCCCCTCGATGATCTCGGTCTTGTATCCCTCGAGGAAGGGCTCCTGCTCAAGCGCCTCGAACATCGCGTCCAGGGCCTGCTCATTGGTGATCTCGGCCATCTCGGTCCTGTCTTCGAGAACAGTCACTGTGGCGCTCCTCCCCGGCCACCGATCGATTTCTGCGGCCGCGCAGTACAACGATAGGACGGATGCCGGGTCACGCCCCGCCCAGCCACCCCGCCGCGTCGAGGCGGAAGAACTCCGCGGGCACGACCGCGCGCAGGTCGGACTCCAGGGCGCGGACACGGTCCGGGCCCAGCTCCCGGGCCCACTCCGCGCGCAGGGCGTCGAAGATCGCCGCCGAGCGGGTCAGGGCGTCGAGGCCGCGGGGGGTGAGGCGGACGAGTTTGCGGCGGGCGTCGGCCGGGTCGTCGGCGCGCTCGGCGTATCCGAGGGCGACGAGGCGGTCGACCGTCTTGCCCGCCGCCTGCTTGGTGACGCCGAGGCGCCGCCCGACCTCGCTGGCGCTCGCCCCCGCGGCCCCGACGGCCTGCATCGCGAAGCCGTGTGCCGGGCGCATGTCCGGGTGGCCCTGGCGGGCGAGTTCGGCGTGCAGGCGGTCGATGAGGGTGCGGAAACCGGCGAAGAGGAGGAGGGGCAGCTCATAGCCGGGAGTGTCCTGACGCTCCTGCCTCCGCGCGCGGCCTTCCACGTCCCCCTTCCCCTTTTCGACAACCTGGTTTACCTTCATGTCGTCAACCATGTTGTCTATTTTAGGGGTCGCCCGGAATGTTCGCCGCCCACACAGTCGAGTCCGCGCCCGAGGCGTCCCGTGCCGCCATGGAGGGTGTCGCCCGTGCCTTCGGGGTGTTGCCGGACGCGGTCGCGCGGCTCGCCGAGTCGCCGGAACTGCTCACCGGTTTCCTGGAGCTGAGCCAGAAGTTCGAGCGCACGACACTGGACCCGCTGGCCCGCGAGACCGTCGTCATGACCGTCGCCGTGCGCAACGAGTGCCATGTGTGCGTCGAACTGCACACCGCCAAGCTGCGCAAGCTCGGCGCCGACGACGGCCTCGTGGCCGCGCTCCGGGAGGGACGGGAGCTGCCCGAGGAGCGCGAACGGCTGGAAGCCGTGCGGAAGTTCGCCGTCCGGGTGATCGTGTGCGCGGGCGGGGTCGAGGACGCCGACGTGCGGGCCTTCCTGGACCACGGTTTCACGGAGCGCAACGCCCTGGAGGTCGTCATGGGCATCGGTACGTACACGCTGTCCACGCTCGCGAACCGGCTGACGGGGGCGGTCTGAACCGCCGCCCCGCCCCGGCGCCTCCGTCCAGGTCCCCGCCCCCGCCCGGCGGCCCCGGTCAGCTCAGGGAGGCCCACTCCTTCCAGTACGCCGCGGCACCGAAGGCGGTCCGGTCGGCGAACGTGCCGTTGCCCTTGCCCGGGTTGAGCCACAGGCGGCCCCCGGTGTCCCGGGAGAGCAGGTCGTGCTTGCCGTCGCCGTTCACGTCACCGGCGCCGATGACGTCCTTGTAGGAGGCGCCCCAGTCCTTGAAGACGGGCACGCGGTCCTTGAACCTGCCGGTGCGCAGGCCGTCGTAGCGCCACAGCTCACCGGACTTGTCCAGGGCCAGCACGTCCCCGGTGCCGTCGCCGTTCAGGTCGCCCGCGCCGACGACCCGGGTGTAACCGGTCCAGGCGGAGCGCACTTTCACGCGCGCCTTGAAGCCGTCGGCGCCGTCGTGCGCGTACAGATACACGTCCCCGGAGGCCTTGTCGCGGGCCAGCAGGTCGGGGCGGCCGTCGCCGGTCTGGTCGCCGCTCGCGAACAGCGTGTCGTAGCGGCTCCAGTCGCGGGCCAGCCGCTTGTACGGCGAGTCGGGCGTCGGAATGCCACCGGGGACCGGTGTGTACAGCCGGGCCTCGCCGCCGGGCAGTCGCACGACCAGGTCGTTGGAGCGGTCGCCGTCGAAGTCGCCGAAGGGGACGACGCGCGTCTTCTCGTCCCAGGGAGCGGCGGAGAAGGTCACGGTGGGGTTCGACGCGTCGCCCGTGTACAGCTTCATCGAGTCGCTCGACGACAGGCCCACGATGTCCCCGCGGGTGTCGTCGGCGTAGTCGTGCCACTTCGGCTTCGCACGGGTGCCGGTGGTCGCGGTGTACGACGTGCCCGGACCGCCGCCGACGGCCGGGTCCGCCTGCGTCCACGCCGCCACCGGGCGGCCCTTGGCGTCGACGGCCGCGCGGCCCGTGCTCCAGGTGTCCTGCACCCGCGCGCTGAGCGTGCGCGGCTTGGCCGGGTCGCCGCCACGGACGGTCTGCGCCACGAAGTCCTTGCGGACGGTGCGGCTCGCTTCGAAGCGCTTCTGCGTGTACGTGACGACGACCGTGCCGTCCGCGGTGGCCGCCGCGCCCAGCGAGTCGGCGTCGACGTACGAGGCGAGCTTGCGGGCGCCGCCCCAACTGCCTTCCTTCGCCCGGCGGACGGCCGTGCCCGCGGTCCCGGGACCCGTCATGCCGACCGCCGTGACGTCGCCGTTCGGTGCCGTGAGGAGGTCGGCGGGCGCGTACGCCGACGCACCGACGCCGGTCTGCTCGGCCTGGCCCCAGGCCGCCGCCCCTGCCGCCTTGCGGGCGTAGGCGCCGCCCGCGAGCAGGTGGAAGCCGCCCTGCGGGTGGGCGGCGAACGCGACCAGCTTCGGCTTCTCGCCGAGCTGCGGCAGATCGCCGGGCTCGGTCCACGCGGCGGTGCGCCCCGCGGCCGACTGCCCGGCCGACTCCGTGGACGAGTCCGCGGACTTCTCGACGTACTTGTAGTGCCACTTGTACGCGGTCGGGTCCGGGTCCACGCCGTCGCCCGTGTAGTAGCTGTTGCCGCCCCAGAGCACGCCGACGGTGCCCGCCTTGTCGACCGCGAGGCGCAGGTCCCAGAGCGTGTAGTGGTAGACGTTGTCGTCGCGGACGATGGGGTCGGGGAGCCGGTCGAGCGTCTTCGGCGCGGACCAGGAACCGCTCGGGCCGCTCCGCTCGACGACGGTCAGACGGTGCTCCTTGTCCATCCACGCGACGGCACGGTGGCCCGCGGCGTTGGCGGCGAGCGTGGTGCGGGGCGTGCGCGGGTGGGCCCAGTCGCCCGCGAGGGTGCCGGTCGTGATGTCCTCGGCGGGCCCGAACACGGTGCCGTCCGGGGCGAGTCGGGACGCCTTCAGGGTCCGCGTGCCGTCGTCCGCCGGGTCCGTCCACCACAGCAGCGAGACGGCGCCGTCGTCGGTGCGATGGAGGGCCGCGCCGGGCGCGGGCACGGGTGTGGCGGGCTGCCAGGCGGTGGCGTCCGCGGGACGCACCGCGAGCACGGCCTTGCCGTCCTGCGTGAACAGGCCCACGACGGTGCCGCCGCTCGTCGCCTTCAGGTCGGCGACGCCGGTGACGCCCGGCAGCTCCTTCGGCGCGGTCCAGGGGCCGAGGCCGGTCGGGACGGCGGTGGCGGCCGCGGGCGCCTTGGTCGGCGGGGCGGGCGCGGTAGGCGCGTTCGGCGTGGCCGCCTGGGCGTGCGGTGCGGCGACGCCGAGGGCGAGCACGGAGGCGAGCGCGCTCCCCAGGAGGGTGCGGGCCTGCCGGGAACGGCCGCCCCCCGGCCTCTGGGCGCCGTCGGCTGCCGGTCCGGCGTGGGTGGCGGCTGCCGGTCTGGAACGGGTGTCGGCTGCCGGTCCGGCGTGGTTGGTGGTCATGCGGGAGAGCCCCCCCGGGCTTGAGCGGTGGTGAAAGGGACGGGTGGACGGTCCCGCCGGGCGGCGGGACCGTCCGTCACGAGTGGTGTTCAGCGGCTCAACCGACCATGCGGTAACCGAAGTTGCCGCCCCCGGTAGGGCCGCCGACCGTGCCCAGGTGGAAGCTGGTGGCGCCCTCGCCCGTCACACCGGAGGCGCCGGTGGCGAGCTTCCAGACGCGGCCCTTGTAGCCGTCCTCGCCGTTGCCGCCGACGTAGAGGTCCGTGGCGCCGTCCTGACCCGTGGTGACCAGGGCCGCCGAGGCACCGAAGTGGTCGTTGTTCTCGGATGTGCTCGGTATGGAGCGGCTGTTCTGCGTGAACGACTTCGCGCCGGTCGTGGTGATGCCGTCGGCGCTGCCGCGCAGGACCGTGATCGCGCCGGACCTCGAAGTGGTGGCGGCGTCGGAACCCGTCTCGTACGAGGCGCCTATGACCAGGTCCGCGTACCCGTCCCGGTCGGTGTCGCCGATGGCCACGGCCGAGCCGAACTGGTCACCGGCCTCCTCCACGCCGGGCACGCCCTCGTCGGCCTGGGTGTAGACGCGGGACTTCAGGGTGGTGCCGACGCCGGTGGGGCCGCCGTAGTTCACATAGACCTTGCTCTGCTTGGGGTAGCCGGTGCCGAGGTCCTCGTAGCCGTCCTTGTTCAGGTCGCCGGAGGCCCGGGGCAGGTTGTCCTCGTAGCGGTACGGGGCCCCGTACTTGGCTCCCTTGACCCAGCCCGTGGCGGAGCCCTTCAGGATCACTCCGCCCGGTGTGCCGTTGCCGAGGACGATGCCGCCGCTGACCGCGACGTCGTCGATGCCGTCGCCCGTCAGGTCGGCCACGTACACCGTACCGGTGAGCAGGTTGTCCTTCTCGGCGGTGTCGCGGTTCCATATCCGGGCGGGTTTGCCCGAGGTGCGGTCGAGCGGGCCGAGCAGGGCGGAGACGCCGTACTTGCCGTGGTGGGCGCGGGTGACGATGTCGGCGACGCTGTCGCCGTTGATGTCCCCCACGTCCATGCCGCCGCCGAGCAGCTTCGGCGAGCTCGCGGTGTAGTCACCTTCCGGGAGGGTGGTGCCCTCGCCGGTGATGCCGTCCTTGCTGCCCCACAGGACCATGTTCTTCTGGAGGTAGTTCATCAGCAGGTCGTCGTAGCCGTCGCCGTCCAGGTCGCCGGTGGCCCGGACCTCGCGCCACTTCCCGTCCGCCTCGGGGTCACCGGGCACGCCCGGGGTGTCCTTGCTGAGGATCTTCGACGTCTCGTACCTCAGGCCCGTGGCCGAGCCGTACGCGACGGTCACGACACCGGCGCGCTTGACGTCGCCGACCGTCGCCGTGTGCGCGCCGACCGCGAGGTCCTGGAAGCCGTCGCCGTTGAAGTCGGCACCCTTGTCCGCCTTCGTGCCGGCCTTGGGTGCTGCGGGTGCTGCGGGTGCTGCGGGTGCTGCGGGTGCCGCCGGTGACGCCAGGGCGGCGGGTGCCAGTCCTGTCGTACCGACGAGGGTGGCCGCGCAGACGGCGGCCGTGGTGAGCGCTCTGCGGCGCATGTGGTTCCCCCCACTTCCATCGGCGGCCCCCCGGCCCGCCCGGGAGCCGGGCGCCCGGGAAATCCACCACAGATCAAAAGTTCAAATTCAGCCAGATGATAAGCGCAATCGGTCGGAAGCGCTCATGTTCTTTTCGCGTACATGAGGTGCCGCAGCAGCGCCTCGGCGGGACCGCGCTTGCCCCTCAGTTCCAGGGCGTACGCGCCCGCGACCGTCACCAGCCACACCGCCAACGCCACGAGGACCATGCTCGCGCTGGTCAGATGCTCGCCGAGGCCCAGGCCCCAGGCCGCGAGGAGGGGTGCGAAGAGGAGGGAGTGCGTGAGGTAGCAGGACAGGGAGCGTTTGCCGACGGCGGACACCGCCGTGACCGCCTTTTCGCCACGGCGGTGCGGGCGCCGGGTCCACCAGTGGGCGAACAGGGCGACGGCGGCGATGTACCCGAGACCGGCCGCGTTGCCCGTGACGTCGCGCAGCGTGAACAGTGGGCCCGACTCGCTCTGCGCGTCCGCCGGTACGTCGAGCGCGCCGACGTGCGCCAAGGCCGCGGGCAGGGCGCCCAGCCAGCCGGTCGCTGTCCCTATGACGGCCGTGCGGCGCAGCAGCTTCAGGTGGCTGCCCGGTTCCTCCAGGATGCGGCGCCTCGCCGCCCAGTACCCGACCAGGAAGATCACGAAGCCGCCGGAGACCAGGACCAGTGGCGCCGCGACGCCCATCAGGAACAGGCTCGTGGTCATGCGTGTGCCCGCCGCCGCGAGCCAGCTCTCCTCGTCCGCTCCGTACGCCTCGCTGCTCGGTTCCGCGCTCGCGTCCCCCATCGACCCGAGGTCGCCGCCGGTCAGCACTGTCGTGAGGACCGGCTGGGCGGACAGGACCACGAGCGTCGTGGTCGCTATCCCTATCCACCAGTTCAGGGCGCGGTCGCTGCGCCGCAGGAACAGCCAGCCGAGGATCAAGCTGATCAGCCCGTAGAAGCCGACGATGTCGCCCGCCATCAGGAGGGTGGCGTGCGCGAAGCCTATGACGATCATCCAGAGGCTGCGCCTGCGCAGCAGCCGCACCGCCGTGCGCTCGCCCGCGTTCTTGCCCTCGCTCGCGTTCTTGCCCTCACGCTCGCGCTCGCCGGTGGCGGTCTGGCGCAGGTAGAGCTGCATCATGCCGTAGCCGAACAGGAAGGCGAACAGGGGGTATATGCGCAGGTCCAGGCCCACGACCATCGCGAACTGCACCGTGTGGTCCAGCCAGTTCCCGTTCACCGGCTGCCAGCCCGAGGGGCCGTACTCGGAGTTCCACAGGTGGAAGGCCGTGTTCGACATCGCGATGAACAGCAGCATCAGCCCCCGCCCGAGGTCCGGCGCGAGGGCGCGCTCGGCGGCGCGGACCCCTGTCGGGCGGGGTTTCTGGCGGGGCGCCTCTGCCTGGGGTTGCCGGTTGACGCCGGCTTCGACCGTCATGCCTTCAACGCTAGGAACCCCACCCGGGGGTGGGCATCAACCGATCGGCTATCGGGGACTGCCCAAAGGATAGATCGAGGCGAGGAAGGGGGGACGTTCAGCCCGGCGGGACCCGGACGCGGCGGCCTGACCGGGAAGCGCCTCGGCCTCCGCGTCGCGGCTGAGCCTGCGCAGGAGTCGGGCGAGGTTGCGCCTGGCAACGGGGTTGCCTGCTTCGTGGGCGTGGCGGCAGTACGGTCCGGCTTCTTCCACGCGGTCGCTGCGGTCCCTGCGGTCGCTGCGGACGAGCAGGACGCCGAGGCTGTTCGCGGCCTGGCGGGGGTTCTTGGGGACCGCCGCCATCGGCCATCGGCCGTACGGCTGCCTCGGCGACACCGGCCCGCCCGCGTCAGGTCGACGGCTGCGGCGACAAGCGCCACCCCGCGCGGGTGGCCGCCCGCACGCCAGGCGTGCCGCCACTCGCGCCGATCCCCTGCACCCGGCGAGCCCCGGCCACCCCCGGCGAGCGGGGCGCCGTCACGCCGGGGTGCAGCAGCCGCCGGCCTTCCCAGCCCTTCGCCGCAGCGGCGTCCGCGAAGCGGACCTCCCACTGGCCCTCCGGCGCCGGAGGCGCGGCACGGTGACCGCGTGGCGGTGTCACGCGTCCTCCCTGGGGTCAGGCACCCGCCCGTAGTCCGCGTCATGGTCCCGCGTCAGCGCGGCGGGCAACTCCGGGTCCGAGTGGACCTCCGCCGTGTGCGGCCAGGAGATGAGAACCCGTCTTTGAACGTCGCTGACGGGTTGCCTGTGGAGGGTGGGTCCAGTGCGATGGCGGCTTAGCGGTTGCCTTTGGCTCCTGAGAGCGTTGGCTCAGGGAACGGGTCTGTCGAGAGGGGCGGGTATGGGTGCTGAGATCGAGTTGGTGCGGGCGAAGTTGAAGAGGACGTGTGGCCGGTGCGGTCACGGCCTCGGGTCGCATGACAAGCCCGATCCTGAACGGGGTGTGCCGCACTATTCCGCCGCAGGCGTGCTTCGTGAAGCGAGGCTGTGCCTGCATCTTGTTCATTCCGGCTGATGAGTGGTGCAAACCGCAGGTCAGGGACAAGATCATGCGGAGACTGGCCGGGTGACCACCCCTTCGCGGCGAGCTGGCTCAGGCAGCTCGGACCGGATCGCCGAGGTGCGGGATGCTGGCCATCGGTCGGTCACTCGGTCACTCGGTCATAGGGACGAACCCGCCACCGGCCGTCGTGTATGGGACACAGTGGGCCGGGTGTTCCACTCAGCGGAATCACGACTTTCCTGCCGGGCCCCGCTTCGGGCATCGTTGCCCTGCTCGCAGAAACAGACGGCTCAGCGAATCCACGTCATGACACACGCTGTCCAGCAGACAGGCGTCTGTCCAGCAGGCAGGCGTCAGGAGTTCACGGACCGCGATCCGAGCAAGAAACGCGGTACGCGCAGTGCGGCCGGACCCGCGCCGGGGGGGGCAGCGCCGACGTTCCGAGGGCAACTGCGCCCCCGCGCCATATTTCGCAGGTTCTCAGACGCGTCCGGCTCGCCCCAGGTATCGGGCCTGGCGAAGCGGAACTCCTTGCTGTGCTTCGGCGGTCGCCCGCCCTGGGATAGGACGGGGCGTACTCCTTGAGTGAGGGTGTCGGCCGTCGCATGACACGGTCCGCACGCATCCGTCCCAGCACCTCGACGGGCAGGCCGTCCAGGAGGTAGGCCA
>NZ_JOAP01000075.1 GCF_000720475.1 Streptomyces aureocirculatus
GGGGTGAGCGGAATGGACCGGGTGGGCGGGGTGAGCGGAATGGACCGGGTGGGTGGGGTGGGCCGGGTGATCAGGGTGTTGCTCGCCGATGATCAGGCGCTGGTGCGGGCCGCCTTCGCCATGCTCGTGGAGTCCGCGCCGGACATGGCCGTGGTCGCACAGGCCGGGTCCGGGCGCGAAGCAGTCGACCTGGCCCGCACCGCACGCGCAGACCTCGTCGTCATGGACGTCCGCATGCCCGACCTCGACGGCATCGAGGCCACCCGCCTCATCGCCGCCGACGAGGACCTGGCGGGCGTGAAGGTCCTGATGCTCACCACGTACGACACGGACGAGCACGTCGTCGAGGCGCTGCGTGCCGGGGCCTCGGGGTTCCTGGTCAAGGACACCAGGCCCGCCGAACTGCTCGACGCGATCCGTACCGTCGCCGCCGGTGAGTCCCTCCTGTCACCGGGCCCCACCGCCCGCCTCATCGCCCGCGTGCTGCGCCAGCCGCGGACACCGGAGTCCGAGGCGGCCGTGCCCGCCGGGCTCGGCGGCCTCTCCGACCGCGAGCGCCAGGTCCTGACCCTGGTCGCCCGCGGCCTGAACAACACCGAGGTGGCGGACGCGCTCGGCCTGAGCCCGCTCACGTCGAAGACCCACGTCAGCCGCATCATGGGAAAACTGGGCGCCCGCGACCGCGCCCAGTTGGTGATCGTGGGCTACGAGTCGGGCCTGGTGACGCCCGGTACGACGCCGTAAGGGTGACCCCCGGGGCTGCGCCGGGCAGGTGACACGGTTCCCCGGTGCGAGGCGGTTGTGAAGCCGGTCGTGGACGCGGTCGTGAGGGCGGCGGTGATCGTATCGGGAGAGCCGTCCTTGACCCTTGCGAACACGGGTCCGTCACTCTCGTGCGTCAACACATCGTCAACTCTGTCGTGACGCAGGGGTATTGTCGTACCTCCCGAGGCGCATTAGCTTCACGCGGGACGTCCTACGTCCCACGTCCCGCCGCGAGGAGCCGTATGAGCCGTATGTCCCGCACGAGCCGCTCGCTTCGCAGCAGACGTCCCTTGGCCCCGGGCCCGGCGGCTTTCCGCCGCGTACGCCCCTGCCTGACCGCCTGCGCGGCGGCCCTCGCGGCCGCGGCGGGATTCACCACCCTCACGGCTCCCACCGCGCCGGGCGCGACATCTTCGACTCCGACGACACCCGCGGGCGCCGCGGCACCCGCGGACCTGGTGGCCCCTGCGGCTCACGTAACCCCTTCAGCTCACGTGACGCCCGCAGCTCGCGTAACCCATCCGGCCCATGTGGCACTTGCGGCTCGTCCGGCACTTGCGGCCCCTTCGGCAGAGGCGGCCCCTGAGGCCCATCCGGCCCCTGCGTCCCGCGCAGCGCCCGCAGTCCTCCCGGCATCCGAGGCACCCGAGGCACCCGAGACACCTGAGCCCCGTGAGGCACCAACGGCTCCCGCGGCCCCTGTGGCACCGACAGCCCCCGCAGCCCCTGCGGCACCCCCCGCATCCGTGGCCCCGGCACCCCTGCCCGCCCCGGCAGCCCTGCCACCCCCCACCCCTCCCGCCCGCTCCCGTGCCGACCTCCCCGCGTGCTCCCGTTCCGTGCCGTACGCCGCCCGCACCCACGGCTACGACACCTTTCGTATCCCCGCCGTCGTCCGCTCCGACCGGGGCACGCTGCTCGCGTTCGCCGAGGGGCGGCGCTCCAGTGCCTCCGACACCGGCAGCATCGACGTCGTGCTGCGCCGGTCCACGGACGGCGGCTGTACCTGGGGTCCGCTCGCCGTCGTCGCCGCGGGGCGGGGCGACACCCGCGGCAACCCCGCGCCCGTCGTCGACCCCCGTACCGGGCAGATCGTGCTCGTCACGTCGTACAACAGCGGAGCGGTGACCGAGGGACAGATCATGCGGGGTGAGGTTACCGCCGCCCAGAGCCGGCGTGTCTTCGTGCAGCGCAGCGGGGACGACGGGCGTTCGTTCTCGGTGCCGCGCGAGATCACGGCCGACGTGAAGCGGCCGCATTGGCGGTGGTACGCGACCGGGCCCGGGCACGCCGTCGCGCTCACCCGGGGGCGGCACGCGGGGCGGCTCGTCGTGCCCGCCAATCACTCGGCGGCGCCCGCCGCGGGCTCGACCGACAACGGGCAGGAGCCCAAGTACTACGGTGGGCACGCGCTCTACAGCGACGACCACGGGCGGACCTGGCACATCGGGTTCGTGGACGACACCTACGACGGGGTGCACAACGCCAACGAGTCCAGCGCGGCGCAGCTTGCCGACGGGCGGCTGTACGTCAATTCGCGCGACCAGCACGGTGTCGCCGTGGGCAACCGGCTCGACAGCCACTCCAGTGACGGTGGCCGCACGCTCGACCGGCCGTTCACCGTGCAGCCGACCCTCGACGGCGTGCCCGTCGTCGCCGCGAGCGTGCTCCAGCAGCGTGGGCCGCGAGGCTCCCTGCTCTTCTCCGGTCCCTCCGTGCCGACTGCCCGGCAGGCCATGTCCGTCTGGCGCAGTTGGGACGGCGGGGTCACTTTTCGCCGGGCGGTGACCGTGTCCCAGGACCGGGCCGGGTATTCGGATCTGGTGGAGGCGGGGGTGGGGGTGGTGGGGCTGCTGTACGAGACCGGGGCGTCGGGGACGTACGAGCGGATCGAGTGGCGCAAGGTGGTGGTGTAGGCCCTCGCGGGGCGCCCCGGCCTTGTCGGCGCTCCGCGCCTCGTCCTCAAACGCCGGACGGGCTGGATCTGTGCCGCACCGGCGACAGTTTCAGCCCGTCCGGCGTTTGAGGACGAGGCCGAAGGCCGATACGGGGTCTGGGGCGGAGCCCCAGTTTCGGAGAAGGGGCGGGACTGGGGCGCCCCGCGCAGGACTACAGCAACCCCGCCGCCGCCAGAAACTTCCCCACCCGCTCCGTCTCCTCCGCGGACAGCGGGACCTGGGGCGCCGCCGTGCGGGGGCAGTCGATGATGCCGCGCAGATGGAGCGCGGCCTTGAACGCCCCGAGCCCGGAGGAGCTGGCCCCCATCCGCAGGGGGTCACCGACGGCTGTCATGCCGTACAGCGCGCACAACCGTTCCTGCTCAGCCCGCGCCCGCTCCGGGTCCCCACCCCTCGCGTATCGGAAGAGCCGTACGTACCCGTGCGGATCGACGTTGCCGAGGCCGGGCACGACGCCGTCCGCCCCCATGGCGAGAGCGGAATCGACGGTGAGCTCGGAGCCGGTGAGCACGGCGAAGCCGGGCACGTCGGTGCGGGCGCGGGCGCCGAGGATCACCCGGCGCAGGCCCCCGTCGTCGCCACTGGAGTCCTTGAGCCCGGCGAGGGCCCCCTCGGCGGCGAGTTCGAGCACGAGGTCGGCGTCGAGCTTGGAGTGCACGGAGACGGGGAGGTCGTAGGCGAAGACGGGAAGCCGCCCGCGCTCTGCGACGAGGCGGTAGTGGCGGGCGATCTCGGCGGGGTGGGTGCGGGTGTAGAAGGGCGCGGTCACCACGACGCCGTCGGCTCCGGCGTCGGCGGCGGCCCGCACATGGTCCAGGACGCGCAGGCTAGCCATGTCGATGGCACCGGCGAGGACGGGCAGTTGCCCGCCGACGTGCCGCACGACGGTCGCGACGACCGTCCTGCGGTGCCGGTCCGGCAGGTACGCGGCCTCGGAGGACGAGCCGAGCACGAAGAGGCCGTCGACGCCGCCGTCGACCAGATGGTCGACGAGGCGTTCGAGGGACGCCACGTCCACCTCGTTGTCCGGGGTCAGCGGGGTGCACACGGGCGGTACGACACCGGTCAACGGGGCCGGAAGAGTCATGGAGTCTCCTTGGACGTGGCCGTGGCGGCGGCCATCGCTGCGGACGACTGGCTGACGAGGTCACGTGTGGTCTCGCCCGCCAGTACGGGATGGTGGCACCGGTAGCGGTGCGCGGGGCCCGCGTCCTCGAAGTCCGGCATGGCGGTCGCGCACACCGCGTCCGCCTTCCAGCACCGGGTGCGGAACGGGCAGCCGCTGGGCGGTTTCGTGGCCGACGGCACCGGGCCGACCAGCGGGATCGGGTCGATGGGGGCGAGCAGCCCGGGGGTCGCGGAGAACAGTGCCCTTGTATAGGGGTGCCGGGCTTCGCCGAGGATCCGCGCCGCCGGGGACTCCTCCACGATGCGGCCCAGGTACATCGTGATGACCCGGTCGCTCATCCTGCGCACGGTCTGGATGTCGTGGGAGACGAAGACCAGGGACAGGTTCAGACGTTCCTTCAGGTCGAGGAGCAGGTTGAGGATCTGGGCGCGCACGGAGACGTCCAGGGCGCTGGTCGGCTCGTCGGCCACCACGAGCTGCGGTTCGAGGGCGAGGGCCCGGGCGATCGCGACCCGCTGCCGCTGGCCCCCGGAGAGCTGTCCGGGCAGCGCGTCGGCGAGCACCGTGGGCAGGCCGACCAGGCTCATGAGTTCCCGTACCCGGGTGGTGCGCTGTTCGGGGGTGCCGCGGCGGTGCACGTCGAGGGGGTCGCGCAGGATCTGCCGTACGGGCATGCGGCGGTTGAGGGCCGTCGAGGGGTCCTGGAAGATCATGGCGGTGCCGGTGCCGACCGCGGTGCGGCGCTCGGCGGCGCCCATCTCCCACAGGTTCCGGCCGCGCAGCGAGACGGTGCCCGACGTCGGCCGCTGGATGCCGAGGAGGACCTTGGCGAGGGTCGATTTGCCGCAGCCGGACTCGCCGACGACGCCGACGGTCTCGCCCGCGGCGATGGTCAGGTCGGCGCCGGTGAGGGCGTACACCCGGTCGCGGGAGAACAGGCCGCCGGTGCGGGCCTTGTGCACGACGTGTGCGTCGCGCAGCGTGACCAGGGCCGCCGGGTCCTCGTCCGGGTCCGGCAGGTCACCGGGGGGCACGGTCTCAGCTACGGTCACGGACGGCCTCGCTTCCCCGGAGCGGCTGCTCCGCGCGGTCGGACGCCTGGGCGGCGGTGGCCGCGCTGTCGGACGCCTGGGCGGCGGTGGCCGCGCCGTCGGACGCCTCGGCGGCGGTGGCCGGGCTCCCGTCCGTCCCGGCGGCGAGGGCCGGGTGGTGACACGCCGTCCGGTGCGTGGCGTCCCCGAGCAGTTCGGGTGCGGTGGTGCGGCACAGGCCGTCCGCCAGCGGGCACCGG
Organism: Streptomyces aureocirculatus; assembly: GCF_000720475.1. GTDB lineage: Bacteria > Actinomycetota > Actinomycetes > Streptomycetales > Streptomycetaceae > Streptomyces > Streptomyces aureocirculatus. Next base: position 5,144 of record NZ_JOAP01000075.1, read on the forward strand.
TCGGCGAACCGGCAGCCGGCCGGGAAGTCCGCGGGTGAGGGGACGACACCCTTGATCTGGGTGAGGCGTTCGGCCGCGGACTCCAGGGACAGGACGGAGCCGAGCAGGCCGCGCGTGTAGTGGTGGGTGGGGGACTCGACCAGGTCGGCGGTCACGCCCGTCTCCACGATCTGCCCGCCGTACATCACGACGACGCGGTCGGTGACGTCGGCGACCAGGGCCAGGTCGTGCGAGACCAGGATGAGGGCGAAGCCCAGTTCGGCGCGGAGCCGCAGCAGCAGCTCGATGACCTGGGCCTGCACGGTCACGTCGAGCGCGGTGGTCGGCTCGTCGGCGACGATCAGCTTCGGTTCCCGGGACAGGGCCATGGCGATGAGCACGCGCTGGCGCTGGCCGCCGGACAGCTCGTGCGGGTAGCTGCGCAGGGTGCGGTCGGGGTCGAGGCCGACGAGGGCGAGCAGCTCGGCGGGGCTGCGCCGGCCCCCGCGGCGTACGACCTGCTTGAGCTGGGCGCGTACCGTCATCGCCGGGTTCAGGGACGACAGGGCGTCCTGGTAGATCATCGCCATGTCGTGGCCGAGCAGGCGGCGCCGGGCCCGCATCGGCAGACCGAGCAGCTCCTGCCCGTCGAAGGTGACCCGGCCGCGTACGCGGGCGCCCTTGGGCTCCAGGCCCATCACCGTCAGCGCCGTCAGGGACTTGCCGCAGCCGGACTCGCCGACCAGGCCGAGCACCTCGCCGGGCCGCACGTCGAAGCTGATGCCGTCGACGATGTCCACGCCCGCGTGCCGTGCCTCGAAGCCGATCGTCAGGTCGCGCACGCTGAGCACGGGCGAACCCGCGGGCAGCGGCCGGGCGCGGGCGCGAAGGCGTGCCGCCGCCTCCGTGAGGCCCGGCAGTTCGAGGACCCGGCCGCTGCCTGGCTCCGGCGCCTCGACGGGGTCGTCCTTGCGTCCGGCGCCGGTGACGTCACGGCCGGACGGCGCGGCCCAGGCGTCCGAGACGCCCTCGGAGAGGACGTTCAGGGCGAGGACGGTGAAGAGCATGAGCAGGCCGGGGAAGACCGTCGCCCACCAGCCGCCGATCAGGACCAGGTTCTTGCCGTCGGCGATGACGCTGCCCCAGGAGGGGTCCGGCGGCCGGACGCCGGCGCCGATGAACGACAGGGACGCCTCGAAGACGATCGCCTCGGCCACCTGGACGGTGCAGAAGACCAGGACGGGGGCGGCGCAGTTGACGGCGACGTGCTTGATGACGATGTGCGGGGTGCGGGCGCCGATGACGCGTTCGGCGACGACGTAGTCCTCGCCGTACTGGTCGAGCACGTTGGCGCGTACGACACGGGCGATCGGCGGGGTGAACAGGAAGGCGATCGCGCAGATCAGGACGGTGATGCCACCGCCGAAGACGGCGACGAGGACCGCCGCGAGCGCGATGCCGGGGAAGGCCATGACGATGTCGAGGACCCGCATCAGGGTCTCGTCGACCGCCTTGCGGGAGGTCGCAGCGATCGCGCCGATCACCGCGCCGACGAGCAGCGCGAGCAGGGTCGCGCCGAGGCCGATGGCGAGGGACCAGCGCGCCCCGTACATCAGCCGGCTGAGGATGTCGCGGCCCAGGCTGTCCTGGCCCATCCAGTGCTCGGCCGAGGGGTGGCCGGTGCCGTCGACCAGGGTCTGCTGGTCGAGCGGGTCGTGCGGGGCGAGCAGCGGGGCGAACAGGGCGACGAGGACGACGACGGAGACGACGGCGAGCGCGACGCGGGAGAGCAGCGGCAGTCTCGTCAGGGAGCGCAGCCTGATGCCGGGCAGGGACAGCCGCTCGGTGAGTTTCTTGCGCGACTGGAGCATCAGGAGGTTCCCCTCAATCGCGGGTTCACCAGCAGGTAGAGGATGTCGATCACCAGGTTCACCACGACGAAGCCGACGGCGGTGGTGATGACGACGCCCTGGACGACCGCGGGGTCGCCGTTCTTCACCGCGTCGATCATGAGCTTGCCCATGCCGGGCAGCGAGAAGATGGTCTCGATGACGACGGCGCCGCCGAGCAGATAGCCGACCCGCAGGCCGAGCACGGTCAGCGGGTTGATGAGGGCGTTGCGCAGCACGTTGCGGCCGACGACCACCACCGGGGGCAGACCGCTGCCGATGGCGGTGCGGACGTAGTCCTTGTCGAGTTCCTCGACCACGGCCGTGCGGACGATGCGGGTCATCTGGGCGGCGACGGGCAGGGACAGGGCGAGCGCGGGCAGCGTCATCGTCTTCAGCCAGCCCGTGAAGGAGTCGTTCGGGTTGACGTAGCCGCCCGTCGGGAACCAGCCCAGGTCCACCGCCAGGTACTGGATCATCAGCAGGGCCAGCCAGAAGCCGGGCGCCGCGACACCGGTCAGGGAGACGACCCGGATGATCTGGTCGGGCAGTTGGTCCCGGTAGATCGCGGCGAGCACGCCGAGCGGCAGCGACAGGAGGACCGCGATGCCGAGGCCCAAGAAGGTGAGCTGCATGGTCAGGGGCAGCGCGGTGGTGATCTGGTCGATCACCGGTGACCGGGTCAGGACGCTGACGCCCATGTCGCCGCCGAGCAGATCGCCCACGAAGTGGACGTAGCGCACCGGCAGCGGGTCGAGCAGGCCGTTGTCCTCGCGGAACTGGTGCAACTGCTCCTGGGTGGGGTTCGCGCCCTGGTAGAACGCCGACGCCGGGTCGATGTCGGAGAACCGCATCACGAGGAACACGAAGAGCACGATGCCGAGGAGCAGGGGCACGAGCAGGGCGACGCGGCGGGCCAGGATGCGCAGGATCGCGGTCACTGCTCGGCGCTCCTAGGGTCGCTCATGGTGTACGGGGTCCTCATGTCGGTCGGGTCCACTTGTCAGGCCCACTTCGCCTGGAGCAGGTTGATCCCGGGGTAGGGCTGTGCGCGTACGCCGGTGAGCTGCTTGGCGTCCCACGCCGTCATCAGCTCGTTGTGCACCACGGGATACAGCACGGCCTCCTCGGCGACGATGTCGATGTAGTCCTGCACCATCGTCTTCTTCTTCGCCGCGTCCGGCTCGCGTGTCGCCCGGTCCATGAGCCGGAACAACTCCTTGGCGCGGGCGTTCTTCGCCCAGCGGGCGTAACCCATCCACAGGTTGTCGGGCCCGTAGTTGTAATGCATGATCAGGTCGGCCTCTACGCCGAACTGGTTGGGGTTCGACGCGGCGGCCACGACCTGGTAGTCCTTCTTCTGGTCCATCTTGGTGAAGACGGCCGTGGTCTCCTGCGGGTCGAGCGTGGTCGTGACGCCGATCGCGTCCCAGGACGCCTTGATGGTGGGCAGGCAGTCGACGATCCAGCTCACGTTGACCGCCATGATGTTGATCTTGAGGTTGTCGACCCCGGCCTCCTTCAGGAGCGCCTTGGCCTTCTTCGGGTCGTGGTCGTACACCGTCTTCGCCGGGCGGTAACTGGGGTTTCCCTCGTTGAGGAACGAGGAGGCGCCCTTGCCGTGCCCCTTCAGGGCGACCTCGATCATCTTCTCCCGGTCGATGGCGTAGTGCAGGGCCTGGCGTACCCGTACGTCGTCGAACGGCTTGTGCGCGGTGTTGAACATCAGGAAGAGGTTGTTCATGCCGGCTCCGCCCTCGACCGTCATGCCGCCCTGCTTCAGGCGGTCGATGTTGGCGTACGGGATGTTGTCGGAGATCTCCGCGTCCGCGCTCGCGCCGGAGATCTTCGCGACCCGGGGCGCCGCGTCGACGATCGTCAGCCAGTTCATCTTCTTGAAGGCGGCGGGCCGCGGACCGTTGTAGTCGGCGAAGGCCTCGAAGGTCGTGTTCGACTTCGGGTGGTGCGCGGCCTGCCGGTACGGGCCCGAGCCGATCGCCTTGCCCTTGGTGGCGTCGTCCCACGCGCCGGGCTCGGAGTAGACGTGCTTCGGCATGATCTTGGCGAGCGTGAGCCGGGCGGCGCCGTCGGGGAAGGGGAACTTGAGGATCAGCTCGACCCCCCGCGCGTCGACCTTCCTGACCTCCTTCAGCCAGCCCGCGAAGAAGCCCTTGGCGAGGCTCTGCGTGCCCGGGTCGAGGATCCGTTCGAACACGAAGACGACGTCGTCCGCCGTGACCGGCTTGCCGTCGTGCCACTTCGCGCCCGCGCGCAGCTCGAACCTCCAGGTCGTCGCCCTCAGGTCGGCGGGCACCGCGGTGGCGAGCTGCGGATAGGGGTCGCGGGAGATCGGGTCCGTGCCGAGCAGCGCCTCGTAGATGTGCTCGTTGCCTGCCATCGCGAACGCCGAAGCCGTCTGGGTCGGGTCCCAACTGCCGTCGTTGCCGTAGCCGATGACGGCCGTCAGGGTGCCGCCTGCCTTGCCGCCGACGCCGGTCGCGTTCGTGGACTCCGGCCCCGAGCAGGCCGCGAGCGTACCGGTGAGCCCCGCCGCCGCGCCGAGGGCGCCGGTGTACTTGAGGAAGGACCGGCGGTCGGGTCCGGGCCCGCCGTCGCGCGTCACGGGGATCAGGTGGCTCACAGCGCCTCCATGAGGGGCTTCCGGTGGGAGATCCCACGTCCTACGTCATGCTGGCGTGGCGACCATAAGAGGGCCGGAGGGGTCGGTCAAGAGAACGCGCACGGAACGGAACCCGCCGATTCCGGATCGGAATTGACAGAGCGTCGGCCGGAATCAAGCCGGGCGGTGGCCCGGGATGACAGAAGTCTCGCCCGGACATGGGACGTGGGATGTCATCCGTGTCTACGATGTGGCGCATGCCTCAGGAGCCCATCCGTGCACGGCGTGTGAGCAGTCAGGTCCAGCGCGAGGTGACCCAGCTCATCCTGGACCGGCGGCTGCGCCCCGGCGCCCTGCTGCCGACCGAGGCCGAGCTGATGGAGGAGCTAGGCGTCAGCCGCAACTCCGTACGCGAGGCCCTCAAGGCCCTCCAGGCCCTGGACATCGTGGAGATCCGGCACGGCTACGGCACCTATGTCGGCCAGGCCTCGCTCACCCCGCTCGCCGACGGCCTGACCTTCCGCACCCTGGTCAAGACCGCCGACGACACGCACGCACTCGCCGAGATCCTCCAGGTCCGCGCGGTCCTGGAGCAGGGCCTCGTCCAGGAGGTGGCCGCGGCACTCACCGACGCCGAGCTGTGCGGCCTGGAGGACCTGGTGGCCCGGATGGAGGGGCGCGCCGCGGCCGGTGAGGCCTTCCCCGATCTGGACAGGGAGTTCCACGAGGCGCTGTACCGGCCGCTTGGCAACGCGCTCGTGCCGCAGCTTCTCGGCGCGTTCTGGCACGTCTTCCACCGGGTCGCGGGCGTGCGCGGCTGGTCGAGCGATCCGGCGCCCCACGTCACCGTACGCAGGCATCGGGACATAGTGACGGCGCTGCGTGCGGGGGACGTGGGTGCCGCGCAGCGGGCGATGGCCGACCACTTCCGCGGCATAGAGGCGCGGGCGGTCCAGGAGACGAGGGGAGTGGGATGAACGCGCTCGACCGGTTCTACGCCAAGCTGGCGTCCCCCGGGTACGGCGGGGACTACAACCCCGAGCAGTGGGGCCCCGGGACGCACGCCGAGGACATGGAGCTGATGCGCGAGGCGGGCGTGAACCTCGTGACGCTCGGCATCTTCGCCTGGGCCACCACCGAACCCACCCCCGGCACCTACGACTTCGCCTGGCTCGACGCCCACATGGACCGCCTCGCGGACGCGGGCGTGGCCGTCTGCCTCGCCACGATGACCGCGTCACCGCCGCCCTGGCTGGCCCGCCTGCACCCCGAGACCCTGCCCGTGACGGCCGAAGGCACTCGCTTGCACCCCGGCTCACGCCAGCACTGGTGCCCCTCCAGCCCCGTCTTCCGGCGGCACGCGGTGCGCCTGGCCGAGCGCGTCGCCACGCGGTACGCGGACCATCCGGCGCTCGCCCTGTGGCACATCGGCAACGAGTACGGCTGCCACATCTCGCGGCACTGCCACTGCGAGGTGTCCACCGCCGCGTTCCGCGCCTGGCTGCGCGAGCGCTACAACACCCTTGCCGCGCTCAACGACGCCTGGTCGACGACCTTCTGGTCCCAGCGCTACAGCACCTGGGAGGAGATCCACACCCCCCGGGCCGCCCCCTCCTTCGGCAATCCGGCACAGCAGGCGGACTTCTGGCGCTTCTCCTCGGACGAACTCCTCGCCTGTTATCTGGCGGAGCGGGACGTCCTGGCACGCATCACCCCCGGCACGCCCGTGACCACGAACTTCGTCCCCGTCGCCAAGACCCTGGACCTGTTCCGCTGGGCCCCGCACCTGGACGTCGTCTCCTACGACTCCTATCCCGACCCGCACGACCCGGACGCGGCCCAGCGCTCCGCCTTCTCGTACGACGTGATGCGCGGCCTGAAGAACGGACAGCCCTGGCTGCTCCTCGAACAGGCGCCGTCCGCCGTCAACTGGCGGACTCACAACGGCCGCAAGCCGCCGGGGCGGATGCGCCTGGACAGTTGGCAGGCGGTGGCGCACGGCGCGGACGCGGTGCTGTTCTTCCAGTGGCGCCAGTCGCGCGGCGGTGCCGAGAAGTTCCACTCGGCGATGGTGCCGCACGCGGGCCGCGGGACACGGACCTTCCGTGAGGTCACGGAGCTGGGCGCCGAGCTGGCCGACCACCCCGCGCTGCTGCGTTCGACGCCCGCCCGCGCGGACGCGGCCCTGCTGGTGGACTGGCCGAACTGGTGGGCCCTGGAGACGGAGGCGCACCCGAGCGCGTCCTTCGACTTCCTGCGGACGGCTCTCGCCCACCACAAGCCGCTGTACGACGCGTCGGTGGCCTGCGACGTGGTGCCCGTGGACGCCGAATTCACGCCCTACCGGCTGCTCGTCGTCCCCAATCTCTACTCGCTCGCCCAGGAGACGGCGACCCGGCTCACGGACTACGTACGTTTCGGGGGCACCCTCGTGGTCTCCTGCTTCTCCGGCATCACCGACGAACACGACCGGGTACACCTGGGCGGCTACCCCGGCCCCCTGCGCGAGGTCCTCGGTCTGACGGTCGAGGAGTTCGACCCGCGCCCCGACGGCACCTGGGCCGAAGTGATCCGCCCCGAGGGCGCGGAGACCGTCGTCACGTCCGAGGGGGGCGGCCCCGCGGTCACCCGGCACTCCTACGGGCGTGGCACCGCCTGGTATCTGGGGCTGCGCCCGGAGCCCGAGGCCCTGCGCGAACTCGTCGACCGGGTGCGTACGGAGGCCGGGGTGCTGCCGGTGGCCGAGGGGCTGCCGCCGGGCGTGCAGGCGCGGGTCCGGGTGACGGCGGCGGGGGAGCGGCTGCGGATCGTCCTCGATCACCGGGACGGCACGGTGGCCGTGGAGCCCGACCGGGCGGCGCGGTAGAAGTCCGCGAAGGCGCGGGGCGGGCGTCCGGTGAGGCGTGCCACGGTGTCCGTGACGCGGTCCTCGGCGCCCTCGGCGATGGCGTCGTCGAAGGCCGCGAGCAACCGGGCGTAGTCCGCGGGGATGCCGAGTTCCGTGAGGTGGGCGGTGAGACGGTCGCTGGGCACCGGGCTGTGCCTGACCGGGCGGTTGCCCACCCGCGTGATCGTCGCCGCCACCTCGGCGTAGCTCAGCGCCTCCGGGCCGGTGATCACCAGGTCGTTCTCGGGGGCGGTGGGGGTGGTGAGGGTGTGTACGGCGACCGCCGCGATGTCGTCGGCGTCGACGAAGGCCACCCGGCCCGTGCCGGTGGCGGTCGTCAGGACACCCGAGGCGGCGATGGCGCGGGCGTGCGGGCCGTCGCCGGTGAAGTTCTGCATGAACCACGACGGGCGGAGCACCGACCACTGGGCGAAGAGAGCCGACTCCGCGAGGAACGCGTGGACGCGGCCGATCCAGGGGCCGCCGCGTTCGGCGGCGGACGAGCCGAGCAGCGCCACCCTGGTCACCCCCGCCGCGCGCGCCCGGCGCAGGAACGGCAGCATGACGGCGGCCGGATCCGCGTCACCGGGCGGCGGTACGAGGTAGACGCGGTCCGCTCCGCGCAGCGCCGGGGCGTGGGTCGCCTCGTCGTACCAGTCGAAGCGGACCGCCTCGGTTCCCGGGTGCGGTGCGCGGGCCGTGCGGCTCGCGGCACGGACGCGGTGGCCCGCCGCGGTGAGCCGGGCGGTGACACGACTGCCGGTGTTGCCGTGGGCGCCGACGACCAGGACGGCCGGGGCGCTCGGGTAGGCGTCAGGCATGGACTGCTTCCTTCAGGGAGCCGGGGATGGCGAGAGGGTTCCAGTAGTCGCGGTACAGCGTGAACCGGCCGTCCTTCGCGGTGACCACGACCACGTACGTCATGTCGAAGGTGCCGTCCGTCGCGACGACGCGGCCGGTGGCACGCATCTCTACGACGATCGTCTCCGGTGCCGCGGTCTCGTGGATCTCCAGGTGCGGGAAGGCCCGGTACTCGACGTGGGCACCGAGGCCGCGCAGATAGGCGGTGATCCGGTCCCGGCCGTCCAGGCGCCGCGGGTAACCGTCGGGGGCGAAGGGGAACTCGGCGACGGCGTCCTCGGCGAACAGGGCGCCCCAGGCTTCCAGGTCGCCTGCGAGGAGCAGGTCCACGCCCCCGCGGAACAGCTCGGAGGGGGTCGGCGGGGCGGGCGGGCTTGCGGACGTGGGCATGGCGGCGTGCCTTCCTCTAGGATTCGGACTGGCGGTCCGCTTCGAACGATACGGACTGCTGGTCCGCTTTGTAAAGGGGCCCTCGCCGGGGCCCCTCCGCCCCTTGCGGGCGCCTCCGTGCGGGCGCCCCGTGTCCCGTGCGGATGTCCCCGTGCGGGCGCCCCGTGTCCCGTACGGGTGTCCTCGTGGAGGCGCCCCGTGTTCCGTGCGGGTGCCCTCATCGAGGCGCCCGCGTCCCGTGCGGGTGTCCTCATGGGCGCCCGTGTCCCGAAGAAGGTGTCCTCATGACCGAGCGCAAGGCCCGCGCCGACGCCGCCCGCAATCGCGAGGCCGTCCTCGCCGCCGCCGACGAGCTGTTCGCGAGCGGCGGCGGTCCGCGCGGGGTGTCCATGGAGCAGGTCGCGGCGGCGGCGGGTGTCGGCAAGGGCACCCTGTTCCGCCGCTTCGGCGACCGCAACGGCCTGATCCGCGCGGTGTTCAGTGCCCGCAGCGAGGCGGTGCGCGCGGCCGTGGAGTCCGGGCCGCCGCCGCTCGGCCCCGGGGCGGCGGGGCGCGAACGGGTGCCGGCGATCCTGGACGCCCTCCTCGCCTTCAAGCTCGACAACCGCCATCTGTCCCTCGCCCTGGAGGAGGCCGGCGCGGGCAGCCCGTACGAGGTGGAGCACTACGGGTGGTGGCACGGCGTCATGCGGGACGCGCTGCGTGACACGGCGGTGCCCGACGCCGGATTCGCCGCGCACGCGCTGCTCGCGGCGGTCCGCGCGGACCTGGTGGAGCACCTGGCGTCGGCGGAGGAAATGCCGGGCCGTGAGATGCGGGAGCGCCTCGCCGCGTACGCGGCGAAAGTCGTCGGCTAGCAGTCGTCGGCCGGAATTTCCGCGCCGGGGCGGTGCTTTCCGGCCCCGTTCTTCTGTTCCGGGGTCGCCGCCCAAAGGCTTGAAAGGTGTGAGGTAAAGGGCCCGCATTGCGGTCGGTGTGGGCTTTGTAGCGGCCGACAGTTCACGTCGTCGGCGCGAACGCGCCCGGTGGATCGCGCCAAAGTGTGCCGTCCGGTCAACCTTTCGGATATCCGTGCCGTTGCGCCGTCACGGGCCGTCGGCCCATACATCTCCATGCCGTCCGTGGGGCGGGTGATCCCTACACCTAGGCTGCTAAAAGTGCGCACTTGTGGTGACTTGTGCCTTTCGTCTTAGCGTCTTGTTAACGGGACACGCCACCCGTCCGCCGCCGACGACGGTGGCCACGACGCGCCCACCGGGTCGCGGCTGAGATGTTGAGAAAAACAACGTGGCATCGCCAAGGAAGCGCTGTGCGGAAGGATTCTTCTTTTCCTCGGGCGGGCGACCGCGTTACGGTCGGCTCGGGAGATCGGTGACGGCTGACGTGAACAGGAGTGCGCCTGAATGACGACGCATGAACCCCTAAGGGATTCCCGTTGAAGCGTTCTTTGGAATTTCTTGTGAGTTCCCCCTTCTGGCTTGTCGGCCGAACTCTCGCGTGTTCCGCAAGTGCTTACGAACCTTGGAGTTTTCGTGACTGACCTTCGTGGCTCCTCCGCCGGTCACGCGCCGCCCCCCGGTGCGACCGTCGCGGCGTTATTCGCAGAGCAGGCAGCCGCGTCGCCGGACGCCGTCGCCGTGACCGGTGCCACCGGCGAGAGCACCTACCGCCGCCTCGATGAGCGGTCCGACCGCCTGGCGCACGTGCTGCGTGCCCGGGGGGTGGTCCGGGAGTCGGTCGTCGCGGTGGCCCTGAGCCGCTCCGTGGAGTACGTGGAGACGGTGCTCGCCGTGCTCAAGGCGGGCGGCGCCTATCTGCCCCTGGACCCCGAATACCCGGCGCAGCGCCTCGCGTTCATGCTGACCGACGCCGCACCCACCGTCGTGGTGAGCGACCTCGCCACACGTACGCAACTGCCGGAAAGCGACCTGCCCCACCTCCTCCTGGACGAGGACGCCACGGCCACGGCGCTCGCCGCCGCCCCGGCGGGACCGCTGCCACAGATGGACGGCCTGCCGGACCACCTCGCCAACGTGATCTACACGTCCGGTTCCACGGGCACCCCCAAGGGCGTGGCCGTCACCCAGCGGGACGTGACCGCCCTCGCCGCCGACCGGCTCTTCGGCGGCGCGCACACCCGGGTCCTGCAACACGCGCCGCTGGCCTTCGACGCCTCGACGTACGAACTGTGGGTGCCCCTGCTGTCCGGCGGCACCGTAGTGGTGGCACCCCCCGGAGTCCTGGACGGCGACGGCATCGCCACGCTGATCTCCCGGCACCGGATCACCGCCCTGTTCGCCTCCGCGGGCCTGTTCCGGGTGGTCGCCGAGGAGCAGCCGGGCGCCTTCACCGGGCTGCGGGAGCTGTGGACCGGTGGCGAGGCGGTGTCCGCGGAGGCGGTGCGCCGCGTCCTGCGCGCCTGCCCCGACCTCCTCGTGTACGACGTGTACGGGCCCACCGAGACCACCACCTTCGCCACCAGCCACCCCCTGAGGTCGGCCGACCAGGTGCCCGAATCGGTGCCGATCGGGACGCCGATGGACGGGATGCGCGGCTATGTGCTCGACGCCGCACTGCGTCCCGTGGCGCCCGGCGCGGCCGGTGAGCTGTACCTGGCGGGGGCCGGGCTCGCCCGCGGCTATCTGGGCCGCCGTGCCCTGACCGCCGAGCGGTTCGTGGCCTGCCCCTTCGACGGCTCCGGCGAGCGCATGTACCGCACCGGCGACGTGGTGGCCCGGGCGGAGGACGGCACCCTGGAGTTCCGGGGCCGCGCCGACGCCCAGGTGAAGATCCGCGGGTTCCGCATCGAGCCCGGCGAGATCGAGGCCGCCCTGGAGACCCACCGCCAGGTGTCCCACGCCGTGGTCGACGTGCGCGCGGCGCCAGGGGGCGGCGGCAAGCAGCTCGTGGCGTACACCGTGCCCGCGCTCGACGAGACCTTCGACGCCGGACGCGGCGGCGGCACGGGCCACTTCGTGCTCGACTCCGGCGTCGGCCCCGGCGAGCTGCGCGCGTATCTCGCCCAGCGGCTGCCCTCGTACATGGTTCCCGCCGCGTTCGTGGTGCTCGACGAGCTGCCGCTGACCGTCAACGGCAAGGTCGACCGGGACGCGCTGCCCGACCCCGAGTTCCACGGCGCGGCCTACCGGGCGCCGCGCGACGAGCGCGAGGAGACCCTCGCCGCGCTCTTCGCCGAAGTCCTCGGCGCCGAGCGCGTGGGCATCGACGACGACTTCTTCACCGTCGGCGGCGACAGCATCCAGTCCATCCAGGTCGCGACGCGCGCCCGGGCCCGTGGCATCGTGGTCAGCGCCCGCGAGGTGTTCGAGCACCGCACGGTCGCCGCGCTCGCCGAGGTCGTGACGGCGGCCGCACCCGGTACCGCACCCGTCCTCGCGGAACTGGACGGCGGCGGCGTCGGCTTCCTGCCCCACCTGCCCGTCACCCACTGGGTACGGGACTGGGGCCCCGGCTTCGAGCGGTTCTCCCAGGCGATGGTCCTCGAACTGCCGCGGGGCATCGACAGGCCCGGCCTGGTCGCCACGCTCGGCGCGGTCCTCGACCGGCACGACCTGCTGCGGGCACGGCTCGTCGAGGCCGGGAACACCGACGACACGTCGGCCCCGGGCGGCCCGGGTCTTGTCGTCGAGCCCGTCGGCGCACTCGACGCCGACGCCCTGATACGGCACGTCGGCTGCGACGGCCCGTGGGACGCCGAGGGGGAGCGGGCCGAGGCCTGGCGCACGCTGCTCCTCGCCGAACTCGACGCCGCGGCCGGGAGGCTTGACCCCGCGGCGGGCGTGATGGCGCAGTTCGTGTGGTTCGACGCGGACCCCGAGCGGGCGGGCCGCCTCCTCGTCGTCCTGCACCACGTCGTCGTCGACGGCGTGTCCTGGCGCATCCTGATGCCCGACCTGGCCACCGCCTGGCGCCAGGTCCGCGAAGGCCACAAGCCCGAACTCGCCCCCGTCGGCACCTCCGTACGCCGCTGGGCACACGCCCTGGCCGAGGAGGCGGGACGCCCCGAACGCACCGCCGAGCTGAAGCTGTGGCGGTCGATCGTCGAGGGCCCCGACCCGGTGCTCGGCGCGCGCCGCCTGGACCCGGCCGTGGACGTGGTCGCCTCCCTCTCCCACACCCGGGTGCGGCTCCCGGCGGACGTCACCGAGACACTCCTGACCACACTGCCCGCCGCGTTCCGCGGCGGTGTCAACGACGGACTCCTGGCCGCACTCGCGCTCGCCGTCACCAAGTGGCGGGCCGCACGCGGAGTGCGGGAGACGTCCTCCCTGATCCGCCTCGAAGGCCACGGCCGCGAGGAGGCCGCGGCGCCCGGCGCCGACCTGGCGCGCACGGTGGGCTGGTTCACCAGCGCCTTCCCGGTCCGCCTCGATGTCGCGGGCGCCGACCTGGAGGAGGCCTTCGCGGGCGGCGCCGCGGCGGGAGCCGTCGTCAAGGCCGTCAAGGAGCAACTCCTGACCGTGCCCGACAAGGGCATCGGCTACGGCCTGCTGCGCCACCTCAACCCCGAGACGGCCGCCGTGCTCGCACCGCACCCGATGGGGCAGATCGGCTTCAACTACCTGGGCCGTTTCTCCGTCGGTGCGGACATGCCCGCGGACCTGCGCGGCCTGGGCTTCACCCAGGACACGGGTGTGGCCGACCTCGCGGAGCTGGACGCGGGCCAGGACCCGCGGATGCGCGCCCCCGCGGAGCTCGACATCAACGCGCACGTCACCGACACCCCCGAAGGCCCCCGCCTGAGCGCCCTGTTCACCGCACCCGAGGGCGTACTGACCGAGGCGGAGGTGCGGGAACTCGCCGACCTGTGGGTGCAGGCCCTGCAGGGCCTGGCCCGGCACGCCGAGCAGCCCGACGCGGGCGGCCTGACGCCGTCCGACGTGCCCCTGGTGAAGGTGACCCAGGCCGACATCGAGAACTGGCGGCGGCGCTACCCCGACCTCGGCGACATCTGGCCGGTGTCCCCGCTGCAAAAGGGTCTGCTGTTCCACTCCATGATGGCCGTGGAGTCCGGCGCCACCTTCGACGCCTACCTGTGCCAGTACACCCTCCACCTGTCCGGCGACGTCGACCCCGCCCGCCTCCGCGCCGCCTGCCAGGCCCTGGTGCGGCGTCACCCCGCGCTGCGCGCGGCCTTCGTACCCGGACCCGACGACGAACTCGTCCAGCTCGTCATGGACACCGTCGAACTGCCCTGGGAGCAGCGCGACTACCGCGACCTCAACGACGCGGCGCGCGAGGCACGCCTGGAGGAGTTCCTCGCCGACGACCTGACCGTCCTGTTCGACCCGGCGCGCCCGCCGATGCTGCGGATGGCCCTGCTCACCCTGGCCCCCGACCGCCACGAACTCGTCCTGACCGTCCACCACGCCCTGTTCGACGGCTGGTCCCTGCCCCTGCTCACCCAGGACCTGCTGCGCCTGTACGCCACCGACGGCGACCTCACCGCGCTGCCCAGGGCCCGCAGCTACCGCGAGTACCTGACCTGGCTCTCACACCAGGACACCGCTGAACCCGCGCGGGCCTGGCAGCGCGAACTCGACGGTGTCGAAGAGCCCACCCTGCTCTTCCCCGGCGCCGAATCCGACGCCGAAAGCACCGGCATCGGCCTCGCCGACGTCCCCCTGTCCGCGGCCCACGCCCGTGACCTGGCCCGCCGCGCCGCCGAACACGGCGTCACCCTCAATACCCTGGTCCAGGGCGCCTGGGGCGTCCTCGTCGGCTACCTCACCGGACGCCAGGACGTGCTGCTCGCGGCGCCCGCGTCGGGACGCCCGCCGACGCTCGCAGGAGTGGACTCGATCGTCGGCATGTTCCTCAACTCGCCGCCGGTGCGCGTCCGCTACTCGGCCGGTGACTCCCTCGGGCAGGTCCTCTCGGACCTCCAGGGGCGGCAGGCCGGGCTGCTCGAACACCACCACTACAGCCTCGCCGACATCCAGCGCGGCGCGGGCCTGCCGACGCTGTTCGACTCGGCGATCGGCTTCGAGTCGTTCCCCCTCGACCGCGCGGCCATCGCCGAGGCCGGCACCGCCGCCGGGTTCACCGTCACCGGCATGCGCACGTTCACCGCCACGCACTACCCGGTGACCGTGTACGTCTACCCGGACGGCCCCCAGTTGCGCATGGTCGTGCACTACCAGCGGCACGTCCTCGACCAGGTCGCGGCGGACGCGCTCGCCGACCGGTTCGGGCGGGTCCTCAGCCGGTTCGCCGAGGACCCGCACGCCCGGGTGAGCGACATCGACGCCCTCGCGGACACCGAACGCCACCAGGTCCTGTCCGGCTTCAACGCCACCGAGCATCCGCGCCCCGACACCACCGTCGCCGACCTCTTCGCGCAACGCGTCACCGCGGACCCCGACGCGACAGCCGTGATCGACACCGACGGCACCCCCCTCACATACCGGCAACTCGACGAGCGCACCAACAGCCTCGCCCGCCTCCTGCGCGGCAACGGCGTGCACCAGGACACGGTCGTGGCCGTCGCCCTGCGCCGCTCCACCGCATACGTCGTCACCGTCCTGGCCACCCTCAAGGCAGGCGGCGCCTACCTGCCCATCGACCCCGACTACCCCGCCGAACGCCTACAGTTCATGCTCCACGACGCCGCCCCCGTCGTCCTGGTCACCGACACCACCACCGCCACCGAACTCCCCGAACACGACAGCCCGCACTTGGTCCTCGACGACCCCGCCACCGTGGCGGACCTCGCCGCGGCCCCGGCCGCCGACCTGCCGCCGTCCTGGCGCGGCCACCCCGCACAGCTCGCCTACGTCATGTACACCTCCGGCTCCACCGGCACCCCCAAGGGCGTCGGCGTCACCCAGCACGGCGTGACGGGACTCGCCCTGGACCGCTGCTACACCGGCAACGCGCACGAGCGGGTCCTGATGCACTCCACGCAGGCCTTCGACGCCTCCACCTACGAACTGTGGGTGCCCCTCCTGAACGGCGGCGCCGTGGTCGTCGCGCCGCCCGGACGCCTCGACGTCAGCACCCTGTCCCGGTTGGTCGATGAGCGCCGGATCACCGGACTCCTGGTCGCCGCGGGCCTGTTCAAGGTCGTCGCCGAGGAGGCACCGGAGGCGTTCACCGGGGTCCGCGAGGTATGGGCGGGCGGTGACGTGGTGCCCCCGGCCGCCGTGGAGCGGGTCATCGCCGCCTGCCCCGGCATCAAGGTCGTCGACGCCTACGGCCCCACCGAAGCCACCATGGCCGCCTCCATCCATCCCATGGCGACGCCCGAGGACATCGGCGCGGTGGTCCCCATCGGCCGCCCCCTGGACAACACCCGCCTCTACGTCCTGGACCCGGCCCTGCGCCCGGTGCCGCCCGGCGTTCCCGGCGAGCTGTACATCGCGGGCGAACGCCTGGCCCGCGGTTACCAGAACCGCCACGCCCTCACCGCCGAACGCTTCGTCGCCTGTCCCTTCGCGGGCTCCGGCGAACGCATGTACCGCACCGGCGACGTCGTGGCCTGGACCCCCGAAGGCCGCCTGGTCTTCCAGGGCCGCGCCGACACCCAGGTCAAGATCCGTGGCTTCCGTATCGAACCCGGCGAGATCCAGACCGCCCTGGAGAAGCACGACGACGTCTCGCACGCCGTGGTCGTCCCCCACGAGGACCCCTCCGGGCAGCAGGGCAAGCAGCTCGTCGCGTACGTGGTCCCGGCACGGGCCGAGGGCACGGGAACCGGCAGCGGCTCCGCGACCAAGGAACTGGCCACGGAGGAACTGCGCACCTTCGTG
>NZ_JOAP01000076.1 GCF_000720475.1 Streptomyces aureocirculatus
AGCCATACCGTTCCGGCACATCACGCCAGGCTGACCCGGTTCTCAGCTTCCACACGATTCCATTCAGGACCACCCGGTCGTCCGATCGAGGCCGCCCCGCAGTCCCCGAACTCGGCAGGAACCGCGACAACACAGCCCACTCGGCATCCGAAAGCTCATGACGACGCACCACGACGAGCATGATCCCTCATCACTTGATCACCTTTGAAGACGACCCCTAGGTGCCGGACGGCACTGACGCCGCCCGGCACCGTATGGCCTGCCTACATCTCCGGGTGTACATGGCGTTGCCCGGACAGGGAGGACGCCGTCTCGGGGTCCTCGGCGCAGTGGATGACGCATGTGCGCCCACCGACCATCAAGTCCCTCTTGCTATGGCGAGCTGGTCCCCCGTCCTTCGCGTTCACCGCGCGAAGCGATTTCACTTGCGCGGTTGACGCCCCGGTCGCCAGGACGGTGTCGCGCACCGTCGTCTGCCGCAGAGTCAACTCCTGCACGGCCTCCCTCAGCGCCGCATCGTAGGCGGCTTCGGCGGCGCGCAGCTTTTCCAGTTCCGGCATCCGTACGGTGATGGTGATCGGCGCGGTCACGCCGATGAGCGCCAAGCCCTGCTCGACGTCCTCGCCCGCCCTCTTCAGCGTCCGGCCGTGCCCGTACACGCCGTGTTCTGCGGCGCGCACCACCCAGGTCCGGTCATGGCGGAAGGCGTCGCAGTTCACCGTGTTGCTCATCGTGTCCCCTCCATGTCCTCGATCAGATGCTGTGCCACGGTGTCGGGGATCGGGGTCGGCACGACCACCGTGCGGGCTCCTCTCTGGTAAACGGCGTGCGCCCCGCTGGTGCTGATCTCGGTGACCGTCAGCCCTCGTCGGCACGCCGCCGCGTGCACGCGCAGCAGAGGGCTGTGGTCACCGCCGCGCAGTGCGGCGGTGACTTCCTGTGCCAGCTTCCACTCCTCAAGGCTGACCACGGCAGCGTGCACGGGTTTCGGCGACCATGCCCACTCGGAGATGGGGTTCCACCTGGACGTGCCTTCGCGCCCGGTGCGCGCCGCCTTGCGGTTGTACACCTGGTGGCCGGCGAGCTTGGGGTTTGCGATCAGCCCTTCGACTCGGTTCCGCGTCCACTCGGTTTCGATCGGGTACTTCTTGGGGCCCGCGGACAGGATACGAACGATCTCCCCACCCTTTAGGTGTTCCTCGCGCCGAAGCCGGCACAGCGCCCGGGCAGCGGGGAACCGGCGCTCGTCGTCGTGGGGGACCAACTTCTTCTTCGGCTGCTGCCTGCCGAAGCGGTTACGGCCCGGATCGGGTGCGTTCTCGTCGATCACAGCCTTGTACGGGTATGGCGGGTATCCGTGGTTGTGTCCCTGCACGGCGTGCTGGATCTGCCCGCCGGTGGACTGCTCCAACATTACCGCCCGGTAGATCTCCCCCTCGGCCTGGCCGTACAGGCGGACGCGGAGCCTGCCGGATTCGGTCCCGCCGGTGGGCTCGTTGGCGTAGACGGCTTCCACGCTCAGCTTTTTCAGGCCGTGTTCCACGGTGAGGCTGGTGAGCATCGCGCGGGCCACGCGGTCGGACCGCTCGGCCAGGACGTGGGTAATGTTCATCAGCTCGGCGCGGTCGATCAGGTCCTGGAGGCCGCCGTCTCTCGGCACGGGGACGTCCAGGGCGTCGTACATAGCTTGCGGGCCCAGGCCGCGCAGTTCCGGTGGGAGCATGCCGGACTCGACATCCCAGAAGTACGCGGCGAACTCCTCCACCTCAAGCCCGGCAGCTACGACACCGCCGGACTCATCGAGGTCCTGGAGCAGGTAAAGGTGTTCTACCACGGCGAGCAAGTGGTCCTGATCTGGGACGGCCTGTCCGCCCACTGGAGCCGGGCGATGCGGGCCCACCGCATCAACGCCAACCCCCCACTGCCATGGTCATACCTCGCCCATACCGGCCTGACCATCCGCCCACCACACCCACCGAACTTACGAAAAGATCAGTAGGTGCGGGCTGATCTGAGGAAGCTGGGCGGCGGCCCGCTGCTGGCGTGCTTCGTGAAGCGGGGATGGGTTTCCTGGGTGGACGAGGGTTCAGGGCAGGTAGGTCTGCTGCCACTCGATGGATGTCATGGTGAGTGCGGCCTGAGCAAGGTTGTGGGCGGAGGCCGTCTTGAGCTTCGCCGCGCTGCTGTCGATCCAGGGCTGAACGTTGGAGCAGCCTTGTTCGCGGTATTCGATGGCCTGGAGGAGGCATTCGAGTTTGTCCGCGTCGTGTGCGCAGATCACTTCGAGGGAGTCACCGTTTTCGTACTCAGCTACGATGCGCTGGGCTCCGGCCTTGACGGCCGGGTGCGCGGCCGAGACTTGGTCTGCGGTCACCTTCTCGTTGCTGGCGGCTTCGAGATAGCGACGGCCGATGTGTGGGATGTCGCCGACGCGGGTCTCCTGTGTGTCGTGCCAGAGCCCTAGGAGGGCCGTCTTGGCGGGGTCTGCCCCTTCCATCATGGCGAGCACGGAGCCGATGAGCGCGACTCTGAAGCTGTGCTCGGCGATGGTCTCGGGGTCCTTGACGCCGGCGGTCCACCACCCGGACCGCTTGGCACGCTTCAGCATCCCCATTTCCAGAAGGAAGCCTGCGGTGCCCTTCGCGTGCTCCTGATCTGCGTCCGCCATGGAATACGTCCTCCGGTTGGTCAGGTGCGGTTCTCGCGTAGAACGTAGTGCACCGAGCTGAGTTCGCGCCGTGAACGCGGGGAGATCCTGTTCCGGTCCAGGAGCCCGTCAGTGTGCGAGGCCAGCCTGTTCGCAAGCCTGGGATCGGCAAGAGGCAGCCAGCGGTGGATGGTCAGCAGGGCCCAGAGCGAGTGGGCGTACAGATCCACGTAGGCCGACGCTTGGTGGAGTCCGGTGACCAGGCCGTGCAGGAGCCGCACGGGCTCCCAAGTGGCAGGCCTGTGCCGCATGAAGCCGTCATCTGGCTGGGGTTCGCGCAGTGCGCCCAGCCAGTAGGCCCAGTAGTTGAGGTTGGCGTTCTCGGCGGCGTCATCGCCCGCCAGGCCGTTGTCGATGAAGTCCAGCAAGGGCTGCGGATCGCCAAGACGGACCAGCGCGGTGGCAGTTGAGCGTGCGGTGGCCCAGTGAGGGGTCCAGCCGTGGGCTGCGCTGAGCCCGCGACGGGCATGCAGGGCCTGGCTCATCCACGTGGTGACGTCCGGGGTTCGGTCGTAGGAGCACAGATACAGTGCCTGCCGGTGCAGGAGCAGGCCGTCGCTTCCGGCATGGAGCGCTGATTCCGCCGTGTTGCGGAGCTGGGCGAAGAACGCAGCGCGATCGGGTGCCGGCAGTACCGGCGCCTTGGCCACGGGGCCGCGGCGCCCCGGGAGCGGTCGCTGTGCGAGAGCGGGCGGGACGCGTCCGTTCAGTGCCCACGAGATCATGTGGGCCGTGTCCCGGGTGTGGACCCAGTCGGCCAGCGGATGCCGGTCCGTATCTTCCGGGTGGAGTGTGCCGGAGATGATGCGGTCCGCGTCCATCGCAGGCTCGAAGAAGTGAAGAGTCTGGGGATCCGTTCCCAGGGCCAGTAACCGGCGTCGCAGGTGCAGAAATGCTCCGGCCTTCACGTGTGCCAGTGACCTGCGGCCGGTCTCCCAGCCCTGCCAGGTACAGAGATCGACGCCCATCGCCTCCGCCATACCGGCCTGCGTGCAGTTCGCGCTCTCGCGCGCCATGCGCAGCACGAACCCGGTGGTCCTGCCCGTCGCCGCGTTCCCTCGTGCAGCTCCTTTCACCGCCATGCCAGCCCCCTGTGCTGTGCTGTCGGTCGCCCAACATGTACCCACGGTCAGTCCTACTGCATCCACGACGGCCGTAGCGTGTGGTGCACCACAACCACCCCATCGAGGAGGCCACGATGGCCACGCCAGCCCAGACCGCTGTTCGACCCTGGGGCGCCGGTCGGCTCGCCCCGTACCCGAAAATCACCCACCGGCCGCACGCCTCGGTCACGCTGGAGCCCGATACCCAGCTCGGTATCTACGTGGACCGCACCGGCAAGATCATCGATATGGGCAAGCACGGGACCAGCAGCGGTACCGAGACGCCGACGAGTACGAACTCCGATTCGGCGCCCGACCAGGGGCACGACCAAGACTCCCAGCAGGACTGACCGGTGGCAGCCAAGGCCGTGCTCGTGGCCACCGAAACCGACGATGTCACCGCCGACATGGTAATCACCGAGCTGAACGCGCGGAACGTACCGGTGGCCAGATTCAACCCTGCCAGCATCGGCACGGACTTGACGGTCTGCGCTCACTTCGGCAGCGGCACGGATGCCGTGGCCGGGCAGCTCCGCACCCCGTCGCGGATCGTGGACCTGACGCGCGTCCGCTCCGTGTACTGGCGGCGCCCCATCTGGCCTGCCTTCGACCACCTCGCGCCTGACGACGCGCGTTTCGCGGCCGCACAGGTCCACTACGGACTCGGCGGCATCCTCCACGCCCTCGACCAGCCACTGTGGGTCAATCACCCGCTGAAGAACGCCGCCGCGGACTACAAACCCACCCAGCTCGCCGTCGCCCACCGCATGGGGTTCACCGTGCCGCCGACCCTGGTCACCAACGACCCGGACCAGGCGCGTTCCTTCATCAACGCCCACCAGCGTGTGCTCTTCAAGACGCTGCGGTGGACGCCCTACCAGCGCAACGGCGTTCCCGTCACCGGCTGGGCCGACCCGGTGACCGCGGGCGAGCTGGACGAAAGCGTGCGCGCGGCGCCGCACCTGTTCCAGGCCGTCGTGGACAAGGCGGCCGATCTGCGCGTGCTGGTGGTCGGCCGGAAAGTGTTCGCCGTGCGGATCGAGTCCAAGATGCTGGACTGGCGCAAGGACTACGCGGCCCTGTCCTACAGCATGGTCGACCTGCCCGAGCGCACGGAGAAGGCACTCCTGGCCTACCTGGACCACTTCGGGCTGGTATCAGGGAGCTTCGACCTCGCCGTGGACAAGGCTAGCGGCCTGTGGTGGCTGGAGCTGAACCCCAATGGACAGTGGGGATGGCTGCAGGAACCCACCGGCCTCCCGATGGCCGCCGCATTCGCTGAACTGCTGACGCAAGGAGCTTCCCCGTGACCGACACCGCTCCGCAGCGGCGTGCCCTCGCCGACCGCCTGACCCAGGCAGGCGTCCTCACCGACCCCGGCTGGCGGGCAGCGGTGGAATCGGTCCCCCGAGAGCTGTTCCTGCATCCCGGTGTGTTCCTGCCCGCACCGGGCGGCAGGTGGCAGCCCGTCACCGCGGCCGGAACCGAACCGCAGGAATGGGCGCAGCTCGCCTACCGCGACGAATCCCTGACCACACAGCTCGACGGGCACCTCACCGCCGACAAGGCCACCGGCCCGGTGCCGGGCTCCCCGACGTCGTCGTCCACCACACCCGTCACCGTCGTCGACATGCTGGAAAAGCTCCAAGTGGCCGACGGACACCAGGTGCTGGAGATCGGTACCGGCACCGGCTACTCCTGCGCCCTGCTGTGCTCTCGGCTCGGGGAGGACAACATCACCACCGTCGAAGTGGACGCTAATGTCGCAGCCCGTGCGGATGCCGCGCTGGAGGCGGCCGGATTCTCGACATGGACCGTCACCGCAGACGGTCTCCTCGGTCACCCACGCCGGGCCCCCTACGACCGCGTCATCGCCACCTGCGCGGTACGCCGCATCCCCTACACCTGGATTCAGCAGACCAAACCGGGCGGCATCATCCTGGCCACGGTCGGCGGCTCGTGGCTCTACGGCACCGGCCTTGCGAAAGTCACGGTGGCCGGGGACGGGACCGCCCGGGGCAGCATCATCGCCCGCTCGTCGTTCATGCAGGCCCGCTCCCAGGCACAGACGCCGATCGCCGGTGACCTGTCCGCCCGCACCGCCTATGCCGACAGCGAGCGCAAATCCCAGCTCTCTCCGCTGCTGCTGGAGGAGTGGATGCCTGCCTTCCTCGCGCAACTCGCCTCCCCCGGAGCACACCTCACACAGGCGAGGACGTCTGAGGGGGACCTGTCGGTGTACCTGTTCGACCCCGACCGCGAGTCCTTCGCGTCGTTCACACAGCACACGCATGTCTGGACGGTCCGTCAGGGCGGCCCAGTCCCCCTGTGGGACACCATCGAGCAGGCCCTCACCGCATGGCAGGACGCGGGCAGCCCCGACATCACCACCGTCCAGATGCACATCACGCAGGAGTCCCACACGTACTGGATCGCAGGACATCCGGCGCTGCGATGGCAGCACCACGTCGGCTGAGGCTCACACCGCCCAAGCAGGCGGGAGGCAAATGCAGTTTGCGCGTGCGACACGCCCCATCGCGGCAGCCTGTGCCGCTGGCCTTCACGCCTCACGGTCTCCCCCACCGCGGTCGGCGTGGGCTGAGCTACCTGGATCTTTCGACAGACAAGAACGTGCAGGGCCCACTGATTCCGAGGGCTGGCGCGAAGCAGCTATCCGCACCCGGCAACGGATGTGACAGCCGGGGGAACGGCCTTCCAGACAGTTCGAGCCGGAGGCCGATCGCGGCGAAGCAACTGCGGCGGCCACCAGACTGCGTAGTGCGGACCCGGGTGCGGTTTCTAGTCGATCACCTCGTTCAGAGCCTCTGCCGGGTCGGTGTTGGGGTACCCGGCTGGCCACCACGTCCCTTGCTTCTTCCGGTACGGGTACCAGAGGCGGGCGTCGGTGCCCAGGCGCAGCTGAACCCCGTATCCCACGGCTGTGAGCCGGGTGCGGGTGGTGCGCAGGGCGAGGGGCTGCTCGTCGTCACGGGTGTGTCTGATCTGTTGGCGGGCGGCGTCGAGGTGGTGGGGGTCGGGGTCCCATGGCTGATTCAGGATGTGCAGGGCGGGTGCTCCGCCGTACTGCCAGGCGTGGGCGGCACGGGTGAGAGCGGTCGGGGTGCGGTGGCTGCGGAAAGCCAGGCGGGTGAAGATGCCGGTGGGCGGATCGGCGGCGGCCAGGCGTACGAGATCCTCCTCCGCACTCAGGGCGGGCGGGGCCAGGGGCGGCAATCCGGTGGCATCTGGCTGCAGCGCCTGGCGGAGCAGGTGGGCGGCGCGGTGTGCGGTGTCGGCGGCCAGGAACTCCAGCGCTGCCACATCCAGCCCGTCGGGCGGATCATCGCTCCACGCGAACGAGGTCACCGGTATGGGGAGTTCGACGGCGGGTGGCGGACCGGGAAGGGGTGGCAGGCCCTCACGGGCCGCGGCGAAGACCTCCCGTGCGGGCACCGGGGCCCGTGGCGGGCCGGTGGCGGTGGCGGTGGGCGGTATTGCGCCGGTGGAGTTCCTCCATCACCTCACGCTCGCCTCTTCCCCGCAGGAGCAGCAGGACGAACGGGTCCTCGTCGAGCAGCCGGGCCACCTGGTAGTACAGGGCGGCTGCGTGTTTGCACGGGTCGCCCCAGTCAGGGCAGGAGCACTGGGAGCTCAGGTCACGCAGGCGGGGCAGGAGGGGGGCTCCGCCTTGTTCGGCGTCGTTTGCGAGGGTGGTGGGCATCTCCCGGTCCAGAAGGGCGGCGAGGTGCCCGGCCTGGGAGGCGGCGAGGTTCAAGAGCGCGTCCCACTGGGCGGCGGTGAACGGGCGGATGTCCATCGACGAGGTGTAAGGGGCGGGTTGGCTGCCCTGCACCTGTGCGGTGGCGCGGCCTGCGGTGACGGTGATTTCGCCGACGTTGCCTGCCCGTGCGTAGGTGCGGCCGCGGGCGAGCCGTCCGGTGGCCGAGCGGTGCGGCCCTTCGAGGGCTTGGATCCAGGCGTTGCCCCACCAGGATGCGGCGAAGGAACGGCGGCCGCGGGCTGTGGGCAGGGGTGGAAAGGTGCGGTGGCGGTCGCCGTGGTCTCCAGCGCGCCGGGTGGTGGGGGTCATGGCCTGTTCCCCCGCAGGCGGACGAAGTCGGCGAGCTCGGCATCGCTCAGTTCGGTCAATGCGGTTTCCCCGCCTGCGAGGACCGCGTCGGCCAGGGCTCGTTTGGTCTGGGAGAGTTCGGCGATGCGGTCTTCAACCGTGCCCTGGGCGAGCAGGTGATGGACCTGGACCGGCTGGGTCTGGCCGATGCGGTAGGCGCGGTCGGTGGCCTGTTCCTCAACGGCCGGGTTCCACCACCGGTCGTAGTGCACGACATGACCGGCCGCGGTGAGGTTGAGGCCGGTTCCGGCGGCTTTCAAGGAGAGCAGGAAGACGGGGACCTCTCCGTCCTGGAAACGGCGCACCATCGTCTCACGACGCGTGACGGGCGTGGCGCCGTCGAGGAACTGGACGGGGATACCTCGGGCGGTGAGGTGCTGTTGGAGGATGCGGCCCATCGTCGCGTACTGGCTGAAGATCAGAACTTGCTGGCTCTCGGCGAGGACGGTGTCCAGGAGCTCGTCGAGGAGTTCGAGTTTGCCCGAGCGGCCTGCCGTCGTCCCGGCGCTCTCATGCAGGTACTGCGCGGGGTGGTTGGTGATCTGCTTCAGGGCGGTCAGGAGTTTGAGGACCAGGCCCTTGCGGGCGATGCCGTCGCTGGCGCGGATGGCGGCCATCGTCTCGCGGACGACAGCCTCGTAGAGGGCGACTTGTTCCCTGGTGAGGGTTACGGGGTGGCTGGTCTCGGTTTTGGGCGGCAATTCGGGGGCGATGCCCGGGTCGGACTTCTTGCGCCGCAGGAGGAACGGGGCGATCAAGGTGGCCAGGCGCTGCGCGGCGAGGGGGTCCTTTCCGCTCTCCGCGCCCCGGGCGTAGCGGTCGCGGAAGGATTTCAAGGGTGCCGAGGAGCCCGGGGGTGGTCCAGTCGAGCAGCGCCCACAGCTCGGAGAGGTTGTTCTCTATGGGAGTGCCGGTGAGGGCGACCTTCGCGCGGGTGCGCAGGGTGCGCAGGGCTTCGGCGGTCGCGGCATGCGGATTCTTCACGTGCTGGGCTTCGTCCGCGACCATCAGGGCCCAGGAGTGTTCGGCGAGGGGCGCGGTGCGCAGGCGCAGGGTCGCGTACGTGGTGAGGACGAAGCCTTCGGTGGCGCTGTCCAGGGTGCGCTGGGTGCCGTGGTAGCGGATCACGGGGGTGCCGGGCGCGAATTTCTCGATCTCCTGCTGCCAGTTGCCCAGCAGGGAGGTCGGGCAGACCACCAGGGTGGGGCCGGCCGTTGCCGGGGTGGCTTGCCGGTGCAGGTGCAGGGCGATGAGGGTGATGGTCTTGCCCAGGCCCATGTCGTCCGCGAGGCAGCCGCCCAGGCCGAGCGAGGTCATCTGATCAAGCCAGGTCAGGCCGCGAAGCTGGTAGCCGCGCAGGGTCGCCCGGAGCTGGGCGGGTTGGGGCACCGGTTGACGGCGGGCGCTGGCCTCGGGGTCGGCGAGGCGTTCCCTCAGATCCGCGATCCAGCCACGGGTGGTGACGTCTACCCGCTCGCCGTCCACCACCGTGCTCCCGCTCAGGGCGGCGGCCAGGGCCTGGACCGGGGTGAGTGTGCGGTTCGCGCGGTCCCGGGCGCGGGCGAGGATCTGCGGGTCGATGAGGACCCACTGGTCACGCAGCCGCACCAGGGGCCGCTGGGCCTCGGCGATCCGGTCGAGCTCGGCACTGGAAAGTTCCCCACCGCCCAGAGTGAGTTGCCACTGGAATGACAACAGCGCCTCGGCGGACAGCAGGGACGGCAGATCGGAGTCGGTGTTCCCGGCCGGCTCGATGACCGCTCGGGCCAGCAGTGTGCGCGCGAGCTCCTTGGGCCAGTGGACCTGGATACCGGCTGCGGCCAGCGCCGGGGCCGCCTCACCCAGCAGCTCGCTTACTTCGGTGCCGGACAGTTCCAGCTCGACCGGAGCCGCCGCGCGCAGCAGACGGCCCAGCGGCGGCCACACGTGCACGGCCCGGCGCAGCGCCCGCAGCGCCTGCGCTCGGCCGCTCGGGCCGAATACACCGGCTGCCGCCGAGGCGCCCACCCAGACGTCCTGGGCGTCACAGACCACGCCTTCGATGGTGTGGTGCATCTGTACGACCGCACGAACCCCACCGACCGCTTCCCCAGCATCCGCCTGGCCCTCTTCAAGGGATGCACCCACGGCCTCCCCGTCCCCGAACCCGCCATCGCCCTCGGGTAGTTCGATGCGCAAGGACAGGCCGGTGCTGGAGGTCAGGCCTGCCGCGACATCGTCCGCCCACTGCCGGTACTGCGGCACCGTTTGCGGTTCGACCGCAGTCCATGCCGGGCCGCCCGCTGCTGCCGGGCCCGCCGGGGTGCGGGCCAGGACATCGGCTACGGCGTCGAGGAAGGCGCGCGCCAGCGGTTCGGCCTGCGGCAGCCCCAGCCGCTTGCCCGCCGCCGGTATCGCGCGTGCCTGGGGCGGCATCGCGGCCGCCAGCTCCCGCAGCCGCTCGACATCCTGCGCGTCACAGGGTCCGATCCGCCACGTATCGAACCCGGCAGGGGTGATGGCGGGCAGGAGCCTGCCGCGCGCGAGTAGTTGCAGCGCCACCACCGCGGCCGCGCCCCAGAACACGGCCGTGGGATCGGCACCGGGTATCCGGCGCACCTCGCCCAGCACTGGCAAGGCCCGGGTCAGGGGAAGGACGGTGGCCGCCACCTCACGTCGTCGTGCACCGGAGCCGTGGGGGCGTGCCACCGTCAGCCGTTGCGCCGCCTCAGCGGGCAGCGTTCCGTCCGGGTACACGAACGCCATCTGGCTGGTCCGGGGCGGGTCGGCCGCCAGGAACATCACGGCGCAGACGGCGAGGTCGTGCAGGAGTGCGGTCTCGGCCACGCTGCTTTCCGCCGCCCGGCTGTGCGGCGATGGTGTGGGCGGCGGAGGCGGAGCTGATCTCACGGACGGCGGCCCTTCTGTCCCCCGGTGGCACGGCCGGACATCCGCCGTGCGTGCCGAGCATAGCGGCGCACGGAGCCGCGATGGAGGCGAACCCAGTGATGCCACCCGACCGAGTCCTACCGCATCGTGCGCCGCCTCATGCAGGAGATGCCCCCGGGCTCGTATCTGAGTCTGTCGCACACCACCACCGAATTCGCGCCGGCCGCGATGGAGGCCGTCGTTGACATCTGCGCGCAAGCCGCGACCTGCACGCAGATCGCACCCGGGCGCAGGTGCTGCGGTTCTTCCATGGACTGGACTTCATCGATCCGGGGCTTGCGGTGGCGCACCGGTGGTGCCCTGTTCCTGCGAGCGGCCCGAGCCTGGTCACCGACAGGCAGGTCTGCCTGTATACCGGAGTGGCTCGAAAATCTTCGGCTCTCTGCTGGCCTCGGGGCTCATGGGCTTGCACCGTGAGGTACCGCGTATGTCCTGCTGCCGAGAGCGTGCCTCACGTTGAGCAGAGTGAGAGGGGGCCGCGGCGGCGGCCGCGAGACCCGCTGCGTCCGCGCTGGTGGCGTGAGGGCTGTCCCCCGCAGGGGCGGTCAGGCGTCGAGGCAGTGGCGCACGGCCATCAGGTAGGCGAAGACGTCATGGAATTGCAGGTCGTCGGTCGCCAGCATCCCCAGGGCCAGCGTGTAGGGCAGGCCTGTCTCCGGGTGCGCCCGGGCACTTTCGTGCCAGTTCAGCAGTTGCTGGGCGATCGTCCCGGTGCCGGCGGCCCGCGTCGTGTACGCCTTGAGTTCTGCCTCGGCAGGGGTGTCGAGGCCAGCGCCCTCGGCTTGGGCCAGGATCTGGTTCCTGATCTCTTCCGCAGGCAGCTCGTGCGGCACGATCCGGCTGAGTACGACGCTGCCGTCCTCGCGCTGCCGCCTGCGGTAGTCCAGCAGCCGGTCCAACACCTCGTCCATATCGCGATTCAGCGCCGCGGCGCTCTCAGGCGTCTGCCCGGCAAAGAAGTCCGTCATCACCAGTGCCGCCCTTCCCGTCGCCTCCCCGCCGCAGTGATCGTAAACTGCGGCGGGCCGACAGCGCAGCGAACGGCGGGGCGGTGTATCAACGAAGCTCCAGCGCGGCGGGACTCCCCCTGCAGGGCTGATCTCGGGCACAGCCCGCTTCCGATCTCTGCCAGATTCGCGCACCGGGCCTCGCGCCGGTCCTCTGCAGAAAGGGCAGCAGGCTGCCGCTCCAGTGTGCACCGGCGGCCTGGCCGGTGTAACGCACAGTCGGCAGGCAGGCTTTGCCCCAGGACGTTGTGCAGGGGACCAGCTCCCGGGCACCGGGCGAGAGGGCGCAGGGAGACGTCACTCCGGTGTGGGGCCAGGCCGAGGTGCGCCGCCGTGCCAGACTGTGCTGCTGCCCACGCTCTGGACTTTGCGGCTGTAGCTGCTCGTCTCCGGCGCTGGTCGGACGACCCATACTTCTGGTCGTTCGGGAGTGCCAAAACTTCGGTCGCTATAGTCGCTGCTCACGGTACGGTCCGGGCCACGGCCGGTCTGTGGGTGGCCGTGCTCCGCGGCCGTCGCAGCCAGCACCAGCGGCTTGCTGCGCGGAGGCCGGGCCATCGCACGGCTGCGGGCCGTGGTGGGTGTGCCAGGGCGAACTGGCGGCCGAGGTGATCTGCCGGTGGGGAATCCCCACTGCCGGGCCGCCCGCCGTCCATGTGCAGTCGGGGCGCAGCGTGTCGGTGCACGGCGATGCCTCGTACTCCTGTTCACCGCCAGGGGTGGATTCGCAGTCTCCTTGGTGTCGTGCGGTGCTGAACGCCAGCGCGAACGCGCAGTGGTGCGGCACACTGCCGCGGGAATCAGCGTTCTCGCATCAGAGGAGCCATCGCATGGCCGAGCCGATCGTCGTCCCTGGCCTGTGGAGTGGGAGCACCGTCGCAGCCGCCGCCCGAGCCTTCGGCAACGGACGAAGCAGCGCGCTCCGACAACGTATGACAGGCATCGAAAAAGCCGCCGACTTCACCGTCATCGACTGCACCAGCAGACCTCTCGCACCCACCAAACGGGGACTAGAGTTCCTTCACGAAGCAGCCGGAATCCTCGCATCGCCGGTGCAGCGGGGGGGGGCTGGATAAGCGCCACCACCGTCAACGCCTTTCAGCAGAGGAGCTCTCTCAGAGTGCGTGACCTCAGCGTCCGCAGGCGCCCGATTGCTCAGTGGTTCCGCTGATTCGATGCCTCGCCGTGATCGTGGTCGGCCGTCAGGAAGCGTTCCATCGCGCCGTCGCACGCACGCCGTCCGGCGCCGAGGCGGGGTGGGCTCCTCTTGGCTGCCTGCGATCTGTTGCCCAGCAGTCGTTCCAGCCGTGTCAACGACAGGCCGTTGTGATGACGATGGATAGTATGCGACTCCACAACTAGCAGTACAAAGAGGGGAGTTGGTCCCAATGCGGGGGCGGCAGCGGGCCTTTTCGTCTGGGGTTGCGGTGCGTGATGTGGTGCGCTCGGTTATCGCCGAGGTGGCACCCGAAGAGCTGCCTGTCGTGGACGGGCTGAGCCGGTTTGACGACGCTACGGTGGTAGCTCGCCTAGCCAGCCGTCGCAGGGGTCGTGAGCCTCTGGGGTTCGGACTGGAGGAGATGGTCTGCCTGGCCACCCCGGTGATCTGGGTGGCCTTGGACCAAGGTGTGCGACAGGCCGTCGGCCGCACAATCGACGGGGTCCCCCGCGGAATGATGAGGAGGGTGTTCCGTCGGCAAAGTGCCCCGCAGGCAGTACCCGCGCTGAATGTCGAGCAGGTCGCCGAGGTGCGGCGGCGGATTCTGGAGTTGTCGGCGCAGACTGGACTGGAACCCGACCGCGCCTTGGTGCTCGCCGATCGTGTGGCGGCTCGTCTCCTCCTGCCCGGGCACTCTGACGGGCACGACGACGGCGACGATGGCACTGACGAGTCGGGCACCCCGGCGTAGTCGTGTCTACGCCGACGGCGCGGGTCGACGGACGTGTCCTCAGTACGGGGACCACAGCCCGCTTTGTGTTGCTGACGGTGCTGGTTCTCGTTGCCAGCCTGTCGGTAATTGAGGATGTCAACTACAACGTAGCCTATTGGCTCGAGCCGGAAGGGAACGTCCTCGGCAGCGTTGGTTGCTATTACGCCGCGGGTACGGACCCCGTCGGTGACCCCGAGGAGATCCGGCTGGCGTTGAACCGCCCGGGGGTCGCAGCCGCACTGGACGTGTGCTGGGACCGCTTTGAGCACCGGTTGCCGTTGTGGCTCGCATGGCTGGAACTGGCCTTGCTGATGACCTCGGTGGTCGTCCTCTACTGGGTGCTGCCACGGTGGAAAGGCCGGCGCGCGAAGGTCGTACCGCTGGACGGGCAGACTGATCCGACCGGCGAGGTGCGTCGTCTCGTCGACGAGCTGGTTGCCGTAGCCGGGCTCACCCGCTCACCGCAGGTCGTCATCGACCCGGCGGCCCAAACGCCCAGCGCGGTCGTGTTCGGGCGGTGGGGACGCTACACCGTGTGCCTGCATGGTGGGCTGCTCGCCCGTCGATCGGCCGATCCCGCCGGGTTCCGCGGGGTCGTACTGCACGAACTCGCCCATATCCATAACCGGGATGTCGACATCACCTACGGCACCGTGGCGCTGTGGCGTGTGTTCCTCGCCGTTCTGCTGCCGGCCAACGTACTGATGACCGTCGCCTTCCTCAGGCGGGACCTTCTGCAAAACCCGACCGGTATCTACGCGGCGACGAACGTACCGAGCAGTGTTTACCAACTGCTCCAGACAGGGTTCCTCATCGTGCTGGTGTACCTGGCGCGCGCCGATGTGCTTCGCACCCGGGAGTTCTACGCCGATGCGGATGCGGCGAAATGGGGGGCCGACCCGCGTGTGTGGCGGCAGGGCGCTCCCGCTTCGGCGGGCGCAGGGCGGGGCAGGCACATGCTCATTTCGTTCGCCGGTCTATGGCGTATGCATCCGGCCTGGGGGCAGCGGGAGCAGGCGTTGGCCGATCCCGTTCGATTATTCGGCGTCCAGCGGCTGCCCCTGTTCTTGACCGGCGCGGCGGCGTTCATGGTCGCAGATGGGGCGAGCGGCTCGGCAACTTTGGGGCAGGGGGACGTCCCGCTGTGGGCGCAGTGGGCCTGCGCGATGCTCGGCGCGGGGCTGGCGGCCGTGGTCGTCGGCACCATCCAGTGGCGAGCCGCCGTCCATGCGGTGCTTGCCAACCAGCGCGGCCCGTCCGGGATACGGGCAGGTCTGTGGTTCGGTGCCGGCTTGGTGACCGGTGGGATGGGGCCCAGCCGCACCGCCGGACAATGGCTCCCCGAGCGACCGCAGTTCATGTTCCTGCTGCTCCTGATCGGCGTCGTGATCAGCTGGTGGACCGCTCAGCACGCCGAACTGTGGGCCCGCACCTGGCAGGGAGGCACGCTGGGACCGGTCATGCTGCTCGGCCTTTCCGCCACATGGCTCGTGTTCGGGCTGTGGTTCTCGTGGTGGCAGTCGGAAGGATACGAGTGGGCCCAGGGCCGCCCGATCATCGACAGCGAGGGCGTACTCCAACTGTACGCCACCTATTACCCCGGGCTCGCCGAGGCCGGCTCCGATGGCCTGAGCACGGTCGTAAGCGTTCAGTGGACACTCAGCCGCCTGGGCACCGACCAGTTCGTGTTCTCGTCGCAGCGGTTCGTGATGTGGGTCGCGGGTGCGCTGTGGCTGCTGCCGCTGCTGACGTGCGCCTGGCACTTGACCTCGAAGGCACCACGCTGGGCGCGAGCCGATCACGTGCGTGCTGGCCCAGGGCTGCCGGTGCGTCGAATCGTGCGCTGCGCAATCGGTGGTGGGCTGTTGGCCCTCTGTACGCTGACCATGGCCAAGGCACTCCTGCACGACGCTGTACGACCGGGCTCGGGTTGGCTGGCCGCCACCCTCCTCTACGACTCCTTCGGCGTGCTGGTGGCAGTCACGGCGGCCATGGTCGTCGCGGCCTGGGTCGCTGGCAACGGGGACCGCACCTATCGGCTGCTGACCGGGTTGGTGACAGCTGGACTCACCGCACTGCTGGGACTCGCCTGGTCCTTCCTGCTGACATCCGTGGACGGCTGTCTGGGCCGGTTCAACGTCGTCTTCGACACGTGCGGATGGCGACCGTACGAAGGCTGGACGCACACCGCCAGCACCGGACTTGACGTGCTGGGACCGGGCGTGTTCACCGTCGCGGCAGCCTTGTTGCTCATTCCAGCGATTCCTCGCCGCACCGCGCCGACCGCAGACGTCCAGCACACCGTGAGCCTGCGCCGTCGCTTCCTAGTGGCCGGCGTCTGGGCCACAACCCTCGTCTTCATCTCGACGAGTGGACTGCCACTGGGCCATGTCTCCTCAGCCACACCCGATGGCATGGCGCCGTCCCGGGCGCATCTCCCCCCGGCCTCCTCACCGCAGATGCGCTCACTGCGCGTGCTCGCGTGGCTGAGGTACGGAGGCCAGCAACACCTCAACGGCATCGCCGAGCACGAAAACGCCTTCACCACTGCCGCGAACCAGTCCTTCTCCTACGACGACACTGCCGCCCGCGTGCGTCCGGTCTGCCGTGCGGTTGAACGCGGCGTTGCCAACGCCCGCGCCTACTTCCCTCTGCCAGACGCGGAAGGACACCGGCACTGGAAGGACTTCCTGGACCAATCCGAGCATGCCGCAACTACGTGTTGGAAGGCTATCGACACCGAAAACGTCCAGATGTACCGCGAGGCAGTGGAACAGATGCAGCAGACGTACTTCTCTCACCGGAAGGTCATCAACTGGACTAAGAAAAACGTGGACTGACGATCGTCTCAGATCGGGTCGCCCGTTCGGGTGATGGATCCGGATTAACGAGAGGGGCCCCAAGGGTCGGCTCGATGATGGCGGGCGGCGAGGCCCGAAACGGTGGAAAGAAGGAAGGGCAATGTTGGCGAAGACGGGGATGGGACGTGTCGCCCTGCTGACGACCGGGGTCGCGCTGGCCATCGGCGGGTGTTCACAGGACACCGCGGACGGCGACGGCTCAGCCGGGGCTGCAGCGAGCACATCGAAGTCCGCCGAGCCGAGCCGTACGTTGGTGAAATGGGCCGGTCAGATGTGCAAGGCCACGAAGCTTCTTCAGACGATGAAGACGGACAGCGCGCTCATGGTCAAAGACATCACGGATCCTCCGCCCGGGGATGCGCTGACCGAATCCGAGCTCACCGCCATAGGCTACCTGCAGGACACTTCGTCGTCCCTCGACGAGGCCGCTGGTAGGTTCAACAGCATACGGTCGTCAGGCATCGCCGCCGCGGACCGGCTGCAAGGAAGCATGGCCAAGGAGGTCACACGGGTCCAACCGAAGGTCACCAGCCTCACCGACCCCAGCCTCGCGGAGGACTCGATCGACCGGGCCGAACGCGTCGGCAAACTGATCGCGTCCCTGAAGATGCCCAAACACGACCTGCCCGCCGTGGCCGCTGACGAGCCGAACCTCTCGGCCGCCCACCGCGCCGCGCCCGAGTGCGCCCCGCCCAAACCACTGCCGAAGGCTGCGGACGGGACAGACGTCGGCGCCTGCAAGGACGGGGCCTGCGAGATTCTAGTGACGAAGCAAGTACATCTCGTAGTCGACGGATGGGATCTGCGCGTGTCGCGGACGCAGACCAAGGCTACGGTGCATAACAGCGGATCAAAGGGCGGGGTAGGGCAAATCTGGCTGAGCGCCGGTGGAAACGGAACATTCAGTGAAAAGGGCGGCGACGAACTCACCTTCAAGGCCGTTGTCGTCAACAAGGACGGCGCCGTGCTGAAGTTCCGCTCGTGGGGGCCAGGGCGGCGATGAAGAACACGAAGGGCTCCAACTCAGCCTCTCCGGAAGGGCGCCGGATCGTGTGAGGTGACACTCCAGGGGCTCGGCGGCCCGGCCCACACTGAGCGAGAAGCTGTTCTCGGTGCTGGAGGAGGAACTCGCCAAGGGGCCGGTTGCGCACGGCTGGCAGGATCAGACGTGGACCCTGAAGCGGATCAAGGTGCTGATCGGGCGCCGGTTCCACAAGACCATCACCCTCTCGACCATCGCGCAGATGCTGCGCCGCCACGTCTGGAGCCACCAAGTCCCGGCCAAGCGGGCCCTGGAGCGTGACGAGGACAAGATGACCGGCTGGGTCAAGGACACCTGGCCTCAGGTGGAAGCACCGCGGCGGCGCTCGACGCCTTCATCGTCTTCGAAGACGAGCCCGGGTTCTCGATGACGCCGCCTACGTCCCGCACCTGGTCCAGGCCAGGGCGCACGCCCGTGGCCCGGGTGCGAGGCCGTTCCCAGCGCCGCTGTTCCATAGCCGCCCTGGCCTGCTACAAACCTGGAGAACGGACACGTCTGATCTTCCGGCCCAAAAACCATCCCAATCACAAGCGTGGCGGCCGGCGCAGCTTCACCTGGACCGACTACCACGACCTGCTGGCCGCCGCCCACCAGGAGCTCGGCGCCGCGCTGATACTCGTCTGGGACAATGTGAATGTGCACCTGGACGCCCGCCTGCGGGCCTTCATCGACGCCCACGACTGGATCACCGCCTTCCAACTCCCCTCGCATGCACCCGGCCTGAACCCCGTGGAAGGTGTCTGGTCGCTCATCCGGCGCTCGGCGCAGTGCAACACCGCGTTCAGCGCCCCGGAGCACCTGATCCGGTCACTCCGCCGCACACTCCGCGAGATGCAGTACCGCCCCTCATCAACGCATGCCTCGCCGCACCTGGCCTCACCCTCACGACATCACGTCCACAGCCTCAGTAACGGCTCACAGCACATGGCCGAGAGCGTCGTTGCCGCACCTGTGATCGTCCGGGCACTGTTCACGGCAGGCTGAGGCTTTCTGCCTCTGAGGCACACCGGTATGAAGGCGCTATGGCGACCATCTCGGACAGCCGGATAGGCGTCGTCTCACACGACGTTCTTCCGACAGGAAGCTCCATCGCCGTGTCGGTCCGGTTCTTCGTCACCATCGCCCCCCGAGGCCACCATCGACCTCACTGACGAACTCCGCTGGCTGGTCGCCCAGTCGGGGGTCACCGAGGGCACACTGCACGTGTACTGCGGCCACACCACGTGCGGCCTGACGATCAACGAAAACGACAGCGGCCTGGACACGGACATGAAGGCTGTACTGGAGCGTATCGCCCCGTATAGCAGCAAGCATTACTACGCCCACGACAAGGAGCGCACCCCCGCTGAGAGGGCAGTCCACGGCGAACGCGACAACGGCCACTCCCACGCTCGTGCCATGGTCGCCACTTACCCCGAGCTGACCATCCCGGTCACGGCAAGCAAGCTGCACTTGGGCAGTGGCAAGCGATCATGCTGGCCGAGTTCGACGGACCACGGACACGAGAGCTGTTGGTCCGCACCGGTCCTGAAGCGTGTTACACAAGGCCGTGATCTGGGCACTTCCCGTTTACGGCTAGGGTGTTGAGGGTTGAACGGTTGTGGGTGGAGACGTTCACGGGGCTGCGGATGACGCAGCTTGCGCGGCTGCTGAAGGCGGTGCGCGAGCGGGGCGGCAACGGCACCATGCTGGGCCGGCCGTGGAGCCTGCCGCTGGCCGAGCGGGTGCTGATGGTGGCGGTGTACCACCGCACCAACTTGGGTCCCGGGTTCGGCGACGGCTAGCTCTCAGCCCGGTGTGGACCGGCGGGCGCAGGAGGGGCCGGCCGGCGGTGACGGCGGGGTCTTGGCTCTCACGTCTTCGCCGGGCGGCGGGGACTTCGGGGTGGCGTCGGTGTCCTGGTGGGTGGTGTGTGGGGTGGGTTTTGTGGGGCGGTTGACCAGGAGGACGGCGGTGAGGCTGATGAGGAAGCCGGTGACGGCCAGTGCGCCGAGCGGGTCGCCGAACATCAAGAACGCCCAGAACGCGGTGGTGGGCGGGCAGAGGTAGATGAGGCTGTTGACGCGGGTGACGGTGTGGTGATTGAGGTTGAGCCAGTAGAAGCCGTAGCCGCCGAAGGTGGAGAGGAAGACCATCCACAGCAGCGCCCACCAGAAGTTGCCGTCGCCGGGAGGCCGGGCGTTGCCGGAGGCCAGGCCCAGGCAGGTGAACAGTACGGTGCTGGTGCAGCATTGGATGGCCAGTGCGTCGCTCAGAGCGACGGCTGTGCCGCGTCCGCGTTGCAGGAGGGTGGCCGCGGTGAGTGTGGCCATGCCGATGAAGGGCACCGCGTAGATCCAGGCCGGACGGTCGGTGGCCAGGCTCAGCCCGTCACCGATCACCATGGCGACCGCGATCAGGCCAAGGACGAGTCCGAGCCACTGCCGTTTGCTGACGCGCTCCTTCAGCAGCGGGCCCACCAGTGCTCCGGCGACCAGCGGTTGCAGGGACTCGACAAGGGACGTCGTGCCGGCCGGGACGCCCAGTTCGATGGATTTCACGGAGCTGAGCAGGTAGATGCTCTGCGCGAGCAGCCCGACCGCGACCTGTGTGGCGACGTCGCGGGGTGTCAGGTGGTGCCGGTGGCGGCGGATGAGCCACCATGCCGGCACCACCAGGGCGGCCACGATGAGGAAACGCCACATCAGGACGGTGAGGGTGTTCGCGCTGTCGGTTCCCAGGCGTGCCCCGATGAACCCCGAACTCCACATGACCACGAGCGCCGCGGCGGGCAGCGGCCCGCTGGTCAGGGACAGGAAACGCATCCGACGACAGCTCCTTTGGGTGGTCCCGGTCAGGTCCTCTCAGTCGCATCGCAGGTCGACCTGCCTCGTTGCGCCCGAAGTGCGCCGACAACCGTGCTCGCCAGCCTCCGCCTCCTGCGTCTCTCCAGCATCGGAGGAGTTATGCCGGTGCGCTCAGCGGCGCAAACGGACAGAGGCTGCTCGGGACGTGACCCCAACCGACGAGCGGGACGCCCGACTTGCAGCGTCTCGCAGCATTGTGGCATCTGTCACTGTTGCCTGTTCGAGCGCGAAATCGCATCGGTGGAGCCGGCTCGGCCGTGCCCATGCTTATCGGAGCGTCGTCTACGCCGCAAATATACGTGTATTCAAGCGCCCGATGAGTGAGACCATGGAAGGTATGTCGTCATCACGGATCATCCGGGCCTGGAATCGCATCGACGCCTGGCTGGCCGAACACGCCCCCGTCACTTTTGCTGCGCTTCCGCAACCAGCGACTCCCGTGCAAGTTGCCTTGGCTGAGCGGATGATAGGCGTCACCTTCCCACGGGAGTTAGCAGCCTCTTTGGGATGCCACAACGGAAGCGACGACCACACACTGTTAAGTGCAGAACTCATTGCACGCGACTTCCTGCTCACCGCGGAAATATCCCGCCAACCTGGAATTGTTTCGCAGGTGAACACGGAGACGCCTGAGTGGCTCCCCATTACCAGCGATAGCGGTGGCGGACATATGATCCTTGACCTACTCGGCGAACGACAGCCCAGGGTTGGGTTTCGCAGCGAACTCACCAACATCACTTTCCCAGAGACTCCCAATTGGTCCAATCTTTCCTCTCTGCTGGAACATGTGGCTAGCTCGCTCGAAACGATGAAACCTGTAGATGGGTGCCATCCAATAATTTCGGAGGGCGAGCTGCTATGGGACTACCAATGAAATTCCAACTGCGCTCTGAGCCGTACAGGCGACGTCTCAGAGCTGTCAGCCGCCCACGCACCCACGGCGTGTGACTGTGCTCCTACCAACGGCCGTCGTGTGCTGTCGTAGTCTCTGCCATTCCCATCGCCGCCGAGGCTGTCTGATGCCGTCTGCAATGGCGAGCGTCTGGGTGATGTTGTTGACGTTCGCCGCGGTGGTGATGGCGTGCAGCAAGGGGCCCTTGCCGTCGCAGATCAGGGGGTGCTTGTTGCCCGTCTTGTGTCGGTCGACCGGCGACGGCCCCGTTACGCCCCCTGTTTCGCGCGGACGCAGGAACGTCCACGCACACCCGCGACCAGTCGAGTTCCCCGCCCGCTTTCAGCTTCGCGAGCAGAATGCGGTGCAACCGATCCAAGGCCCCGGCCTGCTGCCAACGGTCCACGCGCCGCCAGCACGTCTGTCCGGGGCCGAAAGACAGCCCCGGCGACAGGTGTTGCCATGTGATGTTTTGTTACAGGACGTAGAGGATGCCTTGCAGGCATAACCGGTCGGGACATGGGCCTTGGCCTCGGGGACCGCTCGGGCCAGGGAGGTAACAACGGTTCGATCACTGCCCGCAAGTCATCGTCCATGATCCACGGCCGAGTCCTCACACCTACCCGACCGCTACAGCGACTGGGGCTACATTCGTGGACCCTGTACCGGAGTTCAAGGGCAAGGCGATCTGCGACGACCCCGAATCTGTGCACGGCCCCCGTCTCCAGCGGTCAAGCCGAGACAGACAATGCACCACCACAAGCGTCGATGAAGTCGTTCCACCCCAAGACCTCCGGTGCCCGCCTGTACGCTGACGCCTTGGCGTGCGGCCTGCGGTAACGCCGGACACGCCCTCAAAAGGGGACGCCTACATCTGAACGGTGGGTCCCGGCACGCGTGCCGGGACTCAGGGGACCCACCTCGTACGGGGCCAGGAATCGACATGAACCACGTACGCCCCGCCAAAGGGGCCCTCGCCACCGCCGCGGCCACAGCGATCTGCCACACCGTCATGTCCGGCGGCTACGCGTGGGCGCGCGACGCCAAGGACCGGGACTCAGAATAAGATTGATCGGCCATCAGGGGGTGCTGTGGCGACAGAGCACGTCGGGTGTCTCCGCCGGGCTTAGAGATCATCTCATTTGGCTCGGTAGGCTTTGGGGCGTGACAGGGATCGTTGAGCGGTTGGTGCCGGATGAGCTGTGGGAACTGTTTCAGCGGGTGGTTCAGGAGGTGCCCGCGCGGCCTCAGGGTGGTGGGCGACGTCGGCACGGTGACCGTGAGGTGCTCGCCGCGATCGTCTTCGTGGCGACCTCGGGCTGCACGTG
>NZ_JOAP01000077.1 GCF_000720475.1 Streptomyces aureocirculatus
CAGACCCGACGCTCCCAGCCGGCAATGCAGTTCGAGGCCCTCCTCGACGGAGGTGCGATGGTGGTCCATGCCGCGGATCGGAACGCAGTGGAACAGGTAATGCGCCTCGATTCCAATGATCTGTGCCACCCACTGCCGCTGGTGCATCCGCGGGCAGTACGACACGTTCAGGCGCAGCATCGGGAGGGTTCGGTTCCGAAGACCCGTGTCCTGCAGGCGGCTCTGCCCGTTAGCCAGGGCGTGTGGTGTTCATGCGGCGAGATGACAAGCGGTAGTTGTCACCGTGCGCGTGGACGCCTGGTCGTATTTCCCGACCGGCTCCTCACTCGGAGCCTTTCTGTGAAACGAGGAACCTGCATGGGCCGAAC
The DNA here is from genome assembly GCF_000720475.1 of Streptomyces aureocirculatus. Classification (GTDB taxonomy): domain Bacteria; phylum Actinomycetota; class Actinomycetes; order Streptomycetales; family Streptomycetaceae; genus Streptomyces; species Streptomyces aureocirculatus. The sequence goes on from NZ_JOAP01000077.1 coordinate 369, forward strand.
CGTCCTGTATACCTGTATCGAGCCTTCCCGGAAACCGTTGGGGCTGGCCACCGGGCTGGCCGCTGTTCTCAGCGGTGCTGCGCTTGTGGCGGGAGCGGGTACTGCGGCTGCCGACACCAATACCAGCACTGAGAAGTCCACCATGCTCTGCAACGTGGTGCTCTTTTCCCCGGGTGCAAACGTCGGTGGTTGCTCCAATGTCCAGATCAGCGGGCAGGACATGGTGAAAAACGGCACATCCAATACTTCCCTCGTCGACTACGCCAAGGTCGAGACGGTCACGAGCCTGCTGCCCTAGCCTGCGCTCCGCGGCCCCGGGCTCGCCTTTTCAGACCCGGGGGATAGGGCCACCACCCATCTCCTGTCTTCTTTGCCATCTCACCGAGAGGGAATCCGTGCGCACGCACACACGCATCACTGCCGCCGCGCTCCTGTCCGCTGCCGCAGCACTCGCCGCCACCGGCATTGCCAACGCGGACACCAACAAGAGCCAGCAGACCTCCAACATCAGCGGCCCCACCCTCCCGCTGCTGTCCCCGAACGGCGGTCACCGGCACGGCCATCCAGACAACGGCCAGAGCAGCCAGCAGGTGACTGATAAGTCCAACACCATCAACTGGGCCGTCCTCGACTACGTCGGTACGAGCAGCGGCCAGGAAATGGGACGCAAGGGCGGCCAAGCGGAGATCGACGAGAGCAAGTTCGACGGTTCTTGAGCTGGCTCCTGAAGCCTTATTGACGCGACTCAACTTACAGAAGGCAGGCATACACCATGAACAAGGCGATCAAGCGGTCCGTCACGCTCGCTCTGACCACTGGCACCTTGGCTCTTGCTGCCGTCGGCACTGCCGCCGCAGACACCAACAAGAACCAGCAGACCTCCAACATCAGCGGCCCCACCGCCCCGATCCTGTCCCCTGGCACCGGTCCCGGAGACAACCGGCAGAGCAGCCAGCAGGCCATGATCAAGCGCAACACCACCAACTGGTCCGCCATCGACTACATCGAACTGCCCTCCCTGCCCAACCTCGCCGCCGGCGCCCTCTGACCGCGCCCAGGACCCGCAGCGCCTGTTCGCCCCACACCCGGCCGGAGCGGTGTACATCGCGACGCACGACCGTCTGGCCCGTCTCGTAACTGCGCACCGGATCCTCCTTGGCGTTACCGGCCGGAATGTCCCGGTCCGGCTTGTCCACCTCAGCGCATACCGGCCGGGGTGGGCAAGCCGCCGTCCGAGGGTGGCTTACCCAGGGTCCCCTTGGACTTGCCCGCGTCTATCGGCGGCGGAACAGGCCACGGTTCTTCTTCGCCTTCGCTTCGGCCGTCTTTCGCGCCGCGACTTCCTCCGCCGCACGCTGCGCGACACGTTCGGCTTTGATCCGGGCGAAGTGCTCCGTCCCGCACGACCCGCACAGGCCGTCCGTCTCGCTCCGCCACGTGGGAGCGGCCTTCGTCTGGTCCTGTGCTCCGTCACAGAGGCATGCGATCAACACGAAGGCCGTAGCTATGAGTCTGCTGCAAAACGGCATCCCGCGGGATGCGTTTGCCGAACTGTCATGCTTTTGGATGGGGCTCTATGCCTGTCTGACCGGTCGGCGCGATGCGTTGTTTGAGCTGAGTGATGCCCTGCTGTGCGCGGATGGCCCGGTGCAGACATAGGTCGAGCTGTCGAGCCTGAGCACCGGCGTGGGCATGGCGCCTTGTACGGCGGCCTGAACTGCGGGGGGTCTGGATGTGGCACGGTTGCGCAGGACGCTGGCGGGGCTGGCCTTCCCCGCACGGTGTCGGGGCGGCTGGTTCTGGTGGTCGATGTCAGCAACTGGCTGCGGCCGGGCGCGAATATTAGCCCTGACCGGATGTTCTGCCGCACATACGGGCGAGGTAGAAGCTCGGCCCAGATGATCCCCGGCCGGCCCTACTCCTTCGTTACCGCTGTGGAGCCGGGCCGAACATCGTGGACGGCCGTGTTGGCCGTGCTCCGGCTGCGGCCCTGGGACGACGCGATCGCCGTCACCGCCGACCAGGTCCGAGAGGGTTCAAGCAGTTGTAAGTGGTAGGCCAGTGGCAGATCTGCGACCCGCCCGTCCTGGTCGTCCTTGATGCCGGCTACGCCTTGCCTTCCTGCTCGCGGATCTGCCCGTTGATACTGGGCCGGATGCGTTCGGACCGCGTCTTGTACTTTCCGCCTTCTCCTCAGCCGGCGGCCAAGTGCGGGCGCAAACCCAAGCATGAGGCAGAGTTCACCTTCGATGACCCAGCCGGTCCCGTCCATCACCACGGTGACCGACACTACTCACTACGGGCAGGCCGTCGCCACGGCGTGGGGCCGCCTGCATCCACTGCTGACCCGGCGCTCGGCCTGGGCCGACCGTCCCGGAGACTTGCCGACCCTCGCAGGCACCGTCATCCGTTGGTTGCGAGGGTGCGTTGGTAGAAGCGGACGTACTTGATGAGTTTGGCTGCGACTTTGGGGCGGTCCTCGGTGCCGTTGTGGACCTCCACGCACAGCGCCGGCAACCCGGCCTCCGGGCTACGAGGACCGCATCGGCGCGCAGGCTGCCTTTGGACGGGGTTGGCGACCGATCCGCCGACCGGCAGGGTCACCTCTGTCTCCCGGGCCTCGATCGTGCCGATCCCCGGCGGAGGCGGCGGCCCCGGGGCCGGGGGGTGGGGCGGGCTTGTTCTTCCGGATGGCTGGCTTGGTCGGTTCGGGGACCGGCTGGGTGCTGCTGGAAGCCGGGCGCGAAGCACCGATGGGCTGTGCGGCGGTGACGTTTGCCCACCGTGTGGCGTTGCATAGGAAAGCAGGAGTCAGGCCCGATCACCCACCGCAGGAAAGTGATTCGCCATGAGACTAACGGCACCATTCTCGCAGTCCGCAGGCTGCAGGGCAGCGGTCCGCCCTCGTCGCAGCCGCATCAAATGGCGGCGCTTCACGCTGGTCTTCCTTACGGCTGTTCTGCTGGCCGCGGCAACCGTAGCCACGACTACCGCAGCCGAGATTCCCGTCTCCTTCGCCGTGGCGGGGAGTCCGTTCACGGTGACCGCCCAACGCCTGAAGGCCACTGGCGCTACCCAGTTCGCCTCCTTCCGCAAGGACACGAAGGGCTCATCCCACCCGGTGGCGGTGGTAGGCATTCGCAGCGCCCATATCAGCAAGTTGTGCCAGTCCGCCGTGGCTCACACACCGCTGGGCAGTGTCACCCTCATCATCCGCTCCGGTACGGACGAACCCGTACACGCCAGAGAGATGGTGCTCGACGTTGCCCATCTCACCGGGAACATGACCTTCGAGTCCGTGGAGATGGGCCGCGACGCCGCCACCATGGACAGTTCCGGGCCCACCGGGCCGGTCGGCACCTACGGACAGCAGGCCCGCGCCCTGACCATCGAGAACATGCACCTGGACGCCTGGGCTCTAACGGCCGGAACGTTCTCGCTGGCCGACGCCGCCATGTCCCTGAAAGGAGGTGCACACCCGTGCGGCTGACCAAGCGACCCCGTCCGACGGCCGCCGGGGTCGTCGTCGCCCTCGCCGCGGTGGAACTGGGTGCCTTCCCGCTCGGCCGCCCCAGCATGTTGGGCCTCCAGGGGTTCAGCGGCACCAGTGCGGTCCTTCTGGCTGCCGCGCTTTTGGGGTGTGCCGTGCACCTGTGGACGCGTCCGGCGAGCGCCGCATGGAGCGGCGCCACAGCCATCTTTCTCGGCCTACTGTCGTACCCGCTGGCCAACCTGGGTGGCTTTCTGATCGGCATGCTCCTGGCTTTGCTCGGTGGGTCGCTCGCCCTCGCCTGGCAGCCGGTCCAAGACGACGCACCGCCGGCACCGGCGGGTGGATGAACAGATGCGCGTAGTGCGTCGCACAGCGCTGCTCTTCACGGCCGTGTACGCGTTCGGGCTCCTTTCCGGCCACTCCGGCCACGCCGACGCCGTACCCGTCACCCCGGTGCCCGGCCCCGCGGCGAGTCCGTCGCCCGTTTCCGGTGCACCCTCGTTGTGTAGGGGCAAAGACCTACCGCGTACCGCTCCGGCGAGGACCGCTCTGGCAGACGCCGCCCAAGCCGTCGCGGTCTGTCTTGGCTCCGCGGCCGCCACCACCTCCCGGCCGCGTGCGGTGACGGTGCGCGCCGAGGCGCTCACCGTCACCGGTTTGCGCTGCGGGCTGCCTCCGCGCGGCGACGGAGCGTGTCATGCCGACGGCGTCACCCTGGAGGACGTGCGTATCCATTACCAAGGTCCCACCGGCCGAGCCGGTTCCTGCACGTCCGCCCGGCACGTCGCCTTTTCCCACCATGTGCGTTTCCGGGCGGACGTACTCCACGGCCGCGTGTTCGGCCTGCTGCCGCTGACCCTGTCCACAGCCGCGATCCCGGCCGTGCCACTCCCCTACCTGAGGCTCACGCACGTCCACGCGTCTGGCCTGTGGGCACGCGCCGACCATGCCCTCACCGCTCGCACGACCATCAGCCCGGAGCCAGCCGGGGCCGGCTCCTGTCTGCGTACTGGGACGGCCGATCCGTGAGGGTGGATCAGCATCGTCGGCGGCAGGCGCTGTACGACCGCGGTCGGGTCGGTCTGCTGGCGATCGCCTCAGGCGGTCGCCGCGCTACGGACTCGTCGCATCTCGTTTCCCGGATGCGAACACCTACTTCACGCCGGTGCATCGGCGGGTTTCGACGGCGTATCCGTTCCGGAGACGGCGTGCTGGGTGTTCAGGCGTTGGTGGATGAGGCGGGCGATGCGCGACAGGCTGCCTTCTTCTGCCTGGAGTTCGGCTGGGGAGAGGCGGATGTCGAAGTATTCGCGGGTGCGGACCAGGAGTTCGGCGCCCATGAGGGAGTCGAGGCCGAACTCTCTGAGCGGCCGGTCGGTGGGGAGTTCGGTCGGGTCGGTGTGCATGACGGTGGCGAGCAGGCCGGCTAGGGACTTGGTGATGGCCTGTAGCGCGTCCTCGGCTGTCATGGAGTCCAGGGAGCGGAGAAGTTCCTCGCGGGAGTCGTCCGATGCCGCTGCGTGGGCCGGGATGATCTGTAGGAAGCGCGGCGCGGCGAGCGCGGGTAGTACCCGTCGGGCACGGGCCCAGCCCATTTTACTGATTCCGGCCACGTCGGTTCCGTCGGCCAGGACACTGTCCGCCGCGGCAAGGAGAGCGTCGGCGTCCACGGGTTCGATGCCGAGGGAGTGCAGGGCCGTGTGCAGGTTGTTGCGGGCGACGTACCCCGTCTGGGAGACCGCTCCCCAGGAGATGGTGGTGCTCGGCAGCCCGGTGTGCCGACGGGCTCGGGCGAGGGCTTCGAGGTAGTTGTTGCCCGCGACGTAGGGGGCCTGGTGCATGTTCCCCAGACAGCCGGCCATCGACGACCAGAGCAGGAACAAGTCGAGATCCTGGTCGGCTGTCAAGCGGTGCAGGACGGTGGCGCCGGCTGCTTTGGTCGCCAGGACGGCGGCGAAGCGTTCGTCGGAGAGGTCGGTCAGGGGAGCGTCGTCGAGCTGCATGGCGCAGTGGACCACGCCGCGCAGCGGGTGACCGGTGGTGGCCACAGCAGCCATCACCCTGCGCATGGCGCTCTCGTCGGTGACGTCGGCCGCGTAGGGGGTGGCGGTGACGCCTCGGCGGGTGAGCCGTTCGAGCACGGTGTCTGCTTCGGGGGCGTTCGGTCCTTGGCGGCTGACGAGAGCGAGGTGGCCGGCGCCGTGGTCGGCGAGCCAGTCGGCGGTGGCGGCGCCGAAGCCGCTCAGGCCGCCGGTGACGAGGTACGTGCCGGCGGGATCCAGTGGCCTGGGGGCGGCCGGTGCGGGCTGGACGGGGACGGGCTCGTCGAAGGCGGCAAAGGAGACGATGACCTTGCCGGTGTGGCGGGAGTGCTGCAGTAGCCGGAAGGCCTCGTGCACGCGGGCGGCCGGGTAGGCGACGTGCGGCAGGGGCTGGTAGTCGCCGACGTGGATCTTGTCCACGACTTCGGTGAACAGTTCTCTGGCGGCTTCCGGTTCGGACAGTAGGCCGTTGAGGTCGACGCCGAAGTAGGTGAGGTTGTACAAGAACGGACGCGCCGGCAGGGGCCTGTCCTCCAGCATGTCGCGTTTGCCGAGTTCGACGAAGCGGCCTCCTGGACGCAGGAGTTCCAGACTGCGTGCGATGGCCTGGCCGCTGAGGGAGTTGACGACGACGTCGACACCGCGCCCGCCCGTCAGCTCCCGTACCCGCGCGACGAATTCCAGGGTTCGGGAGTCCAAGACATGGTCGGCCCCCAGGGCGGTGAGCAGGTCGCGTTTGGTCTCGCTGCCCGCCGTGGCGATGACCTTCGCCCCGGTAAGACGGGCGTACTGCAGCACGGCCAGGCCGATGCCGCCGGCGCCTCCGTGCACCAGAACGGTCTCTCCTGGTGCCAGGCGGGCCAGATGGGCCAGGCTGTGATGGATGGTGGCGAAGACGACGGGCAGGGTCGCCGCCTCTGTGAAGCTCATGCCATCGGGGATGCGGCCGACGGCTTGCGCCTCCACTACGACGTGCGAGGCCAGGGCTGAGGGCGTTAGGCCGAAGACGCGGTCGCCGGGTGACCATGCGGTGACGCCTGGCCCGACGGCGGTGACCACGCCCGCACACTCCATGCCCAGTCCCCGGGCGGTGGCGGTGCCTTCGATGGCCTCGGACGGCAGCAGGCCGTTGACCTGGAGGGTGTCGCGGTAGTTGAGGCCTGCGGCCCTGACCGCGATGACGACCTGCCCGGGGCCTGGATCGGCAGCGGGGTGCTCCTGCCAGACCAGATGGTAGGACTGTCCGGGGTCGCGTACCGCCAGTGCGAAGGAGTCCGCTGGTTCGGTGGCGGGCGCGTGCTGCGCGGGCCGCTCGGTCTCGCGGGGGACGAAACGACCGCCGCCCCGGGTGAGTACGACCTCGTCCTCGGCCGAGGGGTCGAGCAGTTCCTTGGCGAGGCGGAGGGCATCGTCGGCGAGGTCGTCGCTGCGGTCGAGGCTGACCCGGTGAATCACGAGTTCGGGCCGCTCGTTGGCCAGGGTACGGGCGGCGCCCCAGATGGGTGCGTCGCCGGGGTAGGCGGGCCGTTCGGGCGCGGGCAGCAGTCCGCTGGGGCGGGTGACCAGCCAGGTCCTGGTCCGCACCGCGTCCGGCAGCCGGTCGCGGGCCGAGGCCAGGGCCTTGAAGGCCGCGATCCTGCGAATGGTGCGGGACGTGATGCCTTCCGGATCGTCCTGCGGTTCAGCGAGCAGCAGGACAGCGACGGCCTCCTGGGTGTCTTGGGCGGCCGGGGCTGTCATGTCGTCGAGGGTGGTGACGGTGGCGTTGACCAGCAGCGCGGCCAGGGATTGGGCCAGCGGTTCTTCGGCAGGGCTTTCGACTCCGATGGTCCAGGCCGTCCCGGCCGGCGGATCGGACGGCACGGACGGCGCGATGACGCGTTCCTGTGCGGCGGCGACGTAGAGAGAGAACTGGGTGCGGTCGGGGCCGGTGTCGGTACCGGTGCGTACCACACCGGTGAAGCCGCATTGCTCCAGCAGAGGCGGCCATTGTTCATGGTTCAGCAGCAGGCTGTCGGGGCGCAGTGCCTGGTCGCTGCGGCGCCAGAAGCTGTCGAGGGCCCCGAAGAACCCGCAGAGCTGCACTGTGTCGTGGGACTCTACCGCCAGTAGTCGGCCGCCGGAACTGAGCAATCGGCTGACGCGTCGTAGGGCGGTGGTCAGGTCGGCCGCGGTGTGTAGGGCGTTGGCGGCCAGGATGACGTCGAATCCGCCTTCGGCCAGCCCCTGGTCGTGTGGATCGGCGTTGAGGTCGAAGGTGCGGTAGTCGATGAAGTCGTAGGCGGCGAACCGGTGCTCGGAGGGGCTGAGCAAGGTCTTCGAGATGTCAGTGAAGGTGTAGTGGGTCTGCTCGGCGGGCAGTGCCGACAGGATGGCGGCGGTGAGGCCTCCGGTGCCCGCTCCGATCTCCAGGATCCTCAGCGGTCGGTCCTTGGGCCAGCATCGGACGATTTCCTCCACCACGGTACGGGTGAGGAGGTTGGTGAACCGGTTGCGCGGGCCGAGGTCGAAGAACTGCTGGTAGCGGGTTGTGTCCGAGGTCAGCAGCTCGATCGGGTCGATGGTGCCGCGCAGCAGCCCGGGCAGGTGTTGCAGGTGCCGGGCTGCCAGGCCGACTTCGGGGCCGCCAGCGGGATTCTGCGTGAGCAGCGCGCGCAGGGCCTCTGCGTCCCGGGGCGGCTCGTCTGTCAGCTGCCATCGGCCGTCGGGCCGCAGGCGGGTGACACCGTACCGCTGCAGGTCGGGAAGCACGGCCTTGAGCAGGCGGCGGTGCTGGGGCAGCAGTCCGGCGTCGAGCAGCTCTTTGATGCTGAAGGGGGCCATGGGCTCCGGTAGGAAGTCCGCGAGCACCTCGGGCCAGCAGCGCGCGATGTAGTCCCGGAGCACGTGGGTGGCGTGATGCAGTCCGGAGTCCTGCCAGGCCTTGTCGAGTGCGCTGAACCGGTCGTTGGCGGACAACAGCAGTTCGGCAGGGGCTGGTAGTTGGAAATCTGTGCCTGTGGGGCCGGGCCGGGGGGCGGCCCGCAGGACGGTGCGTTGGATGCTTAGCGGTGTTCGGCCGTTGGGCATCCGCCGCAGGCACAAGCGGTCGATCTCTACGGCGACCGTACCGTCTTGATCGGTGATCGTGATGTCCCAGCATGCCTCGGGCTCGACGGCTGTCCGTGCGCGTACGTGGATGAAGCCGGAGGGGCTGGGTGTCTGCCATACACGCAGGGCGCGTAGGCCGGTGGGCAGGTAGGCGTGGTTGTCCGCGCTCTGTCCGAACAGCAGCGGGGCACCGGCCTGGAAGGCCGCGTCCAGAATGGGCGGGAAGATCTCCCACGTTTGGTCGGCCTCGTCGTAGCGGTAGGAGGCGAGCACTTGACCGTCGCCGGTCCAGAGATCGTGAAGCAAGCGGAAGGTGGGGCCGTAGGCGAGGCCGACGCGTTGGCATGCGTCGTAGTACGTCGTGGCGTCGAGGTGGTGCGAGCTGCGCGTCCGCATGGCTTCCGTGTCGATCGCCGAGGGGGTGCGGCCGATCAGGGCGCGTACTTGGGCGGTTGCTACGGGTCGGCACTCCGTGCCACGGCCTTCGCTGGCGCTGACGGTCACCGTGCCGCTGTCCGGTTGCACGGCCGTCTGTAGGCGCCGGTCCTCGGGGTCCGGCCAGGACACGGACAGCGGGCGGGTGATGTGCAGATGCCTGACTTCGACCGGTGCCTGCAGCGCGCGCCGCCCGGCGGCCAGCGCCATCTCGGCGTAGGCGGCGGCTGGCACCACCACCGCTTCGTCGACGAGGTGATCGCCGAGCCAGGGCATCAACTGGGGCTCGACGGTTGCTTCCCACAGCGGGTGCGGGCCGGGCAGCCTTTCGCCGAGCAGCGGGTGTTCGAACTGGCCTGTGCCGCTGCTGCGCTCCCAGTCGGTGGGCCCGCCATGCCAGTGATGCCGGCGCTGCCAGGGGTAGGAAGGCAGATCGGCTACGCGGGCGGGATGGGGGAAGTGAACGCGCCAGTCCAGTTCGGCGTCGGCCGCAATCAGTGCGGCGACGGAGGAGGCCATGGCCTGTGGGCCGGGGGCGTCTCGGTGGAGTGTGGGTACGTGGACGGCGCCGGTGCGGCGCAGATACGGGCGCAGCACTGGTTGCGGCCCGATCTCCATGACGATGCCCACCCGGTCGTCGAGTGCGTGCGTGGCGGCCTGGGCGAAGCGGACCGGCTCGCGCACGTTGCGCCACCAGTACCGGGCTGTCAGTTCCTCGCCGGGAAGGGGGGCGCCCGTGACCGTGGAGATGAACGGGATGCGGGTCGCAGACGGAAGGAGGTCTGCCAGAGCGTCGTGCAGGGGGCCGGCGGCGGGAGCCATGGCGCGGCTGTGGAACGCGTAGTCGAGGTCCAGTTCGCGGAAGAAGACGTCGCGGGCCGCCAGTTCGACGCCCAGAGCGGCCAGTGCGTCCGGGTCTCCTGCCACGGTGACGTCCCGGTCGCTGTTGATCCCGGCAATCTCCAGGGCCTCTGCATAGGGAGCCAGTGCCTTGCGGGCCTCGTCCTGCGGGAGCCCGACGGCCGCCATACGGCCGCTTCCGGCGGTGGTGGCCTGGGCGCGGCCACGCGCGGCGATCACCTGCGCGGCCTGGTCCAGGGTGAGCGCGCCGGCGACATGGGCGGCGGCGATCTCGCCGACGCTGTGCCCGAAGACCACCGCCGGACGCACCCCGCGCGCGGCGAGGTGGGCGCACAGGCCCAACTGGACGGTGAACAGGAGGGGCTGGGCGACCTCGGTGCGGCGCCAGCGGTCCGTCTGCGGGCTGGCCAGTTCTCCTGCCACCGACCAGTCCAGGTGTGCGGCGAGCGCGGCGTCCGCTTCTTCGACCGCGGCCCGGAAGGCGGGGTCCTCGGCCAGCAGATCGGCGGCCATGCCGGGCCACTGGGAGGCGTTGCCACAGAAGGCGTAGGCCACGGCGCCACGGTCCGTCGGTGTGGTGCTGGCTCCCGTGCAGGGCTGACCGTCGACAAGCTTCTGAAGCTCGTCGGCCGCCTGTTGGGCGCTGCCGGCGAGCACGGTGGCCCGGTGCGCGTGCGTGCTGCGGCGCCGGGTGCTGGTATGGGCCAGGTCGTAGAAGTCCTCGGGAGCGTTTTGCCTCAGCTGCGTGGATACCCGGATGGCGAGCTCTTTGAGTGCCGCGGCCGAACGGGCGGAGACCGTCACCGGCAGCGGGCCGGGGACTGCCGGGACGGCGGGCGGGGAGGCAGGGGGCGCGGTGAGCACGGCATGGGCGTTGACGCCGCCGAAGCCGAAGGAGTTCACGCCGACGGCGGCCCGCGGATGCAGGTGCACTGCGACGGGCTGCACGGTCGGGGCCAGCCCTAGGCCCGCGAAGTCGATGTGCGGGTTGAGGGGTTGGGCGTGCAGGGTCGCCGGTGCCGTGCCGTGCCGCAGCACGAGCAGGGCCTTGAACAGCCCCGCCATCCCCGAAGCCGGCTCCAGATGCCCCAGGTTCGACTTCACCGAACCGATCGGGAGGCGACCGGCTGCTCGTTGCCGACCCAGAGCCCTTCCGACCGCTTGCGCTTCCGCCGGGTCCCCCACTGCCGTCCCGGTGCCATGTGCCTCGAAGTAGACTAGGTCGTCAGGAGCGACGTACGTATCCTCATAGACCTCGCGCAACAACGCCTCCTGCGTCGCGGGACTGGGCAGCGCCAGACCCACGGTGCGCCCGTCGCAGTTGACCCCGGTGCCGGCGATCAACGCGTGGACGCGGTCCCCGTCGGCCACCGCGTCGGCCAGCCGCTTCAGGACGACCACGCCTCCTCCTTCGGCGCGCACGAAACCGTCGGCCTCGGCCGAGAACGCTGCGCACCGGCCGCGCCGTGACAGCATCGACGCGGCGGAGAACCCGACGAAGCCCTCGGGCCCGGCCAGCACGTTGACCCCTCCGGCGACAGCGACGCGGCCCGTCCCCTCCAGCAGGGTGCGGCAGGCGCGGTCAAGCGCCACCAAGGAGGAGGAGCAGGCGGTGTCGATGACCATGCTCGGACCGCGCAGGTCAAGGAAGTAGGACAGGCGGTTGGCGACGATCGACAGGGCTCCGCCGCTCATGCCGTAAGGCGTCTGCCCCTCCCGCAGCCGTGACTGGAGTCGGGCATAGGACATGTCGGAGACGCCGATGAAGACCGGGGTGGGGGTGCCGGCCAGGGACTCGGCGGGGATACCGGCATCGTCGAGCGCCTCGACGGCCAGTTCCAGTGCCAGCCGCTGCTGGGGGTCCATGGAAGCGGCCTCGACCGGCGCGATGCCGAAGTACCCCGCGTCGAACTCCCCGATATCGGTCAGGAACCCGCCGGCCGCCGTGTAACTGCGAAACGGCCGTTGCTGTCCTGGGTCCACGCGAAGTGCCCGGTCGAAACGGTCCTCGGGCATCTGGCCCACCAGGTCCCGGCTCTGTGACAGGGCATCCCACAGGCCAGCCAGGTTCATTAGTCCGCCAGGCAAGCGGCAGCCCACTCCGACGATGGCGATAGCCCGGTCACTCACATCCATACCTAACTCTTTCTGTTCTGTCGTCTCTCCAAAATGCTCCCATATATGTAAGTGATTACTAAGCAGTTCATTAGTTCGGAAAGTAACCCTTTTGCGTGCAATGGTTTAGTACGCGCAGTTCCGTCATGGTGTTCGCTTACGATGACGGTATGTCTCCTGTCGTGCGTGCCCGGTTGGCAACCGCCGCGGTCCATCTGCCCTCCCGTTACCGGACCATGGAAGAGGCCCGTACCCGCATCGCCCGCTCGGGCAGTGCCTTCGTCCCTCCGGTCGGCCTGCTGGAAGACCTCACGGGAGTGCGAGGCGTGCACGAGAAGGCCGAGAGCGAACAGGCATCCGACCTCGCCGTTGCCGCCGCCACCAAGGCCCTGGAATCTGCCGGATGCGCCATCGGGGACGTGGACCTACTGCTCTTCACCGCCTGCAGCCAAGACCTCATCGAGCCAGCCACCGCGCACATCGTCGCCGCGAAACTCGGCGCCACCTGCCCGGCTCTCGATGTGAAGAACGCCTGCAACAGCGTGCTCAACGGCATCGAAATCGCCTCCGCGTTCATCGAGGCGGGCCGGTACGGCACCGTGCTGATCACCTGCGGCGAGGCATGCACACTCGCCGCCCGCTGGGACGTGCCCAGTTACGATGCCTTCTTGCGGGCCATGCCCGGGTACACGATCTCGGACGCCGGCGCCGCCCTGCTGCTCACCGCAACCCCGGTCACCGACGGCGGGCCCGGCATCCTGAAAGCCACCTTCGGCGCGGACTCCAGCGCCTGGAGCGCCTGCACCCTGGCGGCAGGGGGCACCATGCATCACCGCCTGAACGACCCGGAGGCCACCTACCTCCGGCTCAACGGGGACCTGCTGCGCGACATCGTCCTCGATTTTTTGCCCAACGCCCTTGAGTACTGGGGCGCGGATGCGGACGACGCCCGGCGCAGCGCGTTCATCGCCTTCCACCAGACCAGCGTCGCGCAGTACCACGAGGTGATCGAGAAGCTCGGCCTGCCTCCCTACCGTTGCCTTCCCACCGTCGCCGAACACGGCAACACTGCATCGGCCTCCCTGCCCCTCCAACTGGTCACGGCCATGGAAAGCAACCGACTGGAGCGCGGTGACACGGTCACGCTGATCGGCCTGGCCAGCGGGCTGAGCGCAGGACTCGTCCTGATCCGCCTGTGAACCCAGGACACACGCCGCAGCGGGGGCAACTCTCCACGGACTTCGTCGTGCAGGCGTAGAGCCGGCCAAGAGCTCAAGGCTTTGCTCACTGCGCGCACGAGTAGTTGGCACATACCGGGGCACGACTGCCGTTCTCTTCAACTGCCGGAACGAGGAGCCGGGCGACGGCCTGAGAGTCCTCTGGACACGGCCGAGCATCCGTTGCGCGGCGCGTAGAACTGGTGGGCCGACTGTGGAACGGCCGGAGATGACGGCGCTCACCGCAGCGTCGCGGACATAACTCTCGCCGCCCCCGTATGGAAAGGCCGGCGACCGAGACATCGACAGGCACGGCACATAGGCGACGCGGCAACCGGTGCCCCGGGGCACTGATGGGTAGAGGGCCGCATCAGCCCGGTGGCCGTGCCTTTGCTGCACGGCCAAGGCACGCACATCCCCGCATGGGTCCACTCGTCGGGCTTCACACTGCCTCAGGCGAGGAACGGGCAACCGTAAGCGGTGCGAAGCAGACGCTCGTGGGCACGTCCCGAGGCAAAGAGCCCGCCCGCCGCAAGGCATGATGACGGTGGCGTCCTGGCTGGCGGGGCGCCATGGACAGAGGCACACCACCGACGCCGCGTTCACCCACTGCCGCAGCCAGAACGGCGCTGACGGCCCATCTTCGACACCAGCCTCACCGGCGCCCGGCACGAGGTAGGTGTCTGCCGGCGGCAGGACACCGGCCGCCGGAACCACACTGCTCGTCACCCCTTGTCGGCACTCACGACCATGCGCGCCACCATGTCAAGGGCGGCGGACGGAAGAAGGAAAGCGGCTCGTGCCGCGACCGACTCAACACCGATTCGGTACCGGCGTCGAGGTGACCGGACGCTCAGTGCTCGACGAACGGTACGGGCGACCACGTCGGGGCCTGGAGGGGTGCGCATGGTAATGGCACGGCGGACGGTGGTATGCGCGGTCTCGAACCGTGAACCGGGGGGGAGCCCCGTCAAGGCATTGGAGAGCATGGGGGTGTCGATGAATCCCGGTTCGATGAGTGAAACTTGGACTCCGGTGGTTGCCAGCTCTCGTCGTAGGGCATCGGTCAGCGCTTCCAACGCATGCTTGCTGGCGCAGTACCAGCCGTTGAGCGGCACGGAGACCAGGCCACCGGCGGAACTCATCTGCACGATGCGGCCCTCGCCGCGGTGGCGCATCCCCGGCAGGACAAGCCGGGTCATCCGAGCCACGCCGAGCAGGTTGGTTTCGAGCATGGCGCGGGCGTCGCTCTCGGAGACCTCCTCAAAGGCACCCGGGACCGCGATGCCGGCGTTGTTGACGAGTGCCCATGGGCCCCCGCCGGTCGACTCGTTGATCCGAATAACGGCGTTCTGGCAGGACTGTGGATCGGTCACATCAAGCAGAACGGTGCTCAGTTCGGTGCCTTGTGCCTGAGCGGCAACGGTAAGCCCTTCGGCTTTCTCTGCGCTGCGGGCGGTGGCAATGACCCGGAAGCCGTTGGCGGCCAGATCTAGCGCGGTGGTACGGCCGATACCGCTGGTGGCTCCGGTGACGACAACGCTCTTCACGAGGGGTCCTTCCCACTCAACTGGACCGGCCTGAACAGGGCCCACCGCCTTGCGGGCAAGGGCACCGTCTTCTGAATGCAACCCGCCGCACAAGGCAATCGAACGTCGATTCTCGCCGCACGCTCCGCGCGGTGACACGCAGCACGCAGTCGAAAGCGGGTCATCGAAGCCGAGGCTCCGTCGGAGATGGTGGCCGCAACGTCCGGGCGCGCCATGGCATCCGCACTGCACAGCCTTTCAACAACAACCGAACCGCGCGATCCGTCGGGCCACCGCTCGGAACCGCAAACGCGGCACAAGTCTGATCATTAGTCTTCGGTACCAACAAACTGATACGCCGTGTCATACCCCGGCTCATGCCCTGCGGGACATCAGAGCCGGAACAGGTTCGCCGCATCCGCCATGGCCAGTGTGCGCGGTCAGCGAGTCACCCTTTCCCGTGGGCAAAACGCCCCCGAAGTAGCCTCTCGTCAGGCCCGGCGAATCGGGCTCCGCCGCAGGAGCCCGAGTGGCGGCGTGTTGGATCGAGGCCAGCACCCGAATTGGCCGTCCTCCTTCGCCACCGTCGTGGCACTGACGCCTACGGGATAGCGCTGGCAGCGAGCAGCGGCACCCGTGAACGGGCGGCTCCTGCCGCCGCAGACTCCACGGCGACACATATGCCAGCCTCGCAGCCCGCAATGTGTGGACGGCCGGACATGTCCGAACTGTGCTGGTCCTTCACGCCTGAGCCTCGCTCTCCTCGGCCGACCCTGTCCGGCCCCGGTATCACTGAGTCTGCTCTATGAACTCGATGAACGCCGTCCCCCACCAGGGTGACGTCGCAGACACGGGCAAGGCGGTTCTCGGACACCGGTGCGGGTGAAGAGTTGCCCCAGGGGTTCCGTATAAAAGTGAGCGGCCAGGCATGCTGATCCCAAAAATGCGCTTCGAAAACCGCTTACCACGGGCGGCACAAGCTGCTCGCGCACCCGGTGTCGCTGATCGTCCTGGAGCATCTGGTCGAGGTCCGCTCCCGGTACGCGCCGGCGGCACGGTGGAACGGAGAACTGCCCGACCGGTGGCTGAACGACATCAGCACCAACTGGGGCGCCGGCGCGCTGCTGTGAACCAGGGCGCAGCACAGAGCCGGGGCTCGACAGGCAAGCGGAGTGTGATGGGTGGCGGGCACCGCCAGGAGGAGCGCGGCGTGAGTGCGGTGAGGAACGAGTTGTACGCGAGGCGGCAGGATCAGGGCAGTCGGCGGTTCCCGTGCGACGCGACCGCCGTGCGGACGCGGGGCGGGGTGCGGACGCGGGGCGGGGTGCGGTCGTATGCGCTGCTGGACGGGATCGGCGACATCCTTCTGGTGCGGGAGTGGGCGCGGGAGAACGCCCGCTTCCTTGCCGAGGGCGGGATCGAGCACGGGGAGGCGTACGGGGCGCTGCGTGCCTTGTCCGCGGTGTGCGCGGTCGAGGCGTGGCGGCCGGGCGCTGCGGAGGTCGGCGCGGTCGCGGTCCTCGCCGTCGTCGTGCCGGACAAACCGGTCACGATCGCCTGGTGCGGGGACGCACGGCCCTACCACCAGCCTGCGGGTAGTGGGGCGCCGGTGCTGCTGACGCCAGATCACAACATGCGCCAGCAAGCCCTGGACGCCGGACGGCGGAACGTGCCGGAGGACTGGCGGCACGTCGTCCGCCGGGGGAGGTGGCCGACTGCTGCTGGCCTCGGACGGGACGTACGAGTGCTTCCACGACTACGACCAGGAGACGGTCCTCGCGGACCTGCTGCAGGAGACCACCCCGGGCCGGGCGGTACGACAGATGCTCGACTTCACGGTGCAGTTGGCACGCTCGTACGTGGACAACGCCACCGTCGTGATCGCCGACCTCCCAGCCCCGGGGTGACGTGGGCAGCCAGCACGGCGAAAGCCGCGGAGCCGTTTAGCCAGCAGTGCGGTTCTGTCGGGTACGCCGCCCAGAGGGCACGAATGGGGCCGGGGACCTACTCCGGCCAGGCCCGTGCTGGTGGCGTGTGAACAGAGGGCACTGGACAGGATCAGTCCTCAGACTGTGCGTGGCGAGGAATGAAGGTTTCGGTAGATATAGTTTACCAGACGGATTTCACGGTCTGTCCCTGCAAAGGGCGAGGGGGACGCAGCGCTGCTTGTGCGCGCGGGTCCGGTGCGTGACGCTGCGACAGCGAACATCATCACCAGCTCATTCAGGAGCCAGTCGGCAAGACCGTGGGACGGGTCGAGGGCGGTAGGTTCTGCCGGTGTCGGCTGAGGGGATTCGGGCGTGCTGGCAGTTTCGTTCAAGCGTGTGAGCACGCTTATCTCCACCAGTGAGATCCATGAGCGCATCAGAAGCACGGTGGAGTCCTCCCGGTCTCCGGTTTCCAGACAACTGGTGAAACGCGCGTGGACGGTGCGCCGTACCGCGCCGTAGAAGGATGCTTGGTCGTGCCCGGAGACGATGCTTCCGCGAAGCAGGATGCCGCTCTCTGGGGCCTGCTGGGCTGCAAAATTCAGGTACTGCTCCAGTAAGTACGCGATGCGCTCCTCTGCTGTACCGCCGGGAGGCGGCGTGAGGCGCGCGAGCAGGTCGTGCGCTGCGTCACCCAGGACCGCTTCGTACAGCTGGTACTTTCCGCCGGGGAAGTAGCGGTAGACCAGGGGGCGTGAAACCTGCGCGTGGGTGGCCAAGTCCTCCAGCGTGGCTGACGCCGGGCCGCGGGCCGCGAACAGGGCCAGGGCGCAGTGCAGCAGCTGTTCCCGCCGCTCTTGCGGGTGCAGTCGGCGTTGAGGTGCAACCCGGGGGGCCGGGTCGTCGGAACCCGTGGCGGGTGGGTGCATGTCGCACCTTCGTCTCAGAGTTGTTCCGGGTTTCGGCCGGAGGGGACGGCAGGGACAAGGGTGGGTAAGGGTCCCTGCTGGCGGATAGCAGGGTTGAGGCGATTGCTGTAGCGCCGCCGTCAGTCTTCTCTCCACACACGAGGTGAATCCGCCCGTGAGCAGGAGGTCGGGAACGCCTGTTCGTAGGTCAGCCCCTCAAGGCTTCATCTGGAGTCGGCACATCGCCGCGGTATGCCCTTGTGGGGCAGTTGCCGGATCGAGCCCTCTGCGCCGCACCGCCCGTGCGGCGGGGAATGTCGTGGATCGTTGGGAACTCCTCCCTCGGGAACGTGGCTTCTCTCGGTTGAGCGGGAGGCAACCGAGGGGATAGCACTTGCTGGCGCGGTGCGCCGGCTGCTGCGGGCCATAGCATGTTTGGGTGTCGTGGTCCCTGCGCCGCCCGGTGAGAGGCCGATGCAGGGACCGGATGAGGGAGTGGACGGAGCAACCTGTTGCTAGGAGGTCGGAGTGGGTTGAGCGGCGGAGTCTGTGCGGTGCGCTGTGGCCGTGACGGTCCGTCCAGCCGGTCACGCACTCATATCGGCGTCGTGCCACCCGGGTTGCTCGCCCGCGCGATCCGCGCGGTCAGAGGCGGAACTTGCTCACCGGAACGGGGGCGAAGGAACAACGGGCACCTCGACAGCCGCATCGGTCGGCGGAACTACCCGAGCATGCCCGTCGATCATGCTGCCGCACCGGGAAACCCCAAGATCCTCGACAGAGTCAAGCTAAGACGCCATCTCATTTGGCTAGTCTGCGGTAGCAGATGAGGGTGCAGGCGATGCTGGTGAAGGCGAGGAAGTGCTCGGCCTTGCGTTCGTAGCGGCGAT
>NZ_JOAP01000078.1 GCF_000720475.1 Streptomyces aureocirculatus
CGCCGGCTGCCGCCGACTCCATCGCCGCTACGAACGCAAGGCCGAGCACTTCCTCGCCTTCACCAGCATCGCCTGCACCCTCATCTGCTACCGCAGACTCGCCAAATGAGATGGCGCCTTAGCAGGCAGTGGCGCGGCCGTGGCCACGGCGGACGATGCGACGGTCCCGCAGGCAAGCGCGCCTCGCGCCGGTGGGCAGGAGCAGACCCGCAAGGGTGTACTTGCCGAGGACATACCGGGGGCGGACGAAGCGGAGACTGCACCCGAAGAGGAGGGGGAGCAGCCGCCGGCCGGAGAGGTGTGCAGCGAGGTCACCGAGGAGGACCAGGCGACGTGCCTGGAGCCGATGTCGGTGGACCTCGAGGATCTGCCGCAGCGCATCAACCGTTCTCCCCGGGCGGGTGTTGATCCGCCGTCTTGGTGTCCGACTGAGGCCAAGGTGGTGAAGAGGACACGCACCAAAGCCTGCATGGTGCGAGGTTGGCGCTACTGGACGAAAAAAAGGATCAACGGACGCTGGGTGAAGACCGGCGAGACCGAAATGATCTTTCTCAGCTATAGCTACGGCAACAGCGGAATAGGCCGCGTCGCGCACCAACTGGAGGTCTATGCCACCAAGGGCTGGGGTGACACCCTCAAGGCGACCATCGATGGAGTGGGAGCCCCCCGTAACTCCTGCGTCACGGAAAGCGCGAAATTCCCGGGCCAGAAGCTGACGCTGCACAAGTGGATGACGGGCGAGGCGTTCTTTGACACAACCGCGACTGCCGCAGGGGCGAAGGGCGAGTGCGGAACAGGCTGGGATATGAAGGTCAAGAACGCGCCCTACCCCCCAGTGGACTTCCCGAGCAGGTTGAACCAGTTCCGCTGTGACAACGACACCGGCGGGCGACCGGGCGTCGGCTGTGTGGTTCCCACTTACGCCTCCGACATGGTCTACAGCAAAGCCAAGACACCCGACCTGGTTTCCCATGTAGATCGGGCCCAGAACTCCGGTCTGCCCAAGAGGCTTCACCGCACCGAAGACCAGGCGGTCATCGACACCAACCGGAGGTTGGCGTGCAAGGACCGTCCCACGGTGCCGAACAAGTCCTGCGATGAGTACCCGATCGCTACCTCCAAGGAGGGCCTGAGCGCAGGCGGCAAGCGTCGCACCTTCGACGGCTGCTCCTACAGTGACATCCCTTCAGGAACTGGCTCGAAGGGAGCAAGCGCCTGCGCCATCAATGAGGAGGACAACCACTCTCAGGGCGGCACCCATACCCAGTTCTTCCGCAAGAACCGTGTACTTCAGGACGACCCGTTCGATGTGAAGACCGGTCCATGACCGTAGCTGTCTGGAACAGGCCAGACAGCCTTCACCGAACAACACCATTGCACTAGGTTCGGGTCTGGACCGGCGTGCCGGTCCAGACCCGAACGACACTCGGCTCGTCTGGGAAGGTGCTCATCGTGTCCGGTGACAAGAAGACGGCAGGGAGCATTGTCTACGTCCCCGAGGGGTCCTTCGGGGTGCTGGACAGCGGAGAGATCCCGGCGGATACGGCGGACTGGTCCAACGGCTTCGTCGCGGTCATGGAGACTGGCGTCCTCATCGCCACAGGAATTCACACCGGCAACATTCGCGTCCAGGCCAGCCCCTACCTCACGGCCCCCAGTTTGTCGTCTTCCGACGCTGAGGTGTGGGACGAGATTGTCGAAGTGTCTGTTCAGGCCCCCCATGCTGGACTGTGTGTCGAATCCCTCCACGACGGTGTTATTGCCGAGTTGCCGCTGCTGAGCACAGGCGGGAACGGGCCCTACCGGCTCCGCGTCCACGCTCGCGGACGCGATATCGCCTACGACCAGGTCCGTGAACAGCCCGTCGAGGACTATCTGATACAGGCATGGCCTGCGGGCGCCACCACAGACATCAACATCCTTCGTGGCAGCGCGAAGATCGAAGGCGCTCTGCGGAACCGGAGAGCCAGGCCACCGGCACACTCTAGTTCCGTCAGCGAAACTGACCGCAACGAGGAGATGGAACTCGAAAGGTTACGGCGTGGCGGGAGCCCTGCCTGACAGAGCGTGTCCGGCTGTCGACGGCCCCACCGCGGTGTGGAACCAGGGGTGCGGGTGAGTTGTCTTCTGGGTGATGAGTCCTCACCCGTCCAGGCAACGTGCGGAACGGCGTGGTCTGAACCTTCCCCCGGTCGGCCCCGTCCTGGCCGCCACCTTCGCAGCCGCAGTGCTAGTAGCCTCGACCGTCTTCTACCTCACCTGGACCCTCCTGGGCGCCCGTGGCCTGGAGCCGGAAGGCAAGGTCGACGCCAAGACACTGTTCGACATGGTGAAGCTTGCTTTCGGGGTGGTAGCCGGGGCCGGCGCGCTGGTCGCCCTGGTCGTGACCTACCGGCGCCAACGCGTTGACGAGGACGGAGCCCTGCGGGATGCCACCAGGCTGCACACCGAGCGGTTCACCGCCGCCGTGACCCAGCTCGAGGCGTCTCCGCCCGTACGGCTGGGCGGCGTCCACGCCCTGGCCGGGCTCGCCGACGACGCCCCCACACGCGCTCTACGGCAAACCTGCATCGATGTTCTGTGCGCCTACCTCCGCCTGCCCTACACCGCAGAACCTGACACTCCGGCCGACACACCGGCCCGGCACGAGTACCTCGCCCTGCGCGAGGTACGGCACACCGCCATCCGCCTCATCCGCGACCACCTCCGTCTCCCCGAGGAACACCCGCACTCCTGGCAGGGCCACGACTTCGACTTCACTGGCGCCATCTTCGATGGCGGTGACTTCAGCCAGACGACGTTCTCCGCTGGCAAAGTCGACTTCACCCGCGCGCAGTTCTCCGGAGGCACGGTCGACTTCGGCGGAGCAAAGTTCTCCGGCGCTACGGCCTACTTCACCCACTCAGAAATCACCCGCAGCAAGGTCCACTTCAACGAGGCGGAGTTCTCCGGCGGCACGATCTACTTCAACAGGGCGCAGGTCTCCGCTGGCAAGGTCGACTTCACCCGGGCGCAGTTCTCCGGCTCCAAGGTCCGCTTCAGCTGGGCACAGTTCTCCGGCGGCACGGTCAACTTCACTTCCGCGGAGTTCTCCGGTGCCACGGTCCTCTTCGACAGGGCGAGCTTCTCCGGCGGCACGGCCCAATTCACCTCGGCACAGTTCTCGGGCGGTACGGTCAACTTCCACGAGGCGACGCTCGCAGACGGAGTCAGCTTCAACGGAGCACAGTTCACGGGCGGCACAGCCGACTTGGGCACAGCCCACGGCACTCCCCCAGCAGGGCTGCCACTGGGGGGGCTGACCCCGCCCCCGGCCGGGTTGGTCCTGCCTCCGGCTTGGTGCCTAACACCGTAACCCGCTGCGTCTACGGGCAAGGCTGCCCAGATAGGTGGTCAGGCAGCTCCGCGGTTGTGAGCTGCGAGCACCGGACGGGGCAGCGCCAGAACATTCGTGGACGGGCCGTCGGCCGGTGGTGTCACCCCGCACGCGTCCACTGCGCATGCCCCGACCGCTCCCCCGCCTGATGTCACCGCCGTCGCACTGATGTGGCACGGGTGCGGTGGCTCAGCCGACGCACAACCAACTGCGCGCCCCAATCCGTACGCTGCCGCCCGAGTCGATCACGCGGGGGTGAACGGGATGCGGTACGGCGTGGTGGTGGAGGAACTCGCGGTGGAGGTCACGGCGCAGATGCCGGACGGCCAGGCCCGGCAGGGGGTGCTGGTGCTCGTGGTAGAGCTGCGACCATAGATCTCGAACTGACCCAGAAGAATGCTTCGGAGGGATATTGACGTAACGCTAGGAGAGCTTTTTCAGGATCCTCGCTCGCACATCCTTGGAGCCGATCACCACGAAATGAGTCCGCTTACCGGCAGATCGCTGCACGGAAGCTGACCCATTTGGGGGAGAGGCTTCGGAGGAGTCTTTACTCTCATACTCAATGATCATGGAATTCGTTCCGCAGGAGAGCGATGCCCATGGGCCGGATCTTACAGAACTCTGGGCAGAGGAACTATAGTAGGGACCACCCGGGAGTTTTGCACTCCCCTCATCGAGATTGCGCGGCCACGCGGTCCGCAGGCCGATGGTCTCGCTCTTCTTCGCGTCGAATACCGAAATCCCGCACTTCTTGCCAGTCACATAAGCAACGACGCGGTACTCCCCGAAACGGACTTCCCCCACAGGGCGTGCGTGACCATCCGGGAATTCGGTTTCGACGGTCGCCATGGGGTCGCCGTTCAGAGCAACTTCATCGAGTTCACGCAGAGGGATACCCTGCGGCTTGGGTGGGGATGACGCGCGATCGCCATCACCCCCACCTGCCGTACAAGCTGCTGCGGCCAGCGAGAGAGTGGCAGCGATGACTATTGATCGGACTGTTCGATTCATCGGCAAAAACTCTACCACTCAGCCTCGCAGGGGTAGATCAGCCCTTGGTGGTCCACTGGTTGAAGCACACACCGACCGGCTTCAGTACGTACCCGGCCCACTTCTTCTTTCCGAAAACTGCCTGGTAAGTGTAGTGGTCGTACAGGGGGTACGCCTGAACAGTACCGAAACGCCCCTTCGGGACCTCGTAACGAGTCTGATTCTCAACGGTGTAGCTCTTGGAGACGCTGAACCCCATAGCCGCAGAAATCTTTCCAGCAGACAGACTGACCTCAGATTTCTTTTCCGTCGCAACAGACTTGCTGACGGTCAGGACCAGAGTGGTCTTACCCCGGCCACTGGTCTGCTGCAGGAGCCGCGTACCGCAGTTCTGCCCCTGGTACCGCTTATTCTTGATCTTGATAGCTGATTCACCTGGCTTCTTC
This sequence comes from Streptomyces aureocirculatus, assembly GCF_000720475.1. Taxonomy (GTDB): domain Bacteria; phylum Actinomycetota; class Actinomycetes; order Streptomycetales; family Streptomycetaceae; genus Streptomyces; species Streptomyces aureocirculatus. The sequence goes on from NZ_JOAP01000078.1 coordinate 4,816, forward strand.
CTGCTCGCATCACCAGGCCCAAAGATGTCGATAACATCGTCGCCGGGCAGAGATTGCACAGGAACGGTCCGCTCTACAACCGTTTCGGGGCCCGGCACGTGGAACCCTTCGGGAAGACTCAGATCAACAGAAGCCGTGCCAGTTTCGACATCTGCTGTCGGTGCTGCCGTAGCCGTCCCCACAGTCAATGCACTCAATACAACTGCCCCGGCGAGCGCTCGCAATGCGCGATTCACATGTCTCCAAATCAAAGATCCAAGAGCCTGCGGAGGTCACCCGCAGCACTCGAATCACAACCTAGATCATCTTCTTAATCGAAGCCAACCAAGTTAGGACATTTGAGCTTTTTTTGAGGTTTGCGCCCTTCGTCGTTCAGGGCCACAAAAAATAGGGACAATAGGCGTTAAACATATACATGTCATGCCGTCCTCGCTCCTCGCAACCACACGACGGCACTGGGAGTTGTGCCCATACGACAGGGGCCGACGCGCGTTCGGGATGACGTCGGCACGCCCGGGCAGGCGCACGACGGCCAGTCCCTGCCGTTACTGCTGGGCGACCTGCGAGTCCCCAGGACCGGAGCAGGCCGCCCGCCCCACGCTGGCCGAGACGCGCGCGAATTACGTGTGCAGTGCAATCAGACCGTGACCCGGGATGGTGCAACCGTGTGCAGCGTCACATCCGGCATCGGGCGAACGAGCCGTGATGTCCGCTTAGTTGGTGTTGCTGCATGTGTAGTGCGGGGCCTACGAATGTCGGCGGCGCGACTAACCGCAACCACATGAGTGAGGACGACGACTGCATGTCCAGTTCCACCAGACGAAAAGGTACCCTCGCCCGCTTAGCCATGGGCGTCACGGCCGCCCTGCTCCTGGGATCCGGGATGGCTACCGCCGCACCCGCATCTGACCACACGTCGGACCCCGGCCCGGACTACGCCCCGTCCTCCCGGCCTGCCGCAGGTGTGGAGAAGAGCCTCAGGGCCAACACACACCGCCCGGAGTCGGGCAAGGACCCCGATGCCGGCCCGGCCTGGAAGCAGGTCGACGGAGGGCTCGAGACCTGGAGCGTGGAGACCACCAAGGTTCAACTGCGCAACAAGGTCACCGACAAGGACAACGACAAGGCCAACCTCACCTTCGAGGTCTGGACCATCGGCACGGACGGCAAACCCAAGACGCAGGTCAAGCTCACCGACGCCAACCCCTACGGCGTCCTGGTCTCCAAGTTCGTCCCGAGCGGCTCACGGGCGACCGTGACCGTAGACCCATGGGTGCTGAAACCGAACGTCGACTATCTCTTCCGTACCAGTGCCTACGACGGCGGCCTGTACGAGACGGATTGGTCTCCCTGGGCCCGGCTGCGCATTGAACTGCCGATAGACCTGACCCTTCCCAACCCGGACCACAACGCGCCGAACCCCAGCTTCACCACACCGCCCAGCAGCGACCAGACGAAGCCGTTGAGGTCTGCTACCACCCGCAGCACCTACAAGGCCGACAAGCGGCAGTGCGGCCCGGCCGACAAGAAAGGCATCCAGGCGTGCGTCGAGACCAACCCGGTGCCGGACAAACCAGCCGCCCAGTCCAGGAACCTGCGAGACGCCGGCTGGTGTGACACCGCCGCTGGTGCTTTCGCCGACCGGTTCAAGGAATGCGACAGGCGCTCGGTCACCTACTACCTGGGCCCCGAGGACGATCCCACGGCGAAAGCCGATTTCACCTTCACCCGCGAGCTGCGCCTGAACGAGACCGTCGGCACGTTCACCGAAAGGCTTACGGTCAAGGGCGACAACGTCCCGGCTGACTTCGACGGCGGTATCAGCCTGTCCGCGTTCAACGGCCACATCTGTCAGTCCCCGTGCAAGCCGATCGAACCCCAGGGCGGCGACTGGACGGCTACCCCACACTGGTTCCCCGGCGACAAGCACAGCGCGACCCTGACCACGAAGTACACGTGGGATGACTCCGTGGCGGACAAGCAGTACCGGTTCAAACCCGACGTCAAGATCGAGGGCACGGTGCACTCCCCCGGCGTCGGGCAGAGAGTCGACTACCAGTGGTCCAAGGGCTACTGGGAGGAGAACCCTGACCTGGATGAGATCCGCTGTGACACCTTCACCGCGAAGTACGACGGCACGGGCTGTGTCTTCGTCAACTGGGCCCCGAGCTACGTCTTCAACGCCAAGAGCTACCCTCAGGCCGCAGCGCACGCATGGCTGGTCCAGGAGAAGCTCAAAAACCACCCGGGACGGTACGACAAGCCACTCTACTACATGGGTGACGCTGAGCAGAACAAGAAGAACCGGGCCCGTATGTGCCCCACCGGGTGGGCTGCGGAGAACGGTGACCCCAGCGCTCTGGACGATGCGAACGACGCGTTGAACTGTGACGAGTTCGCTTTCGCCTCCTCCTATAACAGTGGAGGGATGAAGAAGAGCGAAGGCGGGCTCAACGAGGCCGTGCCCACGGGCTCCACCACGGGCACCCCGAACGGGAAGGCGTGCCTGCAGACCTTCGCGAAGAAGCAGGGCTCCCGGGTGCATCTGTACAACGTCGACTTCGGCGGTGGATGGGACAACGTGTCGCACTTCACCGAGGTGTGCGGGCGTTCGGCAATTTCCGGTGTCCACAACCAGGAGTCCATGGGGTCGAACTTCGCCTCGTTCATGAAGCAGATGCGGATCATGGACAGGGACGCCTACTGGCTCGACACCCGTATAAGCGGGAAGTGCGAGCCCACGGACGGTACCGGAAAGCCGTTCCGGTGCACGCTGACCGCGAGGTAGTCACCATCGCCTGACTGCTGGTGCGGGCCCAGGCCGGGCCCGCACCAGCTCACCTCACGGATGGACAGGCCGCCAGGCAACCTCCAGGCCATCATCGGGGTCGATCCACGCCAGGCACCCCAGCGCCAGCACTGGTTGTTTCCTGCCAGCCGTTTCCAGCCGGGGCCCACCGCCAGTCTGAAGCAGCTCGCAGACCGCCTCCAGGTAGGCGGCCACGGACGGCCACGCCGGGGGTGACAGATCCGGGCCAGTCATGGTTGACCATCCCCCGACACCCCGCAGCGTCGGATCCGTCGACGATGAGACGTACATGCCGAATTCACCTGCGCCACTTGGCTCCACGGCGTCGAGGAACGACACGAAGTCGGCCCCCTCCCACGGATCGTCCTCACCCGGCCCGAAGCGCAGACGCTGCCACAGCGAGGCTTCAGGAGCGAGGAAGATCCCTTCGGGCAGGAACTTGCCCGCCCACAGTTCACCGTCCTCATTGCCCGGCACATCGACCTTCTGGACACCGCCGCACACCCGCCAGAGAGCTTTCAGCTCGGGAGGGAAGCCGAAGTCGAGCACATGCATCAGACGGGCCTCTGCAGCAGTGACAGTGTCCGCATCCGCCGGGGGAAGCAGCGAGGCATACGAGGCGGGCGCGTACTCGGCCAGCCAACCCGTAAGCCGTTCCCACACCGCAGTGATCTGCTCTATCTCGCTCTGATCAGACATCCAGTCAACCTACAAGCAGCCACCCCGTACAGCACCTGGGGCTATGAAAGTGACCCGAGCGGGCAGACGCACCTGTACACGCATCTGATCGCCCACCAGGACGGGCCGGATGCCGAGCCTCGTGTCTGGATCACCCCGCCGCCCCATGTGGTGCACGACGTCGACGGCCAGCCATATCGAGGCCGCGATCGTGGCGGGCTGGGCGGTGGCGAGATGCCGGGCGCGGGTGCGGAGCTCGTCGACGGTCACCGTCTTGTAGGGGCGGCGGCGCCGAGCAGGTTGTTGAGGCGGGAGGCGACGAGTGTCAAGATCGGGTACACGTACCTGCACCCGGCGCTCGACGACCACTCCCGGCTCGCCTACACCAAGGCCCTGGACGACGAGAAGGCCGTGACCGCGGCCGTCTTCTGGCACCGTCCGTGGCCTTCCTCGCCGCCCACGGCATCACCCCGCTCCGCCGCTGCCTCACCGACAACGGCTCGTGCTAACGGCCTACGACCTGGGCCAACGCCCTCGCCGCGACCGGCACAAAGCACAAACGGACCAGGCCCTACACCCCGCGCACGAAGCACCCGGGGCAGAACCCGCACGGTGCGCACCGCATCGGTCCCGGCCACATCGTTGGCGGCGGCGACGATCCGCGCGGTGATCAGGCGGAGCTGGGTGGCGTAGGCGGGCGAGTCCAGGCACAGGTCCAGATGCCCGGTCTCAGGGTGGAAGGCGACGGTGCGGACGTGGTGGTGCAGGCGTGGGGCGACGGCGGTGGTGATGTCGGGCCAGCGGTCCAGGACGGTGCTGCCGCCGGCTGAGGCCAGCAGCATCATCGCCCGTCGAAACCGCACGGAGCTGGTACTGCCTCTCCAGATGATGTGCTGGAGTTTCTGACCCTCCTGCTCGGTCAGCCTGCGAACCCGAACCGGTTGTGCCGTCCCGCCTCCCCACGCTGGTTGGAGAAGTCATTTCCAACCAGCACAACGAGCAACTCGGCGAACCTTCCCGGTCACAGCACTAGGCACCCCCACCCTGACACCCATAGACGCTAATCTGGATGGTGAACACGCTTGCGAAACACAGGAACTGACTTCACGGGGGAGATCGTGTCCGGCTTACCCTTCGCCCTTCCCGGTCGTTTCTGGCGGGGGAATCTGCACAGCCACTCCGACCGGTCCGACGGAGCCCTGTCCCCCGCGGAGACGACCCGTCGCTACCGGGAGGCCGGGTACGACTTCCTCGCCCTCACCGACCACTTCCGGGCCGAGTACAACTTCCCGCTGACCGATACCCAGCCGCTGCGCAGTCCCGGCTTCACCACCTTGCTGGGTGCCGAACTGCACGCGCCGCGGACCGAGGCCGGTCCGTCGTGGCATATCGTCGCCGTTGCTGGCGGCCCTCAAGTCCGGGCACTACTACTCCAGCACCGGCCCCGAACTGCACGACATTCAACTGCACGGCGATCAGCTCTCGGTGCGGTGCTCGCCCGCCGTCAAGGTGCTGGTCACCGGGGGTGCCCCGGGCGCCCAGGTGCGTCAGGGCCAGGCCCTGACGCAGTGCACCCTGCCCGTGGCGATGTTCCGCCGCAGCTACTGCCGGATCACGGTAGAAGATGCTGCCGGCGGCCGCGCCTGGAGCAACCCGATCCGTCTGGGCTCCCGCACACCCGTTGCTGGCCAGCGCTGACCCGCCCACGACCCGCCCATGTCGCAGTCGAGCCCACCGAAGGGAACTCACACCGTGTACTGGCCCGCCCTCCGCGCACTCTCCTACGGGGCGCTGACGCCCGAGCAACTGTCCTGGCTGCACGAGAGCTTCTGCCTCTCGTCCCACCCCCGGACCGAGGGGCCCGGAGCAGCCCAGAGCATCGCCCACCGCGCCTTCGTCGACACCGCGGGAACGCCGCTGGTCCTGGACCTCGCCCGCACCGGCGAGTCCGGCTGGGTCTTCACCCTGTTCCACACCGGGCAGCAGCCCGACACCGCCACCGTCGATGAGCACCGGGCCCACTTCCGTGCGGCCATCAACCTGATGGGCCTCACCCTCGTCGAGATCGACCCCCCGGCGGCGGCGGAGGAGGTCCTCGTCTCCACCACGGTGCCCGGGGCCGAGTCGGCCCTCGGCGCCCACTGGCCGCTGCCGCTGGAGGACCTTAGCCAGCTGTGGAGCCACCTCGGCCTGCGCGCGGACGCCCCCCGAGAGGTGAAGGCAACCAAGCTGCGCGGGCTCACACACACCCCTGCCTGGGCCGATGCTCCCGCCTCGCTGCGCCATGAGGCCGAGGAGTTCCTCCGCGGCAACTGAACACACCACCCGCACCAGGCCTAACGAGCTCGTGCACCATTAGCGGTGGGACGTCGAGCTCTGGATCGTCGATCATGGCTGTGTGGTGGGGAACGTGAGGCGCACAGCGATCATCAGCGACCGTAGGATCACGGGCTTGTCGGCCGCTGTGATCGCGGAACTCGTCGCTGAAGTGGGACCGTTGTGGCACGAGCGGCACCAGGCCAGGCTTGCGTCCCGGCCGCGGAAGCGTGCGGTGGGCGCCGGCGCGAAGCACCGCCTCGTCTTCATCGACCGGCTGCTGGCCACGCTCGTGCATCTTCGCCACGGGGTTACTCATGACGTGCTGGCCTGCTGGTTCGGTGTGGACCGCTCGACTATCACCCGGGCCATCGGCGAGGTGCGGCCCCTGCTCGCGGAGCGAGGATGCACGGTCAGCCCCGACGTGCGGCTGCGAACCCTCGGCGAGGTCGTTGACCATCTGGGCCAGGCGAGGAAGACCGGCATCATCGATGGCACCGAGATCCGTGTCCGCCGCCCGGCCGTCGGCCGGAAGGACCGGGACAAGTTCATCTCCGGCAAGAGCAAGCAGAACGCCGTGAAGGCCATGGTGTTCACCGACGGGGACGGGCGACTGCTGTTCTGCAGCCCGACCAAGCCCGGAAGCTGCGCGGACATCACCCACGCCCGAGAGTTGGGGCTGGTCAAGCTCCTGGCCGACGGTCCAGCGGTCGAGATCCTCGCCGATGCCGGCTACCAGGGACTCGGAGCACAGACCGGCGGACGCGTCGTGACGCCACCGCACCGCAAGTTCAAGAAGAACGCCCCGAACTGGTACGAGGAGATGCACGAGCGCCAGCGCAAGGCGCACTCCTCACGCCGCATCCGGGTCGAACACGGCATCGCCCACCTGAAGAACTGGCGGGCGCTGACCCGCCACCTCGGCCGCCGCGAGCGCATGGACGACACCGTCCAAGCCATCGCCGGCCTACTGTCCCAGCAGCAGACCGCAGACCGGATCCTGGCTTGGCAGACGTGAGCACCACGGCTCCGCCTGGCACTGCGACGTCTCACTGCTAACCGTGCACGAGCTCGTAAAGCGTGTTGCAGAAGGCTTTGATCAGGCAGGTCAGAGTGGGGTTGTGCCCTGTCTGATCAGGCGGCGAGGGCGAGGTTGTGCATGTGTGCGATGGCTTGGACCGCGTGGTGGAGACCAGAGCCGCGCTGTCGGCAGTCTCGGAGGATCTTGTAGTGCTTCATGCGGGCGAAGGCGTGCTCGACGCGGGCCCGCACCCCGGGAACCGGCCGGGCCGCCGCGATCACTAGTTTGGTGTCGGCGTCGATGGTGACATGCACGTTCGCAGAGAAGCGGTAGTTGCCAGAGGAGGCGCCGACCTCCCGGTCACGGACGGGGATCAAGGTGCCGTCCACGATCCACAGCCGCTCGACCGCGTCGGCTGGGCGGGTGGTGGGTTCGATGGCCAGGAGCGGCGGCAGTCGCTGAATGACGCGGCACACCGTCGCCGGCGAGCATCCGAACAGCGGGGCGAGCTGCCGCATGGTGAGGTTCGTGCGGTAGTACACCGATACCAGCAGAACCCGGTCGGCCAGCAAAAGACACCAGGGTCGGCCGCCGCCGGGACCGTCCAGGCGTCGGCTGCGTGGTGCCCTGGTACGCCTCCGACCTGCAGTTCAGCAAGGCCAGAATCCCCGACGTGGCCAGACACATCACCTTGGCTCAGGCCTCCGACCTGCCCAAGCGCCTCACCCGTACCACCAACAGCACCATCCGCAAGGACAACCGTCGGCTGGCATGCGGCGACCGGAGTCCGGCCGGAGGCAAGAACTGCGACGAATACCCGCTCGCCACCTCCAGGAACGGAATGAGCGCGGGCGGCAAGCGCCGTACCTTCGACGGCTGCTCCTACAACGACATTCCCTCGGGCACCGGATCAAAGGGCGCCAGCGCCTGCGCGGTCCCCGAGAGGCAGAACAGCTCTCAGGGCGGCTCTACCACTGCCTTCTACAGGGACCAGCGGGTTCTGGACGGGGACCGCTTCGACGTGAAGATCATTCCTTGCGGCAGCCGGACCAGGACGGCTGAAAGCCTCCCTCAAGCAATGTCGCCGCACTAGTGTCCGGGACTGGGCTCACCAACCACGGTCCGGCCCCGGGCACACCCGCCCTCAGGCGGACACACGGCAAAGGCCGGGAGGCAACGACGATGCACACCGTGGAAGCCGTTGACGGTCTGTTCGGGCTCCTTGATGAAGGAGAACTCCCTGCGGACAGTGCGGACTGGTCCAACGGCCTGGTGGCCGTGATGACCGCGGGCGCGCTCATCGCCACGGGCACCGCTTTCGGCCCTGTCCGCGTGCAGGCAGTCACCGGCCTGGAAGCCCCGCCTGCAGCCGGCGACCAGGACGGGTGGGAAGAAATCATCGAAGTCACCGTGCAGGCGCCCGCCGGCCGGCTGCGAGCACACTCCCTCGAGGACAGCCAGTTTTCTGAGCTGCCGGTGCTGAGCACGCAAGGCGGCGGACCTTACCGCGTACGCGTCCACACCCGCGGCCGCGGCAACGCTCCCAGCCAAACCGAAGACGATCCCGTCGAGGACTACCTGCTGCAGGTCTGGCCCGCAGGCGCCGACAGGGGCACGGTCATCCTGCGCAGCAGCGAGCGCATCGAGATGGCGCTGCGCGAACCCTGGCCGTCAGGGCAGGCTCCGGATCCCGACGAAACCGGTGGAGACGAGGAAGAATTGCGCGCCCGGCTCTTGCGCGGTGGATCCGAGCCAATCCCGGACGCACAGGGCAAGAACGGATGAAGAGTTCGTAGCACACACGGCTGATCCGCTGGAGAGCCCTTCCAGGGCTGCTATGAACGTGAGCTGACGCTCGCCGACAGTGCTACCGATTTGATCACTGCGGGGCTAGGCGTTGCCGCGATCGATACCCTGCGCCTGCACCAGCGCGGCCAGAAGCCGCTTGACGTCGCTCAGGTCGTCCTTGATCTCCCGTACGTCGCTTTCGATCGTCTCCAGGGCGCTGTGCGATGGAGCGGCACCGGGCGTGCCCAGGGCGTTAGCGGCAGTTCCAACAAGAAGATCAGTCAGATGGTGTGGAGCGGTGCCTTGCCGTGAACCGGCCCGGAGAGAAGAACTACGAGCGCAAGTTCGCTTGATGTCCCCCAGGACGCTTTTCAAGGTCATCACAAACCCCGGGGCCTACAGCGCTGATCGCCGGATCAAGCCGCAGGGGGTCATCACCGCGTACAAGCCGTCGGGTCTCGCCGCTTCCTGCTAGGAGGACACGGCCATGGCGACAGCTGAACAGGTGCGGGACCTGCTCGTGCCGCACCTCATGGGACAACTGGACGACACCCAGGCGGAGTTGGACGTTACCGCCCTGGACGTGGTGGAAAGCGGCCGCAGCTTCACTCTCGTCCTGGAGGTCACCGCCTACCGTCAGCGCTGGCGGGTGCGACTGGACAGTGACCGCTCAGCGATGGCGCTGTTCAACGGAACACCGCCCCACCACCTGGTACGCGCTGTCGCCGCGGAGTTCTGTATCCGTCTCTTCGAGTGGTGGCACACGAAGAACGCGGAGAAGCAGTCAGCCAGGCTCGGAGAACGCATCGACTAACGGCCTGCGGTGCCACGCACGACCCCCGCATCGAAGTGGTGCGGGGGTCTTCGCCTGTGCTGGACGGCAGCGGTTCAGCCTGTGGGCCGCGATCTGGAACTGGCGCCCGCGCCGATCACCCGGGCGCGTCGGGTCCGTCTGCGGGGTCTTCGGTGATCAGGCGGCTGTCGATGTCGGTGGCCCACCGCAGGGCCCAGGTGCGCAAGGTGTGGATCTGGTCGTCGCTCAGCCCGTAGTCGGCGAAGTCCTCGTCGTCCCACCATTCGGCGCCGGTGAGGCGGTCACGGAGGTTGTGGAGGCTGAACTCGGTGCGGGCGTGGCGGCGGCCGAGGGTTTCCAGTTCGGCAGTGGAGCGGTGGTGGGAGGCGGCGTGGACGTCGATGAGGTCGCGGGCCGCGCCGCGGTCGGCCAGGGCGCGGACCTTGGTGCCGATGACGTCGTCGAGGGCGAGGACCAGGCCGTGCTCGGTGGGGGTGGGCGGGGACCAGAACACCTCTTTGAGGACGTCGACCTCGCACTCCTGGCCGGATGGGGAGCTCGCTGACGATCAGCGGGCCCTCAATCGACCTCAGCGCACGCGCCCTAGGTGGATTACATTGACGCCGACCTGCTGGTCGCTGATCTCATACATCACGCGGTAGATCCCGACGTGGATGCGCAGCACATCGGTGCTGCCGAAAGAACCATCGGGGCGGGGGTCTTCGGCGAGGTGGTCGACGGCGGTGAAAACCTGGCGCACCCGGCGGGGTCGTCCTTGGCGAACCGCTCCGCCTGGGTGAGGGCCTCGGGTTCCCAGATGACCTCGTAGCTCACGCCTCAGCTCCGCCGAACACGCGGCGGTATGCCTCGTCGTGCGGGACGCCGGCGCTCTCGCCGCGGGCTTGACGGGCACGGTAGGCGGCCAGTGCTCGCATCTCTTGCAGTTCGAGGGCGTCGGCAGGGCTGACCAGTATGGCGATGGTCTGCCCGTGGTCGGTGATGGCGACCGGTTCCCGGGTGGCGCTGACCTCGCGCGCAATGGCACCCAGGCGGGCGCGGGCTTCCACGATCGAGTAGGTGCTCTCCGTCGTCATGCACACCAGCTTACGGAAGTGTGCACATGTCGGCGCGCCCTCTCGCCTAGCCTTCCCGGAGAGACGCGTGATCCCTGGCAACGATGCCTGTACCGGCCGCGCCCACCCGATCGCCGGGAAGGGCACGGGAGGCGCGGGGGCCGGGTGCCGGTCGTCCAAGGGCGCTACTCTGCCGGGTCCTCGTCGGCGTGCCGCACCGCCTTCTTCACGGCTTGCTCGACCTCGTGTCGAGGCTGGCCGGTGTCCTTGGCGTGCGCGGTGACGGCGGCCTGGAAGACGGCTGCCGCCTCGTACCAGCTGCGCCACTGCGCCTGACACTCCTCACCGAGAAGACCCGCGAGCTTGGCTCGTACCCGGTGTGATCATCCTTCTCCCGTGGGGGACGGCTGTCCGGCCCGGCCAGGCGGTCAGGAAGCGTCGGGCGGCCCTCCGAGCCGGGGCTCGGCGTACCCGCCGCCTCGAGCGGAGATGCAACAGGACGGCACACATTTCCGCACATCATCGTGACTGGCCAGGAGCATTCAGAAAGGCAGTGCCGACGGCGGTAAGGCTGTGGCAGGCGGCATTGCGGTAACGCGTGGTGTGTATCAGCCCGGCTGAACGGAGGATGGTGGCGTGTTCACTGGCGCTGGGGCTGGTGATGCGTACGAGGGTGGCAAGTTGTTTGGTGGTGCAGCCGGGGTGTTCCGCGATGGCTTGTAGTACAGCGGCCCGGGTCGGCCCCAGGAGCGACGCCAGAGCGGTACGGGGAGGCACCGGCAGCGAGTCCGGTAAGGCGCAGCGGAACGGGCCTGTTGCCTGATCACTGATGGGGTATCTGAGCACGGGTTGGGGCCGGGCATCGATGTCGATGCTCGGCGATTCGCGGGCAAAGACGGAGGGGGCGAGCAGGAGGCCGCGTCCCTCCAGATGGAGATCTCCATCGAAGCCGGAAAGAGTCGCCATCTCCAGGACGGGCGCGTTCCATCGAACGCGTTGCGGGTGCAGGTTTGCCAGCAGGTGCTCCATACCTCCCTTGATCGCGTGCCGCATCCGGATCGTTTGGTCGGCCGTAGTGTCGCCGGTGATTTCGTTCCAGTGCGGGATCAGCAGCACGGTGCAGACGTGGTCCAGGCTGTCGAAGAGCTGCCGCAGCAGGGCGGAGTCGTCCGGCAATTGGTTCGCCCACGATGGGAGTGGATGCCACTCGGCTACGTGGGCAAGGTGTTCACGGATCTCAGACCTCGGCGTGGCGCGCACACGTTCGAGGACCTCCTGCGGGGTGCCGGCATCGGCGGGGGTCAAGAAGGTGGGCGACCAGCCGCGGGGCGGTATGAGATCCAGGATCATGCGCGCCTGTGGGCCTAGGCCAGTAAGAACGTGTTGCCTCCAGGCTCCGAACCGAGCCGGGTGACTGCGGGTCTGCAGAGTGCGCACCGAGGCATTGAGCTCCACCAAAGGGGGCGGGGCCTGGGCAACCCGGGTGCGTGCCAGATCCTCGACAGTGAAGTGAATGCGGTACACCATGCGCTCTCCCGTTCCACCAGAACCTGGTACGCGCTGAATTCTCCGGGAATGCCGTGATTCGGTCCAGACCGAATCACGTCGCGCCACGCGCCCACGGGCACCGAAGCTAGTTGGCGGGCACCAGTCCGGAATGCGGCACAAACCACAAACGGCGTTCCAGCTTTCCGTAAACCACAGGAAGAAGGAGAGGCACTGATGCAGGTCAGGAATCGTGTAGGGCTAGCGGCACTCTGGTCTTCATCGCCTCCAACCCTCTCTGCACGCGCACAACATGTAAAGGCTCAAGCCCACGAGAGCACGAGGAGGAACACATGTCCTTCAAGCGGCGCATAGGGGTGGCGGCAGTAACCGTGGCGGCCGGTGCGGGTCTGGCTCTGGGGCCGTCGGCGGCAGCGTCCGCGGAATCTCCCCGGCTGACAGCCCCGGCCAGCGAAAAGATCCGCGTAGCAGCCTACGCGTACCTGCACGGCGATGTCGACGCCAATATCATCCTAGGGTCGACTGACGCGAACGGCAGCGGCGCCCTGGCCACCTGCAAACGGTGGAGCGGCTTCTTCGAAGACTGGGTGTACTGGATACACCACTACGAGCTGGACAAGAGGGGGTATGTCCACAGCGAGGCCACCAACCTGACGCACTCGCACCTCAACCGGTGCACCTGACCGCAGCACTCCCGGCGTGACGGCGTACGACCGGCCCACCCCAAGGAAGGGGGCCGGCCGTACGCCGCAGCCTTTTCCTGTACCCCAACTACTCACACCCGGGTTCCGAGACCGCTTCAGGCAAGCTCAGACTATGACCTCTGCATCGAAGACAACCATGCAGCATTTTCAGAACGAACGGCCGAGCTGGGAAGATCCGGGGTCGTAGTCCTCACGTCCGCCTTAGGCGCGCCAACAGTCCCGTTCGGTCGGCGCATGCCTGCGTCCGGTCCGCGCCAATAGCACGTGGGGGCAACGGATTTGATGCCCCCTATGAGGTTCTACCGCGCGAGCTCCGTCTCGATGGGCGTGTTCCGGCATTCGCTCTCCTCCGAACTGCGCGCTTTCCGGACGGTCGGCGAAGTGGAGCATGCAGGCGAACACCTGCGCGCCCTCGAGGTCGATGTCCCTGCAGCGGCCCCAGACCGCCTTCGGGACCGTCCTCACCGATGGCTTCGGCCAGCTGCTCCATGTGTTCCGCGGCGGTGGGCAGGTTGAGGACCCAGCGCACGACGACGGACAGCTGCTGGCGGGCCTGTAGCACCGAGAGCGCGTGTGCGGATGGAACGACATAGCCTGCGTCCTCAGCGAGCCGACGCAGGCCCGCGCCGACGTCGGTCGACCGCCGTGAGGCGGGACGGGCGGGAGCCCTCCGGGTTCGCTGCCGTGCTGGCCGGGCTGATGGTCGACAGGGCTCGCGGCCGCCGACGGCCGCGTCTTGGACCGCTGGCCCGACAGCACCGAGTTCTCGCACCGCATCTGCCCAGCCCCGTGCGGCCGCCGCGTTCTCTCGGACCCCGGGCAGTTGGAGCCGTGCCCGGGCCCTCGGCATGCACCACCAGCTTCCCCTGATCAACGTGCGATCGGAGCATGAGCGACGTCGCCCGGCTGGGCAGCTCCTCATCCGCCGCCCTCTGCGTTTGGGCCTACCGCGCGAGCTCTGTCTCGATGGGCGTGTTCGGGCATTCGTTCAGGATGCGGGTGGCGCGGCGGGTTCGGCCGCGGTGGTCGGTCTGGCCCGGGAGTGAGCGCTGTCCAGCGAGCATCGCCTGCTGCTCGACGGAAGATCCGCCGCCATCTGCCATGGGCTGCCATTGTCTGCGGGGTTGCCAGTGTCGGCGTCCCGGTGGCCAGCGCATTGCGAGCCGACGCGCCTCTGGCCCTGGGGGTAGAGGAGGGCTTCGTGGATGTCGATGTGTTGACACGGTTATGGATCTTCGGCCGTGAGGTGGGGGAGGCGCACGGTCGGGGCGGGTGAGCCTCGGGAGTTGGGCGGGGGCGTTTTATGCCCGCACAGGTCAGACAATTCGCTTCTGATGTCCGTGTCAGAGGGACCGTTTGTGATCGAACCTCGGACATGTGTGCGCAGAAATTTGACTGAACGATCGTCAGGTCGTGGAGCGCGGCGGCGGGTGCCTGTACCCACAGCGCTACGTTCTGACACCGGGCGCGTGCGGTAGGTAGTACTGTCCGATTCCCCGGCACCTCGCCGGGCGCGCAAAAGACCCCGGCTGTGTGGTTGGTGGCCCTCGCCGGGGTCTTGTCGCTACTGACGTCAGTCGGAGAAATCCGGAAGAACGGAGTCCCCCGTGTTCCCCTGTCGACATCGGACTCAGGTTCCCGCAGTACAGGAACTGAGCCGCGAACGTATCATCCCTCCGCCCCTTGTGGCCCAAACCTTTCAGTGGGATGCCTCGGCTGTCATCGTGCGCGGGAGTCTTCCCGTCAGTGCTCTGGCCCTCCTTACCGCGGCCGGAGGCGACTTTCCTGCCCGGGGACTGCCGATCCTGGTGCTCTTTGTGACGGCCGCTCACGGATCTGCCCTGGTCCGGCAGCGGATCTGCCGCAGGTGAGCCAGCGGGCCGGGTGGCGCGGACAGCACGTCCGCGCCACCCGGCTCCCATCCAGCCGATCTTGCATCTTCAGCGGGCGGGCACAGATACCCGCCCCGGCACCCCCGAAAGAGGTCACCCGTGTCCACGCGTTCACGCCCCCGTGCCCGCACAGCGAGCCGCCCTCCCTCCCGACCCGCGGTCGACGCCGGACGCGCCCGCCGGTGCACCGAAGCGATCCGCGACATCGCCGAAGACCTCACTGTCGCCTCCGAAAACCTGATGAACACCGCATACGGGCCGGGTATGGCCGTCACGGAGCTGCTGCCCCACCTCGTCACCCTCCGGACGCTGCTCGAGGAACTGACCGGCGCCACCGTGGTGCTGCAGCGCTCCCGCGGCCAGTCACTGGACGAAGCCGCGCACTTCCTGGACCGCACCAAGGACCGGCTGCGCAAGAAGTACCCGCCGCACACCGTCGACGCCGCCCTGTCCGCCAGGACACGCCCCCACCCCCAGCCCCACAACGACACCCCGCTGCCGGACACGCCGCCCCGGCGCCCGCAGGACCTGCGCGCCCCCCGCCAGCGTCTGGCCAGCGCCCTGACCCGCATGGCACGCCAGAGCGAGCAGACCCAGCGAAAGCTGGCCACCCTGCTCGCCGTCGACCCCTCCTACGTCTCGCGCATGCTCTCCGGATACCGCGAGGTCTCCTGGCAGCACGTCAAGACCATCTGCGACGCCTGCAACCACAGCCCGGACCTGATCAAACCCCTGTGGGAGGCAGCCTCCAGCGCCCCGCTGCCGACCACCGACACCGTCCGCTACCTGCGCACCTACCTGCGAGCCCTGCGCTATGCGGCCAACTACAGCGAGAAGGACGCCGAGAAGGGCGCCGAGAAGATCCTCAGCTCCCTCCAGCTCCAGCACGCCATCACCACCGCCGACTTGCGCCAGGCCTTCCACGGACCCGGCGTGCCCACCTGGCCGGTCGTCCAGCAGATCGCCGCCGCCCTGCAGTCCCAGCCGGAGATCGCCCGCCGCCTGTGGCGCCTGGCCCACGCCGAAACCGAAGCCCACGGCGGCACCGAAACTTGTGGAATCAGCGCCGCAGCATTCGGCTGAACACCGCCCCGACCCCGGCGGAGGAGACCATGAAACCCGGCACTGAACCCAGCATCCTCACCACCGCCTTCTACGCCTTCTACGACCTGCACCGCCCCGCCTACCACGCCTACGCAGCCGCCCACCTCCCACCACAAGAAGCACTGATCACCGTCACCCACGTCTTCGAACTCATCGCCAGCACCTGGACAAGCGTGGTCACCACACCACGCCCCTCCGCATGGGCCTGGGACAAACACACCCAAGCCATCGCCCGGCGCACCGGCCGCACCACCACCCCGGCCCAGGACACCGTGCTGCTCCACGACACTCTGCGCCTGAGCATCGACCAGATCGCCACGATCACCGGAACCGACGACGCCAGCGTCGCGGCCCTCCTGGCGGCCGGCCGCCGGGCGGGATGGAGTCTCCCCTCCCGTTGCCTGTCTGGCGGAGGACCCCGGCGCCGGTAGAGATCAGCACGCCAGGAAGCGGGCGGCTGGACGGAGCAGAGCTCGCAGACGCGGCAGGCGGTGGGGCCTATGTCGGGTGGATGACGTTTGCCATAGCACCGAGATAGCGCAGTCCTCAGTCACTCAGGTACTTCACGAGGCCGACATCCGGAAAAGCTTTCAGTCGACCTCACGCTGTCTGCCATGAGGCCTGCCAGCAGTGTTCCTTTAGCCAGTCTGCTGCCGATCAGGCGTTGCCTGCCCGACGTGCCTCTTTGCCCCAGCGTAGGCGGTCAAGGACTTGTCTGGTTCCGGTTGGCATGTGAAGCAAATTCGGGGGAATAGCGCAGCCCTTTGTGAAGGAGTTGTGGCAGCGTGTGCGCTTCCAGTGGCCATGGTGGTCACTGTGACGACTCTTCTCGTGGGGGGAAGACATGTCCAGACGTGCCTCGGGCACGCCCCATCGGCGTGCCCGCACAACTGCTCACAGATCAGCCCGTTACGGGTTAGCGGCGACGGTGGTAGCCCTGTCGCTCGCCGCGTCGGGAACAGCCGCGCTGGCGGCCCCGGCACCGCCAGGCCCCGGTCCGACGTCGGTGTGGGGCAAGCCCAAGGAGCCCTTCGCCATCCCGGCGGTGAAGGTTGGCGAGACCAAGCCGGTGGTGCCGGAGCCGGAGGGAGAGCCTTCGCCGGAGCAGGCGGCCTGGCGGGCCCAGCAGAAGGAACGGGCGCGCACCGGCGAGACGGCAAAGGCATCGCCCCGCATCCGGGGTGAAGTGCCCGCCTATGTGCCCGAGGGCCAGGGCGCGGTGCCCTGGCACGAGGTATCCGATTTCCGTATCACCGACTCCCTGGTGGCGCGGATCAACCTCTCCAACGGCAACCTGATGCTCGCCGCCACCGACTTCGACGTCGTCGGCGTGGGCCAGAAGCTGCGCCTGGCACGGACGTACAACTCCTTCGACGCGCCCTGGGGGAAGGTGTCTCAGCGGTGGTGGCAGGAGTACGAGCGCTACCTTCAAGTCCTCGATGACGAGGTGGTGGTGTACGACGCCACCGGCGACGCGGTCCGCTTCGACAAGAAGGCCGACGGCACCTTCACCACGCCCAAGGGCTACTCCAAGGACCTGAAGAAGAACACTGACGGCACCTACACCCTCACCAGCCGCAAGTCGGGGGTGAAGGACACCTACGACGAGCACGGCACCCTGACCAAGGTCACGGACAAGAACAAGGGCACCATCACCGTCGACCAGCACGACAAGGGCGAGGAGCACAAGGGCTTCAAGGTCACCGAGACCCGCTCCGGGCGGTGGGTGGACCTGGTCAAGACGTACGGCAACCAGTGGCAGGCGAAGGATCACACCGGCCGCACCGCGGTCTTCGACCTCAACGAAGACGGAGACCTGGTCAAGACCACCGACACCGAAGGGAAGACGACCCGCTTCGGGTACGACTCCTCCGGCCGCCTGAACAAGATCACCACCCCGGAGGGCCGGGTCACGGTCTTCACCTACGACGCCGAGAACCGCGTCACCTCCATGCTCCGGGCCACCCAGACGGGCGGCGACGGCCACACCGGCCCTACCTACACCTACGCCTATTCCGCCAAGGATTCCTCCGCGGCGGGCACGACGACGGTCACCGATCCCGAGCAGCACGCCACGAAGTACGAGCACAACAAGGACGGCGGCGTCACCAAGGTCACCGACGCCCTGGACCGCTCCCGCTCTCGCACCTTCGACGCGAACCACAACATCGAGACGGCGACGGACGCGATGGGCACCGGTAGCAGCGGCGGCAACGTCACCGCCTACGGCTGGGACAGCCGCAACAACCCGACCTCCGCAAAGCTGCCCACCGGCGCTACGGCATCCCTGTCCGGCTACCAGACGATCGCGGGCACGGACCTGCCGAAGTCCTTCACCAGCGCCGACGACGAGAAGACCGACTTCACCTATGACACGGCGGGCAACACCAAGTCCGTCGCGGTCACCGGCACGGGCGGCGGCAAGCGCACCTACGACTACAACGATGCCAGCCCCGACTGCGGCGGCTTCGAGGGCCAGCGCTGCAAGGCGACGACGACGATGTCCGCCTCCAAGTCGGTGTCCACGTCGTTCCGCTACGACGACAAGGGCAACCTGCTCAAGGCCACCCCGCCCGCCCCGCTGAAGCCCACCACCTACACCTACGACGCCCTCGGCCGCCCGGAGACGGTCACGGACGGGCGCGGCATCAAGACGGTGTACGAGTATGACGAGCGCGACCGGATCACCAAGGTGACCTCGTCGTCGAAGGCCACAGTGGTGTACTCCTACGACGGCGACGGCAACCTCACCCAGCGCTCGGACGGCACCGGCGTGATCAAGTACGCCTTCGACCCGCTGTCCCGGGAGACGGTCCGCACCCTGCAGAACGGCTCGCAGACCAAGCTGACGTACACGCCCGCGGGTAACGTGGAGACCTATGAGGACCCGGCCGGGGTCACCGACTACATCTGGAACAAGGTCAACAAGCTTGTCAAGCTGAAGGATCCGGCGGGCAGGACCACCACGTACGAGTACAACCAGAACGACATCCGCACCAAGACCACCTACCCCGGCGAGACGGTGCAGACGGTCACCCCGGACAAGTCCAGCCGCCCCGAGAAGATCAAAGCCACCTCGCCCAAGGGCACCCTGGTCGACCTGACCTACGACTATAAGAACGCGGGCAAGGACAGCACGAAGATCCGCACCCGCACGGACGCCGTCACTGACCTGAAGACCAGCTACACCTACGACAGCGCCGGCCGCTTCTCCTACGCCAAGGAGGAGAAGGGCGACACGCCCACCTACTCCTGGCAGTACTGCTTCGACCAGGCAGGAAACCTCACCTCTCAGGGCACCGGCAAGGGCTGCCCCAGCGACAGCACATTCACGATCAACGACGCCCAGCAGATCACCGCGAAGAACGGCGACAGCACCAACTGGTCCTACGACGCGGCCGGAAACGAAACCGCAGGAGCCTCAAGCCTCGAGGGCACCCGCACCGGCGAGCAGTGGTCCGACTTCAGCCAGCTGACCTCGATCACCGTCGGCGGCAAGACGTACGAGGGTCAGTACGGCTCCACCGACCAGAGCGAACGTATCCGGCTTGGGGACACCTTCTTCCACAACGGCCCTCTGGGGCTGTCGGCGAAGAGCACCGGCGGTGTGGACATGGGATTCAACCGGGAGCCCGGGGGCACGCTGAACTCCATGACGACCGGGGGCAAGTCGTACTACTACCTCACCGACGCGCTCGGTTCGGTCGTCGCGCTCGCCGACGAGTCCGGCACCAAGGTCAACTCCTACAGCTACAGCCCCCGCGGTGTGGAACGCGCGGCGACCTCGGAGAAGGTCTCCCAGCCCTACCGCTTCGCGGGCGGCTACCAGGACCCCACGGGCCTGTACCACTTCGCGGCCCGCTACTACGACCCGCACATGACCCGCTTCACCCAGCCCGACCCCTCCGGCCAGGAGAAGAACCCCTACCTCTACGCCGAAGGCGACCCCGTCAACCGCATCGACCCCACCGGCCTGTTCAGCTTCTCCGACGTCCTTGACATCGGGGAGAAGGTAGTAACCGGAGTCTCCGGCTGTTTGGCCGGCATTGGGGCAGCAGGTGAGTCCGGCGTTCTCACAGCGGCGACCGGATTCTTTGGCACGCCCGGCACGATAGCCGCTGGTACCTTCTCCTGCGCCGTAGGCGCAGGAGCGGCTTACATGAATGCAGACATAATGTCCTACGGGTGACGTGCAACGGACCGCATCGAACGCATCCTGACTGAGAGCAGACAATGACCTTCCGGGCAGCGTGATTCGATGCTGCCCGGAAGGTCATCGCAAGGAGAAGTGATGCCAACCAAACCTGAAAGCAAGTTCACCATAATCATAGTTGTGGGGATGGCATTTGGGGCTCTGTGTACAATCTTAGGGGCGCGGGGCGACAACTATGCGCTGTTAGGGGCCGGTATTCTGGCGCTTGTCAGCGGCGCAGTATTGCTTTCCATGATGCTTCACCGTTGGTCTAAGACCAAACGCTGAACGCTTGGAGTGCACCTGGACCGCAGACTGTGATGCGTCCTCTCAGGCTGCTACCTGAGAGGACGGCATGCGGGCCGTGTGAAGTGCGTAGCGACCTCGGAGTGGGGTTTCCTCCCAGCCTACAGTTTCGCAGGCGGCTACCGATGCTCTGCCGGCCTGTACCACTTACGACTTGCAATGACCCGCTTCACCCAGCCCGACCCCTCCGGCCAGGAAAAGAATCCCTATCTCTACGCCGAAGGCGACCCCGTCAACCGCATTGACCCGAGCGGGCTGTTCTCTCTGGGAGGGTTCCTGAAGGACACGATCGGAGGCACCCTTATCGGCGCCGCAGGCGGCTGCGCTTCGGGGGCCGTAGGGAGTATCTGGACTGGCCCCGGCGCCTTGGTCGGATGCGGGATCGGTGCGGCCACTGGGGCCTTGGGGGTGCCGTCACGGGCGCGGCCACCTACCTATGGAATGACCTCACCTAGTACTCACCGTGATGTTCGCAGCACATGGCTGGGAGGCCATGGCCCAGTGGAAGGCTGGCGATGGATCTCACTCTTATTATCGCCTGCGGAATCGGCGGAGCCGTCTGCGGAGGCGTTGCTGTAGTCATCGCCGGAAGGCGAAGGAGACAGCGGTGAATTACCGCAGTTCTCCAGGCTGAAGCCGTTGAGCCCTTGAGGTGTGTGGAGAAACAGGATGATCAATGATGCATGAGCCCCCTGAGCGTCCAGGTCTTCGTCGTGCGATGACCCAACTGCTCATTGTCCTGCTAGTCCTCTACCTGGTGTGGTTCTTCATCTCTTACCTCACCGGGGGATCGCTCGGGGCGTCACTCACCGCACCACTCATCCTCCTGGCACCCGGAGCCGGGATAGCAGTTATCCGCTACAAGCAGTTCAAGCACCGTTAGGACCGAGACATGTGGGACCCTGCGGGTCTCACAAGGCATTGACAGAGGTGTTGCATGCTGAATTCGGGGCCACCCACGGCTCGCGGCGTCTATGAGGTCAGCAGTACGACCGACCTTGTGGTATTCATCGGCCTCGCCATTGTAATTCTGGTCGCCGTGGTGTGGTGGCAACGGCGCCGCCGCAACTAGGCTATCGGCCTCACAATCACCTGCAGCGAACGGAGTGAAAGCGTCAGCCTTTCGCCGAGGCGGGCGCCCTCCGATGCCGTCTCATGGCCCCGGCTGCTCTTCCCTGTCCAGCCGGGGCTCCTCACGTCTAGCGGTGCCAACCAGGCCGACTTCCCGCGCCGCGGTGCTGCACAGGGCCCGGCAGGAGGAAAGTCGGCATGAACTGCAAGATCAGCGGTGGACACCGCCATGTACGAGGGCAAGCACACCGGCCAGGGAGTGCTGGCCAACCCGTGCCCGTAGGTACGCATCTGATGATTGCCTGGATGGTGCCGGTCTGTCGGCGAGCGGAGGACTCGAGTGTCGGTGGATGAGTCGTGGGAGAAGATCGAACGCTGGCTGGACCAGTACGCTCCGCAAGAACAGCCTCTGCCGGGGCCGTGTACCCGCTCCGAGCTGGACGACCTCCACAGCGTGCTCGGCGTGCGGCTGCCCAAGGACGTTGAGCAGTCGCTGTTACGGCACAACGGGTCGGGGCTCACCGATGTCATCCCGCGCACGTACGCGCTCTACAGCGTCAAGCACATCGCTGACGATCACCTTGGAACGCTCACGTACAAGCTGGAGAACGATCATTACGGCTCGGACGACAGCCGCCTGATCGTGCCCATCGGCGCGCTGGGCGAAATGCAGCTCGTCGTCGACACCCAGACAGGGCATCTCGGGTCATGGGACATCGAGGAGACCGGCTACCGCTGGTACGAAGGCCCGGGGTGGGCATCCCTTTCGGCCGTGCTCGACATCACGGGAAACGCCCTGGCATCCCCGCCCCCGTGGATCGCAGTCATGGGTGAAGGTGATCAGTGGCGGGCCATCGATATGGACACCGATTTCCCGGGAACACTGGTCTGGGCCGACGTCAGGGGGTAGCCCGTCGTTTGCCCTAGCAGGGCGCGGACGTACCTCACCTCAAGCGGCGCCGTCCTCGCCAGACATCCGGTACGGGGCTGAGGGGCCGGACAGATTGTTCCGGGCAATCAGGCGAGAGGCCACGGCCAGCGCGGTCTCCGCGTCAGCGGGTTCCACGATGCTCTGGGCCATGCCAGGGACGGTCCGATGGGCGAGGAGAGAGGTCACACCGCGGCAGACGCGCCTTGCAGACTCCGGAGTTCGCAGCGCCCCGGGTGTTCAGTCGTCCGTGGCCTTGACGCTTACAGGAGGGAAGCACCCGGAACATGCCATACCGGGCAGAGATTCGGCCGCGCAAAAGGAATGTGCTGAAGCGGAGAATCTGAAGCTCGTAGCGTCGCTTACCTGCCGTTGCCATTGAGGTGCACGGGGCGCCTTCGGTGTGCACGGCGGGGAGGGGATTCGCCAGTGTTACGCAGATGGACGCGCGGTGCCGCTACAGGTGTGGTGGTGCTTGCGTTGACGGGGGGACTGGTGTCGGCGGCACAGGCCGCGCCGAGGGCGCAGGAGTTGTCGCTGCGCGTGTCGGTGGGCACCGCGCAGCCTGTGCCGGCCACGCAGGCGCGGGCGGCGGTGCCGTGCGAGCGGGGCAAGGCCTACTACACCCGCTACCAGAGCTGCATCGTGGTGGGCGCCACGGTGACGCTGCTGCGCAACGGCCGTCCGGTGGGGAACGCGAAGTTCGACATCACGCACAAGATGACGCTGAAGCAGAAGTCGCTGAAGTGGTCGGAGAGCGTCAAGATCGGCAAGGCGCGGCTGGTGAACGCCTCCGGTGTGACGGTCAGGCTGAAGGTGACGTGCGGCGGCAAGTGCAAGCCCGACAACCGCTTCCCGCGCGGCCGCAAGCTCGGCCGGGAGTTCTCGGGGAAGGTCAACTACCAGGACAAGGTCGCCAAGCTGAAGAAGGACAACACGTCGGCGAAGTACGTGTTCACCTTCACCAAGCCCGGCTACAGCCCGGGCGGGTTCAACTACCGGTCGGTGCCCTTCCGCTGTGACGACACGTTCTGGAACCGGCAGCACACCCGCCGCACCCTCAGCGCGGGCTGTGCGTTCCACACCTTCATCCCGGTGATGACGACGATGCGGACGCTCCCGGAGATCGCCAAGAACATCCGCAAGGTGCAGTCGGGCGGCGGCCACTACGGGCGGATCGGCTCCGGCAAGCCGCTGCACCGCGAAGCGGACCAGCAGGCCATCACCGACAACCGGAACAAGGTCTGCCCGCGCGGGCAGACCCCGCCGCGGCCGGGCCTGTCGTGCGACGAGTACCCCTTCGCCACCACCCGCGAGGGCGGCCACCATGTGCCCGCAAACAGCCGCGGCACCGCCTGGGTGCCCGAGGAGGAACAGAACAAGCAGGGCGGCCGGGTCACGACCTTCCACAAGAAGGAGCGGATCGTGCACCGTGATGCGTTCTGGGTGAGCGTGTGACGGCCCGGGCGGCCATCGTGTAGGCAGTTTTCGTGGTGGCCGTGCCCGGCGCACTGGGCACGGCCACCACGAGACTCCCGTCCGCTGTGGCAGTCAACGCCGAAGGAGAGCCGAGGCTATGCAGGTTCCCGTGTCGCACCACCAGTTCGTCCTGTTCGACACCGACGCCGAGGCGCCCGAGGAGAGCATCGACGACACCCGGGCCGGCAACGGGCTCGTCACCGTCAACGCCGAGGGCACCTACGCCAGCGTGATGACCGGCACCCCCCACGGCACCCTCGAGGTCACCTTCGACATCCAGGACAGCCAACCGCCCCTGGACACCGGCGGCTGGGACGAGACCGTCGAAGTCAGCATGTACTTCTCCGGCCAGGGCCCCATGGCAGGCGATCCGCTCCCCGACGACGTCGTCGACGTTCCGCTGCCCGCAGACGACGAGGACTACCAGTGGTGGCGCTTCCGCTTCCACGCCCGCGGCCGCGACACCATCCACACCCCGGATGCGCAGCCCGAGGAACACCTCGTACAGATCTGGCCCGCCCCCCGGGCCCCGGAGGTACGGCACAAGCTCACCGACCAGACCGGCCACCGCCGCCGCAACCCTGACCCGCACTACTACGCCCAGGCCAAAGCCGCCGAAGCAGCCAGCCCCGCCGACTCCGCCGACACCTACGCCAGCCACCCCATGGCGCCACGCTCGGCTCGTCTGGACGAACACACCTGACTCCTGCCCGGACAAGCACAGCAACCGGAAGTCCTGAACGGGCTGCCGCCAGGACGCGGGCAGCCGTCGCTCACATCAGCGCAACGTTTCTCCGGTGACGTTCTTCCCCCACTCGGCTGAGACTTCTGCCAATCCCCGGCACACACGCGCGCAGCCGGTCAGCCTGCCGGGGTGATCAAGAACTTCGCCCGCGGCCTTGCCGCGCTCAGTCTGTCCCTGACCCCCCTCTTTGTTCCGGCTCCGGCACAGGCCGCTGCCCCCGCCGAGACCACCACGTTGGCCGACGCCGTGCACCGCCTCCCCGTGGCCGGTGAGAGCCGTGACGGCTACACCCGCACCGCGTTCAAGCACTGGAACGCCGGCGCGGTGAAGTCCGACGGCTGCAACACCCGCATTATCTGCACGGCTCATTGGGCGTAGGTCACAACGTCGCAGGTGCACGGGCACTTTAACGTTTCTGCGGCTTTTGAGGGACGTGTGGCACAAGGGTGCGGGAGGCGGAAAGGCGGCGTTTCCGAGGGAGCGGTCTGCTCGTTCTCATGCTGATCATCCCGCCTGTTCCCTTGGAGAAGAGCCCATGCGTCTGCGTGCTTTCCTGACCGCTGCTCTGAGTGCGGTCGCTGTCGTGTCCCTGTCCGCTGTTCCCGCCCAGGCCGGTCCGGCAGCGGCATCCGCGCCGGGGGATGTCGTCACCACCACCTTGCATGCGGCGGTCGAAACGCTGCCGGTCGCGGAGGAGAGCCGCACCGGATACGAGCGGACCAAGTTCCGTCACTGGACCGACGCGGACCGGGACGGGTGCAACACCCGCGCCGTTATGTGAGCACTGCATGTGTCTCGGGATCGAGTGTCTCATCCTACGTTGAGCAAAACCGCGCGGAACCCTGATCATCCACAACCAGGACGACCACGCTGACCGCAGAGGCGACTGCCCGACTATGGGGCGTTCACGAGCGCCGCCGTCCTGTGGCTTCCCGGCTCACTCGAGGTCATTTCCCAGGTGCCTGGTGATCGTTCCCCGAAACGGCTCCGCCTCCCACGGAGCGACGTCGATATGCGTGTGCACGGCGGCAGTTCGGGGTGCAAGCTACCGGGATGAATATGGGAGAGATCGACGCGCGGTTGGTTGGTCGATTCGGCCCCGAGGCGGAGGGGGGGCTCGCTCAGGGTTCGAACCTCGCTGCGCGGCTGGCCGCGCGGTGGGGTTTGATGCTCCGTGAGCTGTTCGAGAGTGGAGCCTCCTCTGTCGTCTTGCGCTGCCAATGGCCGGACGGAACGCCGGCGGTTCTCAAACTCAGCCCAGATCGGGCGCTGT
>NZ_JOAP01000079.1 GCF_000720475.1 Streptomyces aureocirculatus
GGAGCACGGGTATCCGGTGCCCCGCCTCCGGGACCCGGCGGCCTCCGGAGGCAGCACGGCGCCGCGAACCGACCTGGTGATGCAGCGGCTGCACGGCCCCTCCATGCTTCAGGCGCTGCTGCAGGGCACGATCACGACCGAGGAAGCAGGAGCGGGGCTCGCCGATCTGCTGCACCGCCTGCACTCGGTTCCCGCACGGGTCTCCGCCGACCCCGTCAATCGCATCCTCCACCTCGACCTGCACCCGGACAACGTGATGCTCACCTCGGGCAGACCCGTGGTGATCGACTGGCGCAACACCGAGGAAGGGCCACCCGGACTGGACTGGGCAATGTCGGCCCTGATCCTGGCGCAGGTCGCTGTCGGCAACACGGCCGACCCGTCAATGAACGAGAGCGAGACGCATTTTCTCGGTGAAGCCATGGAGTTGATACTTGAGCTGACGCGAGCGGGAACGACGCCAAGCTGACCGCCGCTCATAGGAGGCCGGCGGGCAGTGCTCCCACTGGCCTGTCCCAGCCGGCGTCCTATGCAGGGCAGGCGGCTCTTCCGTCGGCTTTCGGCCAGTGTCCGAGCACCCGCATCCGACCGTGTGAGGGGCGTGTCATGCTGCGGTTTGATCATCAGCGGCAGCGTTACCTCGCTGCGGGTGGAAAGGGAGTGCATGCGCGCGCGGCAGTTCTGCCTTGTGGCACTTCTCGCCATTGGCCTCTCGGCCTGCGGTTCGTCGGCAGACAGGGGCCCGGCAGACAGGGTGCCGTCGGATTCTTCCTCGAAGGGGCCCGCAGAAAATGGGAGGCCGGAGCGCGCTCCGCACGATCCGCCGGAGTCGTTCACGGCCCGGGGAGCGGTGGCCCTGCCGCCGGAGGCGCCGGCGGGCCGGATCAATCTGCTGGGCGATGTGCGTGACCTCGCGGTGGCCCTGCACCGTACGTCGGCGTATGTGGCCTCCGTCGATCGAATGCAGACCGTGGACCTGACCACCGGGAAGGTGGTGGCGGTGGCGCGCCCGCGCGCGGAGGCCCTGGGCGAAGACGATGATGCGACCGAGCCGCTCGTGTCGGCCGACGGCTCCCTGGTCGTGACACCGTTCGTCACCAGACGGCCTGGCGCTGGAACGCAGTCTCCCTCGATGGAGCTCGAGGTCGTCGCCACCATGCCAGAGACAGGAAAGACCGCCTGGAGCACATCGCTCACAGTCCCGCAAATATGGGCACAACGGGACAACTCCACGCCCGAGGCTCACGCGGTCGGCTTCGCGGGCGGCAACGTCATCGTGACTGTGTACACCGGCTACAACGCAGCGACGGCCGGTATCGACATCGCCACGCACCAGGTGCGGTGGACAGCACAGAACATCCGGACGCGGGCCGTCACCGCCGAGGCCGCGGTCGGCGTCGATATTCTCGGCGGATTCGGCCCCGACCAACTGGTCGGGGCCGACCCAGCCACCGGCAGGGAGAAGTGGCGGACAGAAAAGAACATCGGTCATACCACCGTCGAATCTGCCGGCCCGTCCCTCGTCCGGGTGCGGGGCTACGCCGGTGACGGTGGCACGCGCCCCTAGACTCCACCAGCGGCAAGGACTCTGGCGGCTGGAGGACGACCAGGCCGACGGCCGTTTCGCCCCGGATGTCACAGCATCCTGGCACGGAAGGATCTACGCCCGGACCTCGTCGACCACCGCGGTGGCCCTTGACGCCCGGACCGGCAAGGACAGGCCCGCCGGGCTCGACGTGGCTCCGGTATTGGTAAACGAGTACCGGGGCTTGGTCCTGGTGGGCCGTGAACTCCTCGCCTACCCCACCAGGGGCTGAGGTACCGCACAACAGGCAGATCAGCTCGCGGTCCGGGGAAGGTGGTGCAGGGGCGGGAGCCGGTCAACTCGCCCTCCTGGGATTTGCCTTCATGTCACGCCCACATCAGCAGGGATGAACGGGCGTATCAGGTCCCACTCGGCATCAGACAGCTCATGGCGACGTATCACCGCACTATGATTCACCACTCAAGATCAATTAAAGACTGCCGTCAGCCAGCTCCACTACGCCCTGCTGGCCCACCCCGACCACGCCCGCCTGCCCCAGATCCGCGACCACATCCTGCAAGACGAGACGGTACGGAGCCTGTGGCGCCAGCGCCGCGACCCCTACCTCCACCCCGACGGAGACCGCCGCCGCATACGCCACGGGACCACGGGGGAGATCATGGTCATTGGGCAGCGTCGGGACTGACTGGGCGAGTGCGACACGCTGTGACGCGCCCGGCCGGCACCCCCGCGACGAGCGCTGGTGGCAGGCCCCCATCCCGGCAGCCGACCTCGCCCCGCGCACGCCGCGCGCGGTGGTGCTCCTCGACGTCCTGGACGGGGCCGACCTGCACCCGCCGCTCGTGCACACCGTAGTGCACTGTTCAGCGACTGCGCCGCCGCCATCGCCGTCACCGGCCGCCACCGCACCGGCCACTGGCTGCGCCTGGACGCAGCCCACCACGCCACCCTCCCCCACACCGCCCACCTGCACCGCCTGGAAAGCGAAGCCGACGGCGTGTACTTCCGCATGGACCGGGCAGGACCGCGGGCGATGGCAGCAAGCCTGCCCCCCCATCTGGGAGTGGCTGGACACCCGCTACGGGCCCCACTGGCGACCGGACCTGCTCCTGGCCCACCCCGGCGGACCCCGTGTCCTGGAGCAGATGCGCGATTCCCTGCCCAACGGCTGGCCCCCGACCTGCTGGACCCGACCTGGAAGGCGTACGCGAGCGGCAACCGCGGCGGCGCCTCCGTCCTGGACCTCCTCGACCGCACCCACCAGCACGGCACACAACCCGGCGCCCGCACCGTGCTCTACTCCGCCTCACCCGGACTGCACACCACCGCCCTGGCCGGAAAGACGCTCTAGCGAACGGCTCCCACTTCTCACGCCGTTTGTCGGACCGCCAGGCCCGCCGGATGTAGCCGAGCGGGCGAGCCGTCATTCAGCCGGTGATGCCCAAAACGTCGTGGAGTTCCGCGATGGTGTCCTCCACCGACTTGCCCGCGGTGTCCACGACGATGTGGTCGCGGTCCCACGGTTCATAGTCCCGTTCGACGATGTCACGCCAAGTCGGCAGGGCCAGATCGGGAATGTCCACGGTGCGTGCCGTGGCCCTGCTCTGATGCTCCGCCGGGTCGGAACAGATGAGTTCGACCTCGAAGAGGTCGGCCTCGGTGCGCTTGGCCACCGCTGCCCAGGCGTCCCGCGTCACCTTCATCGGGTTCACGCATTCGGCGAAGACGCACAGCCCCTGGGCTAGCAGGTCCTCGGCCATGGCGTACGCGACCTCGTAGCCCAGCCCCCAACTGACGGCGTGACGCAGCGCGGCCGTGTCCGCGCCATATGCGGAGAATCGGGTAAGTGACTGCTCGATCGTGTCGATCCGCAGGTAGCTGGCGTTGAGTTCCCGCGACAGGGTTCGTGCCGCGGTCGACTTTCCCGTGGCTGGAAGCCCGCCGACTACGCCCAGCACGGGCTTGGTCCAGTGCGGCTTTCTGACTTGCATCACCCGACGCCTCCGAGATCCTCCGTATGGGCCGTGCCTCAGCCCTGCCACAGTACTGATGCGCCTACCTGGACCAGGTAATGGTCTGGCCTTGTGGTGTGACGGTGACCTCGAAGCGTTCCAGGCCTGGGGCGCCGTCCGATCGCCAGGCAGCCACGTGCTCTTCTGCCGCGTCCCACAGCCGCTCCCCGCCTCCTTGCCGGACGGTCCAGGTGTCGTCTTGTTGTGTGAGCGCGGCCCACGACCCGGAGGTGACGTCGAGAAGGACGTGTTCGGCGCGCCCGTTGCGATGCAGGGTGAAGCGCTGGGCGCCCGGCGCGGCGATCTGAGCGACGAAGCGCGTCGTCCAGTCGTCCAGCACATCGGCGGCGAAGACCGCGGGCCGCTCGTCTCCCGTGTCCAGGTCGGGGAGGGTGCCAAGCGGAGGCGGGAGCTGTGGCCGCGCGATCATGAACGAGATTCCCCCGCCGAGGAGCGGCACGCGGGCAGTTCCGTCGTCACCCACAGAGAGGCGGGCGAGTTCCGAGGAGTACAGCCATCCGCACACGGCGGCCAGGATCAGGCCCCTGGGGCGGGTCTGCTCGACCCATGCGTAGGGCACGGTGGTGACGCCGCAGGTGGCGATGGTGCGGTCGTACGGGGCGCCGTCCGCGTGGCCTGTCAGGCCCACGCCGGCGTAGGGCTCTGTGGTCGTGACCTCGGTGACCAGGTTCATGAAGGGTGCGATGCTGGTCTTGGACTCACAGCGTCCGAAGTCCTTAGCGTGGTGGACGTCGTAGGCGGCCAGGTAGGGCAGCGCGCCGCCGCTGTTGTACTCGTGGTTGACGCGCATCCCCCGGGCCCGGCCCGGGGCCAGGGTCGGATGACAGAGGCAGGGGGCCTGGACGGCGGTCTTCTCGTCCCTGGAGACGACGTACTCGCCCTCACCCAGCGGGACGCCGTCGAACGTGTGGGCGTACCGGTCCAGCATCCGCTGGGCCTTGTCGGTCTCGGCGGGCAGATGGCACTCCAGCGCCTTGGCCTCGGCGACCTGCACGGGGGTGAAACTGGCGGGGCGCTCTGAGCGCTTGCGGTCGGCCAGGGCCGGCAGACCACCGCGAGCGAACCGGCCGCGCCGGGTGCGCACCGTGTCCACGAGCAGGTGGGTTTCGGCGGCGATCCTGGCATTACCCCGGCCACGTGCCGCAAGGAGGACGGCTGCTGCACGCTGCCGGGGCTTGGTGCGGAGTCTTGTGACCCTAAGCCAGCTTCTTCAGCCGGTCGCGTTCGGCGGCGGTCGGCACCACCGCCATGGCGGCGCATATGGCCACGTACCTGTCCCTCGGATTCTGCGGCAGGCTGATGGTGGCCGGGTCCTCGGCTGTGACCTGGTCGAGGTCTCCGGCGAAGACGAGGTGCCGGGCGGCCGCCTGAAGGTCGCGGCGCAGCGGACCGGCCGCGACCGCGCGGATCACCCGGATCCGGGGATGCGGTCCGGCGCCGTGGGCGGCGGACACCAGCGCGCACAGCAGGCGCGGCGCCGCCACGCTCAGGTCGCCTACCGGCCTGCCCATCAGGTTCTCCCTCCGGGGCCTGAGGTCGTTGAGCACGTCGAAGGCACTCACCCCGGAGGCCGTTGCCGGGCCGGCGGGTCCGTGCCTGTCGGCGGACTGCCGCTGGCGGCGGTCCAGTGCGCCGTCCAGCCGTCACCGGGGCCGTGCGGGGCCCAGCCGTCCGGGACGGCCTGCTGGCAGGGGTGGCGGGGACGATGGCGCCGGGGCGGCAGGCCGGGGTCAGCACGGCGTTCACCGCGAGGTGGCCGACGGCGGAGACCGGCTCGGCGTGGGCGGTCATCCAGGCCCGGGCGGTGGCCGGGTTCCGGGCGACGCGGGTGAGGAACGGAGCCGTCGGCCGGCGCCCGGGTCGGCGTCCAACAGATGCGGGGCGTGCTCGTCCAGGACGCCGAGCCAAACCGGGGCAGGTTCGGAGTTGCAGAAGTACGCGGTCGCGCTCGGCGCGTGTGCCCTCCGCGAGGGCGAAGTCCGGGCCCGTCGCGCAAGGGGACACCACCCGTCGTCAGGCATGGGTCGGTGCGCGGTTCTGGATGCGTTGGGCGACGGCTAGCACGAGAGGCGCCGTGAGCCAGCACAGGTACGCGCCGGTGCTCGTGGTCAGGAACGAGACAGGGACGGACACCCCGAACATCGCGGCCAGGCAGATGTTGCGCACCCCGCTCTGGGCGAACGCCCGGGGCGGAACGTCGGTGTGGTACAGGTGTTCGCGTCGGATCTCCCGGATCATCAGCGCGATCAGCGCGGACGCCAGGACCTGCACGATCGCGTAGAGGCTGAACCGGGGCGGCAAGGCGCCGTCGGCGGTGATCATTCGGGTCGCGAACGGCATCAGGATCTGCATGAACAGCCACGCCAGGGTGAGGCTGGTCAGTCGGGTGCTCAGCGAGCGGACATACCAGAGGTCTCGTGATGGGCCCGCCAGTGGGCGGCGATCACCACGAAGCTGAGCGCGAAGGCCAGGTACGCCTTGCTGTGGTCCGACACCGAACGCAGCGTGGCACCGGTGGTGTCACCGGCGGGGACGGGGAGGTCCAGGGCCGACAAGGTGAGTGTGATCGCGATGGCCGCGTCCGCGAACGCGGTGAGTCGGCCGACGGCGACCGTTCGAGTCTCGTCGTTCTGGCTGTCGGGGGCGTGGCCGTGGTGAGTCGCCATGACGCGGAACTGCTCCTGGGGTGTCAGACGGCGGCGGCTTGCGTGGCCGGCTCCAGGCGCCGGGCGCGCACAGCCAGGATGATCATGACTGCCGGGATCAGAAGGTCGCTGACGAGGACTCCGCCGGTGTTGCCGGGGGAGTGGTCACCGCGTGCGAACCACTGGTAGACGTGCCCGGCCAGGGCTCCCCAGAGGAACATCCCGCCGCTGAGCCCGATGGTGATGCGCTCGCGCGCGGATGCCGAGGCGGCCCGGAAGCCCATGACGGCCAGCCCGAGGTTGGCGAAGGCGATCTCGAACATGAAGGGCGTCCGGTCGAAGCCGATCGCCGTTGCCATGACGTCCGGGGCACAGAGGAACGCGACCGTCATCCATAGGCTGCCGCAGCCGAAGGCGCCGATGGCCCACCAGCGTTGCCAGGTTTCCAACGCATGCTGGGGGGAGGGGGCGTGGCGGGTCCGGATGAAGGCTCCGACGGCCGGCACCAGGAGCCACACCAGGGGGAACGCGGACTGTGCGAGGTAGGAGAGGCTACGCATGACTCAGTCTTAACACGTTAATCTTAACCGCACAACAGTCAGGTACAGTGGTGCTGTGGACAACGGACTCGCAGACCTACTGCACCGCGTGGTCATGCTGCTGGGTGAGGCGGCCCGGCGGCGTAGCGATGGCCCCGACGGTTTGACCTACAGCCAGATTCGACTTCTCGGTACGCTGGAGGACATCGAGCCGACGACGCAGCATCGGCTCGCGCAGGCTCTGTTGGTGTCCGACCCGGCGATCAGCCGGGCGCTACGGCCACTGGAGGCGGACGGCCTGGTGCAGATCACCGTCGACCCCGAACACGCGCGGCGGCGGCTGGTCCGCCTCACCGAGGCCGGCCGGGAAGCCTTCCACACCACAGGAAAGCCGCTCGACGAGGAGTTCCGGGCCGCACTCGTCGCCGCCGGCTTTCCCTACGACCGTTACCTCGAAGACACCCTCCGGCTGGCCGCACTCCTCGCATCCGACTGAGTACGCCGCCACGCGCTCCACGGCCCCCCGCTCAGCTCCCGGACAGCGATGCCCACCACCACTACGCCGCCTCGTCGGGCGCGAACGGGCAGTTCGCGCCGCCCGGAGACCGAGCGGGGGGGCAGGCTCTCATCGACTCACCGCTACTCAAACGGGAACCCTTCATCAGCTACGTGGCCGATTTTGGCCCCGGTCAGCTTGAGCCCATGTGCCGCCATGCCCTCGATCTTGCGCTGGAACACTCCGACTTGCGTGCCCACCCCCTCGCCGTCGAGGCCCTGACGGCCATCGCAACCCACAAGGTGCCCTGTCCCGCCCGGAAGCGATTGCATGAGGAGCTCGCCGCCGAGAGCGACAGGGCTCGGGTCCAGTCCTTCGCGATGCTGGACAAGGAGCCTGAGGAGTTCGAGCCCGAATGGGAACGCCCAGGTCCGCAGCCCACGTCTGCGACGGGTCCTGGGGCAGATGTGTGGACCAGTTCGGCGAAAGCGGACAGGACCGACCGTGACAAGGGATCCGGCTCGGACGGGGGCTTGACGAGGGTCGTGTAGGCATCGGCCACGGTGTCGTACGACTCCCGGACCGCGGCGAGGTAGGAAGGCTCAGTCACACGGAGAATCTAGACGGCCCCACTGACACGGCCGGTGCGCCATCTGGGTCATGAAGGTACGCGACGGGCCGGGGCGGGCAGCGCGATCCTCGCCGAAGTGCTGCGGGCCTGCAGGCCGTGGAGCTAGCCCATCCGTCCATGCCGCAGTTGACTGACGGCGACAAACGAGGCCTGCACGCACTCGGATGCCGTCCGTGATGCGGCTGCACGCCCATGGGCGCCTATCGGCCCCCAACTCCTCGCCGCGTCCTGGCCGGCGGCGCGAGTTCGGCGGGCCCGGGGTTCATGGGAAGACGGAGTTGTGCCGGGTGGCGTTCCTCGTGCCCAGCGCCTTGGCCAGTTCCTGGTCTCTGCCCCGCGCTCCAGCGTGCCGCGCTCACCGGCACCGCCTCCGCGCCCCAGTACGACCAGGCACACACCGACGGCAGTCGCGAACACGACCAGGATGACGATCAGGTAGGACATGTAACCCCCACTGAGTCTGGAGCCCTGCCGAAGATCCCTGCTGAACCGTGGGTTCGGCCGCACGCACGCGCCGTGAACCCTCGACGCGCGAGCCCCCAGGCCGCAGCCCCCGCCCCCGCCGCCCGGCTGAAACCGCGGACCCGTCGGGGGCGGGGCGCCCGGCGCTCACTCCCGTGCGAAGATCCCCAGCGCGTCGTAGGCGATCCAGGAACCGCTGGTCTTGCGCACCTTCAGCACGTTCTCCCCAGCCCTGAACAGCCCGGCGGCCACCGGGAACTCGTAGTACGAGGGCTTGAGCGCGGTGCCCGGGCGGGCGGCGTCACCCTCGACCGAGCCGCGGGTGGCACCGCCGCGGAACTCAAGGGTCCGCACCGGGCTGTCATTGAGAGTCACCTCGGCGCCGCCCGCGGCGGTCGCGTGTGAGTCGATCAGCCACAGCGCACAGGCCAGGTCATCCTTCGGGGCCAGGCTCAGGTCGAAGCGGAGCGTGAAGGTGTGCTCCTTGCGGCCGGCCCAGGCGTCAAGGGGCCCCGGGTGGAGGTAGCACCAGTCGCGGCCGGGAGTGGAGCTGCCGTACCGGTAGTTGACGCCGGTGGGGAAGGCGGTTCGGTAGCTGGCGCTCTGGTCCGGCGACAGGGCGAACTCCAGGCCCTTGTGGTCGAACTCACCGACCTGTGCCACCGCTCGGCCCGCCGCGACAGAGCGGGCGTTCACGGCCGCTACGGGACGTGCTGAGCGGGTGCGCGCACCCGAGTCGACGACGGCGACGACGCTGTAGTAGCGGGTCCGCGGCTCAGGGCCGACCCGGTGGGTGAAGTGTGGGTAGAGGGTCCGCCCCAGCAGGGTCGCCGTGCCGGCGAGGCCCCCTGCCCGGCCGGCGCGCTCGGAGACGTACACCTCGTAGTGGTCGACGAGCTGCCCGTGCCGCGGCCGGTAGGAGCGCCAGGAAAGCTCGACGACGGCGAGCCCGCCGGTGGCGGTGAGGCCGGAAACGGTGCCGGGCACGTGGTGCTCGTGCCTGCGTCCCGGGTGCGTCGCGGCCACCGTGGACGCGGCCGGGAGAGTCGTGTCGGTCATGATCAGCTCACCTTCTGCATGCCGGTGCGGCCGTGCTCGACGCGGAACCGGTCGAGGGCGAAGCCCGCCGCCTGGTTGTCGGCACGGACATAGGGGACGGCGCGGTACTCGGCGGTGATCGCGTCCGCGTCGGCGTGGCCCAGGACGTAGCCGCGACGACCGTCGTAGAACTTCATCCAGGGATGCTGCATCCAGTCCTTGGTGAAGTTGTCGGTCGGTGCACCGTCACCGTCGGAAGCGATCGAGGTGCCGAGGAACTCGCTGCTCACCACTGCGGACCCGGGGTCGGCGAAGTCGGCGAGCAGGTCGCCGGCGATGGAGCGGTGGCAGTCGCCGGTGAAGACGACGGAGGGCGCGACGCCCCGCTCGCCGAGCACGTCGAGCAGGCGCTGCCGCGCGGCCGGGAAGCCGTCCCACTGGTCCACGCGGTTCTCGGTCACCTTGACCAGGCCGACCTGTTGGAACAGCAGGTTCCACCGGGTGTCGGACGACCGCAGCCCGCGGTACAGCCACCGCTCCTGCTCGGCACCGAGCAGCGTGCGGCCGGGCGCGTACTGCTCCTCGGTGTTCGCGGGCTTGGCGTCGCGGTACTGGCGGGCGTCGAGCACGTGCAAGGTGGCGAGGCCGCCGTAGCGCAGCCGGCGGTGGAGCCGCGCGTCGGGGCCGTGGGCGAGGGCGAGCGGGGGCAGCGGACAGTTCTCGTAGTACGCGCGGTACGCCACAGCCCGGCGTAGCAGGAAGTCCTCCTCGCTCAGGCCGTAGTAGGACCTCTCGTCGGCGTAGTCGTTCTGCACCTCGTGGTCGTCCGGAGTGAGAATCCAGGGTGCCGCCGCGTGTGCCGCCTGCAGGTCGGGGTCGGTCTTGAACAGGGAGTAGCGCACCCGGTAGTCGGCGAGGGTGTTGGTCTCCAGCTCGTGCCGGGCCCCGGGGAGCGGGGCGTTGCGCCACATGTTGGCCGCGGTGATGCCGTACTCGTAGAGATAGTCGCCGAGGAAGAACACCACGTCGGGGTCCTTGGCCACCAAGTCGCGGTACGCGGAGAAGTGGCCGTGGTACCACGCCTGGCAGGAGGCGGTGGCGAAGGTGAAGGCGCCGCGGGAACGGGTGGGGGGCGTGGTGCGGAACCGGCCGACGGGGCTGGTGTGGCCCTGGGCACGGAAGCGGTAGAAGTACTGGCGCCCCGGCCGTAGACCGTGCACCTGCGGGTGCACGGAGTGTCCCAGCTCGGGCAGGGCCAGGGCGGTGCCGGAGCGCACGACGCGGCGGAACCGTTCGTCCTCGGCGACCTGCCACTGCACGCCGTAGCCCGCGCGGGGCATGCCGCCGTGCCCGTCCTCAGCCAGGGGTTCTGGCGCCAGCCTGGTCCACAGCACGCAGCCGTCCGACGCCGGCTCACCGCTGGCCACGCCGAGGCGGAACGGTCCGTCACGCAGCCGCGGGGCACCGGACGTCGCCTCCGCCTGCCCGGCCAGTCCGGCACCGGCGAGCAGTGCGCCGACGCCCACGCCGGCCGCCTGCAGGAAGTGGCGCCGGTCCAGGCCGGAGGACGTAGGGAATACAGAACTCATGTGTCTCTCCCGGGCGTTGTTCAGATCCGGACAGATCGTTCGCGGCTGGGGTGGCCACAGCGCGGCGGACAGGTGAAGATCTGCCGGATGGGAGGGGTCGTTCGAACTCGTCGGGCGGCACCCGGCCGTCGGCGCGGAGCCCAGCGCTCTGCTGCGGCCCGGCTCTCCGGCTGCCGAGCGGCCCCGCCGACCTTCCGTCGCGCGCCTGGGGTGGGGCTGCGCAATATCGTTTGGTGCGCCAGGGCCGGTGAGCGGAGCGGTTGGTGACCGCCTGCGGTACGGCAGCCATCCCCCCGACCGCGGGGACTTTACCGGCTCGACCTCCTGTCCGGCACGCCCGGCAGCGGAGTACTGAGCAACCTCACTCATGTGCCCTTGGACCTCCCCGGAATGGGGGAGTCGGCTGGGGGGAGGGCCTCTTCGCGTTACACCACCTCGGAAGTGGTCCGTCACACCACCATCGGCCGCTGCCCCGCCCGCCACGAGGAGCAGACGGGCTTTGTCATCGAGACCGCGAGGGCTACGAAGAGCGGTGCGGGCGGACTCGACCACCGGTTCCGCAAGTTGCGTGCCGCCCCGCGGGGCGTTGCGGGTGCGTGGCGCGTGCGGTCACGAGGACCAGCGGCAGCACGGCGAGCGCGAGGACGCCGCCGCCGAACGCGAGGACGGGAAACCCGCCCGACGCGGTGACGACGCCCGACGCCAAACCGCCGGACGCTCCGGCGACGGCGATCCCCACGTCTACCAGGCCCTGTGTGCCGGCCCGCGTGGACGGTGGCGTCGCCGCGGTGACCATGGCCGTGCCGCTGAGCAGCCCGAGGTTCCAGCCGAACCCGAGCAGGACGAGCGCCACGGCAAGGGCCGCCGCCGAGTGCGGCGGCGCCAGGGCGGCCGTGCACCCCGCGGCGAACAGCGTCGCCCCCGCGGCCGCGGCGACGGGCCGGGGTCCGAGCCGGTCCACGAGCCGCCCGGACAGCGGTGAGGGCAGGAACATCGCGCCCACGTGCAGGGCGATGACGAGCCCGGTGAGCTGGGTGCCGTGCCCATGGGCTGTCATGTGGACCGGCGTCATCGTCATGACGGAGATCATCACGAGCTGGGTGAGCACCATGACGGTGGTGCCGGTGACGAGGGCGCGGACGTCGGTGGGGGAGAGGGAGGGGGCGGGGGCCGGTGCCCCGTCGAGGCCGTGTGACGACGGCGCCTCGTCCCGGTCCTCCTCGGCGTCCTTGCTCTCCTTGCCTTCCGTTTGCTTCGTTCTCTCCGTTTCGGCCGCTCGTGAGCGAGCGAGGAGCAGTGGGTCGGGGCGCAGGAAGCAGCCGAGGACCACGGCGGCCGAGGTGAACGCCGCCACCGCGAGCAGGAAGGGACCGGTGAGCCGGGGCAGGTCCCAGGCGTGCGCGACCGATCCGGACCAGGTCACCAGGTTGGGCCCCGCCACGGCGCCGAGCGTGGTCGCGAGGAGGACCGTGCTGATGGCACGGCCACGGCGTTCGGGCCGTGCCAGATCCGCGCCCGCGTACCGGGCGAGCAGATTGGTCGACGTACCGGCGCCGTAGACGACGAGGGAGACGAACAGCAGTGGTGCGCTGTCCGCCGCGGCCGCGCCGACCACTCCCAGGCTGCCGAGCGCCCCCACCGCGTACCCGGAGGCGAGTCCGGGACGGCGGCCCCAGCGCTGGCAGACGCGCCCCACGCCCACCGCGCCGAGAGCCGCACCACCCGTGAACAGGGCGGCGGGCAGCCCGGCCAGCGAGGTCGAGCCGAGCATCTCCTCGGCGAGCAGCGCGCCCACGGTGATCCCGGCGGCGAGCCCGGCGCCGCTGAGGATCTGCGACAGGATCAGGACGACGAGGACCCGTCGCTGCTCAGGAGGGTCGTCGGCCGGGGGCGGCGGCGGAGTTCCGACGGCTGGATCGGTGGCAGGAGCGGTGACAGGAGCGCTGGCAGAGCCGGTGGCGGGGCGGCTGGAGGAGCGGCTTGTGGGGCCGGTGGTGGGGCGGGCGCGGAACCTCAACTGCCGGCCGCCCCTTGGGGCGCCGCCATCGGGGCGAGCTCGCTGATCTCACGCAGCGACATGTCGAGCTGCTCGTGCAGGAAGCGCACGATCGTCCAGTGCGGCAGCGCCCCGTCGTCGAAGGGCCCGAACTCCGCCACGTACAAGGGGATCCAGCGCAGCGCCTCCTCCACGGCCTGTTCGCGGCCCGGCTCGCGCTGGTAGTCCTCGTAGGCGATGCTGCGGTGCTCGACGAAGAACCCGCCCGGCAGGCGTTGTTCGCACAGGACGCGGTATTCGCGGGTCTGAAGGATGAGGTAGTGCCAGATCTCGTCGATCTCCTGCTCGACGGGGAGGAAGAGACCGCTGAGCCGGTCGGGATGGCGGGAGACGAGGTAGAGATAGCGCAGACACTCGATGACCTGACGCTCGACATACTCCCGCGGTGCTTCGGTGACCGCGGTGAAGTGGGCCGCCACCTCGGAGTGCAGGGCCTCGCCGAGCAGGGCCCTGAGGTCGTCGACGGACACGGTCGGCTGGGTGGTCATGGTGCTCCCGGAAGGCGTGGGACGGGGCGTGGACAGAGGGTGCGGGGGCCAGGGCGAGGCAGAGGGTATTTAGGCGTCCTGGGCGAGCCAGGCGTACTTGCCGGAGGCGCCGATGGGGATGTGCTCCCGGTGCCGCACGTCGGCGTCCCGCGCGGCGAGTTCGGCGACGCCGTGGCGCAGTGCGTCCGCTTCGGCGGGGGCGAGCGGGGAGCCGTCGAAGGTCGTGTAGTCGAGCAGGGCACGGCCCGGCGTGCGGGTGTCGAGCCGGTGGACGAAGACACGGGGTGAGGCGGCGGTGACCACGTCGTCGAGGTCGCCCTGCGCCACCGGACCGCGCACGGTGTCGAGCAACTCCTTCTCGCGGCCGCAGAACCGGGAGATGCGGGCCGGGTCCGTGGAACCGTCGTCGGTGCGGACGCAGTCGCCCGAGCGGTAGCGGACCAGGGGCATGTGGGGGTTGCGGACGCTGGTCACGATGAGGCTGTGGATACGGCTGTTGCCCGGCTCCACGGGGATCAGCTCGACGCTCATCCGGTCCAGGTACGGGTGGTAGCGGCCGGTGCGGTCGCTGTAGAAGAGATAGCCGAGCTCGGTGCTGCCGAACAGGTCGACGACCGGGCAGGAGAAGTGGTGGCGGAGGTAGCGGCGCACGTTGAGCGGTGTGTACTCGTAGGCGTGCACGATGCTGGCCGGCTGCGGGAAGGCGGGCCACAGGCCCCAGGCGACGACCTTACGCACCAGATGGGCGAGATGGGGCCCCGAACAGTCCAGGTGGTACCGGCCCTCGGGGTGGTCCGCCTGCGCGGTGCGGATCTCGTCGAGCATGCGTTCCACGTCCGCGCGGTCCCACAGGTCCGGGTCACGCCGCAGGTTCACATAGAACGTCCGTTCGTCCAGGCGGCGTTGTTCCAGGCCCGGCAGCGGATCGGGCTGAGCCCGCGGGCCGCCGTGCTTGCGGGCGTTGACGCGGGCGACGTGCTCGGTCGCGAGGACGGTGGTGAGGGAGACGCGGCGGCAGCCCTCGTGCCAGGTGTCGGCGATGTCCGGGTGCTCGCTCCACAACTTGTAGTAGGAGTTGAGCAGGAAGTAAGGGGGCCGGATGATCTGCATCCGCGCGTGGTTGGTGCCAGTCGAGAGCACGAACTCCGCCTCGCCCGCTTCGAGGGCGGCCGCCAGCGCGGGCGTCATCCAGTTGTCGGGGAAGCCACGGGCGATCTCAGGCTTCTCC
The DNA here is from genome assembly GCF_000720475.1 of Streptomyces aureocirculatus. Classification (GTDB taxonomy): domain Bacteria; phylum Actinomycetota; class Actinomycetes; order Streptomycetales; family Streptomycetaceae; genus Streptomyces; species Streptomyces aureocirculatus. Next base: position 14,752 of record NZ_JOAP01000079.1, read on the forward strand.
AGGACGGGGAAGTGGCCGCGCTCGACGGAGGGCCGGTAGATCGGGATGTCCTTGATCTGGGCGAGGACGTCGGCGCTTGGCTGACCGTTCATGACCACCCTTCGGGGTGCCGGTGCGCGGGAGCTGGGGGGGCGCGGGAGTTGGGGGCGGGCGACCCGACGCGCCCACGGGGGCGCGCCGGGCCGCTCGTAGCAAGGGCGACTAACGGATGCTCAGGAAATGCAGCCGGACTTCGCGGAGGCGCTGATGCACCCCGACTTGTCGGCGCTGATACAGCCGTCCTTGCCGGACGTCTTCGGCGAGTTCAGGGCAGTCCACTGCTTCCAGACGTCGTCCCGCGTCATCTTCGCGACCAGCTTTTCCACGTCGTACCTCCAGGGAAGGGTGACAGAACGCGGCGGCGCTTCGGTGCGTTCGCCGCCGCAACCGAAAGTAAAAGACAGTCCAAGTGAAAGTCAAAGGAGGGTAATGTCGAGCTGGCTCAAATGTCTGCCCGACGGGCTGACTTTGGCTTGATCCACTGGGGCGCTCCCACGGTGCCCGGGGCGTGCGGCTTCCGCGAAGCCGCCGCGTACCCCTCGCCCGGGCCCGGCGGGCGCGTCCAGGAGCGGGTGGTGAAGGAGTGCAGGCGGCCACGGGTGAGGGCGAGTCGGGGCAGGGTGACACCGAACGCCGCCGCGATCGCCGCCAGCGCCGCAGCCGCTCCCCGCCGCTCCCCGTGTCGGCCCCTGTCCCCGGCCCCGGGGAAGAGGCGCTCCGGCAGCAACTCCTCCGGTATCTCCCCGGAACGCTCGCACCGCGCACCGAGGACCGTGAACGCGTACCGCTCCGCGCCGTGTTCCGCGACGGAGAGGTGGAACAGCGCGCCGCTGTCGAACATGTCGGGCGCGGACCAGACCACCACGGCACGGCCGTGCCGGGACGCGGCGACCGCGGGGGAGACGAACCGCGCCTCGTCGAACGCCTGCGGCTCGTGGTCGAACGCGAAGCTCCAGCCGCGCCCCGCCCGGCCGACCGCGACCTGCGCCTCGTCGTCGTACGAGGAGAACACCGCGCCCGACCACCGGGCCAGGCGCGCATCCCAGCGTGTGGTCGGCGCACGCAATTCCTGCCCCTCCCCGGACTTTGCGGAGCCGATGAGGGCGGGCAGCGCGACGGGCTCCACGCCTTCAACGAGGAGGAAGCGGTACCCCTCGCGCCCGTCGTCCCCGGCCTGCTCCGCGAGCCATGCCAGGCCCTCGGGATCCTCGTCGACCGCCGCCGCGACGGCACCTGTCGCCTCCTCGCCCCGGGGCGTGGCCAGCAGCGTCCGGGCCCGCTCCGGCGTGAGCAGGGGGCCGAGCAGCGGGTCGGCGGTGAGACCGACCGGCGCTATGTGGTCGGGGCCGAGGGCCTGCCAGCCGGGCAGCGCGGCGAGGAGGATCCGCCAGGCCGCGTCCGTCCCGCCCCAGCGGGCCTCCTCCCGCGCCCTGCGCACCGCGTCACCGAACGGACCCGGCGCGGTGTACTCGTACCTGCCCTCCCGCAACTGCCGCAGCACCTCACGCTCCAGTGCGCGCACCTCGTCCGACGCGACGGGCAGAGGGGACGTGAACGGGTCGTCGCAGTCCGGGTCCCGAGGCTCCACCTCGTCCTCGGCGAGCAGCACGGGCAGCAGCTCCGGCGCGTACACGGGGTCGCCTGCGAGTCCGTCGAAGTTCCGGGCGTACCGGTCGCCCAGCAGCCACTGAATCTGGCCTCGCAGCACCCCGGCCCTCGGTCTGCCGAACTCCTGCGCCTCCGCGAGCACCGCGTCGGCCCGCTCGTACGCACCGCGCAGCGCGTCCCGACGCGCCTCCGCCACCCGCTCGTCCAGCTCCTGCGTGGTGGCGTTGTCGAACGCGCGCCCGTCGTCGTCGCTCGCCCGCATGCTGTGGAACTCGCGGTAGGCGTCGTTCATGTACGCCCAGAAAGAGGCGTGCCGCTCCGGGGGGCTGCCCCGCCAGGGCGCCCAGGTGTACACCGCCCATTCGCCGTGCTCGTCCACGTCCTGCGGGTCCATCAGCACGCTCACGACGTCGGACTCAACCGCCAGTTCGAGTGCCCTGGTCCAGATCGTGGCCTCAAGGACCTCCTCCGGCGTGGAGTCCTCGTCCAAGTCCTCCCCGAAGATCTCGGCGAGGCTCGCGTCGTCCTCGTACCAGTGTGCCTGCTCCGTGCCCGCGAGGAGCCACACGAAGTCCCCCGCGTTCCGCCAGCCGTCGGTGATCTCCAGGAACGTCCGGTACGACGGCGGAAGGCGATGCCCGAGGCGTTCCTCCAGGGCGGTGATCCGCTCGGGCGTCGCGGGCGCGAAGCCCAGCCAGCGGGCGCTGCGGGCCTCCTCGTCGCCCGGGTCCCGCACGTCGTCCGGGCCGCACGCGTCCGCCCACTCCTCGCTCCACCGCGCGAGGAACTCCTGCCACTCGCCGTGTGTTCCGGTTGTCTCCGTCATGTGGGCGATCGTCGCACCCGGCACTGACAATCGGTCGCAGCCGGCACTGACAATCGGGGGCTGTCAGTTGATCAAGCCCGCACCCCGGACTTAGCGGATGCCCCGGATGCGCCGGATGCCCTGGATGGTCCGGATGGGCCGGGTGATCTCCGGGGCGTGGGTGAAGGACAGGCGGTAGTCGCAGGGGCAGCGGCGGGTGTTCGACGTCGCGGGCGGCTCGTGCCTCGCCGCTCGCCATCCGAAGACGTCTTGCGGATACGTGGGGCTGTGACCGTCCGGGGAGACCGTACAGTCGTAACTCATAGTGAAAGTAACTTAGTTGAGGAGATGTTGCGCATGGGGTAGGGGGGTGTCGGTGCAGATCTCGGTGATCGTCCTGCCGGTCTCCGTGAGGCCGGGGGGACCAGGGTTTACATCTTGGCCGGAGCCGGTGTGGATCCCGTGCCGTGGCCACCATGGACCGGTACTTGTCGATGCCGAAGATCAGCATGATGCCGGTGGGGGTGTGGTGCCGACGCTGGAGAGCGTGGCGGCCAAGGCGGGGGGAGCAGCGGGCCGGAAAGGTCAGGCCGACGATGTCGCGACGTACGCCGAGGCTCGCCGCACATACCCAAGCCCTGCACGCCTTCGCCCTCGCGTTTGCCGATCCGTCTCAGGCCGACGACGAACTGGAACTCGTCCGGCACTGGGGGCTTCCCGCGCGATGTGCTTGGGTGTCAACGGAGCGTACTCGACCGGCGGTGTCCTCGCCGGAGAGGCCATGTGGGAGGAAAGATGTACCCACAGGCGGCGGCGATACTGACAACTGGCCGGCGACCGTCATCATGTTGCTCCTCGGAGGCGCTGTCATTACGTTCTTCGTGATCAGAAGTAAGGGGTAGTAGAAATACCTCGCACGTTGCGTTGCGTCTGCTGCCCCTCCTGCGAGGGTGGCAGGCATGCGCAAATCTTGCTTCCGGGAGGATTTCACGGACGCCGCCACACTCGTGGCGATGGGCACAGGCGTCAAAGGCAGCCCCTGGTCACCACGTTCGTCCTGGCCGTCGTCGTGACTGTGACCGCCTGGACCTTTTTCCGGAGACAGAACCGGCGTACGCGGCCGCTGCGCCTGCCAAGTCGCCGTGAGCTCCGATTTTGACCCGCCGGCGAACCCGCCCGCTAAGGGACACGCCCCGCCCGCCGTGCAACGTATGCATCCAGGCCCCGCCGCGGCTCAGGCGAGGGCGAAGTCTTCCCGCAAGAAGGCCAGCCTGTAATCCGGCGCGGCCAAGATGGGAACTGCGCGACCGGGACCGGCGTGAGCGCGAAGACCTTCACGCCCGATTCGCCGGTCAGTCGGCGCGACGGCGCTGGCCCGCGTAGAAGACAGCCGCGACCGGTCGCCAACGGCTGCCTTGACGTCATCGGATCGACTGTCTAGCCGACGGCCTGGTTCAGTGCCCAGATCAACCAGAGGAGCGCGACCGCCGGCAGCACGATGGCTGCCGTGCCGAGCGTGATGCCCAGGCGGGCCCGGAAGGCGTCGACGTCCCTGCGCCCCTGCACGCGATACAGCACGACGAAGCCGGAGACGACCGCGCCGATCCCCGCGGGCGCGATGCAGAACCACGGAAAGAAGCGCACCCACTCCGGCCCGGGGTACTGCACCAGCAGCGGAAGAACGATCATCGTGAGCGCCGCTGCGCCCAGCACCAGCGACCCGGTGCCCCGCACCTGCGGCCGCACCCTCTGCGGTGTCCCCGGCCTGACCATCTGCTCCACGGAAGTCATGTGCCGGATGCTAGGCAGCCACTCCCGTGCTCCGCTTGAGCGTGCGTACCTAGACCCTCCTGAGTAGTCCACCGCCCGACCACGACACATGCGATCTCTATTCCGAATGCGCCAGACCGCGTTCGCCTCAACCAGGCCCGCACCGAGGAGCCGTGTCGTGAACAGCTCGGCTCGCCCTGCCTCGCATGCCCGAGGGTGCGTCCCACGCGAGAAAAGTACATCGATCAGATTGATAAGTGACATGACATCAGAATCCTTCGATGCATACGCTGGTTTTGCCGCACGATCACCACTCTCGCGCCACGGAACCCAAGCGACCACAAGTATCCTCGGGAGCCTCCAGTGAGAAGTGCAAGAATTGCACTGTGCGCTCTGCTCATCACCGGGGCCGTCGGTCTCTCGCCGTCGACCGCTTCGTCGACCTCGTCGGCGCCTTCGGCAGCCCGGAGCGCGTTCGCGCTGTCCAGCACCGCATTCGTCGACGGCGGCGTCATCCCCAAGGTCCACGAGTGCACCAGCGGCGGAGGAAACGACCCCGCCAAGAGGAACGAATCTCCCCCTTTGACCTGGTCGGGTGCTCCGGCCACCGCCAAGAGCTACGCGATCGTCATGCGCGATCTCGACAACTCCAACCTCATCCACTGGGTCATCTACGACATCCCGGCGAGCACGACCTCGCTCCCCCAGAACGTGGACCATAAATACCGCCCCTCGGCCCCGGCAGGAGCCAGGCAGGTCTACTACCGTGGCAGCGCCAGCCTCTACGGCTACCAGGGACCGTGCTCGCCCTCGACGGTGAACACCTACGAGTTCGTCGTGTACGCGCTCAACCAGACATCGCTGACCAACCTGAACTCCAGCTCGTCGACCCAGACCGCCGCCAGGGAGATCGTCGCGGCGACGATCGGCTCGGCCAGGATCAGCGGCGAGTCATAGCGTTGCCACGCCGGCATGCACGCAGCTCTGCATTGCCGCCTCCCCGTCCGCCGCGGCAGCACGGCGCGACGCTCAGCAACAACCTGCAAACGAGGCCCGGTGGGGGCACTCCATCGGTCCTCACTTCTCCGGAGTCCGGAGCCGTTCCGCTGGCTGATCACCGACCGCTCTGCCCGGCGGGCGCCCACCGCAAGGCCAGCACCGAACGGGCGCTCCTCCGGCAGGCCGCCCGCTGATCGGCTGCCCCTGCAGCGTCTCACGCTCCCGCATCGCGCTGATCGTCGAGGACCAGACGGAGGAGCTCGGCCCACACCCTTGCCTCGGACTACTCGGCGAACCGGCAGAAGCGGCCCCAAAGGTCCGACGCTCGGCGGTAGTTGGTTCCACGCGCATCTAGTGGGGTCGGCACCCCTGACAGTGATGGTGTCAGCGAGTGCCATCCCGGCCTCCAGGATCTCATGGGCCGTCACCCACAGCCAGGACTCGTCCCGCGGGCCTGCGGGACGCTCCTCGATGCCCGTGACGTCGACGCGGGATCACTGAGTCTGCTCGTGGCGGGTGTTCGGACCAGCCCAGCAGACTTCGAGGCGCACGCGGTTGCCGGGAGTATCGACACCGGGCAGCACCTGGTGCAGAGAACCACGGGCCCCCGGCGGCCGCCGACGACGCACCGACCAGGGACTCGCACATGCGGCACCACTTCGCGTTCGCGGCGAGCCGTTCTCCGGGCGAGCCCTTCACACCGGCTGCGGTTCCGGGACGCGCGCAACCGGTGGCCGTGCGGGCAGAGCCAGTTCCTGGAGCACCGATTCGGGGATCCGGTAGGCGGTCCGGGCGCGCCTTATGCCGATGCCTCTCAGAGCCATCTCGGCACCACTGTTCACCTCGTGCGCGCCACGATGGAGAACTCGGCGCGCAGGCCCCTCCGCTGCCGCCTGCTTCCAGGCCCGTGAGACGTCAGTTGACAGAGTCGTCAGTCCATACGAGCGTCCTGGGGAAATCCAAGTCCTTGTCGGTCACTTCCCACTCGTCGTCACCCGGCAGGATCGCGATCCAGGAAGGCGGCGAAGCCAGCAGGTTCCCGACGAAACACAGGGCATCGGTGAAGGAGCACCAGGCAGGGTCACGTTCCCATCCGGTTGCTGTGGGCGGCGAGGTGTTTGGCGGCCCTCTGGTTGGTTGGGGGCCGCCGTTGTTGTTTGTGCTGTGTGCTGTGTGCTGTGTGCTGTGTGCTGTGTGCTGTCTGGTGTTTGGTGTTTGGTGTTTGGTGTGGCTGTGTTGTGGGTGCTTGGTGTGGTGTGGTCGT
>NZ_JOAP01000080.1 GCF_000720475.1 Streptomyces aureocirculatus
AGGCGCCCCGCTGCGGTGCCACTCCGGCACTCGCGGGGCGGGGGAATCGCCCCGAAGGGGGCGCGGGGAACGGCGCGCGCAACCAAGAACCAACTGGTACTCGCCAACGGCGGCTCTCCCGGCGGCGGGGAGGCGCCCCGCTGCGGTGCCACTCCGGCACTCGCGGGTCAGGGGAATCGCCCCGAAGGGGGCGCGGGGAACGGCGCGCGCAACCAAGAACCATCCGGCACCCGCCAACGGCGGCTCTCCCGGCGGCGGGGAGGCGCCCCGCTGCGGTGCCACTCCGGCACTCGCGGGGCGGGGGAATCGCCCCGAAGGGGGCGCGGGGAACGGCGCGCGCAACCAAGAACAAACCGGCACCCGCCAACGGCGACCCCCGGCGGCGGCACCCCCCGGCGGCGGCACCCCCCGGCGTCGAGCAGCAGGCCCAGGGGCCAGCTACCCCTGAGGATCCGCAGGATGCGGCGCAATCAGCGGAAGCTGAGAAGCCAACCGCTCCTCACAAAGCTCGACCAGCCGGTCATACCCCGCCTTGCCCATCAGCTCAACCAGCTCGGGCCGGTACGACACGTACACAGGCTCACCCGCCCCGTGCGCGGAGGTCGCCGACGTGCACCACCAGTGCAGGTCGTGCCCCCCAGGCCCCCACCCCCGGCGGTCGTACTCACCGATGGACACCTGAAGCACCCGGGTGTCGTCCGGCCGGTCGATCCAGTCGAAGGTACGCCGCACCGGCAACTGCCAGCACACGTCGGGCTTGGTCTCCAGGGGCTCCCGCCCCTCCCTCAGCGCCAGGATGTGCAGCGAACAACCCGCGCCCCCCGCGAAGCCGGGCCGGTTCTGGAAGATGCACGACCCGTTGAAGGGACGGGTCTGCCGTTCGCCGTCCTCGTCCTGCGAGACCCACCCGGTCTGGGTGCCGACGTCGTGGTGCTGCCAGATGTCCGGCGTGAGCCGCGCCACATGACCCGCGACCCGCTGCTCGTCCTCCTCGTCCGAGAAGTGCGCGCCCAGCGTGCAGCAGCCGTCGGCGGCACGGCCCGCCTTGATGCCCTGGCAGCCGCTGCCGAACACACAGTTCCAGCGGGAGGTGAGCCACGTCAGGTCGCAGCGGAAGACCTGCTCGTCGTCCGCCGGGTCAGGGAACTCCACCCAGGCACGGGCGAAGTCGAGACCCTGCTCGTCCGGGACCACGGCAGCCTTGCCGACGTTGACGACGGACTTCACCCCCTTCCCGGCCTTCCCGGCCTTCTTCTCCGACTTGGAGAGCTTCGAAAGCTGCGAAGGCTTCGAGGGCTTCGCAGCCTTGGAGGGCTTGGAGAGTTGCGAGGGCTGGGAGGGCTGCGATGACTCCACTGACTCCGACGGCTTCGATTTGTCGGTCTTCGCCTTTTTCGTCTTTGGCACGTCTCCAGGGTATGCGCGCGACCCCCTCCCCGGAGAACGGGAACATCCCACCCGAGAACGGGAACATCCCACCCGAGAACGGGAACAACCCCCCGGGGAACGGGCGCACCCCCCGGAGAACGGCAACATCCCCCCGGAAAACAGCAACATCCGCCCGGCCGCCACCGGCGCCCCCCGGCGCAGTAGCGTTCCGTACATGAGACTCGGTGTCCTCGACGTGGGTTCGAACACGGTGCATCTGCTGGTGGTGGACGCCCACCCCGGCGCCCGCCCGCTGCCCGCGCACTCCCACAAGGCCGACCTGCGCCTCGCCCAACTCATCGACGAGGCGGGCGCCATCGGCCAGGCGGGCGTGGAGCTGCTCGTCGCCACGGTGCGTGACGCGCTGGAGGCAGCCGAGGACAAGGGGGTCGAGGACCTGCTGCCGTTCGCCACCTCCGCGGTGCGCGAGGCCACCAACGCCGACGAGGTGCTCGCCCGGGTCCGCGAGGAGACCGGTGTCGACCTCCAGGTGCTCAGCGGCGCCGAGGAGGCCCGGCTGACGTTCCTCGCCGTCCGGCGCTGGTTCGGCTGGTCCGCGGGCAAGCTGCTGGTCCTCGACATCGGCGGCGGCTCCCTGGAGATCGCCTACGGCATCGACGAGGAGCCGGACGCCGCGGTGAGCCTGCCGCTCGGCGCCGGCAGGCTCACCGCCGCATGGCTGCCCGGGGACCCGCCGGACCCCGCCGACGTACGGGCCCTGCGGCGCCACGTCCGCGCCCAGATCGCCCGTACGGTGGGCGAGTTCAGCCGCTTCGGCAGCCCGGACCACATCGTCGCGACCTCGAAGACGTTCAAGCAGTTGGCCAGGCTCACCGGTGCCGCGCGGTCCGCCGACGGCCTGTACGTACAGCGCGAGCTGAAGCGGAAGACCCTGGAGGACTGGGTGCCGCAGCTCGCCGGGATGACCACGGCGGAGCGCGCCGAGCTGCCCGGGGTCTCCGTCGGCCGGGCAGGGCAGCTCCTCGCGGGAGCGCTCGTCGCCGAGGGCGCGATGGACCTCTTCGGCGTGGAGTCGGTCGAGATCTGCCCGTGGGCGCTGCGTGAGGGCGTGATCCTGCGCAGGCTCGACCACCTGCCGGCGACGCAGGTCACCTGAAACAGGCCGTCCGGCACAGGTGCCCCCTGTCCCGCCCCGCCCGCCGGAGGCACCCCGTACGCTGTCCCCGTGGTGGAACCAGTCGTGCGCATCCCGGATGCGAAGGTCGCTTTGTCCACGGCCTCCGTGTACCCGGAGTCGACGGCGACGGCCTTCGAGACAGCCGCGCGCCTCGGCTACGACGGTGTAGAGGTGATGGTGTGGACGGATCCCGTCAGCCAGGACATCGAAGCCCTGCGCCGCCTCAGCGACTACCACCGGGTTCCCGTCCTCGCCGTGCACGCGCCCTGCCTGCTGATCACTCAGCGGGTCTGGTCCACCGACCCCTGGGTCAAGCTGCAGCGTGCCAGGACCGCCGCCGAGAAGCTGGGCGCGTCCACCGTCGTCGTGCACCCGCCGTTCCGTTGGCAGCGCAACTACGCCCGTGAGTTCGTCGAGGGCATCTGGCGGATGGCCGACGAGACGGACGTGCGGTTCGCCGTGGAGAACATGTACCCCTGGCGCTACCGCGACCGCGAGATGCTCGCGTACGCCCCCGACTGGGACGTCACCAAGGACGACTACCGCCACTTCACGATCGACCTCTCGCACACGGCGACCTCGCGCACCGACGCCCTGCACATGGTCGACCGCATGGGCGACCGCCTCGGCCATGTCCACCTCGCCGACGGCAAGGGCTCCGCGAAGGACGAGCACCTGGTCCCGGGACGCGGCACCCAGCCCTGCGCCGAACTCCTTGAACGCCTCGCGAGGAGCGGCTTCGACGGTCATGTCGTGGTCGAGGTGAACACCCGGCGCGCGATGTCCGGCGCCGAGCGCGAGGCCGACCTCGCCGAGGCGCTCGCCTTCACCCGGCTGCATCTGGCGTCGGCGGTGAAGGTGCCCCGCCGGTGACGGACCACCCCGCCCACGCACCGGGCCGTGCCCCCGAGCCCACCCACGCCCAGGCCCAGGGCCGGACCCAGGACCAGGCCCCCGCCCCACGCCGCCGGGGACGCCCCACCCGTACGCAGTCCGCTCAGGGCCCCGCCACCCGCGAGGTGATCCTGGACGCGGCCCGCGCGCAGTTCTCCGAGCGCGGGTACGAGAAGGCGTCCGTGCGGTCCATCGCCAAGGCGGCGGGCGTGGACTCGGCCCTCGTGCACCACTACTTCGGTACGAAGGAACAGGTCTTCGCGGCGGCCGTCGAGGTGGCCTTCGCGCCCGCGTTCCAGGCGCCGGACGCCGTGGAGGACGGGCCGCCCGAAGAGCTGGGGGAGCGGCTGACCCGCTTCATCCTCGGCGTCTGGGAGAACCCGGAGACCCGTGCGCCGCTCCTGGCGATCGTGCGGTCCGCGGTCAACAACGAGACGGCGGCCGCGGTCTTCCGCGATCTCGTCACCGGTCAGGTGCTCGCCCGCATCGCCCGCGGCCTCGACCTGCCGGACGCCGAGCTGCGCGCCGAACTGGCCGCGGCGCAGTTGGTCGGCACGGCGATGCTGCGGTACGTGATCAAGGTCGAGCCTCTTGCCTCGGTGGACCTGGAGCAGATCGTGACTCGCGTGGCGCCCGTCGTACAGGGGCACCTCACGGCCGACCGGGACCGCTGACCGGAACCTCCGACCGGAACCTCCAACCGGAACCGCTGGCCAGGACCGCTGACCAGGCCCGCTCACCCGGGTGTATCGGAGTGGGACGGCCGTCCCGTCATCCGGACACCCTGTCCGGATCTTGGATCACCGGCGTACGCTCGACGTAGTCACACCTGCCCCGACCATGCCGCGCAGCATGACCCTTGAGGAGCGAGCGACGATGCCCGAGCTGAGGTCCCGCACAGTCACCCACGGCCGCAACATGGCGGGCGCGCGCGCCCTTATGCGGGCCTCCGGGGTACCGGGCGCGGACATCGGCCGCAAGCCCGTCATCGCCGTGGCGAACTCCTTCACCGAGTTCGTGCCGGGCCACACGCACCTCGCGCCCGTGGGCCGCATCGTCAGCGAGGCGGTCCGCGACGCGGGCGGCATCCCGCGCGAGTTCAACACCATCGCCGTGGACGACGGCATCGCCATGGGCCACGGCGGCATGCTGTACTCGCTGCCCTCCCGCGACCTGATCGCGGACTCCGTCGAGTACATGGTGGAAGCGCACTGCGCGGACGCCCTGATCTGCATCTCCAACTGCGACAAGATCACGCCCGGCATGCTGATGGCCGCCCTGCGCCTGAACATTCCGACGGTCTTCGTCTCCGGCGGCCCCATGGAGGCGGGCAAGACCACGCTCGTCGACGGCACGGTCCGCAAGCTCGACCTGATCGACGCGATGGTCGACGCCTCGAACGAGAACGTCTCGGACGAGGACGTCCTGCGCATCGAGGAGAACGCCTGCCCGACCTGCGGCTCCTGTTCCGGCATGTTCACGGCCAACTCCATGAACTGCCTGACGGAGGCCATCGGCCTCTCCCTGCCCGGCAACGGCTCGGTCCTCGCCACGCACACGGCCCGCAGGGCCCTCTACGAGCGCGCGGGCGCCACGGTCGTCGAGCTGACCAAGCGGTACTACGAGGAGGACGACGACTCCGTCCTGCCGCGCAACATCGCCACCCACGCCGCCTTCGAGAACGCCATGGCCCTGGACATCGCCATGGGCGGCTCCACGAACACGATCCTGCACCTGCTCGCCGCGGCCCAGGAGGCCGGTGCCGGGTACGACCTGAACGACATCGACGCCGTCTCGCGCCGCGTCCCGTGCCTCGCGAAGGTCGCACCCAACGTCGCGCCGACCACGACGTACTACATGGAGGACGTGCACCGCGCAGGCGGCATCCCCGCGATCCTCGGCGAGCTGTACCGCGGCGGGCTCCTCAACGAGGACGTGCACACCGTCCACTCCCCGTCCATCAAGCAGTGGCTCGACGCGTGGGACATCCGCAGCGGCTCGGCCACCGGCGAGGCCGTCGAGCTGTGGCACGCGGCCCCCGGCTGCCGCCGCTCCGCCGAGGCCTTCTCGCAGTCCGAGCGCTGGGACACCCTCGACACGGACGCGGCGGGCGGCTGCATCCGCGATGTCGCGCACGCGTACTCCAAGGACGGCGGGCTCGGCGTCCTCAAGGGCAATCTGGCGGTCGACGGCTGCGTCGTGAAGACGGCGGGCGTCGACGAGTCGATCTGGACCTTCGAGGGCCCGGCGGTCGTCTGCGAGTCGCAGGAAGAGGCCGTCGAGAAGATCCTCAACAAGCAGGTCGTGGAGGGCGACGTGGTCGTCATCCGCTACGAGGGCCCCAAGGGCGGCCCCGGCATGCAGGAGATGCTCTACCCCACCTCGTTCCTGAAGGGCCGCGGCCTCGGCAAGGCCTGCGCGCTCATCACCGACGGCCGCTTCTCCGGCGGTACGTCGGGCCTTTCCATCGGCCACGCGTCCCCGGAGGCCGCGTCCGGCGGCACGATCGCCCTCGTCGAGGACGGCGACCGCATCCGCATCGACATCCCGAACCGCTCGATCGACCTGCTCGTCGACGACGCCGAACTGTCCCGCCGCCGAGAGGCCCTGGGCGGCGTGTACGCCCCCAAGTCCCGCGAGCGGAAGGTCTCGCAGGCACTGCGGGCGTACGCGGCGATGGCGACCAGCGCGGACAAGGGCGCGGTGCGGGACGTGTCGAAGCTGGGCTGAAAATCGCCGTGGGCGGGAACTGATCCGTCCGGGGAGGGAACTGATCCCTCCACTAAGGCGCGAAGACTGTCCTGCTTTGTCCTGCAACTGGCTTGGTGCGCGGGCGCGTCTAGGGTGTGGAGAACACGCCATGGGCGGTCCGCGCCGCCGGTTTTCACGGGGGAAACGAGGTAGCAGGATGAGCAGTGAGGAACTGACGGTCCCCGCTGGGACGGGTGAGGCCGAGGTGGTCACTGAGGCCGAAGTGGTCGCGGAATCTGTCGCCGAGGCCGAAGTGGTCGCGGAGGCGGAAGCCGTCACCGAGGCGGAAGCGGTCGTGGGGGCCGAGGCGGAGGCAGTCGCCGAGCAGGCCGCCGCCCGCACCTACGCCGTCGTCGCGGACGCCAATGTCCGCTCAGGTCCCGGCACTTCGTACGAGAAGGTCGGCCGCGTGAAGGCCGGCTCCCGTGTCACCATCGCCTGCCAGCGGCCCGGTGAGACGGTCAAGGGCCCGACCGGCACGTCGAAGATATGGGACCGGATCGGCAGCGGCCGCTATGTGTCGGACACATACGTGCGGACGGGCAGCAACGGGTACGTGGCGCCGCGCTGCTGAAGCGTCGGCGCTCGGGCTCCTGGGTCTCCGGCTCCTGGATCTCCACCGCCTGGATCTCCACCGCCTGGATCTCCACCTCCTGGATTTCCACCAAGCCGCCGACGTCCGGTTCACTCGGACTTCGGCGGCTTCGCCGTGTCGAAGGCGTACAGCAGGTTCTCCGAGCCGGACACGAGCGCCACCCGCCCGGCGAACGCCACGCGCGGGCTCGTCGCCGTCGCGCCGACGCCGTCGACCTTGGGGTCGGTGGTCCACTGCCTGCGGCCGTCGCGCGGTGACAGCGCGGCGACCCGCCCGCCGCTCGACGCGAAGTAGAGCGCGCCAGGACCGGCGGTCGGACCCGATGTGCCCTCCACACCCGTGTGCCGGGCCCACTTGAGCCTGCCGGTGGCGGCGGCGACCGCGCTGACCCGGCCGCTCTGCTCGGTGAAGTACACCGTGCCGTCGATGAGCTGCGCCGTACCGCCGTACCGCTTGTCGAGGCGGGCCGACGTCACCTTGCCGTGCGCCGCGTCGAGGCGGAGCACCGCCTCGTACTCGACGCCGTCGAGCTTGCCCGCATACTGCCGCGCCAGGACGAGCCGCCCGCCCTGCACGCCAAGGGGAGCCACCGGACCGTCCAGGGTGAAGGACCGGCCGGGCTCGCCCGAGCCGACGTCGACGCCGCGCACCGTGGCCCGCTGCGGTCCGCCGGTCGCGATCTGCGACTTCGGTACGCACATCAGGTAGGCGCGGGCGCCCGCGCCGAGCGGCGCGCACTGGCTGCCCGCCGGGAACGGGTACGTCCACAGCGTCCGCCCCGAGCGGACGTCATGGGCCTGGATATGGGTGCCGCCTGCGTCGGCCGTCAGGACGGCCGAGCCGACCATGACCGCGTCGGGGGCGCCCTGGCCCGCGACGGCGGAGGACTGGGCGCTGAACGGCGCGGACCACAGCTCCTTGCCGCGTGCGGAGTCGAGGGCGACGACCTTGTCCTGGCCGCTGCCCTGGGCTGCGAAGCGGTAGGCGATGACGACGGGGGCGGCCTTGGCGGACGCGGAGCCCTTCCCGGCTCCGGCTCCGGCTCCGACCTCGGCCGAGGCTCCGGCCCCGGGGGTCGCGTCGCCCGGGCCCGCGCCCGCTGCCGTCCCTGCGCCTGCGCCCGTGCCCGCTGCTGTGCCTGTGCCCGCGTCCGCGCCCGCTGCCGTGCCCGTGCCCGCGAGTCCGGCGATGTACGTGTCCTGGACCGGGACGCCAGGACCGCCCACCTCCCACAGCCGTTTGCCGTCGGCGATCCGGACACGGGTGGCGACCATGCCGCCACCACCGCAGTACGCCGAGTCGCCGTACGGGAAGCAGCGCACCTCGTCGGGGATCTTCGCCCCGCCCGCCGGTACGTTCTGCTGCCACGGCCGGAACCCGTCCGGCAGGGCCCGGCTGCTCGCGGCCACCGTGCGCCCCCTGCTGTCGGGGTGCCCGTCCGTGTCCTCGCTGGAGGTCCGGCTCAGGACGGCGAGGCCCGCACCGATGACGGCGACGGCGGCGACGGCGGCGAGCACGGGGCGCCAGCGGCGGCGGGCGGAGCGGGTGGGCTGGGTGTCGGACCGGGGGGTGGCCCGGAAAGCGGTGGGGGCCGGGGTGGCGCCGGTGTCCCGGCCGACCTGGGTCTCGGTGTCCCGGGTGCGGCTGCCACCCGCGACGACCTCGAGCTCGACGGGCAGGTCCCGCAGCAGCTCCAGGAGCTCGTCGACGGAGGGCCGCGCCGCCGGGTCCTTGGCGAGGCAGGGCTCGACGACCGCCCGGAGCGCGGGCGGCACGTCGCCGAGGGCGGGCGCCTCGTGCACGACCTGGTACGCGGTCATGTACGGGGAGTCCGCGTCGAAGGGCCCCTGCCCGGTCGACGCGTACACAAGGAGCGTCGCGAACGAGAAGACGTCCGAGGAAGGACCGACGCCGCGCGGGTTCTGCAACTGCTCCGGCGACATGAACGGTGGTGTGCCGATCACCCGCCCGGTCATCGTCAGCGTCTGCTGGTCGGCGGCGCGGGAGATGCCGAAGTCGATGACGCGCGGCCCCTCCGGGGACAGCACGACGTTGGACGGCTTCAGGTCACGGTGGACGACGTCGGCCCGGTGGATGTCGCGCAGCGCCTCCGCGAGCCCGATGGCGAGCGAGCGCAGGTCGGCGCCGCCGATCGGCCCGCGCTGCGCGATGCGCTGCGCGAGCGTCGGCCCCTCTATGTACGCGGTGGCCATCCACGGGTGCGTCGCCTCGGGGTCGGCGTCGACGACGGCGGCCGTGAACGCGCCGCTGACCCGGCGCGCCGCGGCGACCTCCTGCCGGAAGCGGGTGCGGAACTCGTCGTCGTCCGTGAACTGCTGGTGGATCAGCTTGATCGCGACCGGCCGGCCCGACGCCGTACGGCCGAGGAAGACGGTGCCCATGCCGCCGGAGCCGAGGCGGGCCTCGACCGGATAACCACCGATCTCCTCAGGATCACCTGAGCGGAGCGACATTCTCGACCTCCCCGTCCCGGTCGTCCCCATGCTGACTGACAAACTGCTGGTCCGCACAAACTAGCGGCCGGGTACGGACGCAGGGCAAGGCGGGGGACGAATACGGCGCGGCGGCATTCGCGCACGACCGCGCGCGCTCTCCCGGGACACACGACACCCGACGCCGCGTCCCCTCTCCCCACCGCGTACACGGCCTGCGGCGCGGGCGGGGCGATAATCGACGACGTGAGCGAAGAATCCCCCACCGCTGAGCCCCGGAAGCCCCGGAAGCACCGGAACGCCGCGAACGCCGTGAAGGCGGCGAACGCCGCGCACGGCGCTAGCACCGCGGAGGCGGCGCGCACCGCGGAGGCGGCGCGCACCGCGGAGGCGGCGCGCACCGCGGAGGCGGCGCGCACTGCGAAAGTGGCGAAGGGCGTGGACGCCGTGGATGCCGCGAAGGGTGCGCGCGGCGCCAGTACCGCCGAGGCGGCGCGCACGGCCGGGGCGGCGAGCACCGCGGACGCCGCGCGCACCGCGGAGGGCGCGAGCACCGCGGAGGTTGCGCGTGCCGTCGAGGCGGCAGTCGTGGGCGGCACCCCGCCTGGCCCGCAGCCCGAGTCCATCCGGTTCTTCGGGACGACCTGGGTCGACCACACGGACCGCTACGGCCTGCGGCGCGTCGGCGTCGCGGCCGGTTCGCTCGCCGCGGCGGCCGCGGGCTGCCTCGTGCTGCGGTTCGCGTACCAGGGCCTGGAGATCGCGGACGTGGGGGCGTTCGTGAACCTGCTCGTCGTGATCATGTTCGCGATCTGCAGCGCGATCGCGTTCCGGCGCACGTGGGAGGGGTTCGGCAAGCGCCACGACCCGCAGTCGGTGGCCCAGATGCGCAGCCTGATGATGATCGGCTTCATCGGCTCCCTGCTCGCGTACTTCTTCCGCTCCCTGAAGGAGGCCCCCGGCGAGAAGCTGCACCGGGAGGAGTACGAGAAGGCGCGCGTGCAGTACGAGAAGCGGACCGCTCGCCGCGCGGGCCACCCGTCGAAGCGCAAGCGCCGCAAGTAGCCGCCGCGCGGCCCCGGCCCACGAGTACCGGCCCCGCCACCCCTCCTGGCCGTCCCCTCTCCCCACACCCTCTCCCCGTACGCAACATCCCGCACCGCCACGCACCCGTCCGCGTCGGCGGTGCCTCGGCATGCCCGAAAAACGTGCCGGGCCTTGACGCGGGGCGCGGCCCGGCGCGCATAATCATCACATGATGAATATCTCGGCATCCGACCCAGACCCGGCCTCGGCCGGCGCATCCGTCACCGCCCAGGGCGCCGCCCCGGCCGCGATCAGGGCCGAATCCCTCAAGGCCGTACGCGGCCGCCGCACCGTCCTGCGCAACCTCCGCTTCACCGTGCCGCGAGGCCAGATCACCGGCCTGCTCGGCCCGTCCGGCTGCGGAAAGTCCACGCTGATGCGGGCGATCGTCGGCACCCAGGCACAGGTCACCGGCACCCTGGACGTCCTCGACCACCCGGCGGGCACCCCGGAGCTCCGCTCCCGCATCGGGTACGTCACCCAGGACCCGTCCGTCTACGACGACCTCACGGTCCGGCAGAACCTGGAGTACTTCGCCGCCGTCCTGGCCCCGGGCCGCGGCCCCGCGGCCACCCGCCGCCACGAGAACGTCACCCGCGCCATCGCCGACGTGGACCTCACCACGCACGCCGACGCACTCGCGGGCAACCTCTCCGGCGGCCAGCGCAACCGCGTCTCCCTCGCGGTCGCCCTCCTCGGCGCCCCCGAACTCCTCGTCCTCGACGAACCCACCGTCGGCCTGGACCCGGTGCTCCGCCGGGACCTGTGGGACCTCTTCCACGCCATCGCGGCCGACCGCGGCACCACGATCCTCGTGTCCTCGCACGTCATGGACGAGGCGGAGCGCTGCCACCGGCTGCTCCTGATGCGCGCGGGCGAGATCCTCGCCGACGGCACCCCCGACGCCCTGCGCACCCGCACCGGCGCGGAGACCGTCGAGGCCGCCTTCCTCCGCCTGGTGGACGAGGCCAACGCGAGCTAGCGCCCACCGGGCTGTCCACGCCCAGCCCGCACCTCACCCCAGCCCACCCCACCTCTACGGAGAACCGACATGAACCTGCACCGCACCCTCGCCACCGCGGCCCGGGTCCTGCGCCAACTCCGCCACGACCCCCGCTCCATCGCCCTGATGATCCTGGTCCCGTGCGTGATGCTGCTGCTCCTGCGCTACGTCTTCGACGGCAGCCCGCGCACCTTCGACTCCATCGGCGCCTCGCTCCTCGGCATCTTCCCGCTGATCACCATGTTCCTCGTGACCTCCATCGCCACCCTGCGCGAACGCACGTCCGGCACCCTGGAACGCCTCCTCGCGATGCCCCTGGGCAAGGGCGACCTCATCGCGGGTTACGCACTCGCCTTCGGTGCCCTGGCCGTCGTCCAGTCGGCGCTCGCCACCGGCCTGTCGCTGTGGTTCCTCGGCCTGGACGTCACGGGCTCGGCCTGGCTCCTGCTCCTGGTCGCACTCCTGGACGCCCTGCTCGGCACGGCACTGGGCCTGTTCGTCTCCGCCTTCGCGTCGTCCGAGTTCCAGGCGGTCCAGTTCATGCCGGCGGTGATCTTCCCGCAGCTCGTCCTCTGCGGCCTGTTCACCCCGCGTGACCAGATGCAGCCCGCCCTGGAAGCGATCTCGAACGTGCTGCCCATGTCGTACGCCGTCGACGGCATGACCGAAGTCCTGCGCCGGCCCGACCTCACCGGCGACTTCGTCCGCGACGCCGTGATCGTGGCGGGCTGCGCCCTCCTGGTCCTGGCCCTGGGCGCCGCCACCCTCCGCCGCCGCACGGCCTGACCCGCCGCTGAGGCCCGACCCGGCGCCGAGGCCCGACCCGGCGCCGTCCGCCCTCCGGACACCCCGCCGACCCGCGTCCGCCCGATGCGAGGATGGCCCCGACCGACGCACCCACGGGAGGCCCGTCCATGAGCACGCCGAGCACGCCGAGCGATCCGCAGACACCGGGCGGTCCGCAGACGCCGGGCAAGCCGAGCCGACCGAGCCAGAAGGTCGCCGTCCTCGGTACCGGAAAGATCGGCGAAGCCCTGCTCAGCGGCATGATCCGCAGCGGCTGGGCACCCGCGGACCTGTTCGTGACCGCCCGCCGCCAGGAACGCGCCGACGAACTCCACACCCGCTACGGCGTGGAAGCCCTCAGCAACGCCGACGCGGCCAAGCGCGCGGACACCCTCATCCTCGCGTGCAAGCCGCAGGACATGGCCGCCCTCCTCGCCGAACTCGCCCCGCACGTCACCACCGGCACCCTCCTCGTCAGCGCCGCCGCGGGCATCACCACCTCCTTCATCGAGGAGCGCCTGCACGAGGACACCCCGGTCATCCGCGTCATGCCGAACACCCCCGTACTCGTCGACGAAGGCATGTCCGTCATCTCCGCGGGCAGCCACGCGAGCCCCGCCGACCTGACCCACGCGGAGGCCATCTTCGGCGCCGTCGGCAAGACCCTGCGGGTCCCCGAGACCCAGCAGGACGCCTGCACGGCCCTGTCCGGCTCCGGCCCCGCGTACTTCTACTTCCTCGTCGAGGCCATGACCGACGCCGGCATCCTCCTCGGCCTCCCGCGCGACAAGGCCCACGACCTCATCGTCCAAGCCGCCATCGGCGCCGCGGTGATGCTCCGCGACAGCGGCGAACACCCCGTCAAGCTCCGCGAGAACGTCACGTCCCCCGCGGGCACCACGATCAACGCGATCCGCGAACTCGAGAACCACGGAGTCCGAGCGGCCCTGATCGCAGCCCTGGAAGCAGCCAGGGACCGCAGCCGAGAACTGGCCTCCGGCAACAACGCCTGAGCCCGCCCCGCCGCGACGATCACCCCACCTACCCGCCCTTTCACCCGTCCCGGGCCCGAGCACACATTCCCAGCCCGTCCGGCGTTTGAGGACGAGGCGCGAAGCGCCGATAGCGGGGGTCCAGGGGGCGGCAGCCCCATGATTACGGTGAAGGGGCGGGCCTGGGGCGCCCCGCGAAGGCCTACCGGGCAGCCCCCACCACCTCCCCGGTGAGCACCACCCGGGCAAACCCACCCCCGTGCAGGGAAACAGCCGTCCCCCGCGCGACATCCTCCGCGCTGAGCCGCCACCCGAAAGGCCCCACAAGATCAAAGGTGTACGTCGCGTCATAAGCGAACACCACCTCGTACCCGAGATTCCCACCCATCCGCGCAGTGGTCTCCGCACACATGTTGGTCTGAATCCCGGCCACCACGATCTGCGAGACCCCCGCAGCCTTCAGCCACGCGTCCAGATCAGGCGTCCCATAGAAGGCAGAGTTCACGCTCTTGGTGACAAGCAGCTCGACACCGTCACCACCCCCCTTCCCACGCCGCTCCTCGACGTACTCCTTGAAGTCGTTGCCCTCCTGCCCCGGCCGCAGCGGCGACTCGGGCTTGGGCGAGTCGTGCCGCACGAAGACGACCGGCCGCCCCGTCGCCTGCCAGGTGTCGATCAGCGAGGCGATGTTGTCGTCGGCCCCGGGATTGTTCCGCGGCCCCCAGTGGCCCTCCTCCTCGAATCCCTTCTGTACGTCGACGACGACCAGCGCCGCGTTCTCCGCGATGTTCAGTGCCTTGTTGTCCATGCCCACGATGCTGCCGCCTGGAATCCCCTCCCCCCAGAGCTACAAAAGCCACCGTTCGATGGTTTACTGCCACCGTGCCCGCGCCTGACACCGTTCGATCACCTCAGCGCATCGCCCTGCTCGCCTTCCCGGGCATCCGCGCCTTCGACGTCTCAGTGATCACCGAGGTGTGGGGCACCGACCGCACCGACCGCGGCGTACCTCCCTTCGATCTGCGCCGTGTGGCCGCCGACCCCGCACCCGTCCCGATGCGCGGTGGCCTCTCCCTCACCCCCGACCGTGGCCTCGACTGGCTCGACCGTCTGTCCGGCACCGACCTGCTCGTCGTGCCGGGACTCGACGACCACGTGACCCCCGCGCCCCCGCCGCTCCTCACCTCCCTACGCCGCGCCCACACCCGCGGCATCACCATCGCCGCGCTCTGCGGCGGCGCCTTCGCGCTGGCCCAGGCGGGTCTGCTCGACGGCCGCCGCGCCATCACCCACTGGAACCTCGTCGACCTTCTGCGCACCCATCACCCCCAGGTCACCGTCGTACCCGACGCCCTCTTCATCGAGGACGACCACATCTGGACCGCCGCGGGCACCGCCGCAGGCATCGATCTGTGCCTGCACCTGGTCCGCACCGCCCACGGCTCGGAGGCGGCCGCGACCATCGCCCGTTCGATGGTCACCGCGCCGTTCCGTACAGGCAGCCAGGCACAGTTCATCGAGCAGCCCACGCCCCGCGCCGACCGTGACGCCGACGCCCTCGCCGCGGTCCGTGAATACGCCCTCCGACACCTCCAAGAACCGCTCACCGTCTCCGACCTGGCCACTCGGGCAGGCATGTCGGCGCGCTCGTTCGCCCGGCACTTCACCGCGGCGACCGGCACCACACCCCTGCGCTGGCTCCTCGACCAGCGCGTCGCCGCCGCGCAGAAGCTCCTCGAACGCACCGACCTGCCCATGCCCGAAGTGGCCCGCCACGCGGGCTTCGGCAGCGAGATCACGATGCGCCAGCACTTCGCCTCGCGCCTCGCCACCAGCCCACGCGCCTACCGCGCCATGTTCACCGGCACCACATCGGCCGGCGCCGGCGCGGGAGGCAGGAGCCCGATCGCCCGATAGGCGGCATCGACCGTCGGCCTGGACATCTCCCGCGCCCGCTCCGCTCCCGTCCGCAACACCCCCTCCACATACGCGGAATCCCGCACCAGTTCCCTGTGCCGCTCCCGCACGGGCCGCAGAAGCTCCACCACGGCATCGGCGGTGTCCCTCTTCAACGCTCCGTACGACTCATATACACCGCTCAGGCCTTCCGGGTTCCCACCTTCACAGGCCGCGAGGATCTCCAGCAGATTCGAGACCCCGGGCCGGGTCCCGCGGTCGTACACGACCTCGCTCCCGCTGTCCGTCACGGCGCGCATGATCTTCTTCCGCACCACGTCGGGCTCGTCGAGGAGGTAGACGATCCCGGCTCCCGATTCATGGGACTTCCCCATCTTCGACGTCGGGTCCTGTAGGTCCATGACGCGCGCCGCCACCTCGGGCCGGGTGGCCCGCGGCAGGGTGAACGTCTGTCCGTACCGCTGGTTGAACCGCGCCGCGAGGTCCCGCGTCAGCTCGACGTGCTGGGTCTGGTCATCGCCGACCGGCACCTCGTCGGCGCCGTACGCCAGGATGTCCGCCGCCATCAGCACCGGATACGTGAGCAGCGAAAGGCGCACACTCCCGCCCCGCGCCTGTTCGACGGGGGCCTTCTCCTTGTACTGGATCATCCGGCGCATCTCCCCGTCCGAGGCGACGCACTCGAGCAGGTACGAGAGCCGGGCGTGCTCGTCGACATGGCTCTGTACGAACAGGACGCTCCGATCGGGGTCGATCCCCGACGCGAGGAGCAGCGTCGCCGCCTGCCTGCTGAGCCTGCGCACCCGTGCCGGATCGTGGTCCACGGTCAGGGCGTGCAGATCGACGACGCAGAACACCGAGTCGGACCGGTGCTGGTCGACCTCTGCCCAGCCCCGGATGGCTCCCAGATAGTTCCCGAGCGTCAGGTGCCCGGTCGGCTTGACCCCGCTGAAGATCCGCGTCATCTCTCTCTCCACTTCCGGAACGTGGCCGCCGACCCGGCGACCGGGTTCAGGACCTCCGGAGGGAGATACGCGAACGGCCGCCGAAGCGGCGGCCGTCGAGTGCATGCGTGGGACCGGCCGCCGTCAGGCGGCCCACCACTGCTGGGTGCGCGCATGCGTAGTCATGACCCCACCGTAGCGCTCCGAGGCCGGAGGTTGACACCCCCGGAGCCGGGACGTAGTGTGCTCCGAGTTGCCCGACGTGAGCGCCGATCTCTGTCGGTCCCCGGGCGGCCATTCCGCAAGAAACATTCAAGCGATCGACGCACAGCCTTCTCGTATCCGCGAGCAGTCTGCCGTCGCCTCGTTTTCATGTGCTTTTGCGAAATGAGGAGTCCGCGTTCGAAAGGACGCCCCGATTAGGTCGGGAGCCGAGATTCCGCTAAAGTCTCACTCGTCGGAACGGCCCAACAGCCGCGAAGACAACCCCGGTTGACTGGGAATCAGGCCCGAAAGGATCTGATAGAGTCGACACCGCCGGAAGGCCGAAAGGCCGGAAAGCACCGAGGAAATCGGATCGGAACGGGAAGCCGGAAAGATCTGATAGAGTCGGAAACGCAAGAACAAAAGAAACACCGAAGGGAA
>NZ_JOAP01000081.1 GCF_000720475.1 Streptomyces aureocirculatus
AGGGGGCGGCCCGCGCCTACGTCCCGCCGAGCACCCCGCAGGAGCAGCAGCTCTGCGACCTGGTCGCCCAGGTGCTCAAGGTCGAACGGGTCGGCATGAGCGACGACTTCTTCGACCTTGGCGGCGACTCCCTGCTCGCGACCCGTCTCGCCAGCCGGATCGGCAAGACGCTCGGCGCCGGTGTCCCCATCAGGGCGGTGTTCGAGGCCGACGACATCGCGGCCCTGGCACGCACGGTGCGGAACGCTTCGTCCACGCGTCGGCCGAAGCTGCGCAGGATCAGCAGGAGCGCGCCCACCGGGTGACCGTGTGAGCGCCCGGCCCGGCCCGGGGCGGCAAAACCACCCCGGGCCGGAACGCGGGGTCGCGCTGGGCCCGTGCTCGGTGCGGTCATTTGGGCGTACCGGCGGCGAAGGCGCTGACCGGTGGGCCCCGTGCGCCCGTGACCTCGGGTGCCCGATCCGCGTTGGGTCGCGCGTACACGGCCCTTCGGGGGCGCCGCAGCGGTTGTGAGGATCCCATGGTCGTACTCCGTGACGTCGGGGCGGGCGAGGCGATGGCTGCCGTGAGCCGGGTCCGGGCGCGCCAGGAAGCCTGGGCCTCCTGGCTGTTCGAGGACCGGCGGGCGTGGGGAGCACGGTTGCTGCGGGCCGCGCACCGGGAGAGGAAGCGTCTTGCCGGGCTCGCGTGCCGGGACTGCGGGCTGAGTGCGGAGGAGGCCACCGAGGACTGGGCGTCGCTGCCCGCACGCAGGGTGTCGCGCACCCTGGGCGCCCACCCGGCCGAGCCCGGGAGCCAGGTGATCGTCGGTCTGACGGACCGGGCCGCCCCGCTCTCCTCCCTGTTCGGCAGCGTGCTCCCCGCGCTCCTTGCCGGGCAGGGCGTGGTGACCGCGCTCGACCCGGTGACCGCGGACATCGCCGACCGGGTCCACGGCCTGGCCCGCCGGGAGGGACTTCCGGACGGTGTCTGGGAGTTGCTCGTGGGGCAGGCGGCGTACACCTGCGGTGTGCTGCCCGAGCACGCCGACGCCAGCCGTGTGGCCTGTTGTGTGCCGCGCACCGCCCCGCACAGTTGTACCCGCCCGGCCCTGCTCGTCGTCCGGCACGACGCGCACGTGCCCACCGCGGTACGGGGAGCGCTGCGTTCGTGCCTGCGCGGTGCGGGCAGGAGCTGCACGGCCACCCAATTGCTCATGGTGCACGAACGCCACCACGACGCCTTCCTGGCCCTCTTCACCTCCGCCGCCCGACGCCTGGCGCACGCGCCAAGCCCAGCGCACGCGCCATGCCCAGCGCACGCGCCACGTCCGGTGCACGCGTTCGTGCGGGACGAGTGCCGTCTGTTCGGGGCGGTTTGTGCCTATGAAGGCGGGCAGGAGTCGCATGGCGCCGCCCACCGGTGGGCGCCTGCCGTCGTCAGCCAGCCGGACAGCGACCGGATCGACCCCGCCCGGGTTCCGCCGGGCCCGCTCGCGGTGATCTCCTCCTACCGGTCGTGGTCCCAGGCGCTCCACTTCGCCAGGCGGTGCGGCAGGCACGTCGTCGTGCACACGGCGTCGCCGGTGAGCCGTCTCGCCCCGCAGTTCGCCACCCGGCCGGACAGCGACCTGCGTCTGGTGCGGCATCTGCGCTTTCCCTGGGCGACCTGAAAGGAACCGGCGTTCAGTGTGGTCCCGGTGCACGTGCTGTCCCCGTCACCCGTTCACCACAGCGGTTTTCGGTGGATGCGTGGCGATGTGTCACAGTCGGGCCCGCTGACGGATACGCGGAATTCCTGGAAGAGGTAACGGCATATTCATGGTGCAGATCGATGCGTTGTGGGCTTACGGGATCGGCGCGGGGGTGGCTCTCGCGGAAGCTCCTGCGCTCTGTGCGCGCAGGCGTCGTTCGCCTGCCCTGGCCGGCCTGTCGGCCTATCTGCTGCTGGTCTTCATTCCGTGCGGCATGTGGCTCCTCGCGAAGTTTCCCAGTTGGGAGACGATGCACGTGGTGCCGGATCCACCGAGCTGGTTCGCGGGCGCCTTCTTCCTCGGTGTGCTTCTGTCGGCGGCCGTCGGCTTCTTCGGTACGACGTGGCTGCTCTCCCGCGGTCAAGTGTGGTGGTCCTTTCTGCAATGGGTGTGGCCGCACGCGTCCATGTTCTTCCTCCTTCTGCACGGCTGGGACGGCACCGGCCTGAAACGGTTTCTGTCGGCCCGCGGGGAATCGCCGCACGGTGAGATCACCGTCGAAACCGTGGTGCGCTGGCTCGAATCACCCGTCGCGGTGACGCTGGCCGTCATGGGCGTTGTGGTGCTGCCCGCGATGGCCTTGCTCGGAGCGCTCGTCCGGTCCCGTGCCGTGGGCGGCGACACCCGCGCCGGGTGGTCCTTCGCCGGTCTCCTGACCGTCACGGCGCTGGGACCGTGTGCGGCGGTCGCCGTCGCCGCCGCGGCGGTGGCGGCTCTGTCCGGACTCGTACCGGCCGCCCTCCTCGTCCTGGGTGCGGCGCTCGTCATCGGGCGCCGCCGCAGCCGCCCGGCCCGCTGGACGGCGGGTCGCCTGCTGCCACAGGCAACGCGCCACCCCGCCGCCCGGCCGGGCACCGTGCCCGCGCCCGCCGCCTCCGCGGACGACGCGGCGGACGCGCAACACCCGGCAGCACATCTCCGACGGGAGCACACATGACGTCCGCCCGACCGCTGCGCATCCTGATGACCGGGGCAGGCGGCCAGGTCGGTGCCCCGGCCCTGCGCCTGTTGTCCGCCGCCGGGCACCATGTCGTGGCCCTGACCCACCGCACGGAGGTGCCCGGCGCCGCCGACAGCGTGCG
Organism: Streptomyces aureocirculatus; assembly: GCF_000720475.1. Lineage (GTDB taxonomy): Bacteria > Actinomycetota > Actinomycetes > Streptomycetales > Streptomycetaceae > Streptomyces > Streptomyces aureocirculatus. The sequence goes on from NZ_JOAP01000081.1 coordinate 2,815, forward strand.
GGGAGACATCACCCTGCCCTCCTTCGGGCTGCCTGCCCGGCAGTACCGGCACCTCCTGCGGCAGACCGACACCGTGGTGCACTGTGCGGCCGAGACCGGCTTCGGCCCGGACGCCCGGCGCACCCTGGACGTCAACGTGCGCGGCACCGGGCACGTCATCGGCTTCGCCGTCCAGGCACACGCCCGGCTCGTGCACCTCTCCAGTGCCTTCGTTGCCCGTGCCGGGACGGTACGGCGCAACGCGGCCGCCTACGCCGGTGACTCGGCCGCGCCGATCACCACTTACCTGGACAGCAAACAGCGGGCGGAGGAGCTGGTGCGTGGGGCGGGTGCGAGCGTGGTCGTCGTGCGGCCGTCGCTCGTCGTCGGGGATTCGCAGAGCGGGCACGTGGACCGGGTTCAGGGCCTGCTCAGCGCGCTGGTCGCGCTGGGATCGGGGTGGCTCGCCCAGATGCCGGGACGACCGGGGACACGTCTGGACATGGTGCCCAGCGACTACGTCGCAAGGACCGTGCTGGCCGCGGCCACCGGGGCAGACGTACCGGAGGACGTGTGGGCCACGGCGGGTCCCGAAGCCCTGACCATGGCTCGGCTCGTCGACCTGATGGGCGCGGGCGCCCCGCGAGGCGTGGAACTGGTCAGCCCTGATGCCTGCTTCCGGATGGCTCGCCTGCATCGCACAACCAGGACGGAGCTGTTGCGGCAAATGGCGGCCCAGTTCACGGCCCTTGACGCCACCGACACTCTTCCCTCCCCCACCACGGAAGCACTCGGCGTCAGTCCGCCGACGGCCGAGCTCATCGAGACCACATGGGTCCGCATGGCCGCGCACCTGGTCGAACGCTATCCAACCGTCGGCCCCTCGCCCCGGAGTCGGCTGCGCACGCAGTAACCACCTTTTCCCGTACGACAGGAGAACCCCACCGCATGGAACACCCCGTCCTGCCCGAGCAGTTCGTCCAGCTCATGCACGAGCTGTTCCAGATCGAAGCGGAGCAGTTGACCCCGTCAACCACTTTCGAAGACCTCGGTATGGACTCTCTGGCACTGATGGAACTGGTCGTGGCGGCTGAGGACCAGTACGGCCTCGTCCTGCCCGAGCATGCCATGGACATGACCCCGGCCACGACCCTGGAGGAGGCCCGGTGCGTACTGTCCGCAGCCGTGCCCAAGCAGCAGCCGTCCGACGCCGCCTCCACCCCGCTGACCACGCCATGACCACCCGGACCCGCACCGTGTACACCCGGCGGAGGCGACACCGGTGAGCACTGACGACATCGCGGTCACCGGCATCGGACTGATCACCCCGGCGGGAACCGACCTGGACACCAACTGGGCCACGCTGTGCGCGGGACGGTCCACGGCGGCCCCGGACCCCAGATTGGCCCGGCTGCCCGTCGACTTCTCCTGCCAGGTGACCGGATTCTCCCCCACCGAGGAGCTGGGCACCGCCCTGGCACGGCGCCTCGACCCGCCCGCCCACTTCGCCCTGGCCGCCGCCCGCCAGGCGGTCACGCACGCGGGCCTCGACTCCTCCGCCTGGCCGCGGGACAGGGTCGGCGTCGTCCTCGGTGTCGGATCCAACAGCACGATCACCTACGGCGATCAGTTCCGGCACCTGTACACCTGGGAACCGCAGCGGGTGTCCCCGCTGACGCTGCCGCGCAGCCTGCCCAACATGGTGGCGGCCGAAGTCGCCATCGACCTGGGCGCAGGCGGACCCAACTTCACCACTGCCACCGCGTGCGCCTCCGGCGCCACCGCCCTGGGTGCCGCCCGTGACCTGCTGCGCGGCGGATCCTGCGACATCGTCCTCGCGGGCGGCAGCGAATCCGGCCGCGACCCGATGGCCGCCGTCTGCTTCCACCGCATGCGGGCCCTGTCCACCCGCAGGGACGCCCCGCACCTGGCCAGTCGCCCCTTCGACGCCCAGCGCGAGGGATTCGTCCTCGGTGAGGGCGCCGCCGTCCTCGTCCTGGAACGGGCGCGCGACGCCCGGGCCAGACACGCCCCGGTCCTCGCACTGCTGCGCGGGTACGGCGCCACCTGCGACGCCCACCATCCCCTCGCCCCCCACCCCGACGGCGACGGCACCGTACGGGCGCTGCGTGCCGCCCTCGACGACGCCAACTGCACACCCGCCGACGTCGGGCACGTCAACGCGCACGGCACCTCCACCCGGTTCAACGACGCCATCGAGGCGGCGGCCGTCACCCGTGTCTTCGCCTCCCACACGCCCGCCGTGACCGCGCCGAAGTCGGTCGTCGGACACGCCCTGGGCGCCGCGGGCGCGATCGAGGCCGCCTACACCGTCCTCGCTCTGCGGGAGCAGACCGTGCCACCGACCGCGAACTTCACCCACCAGGACGGTGACCACAAACTCGACATCGTGGCCGGTGCGCCCCGTCCCCTGGCGATGACCGCCGCCCTGTCCTCGTCCTGCGGGTTCGGCGGGCAGAACGCCGCCCTGCTCTTCACCACGCCCTGAGCCGCTCGCCCGAGCCCTGCGGAAAGGAGAGACCCACCCCATGAAACGGCACAGCGGTATCAGCGTGCGGCGCTTCACCGCGGTCTTCCTCGCGTCCCTGCTCCTGGGCGCCGGGACCGTGGCGACGACCACCGCGGCGGACATCCCCGTCTCCTTCGCCGTCGCGGGCAGCCCGTTCACCGTCACCGCCCAGCGTCTCCACGCCGACGGCGCCACCCAGTTCGCGTCCTTCCGCAAGGACGCGGGCGGCTCCCGGCGCCCGGTGGCCGTGGTCGGCATCCGTCATGCCCGGATCGTCGGCCTGTGCCAGTCCGCGGTGGCGCACACCCCGCTGGGGGCCGTCACCCTCGTGATCTCCTCCAGATCGGAGCAGCCCGTGCGCGCCGAGGACATGGTGCTCGACCTGTCCCGGCTCACCGGGGACATGACGTACGAGTCCGTGGAGATGGGGCGCGACGCCGCCACCCTGGACGGTTCGGGATTCACGGGCCCCGCGGGTGCCCATGGGCAGCAGGCCCGTTCCCTGACCATCACCGATCTCCGCCTCAGCGCGTGGTCGCTGATGGCGGGGACGTTCTCACTGACCGATGCCGAGATGGCCGTCCGCCGGGGGGAGCAGCCGTGCGCCTGAACCCGTCCGCGGGCCGGGCGGGCCGCGCGCGTCCGGTGGCCGCCTGCCTCGTCGTGGCACTGGCCGCGGTCGAACTGGGGGCCTTCCCCCTTGCCCGGCCGAGCCTGCTCGGGCCGCAAGGCCTCAGTGGCACCGGCGCCGTCCTGGTGGCCGCGGCCCTGCTGTGCTGCGCCCTGCACATGTGGGCCCGTCCAGCTAGCACCGCCTGGAGCGGTGCGGCGGCCATCTTCCTCGGACTGCTGTCCTACCCCCTGGCCAACCTCGGCGGCTTCCTGATCGGCATGCTCCTGGCCCTGCTCGGCGGCTCGCTCGCGCTGGCATGGCGTTCCGCCGAGAACAATCTCCCGGCTCACCGTGGATAGACGACACGGCGTACGGCGTACGGCACTGCTGCTCACCGTCGCCTATGCGCTCGGGCTGCTTCCCGGCCACGCCGGTGCCGCGCCCGCGCCGCCCCCGTCCGGTTCTCCGCACCGGCCCGCCGCCGCGACGCGCGGCTGCTCGGCGGCCGACCTGCCGTCCACCGCGCCCGTCGGCGCCGCACCGGTGGCTGCCGCGCGGGCCGTGCTGGCCTGCCTCGACACCGCCGTGCCCGGCGGTACGGCGCCGCGCGGAGCGAGACTCCGTGCCGCCGCCCTCACGGTCACCGCCCTGTACTGCCCGCCGGGCGGTGACGTGTGCCGCGCCGAGAGCGTCGCCCTCCATGGCGTGCGCCTCGCCTACCCCGGTACGGCGGGCCGGGCGGGGTCCTGCTTCAGCGCCCGGCGCATCAGCCTCTCCGGGCACGTACGCTTCCGCGCGGCACGGCTCAGCGGGCGGGCGTTCGGCCTGCTGCCCCTCACCCTGTCAACGACGGCGGTGCCGCCCGTGCCGGTTCCCCATCTCCACCTGACGGGTGTCGACGCGACGGGCCTGTGGTCCCGCGCCGACCACGCCACCAGCGCCCGCACCGCCATCACCCCCGGCGGCCAGGCGGGCAACTGCGTTGGGCGGTGAGTCAGTCGCGTACGTGGCTGAGGAAGGCCGTCCAGGCACCGGGGCTGACGACCACCACGGGGCTGTGGGGCCCGACAGCTTTGCTGTCCCGTACGGGGACGACGCCGGGTATGCCGTGGGCAACCTCGACGCAGTTGCCGTTGTTGTCGTCGCTGTGGCTGCTCTTGCGCCAGTGGGCGGCGCCCGGGAAGTCATAGCCGACTTCGAGGCACTCGCCCCCTTCGCCGTTGCTGTGGCTGCTCTTGCGCCAGCGTGCGTTGCTCAGGTCGAACTCGCGCATCGTCTGTAGTCCCCAGCCGCCGATTCGATCAGGGCGAGGGACACCTCCGGCGACAACGCGGCGCCCCTGAGCAGATCGTAAGCTCGCTGTGCTCGCTTCACCACCGCCGGGTCGTCCAGCAAGTCGCCCGAAAACGACGTCTCTGTATAGAGGGTTGGCGGAGCGTCGTCGAACTCCATCAGTTGCATCATCGCTGCCATCGACGCACATGCTCCCGCCGAGCGCGGGACCACAGCGAGGTACAGCTTCCGCTCGTGCGCCAGACCGGCGATGTGCGTCAACTGCTCTGCCATGACGCCGGGACTGCCCGCAGCCACGCCCAGTACGTTCTCGTGCAGGATTGCCCAGTACTCGGGTCGAGTGGCATCCCGAAGGACGCGGGAGCGCTCCAGCCGCGCGGACACCTTGTCCTCCACGTACTCGTCGGTGACGAAGGGGTTGGCGGCAATGGTGACGGCTCGCGCGTATGGCGCCGTCTGCAACAACCCAGGGATCACCGACGGCGCAAACTGGCAGATCTTCGTAGCAAGCCGCTCCAACTCGACGACCGCGGCGAAATAGTCCGCGTACCGTTTGTCATCGATCAGCTTCCGCCACATCCGCTCGAAAAAGCCCGCGGTTTGCAGAACGTCGTCAATCCGCTGCGCCACATCCAACTGCGGTTTACGAATAGCCTGTTCGAACTGGCCGATGTAGCCGCCGGACACGAAAACCCGCGAACCCAGCTCGACCTGTGTGAACGGGGCTTCCTCCCGTCGCCGCTTCAGCTCCGCGCCGAAGAACTCCCAGGCAGCCTGCCTGGACCCATGCACACCTCTGGCCATGGAAGAACTCCCCTCCTCAGCCTCGCACTTGTAGTGCACAGACTCCTGCCAACTGTAGACGCAGTGCGTCACCGTAGAAGCACGAAGAGTGAAATCCGGCGGCGAAGGGGAGCCCAGTGACGGCGAGTGGAGCCACAGGCAAGCGGCACTCCGTGGAGTGCGTGCGAGAGGCGGAGGAAACAGTGGAGCAATTGCGGGCGGCCCTGAGAGGGGCAGGAATTACGTTGCCGTCCTTGCGGCTCGATCCGGTGACGGTCGGCAGGGAGGCACCGTGCCCGCTGGTGGAATTGGGCCGCTGCTCGGTGGAGACGGCGGCACGCCTGGCGGTGGTGCTGCCGCCGGGGCGGGAGGAGGTGCCCGGGTGAAGTTCCCGATCGGGGCGTACGCGGTGGACACCCGTACCGACAGGGTGGGCCGGGTGATGGGCCAGGAGGGCCCGTACGTACAGCTACGGCCGTACGGCGGCGGCAGGGAGTGGGACTGCGCGCCGGAGGTGCTGAGGATGGCGACGACCGCGGAGCGCCTGCGCGCGGCGACGGCGTACGCGAACGCCCGCAGCCGCGGGGAGGTGTCGTGATGTGAGACGGCGCGCCGGGGTGTAGAACGGGTAGTACGCTGAGGGTATGGCTGGAGACATGGAAGGCGCCAACGAGGTCCCCCTGCGGGAACTCAATCAGCAGACTTCCCGCGTCATGGCTCGCGTCGCGGCGGGCGAGACAGTGACGATCACCAAGGACGGCGTGCCGATAGGTGACATCGTGCCCAGAGGCGGTCGCTCGGGACGGCCCTCATACCCGTTCCGCACGGACGGGATGGGGCCGCTCGACCTGCCGGATCTCGACGGCCCGGCTCTTACCGACAGGGAGATCGACGAGGTCCTCCGGGGTATGGGCTCGGCCGGGGGCGCGGCAGATGTCTGACGTGCCGGTGGCGATCGCGGACACCAACGCCTTGTACCGCCTGTTCACCCCGAAGGATCCACGCCATGTGGCGCACCGGGAGACGCTGGCCCGCGTCGGGCACCTGGTGGTCTCGCCCATGGTGCTCACGGAGCTGGACTATCTGCTGACCGAACGGGTCGGCGCCCAGGCATCCATGACCGCTCTCGACTTCATCGCGAGCCAAGCGGAGGCGCGCCGCTTCGAGATTCCGGAGACTTCTCCGCACCTGCGTGCGGCCATGGCGGTGATGCGTGGCTACGGGGACGCGGCCGGCGGCAAGGGGGTCGGCTTGGCGGACGCCATGAACGTCGCGCTGGCGGCGGCCTTCCAGACGGCCGACATGCTGACCACGGACACGCATTTCCGCATGATGCGTCCCCTTACCGCGCACAGCGCCTTCCGGCTTCTCCCCGACGACTTGTGAGGGGTTGCCGTACGGGACAATGGGTCCATGAGCCTGTTCCGTGACGACGGTGTCGTGCTGCGCACCCAGAAGCTGGGTGAGGCGGACCGCATCATCACGCTGCTCACGCGTGGGCACGGGCGGGTGCGGGCCGTCGCGCGGGGGGTGCGGCGCACGAAGTCCAAGTTCGGGGCGCGGCTCGAACCGTTCTCGCACGTGGACGTGCAGTTCTTCGCGCGGGGGAGCGAGCTGATCGGGCGCGGGCTGCCACTCTGTACGCAGAGTGAGACCATCGCGCCTTACGGTGGCGGAATCGTCGCCGACTACGCCCGCTACACCGCCGGTACGGCCATGCTGGAGACGGCCGAGCGGTTCGCCGACCACGAGGGGGAGCCCGCCGTACAGCAGTACCTCCTCCTTGTCGGCGGCCTGCGCACCCTCGCCCGGGGCGAACACGCGCCGCATCTGGTCCTGGACGCCTTCCTGCTGCGCTCCCTCGCCGTGAACGGCTACGCGCCGAGCTTCGACGCCTGCGCGAAGTGCGGCATGCCGGGCCCCAACCGCTTCTTCTCCGTCGCCGCGGGCGGCTCGATCTGCGTCGACTGCCGCGTTCCGGGCAGCGTCGTGCCGTCCGCGGAGACGCTGACGCACCTCGGCGCGCTGCTCACCGGCGACTGGGACACGGCCGACGCCTGCGAGGCGCGACACGCCCGCGAGGGCAGCGGGCTCGTATCGGCCTACCTGCACTGGCACTTGGAGCGCGGCCTGCGCTCACTTCGGTACGTAGAGAAAAACGTATAGAAACGTATACAAAAGCTAGAGAAACGCAGAGAAACGCAGAGAAAACGGAGTAGTCACCTCATGGCACGACGCGGAATCCTCGGACGGTCCCGTCGCGAGTACAAGCTGCCCGAGCCCCACCCCGCGGGAGCGCGACCGCCGAAGATCCCCGGCGAGCTGGTCCCCAAGCACGTGGCCGTGGTCATGGACGGCAACGGCCGGTGGGCGAAGGAGCGCGGCCTGCCGCGGACGGAGGGGCACAAGGTCGGCGCCGAACGCGTCGTCGACGTGCTCCAGGGCGCCATCGAGATGGGCGTCGGCAGCATCTCCCTGTACGCCTTCTCCACCGAGAACTGGAAGCGCTCGCCCGACGAGGTGCGCTTCCTGATGAACTTCAACCGCGACTTCATCCGCAAGTCCCGCGACCAGCTCGACGAACTCGGTGTGCGGGTGCGCTGGGTGGGGCGGATGCCCAAGCTGTGGAAATCCGTCGCCAAGGAGCTCCAGGTCGCCCAGGAGCAGACCAAGGACAACGACCGGCTCACGCTGTACTTCTGCATGAACTACGGCGGCCGCGCCGAGATCGCGGACGCCGCCAAGGCGCTCGCGGAGGATGTGCGCGCCGGGCGCCTCGACCCGTCGAAGGTCAACGAAAAGACCCTCACCAAATACATGTACTACCCGGACATGCCGGACGTGGACCTGTTCCTGCGGCCCAGCGGCGAGCAGCGCACCTCCAACTATCTGATCTGGCAGAGCGCCTACGCCGAGATGGTCTTCCAGGACGTCCTGTGGCCCGACTTCGACCGCCGCGACCTGTGGCGCGCCTGCCTGGAGTACGCCTCCCGCGACCGCCGCTTCGGCGGGGCCATCCCCAACGAGGAACAGATCGCCAATAGCTGAGCGGCGGGCTGATCAGAGGGGTGTGGACTGCTCAGGCCTGGGCGGAGGAGCAGTCCACACATGTACCGAAGATCTCCACCGTGTGCGCCACGTTCACATACCCGTGCTCCGCCGCGATCGCCTCCGCCCACTTCTCCACCGCGGGGCCCTCGACCTCCACGGCCTTGCCGCAGAGGCGGCAGACCAGGTGGTGGTGGTGCTCGCCGGTCGAACAGCGGCGGTAGACGGACTCGCCCTCGTTGGTGCGAAGCACGTCGACCTCGCCGGCGTCGGCCAGGGACTGGAGCGTGCGGTAGACCGTCGTGAGGCCCACGGAGTCGCCGCGGTGCTTGAGCATGTCGTGGAGCTCCTGCGCACTGCGGAACTCGTCCACCTCGTCGAGCGCCGCCGCCACAGCGGCGCGCTGCCGGGTGGACCGGCCTCGCACGGGGGGTCCCGCAGCCGTCGTCACAGGTGCCTCCTAGCACTCGTCAGCACTCATCCGCACTTTTCGTGGTGCGTCGTCTCGCCCGGCCATTGTGCCAGGTCGCTGCCGGACGGTGACCAGAGTGATCTCAGACAGTGACCTCGTCCGACGCGCTGCGCGTGCCCGGGACATCGGCCGTGCATGCCATGTCACGGGCCGCGGAGAGCCGCGCCCTCCTGCGGGCGAGGGGCGTCGCGAGCAGCGTGAGCACCATGAAGACGCCGATCGTGAGCAGCACGATCGTCGCTCCGGGCGGCACGTCCTGATAGTACGAGGTGACCGTGCCGCCGAGCGTCACGGAGACCCCGATGGCCACGGCGATCGCGAACGTCGCCGCGAAGCTCCTGGTGAGCTGCTGCGCCGCCGCCACCGGCACCACCATGAGCGCCGACACGAGCAGCAGGCCCACGACCCGCATGGCGACCGTGACCGTGACCGCCGCGGTGACCGCCGTGAGGAGGTTGAGGGCCCGCACCGGCAGACCCGTCACACGCGCGAACTCCTCGTCCTGGCTCACCGCGAACAACTGGCGGCGCAGGCCCACCGTGACGAGGACCACGAACGCGGCGAGCAGACAGATCGCCAGCACGTCGTCGTCGGAGACCGTGGACAGGGAGCCGAAGAGGTAGGAGCTGAGGTTGGCGTTGGAACCGCCCGGCGCGAGGTTGATCAGCATCACGCCGCCCGCCATGCCGCCGTAGAACAGCATCGCGAGCGCGATGTCACCGCGGGTCTTGCCGTACCAGCGGATCAGCTCCATGGCCACCGCTCCGATCACCGCCACCCCCGTCGCCATCCACACGGGGGAGGTGGAGAGGAGGAAGCCGAGGCCGACACCGGTCATTGCGACATGGCCGATTCCGTCGCCCATGAGGGCCTGGCGGCGCTGTACGAGATAGATCCCGACCGCGGGGGCGGTGATGCCGACGAGGGCGGCGGCGAGCAGCGCCCGCTGCATGAACGCGTAGTTCAGGAATTCCATGACGATCGCCGGTCCTCAGGTGAGCAGGCCGGTGCGGACCGGGGCCGCGTCGGCGTCGTGGGGGTGGACGTGGTCGTGGCCGGGCAGCGCGTGCTGGCCGACGGCCTTGGGCGGCGGACCGTCGTGCAGCACACAGCCGTCGCGCAGCACCACCGCGCGGTCGATGAGGGGCTCCAGGGGGCCCAGCTCGTGCAGGACGAGCAGCACGGACGCGCCCTGCTCGACCTGGTGGCGCAGGGTGGCCGCGAGGACCTCCTGGCTCGCCAGGTCGACGCCCGCCATCGGCTCGTCCATGATCAGCAGTTCCGGGTCCGAGACCAGGGCGCGGGCGATCAGGACCCGCTGGTGCTGGCCGCCGGACAGGGCGTCGACGGAGTCCTTGGCGCGGCCCGCCATGCCGACCTGCTCCAGGGCGTGCGTGACGGCCTCGCGGTCGGCCTTGCGCAGCATCCCGAAGCGGGCGCGCGCGAGCCGGCCCGACGTCACGACCTCGGTGACCGTCGCGGGGACCCCGCCCGCGGCCGTGGTGCGCTGCGGGACGTACCCCACCCGCGCCCAGTCGCGGAAGCGCCTGCGCGGCGTGCCGAAGATCTCGACGGAGCCGCCGGTGACCGGGACCTGGCCGATGACCGTGCGCACGGCCGTGGACTTGCCGGAGCCGTTCGCGCCGAGCAGCGCGACGACCTCGCCGCGGCCGACGGTGACGTCGATGCCGCGCAGGACCGGGCGGCCGCCTAGCTCCGCCGTCACCTGGCGCAGGGATATGACGGGCTCACCGACGGGCTCACCCTTGGCTTGGGCCATGGCGGACACCTTCCGTGCCGGGCTTGTGGTGGGAGGTAGGGGTCACTTGGCGCCGAGCGCCTTCTGGAGGGCGGTGAGATTGGACCGCATCACCTGGATGTAGTCGTCACCCTTCGACTTCTTGGTGATGCCCTCGATCGGGTCGAGCACATCCGTCTTCAGGCCCGCGTCGTCCGCGAGGGTCCTCGCGGTCTTGTCGCTGACGAGCGTCTCGTAGAAGACCGTGGTCACGCCGTCGGCCTTCGCCATCTTCTGGAGGTCCTTGACGCGGTTCGCGCTGGGCTCGCCCTCCGGGTCGAGGCCGGTGATGGCCTCCTCGGTCAGGCCGTAGCGCTCGGCGAGGTAGCCGAAGGCGGCGTGGGTGGTGATGAAGACCTTGTCGGCGGACTTGGTGTCCTTCAGGCCGTTCTTGAATTCCGTGTCCAGGCCCTTGAGCTTCTTCACCAGGGCCGCGGTGTTCTTCTCGTACGTGGCCCTGTGCTTCGGGTCGGCCTTGGCGAAGGCCTTGCCGACACCCTCGGCGACCTCGGCGTACCTCACCGGGTCGAGCCAGATGTGCGGGTCCTTGCCGCCGTGGTCGTGATCGTGCCCGTGGCCTTCGTGGCCCTCGTCCTCGGCGTGCTCGTCGGCGGGCTCCTCACCGTGCTCGTCGCCGTGCTCGTCGTGCTCCTCGGCGTGCCCGCCGACCTTGTTGCCGTGCTTCTCCATGCTGGTCAGGGAGGCGGCGTCGATCTTGGTCTTGATGCCGGACTGGCCGACGGCCTCGTCCACGGACGGCTGCAGCCCCTTCAGGAAGAGGGCGGCGTCCGCGTTCTCCAACTGCGCCGTCTGCTTGGCGCTGATCTCCAGGTCGTGCGGCTCCTGGCCGGGCTCCGTGAGGCGGGTGACCTCGACGTCGTCGCCGCCGATCTCCTTGGCCAGGAACTCCATGGGGTAGAACGACGCGACCACGTCCAGCTTGTCCTCGCTGTTCTTGTCCGCCGCGTCGGAGGAGCAGGCGGTGAGGGCCGTCAGGCCGAGAACCGTGGCGGTGGCGAGGGCTGCGGTGGGTATGAGGCGTCGTCGTACGTTCATGACAGTCATTTTCAACGATATTGGAAACCGTTGTCAACAAAGTGCCGATCTGTGCACGTCTGCCAACGCTCGGCAACCGCCGGAACCGGCCCGTACCGGAACCGATTTGATCCGAGGGGTACGGCCGCCGGTAATCTGAAGCATTCGCTCCTGAGGCATGCGCTTCGTCAGCCCCGAAGCGTGGCTTCGCCGTCGTCGTAATGAAGAGAGCACCGTGGCCGCCGACAAGATCGACACCATCGTCAGCCTGAGCAAGCGCCGAGGCTTCGTCTTTCCGTGCAGTGAGATCTACGGCGGTCAGCGCGCCGCCTGGGACTACGGACCGCTGGGCGTGGAGCTGAAGGAGAACCTCAAGCGCCAGTGGTGGCGCTACATGGTCACCTCGCGCGAAGACGTCGTCGGCATCGACTCGTCCGTGATCCTGGCCACCGAGGTCTGGCAGGCCTCCGGCCACATCGCCACCTTCACGGACCCCCTCACCGAGTGCACCTCCTGCCACAAGCGCTTCCGCGCGGACCACCTGGAGGAGTCGTACGAGGAGAAGAAGGGCCGCGCCCCGGAGAGCCTCGCGGACATCAACTGCCCCAACTGCGGCAACAAGGGCCAGTTCACCGAGCCCAAGCAGTTCTCCGGCCTGCTCTCCACCCACCTCGGCCCCACCCAGGACAGCGGCTCCGTCGCCTACCTGCGGCCCGAGACCGCGCAGGGCATCTTCACCAACTTCGCCCAGGTGCAGACCACTTCGCGACGCAAGCCGCCGTTCGGCATCGCCCAGATGGGCAAGTCCTTCCGCAACGAGATCACGCCCGGCAACTTCATCTTCCGCACCCGCGAGTTCGAGCAGATGGAGATGGAGTTCTTCGTCAAGCCGGGCGAGGACGAGAAGTGGCAGGAGTACTGGATGGAGCAGCGCTGGAACTGGTACACCGGCCTCGGTATGCGCGAGGAGAACATGCGGTGGTTCGAGCACCCGAAGGAGAAGCTCTCCCACTACTCCAAGCGCACCGCCGACATCGAGTACCGCTTCCAGTTCGGCGGCAGCGAGTGGGGTGAGCTCGAGGGCGTCGCCAACCGCACGGACTACGACCTGTCGGCGCACTCCAAGGCCTCCGGCCAGGACCTGTCGTACTTCGACCAGGAAGCCGGCGAGCGCTGGACTCCGTACGTCATCGAGCCCGCCGCCGGTGTCGGCCGCACCATGCTCGCCTTCCTGCTCGACTCCTACGTCGAGGACGAGGCGCCCAACGCCAAGGGCAAGCTGGAGAAGCGCACCGTCATGCGCTTCGACCACCGTCTCGCCCCGGTCAAGGTCGCGGTCCTGCCGCTGTCCCGCAACCCGGAGCTGTCCCCGAAGGCCAAGGGCCTCGCGGCGGCGCTGCGGCAGAACTGGAACATCGAGTTCGACGACGCGGGCGCCATCGGGCGGCGCTACCGCCGCCAGGACGAGATCGGCACGCCGTTCTGCGTCACCGTCGACTTCGACACCCTTGAGGACAACGCGGTCACCGTGCGCGAGCGCGACACCATGAAGCAGGAGCGCGTTTCCCTCGATCAGATCGAGGGCTATCTCGCTACGCGTCTCGTGGGCTGCTGACGTTCACTCCCTCTTGGCACGCAAGGCCCCCGGTTCCGCTCACGGAGCCGGGGGCCTTGCTGCACACTGGGCGCCATGCCTTCGACGACCACGAGCAAGGTCAGCAGATGGGACCAGCACGGGCGGCAGCACGTCGTGCGTGTGCACCGGGCGGGCGTGCAGCGGCAGTTGACGTGCGACACCTGCGGCTGGACTCGCAGGGCTCAGTTCTTGCCCTGGCTCAAGGCCGAGGAGCACTTGGCGCAGGAGCACCAGGCCACGGTGGACCCCTCGGCGTAGCCGCCCTCGAAGCCGGGCCTTGACGGGGCGCCCCGTCAGGAACGCGGGGAACTGCGCGCCCAGCCGCGACGCACCCGCACGGTTGAGACGCACCGTTGCGCGGTGGGGCAGTGCGCCGTTGCGTTGCGGCCGTACGCGGCTGCGGGTGTGATGTGGCTGGTCGCGCCGTTCCCCGCGCCCCTATCGGGGCGCCCCGTCAGGGGCGCGGGGAACTGCGCGCTCAGCCACGAAGTACTCGCACGGTTGAGACGCACCGTTGCGCGGTCCAGCAGTGCGCCGTTGCGCTGCGGCCGTACGCGGCTGCGGGTGTGATGTGGCTGGCCGCGCAGTTCCCCGCGCCCCTATCG
>NZ_JOAP01000082.1 GCF_000720475.1 Streptomyces aureocirculatus
GTGCCTCGGTCCGGGGGCGGGGCGGGAAGGGGGTGGCTGAGGACTTGGGCGGTGTCGCGTCGGCCTCGGGGCGGGTCGCGTCCGCCTCGGGGCGGGTCGCGTCCGCCGGGGACTGGGTTGCGTCCGCCGGGGACTGAGCGGCTTCCGCCTTGGGCCTGGGCGCCTCCGCCAGGGGCCGAGGTCCCTCTGCCTCGGGGCTAGTCGCCTCCGCCAGGGACCGGGTTGCGTCCGCCGGGGGCTGGGCTACGTCCGCCTCCAGCCGGGTCGCCTCCACCGGGGGCTGAGCTACGTCCGCCTTGGGCCTGGGTGCCTCCACCGGGGGCCTGGTCGCGTCCGCCTCGGGGCGGGTTGCGTCCGCCGGGGACTGGGCGGCTTCCGCCTCGGGCCTGGTCGCCTCCGCCAGGGACCGGGTTGCGTCCGCCAAGGGCTGGGCTACGCCCGCCTCAGGCCTGGTCGCCTCCGCCGGGGGCTGGGCTACGTCCGCCGGGCGCCGGGTTGCGTCCGCCGGGGGCCTGGTCGCGTCCGCCTCGGGACGGGTTGCGTCCGCCGGGAACTGGGCGGCTTCCGCCTCGGGCCTGGTCGCCTCCGCCAAGGACCGGGCTGCGTCCGCCAAGGGCTGGGCTACGTCCGCCTCAGGCCTGGTCGCGTCCGCCGGGGGCTGGGCTACGCCCACCTCGGGCCTGGGCGCCTCCGGCAGGGACCGGGTCGCCTCCACCGGGGGCCGGGTCGCCTCTGCTGCGGGCTGGGGGCGGTCCGGAGCGGCCGGGGGCGGCGGGGTCGGGTCGGCTGCCGGGCGGGGCGGGGTGCTCGGCCGGTGCGGCGAAGGCGTCTCCGCCGAGGGGCGGGAAGCCTCCCGGGACGGTGGTGGGGGCGGCGGAGTCCCTGCGGCCGTCGGGGGGCGGGGTTCTGCGACCGGTGGGGCCGGGGGCTCCTGGGCTCGGGCCGAAGGTTCCGCCGCCACGCTCGGGGGTTCCGCCGCCACGCTCGGGGGCTCCTGGGCTCGGGCCGAAGGTTCCGGCGCCACGCCCGGGGGTTCCGGAGCCGGGGGCTCCGAAGCCGCCCCCCGGTCGGCCGGGGCATCGCCATCGCCCCGGCCACGGGGCCGGGCCACGGGGGTGGAAGGCGCCTCGTCCGCCTCGCCGTCCCGTTGCGGCGGAACCCCGTACGACGCGCTGGCGGGATCCGAACCCCCGCCCCCGGGAACGGCGTTCACGGCGCCCACCGTGCCCGCGGCCGAGGCGAAGCGGTCGTCCAGGGTGTCCGCCGCGGCCGTGGGGCCCGCGTCGCCCGCGGACTCGTCGTACAACTGGCCCCACCAGTCGTCCTCCTGGCCGGAGCGGTCGGACTGGCCGGGCCGGTCGGAACCGGTTCCGTGGCCGGTGGGCCTCTCCCCCTGCTGGCTCATGCCCCCATTGTCCACGGCACAGCCCGTACGAAAACGGTGCATCCGGAAATTCACGGCGGAGCGGGGGCGGGTGACGCGCCGGGCGGTCCCACCCCCCACGGGAGGACCGCCCGGCGCGGGGACACCTTGGCAGACCGCCGGGTCCAGCGGGGATGATGCTCACGGCGGGTTTACGCCGTGGCTCTTTTCCGCCACCGGCGAGCGAACGCGCCACGACGATCGGGAGGCCGCACCCACGGGAGGGCCATCGGGGAGGGACGGCTGCGCATGCTGGCAGCGATAGGTCTGGACGAGACACACGAGGCGGCGTACCGAGCACTGGTGTCGGTGGGCGCGGCCGACGTGCCCGACCTGGCGCGCCGTCTCACCCTGGGCGAGCCGGACACCGAGCGCGCGCTGCGCCGCCTGGAGCAGCACGGCCTGGCCGCGCAGGCCTCGGGGCGGGCGGGACGCTGGGTGGCGGCGCCCCCCGGAGTGGCGCTCGGGGCGCTGCTCACCCAGCACCGGCACGAGCTGGAGAAGGCGGAGCTCGCGGCGACCCTCCTCGCGGAGGAGTACCGGGCCCGGGCGGCCGAGCCCGCCGTGCACGACCTGGTCGAGGTGGTGACCGGCGGTGCCGCGGTCGCCCAGCGCTTCCTGCAGTTGCAGCTCGGCGCGAGCCGTGAGGTGTGCGCCCTGGTGACGGGCAGACCGGTCGCGGTCACGGGCGTGGAGAACGACGCGGAGGAGCGGGCCGCGAGCCGGGGCGTGCGCTACCGCGTCGTCATCGAGCGCGAGGTGCTCACCGCGCCCACCGGCCTCGTCGAGGTGTCGGCGGCGATGCGGCGCGATGAGCAGATCCGGGTCGCCGACCGCGTACCGACCAAGCTGGTGGTCGCGGACGGCACCCTGGCGATGGTGCCGCTGACGTCGCGTACCGCGGAACCCGCGGCGCTCGTGGTGCACGCGAGCGGCCTGCTGGAATCCCTGACGGGCCTGTTCGAGGCGGTGTGGCGCACCGCCCTTCCGCTGCGCATCGGCGAGGGCGACACGGTGCGCGAGAGCGACGCCGAAGGACCGGACGGCACGGATCTGGAGGTGCTTTCGCTGCTGCTCGCCGGTATGACCGACGCGAGCGTCGCGAAACAGCTCGACCTGGGCCTGCGTACCGTACAGCGCCGTGTGAAGCGGCTGATGGAGCTGGCCGGTGTGACGACGCGGCTCCAGCTCGGCTGGCACGCCTACGACCGGGGCTGGGTGGCGCGTGAGGCGGCCGGCGCGGGGCCCGGCGCCGTGGCCCCGTGACGTCGCCGAGCTGACGCCGACCTGCGGTTCCGTACCCGCTCCTGCACTCTGAACAGATGGGAGCGTGGGAACTCCTGCTGGTCGGCGTGGTCATGTCGCTCGGCCTGTGCGGAGTGCTTGTGCCCGGAGTGCCGGGGTCCTGGCTCGTGTGGGCCGGGGTGCTCTGGTGGGCGCTCCAGGACCCGAACGGGCTCGCCTGGGGGGTCCTGGTGGGCGCGACGCTGGTGCTGCTGCTGTCCCAGGCCGTGCGCTGGCAGTTGCCGCCGCGGCGCCTGCGGGAGTCCGGGGCGACCCACCGCATGGCCGTCTTCGCGGGCGGCGGTGCGCTGCTCGGGTTCTGCCTGGTGCCGGTGCTCGGCGCGCTGCCGGGGTTCGTGGGCGGGCTCTACCTGTCCGAGCGGGTACGGCTCGGGGGGCGCGGCGAGGCCATGACGGCGGTGCGGACGGCGCTGCGGGCCGGAGGCTGGAACGTGTTCGCGGAACTGTTCGCGTGCCTGCTGATCGTGGGGGCGTGGGTGGGGGCAGTGGTGGTCGGGGGCGGTGGGTGAGGGGCCGGGTGCCGGTGCTGTCCGGGGCGGCGGGTGAGGTGCCGGTGGTCGGAGGCGGCCGGTGTGGGGGGTGCGTACGGTGAGCTGCGCGTGCCAGCCTCGGCCCATGACCGAATTCAGCGCGGCCGAGCGCGCGTACCTCACGTCCCGGCGTCTGGGCAGGCTCGCCACCGTCGACCCGCACGGACAGCCGCAGGCCAACCCCGTGGGCTTCCACCCGCAGGACGACGGCACCATCCTCATCGGCGGACAGGCGATGGGCACCACGAAGAAGTGGCGGAACCTGCTGGCCAACCCGAAGGTCGCGCTGGTCGTCGACGACATCGTGAGCGAGCGGCCGTGGCGGGTGCGCGGCGTGGACATCCGCGGCGAAGCCGAACTGCTCACCGGGCCGCACGAGTTGGGCCCGCACTTCAGCGAGGAAATCATCCGCATCCATCCGCGGCGCATCCACAGTTGGGGTCTTGAGGGTCCCGGAGCGGGCGGGGTGTGAGACGCGGACGGGACGGCGTTGACACCGACCGCCAGAGGGCATGGGTGACGGCACCGCCTGTCCGGCGCGCGACGACAGCCCGTGCGGCGTGCGACGACAGCCCGTGCGGCGTTTGAGGACGAGCCGCGGAGCGGCGAAGAGGGGGTGGCGGCTCACGCCGAGAGCAGCGGCGACTCGACCACCGAAAGGCCCCGCGGCGCACCCCGAAGGTGCCGCAGAGCGTACGACCGCCAGGGCCGCCACTCGTCGGACGACTCCTCACCGGGGACGGCGACGTCCGGGTCCCCGAGGGCCCGCATCCGGATGAGCGCGGCCACCGGCGCATTCACCCCGGGCACCGCCAGGAGATGCCGCTCCGCGTCCTCGCGGTCGGCCCCCGCGTCCAGGCGCACGGCGCCGTCCGCGAGGGCGGCGGCCAGCGGCACCCGCCCGGCGAGGGCCTCGGGGGCGGGGAAGACATGGGTGAGGGTGCCGCACGGCGAGGGCAGCGGCGTGCCGAACTCGACGGCGAGGCGGCGGGCAGCCGCGGGCCCGACGGCCGCCCGCACCGCGAACTCCTCCGGGTCGGCGGCGCCCGGTGAGCGCAGCCCTGGGCGGGCCAGGACGAGCGGGGCGAGGCCGGGGTCGGCGGCCAGGCGCTCGTCCACGGCGTACGGGTCGGCGTCCAGGTCGAAGAGTCCGCGCAGGCGCTGCACGGCGGTGGTCAGGTCGCGCAGGTCGCTCAGGTGCAGTTGGGCGTCGAGCCACCCGCAGCGGTGGGTGTCGCCGCCCCGGCGCGGATCGCGTTCCTCGACGGCGACGATCCCGCAGGCGTACGGCAGTCGCAGCGTGCGCCGGTAGGTGCGGGCGCCGCGCTCGCCGGTGACGTCCTCCACGCCGGGCAGGGCCTCCTCGGCGAGCAGGTCGAAGACGGCGGCGGCCTGGTAGGGGCCGCGGTAGGCGAGGCGCAGCGGGATGCCCGCGGCGGGGGTGGAGCGGCCGCCGCCCCGCTTGGGTGCGGCGGCGCGCAGTCCGGTGGGTGTCAGCGCGTACACGGCCCGGATGGTGTCGTTGAACTGCCGTACGCTGGCGAACCCGGCGGCGAAGGCGATCTCCGTGACCGGCAGGTCGGTGGTCTGGAGCAGCACGCGGGCGGTGTGGGCGCGCTGCGCGCGGGCGAGGGCGACGGGGCCCGCGCCGAGTTCGGCGGTGAGCTGGCGCTGGACCTGGCGGGCGCTGTAGCCGAGACGGACGGCGAGGCCGCCGACGCCTTCGCGGTCGACGACGCCGTCCCCGATCATGCGCATGGCGCGGCCCACGACGTCCGCGCGGACGTTCCAGTCGGCGGAGCCCGGCACGGCGTCGGGGCGGCAGCGGCGGCAGGCGCGGAAGCCGTTGCTCTGGGCGGCCGCGGCCGTCGGGTAGAAGCGGACGTTCTGGCGCTTGGGGGTGACGGCCGGGCAGCTCGGCCGGCAGTAGATGCCGGTCGTCGCGACGGCGAAGAAGAACTCGCCGTCGAAACGGGCGTCGCGGCTGCGCACGGCCTCGTACCTGGTGTCCTGGTCACTCACGCGTCCAGTGTGAGGTGCCCCGGGCGCCGGGGCCAGCGGAAATCGGACGTCACGTTCGTCCCCACCGCCCCGGCGCCGCGCGGCGGTCAGCGCACCCGGCCCCGCTTGGCCGCCATGGCCGCCTTGCCCTCGGCGCCGCGCCGCTTGTACTCGCGGCGCAGGTCGGCGCGGACGCGGGCGTCGGTCTTGGCGACGATGCGCTGGTTCTCGCGCATCAGCTTGCGGTAGCTGTCGAGGCGGCGCTCCGGCAGGGTGCCGTCGTCGAGGGCGGCGAGGACGGCGCAGCCCGGCTCCGCGACGTGCGCGCAGTCCTGGAAGCGGCAGCCTTCGCCGAGTTCCTCGATCTCGGCGAAGACCTGCCCGACGCCCGTGCCCGCGTCATAGAGGCCGACGCCGCGCAGGCCGGGCGTGTCGATGAGGACTCCGCCGCCCGGAAGGACCAGGAGGTTTCGGGTCGTGGTGGTGTGCCGGCCCTTGCCGTCGACGTCACGGATGGCCCGCACGTCCATGATGTCGGCGCCCGCGAGCGCGTTGGCGAGGGTCGACTTGCCCGCGCCCGACTGGCCGAGCAGTACCGACGTACCGCCGGAGACGACGGCGGCGAGCACGTCGACGCCCTCTCCGGTGGCGGCGCTGACGGGCAGCACCTGTACGCCGGGCGCGCTCGTCTCCACGTCCTCGACGAGGTACGACAGGGCGGTGGCGTCCGGCACGAGGTCGGCCTTGGTGAGGACGACGACGGGCTGGGCGCCGGATTCCCAGCCGAGCGCGAGGAACCGCTCGACGCGGCCGAGGTCGAGCTCGGCCGCCAGGGACACCGCGATCACGGCGTGGTCGACGTTGGCCGCGAGGATCTGCCCCTCGGATCGCTTGGAGGAGGTGGAGCGCACGAACGACGTGCGCCGCGGCAGATAGTCCCGCACATAGCGCGGGTCGCCGCCGGGCGCGTCCACGGCCGCCCAGTCACCGGTGCAGATGACCCTGAGCGGGTCGTGCGGTGTGACGTACGTGGTGTCGGCGCGGACGATGCCTTCCTCGGTGACGACGAGGTCGCAGCTACCGCGGTCGACGCGGACGACCCGCCCGGGCAGCAGTCCACGCTCCGCGTACGGGGCGAAGGCGGCGGCCCACTCCTCGTCCCAGCCGTAGCGGGCGAGGGCGGAAAACTGGGACTCAGAGGAAGCGGACTGAGAAGAAGCGGAGGAGGTCAAGGGGAACCCTTCAAAGGGTGGCCCCGGCCTGCGCGCCGGACGGGCGCGATGAACGCGATGAAGAGGAAAGGTCAGCCGGAGACCAAGGAGGTGAGGTGGATGAACGTCTGGATGCGGACAGCACCCTTCGCAACGACAGCCATGAATCACACCTCCCGAAAATTCCGCTCGACCGGCCACGGCGGTCGTGCACCGCCGAGGAACGATCCGAACTGTAGCCCTCGCCTCCGCGGGCCCGCCACTCATTTATCCGAGGGCATGCCACCCATGTGATCGACCTGCCATCCATGTGATCGACGGCCCGTCAGCCGTCTGTTCACCGTTCCGGCCGCCCGGGTCACCCGAACGCGCCGCCGGACACGCATTCGCCCCATCCGTTCATCAAGAATCCAACAACCCTCCGGCGCAAAGAATTGAGCGGCACCACCCGTACACGTTCTGATGGAGTCATGGAGCTCCCCTACCACGAGGACGTGTCCCCCGGCACCGGCGGTCTGCCGCCGCGGGCCTGGTGCGCCGGTTCGGACGCCGCCTCCCTTTCGCTGAACGGAAGCTGGCGGTTCCGCCTCTCGCCGGGCGGCTGCGGTCCTGACGAGTCGTTCGCCGCGGCCGGCTACGACGCCGCGGCCTGGGACGAGGTCGTCGTGCCCGGGCACTGGGTGCTACAGGGCCACGGCGCGCCCCACTACACGAACCAGCAGTACCCCTTCCCCGTGGACCCGCCGCGGGTGCCGACGGAGAACCCGACCGGTGACCATCTGCGCTGCTTCGACCTGCCGGAGACCTGGCCCGCGGGCGGTGACGCGGTGCTGCGCTTCGACGGCGTCGAGTCGTGTGCCCGGGTGTGGCTGAACGGCACACTGCTCGGCGACTTCAAGGGCTCGCGGCTGCCGCACGAGTTCGCGGTCGGGCAGCTCCTGCGGCCCGCCGACAACGTCCTTGCCGTACGGGTGCACCAGTGGTCGTCGGGGTCGTACCTGGAGGACCAGGACCAGTGGTGGCTGCCGGGGATCTTCCGGGACGTGACGCTCCAGCACCGGCCCGAGGGCGCCGCGGGAGACTTCTTCACGCACGCCTCGTACGACCACCGCGGCGGCACCGGCACGCTGCGGGTGGACTCCGAGGTGCCGGGCCGGGTCACGGTGCCGGAACTCGGTGTGGACGTCGCGACCGGCGTCGAGGTGAGCGTGCCGGTCGAGCCGTGGACGGCGGAGCGGCCCCGTCTCTACGACGCGGTGCTCGCCACGCCGGGCGAGCGCGTCGCGCTGCGGGTGGGATTCCGCACGGTCGCCCTGGCCGAAGGACTCATCACCGTGAACGGGCGGCCGCTGCTGTTCCGCGGCGTGAACCGGCACGAGTTCCACCCGGAGCGCGGCCGCGCCCTCGACCTCGCCACGATGCGCGCGGACGTCCTGCTGATGAAGCAGCACAACATCAACGCCGTCCGCACCTCCCACTACCCGCCGCACCCGGCCTTCCTCGACCTGTGCGACGAGCTCGGCCTGTGGGTCGTCGACGAGTGCGACCTGGAGACGCACGGCTTCACGACGCTCGGCGGGCGCGGCAACCCCGTCGACGACGACCGCTGGACCCCGGCCCTCCTCGACCGCGCGGCCCGTACCGTCGAGCGGGACAAGAACCATCCGTCGGTGATCGTGTGGTCCCTCGGCAACGAGTGCGGCACCGGCCGCGGCCTGCGCGCGATGGCCGCGTGGATCCGCGAGCGCGACCCGGACCGGCTGCTGCACTACGAGGGCGACCCCTCCTGCCGGGACACCGACATGTACTCCCGTATGTACGCCGACCACGCCGAGGTGGAACGCATCGGCCGGGGCGAGGACGAGGGTCCCGATGAGCGGCGGCGGCTGCCGTTCGTGCTCTGCGAGTACGGGCACGCCATGGGCAACGGCCCCGGTGGTCTGCGCGAGTACCAGGACCTGTTCGAGCGGTACGAGCGGCTGCAGGGCGGCTTCGTCTGGGAGTGGATCGACCACGGCCTGCGCCACCCCGAGTTCGGCTACGCCTACGGCGGGGACTTCGGTGAGCGGCCGCACGACGGGAACTTCGTCTGCGACGGCCTGTGCTTCCCCGACCGCAGGCCCTCCCCCGGGCTCCTGGACTACAAGCAGGTGATCCAGCCGGTGCGGTTCGCCTACGACCCGGTGTCCGGCACGGTCTCGGTGACCAACCTGTACGACTTCGCGGACCTGTCGGAGCTGGCGTTCGAGTGGACGTACCTCGTGGACGGCCCGGAGCGGGCGGTGTCGGGCCCTCTCGACGTGCCGCCCGAGCTGGGCCCCGGCGAGAGCGTCGAGCTGAAGCTGCCGCAGCCGCCGCCCGCCGCGCGCGGCGCCGAGACCCGGCTGCAGGTGAGCGCGACGGTCTGCGAGGAGACCAACTGGACGTCCCTCGACCATGTGGTGGCGCGGGCCGACTTCGCCGTCACGCCGCGTCCGCCCGTGCCCGTCGCCGCCGGTGGACGGCCTCGCCGCCGCGGCTACGACCTCGCTCTGGGCCCCGGCCGCTTCGACGTCCGCACCGGTGAGCTGCGGGCACTCGGCGACCTCACCCTGAAGGCCGCGCCGCGCCTGGACGTGTGGCGTGCGCCCACGGACAACGACGACGGCGCGCCCTGGCAGCCCGACATCCGCTACGGCTTGCTGTGGCGCGACCTCGGCCTGGACCGGATGCAGCACCGCCTCGACGGGGTGGAGTCGGGCGACGGTGGCCTCACCGTCCGCACCCGGGTGGCGCCCGCGGCCCGCGATCTGGCGCTGCGTACCGTCTACCGCTGGACGTCCGACGGCACGGCGCTGCGGCTCGCGGTGTCGGTGGTCCCGGAGGGCGACTGGCAGGTGCCGCTGCCCCGGCTCGGGATCCGCCTTGGCCTGCCCGCGTCGCTGGGGTACGCGCACTGGTTCGGCGGCGGCCCCGGGGAGGCGTACCCGGACACCAAGTCGGCGTCGTGCGTGGGCCGTTGGGGCATGAGCATCGATTGGATGCAGACGCCATACGTCCGCCCGCAGGAGAACGGGGCCCGCGCCGACGTGCGCTGGGCCGAGCTGCGCCCGGACGCCGAAGGGGAGGGCGTACGGATCGTCGGTGATCCCGCGTTCTGGTTCACCGCCCGCCCCTGGAGCACCGGGCAACTGGACGCGGCGGCCCACCGCACGGATCTGCGGCCGGGCGACACGGTGTGGGTGCACCTCGACCACGGACAGCGCGGCATCGGCTCGCAGTCGTGCGGTCCCGGTGTGCTGCCGCAGCACGAACTGCGGGTGGCCCCGGCGGAGTTCGCGTTCACCTTCACAACGGCCGCACGGGAGCGGTGAGGGCGGGGCGAAGGGGCGGCGCGGACCACGGCCGCCGGGTCACGGACCCTTCCTGACCCGGAGAAACACGGTGGTGGCCCCCTAGACTGGGAAGGACGACAACCCACGCGCCGCCCTGGGGGGAGGGAACATCCTGTGTCACAGCAGCAACTGCGCCGCACCCCCGCCCGGCGGCCGGACTCCGGACCACCGCCCCCGGACGACTCGCGCCGGGGCCGGTTCGTGGGCTGGCTCGGCGGCTTCGGCTGCGTCGCCGCGGGCTACGCCGTGTTCCAGTCCCTGGTCGGCGTGTTGCCGCAGGAGCTGTCCACGGACGCCGCGCGGTACGGCATCGCGGCGGTCAGCGGCGTCGGCACGAGTGTCGCGGCGTGGCTGGCGGCGGCGCTGCTGCGCGCCAGGCCGGTCGGCGACGACTCTGCTACGACGGGTACGCGGCGGACAGCGGCAGGGCCCGGTCCCACCGGCTCCGCCCACGGCCTCCGCACGGGCCCCGGTCCGTTCCCGGCGCTCGCCGCCGCGACGCACCGCACCCTGCACGCGCAGTTGGCCGTCCTCGACGATCCGGACCGCGGTCTCCTCACCGGCTGGCCGCACGCCCTCGACGAGCCCACCCGGCCGGTGCGGCCCACGCCCACCGGCACCGCGTACGGGCTGCATCTGGTCCTCGAACTCGGCGTGCAGGACGGCCGTCTGAACCCCGCGGACCTGGTCGGCACGCTGTGGCGGCTGCGGCTTTCCCACGGGGGCTGGGCCGCCCGTTCGCAGGGGTCCGTGCCGAGGCCCGAGGTGACGGCGCTGGTGCTCGGCGCGCTCGCCCGCGCGGGCGCGGACCCGGACCGGCTCGCGGACGAGGCGGCGCGCTGCGCGGCCCGCTTCACTGCGGACCTGGAACCGTCGGGCCTCGCCAGGACGCATGTGGTGACGACGGTCCTGCGGGGCCTGCTGCGCGCGGCGCCCGAATCCCCCGCCATCGCCCAACTGCGCGACGAGCTGGTCGACAGGACCATCACCGACCCGGCCCGGGAGAGCCGCCGCTGCTGGGGCCCGACGCTGCGCCCGACGGCGGCGCACCCGACGCGGCCCTCGCCCGCGCACACCGCGCAGGCCGTCGTCGCCCTCGACCGGGCGGCCCGCGTCCTCGGCGACGAGGACGTCAACAGCCGCTCCGCGCGCGAGGACGGCATCCGCTGGCTGCTGTCCTGCCCGATGCCGGAGCACGAGAGCTGCGCGGACCTGCTCAACACGCAGGAGGAGGTGCGCAGACCCCATCCGCAGGACCCCTGGCGTCAGGAGGTGTTGTTCGTACGGCACTTCACCGCGGCGTGGATGGTGCGGGCGCTGCTCACGCCGGGCGCCTGGGAGATCGCCGTCGCCGAGGGCCGCGAGGAGGCGTGGCGTGCGCTGCTCACCGACGCCGTCGCGGGTGTGCTGCGCCAGCAGGACGACGGCATCTGGAACTGGGACGGGCACGATCTCGGCCGTCCGCTGTGGATGACCTATCAGGGCCTTTCGGCGCTGCGCGCTCATGCCGTATGGATGTATCAGCCGGAGACCTGAGCTCCGGCTCCGCGCCCCGGCGGGCGGGACGAACGGAAGGCGGCGTGACTGCATGGGTGGTCGGCACGTCCTGCGGGCCCGGGCACTGCTCGAAGGAGCCCTCGACGGCCTGGCCGGGGAGGAGCTGGTCCGGACGGCGCGGACGGTCGTCGCCGAACTGGGTGCCCCGGGGCGGCTCTCCGCGCTCGTGGCGGAGCTCGCGGCGGGCACGGGCGACCCCTCGGGGTGTGCGCGGCTCTCGTACCGGCACGTCCTCGGCTTCGACAAGCTGCTCCTGATCGACGTCGGGACCCGGCACATGCTGCGCGCCCACGTCTGGCACCCCGGCGCGCACCGCGCGGCCCGCGAGGACATCCACAACCACCGCTCCCCGCTCGCCTCCTACGTGGTGCGGGGCACCCTCGGCATGGAGCTGTACGAGACGGCGGGCGACGGCCCCCTGGCGGCGGCGCGCTTTCGCGAGTCGCTGTCGGAGGAGGTGCGGGACTGGCTCCTGGAGCCGGCGGGCCGGGCCCGGCTGCGCCTGACGCAGACGGCCGAGTACGCGGCGGGCAGCGGCTACGCCCTGCCGTCGTACGCGCTGCACCGCGCCTGGTGCGCCTCGCCCGACGCGGCGGTGACGCTGTTCCTGGAGACGGGGGCGGGCAGGCGCCGCTACACGGACGTGTTCACGGGTACGGACGCGTGCGCGGGCGGCGGCGTGTCGGGGCGGCGCGCGCAGGCGATCGCCAAGGAGCCCTTGGAGGTGCCGGAGTACTTGGCGGAACTGCGGACGCTGGGCGAACTCATCGACGAGAGCGGTGAGTTGGCGTGCCCATGAGCCGAGTCTGCGTGGGCGCCGCGCGCGGGGCCGGGAATCCGGGGAGCGCAGGACCGGGAATCCGGGGAGCCGCCTCTCACGGTCGGGTCGGTCACCCGGAAGGCGGCGGGTCAGCGGCCGCGCAGCCTGCTGACGGCCTGCCGCACGATCTCGTTGTTGTAGTCGTCGATCTCCACCGTGCTCAGCTCCTCGGGGGCGAGCCAGCGGTAGTCCTGATCGGGGTGCGGCAGCGACACGTCGAGGCTGAGGGGTCGGACCAGGAAGTTGTCCTGCCAGTTCTTGACCTCGTGGCCCTTGTACCGGCTGACGAAGGACGACTCGCCGACCTTGCGGACGACGTGGCCGAGCAGGCCTGTCTCTTCCTTCAGCTCGCGCAGCACGCCGTCGCGCGGGCTCTCGCCCGGTTCGAGCTTTCCACAGGGCACCCCCCACACGCGGGGCAGGAACCGCTCCGTCTCACTGCGGCGCACGAGCAGCACCCTGCCGCGGTGGGCGACGACGGCTGCTGCCAGATGGTTCTCGCCAGGGATACCCATGCCACCACCGTAGCGAGGATTCGGGGTCCGGGACAGCCACGGACACCGTCCGCGCCCCGTCCGCGCGCCCCTGCGCGTCCGATTCCTTCAAGACCGCGCGCCGCCCCGCCGCCTACGCTCACGGCATGAACAGCAACGACACGAACACCACCGCCGCCCCGACCCGTGTCACGCCCCGGCTCGACATGGTGGGCGTCGTCACGTCCGACCTGGCGGCGTCGCTCGCCTTCTACCGCAGGCTCGGCCTCGACTTCCCCACCGGGTCCGAGGACCTGCCGCACGCCGAGGCCACCCTGGCGAACGGCCTGCGCTTCGCCCTGGACACCGAGGAGACCGTCCGCTCCTTCGCCCCCGACCGGCAGTTGGTTCCGGGCGCCGGGCGGGTCGGGCTCGCCTTCCACTGCGGTACGCCCGCGGGGGTGGACGCGGTGTACGAGGAGTTGGTGGCCGCCGGGTACCGCGCGGAGCTGAAGCCGTTCGACGCGGTGTGGGGGCAGCGGTACGCGACCGTGCTCGATCCCGACGGCAACGGCGCCGACCTGTTCGCACCGCTCACCTGATCGGCCCAGCACTTCACCCGGTCGGCGGGGAGAGCAGTTCACCCAGCCGCATGCCCGTCAACTCCTTGACGTCACGGGCCAGATGGGCCTGGTCGGCGAAGCCCGCGGCGGCCGCCGTGTCCGCGTACGGCCGTCCCGAGCGGGCCAGCGCGAGCGCCCGCTGCAGCCGCAGCACCCGGGCGAGGGTCTTCGGCCCGTACCCGAACGCGGGCAGGGAGCGGCGGTGCAGCAGGCGGGCGCCGATACCGGCGGCGTCGGCGGTCTCGGCGACACCGTGCCCCGCGTTCAGGGACCGCACGACGCGGGCCAGGAGCGGATCGGGCGGCGGCCGGTCGGCGGCGCGCTCACCGGCGACGGCTTCCAGGGCGGCCAGGGGGTCGTCGGCCGCGTCGACGCGGGCGGTGAGGCGGTGCACCACGGCCGCGCTCCACAGGTCGGTCAACTCCACGCGCCGGTCGCGCAGTTCGTGCGCGGGGACGCCGAGGACGGCGGGGGCCGTGCCCGGGGCGAAGCGGACGCCGACGTAGCGCCGCGCGGTGTCGCCGACCGCGGGTCCGGCCAGGTAGGCGTGTGTGTCCGGGCCCGCGACGAACAGTCGGCCCTCGGTCCACAGCAGGTCCATGCAACCGTCGGGCAGGACGGGTGCGGCGGCGGCCGACGGTGCGGCCGGGGCCGTCTTGGACCACACGACGGCGCCGGGCAGCACGCGCGAGGGCCGCTCGGCGTACGCGACGCCGGACGGGTCGTGTCGCGCGACTGCCTCGCCCGCGCCCGCCGTACCTCCGGTCGTATCGCCGCCCATACCGCCAGGCTACGACGGGCCCGTGCGGTGGTCCTGGGGGCTGACCCCGTACACCCGCTTGAAGGCGCCGGACAGCGCGAAGGCACTGCCGTAGCCGACCTTGCGGGCGATGGAGGCGATGGTCAGTTCGCTGTCGCGCAGCAGGTCGGCGGCGAGGGCGAGCCGCCAGCCGGTCAGGTACGTCATCGGCGGTTCGCCCACGAGCTCGGTGAAGCGCCGGGCGAGCGCCGCCCGGGACACCCCTGCCTTCGCGGCGAGGGAGGCCACGGTCCAGGGGTGCGCGGGGTCGTCCTGGAGCAGCCGGATGACGGGCCCCACGACGGGGTCGCCCATCGCCCGGTACCAGGCGGGGGCCGCCGCCTCCGGCCGGGAGAACCAGGCCCGCAGCGCGGCGATGAGCAGCAGGTCCAGGAGCCGGTCGAGGACGACCTCCTGGCCCGGCTCGTCCTTGCTGAACTCCTCGGCGAGGAACGGCGTCAGCGGGCAGTCCCACACGTCCGTGGGCAGGACGAGCAGCGGCGGCAGCGCGTCGAGGAGCCGCCCGGTGATCTCGCCCCGCATCTGGTAGGTCCCGATCAGCATCTGCACGGGCCCGCCCGGCTGCCCCCAGGCGCGCATGCCGAGGCCCGCGTAGTGCCCCTCGGGCGCGCCGTTCAGCGGAGTACAGGACTGACCGGGTCCGATCTCGGCGAACGGCTCGGTCTTCTGGTCGCCCGCCACGAGGTAGTGGCCGGGGCCGCGGGCCACGGCCACGTCGCCGGGACGGACCGGCCGGGGCTCCTCCCCGCCCGCGCCCTCCGGCGTGATCCACGCCTCGCCGTGCACCATGATCATGACCGAAACGGGTGCCTCGTCCGCGATACGGACCGCCCACGGCGGCTCGAAGCACGCACGGATCATGAAGGCTCCGCGTGCCCGGGGGCCCTCCAGAAGACCGGCGAGTACGTCCATGGGGGCAGCGTAGACGCTCGCGTATGGGAGTGAGTCCTTGGAGGATGGCTCCCGTACGGGTGGCGGCAGTTGACTGAAGCCATGACGAACAAGACGGCGAACGACACGACGGACGACGCGACGAACCGTACGACGGGCGGGACGGCGACCCGTGCGACGGGCGGGACGGCGGCCCGTACGACGGACGGGACGGCGAGCCGTGCGACGGGCGGGACGGCGGACGACGCCGCGATCCGTACGACGGGCGGGACGGCGGACGGCACGGCGTCCCGTACGACGGACGGGACGACGACCCGTACGACAGGCGGGACGACGACCCGTACGACGGACGGGACGGCGGACGGCACGACGAGCCGTGCGACGGGCGGGACGGCGGGTGGCGCCGCGATCCGTACGACGGACGGCACGGCGGGCGACGCCGCGATCCGTACGACGGGCGACGCGAGGGGATACGCGACGAGCGACGCTGTGAGCGGGACGACGAGCGGCACGGTGACGGTTCTGGTCACCGGGGCGACGGGGCGGGTGGGGAGCCGTGTCGCGGAGGCGGCGCGGGTCGCCGGTCACGAGGTGCGGGCAGCGGCGCGTTCCGGCCCGGTCCTCTTCGACTGGAACGACCCGGCCACCTGGGCGGACGCCCTGCGGGGCGCCGACGCGGCGTTCCTCGCCCACCAGCCCGACGTGGGCGCGCCCGGCGCCGCCGAGGCCGTGGGCGCGTTCGCCCGCCGGGCCGGGGAGCTCGGGGTGCGTCACCTCGTCCTCCTTTCGGCGCGCGGTGAGCACCAGGCGCTTGCGACGGAGGACGCGCTCGCGGGGGCCGGGGTGCGCTGGACCGTCGTGCGGGCCGCGTGGTTCGCGCAGAACTTCAGCGAGGGGCCGATGGCCGACGGGATGCGTGAGCGCGGGGGACTCGTCTTTCCCTCCGGTGAGGTGCTTGAGCCGTTCATCGATGTGCGGGACATCGCGGATGTGGTCCTCGCGGTGCTCGGGGCCGGTGAGCGGTATGCGGGGCGGGTTCTGGAGGTGAGCGGGGGGCGGCTGTTGTCCTTCCGGGACGCGGTGGCCGAGATATCTGGTGCGGGTGGGCGGGAGTTCACCTATGCGCCGGTGTCGGCGGTGGAGTACGGGGCCGTGTTGCGGGAAATCGGGACGCCTGAGGGGGAGGTGGAATTCCTGATCGACCTGTTCGAGACGAATCTTGACGGCCGCAACGCGTATGTCTCCGACGGTGTGCGGGAGGTACTCGGCCGGGGCCCGAGGGAGTTTGTGGACTTCGTCCACGAGGCGGTGGCCGCAGGCACCTGGAAGCAGTGAGCACCCTCCCCCCGCCCACCCGCCCCCAATCCGCGCTACACGCCCCCCCGTCCGCAAACCCCGA
>NZ_JOAP01000083.1 GCF_000720475.1 Streptomyces aureocirculatus
ACGACCACACCACACCAAGCACCCACAACACAGCCACACCAAACACCAAACACCAAACACCAGACAGCACACAGCACACAGCACACAGCACACAGCACAAACAACAACGGCGGCCCCCAACCAACCAGAGGGCCGCCAAACACCCTGCCACCAACAACCAACACAACGGCCAGCCCCAACCCCCACCACCCACAACAACCCCGAACCAGCACCACAGAAGCCAGCCAATAACACAAACCAGAACAGGGGAAGCAAGCTGATACTGCCTGGCTGGGTGGCATGCCATCTTTCGCGTCTGGCTGCGACGGGTGACGCTGTCGCTACTCAGGAGTGGCGCACCGCACGGTTGGTCGAGTCGGAGGGTGGAGAAGATGGTCGATGCGTGGTCTCTGCTGGATATGCGGCGTGCACGGATCGGTCCGCCACGGTTCCCGATGGATCGGACCTGTCCGTTCCATCCGCCGACTGCGTACCAGTCGCTGCGTGAGCAGGGCTCGCTGGTGCCGGTGACGCTGCATGACGGTCGGATCGTGTGGTTGGCCATCGGGCATGCCGAGGTGCGGGCGTTGTTCGCTGACCGGCGGCTGTCGTCCAATCAGCAGAACCCGGATTTTCCGGTGCCGACGGCCCGGGAGGAGGAGGTTCTCCGTGAGGTGCATGCGCCGCTGATCGGCGATGATCCGCCGGAGCACAACGTGGTCCGGCGGAAGTTGATTCCGGCGTTCTCACTTCGGGCTGTCGCCCGGCTCCGGCCGATGATTCAGGACATCGTTGATGAGCACGTGGATCGGATGATCGAGCACGGGTCGCCTGCGGACCTGGTAGCAGTCTTTGCGCTTCCGGTGTCGTCGGTGGTGATCTGCGAGCTTCTGGGCATTCCCGGTGACGACCACACGGAGTTCGTCGAACGGTCGGCTCGGTTGATCCGGGGCCCGGAGCGCAGCGATGTCACCACGGCATGGCAGGCTCTTGCCACCTACCTTGAGGCTTTGGTGGCGAAGAAGGAAGCGGCGCCGGGCGACGGCCTGCTGGATGAGCTGATCGCCGTGGAGCGGTACGCGGGCAGCATGTCCCGCAGAGATCTGGTCACCTTGGCCATGCTGCTGCTGGTCGCCGGACACGAGACGACCTCGAACATGATCTCTCTGAGCACCCTCACGTTGCTCCAATGCCCCGATGAGCTGGCACGGTTCACCGCTGATACAGCCAGAGTGCCAGATGCGGTGGAGGAGTTGCTGCGGTTCCTCTCCATCGCCGATTGGAACCCGCGGGTGGCCACAGCCGACATCGAGATCGCGGAGCGGCTCATCCGGCGTGGCGACGGCGTGTTCTTGTCCAATGCAGCAGCCAATCGCGATCAGGCAGCGTTCCCCGACCCGGACATGTTGGATGTGTACCGATCCGCACGGCAACATGTGGCTTTCGGATTCGGCATCCACCAGTGTCTGGGCCAGAACCTCGCCCGAGCCGAGATCGAGATCGCGCTCAGCACACTGTTCGCACGCCTGCCAGAACTGCGACTGGCCGCTCCGGTTGACAGCTTGACGTTGCACGATGGCGGTGGCATTCAGGGAGTTGGAGAGTTGCCCGTCGCTTGGTAGCGCTGGATCGAGATCTGCCCGTCCTGCGACGCGCACCGGCCCCCTGACCGTACCTTCATCCGCTGGTACCGCGATCCGAAGACGCTCCCCCAGTTGTCCGAGGACTGGGAGACCGAGACCATGCACGCCCACAACTGGGCCCGAGCACCTCAGCTCACGCCTCCGGAAAGCCCGGCTCCCACACCCGGCCTCACCCCGCGCGGACGGGACTGAACGCTCTCCGCGGTGGAAGGCGGCGGACGGGACACTGCTGCACCGGCCCGACGCCCGCCGGCGAGGATGCGCTCCCGGTGACACTGACATCGAGGTGCCGCGCGGAATTGTCACGGCCGTGCTGGAAGGCGCCCACGTACCCTGCAGGACGGTGCGGGCACGGGAGCAGAACCGGTCCCCGGTACCCGTTGTCGCCGACGTAGAGGAGGCGTTGCCGGACTTCGGTGCCCGGGAGCGGCGTCCTCTCAATTCTCGTCGCCGTCCACAGGGCCTTGCGTCACGGGGTGCTGGATCAGGTGGGCGAGTTGGGCGGCATAGCGCTCCACGACCTCGGGCGAGGTGGGGTCCGCTTGGAACAGGCCGCGCGCCAACTGCGGGTAGACCGCAAGGGCGTTGGCCGCGCTCATCATGATGAGCAGGAGCGCCGCGGCATCGAGTCGCTCGTCGAGTTCACCGCCGCGCTGCCGTTCTTGGAGCCGTTCGACTTCCTGGCGCAGTGACGCGTTGCGCTCGCGTGCCTCCGGGCCGTCCTCGCCGGTGTCGGCGAGGCCTGCCCAGGCGAGGAGGCGGCCGCCGAGGCGCGGGTCGGCGGCCGCCCGCACGTACCTCTTGATCATTTCGTCGAGGGGCGTGTCGGCCGGGATCGCTTCGGCCTCGTGGGCCCTCCAGCGGTGGCCGAGTTGCTCGAACAGGCCCTGTTTGCCGCCGAAGTAGTAGGAGATGAGCTGCTGGTTCACGCCGGCGCGGCGGGCGATCTCCGACACCCGGGCACCGGCGAAGCCCTTGGCGGAGGCCTCCACCATCGCAGCGTCGAGGATGCGCGCCTTGGTGCGCTCCGGGTCTCGCTGTCGCTCGTGCGGGGCCGGGGACCGTCGAGGTGATCGCTGAGTGTCGGAGGGCCTGCGACCTCGCGTGCTGTGCTGCTCAGTCATGACCCCAAGTTTGCCATATGACCGCATGCATTAATCATCCATCTGTTTGACAAAGACATTGGTGTGGGTGAATCTGATGGAGGCAGCGTGCCCGCCCACCGGGAGCCGGCTTCGCCGGGACACTCCGGGCGGCCGCGCCCCCACCCCCTCACCTCGCCCGGGAGAGCCGCCATGGCACACATCGCCTTCTTCAGCCTGGCTGAGTCCGGCCACCTTAACCCCACCCTGCCGATCGCGGCCGAACTGGTCGCCCGCGGCCACCGCGTCACCTACCCCGCGGATGCCGCGATGGCCGAGCGCATCCGTCCCACCGGCGCCGAGATCGTCCCTTATAAGCCCGCTCTCCGGTCGGGCGAGCCCATCGTCGTCGACAGCATGGACGCCGCCGCCCGCGCGACCCTGGCCATCCTCGAGCAGGTGGAACACGTACTGCCGCAGATCGAGGCCGGTTACGCCGACGACCGCCCGGATCTGATCGTCAACGACTGGCTCGCCTGGTCGGGACCGATGCTCGCCGCCTCGTGGCACATCCCCCGCGTCCAGTCCTGGTCGGCCCACGCCGCCAGTGAGGGTTTCGACTTCGGCCGGTTCATCGTCGACATGTTCGCCGGCAGCTCGTACACGACCGAGTTCGACTCCCTGCTCGCCGCCGTGCGCGAGCGCCACGGCGTCCCGCCCATGGAGATGTATGACTTCTACCGGCCCGCGGAGTTCAACCTCGTCTACCAGCCGAAGGCCTTCCACGTGCACAACGAGACGTTCGACGACCGCTACGCCTTCGTCGGCCCCACGAACCCGCCCGTGCCCGGCAACTTCACGCCCTCGTCCCCATCCGCGGAAGCGCCACTGGTGTACGTGGCGCTGGGCACGATCATCAGCGATCCGGACTTCTTCCACCGCTGTGCCCGGGCGTTCGCCGACCAGCCGTACCACGTGGTGATGTCCGTCGGGGGCAGCATGGATCCGGCCTCCCTCGGCCCGCTGCCCCGCAACATCGAGGCCCACCGGTCCGTCCCCCAGACGGCCGTGCTCGCCCACGCCGACGCCTTCGTCACCCACACCGGCATGAACTCCACCATGGAGGCCCTCGCTGCGGGCGTACCGATGCTCGCCCTCCCGCGCACCCCCGAGGCGCAGACCACCGCCGACCGCGTCGTCGAACTCGGCCTCGGCCAGACCCTCGCCCCGGCTGACGCGACGGCCGACCGGCTGCGTACAGTCGTCGCCGACCTGCTCAGCAACGCCTCCATCCGGCAGCGCCTCACCGCCATGCAGGACGAGGTCCGCAAGGCCGGTGGCGCCCCGGCGGCCGCCGACGCTGTCGAAGCCCGGCTGTCCCAGTCACCGCGCTCACGTACGACCGCCGGTGAACCGGCTCGACTCAACCCCAGGTGGAGCCGCTGATCAGACCAGTGCACCGATACCGGGAAGCCAGAGCAAAGCAGGCCGGCACGGTGCGCGGATCCTCGACAAGGATGTGATCGGCGACGCCCCGATCTGCTGCACGCGCTTGAGCAGGCTCCGTACGCGTTGCTGGTCGCGGTGACCGCGATCAGCGCGCGCTCGTCGTCGAGGTCATTCGCGTACGCCTCACGCTCTGCGGGCGTCCAGGCCGAGGCCCCGGAGTCCCAGCTTTCGGCGAGCGGCACGTAATGATCGGTGTCGAGACCGCGAAGGCCGTCGACGTACCGGTCGTCGTACGGGCCGAACCATCGTCCGCCAGTCAGGGTGCAGCGGCCACTGCGGTCCGGGGTTGCGACGGCTTCGTCGAGGAGGACCTCGTTGCGGGTGGAGCACCCGTCGCGTCCGGCGTCGATTCAGTGGCGGAACTTGTGGACGAGGCTCGTCGCAGACGTCGAAGGCGTGGACGCCTGCCCGCACTGCCACCACGGCACCGAGCGGCGTACTGGAGTGACCGACCCGGCGCACCCTGAGGTCGATCGACACTCGCAAAACCCCGCTCGGGCTGTCTCGCCCCGACCGCGTCCAACCCTGTGTGCCCCCGGCTCCGCCGTTTGACAGGCCTCACGTTCGCCTCGCCATCTGGGTTGACGGAGGGGTAATGGGCTTTCGAATTCGGTTCGCAGGTGCCCGCCACTGAAGAGCCATGCGCACCAGTAACTGCGGTCCCCATCTGCGCACTTGCCCGGCCTTTGCAGCCGCCCTGGACGGTAGTGAGGCTCGGTCGCCTCAGTCGCTACGAAAAGCACTCGGCCTCGGCCGGAGCGGACTGCATCATGGGCAGAGTGACCTCAGAGGACGTGTCCTCAGCTACGCTCGGGCGGTTGGTTCTACGATGACGCCGCTGGCATCCCGTACGAAGGACTCACGCTGCATCGCCATGGCCGAGGGCCTGGTCCCGTTGCTGCGCCGATCCTGTCCCGGATGGCGGACGTGGAACGCACACCCGGTGTAGTCCAGGTCAGCACCCATACTTGTTGAGCAATGCTGGAGTCGCTGGGTCCAGGGCGTGGAGGGGACGTGCTCCGCCCGTTCTCGGCGAGGCCCAGGCGCAGCGTCGTTCCTCGGCTGATGGGGGCGACGATGAGCACTCCGTCGTCGACTTGTGACTGGACGGCGTCGTTTCGGTAAGGGCTGGCAGCGAGGCAGTCGTTGGAGCACTCCCGCTCGTACCGGTCGTAGGGACCTGCGAAAAAGTAGTCGGCGACGGGCCCTTACACCTGTCCGGCTAGCAGGGCGGCAAGGGCGGAGGCCCCGGGTGCTACGGCCCGGGCGCCTGGTGGTTGGATCAGTTTCGGTCCGAACCGGTAGATGCTGCCGACGCCGAAGCGTAGCCAGCGGACACGTCACAGCACATGATGAGGTGAAGCCCGCTCCCAAACTGCTGAACCGCGCAGACCAGCCTCAAGCTCCGAACCCGTTCGACGCGGGAGACCCCACTCAGGTCTCGCACGGCGGAAGTTCCCCCGCAGCCAACAGCCCTCGCACGAGGCCCAGGGCGTTCCTCGGCGTATCGGTGAGTTGATCAACAATGACGCTGCATCCCACCCAGGTGGCCCCGCACTCCTCAGCCATGCTCCTGACCGCCGTGGCCTGACTTCCGGTCTCGATCCAATCGTCGATCAACAGAACACGGTCCCCCGGCTGCAGTGCGGATCGCTGGAGCCGCAGAGCATGACGAAGCCGTCGGTAGTCGGGTGCCGACTGGCGCACAGCTTTGTCACCGGGAAGGAGTCCCTCCCCCTTCCGGACGGGAACGAAGCCGACGCCGAGCTCAACGGACGCAGCACCACCCAAGAGGAATCCCCGCGACTCGATCCCGCACACGGCTGTGATCCGCTCATCCCGGAACGGTTCCACGAGCCCTGTAACCACCGCGGCAAGTGCCTTGGCATCCCGGAAGATCGCCCACACATCGGCGTGCCCACCGATCCATCGGAAGTGCTCAAGCGCCAGGTCACGTGCGGTCTTAGGCATGGCCGACAGTTTTCCGATGGCCGGATAGCGCAGCAACCCAATATCGACCCCACCAGCGCTCTCTGGACCAGCGTCGAACTGCACCCGAAGATAAGACACAAGATCAGAAGGTGTC
This sequence comes from Streptomyces aureocirculatus, assembly GCF_000720475.1. Lineage (GTDB taxonomy): Bacteria > Actinomycetota > Actinomycetes > Streptomycetales > Streptomycetaceae > Streptomyces > Streptomyces aureocirculatus. Next base: position 6,300 of record NZ_JOAP01000083.1, read on the forward strand.
CTTCAACTTCAACGCCGCAGGTCAGTGAGGCACTGTTGCCCATGGAGCAGAAGTCGCCGCTCTGTCGAGGGTGTTTCGGTAACGGAGTTACCGGACGGCGGTAGGTCCGAGAAGGGGCAGGCAGCTCTACGCGACACAGCCAGGGAGTGGCGCGCGTCCGGACTCTGCTACTTTCTGCCCGTTGACGTGCATTTCGGTGTAGATGCCGCGGACATGACCGAAGCCGTTGTAGCAAGCTCCTGCCGCTCCCAGGAACCCTTGGGAGAAGAACTGCTTGTTGTGCGCGATACGCACATCGGGGCGCAAGGACAGATCGGCCCAGATGGTGATCTCCACCGTGGCGTTGCCGCAACCCCCACCCCTTCGCTGGACGTCGGCCTTGGCCCTGGCATGACCGTCACTCGAGGGCAGGTGAGCGATGTTTTCGCAGGGCAGAGCAGATGGCGCCGCCTGCCCCACCGCCGGAGCCGCGGTCAAACCCACCAGCATGGCCAGTGCTGCGCCCAGCACTGCAACGGGGGTCCAGCGATGCATAGTTCCTCCTCGCCCGAGGGTGCCCCGGCCCCTCCCATGAGGAACACCGACATCGAGGGCTCCGCCGGAAGCTCTCACTGTTCCATGATCTTGCACCGGTGATCAGGGCGCACCGAGGGGCGCCCGACGCATACAGCGCACCCGCACCAATCACACAAATCTCTGACGGCAGGACGCGTTGGGCGGTGAGCATCGGCGCCGTGACCGTCGATGGGCCCTGCCTGCCTGCGGGTCTCACTCAGCCGGGGAGTTCAGAGACAACTTCACACGGTGTACTGGGCGACAGCAGGACAGGGGTGGCAGACGACGCCAGTCGAAATCGCCAGAGGTCGTGTTCTCCGGGCAGCGGATTAGGCCGGATGGTCGTCTCGGGTCGCTCATAAGGGGGAGCCGTCGCATGCAGGGACGCGGCGTAGTGAAGGAGGAAAAGAAGCAACAGCGCTTCCTGGAGGCCTTCATGCGTCGTGCACTCGCAGCCCTTGCCGCCCTCGCCACCGCGGTCGCCATTCCGCTCGGCGTCGCCACCACGGCCTTCGCCGCAGACCCCATTCCCGCCCAGCAGTGCTTGGACGGCGGCGGCAACGTCGACTTGAGCACCCCGTACCACCCTGTGTGCAAGGGGGGCCAGTACGACGGCCGCCCCGTCTACTAGGGACGCTGTTTCCCTGGAGCACGAGACCCGTGCGCATCCGCCAGCCCGGGGAACCGCTCACCCCCGAGGGGAACTACCTGTGCGAGCGGCTCCAGGTCCAGCCCCGCCCGAACGCCGAGCTGCGGTAGACCCACCCGTGACCTGCATCAAAACCGTGATCACCGGCTGACGTTACTGGCTGTACCGCTGTGCCGGTCCCCAAGCCCGGTCATCACGTCGTTCCGTACGAGGGGCTGAGCCGGCTGCGACGAAGCCCCTCGCGGCGTCTCAGGCCTCCTCCATGACGCCATGCAAAGCCATGCACAGCCATGCAGTAGAAGGTCCGCCGTTGTCCTGCGGCACCCCGTTCTTCGTGGCGCAGTCTGCGGCCGAGATGGGGCCGGGGTCCGCCACGGCTGGCGTCGTTCCCATGATGACCGTGAGCAGGAGCGGCTCTCTGCGCAGGAAGGTGAAGCCCTCGCCGAACCGCCGCCAGTAGCCCGGTTCCGTCTCCCCGGTGTGCGAAGGGGCTTCCTCGGCGGCGTGCCCCATGCCGCGAGGCAGTGCGAGATGCCGCGAGGCAGTGCGAGTTTGATGATCACTGGCCCGAGGGCGAAGCAGCCTGCGTTTTCGGCGAGTCCGGTCAGGGGACCGAGCAGGGCGATCAGGGATCCACCGGCCGCCAGGCCGACGGTGGAGGCGAGTCGCTCGACCACGCCGGACAGTCCGGTGGCCCGTTCCAGCGGCGCTTGGCCCCGCTCGGCCCCCTCCGGGACCATCACCTCCTTACAGCGCCCGCGTAAGGGCTGCGACGAGCGCAAGGCCCCGTGGCGTCGACCTCGTACGGGGACAGATCGACACGCGAAATGCCTTCGTTCAGGTGGGGGTTGCCGGACTTCGTCGAGCTTCTTGAGCCTCCCATCGGCTGGGCCAAGACGCGCGTTCATGCTGCTCCGCCGTCGAGCAGCCAGCTATAGCGCAGGCGTAGTGCTCGCTCGGTGCTGGCTGTCGCTGTGGCGAGGCCGAGCGCGGTGTTGCCCCACCACGGCAGGTCGATGGGCGAGGTGAAGGTCCCGGTGTAGTGGGCGATGCCCTCGGCCTTGGTGAGTTGTTCGGCGATCTGTGGGATGAGGAGGGCCAGAGTGGCGAGGAGCACGCCCAGGGAGAGGAGACCGAGCGTGCGGCTCAGGACGGGGTGCCCGCGTTCGAGGCGCGCGCGGCGTCCCTCAGCGGAGTGGGGGTCCGGGACGAGCTGGTGCTCGGCTCCCTCGGCGGTGACGTAGTGGCAGCGCTTGAGCCCGAAGGCGCTCATCCTCACCTCGATGGTGCCGCCCGGGACGGGGAAGGCGGCGGGAAGTTTGGACGTGGCGTGCTGCCGGCCGTCGCGGTACAGGTGGGCCTTGAGGTTGTCGGACCCGTGGTTCGACCAGTGCCTGACGTCAACGGCGTAGACGGTGGGCCTGCCGTCCTCCTTCGTCAGCCGAAGGTGGAACAGCGCGCGGAAAGGCAACTGCCACCAGCGGAAACGGATCAGTGCTCGTCCGCCTCCGGGTTTGACCCGTTGCAGGGCGCGTCGCCGCCGCCACTCTTTCATCATGCTTTCGCTCCCGTTACTCGCTCGGCCCAGCGGCCGCAGAAGAGAGCCTGTGGCGGGCGCTGCGCGGTGGTGAGCAACGCTTTGCCTCTCGTGGCCGTAGTCACCACCCATCACACTCCGTGCCCCAAGGGCATGGTCAAATGTGCCTTGCGAGACGGATCCCCCGAGGAAAGAGCCTGCCGGTGGCGTGGAGTACCAGTCAGCTAGCCGAACTCGCCGGCACGACACTGAAAACCGTTCGGCACTATCACAAGATCGGCCTGTTGGACGAGCCGGAACGAGCGGCCAACGGCTACAAGCGATACGGCGTAAACCACCTGGTCCGCCTGCTGCGCATCCGCAGATTGGTCGACCTCGGCGTGCATCTGTCGGACATCCCCTCGGTCGAGGCCGCCCACGGGAAGGGGGAGCTGATCCTGCGCGCCCTGGACGCGGAACTCGCGGCGAGTATCGAACGCCAGCAGCGGATGCGACGGGAATTGGCAGCGATCCTGGACAACCGGGCCTCGATCGACTTGCCCGCCTACTTCAAGGCCCTGGCCGACGATTTGCCGGAGGCGCAGCGATCCCTCCTGCTGGCGTATTCCAGCTTCCTCACCCCCGCGGCGATGTCCGCTCTCAAGGAGCAGCTCGCGGCACCTCGCAGCGACGTCGGTGCACAGTTCGAGTCCCTCCCCCCGGACGCGCCCGATGACGTGCGGTGGCAGCTCGCCATGCGCCTCGCGCCCGAAGCCCGGAACCAGCAGAAGGACCACCCGTTCCTGGGTGACCTGGAAGCGTCCTCCCGCCGGAAAGGGGCGATCACCCAGTCGGTTGTCGTGCAGGCGCTGGTCGAGTTCTACAACGAGGCTCAGCTCGACGTCCTGCGACGCGTGCACGAACTGCTTTCGCAGGACGACGCCGCCGGGGAATGAGCGCCGCTTGACCATGCCCCGAGGGCATGGTTCGCAATGGAGGCAGTCAGCGTGACCTGGCTGACCCGTGCGAGATCGAAGACCGGGAGATCCATGCGTACACCCCGACGACTGCGGGCCGTAGCTGTCGCCGCCGTCGTGCCCCTGACGTTGCTCGCCGCCTGCGAGCCGGGAGCAGAGGCGAAGTCAGGCGGCGCCTCCGCTGGTGCGCTCGACCGGTTCTACGACCAGAAGCCGGCGTTCGAAGCCTGCGAGCCGCCGCCGGCGCCCGGCGCAGCGGGACCGAAGAAGCCCTGGCCCGGGGCCAGGTTCGAGTGCGCTCGCCCGAAAGTCCCGCTGAACTATGAAGAGCCCGACGGCAAGACGGCCCAGATAGCCGTGTTCCGTGTCGCCGCCCGGGGCGGGAAGCCGGCCGGTTCGCTGGTGCTGAATCCGGGCGGGCCCGGCTTCCCGGGGACCGGTTTCGCGCCGCAGGCGGCCGCGGCCTGGGCGTCGAGCCCGATCACGGAGTCGTTCGATCTCGTCGGGTTCGATCCGCGCGGGGTCGGGAAGTCGACGCCGACGCTCGACTGCTACACCGACGCCGAACGCGAGAACGACGCCATGATCGCGTCATCCGACTCCGGCGCGGACGACTGGAACGAGCAGGAGACGAAGCAGCTTCACCAGCAGTGTGCCGAGCGCTCCGGCGGGGCGGACACGCTTGCGCACGTCGGCACCCGGGATGTCGCACGGGACATGGATGTTCTGCGCGAGGTGCTCGGCGACGACAAGCTCACGTTCGCCGGCACGAGCTACGGCACCCGGCTGGGCGCGGTCTATGCCGAGATGTTCCCGGCGAAGGTGCGGGCACTCGTGCTCGACGCCGCGTTCGACCCCTTGAAGGGCAGCCGTGAACGACGCCTGGAGCAAGCGAGCGGCCTACAGCGGTCGTTCGAACAGATGGCGGCCTTCTGCTCGGCCCAGGCCGACTGCCCGCTCGGCACCGATCCGAAGCGGGCCACCGAGGTCTTCCAGCAGCTTGCCCAGCCACTGGTCGACATGCCGATCCCGGCCGGCAAGGGGCGCGAACTTACCTTCGTCAAGGCGGTCAGCGGTGTCACCGCCGGCCTGTACACCAAGTCGACATGGCCGATGATCATCAAGGGGATCACCAGCCTGCGGGACGGTCGCGGAGACACGCTGATCGCCCTGCGGGACATCATTCACGAGCGGGCAGCAGACGGGACGTACTCGAACGCTCTCGAGGCCACCATCGGGATCAACTGCCTCGACGAGGAACGCAACAACCCGGCCGCGGAGACGGCGTTGAAACGCGACTTCATCAAGGCGGCACCGTACGCGGACACCGGTCGGCCCGTCACCGAGGCCCGCAATGGCTGCGAGCACTGGCCAGTGCAACCCGCCCTCGGCCATCCGTACGCCATCGGCATCAAGGGCCTTCCGGACACGCTGACGGTCTCCACCACCGGCGACCCGGTGACGCCGTACGAGGGCGGCGTCAGCCTCGCCAAGACTCTCGGCGGGAGTCTGCTGACTGTCGAGGGAAGCCAGCACGGCGCGGCCCTCGCCCGCAACTCATGCATCAACGACGCCCTCTCCGACTACCTCATCCACCTGAAAACGCCCGGTGACGAGGCTCGCTGCAAGCTCTAGGGCCTGTCGTCGAACTCCCTCCGTCGCCCGGAGGGCGGCCCCGCGGCGTCAGGCGCGTGCCCTCGGCGTGCCGGGCGCAGGCCCTCGTACTGGACGTACTTGGGCCTGTGCCCGGCGCGGCGGAGGGGGTGCCTCCCTGCTCGAGCGAAGCCGAGAGCTTGGGGGAACGTGCATGGCGTCGCGTGGCAGGAGGGAGTTCGACGACAGGCCCTAGTCGCCCGCCTGACTCCCCCGCATGTCCGAAGCCGACCGCATCAGGGTCCTCACACTGGGCGACCAGCAGACGCCGAAGAGCGAGTGTCCTTTGTCGAGTCCGGTCAACGCAGGAGACCAGGCATGGCCGCGCCCTACCGTAAGGGGGCTACCGCCGGGTCCGTTCGGCGTACGGGGCCGACCAACGCCTCGGTGCCCTCGGTGCCCTCAAGGAGCAGGTCGACGGGCGCGGCAGAACGAGCCCGACCTCTCTCCAGCCGCCCCATCGTCACCGACACCGCATCCGGCCAGGAGTGCGAGGTCGCGTCCTCAAGGAGGCCGGGGCCGTGGGCAATCGTGGCCATGGCAGGCCCCGGCACCGTAGAGCCGGCTCCGCGCGGGGCGGACAAGGGCACGCGGGCGGCGGCGGCCGCCGAACTGCTCGGCATCGGTGCCGAGCGGACCGTCGCGGACGGGGGCATGCCCAACGACCCGCCGATCCGCGCCGGTTCGGGCCGCCGTACCCCCGGCATCCCGCTGGCGGCTCTCCGCCGTCCCACCGGAACCATCCGTAGCTTGGTCTAGACCAAACGGGGTACGCTTCTATCGTCACGCATGACGACCCCACCCTCATGCGTGACATGGCTTGTCATGCACACGCTTGCCCGTTTCGTGCGGGCAAGAACCCACCCCCACAGAGGAGTTGCCATGAAGAGCAAGAAGATGCTGGCCGTCGCCATCGGGGCAGGGATTGCCCCGCTCCTGGCCGTGAGCCTGCCCGCTGGCAGCGCGAGCGCGCACGGCTACATATCCTCGCCGCCCAGCCGACAGGCCCAATACGCCTCCGGCGTCGTCTCGTGCGGCGCCATCAAGTACGAGCCGCAGAGCGTCGAGGGCCCCAAGGGCCTGACCAGTTGCAGCGGCGGCAACGCCGCGTTTGCCGAGCTCAACAATGACGGCAAGGGCTGGAAAGTCACCCCGGTCAGCAGGACGACCAGCTTCAACTGGCGGCTGACCGCCCGACACGCCACCAGCACCTGGCAGTACTATGCGGGCGGCCGCAAGATCGCCGAGTTCAACGACGGCGGAGCGCGGCCCGGCGAGACCGTCACACACCAGGTGAACTTCGGCAGCCTCTCCGGCAAGCAGAAGGTGCTGGCCGTGTGGAACATCGCCGACACCCCAAACGCCTTCTACGCCTGCGTGGACGTCAACGTGAGCTGATCCGCCACCGCACCACCGCACCACAGCGCACGACCCGGCTCCGCCGGCGCCCGGAGCGGGCGAGCACCGTCCGCTCCGGGCAACCCCGGCCCCCCACCGAGATGAGGTCCCATGAACGGCCACCGAATCACCGCCCGCGCAGCCGCCGTGGCCCTGCTCGCCACTGGTCTCGCCGCCTCCCCTGCCCTCGCGGCTCCCGCCGCCTCCGGGGGCAAGGCCCGCGTCGGCGCCGACTGGGCGAAGCAGTCCATCACCTTCACCGCAGCCCCGGGGCAGGTCAACGACCTCCACGTCGTCCCGATGGATCAGGGCGACGGGGTCCGGCGCATCGGCTTTCGTGACGCGGTCCCGCTTCAGCCGGGCGACCACTGCTCGTACCTGGAACCGGGCGTCGAGACGTACGTCGTCTGCGAACTGCCCACCGACAGCGTCCGACCGGACCGGATCGACGTCTTCCTCGGCGACGGCGACGACGAGATCGCCACGAGCGACCCCGGGGTCGCCACCGTCAGTGGCGGGCCCGGTGGCGACACCCTGCACGCCCACACCGCCCACACGGTCCGGGGCGACGAGGGTGACGACATGGTCATGGGGCGCGTCGTCCTGGACGGCGGCGACGGCATGGACCACCTGATGGGCGACGACGGCGACCAACGGATGTGGGGCAGCCGGGGCGACGACATGATCGAGGGGTACGGCGGCAGGGACCTCGTGTACGCGGGCTCCGGCGACGACCACGTCATGGGCGGCGTCGGCGATGACAGCCTTCTCGGCGGCTCCGGCGACGACATGCTGCACGGCGAGGACGGCAACGACCTGATCTTCGGCGGCTCCGGGAAGGACACCGTCCAGGGCGGCCCGGGCCGCAACATCGTCCTGCCGTAGGCCAGGCCCAGGCCTCCCGCCCCGCCCGCCGCCTACCCCGCCTAACGGTCTGGACCTGACACCGGATCCAGCGGCCGTGCGGCTGACCCATCTGCACACCACGATCCGTACGATCCGCGACCACCACGGACGTACCGGCGAGCTGGAGGCCCACCCTCGCCAGCGCCCTCCGGATCCACGCTCGTCAGCACCTTTGCCGCCCTCGAGGACACCGTGCACGACCTCGACCCGACCCCGTCCCCTGCCCCACCAGCCTCGCGGCGACAGGGCGACGGATGCGCCCCGTGACTTCGTGACTCTGCGAATGAGCACATGAGCACATGAGCCATATACGCATGACACGCCCCGGGAAGTGTTCATGGCCGCTTCCGCCCCATGACGGTTGACCGCGCGCCGCTGCGCGCTATGGTCCAGACTAATGAGGGAAGGATTGTCATGTTCGCGAAAAAACATCTGGCGGTTGCTTTCGTCCTGGGCCTCGCACCGCTCATGGTCGTGAGCCTCCCGGCCAACCCCGCCCAAGCACACGGCTGGGTGACCTCACCCGCGAGCCGGCAGGACCAGTGCTTCAACGGGAGTGTGGAGTGCGGCCCCATCAAATGGGAACCCGACGCGGTTGAAGGGCCCAAGGGCCTCAAGAGCTGCAGCGGCGGCAACGCCCAGTTCGCCGATCTGAACGACGACGGAAAGGGGTGGGCCGTCCACAGCATCACCAACTCGGCCACGTTCACCTGGCAGTTGACCGCGCAACACAGCACGACCACCTGGCAGTACTTCGTAGGCTCACAGAAGGTCGCCGAGTTCGACCAGGGCGGTGCCCAGCCGCCCCAGTTCGTCCGCCACAAGGTCAATTTCGACGGTATCCGCGGCCAGCAGAAGGTTCTGGCGGTGTGGAACATCGCCGACACGGCGAATGCGTTCTACGCCTGCGTCGACGTCAACATCCGAGGCTAGTTATTGTTTGGTGGTCCTTCCGGCGCCCCTGACGGCCAGCCTCAGCAAATGCCCTACGCCCTGATCACCACATGCTGGATCCTGGCAATGACGACCGTCGCGGGCGTGACCCGTACCATTCAGCTCGGCAATGACCCCCTCTACTCACGAAAACCTCGCAGAACACCCTCTGACCTTGGACAGCAGCATCAGGCGTCAGGCAACAGGCAACAGGCAACAGGCAACAGGCAACAGGCAACAGGCATGCAGTGTGCCGGGAGCATCCATCGGCACATGGAGAACCCTGCACGTTCACTCGTACGCGGCGATGCGTGTACGCGGCTCTGGCAAGATTTTCGTAGGCGGAGATCATCTGGGTGCCGTGGCCAGCCGGTCCACGTAACGGCGGCGGAGGTGGGCGATCAGGACGATGCGGTGGCGCAGGAGCGGAACGCCGGAGCGTCCTGCCATCAGGCGTTTCTGGAGTTTGACATCGGTGATGCGGCCCTCGTTGACGCCGGAGCTGTAGGTGGTGGAGATCCCCTGAGCCACGGCACGCTGGTCTTCGCGCAGGGCTCCGGCGATGCCGGCAAGTGGTGACAGTCCGCTGCGGGAGAGCTCGTCGAGCCAGGATGGCAGGGGCGCGGCGTCACGGTTGTCGAGCATGGCGGCGAACCGGCGGACCAGGTCGTGGGCGTGCTCGAGTTCCGGACAGTGCTCGAGGAGCCGGTGCAGGCGGTGGGTGACGTGTAGGCAGCGACGGTCCGGGTGGGTGGTGATCCAGCGTGCGGTCTCGCGTGGGGACGGTGGGCGCTCGCGAGGGTGGTCCCCCCGGTGGTCTCTACGTCCGGTGCCGGATCGGCCTCTCCGGTCGGCGGGAGGGCTGCGGGCAGACAACCTCGGTGTACGGAAGCGATGTCCTGGCCGCGACGTGACAGCCCCTGCCACATGTGGAAGCGTTCGCTGACCTGCGCGGCATCGGGAGCGCCCGCGGTGATGCCCTGCCGGTAGGCCAGCGAGCCGTCGCGGCAGACGATCCCGACGGACCTCGGCATCAGCACCACGACGCCGGACTGGGCTTTCGACCGGCACATCACTAAAGCGTGTTGCACAACGGCGATCACGTTCAGATCCGGCCACCAACCACGAGGTCAACTGCCCGATTCTGTACCCGTTTTCGCTGGTCTGGTCGGCACCGCTAAACGGTCGCGAAAGATCGTTCGATCGTTGTGCAACACGCTTTAGGGCCTGTCCGGCGGATCATGTGACTGCCTCAGGTTCGGATCGTTGGCATGTCCATGGGGCGGGGAGATCTCACGAACGAGGAATGGGTGCAGCTGAAGCCGCATCTGCCGAAGTCCGGGCAGCGGGGCGGGCGCTGGGAGGGTCATCGCAGGGTGATCAACGGGATTCTCTTCCGACAGCGCACCGGGGTGCCGTGGCGGGATCTGCCTGCGCGGTTCGGCAAGTGGAAG
>NZ_JOAP01000084.1 GCF_000720475.1 Streptomyces aureocirculatus
CGCTGGGGCAGCCCGCCGCAGGCGAAAAGGGCGGGTGGGTGGGGGAAAAGCCCGTCCGGCGATTGAGGACGAGGCCGCAGGCCGACCGACCCGAGGTCACTCGGCCTTACCGGACCCCTTCTCCGGCTCAACGGACTCCCCCGCAACCGCAGCCTCCCCGGCCTCCGGGACCTCCGCGACCTCCGAAGCCACCGGCGCCGCCGGGGCCTTCGCGGCGTCCCGGCCCTTCGCAGCCTCCGCAGACTCAGCGGCCTTCGGCGCCTCCGCCGCCTTGGGAGCGTCCGGCACCTTGAGCCCCTCAGCGGCCTTGGGGACCTTCGCCGCCTCCGCAGCCTTGGCGGCCTCCGCAGCCTTCGCCGCCTCCACGGCCTTGGAACCCTCCGCAGCCTCGGTGGCCTCCCCAGCCTTGGGGGTCTCCACGGCCTTGGGGGTCTCCTCGGCCTTGGGACCCTCCGCGGCCGAGGAGCCCTCCGGGGCCTTGGGGGCGGCCTCCGGAGAGGCGCCCCCCTCCTGAACCTCCGCGGCAGCGGCATCCGCCGCGGTGGTCACCGACACCACATCGATCGCCTCCTTGGCGACCGAGAGAAGCTGGGTGTCCTCGGGCGCCTGGTCGGGCGCGTTCTCCGGGTGGTGGCAGGCCACCTGGTGGGCGGTCTCCAGGGTGAGGAACGGGGGCTCCTCGACCGCGCAGATCTGCGTCGCCTTCCAGCACCGCGTGTGGAAGCGGCACCCGCTCGGCGGGTTGATCGGCGAGGGCACGTCACCGCGCAGCAGGATCCGCTCGCTCTTGACGCCGCGCCGCTTGGGGTCGGGCACGGGCACAGCGGAGAGCAGCGCCTTGGTGTACGGGTGCATGGGCTTGCTGTACAAGTCCTTGCGGTCCGCGAGCTCGACCATCTTGCCGAGGTACATCACGGCGATGCGGTCGGACACGTGCCGGATGACCGACAGGTCGTGCGCGATGATCACGTAGGTGAGGCCGAGCTCGTCCTGGAGGTCGTCGAGGAGGTTGACCACCTGGGCCTGGATGGACACGTCCAGGGCCGACACCGGCTCGTCCGCCACCACGAGCTTGGGCTGCAGGGCGAGTGCCCGCGCGATGCCGATGCGCTGGCGCTGACCGCCCGAGAACTCGTGCGGATAGCGGTTGTAGTGCTCGGGGCTGAGGCCGACGCGCTCCAGCATCCCCTGGACGGTCTTCTTCACGCCGCCCTCGGGGCTGACGCCCTGGAGTTTGAAGGGCGCGCCGACGATCGTGCCGATGGTGTGCCGGGGGTTCAGCGAGGAGTACGGGTCCTGGAAGATCATCTGGACGTCGCGGCGAAGCGGCCGCATCCGTGCCGTGTTCAGGTGCGTGATGTCCGTGCCCTGGAACTCCACACGGCCGCTCGTCGGTTCGAGTAGCCGCGTGATGAGCCGGCCCATCGTCGACTTGCCGCAGCCGGACTCGCCGACGACGCCGAGCGTCTCACCGGAGCGCACGTCGAAGCTCAGCCCGTCGACGGCCTGCACGGCCGCGACCTGGCGCTGGAGCAGCCCCTTCTTGATGGGGAAGTGCTTCACCAGTCCCTCGACCTTGAGCAGCACCTCCCGCTCGTCGTCCGGGGCGGATTCCGCCTGCGAGGGGATGGTCATGTCCTGGTCCTTCACAGCTTCGGCGCAATCTCTTCGGTCCAGATCTTGGTGCGCTCCTCGCGCGACATGTGGCAGGCCGAGTAGTGGCCGGAGCCGACCTCGCGCAGTTCGGGGCGCTCGGTGCGCGTGATCTGGTCCTTGGGCACGTCGGCGTAGGGGCAGCGCGGGTTGAAGGCGCAGCCGCTCGGCAGGTTGATGAGGCTGGGCGGGGAGCCCTTGACCGGCACGAGGCGCTCGGTCTCCTCGCGGTCGATGCGCGGCATCGAACCGAGCAGACCCCAGGTGTAGGGGTGCTGGGGCTCGTAGAACACCTGCTGCGCGGAGCCGCGCTCGATGCAGCGCCCGCCGTACATCACGAGCAGGTCGTCGGCCATCTCGGCGACCACGCCCAGGTCATGGGTGATCATGATGACCGCGGAGCCGAACTCCTTCTGCAGGTCCCGGATGAGGTCCAGGATCTGCGCCTGGACGGTCACGTCCAGGGCGGTGGTCGGCTCGTCGGCGATGAGCAGCTCGGGGTTGTTCACCAGGGCCATGGCGATCATCGCGCGCTGGCGCATGCCGCCGGAGAACTCGTGCGGGTAGGCGTCCACGCGCTTGTTCGGTTCCGGGATGCCCACGCGGTCGAGCATGTCGATGGCGCGCTTGCGCGCGACCTTCTTGTCGACGTCGTGGTGCACCCGGTACGCCTCGACGATCTGCTTGCCGATCGAGTAGTACGGGTGCAGCGCGGACAGCGGGTCCTGGAAGATCATCGCCATCTCGCGGCCGCGCAGCTTGCGCACCTCGTCCGCGGGGGCGCTGAGCAGCTCGGTGCCGTTCAGCCAGATCTCGCCGGAGAGCTGCGCCTTGCGGCGGCCGTACTGGCCGGCCGTGTGCAGGCCGAGGATGCCGAGCGAGGTGACGGACTTGCCGGACCCGGACTCGCCGACGATGCCGAGGGTGCGGCCCTTCTCCAGCGTGAAGCTGAGCCCGTCGACGGACTTGACCACGCCGTCGTCGGTCGGGAAGTGCACCTTGAGGTCGCGCACCTCCAGGAAGGCGGAGGGAGCGGGCGAGCCGGAGACCACTTCGCCGACGGCCGCGCCTGACTTCGACACAGCGGCCGTCGCGGCGCCCTCGGGCGTCGCTCCGCTCTTGGACAGTTCGGTCATCCCAGCCTCACTCGCGGGTCAATGACGGCGTACAGAAGGTCCACGACGAGGTTGGCGACGGCGATCGCGAGGGCCGCACAGAGCGTGACGCCGAGGATCACGGGCAGGTCCTTGCTGCTGATGGCCCTGACCGCTTCGAGGCCGAGGCCCGGAAGGTTGAAGGTGGACTCGGTGAGCACGGCGCCGCCCATGAGCACGCCGAGGTCGAGTCCGAAGACGGTGAGGATGGGCGTCATCGCCGAGCGCAGGGCGTGTCTGCGGATGACCACGACCTCGCCGAGGCCCTTGGCACGCGCCGTGCGGATGTAGTCCTCGCCGAGCACTTCCAGCATGGTGGCGCGGGTGAGGCGGGCGTACATCGCGGCGTTGAGGAAGGCGAGCACGATCCACGGCAGGATCAGCGTCTGGAGCCAGACGTCGATCGAGTCGTCCGTACTGAGGCTGTCGGCGATCTCCACCCAGCCCAGGTTGTGGACGAAGATACCCATCGCGATCATGCCGGTGAAGAAGACGGGGAGCGAGACGCCGCCGAGGGCGGTGGTCATCGCGGCGCGGTCCCAGACGGTGCCGCGCTTGAGGGCGGAGACGACACCGGTGAGGACACCGGCTCCGAGCCACAGCACACAGGCGCCGGCGGCGAGCGCGCCGGTGACGGGCAGGGCGTCCTTGAGGGTCTCCCAGACGGGCGCCTCGGTACGGAAGGAGTACCCGAAGCAGGGTGCGGGGCAGTGCGTGACGTCACTGCCGTTGGCGTAGTCCCGGCCCATCGGGATGCCCTTGATGAAGTCCCAGAACTGGACGATCAGGGGGTCGTCGAGGCCGAGTTTGGTCCGGATGCCTTCGAGCTGCTCGGCTCCGGCCTGCTTGCCGGCGAAGAGGACGGCGATGTCCTGTCCCGCCCATTTGGGCAGCATGTAGAAGACGGTGAAGGTCGCGAGCAGTACGACCAGCACCATGATGATGACGGCGATCAGGCGCCGGATGAGATAAGCAAGCACTGTGCGCGGCCCGGCGGTGGCAGGCGCCCCCTTGTGAGGGGCTCCGGTCACCGCCCGGGGCCATCACCTGCCCTTCGGACTGGCGGGATGCGGCGGCGGTGTGTCGGGCGATCAGGAAAATCGGGTGCGGTCGCCGCGGCGGGCCTGAGCCCGCCGCGGCGTGCCGCCTGCTACTTCTTCTGGTTGACGCCGAGCGAGACGTAGTCGTAACGGCCGTTGTACGCGTCGGACATGTACGCGTTCGTCAGCCGCGAGCCACGCCAGGTGATGTTCTTCTCGTAGAGGAAGGGCATCCAGTCGGCCTGGTCGAGGATCCGCTTGTCGAGCTGCTTGTAGACCTCACCGCCCTTGACCGGGTCGGTCTCGGCGATCGCCTTGTCGAACAGGGCGTCGATCTTCTTGTCCTTGATCTGGGACTCGTTGTAGTTGCCGTTCTCGACGAGGAAGCGGCTGTCGAACAGCGGCTGGGCGTAGCCCTGGCCGGTCGGGAAGTCCGGGCCCCAGCCGCTCATCTGCATGCTGTAGCCGCGCTTCCTCACCACGGAGGGCGAACCGGTGATGGCGGCCGAGTCGGCGCCGTCGAGCTGCTCGACGGAGATGTTGATGCCGACCTTCTTGAGCTGGGCCTGGAGGGCCTCGGCGGTGTCGACCTCACCGGGGTTGTTGTTGCGCGCGGTGAGCTTGGCGCTGAAGCCGTTCGGCTTGTCGCACTGCTTCAGCTCGTCCTTGGCCTTGGCGACGTCGGGCTTGCCCTTGCGCGCCAGGATTCCGTACGGGTCGTAGTCGCTGTAGCCGGGGACGGCCTTCGGGAAGGTGCTGTTGGCGATCTCACCGGCGGCGAGCTCACCGCCACGGGTCTGCTGCAGGCCCGCGAAGTCGGTGCCGTAGAAGACGGCCTTGCGGCAGTGGACGTTGTCGAACGGCTTCGCCGTGTGGTTCAGCGCGACGTAGCGCACGAAGGACGTGTGCATGTTGTCGACGTTGCCCTTGTGCTTCTGCACGGCGGTGACGCGGCCGGACTGGGTCATGCCGGTGCCGTTGAGGTCGACGTCGTAGTCGCCGCTCATCAGGCGCTTGTCGTTCTCCTCCAGGTTGGCGGAGATCGTCACGTCGATCTTGTCGGGAAGCGCCGGGCGGATCGGGTCCGTGGCCTTCTTCCACTTGTCGTTGCGGACCAGGACGATCTTCTTGCCGGCCTTGTACTCGGCGAACTTGTACGGGCCCGCCGAGAACGGACGCTGGGTGTACTTGGCCTTGGTGTCCTTGGCCGCCTTGACCGCGGAGCCCGCGGGCATGGCGAGGAACTGCTCGAAGTCACCGTTGCGCTTGGGCAGCTTGAAGATGATGGTCTTGTCGTCGGGCGTCTCGATGGCCTTCAGACCGAGCTTGTCCTTGGACGTGTCCTTGTACGGGCCCTTGTACGTGCCCTTGGGGTCGAGCGTCTGGCGGATGTAGCCGGGGCCGCCGGTGATGGTGTCCGTCGCCCACAGGCGCTCGATGCCGTACTTGACGTCCTTGGAGGTCAGCGCCGAGCCGTCCTCCCAGGTGAGACCATCACGCAGCTTGTACGTGTAGGTCTTGCCGTCCTTGGAGATCTTCGCGGTGGACTCGGCGAGGTCCGGGACCAGCTTCGTGCTCTCCTTGCCGGGCTTGGTGTCGTACGACACCAACTGCCGGGTGTAGAAGCGCATGAAGTCCCAGGACATGCCGTAGTAGGCGCGCTGCGGGTCGGCCGAGTCCAGGTCCTGCTTGCCGACCATGCGCAGGGTGCCGCCGGCCTTCTTGGACGGGTTGGCGACCTTGTTCAGGGCGGCGTTGTAGCCCGCGCCCTTCCCGCCGCCGCTGTCGTCATCGTCGCCGCCGCCGCACGCCGTGGTGGTCACCAGCGCCGCGACGACGAGGGCCGCGCCGGCGGTGAGCCGTCGTTTCGGGGAAACTCTGGGCATTTTCTCGCAACCTCCGAGATTCGCGGTCCCGGCTTATCGCTGCCGAAGAACCATGGAAAGAGCCACCTGACCAGCGGCAGGGGCAAGTCAGTTGGGCCTGCTAGCGGGTTCCCTTGGGGTCGAGCGCGTCGCGCAGACCGTCCCCGAAGAGGTTGAAG
Organism: Streptomyces aureocirculatus; assembly: GCF_000720475.1. GTDB lineage: Bacteria > Actinomycetota > Actinomycetes > Streptomycetales > Streptomycetaceae > Streptomyces > Streptomyces aureocirculatus. Next base: position 5,892 of record NZ_JOAP01000084.1, read on the forward strand.
GCGAGCACCGTGATGAAGATCGTCACGCCTGGGAAGACCATGAACATCGGGTCGTGCTCATACGTTTCGAGTGCGTCCCGCAGCATGCCGCCCCAGGAGGCGGTCGGCGGCTTGACGCCCGCGCCGAGGAAGCTGAGGGCGGCTTCCGTGAGGATGTTGGTGGGGATCATCAGGGTCGCGTAGACCGTGATCGGGGCGACCAGGTTCGGCAGCAGCTCACGGAAGAGGATGTGGCGCCGGCCGCCGCCGAGGCTCTTGGCCGCCTCCACGTACTCGCGTTCGCGCAGCGACAGCGTCTGGCCGCGCACGATGCGGCCGACGTACGGCCAGCCGAAGAAGCCGATCACCAGGACGAGGATCGCGACGCGCACGCTCGTCCCTTCCAGGCCCATCAGGTCGTCCGGGAGGACCGAGATCAGGGAGATGATGAAGAGCAACTGCGGGAACGAGAGCAGCACGTCCATCACACGGCTGATGAGCGCGTCGACCCAGCCGCCGAAGTAGCCCGCGATGATCCCGAAGAGGGTGCCGAGGACCACGGCGACGATGGCGGCGAGGAACGCCACCAGGAGCGAGATCCGCGCGCCGAAGACGATGCGGCTGAAGACGTCGCGGCCCTTGTTCGGCTCGACGCCGAACAGGAAGTCGCCGCTCACGCCGCCGAAGGAGCCCGTGGGCAGGTTGGTCAGCGGATCCAGCTTGTCCTGGTGGAAGTCGTTCGGCGGATGGCCGAGGACACTCACGATCAGAGGTGCGAAGACGGCCACCAGGACCAGGAGCAGCACCGTGACGCCGCCCGCGAGGGCGACCTTGTCACGCTTCAACCGGTTCCAGGCGATCTGCTTGAGGGAGCGCCCCTCGACCTTCTTCACCCCTGCATCGGCTGCGGGAGCGACGTCCTCGGTGGGTTTCGCGTCCGCAGGTGTGTCATGCAATGGCGCCGTCATCGTGGCAGGGACCCCTCTCAACCGGCGGTGACCGGCCCGCACTTGCCGCTGTAGCGACGTGATCAGTCCGTCGTACACAGGGGCGAAGGCCCCTTGCTGCGGGAGTCTTCAACGGGGTCGTGATCTGTTACCAGACTTGTCGGGGAATGGATGCGCAACCGTGATGCTGATCGAGGTGTTCCGTTATCCGGACGGGGCTGAACGACGGGCGAACACGGGGCAGTTGGTGAGCAAGGGGTCGAGGAGGTCTATACCAGTACGCCGACACCGTAAGGGGACATCCCGCCGGTCGGCGCTGATCAGCCCGATCCCGACCGTCGAGTTCCGGACGATGTCCGGATCACTGCGGTGGGGTTTGCGGTGATCTGTTCAGTACGGTGCGGGATACCCGTATCCGCCCGCCACGGGGGCGGCCGGGGCCGCCTGGGCGTCGCGGTCGTAGAAGGGCCGGGCGTTGGCGCGCAGCCACATCGCGACCGGGTCGTGCACGTCGGACATCGCCACGGTGGACACCGGCAGACCCTCGGGGACGGCGCCGATGGACTGCCGCATCATCGCGCGGACCGCGTCCACCGAGGCGGGCGAGGTGTCGTAGACGTCGAGGCCGATGGCCAGGTACGGGGCGCCGAGCGCGGGCTGCACCCAGGCGCGGCGCAGCGAGCGGACCGCCTGTGTGCGGTGGGCGTTCTGCGTCAACAAAGCGTAGAACTGTGGCAGTTCGATGGCCGGTTCCGTCAGCCTGAGCGGGCCCGCGGGCTGCTGGTCGAGGCCGCTCGTGAGACGGCGCAGATCCAGCCAGGGGATGCCCACGCCGCCGCCCGGCGCATGCGGATTCAGCCACAGGCCGTAGTGGTCGGGGTAGAGGGCGCGGGCCGCGTCGAGGCCGCCGATCACTTCGTACCCGCGGTTCCAGCCGCTGGCCGCGAGCTCCTGGGCGGAGGTCACGCACGGCGCGTAGCCGAGGCCCTCGATCTCCATGTTGCCGTACTGCGCGTCGGGGGACCCTGCCTGGCCGTGCCAGAGCAGCATCCAGACCTGGCCCTCCGCGAGGGCGTGCAGGAGCGCCTCGTACGTGTCGTAGCGCCCCGGGGCGACCTGGCGCAGCATGTGCTCGACCCGCTCCCACGGTGTCGACCGCGCTCGACCCTGGGTGGTCCCATCGCCCGCGGCCGTGCCCGACGCACTCACCCGTAACCGCCCCTTTGCGACGTGCCCTACGTACTCGACCGCCCCAGCTTACTTCTGGCGGGGGCGCCTTGATCGGGGCTTGTGCTGGTCGTCATCGTGCCGCCGCTTCGCGGGGAGGTTTCCCACCCACCCACCCGTCGCCGTCCGCCCCGGCGCGCCGGACGCAAACCCCGTGCGCGTCCGCCCCTGCGTGGCGGAGCTCGTGCCCCTCAGTGGGACGTGAAGAACGGGCGTATGCGTTCCCGCATCCAGTCCGCCACCGGGTCCTGGGCCACGTCCAGCAGGACGAGGTTGACCGGCCAGGGGAGGGGGCAGTGACCGAGGGCTCGGCCCAGGGCCCGCATGGGGAGGTCGCGGGCGTCGCCGTCCCAGGAGGTCAGTTCGACGCCCACGAAGAGCGTCGGGTCCTCGGTCTCGACGGCGGCCAGGCAGCGGCGGGCGGTGAGCACCACGCCTGCGCCCCGGAACTCCTCGGCCGCTGCGGCCAGGAAGTCGACCGGGTCCTCCTTCCAGTCCGGCTCGAACAGGCGCACGCGCCCCCCGCTCGCCGGTCCGTCGAGCTCGGTGCGCCCCACCCGGCACAGCGCCGCGACGGCGGGCGGCGGCAGCGGCACGGTGACGGTGCCCTCCGGGTTCAGGGCGATGCCGAGCTGCGGCGGCAGGCCGCGGGCGAACTCCACGGCGGGCGCCACGGTGCAGGGCATGCGGCCGCCCGTGGCCTGCTGGAACTGCTGCTCGGAGGTGAAGACGGGGACGTAGGCCTGGCCGTCGATGTCGAGGGTGGGCAGGTCGAGGGTCCCGCTGTCCGGGCCGCCGCCGCTCGGCAGCGGGATCCAGACCCGGCTGCGGCCCAGGGTCTCGACGATGCGGGCCCCCACCGCGTCGGACGGCGGTGCGCCGAGCGAGGCGGCGAGCACCTCCTCCAGCTCGTTGGCCGGCCACCCTCCGTACGGGTGCGCGTGCGCCGGTCCGTACGGATATGCGTGCTCCTGCGCCTGTACCTGTACCTGTGCCGGGATGCCGCCCGGGAGGTCCGCCGCGTAACCCGGGTGGCCCGGGTAGTCCGGATGGCCCGGGTGGCCCGGAAAGTCCGGATGGTTCATGTGCCTCGACCCCTGCTCTGCCGTGCTCCTGCTGCCGGTGCCCGACCCTAACGCCGGGGCCAGGACCGGTGGCGCCGGGCCCTCACGCCCCGAAGCCGATCTCCCTCAGCGCCCCGGCCGCCTCCCGGTCGAGCAGCACCGCCGAGCCGCAGCCCGGTGGCAGCTCGCCGCGCTCCACGGCCCGCACGAGGCCGCCGACCGTCCTGCGGTGCCGCGCGAAGGCGTACCGCGACACCCCGCGCCCGCGCGCCCGCTGCCCCTCGACGGCGGTCTCGACGGGCACGTCGAGCAGGAGCAGGCGCAGGGTCGTCCCACGGCGGGCCGCCGCCCTGGCCAGCCAGCGGCGCACCCAGGGCTGGGTGCCGCAGTCGTGCACGACGACGCCCTCGCCCGCGCGCAGGGCCCGGCGCAGACCGGCGTAGTGCGCGACGCGCACCAGGGGGCGGTAGAGCGCGTAGGGCAGCAGCCGCGGCATGCGGGCCGCCCAGCGGTCGCGGGTGTCCTGGGAGTCCACGCGGGGGCCCGCCACCGCGCGCCGCATCAGCGTGGACTTGCCGCTGCCAGGAAGCCCGGAGACCACCACGACGTCCGCCGCGCCGAAGACGAGGCGCCGGGGTCCCGCGGCGGCACCGCGGCCCCTGAGGTCACGCACGACCGGCCGCGGGAAGTACCCGAGGCTCTCGCGCGCGGGCACCCCGGTCTGCGGCGGCAGCACACCGACGCCGCCGCCCGGTGGCGCCACGCCCGTGGCCGCCTCACAAGCACTGCTCCTGCGCACCGTGATCCGCCTCCCCATGCTGGTCACGTCACTCATCCAGTACTTCTCCGTCGAGTGTAAAGAGAAGGTAATGACGCACAAGAGCGCCAAGGGCCCTGAAGCCCCCGAAACCAGCGCACTCAGGTTGCGGCTGTTGTGAAGAGGGGGCGCGTGCAATGATGTGCGCGCCAACTCCATACCGGCCGCTTGAATCCGCGCGGGAGAGTTCCCGGGGACATGACGTTCCCCCCGGGACGCCGAAGGAGCAAGTTCCTCCCTTGAATCTCTCAGGCCCCGTACCGCGCGGGCGAGGCACATCTGAAAAGCGGGCCACCACCGGTCACAGGGGCGGCTCCACCCAAGGTGCAAGTCATGTCCCGGCGCACGTACGGGCGTGGTGAACCTCTCAGGTCCGATGACAGATGGGGAGGATGGACCTCGCCCGTCATGCCCCGGGAGCCAGTACTGATGAGCAATACGCCACCACGCCACACTGCCCTAGACACCCTGCACCGGTCGCTCGGTGCGACCATGACCGACTTCGCGGGCTGGGACATGCCGCTGCGGTACGCCAGCGAGCGCGACGAGCACAACGCCGTCCGCACCCGGGCCGGTCTCTTCGACCTCTCCCACATGGGTGAGATCACCGTCACCGGTCCCCAGGCCGTGGACCTCCTGAACTACGCGCTCGTCGGCAACATCGGCTCCGTCGGCACCGGCCGCGCCCGCTACACCATGATCTGTCGGGCGGACGGCGGCATCCTCGACGACCTGATCGTCTACCGGCTCCAGGACGAGCAGTTCATGGTCGTCGCCAACGCCGGGAACGCCCAGGTCGTCCTGGACGCGCTGACCGAGCGGGCGGCCGGCTTCGACGCCGAGGTCCGCGACGACCGCGAGGCCTACGCCCTGCTCGCCGTCCAGGGACCGGAGTCCCCCGGCATCCTGAAGTCGGTCACCGACGCCGACCTCGACGGCCTGAAGTACTACGCGGGCCTGCCAGGCACCGTCGCGGGCGTCCCGGCCCTGATCGCCCGCACCGGCTACACCGGCGAGGACGGCTTCGAGCTGTTCGTGGCCCCCGAGCACGCCGAGCAGTTGTGGCGGGCCCTGACGGACGCGGGCGCACCCGTGGGCCTGGTCCCCTGCGGCCTGTCCTGCCGCGACACCCTTCGCCTGGAGGCGGGCATGCCGCTGTACGGGCACGAGCTGACCACGGCCCTGACGCCGTTCGACGCCGGTCTCGGGCGGGTCGTCAAGTTCGACAAGACGAGCCACGCGGACGACTTCGTGGGCGGCGAGGCGCTGCGGGGCGCAGCCGAGCGCGCCGAGGCCGCTCCCCCGCGCAAGCTCGTCGGCCTGATCGCCGAGGGCCGCCGGGTCCCGCGCGCGGGCATGAGCGTGGTCGCCGACGGCGAGGTCGTCGGCGAGGTCACATCGGGCGCGCCGTCCCCGACGCTCGGCAAGCCGATCGCGATGGCCTACGTGGACGTGGCGCACGCCGCTCCCGGCACGCCGGGCGTGGGCGTGGACATCCGCGGCACGCACGAGCCGTACGAAGTCGTCGCGCTGCCGTTCTACAAGCGCCAGAAGTGACACCCGGGCGCCAGAAGTGACCCGTGCGGGCGTCGGAAGTGACGTACGCCCGTCTCAGCCCGCAAGACCCACGTTCCCGAGCACACGTCCGCGTACAGGAGAATTCAGGCCATGAGCAACCCCCAGCGTCTGCGTTACAGCAAGGAGCACGAGTGGCTGTCGGCCACCGAGGACGGTGTGGCGACCGTCGGCATCACGGAGCACGCCGCCAACGCGCTCGGTGACGTCGTCTTCGCCCAGCTCCCGGTCGTCGGCGACACGGTGACCGCGGGCGAGTCCTGCGGCGAGCTGGAGTCGACCAAGTCGGTGAGCGACCTCTACGCCCCGGTCACGGGCGAGGTCGTCGAGGCCAACCAGGACGTCGTGGACGACCCGTCCCTGGTGAACTCGGCCCCCTTCGAGGGCGGCTGGCTGTTCAAGGTGCGCATCGCGGACGAGCCGGACGACCTGATGTCCGCCGATGAGTACACCGCCTTCACCGCCGGCTGAGCCAACCGTCAAGGATCTCCGATGTCGCTTCTGAACACCCCTCTCCACGAACTGGACCCGGACGTCGCCGCCGCCGTCGACGCCGAACTGAACCGCCAGCAGTCCACCCTCGAGATGATCGCCTCGGAGAACTTCGCTCCGGTCGCCGTCATGGAGGCCCAGGGCTCCGTCCTCACCAACAAGTACGCCGAGGGCTACCCCGGCCGCCGTTACTACGGCGGCTGCGAGCACGTCGACGTGGTCGAGCAGATCGCGATCGACCGCGTCAAGGAGCTCTTCGGCGCCGAGCACGCCAATGTGCAGCCGCACTCCGGTGCGCAGGCCAACGCGGCCGCGATGTTCGCGCTGCTCAAGCCGGGCGACACCATCATGGGCCTGAACCTCGCGCACGGCGGGCACCTGACCCACGGCATGAAGATCAACTTCTCCGGCAAGCTCTACAACGTGGTCGCCTACCACGTCGACGACGAGACCGGACAGGTCGACATGGCCGAGGTCGAGCGCCTCGCCAAGGAGGCCAAGCCGAAGCTGATCGTCGCGGGCTGGTCGGCGTACCCGCGCCAGCTCGACTTCGCCGCCTTCCGCCGGGTCGCGGACGAGGTCGGCGCGTACCTGATGGTGGACATGGCGCACTTCGCGGGCCTGGTGGCCGCGGGCCTGCACCCCTCCCCCGTCCCGCACGCGCACGTGGTCACCACCACCACGCACAAGACCCTCGGCGGCCCCCGCGGCGGCGTCATCCTGTCCACGCAGGAGCTCGCCAAGAAGATCAACTCCGCGGTCTTCCCCGGTCAGCAGGGTGGCCCCCTGGAGCACGTGATCGCGGCCAAGGCCGTCTCCTTCAAGGTCGCCGCCTCCGACGACTTCAAGGAGCGTCAGCAGCGCACCCTCGACGGCGCCCGCGTCCTGGCCGAGCGCCTGGTCCAGGACGACGTCACCGAGCACGGCGTCTCCGTGCTCTCGGGCGGCACCGACGTACACTTGGTCCTCGTCGACCTGCGCAACAGCGAGCTCGACGGCCAGCAGGCCGAGGACCGGCTGCACGAGGTCGGCATCACCGTCAACCGCAACGCGGTCCCGAACGACCCGCGGCCCCCGATGGTCACCTCCGGCCTGCGCATCGGCACCCCGGCCCTCGCCACCCGCGGCTTCACCGCCGAGGACTTCCGCGAGGTCGCCGACATCATCGCCGAGGCGCTCAAGCCGGGCTTCGACGCCGACGCCCTCAAGACCCGGGTGTCCGCTCTGGCCGCCAAGCACCCGCTGTACCCCGGCCTGAAGTAGTTTCGTACGCTTTAGTTGGTACGGACTTCCGGGGCACCGCGCACACTGGACACCAGGACAGTGCGCGCGGTGCCCCGCACCACGAGCCCCGCACCCAGCACTGCCCCGCACCACCCCGGCGGACAAAGGCGTCTACCACCCACCATTGGAGTTCTCTCGTGGCCATCTCGGTCTTCGACCTGTTCTCGATCGGCATCGGCCCGTCCAGCTCCCACACGGTCGGCCCGATGCGCGCGGCGCGGATGTTCGCCCGCCGCCTCAAGAACGAGGGCCTGCTGGCCCACACCGCCTCGATACGCGCCGAGCTGTACGGCTCCCTCGGCGCCACCGGGCACGGCCACGGCACGCCCAAGGCCGTCCTGCTCGGCCTGGAGGGCGAGTCCCCGCGCACGGTCGACGTCGAGAAGGCCGACGACCGCGTCGCGGAGATCAAGTCCTCCGGCCGCCTGAACGTCCTCGGCATGCACGACATCGCCTTCGCCTTCGACGACGACCTGGTCCTGCACCGCCGCAAGGCCCTGCCGTACCATGCCAACGGCATGACGGTCTTCGCGTACGACACCGACGGCGCGCTCGTCCTGGAGAAGACGTACTACTCCGTCGGCGGCGGCTTCGTCGTCGACGAGGACGCGGTGGCGGGCGAGGACCCGATCGTCCCCGAGGACACCGTCCTGAAGTACCCCTTCCGCACCGGCGACGAGCTGCTTCGCATGGCCTCCGAGACCGGTCTCTCCATCTCCGCCATGATGCTGGAGAACGAGAAGGCCTGGCGCACCGAGGAGGAGATCCGCGAGGGCCTCCTGGACATCTGGCGCGTCATGCAGGCCTGTGTCTCCCGCGGCATGTCCCGCGAGGGCATCCTGCCCGGCGGCCTGAAGGTCCGCCGCCGCGCCGCGAACTCCGCCAGGCAGTTGCGCGCCGAGGGCGACCCGGGGGCCCGCGCCATGGAGTGGATCACCCTCTACGCCATGGCCGTGAACGAGGAGAACGCGGCGGGCGGCCGGGTGGTCACCGCGCCCACCAACGGCGCCGCCGGGATCATCCCCGCCGTCCTGCACTACTACATGAACTTCGTGCCGGGCGCCGACGAGGACGGCGTGGTCCGCTTCCTCCTGGCGGCGGGCGCGATCGGCATGCTCTTCAAGGAGAACGCCTCCATCTCCGGCGCCGAGGTCGGCTGCCAGGGCGAGGTCGGCTCGGCCTGCTCCATGGCGTCGGGCGCCCTCGCCGAGGTGCTCGGCGGCTCCCCCGAGAAGGTCGAGAACGCCGCCGAGATCGGCATGGAGCACAACCTCGGCCTCACCTGCGACCCGGTCGGCGGGCTCGTCCAGATCCCCTGCATCGAGCGCAACGGCATGGCCGCGGTGAAGGCCGTGACCGCCGCGAAGATGGCCATGCGCGGCGACGGCAGCCACAAGGTGTCCCTCGACAAGGTCATCAAGACCATGAAGGAGACCGGCGCCGACATGAGCGTGAAGTACAAGGAGACAGCGCGCGGCGGCCTCGCCGTGAACATCATCGAGTGCTGAGCGCGCCCGCCGTCACCTGATTGCGGGCGATCAGCGTCTCCACCAGGCCGGCGCGGGTGTTGGGGTAGTCCATCGGTACGATCCCGAGCCCGCGCCAGGCGCGCCCCTCCGCGCTCTCCAGGAGCGTGTGCACACGCGGGTTGAGGTCGTCGGAGTTCCACCGGGGCGGCAGCCCGGCCGCGGTGCTGACGAAGTTGACGTACTGCTTGCCGGGGCTGCTCGCGGCCTTCCTGAAGTGCGCCTCGATCTTGGGGTACTTGGCGGCGGGCGCCGCGTTCCAGTCGTCCTGGAGGTCGAAGACACCGCCGTCGCCCCACCGGATGCCGCCGGGCAGACCGCCGTTGTCGGCGATGAGCACGACTTTCCCGCGTACGTCGCCGAGGCGCGGCCAGGCCGTCCCGATATGGAAGAGGGACCGCCAGCCGCGCCGGTCCAGATAGTCGTCGAAGACGGCCCGGAACGCAGCGTCGCTCGCCTGCGAATACTCCTGCTTGACCCGCATGAGGACGGTCTCCGTGGGCTGCCCGCCGAGGAAGTCCCGGCAGGCGCGCAGCACGTCGTCGAAGTTCAGGTTCTGGTAGAACGCGCCGTGGTGGATGGTGAACGAGCCCTCGAAGGCCCGGCACCGGATGTCCAGGAACCGTATTCCCGCGGCGAGTTGGGCGCTGATCGTGGTGTTCTGGCACTCCACCCACCAGCCGCCGAAGCGGGCGCCGGAGTCGTGGGTGCCGGGGATCGTCAGGCGTTGCAGCGGGGTGGCGGCATCGATCCCCGCCATCCAGTTCCGCACGCCACGTACGCCGTGTACGCCCCGTATGCCGTGTACGCCACGTACGCCGTGTACGCCACGTACGCCGTGTACGCCACGTACGCCGTGTACGCCACGCACCTGGTCGCGGCGCGCGGCACTCGCGGGCGACGCGGCCGACACGGGCCGCGTGAGGGCGGTGGCGGAGGCCGTCGCTGCGGCGGCGGAGGCGAGGAAGGCGCGGCGGGTCAAGGGCATGTGGGAGGTCCTTGGGGTGTGGGGGCGTGCGGGGGGCGGGGAGCAGTGCGCCACTACCGAGTACAGCGGGCAGCCCGGCAAATCAACCCCCGCGCACAACTCCCCCCACCTGGCGGGGCGTTGGGCACCCCCCGCCCCGAATGCCTCCCCCACCCCACCCCCCGGCGTTTGACCCGGCCCCCACCACCCGGATGGC
>NZ_JOAP01000085.1 GCF_000720475.1 Streptomyces aureocirculatus
CTTTGGCTTTCACCACCAGGTAAGTCAGGTGACCCAAGAACCTCCTCCGAATTCATCCCGGATAATCCGGGGATACAACAAAGCGCCTCACGGCGCACGACGTGCGTAGACCGTCTTCCACGGGCCGAACCGTTCGGGCAGGTCGCGCCACTGAACGCCGGTCCGCACCCGGTGCAGAACTCCGTCGATCACCTGCCGGTGATTCCGCCACCTGCCACAACGCCTGTTACTGACCGGCAGGAACGGTCGCAGCCGTTCCCACTCGGCATCCGTCAGATCCCCCCGGGTGGCGGACGGGGGAGCATGCCCCGGCCGTCATTCCATGCCTTTCTTGCCTGGCGTCCAGAAGGGTTTGGTCAGGACTGCGCGCCGGTCCCAGCCCGCTTCCTGGACGAGCACCCGCCGCACTGCTTGCACGTCCCGTGCCTCTCCGGCGACATATGCGATCCCTCCGGGTTCGGGAGCGATTCGTCGTACCGCGTCTGGCAGTGACGTCTCGCCCCGGAGTACCCAGTCGAGCCGGTCGCCGCTTGCCAGGGGTAGGCGATCCGCGGCTGTCGCCGTCTCGACGCACCCGGAGACGACGGCTTCCCCGGGAAGTGCCGCGAGCATCGCACCGAACGCGACTGAGGCCGTCTCGTCGCCGACGAAGAGGTGGCTGGCGGCATCGGGGTGCAGCGTGAAAGTGCCCTCGGGGCGCCGCAGGCGCACCTGTTCGCCCGGTGCGACGGTGCGGCCCCATCGGGCGCCCGGTCCGCCCGCTGCGTGGTCCAGTACGCACAACTCGACGGCGCCGGACGGGTCGTAGTGCCAGATCGAGTATGTACGGAGAGTGAGTCCACCGACCAGGACACGTACCTGCTGGCCTGGCTGGACCTCCAGACCGGCCAGTTGTTCGCCGGCGATGCGCAGCCGACGTATGCGGGCGGTGAGCTGCTCGGCCTCGGTGACGGTGCCGCGTACGGTCAGAAGATTGAGGACGGGGTTCAGAACGGAGGGCATGAGGGGCTCCTCAAGGGGGCGGGTTGTCGTACTCAGCGGGAGGCGAAACGGGATAGTGCGCGTTCACGAGAGTGCGTGCCGGGCGGCGCCTCCGTAACCGGAGACCACGGCCAGCGTCACCGCCGACAGAGTGACCGGCGCAAGGCCGGAGGTCAGGCCGGTGCGGGCGGACAAGATGATGTTGGCGGCCACAATGACCAGGGCGGTGCCGGTATCCCGGGCTGTGACGCCGAGACCGGAGTCCAGACCCGCCTGGTGCGGCGAGAGCGAGGCCGCCACGCCGTAGGTGAGTGCCGGACCGGTGCCGACCGAGACGGCCTGGAGTCAGTAGGCGTGCTTCCAGTACGAGGGCGCGCGCTTCCGCGGGTGCCCTTGTGCCGCCGCGGAAGCTGAGTGGCCAGTGCCGAATGACGGTTCGTCGGACGGTCACCTACTGCGCCGCACCGGTAGGCGGATACTTAGGCGTTGACGGTCGCCAGAATGCCGGGGTCGTAGTGCTTGGCATATGCGTTCTCTACACCCACAAGAATTTCGACGACCTCGAAGTAGTGGTCCCAGAACGGCGTCTCGCGCAACGCCTCGACGACCAACTGGAAGGACTCGTGATCGCGTGCCTCCCAGACCCAGATGTCGGTGACGCGGGCCGTGTAGAACTCGGTGTCGAAGTAGCGCCAACGTACGTCCTGGGCCTTGTCCTTGACGGCGGGCAGAACGCTCTCCTGGAAGGCGGCGACGCGCTCCGGCACGGACAGCTCCAACCAGGCTCGATTGGTCTTAAGGAGAATGAACGCTGTTACGGCGGGCTCGAAGTCGGACATGCAGCAACTCCTCGCAGGGTGCTGGACGGTGGTCACGATGAGCCTCGACCAGGCTGGGAAGGTCGGATGCCAGTCGGGAAGCTCGCGCGCGCCGGTTCCCGTTGCCCCTGCGACGAGGGGCGGGCGTGACTTCCCCCAACCGGTTTCGGTTCACTGTGTACCGAAACGATAGGAGTATCGATGCATGGTGTCTAGTTATCCGGCGAGGCGATGATCCAGTCGGGCAGTCTCGCTACCATGGCGGGATGATCGAGACGAAGCGCCGCGGTGGCCGACCCCGCAGCGAGCAGGCACGCCAGGCCGTCCTGTGTGCCGTCGACGATCTGCTGCTCGAGGTCGGCTACGCGGCGATGTCCATGAAGGGCATCGCTATGCGGGCGGGCGTCGGGCGGCAGACGGTCTACCGCTGGTGGTCGACGAAGGCGGAGGTCCTCTTCGAGGCGTGTGTGGACGACGCCGAGGAGGAGCTCGCCGTCGCGCCGTCGCCTACCCGGCTCGCCGAGGTCACGTCCTACCTCGACGGACTGATGCGCTTCCTCGCCTACTCACCGGCTGGAGCCGGCTACCGCGCCCTGCTCGCCGCCGCGCAGCACGATCCGGCAGTGAAACAGCTGATCGCAACCAAGGACGTTCTCGGCGACAGCGCGAGGGCTGTCCTGCATCGCATCGACCCGGGCCGGCCGACCGGCGACCACGCAATCGACCGGCTGATCGGACCCACCTTCTTCTGGATCATGAGCGGGCGCGACCCGGCGCAGCTTGACATCCACGAGCTGGCGCGAAGCTTCCTCCATGGTTTCGGGTCTGAGGAATCCTAAAGGCGAGCCCGGCTTGTCACTCTCGGCCACATGCCGACGGCTGTCATCGGTGTTTCGTAGTAGACCGTCTTCCACGGGCCGAACCGTTCGGGCAGGTCACGCCCCCTGAAGGCCGGTCCGCACCCGGTGCAGAATCCCGTCGATCACTCGATCACCTGCCGGTGATTCCGCCACCTGCCACAACGCCTGTTACTGACCGGCAGGAACGGTCGCAGCCGTTCCCACTCGGCATCCGTCAGATCCCCCTAGTAGTGCTTCGTTAGGTTCTGGGTCTGCTGGTGGCAAGGGGTCGGCCGCAGGTGGTGCAGGTGCCGGTCCAGCACCGCAGCATGTCCTGAAGGGTGTCCAGGACCTGGTAGAGGCTCAGGCCGGCATGTGGGCTTTTGGGTCGTAGCGCCGCAGAGTGAGGAAGGCCTGGGCGGCGGTGACGAGGGTGACGTGGTGGTGCCAGCCGCGCCAGGTGCGGCCCTCGAAGTGGTCCAGGCCCAGGCAATGTTTGAGTTCGCGGTAGCCGTGCTCGATCCGCCAGCGCATCTTCGCCCACCGCACCAGATAGGCGATGGGGGTGGTGGGCGGCAGGTTCGTCATCCAGTAGCCGGTCGGCTCAGCGGCATGTTCGGGCTGTTCGACCAGCAAGGTCCGCTCCGGCAGCACGCCGTCCCATCTGCTGCGTCCACCGGCCTGTTCCTGCGCGGTGCGGCGCGCTTCCTTGCCTGACGGCCGCACTTGGAGCGCGGCGAAACGTGAGGTCATCGCGCCCTTGCTGCCCTGACGCCAGACAACGTCGCGGAACGGCGCACTGCCCTCGACGAAAGTGTGCAGGGGCCGGGGCGCCTGGCGACAGCGCCGCAGTGTGCGCGGCCCGAGCCCGCCATAGTGGGGTTGCCACGGCCTGGCATCGGCAGGCCGTGCGATCTCTTTGGGGTCCAGGGCCATGACGTAGGACCAGCCACGCTCTTCCAGCACGAGCCTGAAAGAGACGCTGCGGCCATAGCCGGCATCGGCCACGATGACCGGCACCGTCCCCAGCCACTTGGCCAGCCGGTCCAGCAGGCCCACGGCCAGGTGGGTTTTGGGCACGTGGCCGATGTCGTCGGGCACCCCGGCCCGGTGCCTGCGCTGGTGACCGGCCGCCCATTCTTCGGGGAGGAACAAGTCCCATTCCAGCGGGCAGGACGCGGTGTCGGTGGCTGCGTGCACGCTGACCGCGACCTGGCAGTTGGCGCGTTTGCCCAATGCTCCGCAGTACTGCCGGGCCACTCCCACCGACGCCCGCCCGCACTTGGGAAACGACACATCGTCGACCACCCACACTTCCGGCCGGATCACCCGGCAGAGTCTCTCGGCGATCCGTCGGCGCACCGGTGTCCAGTCCCACGGGGAGCGGCTGACGAACTGCTGCCGGGCCTGCATATCGCCGTCCGGCAGCCGTTCGGCCATCGGCTGGATCGACTTGCGCCGGCCCTCCAGCATCAGCCCCCGCAGATAGCACTCGCCCTTGGCCCGCTGATCCTTGCGCGGCACCGAGGCGAACACGTCGGCCACGAACAACCCCAACGCGGCCCGCGGCCGGTCTACTTCATGCGCGTCCACACATCCAACATGCTCCTGATCAGCACCAACGGAAAGACCTAACGAAGCACTACTAGGAACTGTCCGAGCAGCTCCTGGACGCGGCCCTGGAGGTGACGGGCCGGCTCGGCTCCAAGCAGCAGGCCGCCATCGACAACCTCGGCAACGGCGTAATGACCGAAGCCGACCTGCAGGTCCTGCTCGGCTGGAACGCCACAAAGGCCCCGGCCGCACTACGCAAGTCACTGGCCGAAGTACAGGCGCTGCGCGATGAGTTGCGCGACGCCGGAAAGCTCAAGGTGTGGGCACGGGTCCCGCCGCCGCAGGGCGGCTTCGCCGACGACCCCCACGCCCCTCTCGTATACGCGCTCGAGGACTACGACGAGGAAACCGGCACCGCCCGCAAGTCCGAGATCTTCACCCAGCGCGTCGCCACCCCGCGCACCCTGCCCGAGCGGGCCGAGACGCCCGAAGAGGCCGCCGCGATCAGCCTCGACCTGCACGGGAAGATCCGCCTCGACGTCGTCGCCCGGCTGCTCGACCTGGAGGGCGAGGCAGCCGCGTGGGACGCACTGTTCGGTGTGGGGTTCGAAGAACCCCACACCGGGCGCCTGCTGCCAGCCGCTGAGTACCTGTCGGGCAACGTCCGCCTCAAGCTCACCCAGGCCCAGGACGCAGCCGCCGTCGATCAGCGGTTCGTGGCGAACGTCGCGGCGCTCACCGAGGTACAGCCCGAGGACGTGCCGCCGGGGGAGATCCGCGTCAAGCTCGGCGCGCCCTGGGTGGACGTCTCCCTACGTGCAGGAGTTCCTGCGCGGGCTGCTGCACGATGAGTCGATCAAGGTGGAGCGGGCCGCCGGTTCCACGTGGCCGGTTGACTGCAACACCGAGCAGAACGTGATGATGACCACGGTCTGGGGCACCCAGGAGATGAACGCGGTCCAGATCGTCCGCGCCCTGCTCAACCAGCGGCCGATCCGGATCAGCTTCTCCTCTCCTGAGGAGGCCACCGCCGCGCAGAAGGCCCAGCTCCGGACCGAGGCGATGACCGCGACGACCATCGCCAACAAGTACGCGGAAAAGATCAACGAGGAGTTCCGCCACTGGCTATGGAAGGACGAGGGGCGCGCCGAGCACCTCGCCATTCTCTGCAACACCCGCTTCAACAGCTTCGTCCTGCGCAACTACGACGACGCCCCGGAGCTGTCCCTCCCGGGTCTGTCCACCGAGTTCACTCCCCGCTCGCACCAGCAGTCCAACGAGCCCAGTGCGCTGCTCGCCCACGAGGTCGGCGCCGGCAAGACGCTCGAGATGTCCATGGGCGCCATGGAACTGGGCCGCCTCGGCCTTGCACGCAAGCCGGCGGTCGTCGTGCCCAACCACATGGCCGAGCAGTGGACGCAGGAGTTCCTGCAGGCCTACCCCGGTGCGAAGGTTCTGACCACCTCCACCAAGGACTTGTCCACCCGACGCAAGCGCAAGCGACTCGCGGCCAAGGCCGCCACCGGCGACTGGGACGCGATCATCATGACGTACGGCGTCATGAAGACGATCCCGCTCTCCGCGGCTGAGCACGAGAACTACATCGCCAACCAGCTTGCCAATTTCGAACGCGACCTTCAGCGGCGCCGCGCCGCGATCATCGCCAAGGGCGAAGACCCTGAGAGAGCGCGGGCCGGGCAGCGCCGTGCCTCGGTCGGGTGGGCGACAGGCGTTCGGGCCCGACGCAGTGCGGCGCGGCGCTACTCTCGGCAGGCACAACCCGGTGGCCGTCCAGGGGCGTAGGGAGGGGACTACTCGTGGGGTCCGGTGCGTCGGCGATGACAGCGGCGGACGGCGGGGCGGCTGCAGCCGCATCCACAAGTCCTGCGGCACAGTCGGGAGAACTTGCCGCCTGCGCCGCGGTGTTCATCCCCTCGGACCCCCCGCGCACAGGCCAGGTCGCGTTCTGGCGCCCCGACGGCCTGCCGGTCCCGGCAGCCACCGACCGGCTGACGGTGGTGCGCCCCCACGGGGTGTCGGTCCGCCGCCGGGCGGTCGAGGCCCGCCTGATGCCAGTGAAGGACGCACTCGCCCTTCTCCTCGATGCCCGGCGCACGCCGGGAGCCGACCCGGCGTCCGCCTTCTGGGGCGCGGCCGCCGTCGTGGCCCTGCAGATGATCGGCCGGGGGCGACTCCTGCCCGGCGTCAGCCCCGGCGGTTTCGACGCCTGGCGGATCGGTCCACTGGACCGCGACGACGTGGTGCACGTACAGGAGCTGGCAGCCGCCATCCCCCGCGAGGCCCGCGCCGAACCACTGCCCGGCAACGGCCCGCTGGAGTTGCCTCAGGCAGAGCCGCTGGTGAGGGCCTTTATGAATGCCGTCGCCGATGCACTGGCACGCACGCCCGCCGGCACGCTGGCCGTGGGGGAGGAGACCTGGGCCGCACACGCGCCCCGCACGGTGACCGGGCCGCCGCTGGAGTGGGCCCAGGACCTCGCCACCGGGCTTGTCGCTGGTTTCGGCATCTCCCTGCGCATCGAGCTTCCTCGCCCCGACCTGACGACCGGCGGCTGGACCACGGCGTTCGCCGAGGAGCGGCTGACGGCGGTCGTTCAACTGCATCACCTGGCCGACGGCTCCCTCGCCGACGCGGAAGACATCTGGTCCGGCCGGGCCACCGAGTGCCTGTCCGCCCCCGACGTACGGGCCCAGGCACTCCTGGTGCTGCGCCGGGCCGCTCGCGCCTGGCCTCCGCTGGGCCGGCTGCTGGACATGGCCGCCCCGACCGCCCTGGACCTGTCCGACGACGAGGTCAGTGACCTGCTCGGCGACGCGGCACAGACCTTGGCGGCCGCGGGCATCCCCGTCCACTGGCCCAAGGAACTGGCCAAAGAACTCCTTGCCCGCGCCGTTGTCGAACCGGCCGAGAAAATGTCATCGGACCTTCCGTCGCTGCTGTCGGCCGAAGCGCTGCTGTCCTTCCGCTGGCAGTTCACCCTCGGCGGCCGGGAGCTCGATCAAACCGAACTCGACCGGATCGCCCAGGCCACCCGCCCCCTGGTACGGCTCCGCGACCATTGGGTGGTGATCGACCCGCGCCTCCTGGCCCGCGTCCGCGACCGAGAACCCCGCGAACTCACCCCCCTCGAAGCCCTCGGCGCCGTGCTGGTCGGCAGCGCGGACATCGCGGGCGAGCGCGTGCCCGTGACAGCACGAGGCTGGCTCGCCGACCTCACCGACCGCCTCGCGGACCCCGAGGCGACCGCCCGCCGCACCCCGCTCCCTGCCCCGGCGGCGCTGGCCGCGACCTTGCGCGACTACCAGGTGCGCGGTCTGACCTGGCTCAACCAGATGACGTCGCTCGGACTCGGCGGCTGCCTCGCCGACGACATGGGCCTCGGCAAGACGATCACCCTCATCGCCCTGCACCTGCACCGAGCGAGCACTGCGGGCCTGGCGGGGCCGACTCTTGTGGTCTGCCCCACCTCGCTGATGGGTAACTGGCAACGGGAGATCGAACGGTTCGCGCCCGGCACCACGGTGCGCCGCTACCACGGCACCAAACGCAGCCTCGACAACCTCGAAACGGACACCGGCTTCGTCCTGACCACCTACGCCACCCTGCGCCTACGACAGGCCGAACTCGCCGCCCCCATCTGGGGCATGGTGGTGGCCGACGAGGCCCAGCACGTCAAGAACCCGTCGGTGGTGGCCTTGGTCTTGGCGACCCGCACCCACAGCCCGGGCGCGGGCCCATAGGGACCGGGCGCAGGCCGGCGTTGGGCAGGTCGGCGACCTCGATGCCGGCTGCTACGAACGGTCCGGTGGTGTCCGAAGGGTGCTCCTGTGGCGACGGACGAGCGGTGACGGCGCGGACCCGAAAGAGGTGGTCAACGCGTCCGCGGAGGCGAACATGCGTACGCGCGCCGGGCCAGGAGCAGCGAGTTGCTACGGATTGAGGCAGGCACGACCTGGGGACACCCTCGGGAGGAATCTCCTCGGGCCGCCGTTCGGAAACCGGATACGCTTTCGCAGCCAGCCTGAGCGCCGGCCTTCAACCGGGCATGGCCCGTGACGAACCAGGGGGACCAGATGACCACCGAGATTTCACGCACAGCAGGACCCGGGCCCGTTGGCGCCCCCGGCAAGCCCATCGTCTACTTCAGCGACGAAGCCTCCGCCGTGATGAGGCCCCTGCCCGGCCCAGCCCGGCGCCTGCAGTCGCCCTTGGAGACACTGACTTGGCAGGAGCCTCCAGTTCTGGAAGTCGGGGACGACGAACCGCAGTAACCGAACTGGGTGGGAAGCAGACGTCGGTTCTCACCAAGGGCTGAGGACAGGCCGCGCTACGCGTGCCTGTTCAGCAGGTCGCAGATCTCCTGCCCGGCGGTGTGGCCTGTGTCGCAGAGGATCTGCGCTGCCTCCGTGATCCCCGCCAGTACCGGAGCATCAGCTTGCGACTCTCGTCGCAGGCCTTGCGGACCGACGACTCATCCGCCGCGAGCTGCTCCATGGCTGCGAAGTCGTAGCGTGCGTCGCTCCGGGCCGCGAGGCTGCGCTCCGGGGTCCACAAGCGCATTTCCCCCATCCACTGCTCCTGGGCCAGGAGACCACCGTGGCGGAAGATGAGCTGGGTGTGCTGGGCGGTGTGACCAGGTACCCAGGAGATGTCGGTGAAGGCATCCGTCGCCGCGCCCGGTGTAATCGTGAGTTCGCAAGCATCGACGGGGCAGTTGCCTGTGGCCAGACCCGTAGCGGCGTGCCCGATCACGTGGATCGCGGTATAGCGGCGGTACTGGTGATCGGTGAACCTCCAGGTCTCGCCGATCGTCTGCTGACGTCCCCCTTCAATCATGGTTCACATACTCGCTTTCCCGTGTGACCCGGCGCATCATGATCGGTGTAACGGGGGGGTGTGCTCGCTCACGGTCTCGCGGCGAACGGAGGGTCGGCAAGCACACACAATCAAGGTAGTAACCAGGGGAAATCAGAAACCGGCGTCGCCAACTTGTGCTGGTGCTGGTGCTGGTGCTGGTGCTGCCAGGATTGTCATCGGAAGCACTCCCGGCCCAGGCCGGAAACGACCTTGAGCGCTACGGCGGGACGGCCCGTGCCACGTCCCCCGTGACTCTGCGAGGCTTCTCGGGACTACAAAACCCGATGAATTATCATGCCTTCGGACTCGATATATGACTCAACGCGCCACCCATTTGCCGCACATCCTCCGTATGCTGGACTCGTTGGACGGAATATGTCGAAAGCAGGTACCGGAGACAGTCCGGAAGTTTCCCGTCCCGACTCAATGAGCGGCGTCGCGACTGCCGTTCGCATGGGGCTGTGGACTTACACACCGCCCGCCCGAGGAGTCGGTGCGACACTGAACGACACAGCTCGGCGGGTTGATCTGCGTCATTGCGCAGCGCTCCTGGAGGACCTGCTGGCAGAGCTGACGCGCATCGAAAGTTGTTGGACAAGCCCCGCGAACAGCCTTGAGGGACGCGGGAACCACCTGGGCGACGGCCGGCCCCGACATGCGTGAGACCCGTGGCCGGCACAGCCGTCCACAGCCCGACACCCCCGTCAGCCCTTTCATCGGCGGGCAGACAGCGACGGACCGCTTCCTGCCCCCGCTCGACCAGATGGACGTCCACTGGGATCCGACGGAAGAGCTCGCCCACCTGCTGCACACGGCCAGCAAGAACAAGAATGACGACGGCCCGCCAGCCGCGGAAGACAACAGGCAGCAGGCAACCGACACGGGCGACGGCTCGCTGGCCGGCCTGGTCGAGATCACCGCCGAACTTCCGCTTGTGCGGCCGCCGTCACGGCGCCGGCGTCGGCGCAGGCGCCGCACCCGTGCATGTTCCCGGGCGCGCACGGCCAGTAGGGCACGCGTCGCCAGCTTCTGCCTCGCCGCGCTCGCCACCCTCGTCGTGTCCGTGGTCTGCGTGTTCGGCGGCATCGTCAGTTACAACTCCCTGCGGCGTCTCGCCACCCACCACACCGCGGGCACGGCCGTCGGATGGTGGCCGCTGCTGGTCTACGGGCCTTGGACGGCTGCTTCCCTGTCCATCCTGCGCGCCGCCCTCCACCAGCGCCGGGCGGCACACTCCTGGGCAGTCGTCCTGCTGTTCTCCATCCTGACCCTATTGCTGTCCGTGGCGCAGGCGCCGCACACGGCGGCCGACGCCGCCGCAGCAGCCGTCCCCTCCCTGGCCGCACTCGCCTGCTTCCAGCAGTTCGTCCGGCAGGTCACCCTCACCCGCCCGCCCCGTCAGTCGACGCCTCGCCATCGCAAGCGCCCCCCAGGGGGCTGGACATAGGCAGGCACCCCGGCATGTACTGCCGCTACCGCAGAGTCCTGCGCCCAACAGCGCGGTGATCTCATGGGCAGCGGCCCTCTCCCCACCGGCACACTCGCTCTCGCGGCCCAGTCCCGTCCCGCTCGCCTGGCAGCCACCGCCGCCGGCACCTCCCAGCCCCGGCGAAAGAACTGTCCAACCAGTAAGCACCCGACAGTTCCGCCACTACGACATCCTTGCGCCCGGGCACTGGTTCCGTGTCTATGACTGGTCCTCCGCGACTCGCCGACGACGTTGCCGGGCACCGAGCTGCCCGACCGCGCTGTATTCGTCTCCCGCTGTCACCGCGCCCATGAGAGCGTCCGCGACATCTCACCAGAACCCCATGTCATGTGCGAAGCGGCACCGGCCTGCGCAAGCTCCACCGCTGACCGGCCGTGACCGGCCATCGAGTACGTTCCCGGGCCCTGGCGCACGGTCGTGGCCGGGAGCGGGACACTCCGGTGAGCGTCGTGACAACGCTCGCAGCGGGGGTGGCCGAGGCTCCGGCCACGGTGCACGGTGCCGGGGCACGGGGGAGACCGGTTTTCGGCCGGCACCCGCGGTATCTGAACAACACCCGGCGCGCGTTGGCCAAGTGGGAGCGGCGCAGGACGGCCCCCTTGGACGACACCGTAGAGCCCGGCACCGACATACCGGGCCGGGCGCGGCCGCCGCTGGCCGGCTCGGTTATACGAAGTCTCCGAAGTCCATGTTGGCAAGCTCCAGATGGACGGCCATCAGCCCCGCCTCGCCCAGCCGGATACGGGCCGCCTGTCCGGGGGTGTCGTACAGGTCGACGACGAAGAGAAGGCGCTCGGGGCCGGACATGGTCACGCTGTCGGCGTGCGCGACCATCGTCGGGCGCGCCGAGACGCCGGCAGGTACCAGAGCCGGTACCTGAGCAGGTCGCCGGTCCTCAAACGTCCGGTCGTCCACAATGGTGGCGATCAGGTCAGCGGTGTCGCTGAAGGTACCGTCTTGCGCGGGCTCCTCGGGCTGCTGAGGTCTCATCCAGGAAGGACACGATGGTCTTCCAGGACGTGGCGTCGCTGAAATCGGTACGCACCAGCAGGGTGTCCGCCACTGCCGGAAGCGGGGGAAAACCGGCACGTATCACCGTGGTGGGCGTGACCACCTTCGGCGGGCCGTTGTCGCCCTGGTAGAAACCGAAGCGGTCCATGCCGCGCACGAGATCATCGAAGTGCAGCGAGCTGCCTTCCAAAGCTCCCACCACCGAACCCAGCCGGCTGGCGCGGACCCGCACCCCGCGCCCGGGGATGTGGCGCAAGTCCACCAGGAGCACGCCGTCTCCGCCGTAGACGCAGGAGCTGTCCACCAGCACCGCCAACGGCGGGGCGGGTTGCTGCTGGACCAGCGTCGGCACGTTGCCGCCGCACGCCACTCCCGATACTGCCAGCCACCACTGACAGCAGCGTGGCGACGAAGCGGCCTACCCAGCCAAAGGCCGGTCCCAGACTGGATGTCGCAGAGCCAGACTCTCGCGCGCCAAGCGCAACACACAACTGAAACCCCAGCAGGAACGCGGCGGGTGGCGATGGGGTCCTCTGGCAGCCGATGCTCCGTGCGGCGTGCGGCAGTGCGGGGTCGCACCCAGGACAACTGGTTGAGGCTCGGCCTCGCCCAGGCCATGGAGATGACCTGCCGCCAGATGCAGATTCCCGAGGAGATTCCCATGGTGCTGCTCGTCTCCGACGGGATTTCCGACCAGGGTGATCAGGAGAGCCCCGAGGCCCAGTGCCGCAAGCACTTCGATTCAGTTGTGAGGAATCATCATGACTGAATCCATCTCTGCTCACGCTGTCCGGCTCCACGCCGCCCTCTCCGCCGCCCTGATATCTCTGCCGATCATCTGACCTGACCTCGAATGGACGGCTCTTGCTGCGTCCGCAGCGACCCTTATTGGAACCGGTGTTGCTGCCCCGGCACGAGGACGCTAAGACTGCTACGGCGCTTGCCGCGCTGCCGAAGGATCCCAACTGAGGCTGATCAGCCGACCAGGACTTCGGTGTGTAAACCGACGATTACTAGACAGGTGATGCGTCTTCTGCAACACCGGCAGCGGGGAACGGCTGATTCCTCACTGCCCCCGCCTCGATGCCCCGGCTTAGCGTGGCACGGGAAGGCAGTCCATCGCGAAGGGGTTCTGAATGACCACGGGTAAGATAGCTGCGGCCCTAGCATCATTTGGCGTCGCTGTCAGTATCCTGGCGGCACCTCAAGCTACGGCTAGCGCGTCGGGCGGAAAATCTATACCCGATCAGATACAGCGATGGAAAAATGAGCGTAGTGGTCTGTGCTTAGTCGCGAGGGGCCCTGCGAACGAGGCACCTGCCGTAGTGAGTGACTGTGGGGATTGGCCTGATCAGAGATGGCGCGCCACTGATCGTGGCTTCCTCATCAACATGAACAGCGGGAAGTGTCTGACGGCGAGAGCAGGACAGAATGCTCGACAGACCGAATGCGGGGGTCACAGAGACCAACAGTGGGAAGCGGTATCCACTCACGCTGGCACTCAGATCCGAAACCAGCACACAGGGCTGTGCCTGCTCGCGCGGGGGACTGCGGAGAACTCGCCCGTTACTATGTACGACTGTCTGAGTCAGTACTCTGATCAGCGTTGGAAGCTCACAACCGTGGGATGAGATCAAACAACGGGACATAGCCCTGAACACACGAAACCCCCCTACCCATTCCGGGTAGGGGTTTTTCTGCGTCTTCTGTCTGAGCAAGCCTGATGCTCCTAGTTAGATCTCTATGTCATCGATCCCTTCCTTTTCGTCGATCCCAGCCGCATCGAACGCACCCCAGACAGAATCAAGGTCCTTGCGAATTTTGATGGAGCGTCGCTGTGTCGCCGCAACGACCGCAACCGTGGCACCCGGGCAGTTCTGCTCCAGAATGTCGAGGGCTTGGCTGTTGTACCCGTCTATCTCGTCGGTGTATTCAAGGACTAGCTTGGCGGCCAAACGCAGAGCCCTCAAGGTCTGTTGGTCCACAGCCATTGCTACCTTCTGTGCGCGGAACGGTCCTTGGTGCTGTGACAGCAGCACTGACCTGTGTTTCGGAGGGAAATTGGCCAGATCGGCCAAGACCCTCAGCGAAGCAAGGGCCTGTCACCTCCGCTTGCACAGAGAACCCGTGTAGGACCGCGACGGCGGTCCGGGCAGTGTTCACGGTAACGGCCAGGCGGACACTGGGGCAGCCTTGTCCCTCCGCCAACAGCTTCGAACATTCTCACCTGTCCGGTCCTAGGGGAGAGACCCGCCCCCTGTGTCTGGGGAACGGGCTTCCTGGTCCTGGTGCTCGTCGTTGAGCTGGTCACTGCTAGGCAGTCAACGACCCGTCATAGGTGTGTGCTAGCTGCCGCTACGCCGTCCACCCGGCCCAGGCCACCTCACGCACGCCTACATGCGTTTTGCTCACCTGACTCGTAGTAGGCCCAGACCTCCACGTCAGATCCCTCGGGGTGCTCAAAGATGAACCGGACGTTGCCGCCTGCTTTCAGCGCGGCAGCTCCACTTCCCGACCGCACCGGCTCCACGGCGCTGTCGGCGTCCCTGGCAAAGGCCCACCATTGACAGTCGCGCTCTATGCACGCGCCCTGCTGCCCCCCACAGGGGGACTCACAATTCCGGCGACTCCTCAGGCTCACATCCGGTTACGTTCATCCCTGCGTGAAGATGCATGCTGTTTCGTCCCAAACGAGAAGCGGCCCACCCCCGGAAGGGGCGGACCGCTCGGCTGCTTGATACGTGACGTGTCAGGCGGTGGCCTTGTCGTAGGCCTCACGGATGGTCGCGGGGACACGGCCGCGGTCGTTGATCTCGTAGCCGTTGTTCTTGGCCCACGAGCGGATCAGGGCCGTGTCACCGCCCCCGGTCGGCGCCTTGGAGCCACCCGCGCTCCGGCGCGTAGTCGTGCGGCTGCCACCCGTCTTGCGCCCAGCAGTCACGAAGGCCTCAAGGCTCTTCCGAAGCTTCTTGGCGTTCTCGTCGTTCAGGTCGATCTCGTACGTCCTGCCGTCGAGAGCAAAGATGACGGTCTCAGATGCCTCGCTGCCGTCGACATCGTCAACGAGGGTCTTGATAACGCGCTGTGCCATGGTGGCGCCTTCCTTGAATTGTGTTCGCTGATGATAGGCGGCCTTCACCGGCCACCGCGTTTCGAGAGGGCCTTGATCTGTCGATCGGCGTCCCGGTTGATCAGGATCATGGCCCGGATGAGGAGGACGGTGGCCCCCACCGCTCCTACGTAGATCCCCCAGTTCATGACAGTCCCGAGTACGGGAGTGTCACGGAGTAGGGCTGTGGCTATGAGCCAGAACATGCCGCACCCGCCCCATAAGGCCCCTGCGCGTTCCGTCGCCCTCTTGGCTTCCTGCCGGATGGCGTGCGCCTCACTGCTGAGTCTCAACTCGGATCCCCCCAAGTTTTTTTGGGGGGATCATCGCAGAATCACAGGCCTATGTCAGATGCGTTCTCCGCCTGCTTCAGCGGGTTGGTGTTGCCGTGCCTGTTGTGCTTGGCGCCCCTTCAGGATCTCGCGGACCACAGCAGGGCTCCGGCAGTCTTTGAGCGTGGCGAAGGCCACCAGCTCTCCGGTATGTACGTGGAAAACGGGGGTCCCCAAGTCTGGCGGCACTTCGACGGGGGCAGGCCCGCCGATGTCCATGAAGTACGGGGCCCCGGGCCGCCATGTCACTGACGGATCTCCTCAAGTGGTGTGAACTTCTTCGGCTTCCAGTATCCGACAACCAAGCCCGTCCGGACGTGAAACACCGTTTTGCCGTACCTGTCTATCAGCTTCTGTTCGGGCCGCCCGTGCTGCTGCTCCCGGCCCTCGACGTCGTCCGGGCAGCCTGGGGTTCGTCGTCTTCCTTCGCACTCGGTGCGGGAAGCCACCAGATAGACGTTTGCAGGGTGCGGTTCAGCAGGACTTCGTCTGTGTCGACGTCCCGCAGCTCGTACCTGCCTTCCTGCGCGACTGCCGTCTCAAAGGCGACAGCGTCCGCCACGCCATCCTCGGTGTCGCCCGCCTGCACAACCTCGCCCTTGGAGGGCAGAGGGGGCGGCCACGCTCAGGCGCACCCGCCGGTCCGGTCCGCCAGCGGACGTGGTGTGTGCCGTGGCCACCCGGTGCCCGCATGTTCTGACGCGGCTGCCCGAAACGCCTCCATCAGTGAAGACCCCGGATAGGCATCGAACACTTCGTACTTCGAGCGGTAGTAGCACGACCAGTAACTCACCACGCGTCGCTCCGTGCGTGCGAAGACCGCCGGATTCCGTACGATGAACTCGCCGTACAGCCTGCGGCGGGCTGAGCCCGGGACAGCGAGATCGGGCAGGCCCTGGCCGATCGCCTCGAGGATCTCCAGCACGTACTCGCCGGCCAACTGCACCACGAAGGGGACAGCCCAAGGCTCACCCGACCCCGTGATCCGCTCGAGATGACGTTGGCGAACCCGGCCATCACTGTGCCGGGAATACAGGCAATGCAAGATCATCCGCTGAGATGCGGTCAGCGTCCGTTCCCGGTCAGCCTCCGGCTCCTCGCTGTAGATACGCGAGGGGATAGAGACGGTCTCCCCCTGCACGTCAACCTCAAAGGGCTGCACCGGATTGAAGCGGGCATCCGGCATGACCATCAGGACGGTCTGCACATCAAGGGCAAGACGGGCCGGAAACGCTGCCATCAAGACACAGGTGACGTTCGACGAGTCCCGCAGCAGCTGCATGACACGAGGATAAACGGTGAGCTCGTCCGCCTTCAGCCGCCAGCCTAAGGGTCGCGGGACAAGCCTTACAACGGCTAGAGGGCCTGTGAAAAGCCGGTCAGCGCGCTGGTCTTGCGTGGTGCCGCACGAGGAGCATGGCCATGGTGAGGTAGATGGCGTTCTGTGAACACACGCTCAGGTACTCGTAGTCCTTCGACAGGCGGCGACACCGTCCCAGCCAGGCGATGGTCCGTTCTGCCACCCAACGTCGCGGGACCACTGCGAAGAGGGGCACGGCCGGGGGCGGTGTCCCTGCCTTCGCCCAGGTCGAGCGGAATCCTGCGTCGCGGCGCTGCACGACCTGCACGGTGATGCCGGTGGTTTCCCGGGCCCAGGCATGGAAGTCGGCACCGCGGTACCCGCAGCTGATGGCGGCCCTGGACCTGGACGACACCGTGATCGCCGAACTGATCGGCGGACAGCGGGACGTGTTCTCGGCTGCCTGCGGTGACCAGCTCTCCGGGCTGCACGGCCCGAAAAGAAAGCCCTGTCCGGCCCGCCCCTGGGTCTGCCTGCTCTGTCCGCTCGCGGTCTTCGCCCCGCGGCACGCGGCGAACCTGCTGCGGATGAAGGCTTTCTTCTCCCGGCAGTGGCAGCAGATGCCCGCGGCCCAGTTCATGGCCGTCTTCGGCCCCTATGCTGCCCGCATCCAGCAGGTGCTGGACCGGTTCGACCCCGCCGTCCTCACCACGGTAGCCGGGCAGGTTGACGATCGGGATGACGAACTTCCGCTGCGTCCTGAGGAGCTCACCGCGTGACCACCGCCGTTGCCTTCCCCTTCGACGAACGCTCCGCGGTCTTCGCCGGCGCCGATATCTGCCGCGAGGCCGGTCTCACGATGCCCGAAGGGACCGGCCGCCCGATCTTCGAGAATGACGTCTGGGACTTCACTCATGTCGTCGGGCTTCCGGTCCAAATGGGCCTGTCCATGCGGCGGTTCGACTTCACCACCATCGTGGATCCTCACTGGCGGCTGGTCGCCAAGGAACTGATGCTGGCCATGCTCGCTCCCAGGCACCCGGCGGTCGCCCCACTGCCCCGCGCCTACCGCACTGCCCTGCACCTGATCAGCTGCAGGGCACGGCTGGACGAACTCGTCCGATTCCTTGCCTGGCTGACCGCGCGAGGAGCCATCAGCCTGGAGCGGATCGATACGCAGGACTGCGAGGCGTATCTGGCCCACCGGCGCTACGTGCTCGACGAGAACGATGTCGTCGTCGGCGAGCAGAGTCACGGAACCCGGCGTTCAGCCGCGCAGGTCGTCGTCGACCTGGTCAATTACCGCGAGCTGTTCACCACCGACCGCGTCGCGGCGGACTTGCGCCCCTGGGGCGGGGCCACCGCCTCGGCGGTCGCCGAGATGCCCAGCGGCCGGACACAGAACAAGACCCCGCCAGTTGAGGACGACGTCCTCCAGCCGATGCTCGCGGCAGCCCTCTTCCTGGTCTCGACGCTCGGGCCGCATGCCGTCGAACTGGCCCGGCAGGTCCGGGAGGCCGACCGGCTCTCTTCCCGGAAGACGGAAGGGCTCCGCGTCGGTGGCTCTGCTCCAGTGGCCGAGTTCGCCGAGTTGCTGGACGAGTACAGGCGAACGTGCACAGCGTTGCCGATGCTAGCCGAGCACCACGTCGCCGACCGGCTCGCAGACGGCTGGTCTCCCAAGGACCCGCTCCTGCCGGTGGCCACAGGAGTGTTGGCCCGCCAAGTCGGGGTCAGCCAGTTCTGGGCACGGTGGATGCCCTTCCTGCGCGGCCCGTTGGAGAAGGCTGTCGCAGCGGTCGGGGTGAAGGAGGTCTTCGGCCGGGATGCCGTCGAGATCACCGCCGCGGACGCGTCTTCCCTGTTGCCCTGGACCATGCCGCTGCATCGGCTTCAGGCCGTCGCCCTGGTCGGCATCGTCCGCACCGCCGCGATCATCGTCCTGGCGACGGTCTCGGGCATGCGAGCGAGCTGATGGAACTGCGGATCGGCTGCCGAAAGACACCCGAGGAACCGGTCCCGGGCCTGCACCGCTACCGGCTCGCCAGCAAGGTCGTCAAAGGACAGCCGCTCGGTGGCACTGACGACGAGTGGGTCGTCATCGAGCCGGTCTATCGCGCCGCCGAACTCGCCGAGGACCTGCACGACGACCGAAAGGACGGAGCCCCGCTCTTCGGCCGGTTCGCCTTCACCGTCCGCTACCGGTGGTTCAAGAACTGGGTGAACTCCCCGGCCGGACAGCGGCTCGGGCTCACTGCAATCCCCGACGGCCAGGTCAACTTGAGAATGCTCAGACGGACGTTGGCCCTGGAAATGGCCTACCGTCCCGGCGGTGTGCT
The DNA here is from genome assembly GCF_000720475.1 of Streptomyces aureocirculatus. Taxonomy (GTDB): domain Bacteria; phylum Actinomycetota; class Actinomycetes; order Streptomycetales; family Streptomycetaceae; genus Streptomyces; species Streptomyces aureocirculatus. Next base: position 18,651 of record NZ_JOAP01000085.1, read on the forward strand.
GGCCTCCAAGATTCACCTAAAACATGTCGCT
>NZ_JOAP01000086.1 GCF_000720475.1 Streptomyces aureocirculatus
TCCCCGCTCGCCCGCCCTTTGATCGGCCTGACGGCCTCGTCCTCAATCGCCGGACGGGCTTTTCCCCCGCCCGCCCCGCCCTTTTCATCGGCTGACGGCCTCGTCCTCAATCGCCGGACGGGCTCTTCCTCATCCGCCCGTCCTTCCATCGGCCCACGCCTCGTCCTCAGTTGTCGGGCGGGCTTTCCCCCCGCCCAATCGCCCGTGCCGTCGGTCTGACGGCCCTGTCCTCGATCCCCGCGCGGGCGAGGTATTGGAGCCCGTCCGGCGATTGAGGACGAGCGCGTAGCGCGATGGGTGGGCGGGTGGGTGGGGGAGTTCCTGTTCTCGGGCCGGGTGGGTCGGCGGGCGCGTCGGGTAGGGATTCGTGCACCACGCTGCCGAGCGTGCTCGCGGTGACGACCGGGAACCCCGGGCACCTTGCCGTGGCCGAGGGTTCCGCGCCGTCTCAGGCGTCGCCGACGTCGGCGAGGGCAAGGACGCGCACGGGCACGCCGTCGGGGTGCGGCATACGTACGTACGCCGAACCCTGCGCGGCACGCGGGCTCACGTGCGCAGGTGCGACGCCCCGTTGAGATCGATGACCGCGCCCGACGCCCACTCGGCGGGCGGCGACGCCAGCCACAGCACCGCGGCAGCGATCTCCTCGGCGGTGCCCGCGCGCCCGAACGGGCTCTGCGCGCGGATCGCCGCACCCTCCGCACCGCCGAGCCGGTGCGCGACCCGCTCGGTGCCGAAGAACCCGGGCGCCACCGACGCCACGGCGATCCCGTGCGGCGCGAGCGCCACGGCGAGCGACTGCCCGAGCGCGTGCACGCCCGCCTTCGTCGCGCCGTACGCGGGATGGTCGGGCTCGCCCCGGAACGCGCCGCGCGAACCGATGTTGAGGATCCGGCCGCCGCCGCCCTGGCCCATCATGCGGTGTGCCGCCAGATGGCTGAGGTTCGCGGTGGCGACCAGGTTCACCGCGACGTGCTGCTGCCACAGCGCCGACCAGTCCTCGTACGAGGTGCTCGCGGGCGGGTGCGGCAGGTTGACGGCGGCGTTGTTGACCAGGACGTCGATGCCGCCGAGCGCCCGCGCCGCGCGGTCCGCCACGTCCCGGGCGCCCGCCGGGTCCGCCAGATCGCCGCCCACCAGGACGTGCCCGGAACCGGCGAGCGAGTCGAGGGTCGCCCGCGCGTCGTCCGCGCGCGAACCGAAGTGCACCGCGACCCGGTCGCCGTTGTCCGCGAAGGCCCGGGACAGGGCGCGGCCGAGCCCGCGCGACGCCCCGCTGATCAGTACACGGCGGCCGGTGGCGGGAAAGCCCCCCGGCGTGACCGTATCCGTGGCCGTGGCCGTGGCCGTGTGCGTGTCTGTGGCCGGGTCCGTCGCCGGGTCCGTCGCCGGGTCCGTCGCCGGGACCGGTCCCGGACCCGGTCCCGGGACCGTGGCGGCGTTCACGGTCGTCGTCCTGCTCGTCCCCATGTGAGAGCCTCCTGGCGGAATCTGTGCGTCCGGAAGTCGACCGCCGAAGTCGGCCTTCGTTCAACTGCCGTTTATACGTGAGCGGGACCGTGACGCCGACAGCAGGCCCAGGCCCGGTCGTACGCGCCCTTCAGGAGAAAACATGTCGTCGCTCACCCGCAGGGACTTCACCAGACGGTCGGCGGTCACCGGGGCGGGCGTCGCCCTGGCCGGCAGCGTCGGCGCGCTCGCCACCGCACCCGGAGCGCTCGCCGCCGAGGACCCCGAGGTCGTCGGCACCGAAGGCCACGACGCAGCCGACGGCCACGGCCACGGTCACGGATCTCCCGGCTACGGCCCGCTGCTCCCCGACCCCGAGGGCCTCCTCGCCCTGCCCGCCGGATTCTCGTACCGCGTCATCACCCACAGCGGGAGGACCAGGCTGGAGACCGGCGAGTTCACCCCGTCCCACCACGACGGCACCGCCGCCTTCGAAGGACGCCGCGGCGTCACCCTGCTGGTCAACAACCACGAGATCGGCGGCCCCCGCACCCGCGCCAAGCACCCGGTGCCGCTCACCGAGGGACTCGTGTACGACCCGGCGGCGGCAGGCGGCTGCACGGTCGTCGAGGTGCGCCGCGGCGGCGAGGTCGCCGAGTGGGTCGGCGTCGCGGGCACCGCCACCAACTGCGCGGGCGGCTCGACCCCGTGGGGCACCTGGCTCACCTGCGAGGAGACCGAGGACCGGGCCGGACAGAACGGCATGACCAAGGACCACGGCTACGTCTTCGAGGTCGACCCCTACGACTGGCGCGCCAACCGCGACCCCAAGCCCATCAAGGCCCTCGGCCGCTACGCCCACGAAGCCGTCGTCGTCGACCCCAAGCGCGGCCACCTCTACCTCACCGAGGACGCCTCAAGTCCCAACGGCCTGCTCTACCGCTGGACCCCGCCGCACGGCTTCCGGCACGGCCGCGGCAGGCTGCGCGCGCTCGCCGACGACGCCGGTGTCCTGAAGGCGCTCAAGTGCTATGACTCCGGCGGCCGCTTCGTCGACGACCTCGCGCGCGCCACGAAGATCGGCACCGTGTACGGCGTGGACTGGGAGGAGGTCGAGGACCGCGACGCCCGCACCGTGCCGGTCCGCAAGCAGTTCGGCCCCGGCGCGGTCACCCGCGCCCGCAAGCTCGAAGGCATGTGGTGGGGCGACGGCGGCGCGTACATCGTGTCCTCGTACGCCCGTGCCGAGAGCCCCGAACAGCACGACGGGCAGGTGTGGTTCTACCACCCGGGCCGTCGCACGCTCACCCTCAAGGTGCTCCTCGGAGTCAACCGGGACCCGGACCGGGACGGCGCGTTCGACGGCCCCGACAACATCACCGTCTCGCCCTACGGCGGCCTCGTCGTCGCCGAGGACGGCGCCGGCGTCCAGCACCTGTTCGGCGCGACGGAGCGCGGACGCACGTACCCGATCGCACGCAACGAACTGAATGCGGGCACCCCCGAGAAGCCGTCCTACAGCGAGTTCACCGGCGTCACCTTCTCGCCCGACGGCCGGACGCTGTACGCCAACATCCAGTCGCCCGGCATCATGCTGGCGATCACGGGGCCGTGGCGGCGCCAGCGCCCCTGAGCGCCCCTCGCCGTCACCGGGCGGGCGCGTTGACGGCGCGTACGGAGCCGCCGCCGACGATCGCGTACCAGCCCCCGGCGTCGGCGGCGAGCGCGGTGACGGCGCCGTCCGCCCCCGGCAGGGACCAGCGGGCCCGGCGCTTCCCGTCGCGCAGGCCGAGGGCGCGGACCTCGTCGCCCGCCGTGACGTAGACGAGGCCGCCGCCGACGGCGGGCGGGCGCTGGCCGGTCGCGTCGAACGACGCCCGCCACAGCGGTTTGCGGCCGTCGCGGAGGTCGACGCCCTGGAGCGTGCCGGTGTCCGTCCAGTGCACCAGGACGCCGTCGGCGGTCACAGGTCCCGGTACGCCGCCCGCCCGCCGCGGCCAGCTCGCGTCGAGCCCGGCGCAGGCGTGCGACCACAGCTCCGCGCCGTCCTCGGGGTCGAAGCCGACGAGCCGGCCGCCGCCGAGCACCAGGCCGGTGCCCGCGGCGTACCCGAGGGCCGTGGTGCCCCGTCCCGCCGTCACGCCGAGACGGGGCCTGGCCGCCCTGCCGCCGTCGCGGACGTCTATCAGATGCAGCTCGGACTCCTCGGTGAGCAGCGCGAACCGCGCCTCCCGTGAACCGTCGCGCGGGAGCGTCACCGGGGCGGCCACCGCGCGGTCCGCGGAGCGCAGGTGCTCGTACGTCCACCGCGGTTCGCCCGTACGGGCATCGAGGCAGATCGCTCCGTCGTCGAGGGCGGCGGGCTCCGGCGCGAGCAGCAGCGACCAGCCGGAGACGGCCGGCGGCAGCCAGGCGGGGACGTCCTTGCGGGTACGGGGGGACGTGCCGTCGGGCAGTGTGCGCAGGCGCAGTTCGGGGTCGTTCGACGAGCCGGTCGTGTGCAGCGTCACGAGGCGGCGGTCGGCGACCGCGTACCACCGTGCGGTCGCCGACGGCCAGGCGTCCCGCACCGGCCAGGACTCGCCCGTCGTCACGCCGACGACGTCCGGCAGGACGTCGGGCGCGACCAGGAGCCCGCCGGTCACGCCCCACAGCGCGGGCGGCTCCGGCGTTCCCGCGTTCTGGTGCCACCGCTTCGTGCCGTCGGACGTCCGCACGGCCCGGACCGCGCCGCCGAGGGTCGTGCCGCGTGCCGGGCCGTGTACGAGTACGGTGCCGCCGCTGAGCAGCAGCCCGTTCAGACCGCTGCCGCTGCCGCTGCCGCTGCCGTCGCCCAGTGCCTCGTCGAGGGTGAGCGTCCACCGTGTCGCCCCCGCCGTGTCCTTGCCCGCCCGCAGCGTCAGCGTGTCCTCGTCGGCGGTGTCCCCGGTGCCTCCCGGTGCCGTGCTGATCGCCCATCCCGCGAGGGCCACGGCCGCGCCGCCGCCGGCGGTGAGTGCGGCACGCCGGGTGAGGGTGCGCCGGCGGGCGGTGCGACGGGGGGCCGCGGTGGCCGGTGCCCGGAGTGTCGTGTCCGGCTGCTCCGGGCTGGTCGGTGTGGCAGTGGTGGCCTGTGCCGCGGGGGCCGGGGCGACGACGGTCGGGGGCGGGGGGTCGGGGTCTGCCCGGGGGGCGAGGTCTGCCGGGGGACCGGGGTCCGCCGGGGGGCCGGGGGCCGCGTCCGCGATGAGGGTGCGGAGGGGTTCCTCGCGCCACCACAGCGGGCTGTCGGGTATCGCGGTCCGGCGCAGCACGGCGTCGACCCCCGGCCGCAGCGCCGGGTCCCGGTGGAGGCAGTCCGCGGCCAGGTCGCGCAGGCCCGCGGTGCGCGGGACCTCCGTGAGGTCCGGTTCCTCGTGGGCCGCCCGGTACAGCAGAACGGCGAGCGGGCCCGTGCCGAAGGGGCCTGTGCCGGTCGCCGCGAACACCAGGACCGCGCCGAGCGCGAACACATCGGTCGCCGGTCCCACGGGGCCGCCGAGCACCTGCTCGGGCGCCATGTAGCCGGGCGTACCGAGCATCGCGCCCGTCGCGGTCAGCGGTCCGTGCAGATGTCCCGCCACATGCCCGTGCAGGTGTCCGTGCGTGTTCTCGTCCGTGGCGCGGGCCACGCCGAAGTCGATGACGCGCGGCCCGTCGGCGGTGAGCAGGACGTTCGACGGCTTCAGGTCGCGGTGCACGATGCGGGCGGCGTGGATGCAGGACAGCGCCTCCGCGAGGGCCGCGGCGAGCGCCCGGACGGTGTCCGGGGCCAGCGGTCCGGTGCCGCTGACGGCCTGGCGGAGTGTGACCCCCGGCAGATAGGCGGTGGCGAGCCATGGCTGGTCCGCGTCCGGGTCGGCGTCCACGACGGCGGCCGTGTGGGCCCCGGCCACGGCCCGCGCGGCGGTCGCCTCCCTGCGGAAGCGCTCCCTGAACCGTGCGTCCGCCGCGAGGTGCGCGTGGACCGTCTTCACCGCGAGCAGTCGGCCGCCGGGGCTTCTGGCCAGGTACACCTGGCCCATGCCGCCCGCGCCGAGACGGGACAGGAGGCGGTGGCCGCCCAGGGTCGGCGGGTCCTCGTCGAGGAGGGGGGAGGTCATCCCGGGCCACCGCCGGGGATGGTGGGCCGCGCCGGGTGGTGGCCGTACGCGTACGGTCGGTCAAGGGAGCCCTGGGAGCCCCGGGGGCCCGGGTGGGGCCGATGGCACGGACTGCGGCCCGGCGCCTTCACGCCCGCTCCGGGGGCGCGATCGCCACGACGGTCTGCTCCGCGTACAGATGCACCACGTCCGCCGCGGCGGTCGCCGCCTGTACCGACGTGAGGGTGTCGGACGGCACCGCCCACGCGGTGCGGCCGGTGCGGACGTCCAGGGCGTGCAGCCACGGGCCGGGCTCGCCCGACGACGTGCCAGGCTCCGGACCCGAGACGTACACATGCCCGCCCGCGGTGAGCAACGAGCCGTCGGCGCCGGTGAGTTCGCGTACGTCGTCGCGGCGCCAGCGGGGCCGCCCCGACGAGGCCGCGTACGCGCCTAGCCCCTCGGACGTCGTGGCGAGCAGCATGCCGCGCGTCGGCAGCGGGGTGACCGTCGTGGCCGAGTCCGTGCGGCGGGTCCACCGGACGCGCCCCGTGGCGAGGTCGACGGCGCGGATCGCGGTGCGGCTCGCGTAGCAGGCCGTGCCCCGCGCGCCCGGATGGGCCCGCGGGTACCGCGCGCCGCCGCGCACCGTCCGCTCCACCTTGCCGTCCTTCGCGCGCAGGACGACCAGCGGGTCCCGGCGCGCGTAGTGGTCGTCGGAGCGCACGCCCTCCGGGTCCGCGGACGCGGCGACGGCGATGCGGCCGCCCGCCTGGTCGACGCCGATCACCCCGGCGGCGGTGCCCTCGTGGTACCACAGGGCCTCCCGGGTACGGGCGTCGTAGCCGTACGCCCGCCAGTGCCGGCCCCAGGCGCCGCGCCGCGCCTCCAGGCTGTCGTACGGCGCGTACGTCAGGAAGCAGAGCACGTCTCCGGCCAGCACGAACGTGCCCTCGCTGCCTTCGAGCGCGTCGGCTCCCGCGTTGAAGGCCGGGCGCGGTGTCGTGGCGCGTCGCACCGGGTTGTGCGGCGGGTGCGGGGATGTCCACACCTTGCGGCCCGTGGTCGCGCCGAGGGCGTACAGCTCCGGCTCGAAGAGGGAGTCCCGCAGGACGTAGACCGTGTCGTGGTGGCGGTCCACGTCCTGCAACTGGTCCGCGGAGTACACCCATCGCTCGGTGTTGGAGCGGGCTTCGAGGCAGGTGAGGGAGGCTGGACCGAGCAGGTACAGGTCGTCGCCGCGGCGCCGCAGCCCGCCGCCGGACCGCAGCTCGCCGACGTCCCGCCGCCACAGGACCCGCCCCTGCGGCGGCGCTTTCACCCGCGGCTTCCGCCCGCCCCCGGGTGCGTTCCCGTCCCCGTCACCGCCGCTGAGGGCGACGCCGACGCCGGCCGCGCCCGCACCCGCGAGGAGGGCGCCTCCGCCCCACAGGAGGAGACGCCGCCGGGAGGGGCCGCGGGCACCATCGTCCGGGACACCGTCCTCAACGCCACGCAGGCCGCTCCGCGCGCGGTGGACCAGGTCTTCCGGGGGGATGTGGCGGGGGCGCGGGGTGCGTGGGGTGAGAGGGGGGTGCTGCCGTTCGGCCGGGTTTCCTGGGGCGCCGGGGTTGCTTGGGGCGTGCGGGTTGGCCGGGTTGGCCGGGTTGGCCGGGCTTTTCAGGCTGCCTGGGCCGTCCGGGGCGCCTCGTCCGTCCGGGCCGGTCGGGTCACCTGGGGCATCCGGGCCGTACGGGGCGCTGGGGGCGTCTGGCCTGTCCGGGCCGCCCGGGGTATGCGGGCCGTACGGGGCGTAGGGGCCGCCGGGGTCGTGCAGTGCGCCTGGGCCGAGCGGGTCACGTCGGCCGTCCGGGGTGCCTCGCCCGTACGGAGCGCTCGGGTTCCCTGGGGCATCCGGGCCGCCGGGGGTGTGCGGGTGGTCCCGGTCGCCGGGGCCGGGCAGGTCGCCTGGGCCGAGCGGGTCACGTCGGCCGTCCGGGGTGCCTCGCCCGTACGGAGCGCTCGGGTTCCCTGGGGCATCCGGGCCGCCCGCTCGGGCCGCCAGGGGCATCCGGGCCGCCTGGACCGTCCGGGCCGCCCGGGCTGCCGGGGCCGCCCAGAACACCCCGGCCGCCCGACCCGCCCAGAACCCCTTGGCCGGGCTCACCTCCGCCCGGCCCCGCCCCCGAGGCCGAGCCCAACAATCCCGCCACCGCGTCCTCGTGACGCGCTATCAGCTCTGCGACCGCGCCCCGCTCCCACCACGGGACCGGCCCGGCCGCCCGCTCCCCGCACCAGGTCAGTACCTCTGCGACCGTGGGGCGGGCGGCGGGGGTGCGGGACAGGCAGCGGGTCAGGAAGGTGTGCAGGTCGGGGGTGGGGGTGCCGGTGAGGTCGGGGGGCTCGTGCAGGGTGCGGTACAGGACGCTGGCGGCGCCGTCCGCGCCGAAGGGGGCGCGGCCCGTCGCGGTGAGGGCAAGGAGCGCGCCGAGGGCGAAGACGTCGGCGGGCGGCCCGGCCCTGCCGTCCCCCGCGCGTGCCAACTGCTCGGGTGCGATGAAGCCGGGCGAGCCGATGGCCTCGTCCGACGCCGTCAGGCTGTCGTCGACCGCGCTCTTGGCGATGCCGAAGTCGAGGACCTTGGGTCCATCCCGGGTCACGACCACGTTGGACGGCTTCAGGTCGCGGTGCACGAGGCCCGCCGCGTGCACCGCGGCCAGCGCCTCCGCGAGGGAGGCGCCGAGCACGGCGAGGTCGGCGACGGCGAGCGGCCCGTGCGCGGCCACCGCGTCCGCGAGGAGCGGGCCCGCGCAGAACTCCGTGACCAGCCACGGCTGTTCGGCGTCCGGGTCGGCGTCGAGCACGGCCGCGGTGTACGGCCCGGTGACGGCCCGCGCGGCGGCCGTCTCGCGCCGGAAGCGCTCGCGGAACTCCGGTTCGGCGGCGAGGTGCCGGTGCACGGTCTTCACGGCGACGGGCCGCCCCGACGCGGACCGCGCCAGATGCACCTGCCCCATCCCGCCCGCCCCGAGCCGCGCGACGAGCCGATAACCCCCGATCTCGACGGGCGTCCCACTACTGGCCCAAGGCATGCCCGGCCTTCCTCCTCGGCTCACCGCTCGCTCCAGTTACGGCCGAACTGTCCGACGCCTGCGAGGCATCGTACGGTTGCGCGACCGTCCGCCGGCGGTGCCGCGGGAAATTCCGTGGCGACCGCGCGACCCCCCGCTCCTAGAGTGTGCGGTCGGCCCGACGGACCGTCGGCAATCCGCAGGGCGGGCAGGGCCACCTCCGGGACGCACGGTCCGAGCTGTTCCTGCTCGCGGTCGCGAACTTCGTGACGCACGATACGTACTACGAGGACGGCGCGGACCGCGACGACCGGTTCGCCGCGCTGGTGCGAGGGCTCGCCGTCGAGGACCCGCGGTGGACCGCGGCCCTGCTCGGCTGGCTGCGGGGCGACGGCAACATGCGCACGGCATCGCTGGCCCGGCGGCACGGACACCACGGAGGCCGTGCGCAGGCACTACCGGGGGCACGACCGCGTCCTGATCGTCACCGACGAGCAGGCCGCGTACAACCGCCGCGGCGGGCCCACCGAGCACATACCGGCGCACGTCCCGGTCTACACCTGGAATCTGGCCGGCTACCGCACGGGCCACGGCCCCTCCGGCACGGCGAACCGCCATGTGTTCGGCGGCCTCGCCGACGCGGCCTTCCGCATGGTGCAGTTGCTCGAGTCCGGCCAGTCCGCCGACCGGCCGGACTGCCCCTGGCTGAAGTGAGCCGACCCCGGGCGGCGGCGGTGGCGGACCGCCGTCACCGCCACCGCCCGGGGCCGCGTGTCACAGCGCCTGCGCCGCGGGCTTCACCATGCCCCGCACCGTGCGGGACTTCACGAAGTCGCCCATCGCCGTCATGTCCCACTCGCCGGTGAACTGGCGGACCAGCTTCGCCATCATCACGCCCGTCTGCGCCTCGGCGTTCGTCAGGTCGAAGCGGACCAGCTCCTCGCCCGTGGCGCCGTCGATCAGACGGCAGTAGGCCTTCGCGACCTCGGTGAACTTCTGGCCGGAGAAGGAGTTCACCGTGAAGACCAGGCCCGTGACCTCCTGCGGCAGCGCGCCGAGGTCGACCACGATCACCTCGTCGTCACCGCCGCCCTCGCCCGTCAGGTTGTCGCCGGAGTGCTTGACCGCGCCCTTGAGGATCTTCAGCTTGCCGAAGTAGCAACTGTCGATGTGGTTGCGCTGCGGGCCGTACGCGATGACCGACGCGTCCAGGTCGATGTCCTTGCCGCGGAACGCGGGCTCCCAGCCGAGGCCCATCTTGACCTTGGAGAGCAGCGGGCGGCCGCCCTTGACCAGGGACACCGTCTGGTTCTTCTGGAGGCTGACGCGGCCCTTGTCGAGGTTGATCTTCCCGGCGCCCGGGGCCGGGGCCGCGGGCGCGGCGGCCGGGGCGGCGGGCGGCGGCGGCATCTGCACCGGGGCGCCGGTCGGGGGCGCCATCGGGGCCGCGGGGGCCGCGGGCTGCGGCGGAGCCGCCGGGGTGGGCGTGGGCGTCGGGGTGGGAGCGGGTGTCGGAGCCGGCTCCTCGACCGTCACGCCGAAGTCCGTCGCGATGCCCGCGAGGCCGTTGGCGTACCCCTGGCCGACGGCGCGGGCCTTCCACGCGCCGTTGCGCAGATAGATCTCGACGATGACCAGGGCGGTCTCCGTGCCGAGCTGCGGCGGGGTGAAGGTGGCGAGGACCGAGCCGTCGTCCGCGTTGCGGATCGTGGCCGTGGGCTCGACGCCCTGGAAGGACTGGCCCGCCGCGGCGGCCGCGTCCGGGCTCGCCGTCACGACGATCTTCTCGATGCCCGGGGGCACCGCGGTGGTGTCCACCGTGATCGCGTCGGGGGCGGTGCCGCCGCCCGAGCGGTGCGTCACGCCGGGGCCCGTGGGCTGGTTGTAGAAGATGAAGTCGTCGTCGGAGCGCACCTTGCCGTCGGCGGTGAGCAGCAGGCCCGATACGTCAAGGCGCACGGGGGCGGAGACGTCCACCGCCACGCGGGGTGCGGGCAGCGGGATGTTCGAGCCGGGGGTCATAGCTGTCATGCCAGGGGTAACGAGCGGGCGGACTTTGCCGTTCCCTTACCCGGGGGAATTTTTCGGCGGCGAGCGGATGGTCCCTGCCGGGGCCTCCCCGATCCCGCCCCTTCCCGAAACTGGGGCCCCGCCCCGGACCCCGCTCCTCAAACGCCGGAGGGGCTGGATTTCTCGCCGCCGCGGCGGGAAGTTTCAGCCCGTCCGGCGATTGAGGACGAGGCACGGAGCGCCGATGGAGCGGGCCCAGGGTGCTGCGCCCCTACGGCACCACCACGATCTTGCGGCCCACCCCCGCCGCGAACTTCCCCAGCGCCTGGGGGTACTGCGCGAGCGGCATCCGGTCGCTGATGAAGACGTCCGGATCGAGAACCCCCGCGGCGAACAGCTCCGCGGCGCGTTCGTAGCTGTGCAGGACGGCCATGGAACCGGTGATGGTGATTTCCTGGTTGTAGATGCGGTAGGGGTCGATGGTGACGCGGGTGGCGTAGTCGGCGACGCCGAACTGGAGGAAGGTGCCGGCCTTGGCGACCCGGTCGAGCCCGTCCTGGATGGCGGCGGCGCTGCCGGTGGCGTCGATGACGACGTCCCAGCCCTGCGGCCGGTCGAGTTCGTCGGGGCTCGCGCCGGACCCGGTGACGCCGAGCCGCTCGGCGGTGGCGAGCCGCTCGGCGTTGAGGTCGACGACGTCGACGCTCGCGGCGCCGGTGCGCTTGGCGAGCTCCAGCATCATCAGGCCCATGGTCCCGGAGCCGTAGATCAGGACGTGGGCGCCGAGCCGGGTGCGCAGCACGTCGTAACCGCGCACCGCGCAGGACAGCGGTTCGATGAGGGCGGCGTCCTGGGTGCGGATGTGCTCGGGAAGACGTACGCAGTTGGCGACCGGCGCCACCGCGTACTGCGCGGCGCCGCCCGCCGTGGTCACACCGATCGCGGCCCAGCGTTCGCACATGTTGTTGTGGCCGTCGCGGCAGTAGCGGCACTCGTAGCAGTACAGGGAGGGGTCGACGGCGACCTGGTCGCCGATCGACAGCTCGGTGACGGCCGTGCCCACGCCCACCACCTGACCGGCGAACTCGTGCCCCGGCACCACCGGCAGCGTCGGCGCGAACTCGCCCTGCAGGATGTGCAGGTCGGTGCCGCAGATGCCGCACGCGGCGACCTCCACGACCACGTCGCGCGGCCCGGGCGTGGGGTCGGGCACCTCGCCGACCACGGCCTTGCCGACGGACTCGATGATGGCGGCTTTCACTTGACGGCTCCCAACGACAGGCCCTGGACCAGCTTGTCCTGGGCGGCGAACCCCGCGGCGAGCACCGGCAGGGAGATGATGAGCGACGCGGCGCAGACCTTGGCCAGGAACAGGCCCTGGCTGGTGATGAAGCCGGTCAGGAAGACGGGTGCCGTCTGGGCGACGACCCCCGTCAGGACCCGGGCGAAGAGCAGCTCGTTCCAACTGAAGATGAAGCAGATCAGGGAGGTCGCGGCGATGCCGGGGAGCGCGATCGGGGCGACCACGCGGGTGAGGATCGTCGGCAGCCTGGCGCCGTCGATCTGCGCGGCCTCGATGATCGCCACCGGCACCTCGGACAGGAACGACTGCATCATCCAGACGGCGATCGGCAGGTTCATCGACGTGTAGAGGATGACAAGGAGCCAGACGTTGTCCAGGAAGTCGGTGTTCTTGGCGAAGAGGTAGATGGGGAGGAGGCCCGCGACGACCGGCAGCATCTTGGTGGAGAGGAAGAAGAAGAGGACGTCCGTCCACTTCTTCACCGGCCGGATCGACAGGGCGTACGCCGCCGGGAGTGCCAGGAGGAGGACGAGCAGCGTCGATGCCGTCGACGCGACGAAGGAGTTGATGAGCGAGGGCCAGGGGCTCGCGCCGCCGCCCGCGCCGAAGAACTCCCGGTAGCCGTCCAGGGTGAGTGACGCGGCGACCGAGGGCGGGTTCGTCGCCGCGTCCTGTTCGGAGTGGAAGGACGTCAGCGCCATCCAGGCGATGGGCAGGAAGAAGAGCAGCCCGGCCAGCCAGGCGGCGAGCGTGAGGCCCGCGCCCCGGGTCCGTGTCCGGGGCCGTGTCCTCGACACCTCGGGCCGGGTGCCGGGCCGGGCGCCGGGACGGGTACGGCTGACGGGTATGTCGCTCGTGCGGGCGCCGCTCATGCGCGGGACACCTCCTCGCGGAAGAGGGACGACACCACGCGCAGCGCGAAGGTCGCGATGATGAGGGAGCCGATGACGACGAGGACACCGGCGGCGGACGCCAGGCCGTTCTCGTGGGCCTGGTAGAAGCTCTGGTAGACGGTGTAGGGCAGGTTCGCGGTGCCGAGGCCGCCCGATGTGATGGTGAAGACGGCGTCGAAGTTCTGCACGATGTAGATCGAACCGAGCAGGGCGCCCAGTTCCAGATAGCGGCGCAGATGCGGGAGCGTGAGGTGGCGGAAGACCTGCCAGTTGCTCGCGCCGTCCATGCGGGCCGCCTCGATCAGCTCGGTGTCCCGGCTCTGCAGCCCGGCGAGCAGGATCAGCATCATGAACGGCGTCCACTGCCAGATCAGGGACAGTTCGATGGCGATCAGCGGGGTGTTGGAGATCCAGTCGGGCTGGGTCGCGCCGTCGCCGCCGACCCAGTGCAGGACGCCGTTGAACAGGCCGTACTCGGGGTTGTAGAGCACGTGCTTCCACAGCAGCGCCGCGGCCACGGGTACCAGGAGGAACGGCGCGATCAGCAGCGTGCGCACCACGCCGCGGCCGCGGAATTTCCGGTCGAGCAGGAGCGCGAGGCCGAGGCCGATGACGAGGCTCGCCAGGACGACCGTCGCGGTCAGCAGGATCGTCGTCCAGACGGACTTGCGCAGGTCGGCGTCGGCGAGGACCTCTTGGTAGTTGGCGAGGCCGGTGAAGGAACGGGCCTCGGGGTAGAGGGCGTTCCAGTCGAAGAAGGAGATCACCAGCGTGGCCACGAACGGCAACTGGGTCGCGGCGATCATGAAGATCAGCGCGGGCAGGAGGGGGGCCCTCGTAACCCAGGCCCGCAGCCGCCCCGAGGGGCGTGGCGAGGGGGTCCGCGCGGGTGCGCGGGTGAGCGGGGTGCTTGTCGTGGCGGTCATCGTCCCTCGTACTCCTCGGAGATCTTCTCGGCGAGCTTCTGGGACTTCTTCAGGGCCGACTCGACGGACTGGCGTCCGGCGATGGCCGCGCTGATCTCCTGGGAGACCCGGGTGCCGAGGTCGGTGAACTCGGGGATGCCGACGAACTGGATGCCCGGCGCGGGCCTCGGCTGCACGCCCGGGTCGCGGGGGCGGGCGTCGGCGATGGCGGCGCGCATGACGCTCTGGAAGGCGCCCGCCTCCTCGCGGTACCGCGGGTTCTCGTACGTGGACGCGCGCTTGCCCGCGGGCACGTTGGACCAGCCGATCTTCTCGCCGACCAACTGCTCGTACTCCTTGCCCGATGCCCAGGAGATGAACTTCCAGGCCTTGTCGGGGTTGTGCGAGGCCTTCTGCAGGCCCCACGCCCAGGTGTAGAGCCAGCCGGAGCTGTCGGTCCTGTCCACCGGTGCGGGTACGTAGCCGATCCTGCCCTTGACCGGGGACTTGGCGGCCTCCAGGGATCCGGCGGCGGCCGTGGCGTCGTACCACATGGCGGTCTTGCCCTGGGTGAGGTTGTTCAGGCACTCCGCGTACCCGGACTGGGCGGCCCCGGACTCGCCGTGCTCGCGCACGAGGTCCACGTAGAAGCGGGTCGCCCGCTCGAACTCGGGGGAGTCGAGGCGGGCCTTCCAGTCCTTGTCGAACCAGGTGCCGCCGAAGGTGTTGACGACGGTCGTCAGCGGTGCCATCACCTCGCCCCAGCCGGGCAGTCCGCGCAGACAGATGCCCTTCATGCCCTTCTCGGCGCCGTCGGCCTTCGCTGCGAGGTCCGCGACCTGCTGCCAGGTCGGCTTCTCGGGCATCGTCAGGCCCTTCTTCGCGAACACGTCCTTGCGGTACATCAGGAAGGACGACTCGCCGTAGAAGGGCTGCCCGTAGAGCTTGCCGTCCTCGCCGGTGAGGGACTGGCGCATCGGCGGCAGGATGTCGGCCTGGTCGAAGGCGCGGTCCTTGCGGGTGTAGGAGCCGAGCTCGTGCAGCCAGCCGTTCTTGGCGTAGATGGGGATCTCGTAGTTGCTGAGGGTCGCCACGTCGTACTGGCCCGCCTGGTTGGCGAAGTCCTGGCTGATCTTGTCGCGGACGTCGTTCTCGGGCAGCACGGTGAAGTTCACCTTGATGCCGGTCTTCTTGGTGAAGTGGTCGGCGGTGAGCTTCTGCAACTCCACCATCTGCGGGTTGTTCACCATCAGTACGTTGATCGAGTTGCCGCCGGAACCGGTCCCGCCCGCCCCGGCCCAGCAGCCGGAGAGCAGCGGGGCGAGCAGCGTCCCTGCGGCGGTCACGACGAGCAGCCGCCGTGAACTGCGTCGGCTGTGGGTTCGCATGAAACGCTCCTGAACGATGGGGGCGAGGACCATATCGGCACGGCTGGGGGCATGGGGTGCCGCACCGGCTGCCCCGCGGGGGCGGGGGGCCGGGGGAGTGGGTGGATGTAGGGGTGCGGCGGGGCGCTCAGGTACGGATGACCTGCGGTCCCTGCAAGGAGTAGCGGTGTGCCTCGGAGGCGGGCAACTGGGAGCTGGTGACGATGCACTCCAGGTCGCTGACGCCCGCGAAGCGGCAGAAGCTGGCCGCGCCGAACTTGGTGTGCACGCCCGCGAACACGGTGCGCCGCGACGCGCGCATGGCCTGCGCCTTCACCTCGCAGACCGCCGGGTCCGGGGTGGTGAGGCCGTGTTCGCGGGAGATTCCGTTGGCGCCGATGTACGCCAGGTCGATCACGAACCCGGCGAGCATGCGGGTCGTCCAGTGGTCGACGGTGGCGAGCGTCCCGGCCCGTACCCGGCCGCCGAGCAGCAGCACGGTGACATGATCGGCCCCCGCGAGCGCGCCCGCGGTGGCGAGCGATGCCGTGACCACGGTCAGGGGGCGGTTCTTCGGCAGGGCCTCGGCGATGAGCTGCGGCGTGAAGCCCTCGTCGATGAAGACGGTCTCGGCGTCACCGAGTTGCTCGGCGGCCGCGGCCGCGATGCGGCGCTTCTCGGGTACGTGCATCGTGGTGCGGAAGGCGAGCGTCGTCTCGAAGCCCGCACTCTCCACCGGATAGGCGCCGCCGTGGGTGCGGCGGACCAGGCCGTGGTCCTCCAGGGCGCGCAGATCGCGGCGTACGGTCTCCTTCGCGACGCCGAGCTCGGCCGCGAGCACCGTGACGTCCACGGACCCGGAGCGGCGGGCCGCGCGCACGATCTGCCGCTGGCGTTCCTCCGCCGTCATGGACGCCACCCCTCTCCCCGGTCTCCCCGGTGCCTCCGGAGACCTCACTGCCGTGTGCTGCCCGTTCGGGCCCTGTGCAGGAAGTTCTACAGCGCGGGGAAGAGGGTGGCCAGGCACGTCACGAGCCCGATGATGCCCGTATCCGCCCGTTTGCCGAGGCGGCTGCCTGCGGGACGGGCCGATCATGGGCCCGTCGGCGGGCCCACGGTGCCCGTTCGCTGCCCGCTTGGCGCTCGGGCGCGGTGGCGAACGGCCGGAAAGCGACGGCCGGGACCGAGGCGGTGCGCTGCCCCTTCCGCTCAGGGGGCGCTGTCTCCTCCGCCTCGGTCCCGGCCGTCCGCGGCCGTGTGTCAGGGCCGGTGGAATCCGACCTCGGGGTGTGCGGGCGTGGGCCCGTCGAGCAGCGGCTGCGGGGTGCCGCGCAGATGCCGGTCGAAGTACGCGGCGATGTAGGCGCGGGTGATCCGCTCGGCGCGTGGCCCCGAGATCGTCGCGCTGGGGTCGTCCACGCCCAACTGGTCGAAGAGGACGGGCACGTCGGTGAACGTGAAGTGCCCGGACCCGGCGACCGTCAGCCACCGCTTCCAGCCCTCGAAGCGGGGCCAGGCGCTGCCCCAGGTGTAGGGGTCCTCCGGCTGGGCGGTTTGCTGGGTGCCGAGGAGCAGGAACGGGCGCTTGCCGAGGCCGTCGGGCATGACCTGGATGCCGCCGTCCATGTTCATGCCCGCCCGCACCCGCCGGTCGGTGTTCATCACGGCGACCGTGGCGGCGCCGCCGATGGAGTGCCCGCCCATGCCGATCCGCCGGGCGTCGATCAGGCCGGAGTGCCGCCAGGCCGCCTGGCGCCCCACGAGCCGGTCGAGGACGAACGACAGGTCCTTGGCCCGGACCTCGGCGATGACCTTGCCGCTCTCGGGTTCCTGGGTCTGCTCGCACGCGGCGCACGTCAGGATCCGCCCGCCGGGGAAGGCGGCGCCGGTCGACTCATAGGCGTGGTCGACCGTCGCGACGACGTAGCCCCGGCTCGCCAGGTCCTCGGCGAGGTGCGTCAGAGTGGAGCGGGGCGCGGTGAACCCCGGCGACAGGACCACCAGCGGGAAGCGCCCGCCGACGGGCTTCGCCCCGGCCCGCGCGAAGGTGCGGGTCGCGCTCCAGGCGGCGGGGGAGGCGTCGACCTCGGACGCCTTCAGGAGCAGCTCCGCCTCCTTGGTCGAGGTGTACGGGGCGGTGCGCCCGCCCGCCGCGCGCGCCGGGTAGTAGAGCGACAGCATCAGTTCCCGCGCCTTCGCCGTGGGCACCCACGGGTCCTTGCGGCTCTTGTCGACCAGGTGCAGGGAGTCGCGTCCGACCGCGAAGGGTCCTGTGGGGCGGGGCAGGGCGAGCCGGGACGCGGTCGCCTCGGCGCTGGTCGTGGCGGTCACGACGGCGGGGGCGGGGGCGGTCTGCGCGACGGCCGTGGCCGGCAGCGGCACGGCGAGCGCCACGGCGATCGCGGCGGCAACGGCGAGCCCGCGCACGGCGGTTCGGGTTCGTGTCATGGCATCTCACGCTAGCCAGTGCCGCCTCTGGCCACGTCGGACCACGGGCTGACCCGCCCCCGCCGCCAGGCGTACGTACCGTCAACTCCAAGGACGAGGCTCAATACGGCCAAACTGGCGGATTCACGCAGAAGCGGCCGCCCAGGTGTGCGTGCTCGGGGTTGGCGGGGTCGAGTTCGCCGTGCTCCGCGATCAGCTTCTCGGCGAACTGCTCGGAGTCGTCCTGGGGCGCGTAGCCGAGCGCACGGGCCGGTCCCAGGTCCCACCACAGCCGGGTGTTGGCCGACGAGCCGTACACGACGGTGTGGCCGACGTCCGGCGCGGTGAGCGCCGCGTGGAAGAGGCGCGCCCCGTCGCCCGGCGACATCCACACCGACAGCATGCGCACGTCGGCGGGTTCCAGGAAGCAGGAGCCGATGCGCACGGACACCGTCTCCACGCCGTGCCTGTCCCAGTAGAACTGCGCCAGGTCCTCGCCGAAGGCCTTCGAGAGGCCGTAGAAGGTGTCCGGGCGGCGCGGGGTGTCGACGGGGATCAGCGGGTCGTCGCCCACCGGCCGTGGTGTGTAGCCGACCGCGTGGTTGGAGGAGGCGAAGACGACCCGTGGGACGCCTTCCTCGCGCACGGCTTCGTAGAGGTGGTGCAGGCCCTCGATGTTCGCCTTCAGGATCTTCTCGAAGGTGGACTCCAGGGAGATCCCGGCGAGATGCAGGACCGCGTCGACGCCGCGCACCGCCTCGCGCAGGGCGGCCCGGTCGGCCAGGTCCACCGTGAGGGCTCCGGGCTCGCCGTCGACGGGGCGCAGGTCGAGCAGTCTGAGGTCGTAGCCGTACGCGGGCAGCAGGCCCCGCATCAGGGTGCCGAGACCGCCGGCGGCGCCGGTCAGCAGGACGGTGCGGGGAGCGGGCATACGGGGATCTCCTCGTACGCGTTCATGTATGAGATTCACATTCGTGGACACGCTAGGGAGCGCCGACCGCCGTAGTCAAGTGGGGTGCGGAGTTGGTGAATCCGCTCCTGGGTTTGTGAGTTCGCCCGCTTGGCCGGCCCGGTGCGGCATCCTGGCGTGGGCGCGTTCAGGGATATGGACATGAATCAGACCGGGCCGCCGTCGAACAGACCGCGGGCCGCGTCCCGGTCGTCGCGGGCGCCGGGTACGGCACCGCCCTCGCTGTGCGGTACGCCGCGCTCGCCGAGGAGGCGGGCGCCGACGGGCTGCTCGCGATGCCGCCGTACCTGGTCGTCGCGGACCAGGAGGGCCTGCTGCGGCACTACACGGAACTCTCGGCGGCCACCTCGCTCGACGTCATCGTCTACCAGCGCGACAACGCCGTGTTCACCCCCGAGACCGTCGTCGGGCTCGCCCGCGCGGACGGCGTCATCTGCTTCAAGGACGGCCTCGGCGACCTCGACCTGATGCAGCGCATCGTCAGCGCCGTGCGCGCCGAGGTCCCCGGCGACTTCCTCTACTTCAACGGCCTGCCCACCGCCGAGCTCACCGGACTCGCCTACCGCGGGATCGGCGTGAGCCTGTACTCGTCGGCCGTCTTCTGCTTCGCCCCCGACCTCGCGCTCGCCTTCCACAAGGCGCTGAACTCCGGCGACGACGAGACCGCGGGACGCCTCATCGACGGCTTCTACCGGCCCTTCGTCGAACTGCGCAAGGAGGGCCGCGGGTACGCCGTCTCGCTCGTCAAGGCGGGCGTGCGCCTCGCGGGACTCGACGTGGGCGGGGTGCGCCCGCCCCTGCACGAGCCGTCGGACGACCACGTCAAGCGGCTCGCCGAACTCGTCGAGCGGGGCCGGGCACTGCTGCGGAGGGTGGCCCGGAGCTGTCGCGGGAGGGTGGCCGGGAGCTGTCGCGGGAGGGCGGCCGGGCGCCGCTGGGGCTGCGGGAGGGCGAGTGAAGGCGTCCGCTTTCCTCTACCCGTGGGACGTCGTCGGCGCCCCGGCGGCGCCCGCCCGCGTCGCGGACCTCGGGGTCCGGCAGGTGACGCTCGCCGCCGCCTACCACTCCACCCGCGCCCTCACCCCCCGCCACCCCCGCCACCGCGTCGTCACCGCCGACCACGCCGCGGTCCTGTACCCGCCGGGGGACCGCTGGCGGGGCCGCACCCCGCGCCCCCGCCCGGCCGGTGCCTGGGCCCCGGGCGACGCCTTCGGGCAGGCCGCCGCCGACCTCACCGCCGCCGGACTCGACGTGCACACCTGGGTCGTGCTCGCCCACGACTCCCGCCTCGGCGCCGAACACCCCGGCACCTCCGTCGTGAACGCCTACGGCGACCGCTACCCGTGGGCGCCCTGCATCGCACAGCCCGCGACCCGCGCCTACCTCGTCGACCTCGCGGCGGAGGCCGCCGTCCGGCCGGGCGCGGGCGGCACGGAGCTGGAGTCGTGCGGCTGGTACGGCCTCGCGCACCTGCACGCCCACGACAAGACCGCGGGCGTCGGCCTCGGCGAGGCCGGGCAGTACCTGATGTCGCTGTGCTTCTGCGCGGACTGCGGCGTCGGGTACGCCCGCCGCGGCCACGACCCCGAAGAGCTCGCGGCCGCGGTGCGCCTCGCCCTGGAACCGGTGTGGCGGGGCGCGGCCACCGGCCCCCACTGGGCGGGCGTGGAGAAGCTCATCGGCGCCGGTCCCGCCGCCGCCACGCGGGCCTGGCGCGAGGCGTGCGCCCGGACGCTCCAGGAGGCCGCGGTCGCCGCCGTGCGCGCCGCGGCCCCCGCCGGCTTCCAAGTGCTGCTGCACGCCGACCCGGTGGCGTACCACTGCGGCGCCAACGCCGGTGTGGACCCCGAGCACGTCCTGTCCGTGGCCGACGGTGTGGTCGTGCCCTGCACCGGCGGCCCCGCGGCGCTCACGCCGTTCACCGCCCACGCCGGGGAGCGCACCGTCCTTGCCGCCAACCTGACCGTCGTCGCGGGCATGGGTGGAAGCCCCGCGACGCTGGCCGCCGACGCCCGCGCCGCGGTTGGGGCCGGCGCCACCGAACTGCGGCTCTACCACGCGGGCCTCGCCTCGGACGGTGACCTCGCCCTGGTCGGCCGGGCCCTGTCGCTGATCGGCTGACGAAAGCTACGATCCGCGCACCACGCGCCGCCCACGGGCGGCGTCCGCGGCACCACCGACCGCGCGTACGAGTTCGCGGTACTCGACCGGGTGGGGAACCTCTGGCAGAGCGGCGACGAAGCGGACTGCGCGACGGTGCCCGACGCCGGGAAGGCCGACGACGAACTGTACGACTGGCCGGCGGAACACGGCCTGCGCCCCCACCCGGACACCGGTACGTCGTGCCCGGGGCGAACCACGGCACGACGATCGCCAAGCCGCCCGAGCCGCAGCGCTCGCGGGCGAGCGCGACCATCAAGCGCTGGGCGGACGTGAAGCAGTACGCCCTCGCGCGGACCTCAGCAGGGGCGCGGCGATCAGCAGCCGCGCCCCCGCGAGCCCGCAGAGGAGCAGCCGGTGGTCGACCGGCTCGACGAGCGCCGCGCCCAGCGCGATACCGACCGCCGTGGGCGCGAACATCACCGTGTTCGCGGTGGCCGCCACCCGCCCGACGAACTCGCCGGGCACCCGGCGCTGCACGGCCGTCAGCGCGGCGATCAGCACACACGGCAGCCCCACCCCGTTCACGGCGCAGCCCACAAGGACCGCCGCGTCCCAGGGCAGCGCCTGCGACACCGCCGAGAGCGACGTCAGCGCGATCCCGGCACCCGCGAACCGCCGGGTGCCGAACCGCCGCAGCAGGGCGCCCGACGCCGTCCCGACGGCGACGGACCCGGCGCCCTGCGCGACGTACAGCGCACTCGTGTACGCGGGTGAGTGGCCGAGCCCCTCCACGACCGCGTACACCAGGGCGCCCCCCAGCCCCGACGACAGCATGGTGAGCCCGCCCGCGACGACCAGTGGCCGCAGCCGCGGGTCGCCCCACAACCGGCGGGCACCCGACGCGGCGTGCTCCCGCCACCCGCGCGGCCCGACCGCCGGGCGGCCGCTCTCCGACACCCGGAGCAGCGCGAACACGCAACCGGCCAGGACGAAGCTGACGGCGTCGAGCAGCAGCACCGGGGGCCCGCCCCAGGCGGTGAAGACGGCGGCTCCGGCGAGGGGCGCGAGCAGCTTCACGCCCTCGTTCGCGGACATCCGCAGCCCGTTGAAGTCACCGAGCAGCTCCTTGTCCACCGCCCCGGCCACCAGGGCGGCCTCCGCGGCGTCGGTGACGACGCCACAGGCCCCGTACACCACGAACACGGCGAGAAACCCCCACACGCCCACCGCCGAGTCCACTCCGCCCGCCGCGTACAACGCGAGCAGCAGCGCGCCGAGCCCCGCGTTCACGGCGACAAGGAGGGGACGTCTGCGGGTGCGGTCGGCGAGGGCGCCGAGCAGCGGGCCGAGGAGCAGCGGCACCCACACGGCGAGCCCGCACAGGGCGGCAAGCCCGTCGGAACCGGTGCGCTCCTTCACCCAGACACCCGCCACCAGCGTCATCGCGGAACTCCCGAACCCGGAGACCACGACCGCCCCCAGGTAGAGCCTGGCGTTGCGGTCCCGCAGGACACGTCCGACGCTCGTAGGCGTCGGCTTGATCGTCGGCATGCGCCCGATGCTGGAGCTGAGGCCCCCCGCCCCGGATCGGGCGGATGCCTTAGCGGCGACCGATGAGTTCAGGGCACGAGGGGAGTCGTCCAGGCAAGGGCCCCAGGCCGCCACACGAATGGCACGAACAGCACGCACCCCCCCGGAGGAGACCTTGATGTCGGACATCGCAGAGAACCCGGCCGACGACCTGCCGGACTTCGGACCGCAGACGCGGCTGGTGGCGCGCCTCGCCGAGGCCGTCCCCGACGACCTGCTCGAAGGCCCCACCCCGTGCCCGGACTACGCGGTACGCCATCTGCTCGGCCATATCGCCGGTCTCAGCACCGCCTTCGCCGACGCGGGCCGCAAACGCCTCGGACCGACGACGGACACGGACCCGTCGAGCGCCCTGCCGGACGTCGGCCCCGACTGGCGCGAGGAGCTGCCGCGCGCGCTCGAAGAACTGGCCGAGGTGTGGCGGGACCCGGCGGCGTGGACCGGCGGGACGAGGGCGGGCGGCGTCGAACTCACCGGCGACGTCGCGGGCGTGATCGCCCTGAACGAACTGGTCGTGCACGGCTGGGACCTGGCCCGCGCCACGGGCCAGGAGTACGCCCCCGACGCGGCGAGCCTGGCAGTCTCACACGCACTGGTGTCCGCCACGGCGGCGGAACCCCCACACGCGAGGGGCACGCTCTTCGGCCCCCCGGTACCGGTCAGGGACGAGGCACCGCTGCTGGAGAGGGTGGTGGCCCTGAGCGGCCGCGAGCCGTCATGGCGCCCCTGAGGAGACGCCGGGGCTTTTCGCCGCGGTAGCGGCGGTGACGAGATGGCGGGTCGGCCGCCGAGGGACCGAGGGTGGCACAGGGCGCCGGAAACTGTTGGCGGGCTGGAAACGGGCGGGCGGGTGGGGGGGCT
>NZ_JOAP01000087.1 GCF_000720475.1 Streptomyces aureocirculatus
CCCGTAGCGTCCGTCACCAGGCGATGCTTGCTGCCCGCCCTGCCCCGGCCGACGGGGCTTCGTCCCGTCTTGGCTCCCCCTTCAACGCCCGGATGTGGGTGGCTTTGTCCACGAGAACCGACAGCACCAGTACATGAGATTGGGAGGCGTCGGCGGCGCGTCGTGTTCGATGTTCATGAGAAACAACAGCGCCCCCAGCGCCCCAGCGCGCCCCGCCGCAGGGCCTCGTCCCGGGAAGCCGCGATGAGGCCCCAAGTAGCTCTGCGTAGTGTTCCGATTCCTTGACGTCCGGCCGCGGAGCCCGCGCAAAAACCGATTGGCGAATCACGGCAGCCGCTGCTACTTTCGCGGAGGCCGTGCGAGAGAACGAGGAGGTGGTACCCGTGAACGTATCGATATGGGTGCTCTCCTCCGGGGTCACGGTCGGGCGATAGGTCGTCCGGGAGCGCCGTTCAAGCGCACTCCCGAAAGGCACGACCATGGCCCTTCACTTCACTTCCGAAAAGCGCCTCGACGACGGCGTCCTCGAACGCGAATTCACCCTCGGCGACATCCCCGGCATCCTGTGGACGCCCGCATCCGCACCGGCGCCGCTGATCCTGCTCGGCCACCCCCCGCTCGGACTGCACAAGATGTACCCCCGCCTGGCGGCGCGGGCCCGCAGTGCCGCGGCCGAGGGCTTCGCCGCGGCCACCATCGAGCTTCCCGGGAGCGGTGACCGGCCCCGTTGGGCCGCCGCCGAGCAGGCCCGCGCCGACCTGCGCCGGGCTATGGAAGCAGGCGAGCCGGTCAGCGACGAGATCATCGACGCCCTCATCCTCCCGCTCGTCGACAAAGCGGTCCCGGAATGGCAGGCCGCCCTTGACGCCCTCCTGCCGCTGCCCGAGATCGGCGGCCCGGTCGGGTACTCGGGGGGAGTGATCTCCATCGGCATTCGCCTTGCGGTGGTCGAGCCGCGCATCGTGGCCGCCGGCTTCTTCGCCGGGAGTTTCGTGCCTCGCGCCATGTTCGAGGAGGCCCGCCAGGTCACCATTCCGCTGCACGTCCTGCTGCAGTGGGACGACGAAGGGAACGACCGGCAGGCGGCCCTGGACCTGTTCGACGCCTTCGGCTCCAAGGAGAAGACGCTGAACGCCAATATGGGCGGGCACACCGGCGTCCCGCAGTACGCGGGTGACCCCGCGGCACGGTTCTTCACCCGGCACCTGAAGTGAGGCCGGACCGCCAGGCCATCAGCAGACGGTAAGCCACGTTGGCCAGGATGCTGCTCGTCGAGGGCAGGTCCCGGCGCTCCTCTGCTGTCTATGCTGCGGGCCCCTGCCAACTCGGCAGGGGCCACGCTGCCCGAAGCCATGAACTGTTCGATTTCTGCAGTGCTTCGGGTGCTGCCCAATCTCGTGTCCAGGTGCTGTCGGCTCTCGGGCTCTGGCTCAACTTCTGGATGCTGTTGGTGATCTTCACTCGGTGGAGTGAAGCCTGCTGACTGCGGCTGTGTTCATGCCCTTGCGGTGCTGCGCTGGTGGGAGCGGGGCGGTTTCGGCGGTCGGAGGGGTGACCGCAGTGGCAATGGGTTCGGTTTCTGGGCGGGTGATTCCGCCGTTGACCGTGCGGATGGCACGGGCGAGCAACCCACGGGGAACGGCCGCGATGTGGGTGCGTGATCGGCTGGACGGTCTGTTCACCGATGCTGACTTCGCCGACTGGTATCCGGCTGACGGACGGCGTGGGCTGTCGCCGGCTCAGCTGGCTCTCGTGTCGGTGCTGCAATATGCGGAGAACCTCACTGACCGGCAGGCAGCGGACGCAGTCCGCTGCCGTCTGGACTGGAAGTACTGTCTGGGCCTAGAGCTGGACAATCCGGGATTCGACTTCACGGTCCTGAGCGAATTCCGTGGCCGGGTGGCTGAAGGTGACCGCGCGGACCGGCTCTTGGCGCTGATCGTGGACCGGCTCGCAGAAGCCGGCCTGGTCAAACGGCGGGGACGGATCCGAACGGATTCAACCCATGTGCTCGCGGCGGTGCGCCGTCTGAACCGGGGTGAACTGGTCGCTGAGACGCTGCGCTGTGCTCTGGAGGAACTCACGCTGCAGGACGAAGGGTGGCTGGCCGCTCTCGTGACTCCTGACTGGGCAGACCGGTATGGCCGGCCGGTGCGCTATGACCGCCTGCCCCCTGGCGGAGACCCGTTGATCGCCTGGGTGCAGCGGGTGGGTGAGGACGGGCTGCATATCCTGCGCGCCGTCTATCGCGACGATGCCCCTTCTGGCCTGCGGAAGTTGAGATCGGTACAGGTCCTGCGGCAGGTCTGGGTCCAGCAGTACTGGCACGACGAAGCGGGCCAACTCCGCTGGCGGGCAGCGAAGTCGACCCGTGACCGAGCCAGCCGCAGGACGATGGCGCAAAGGAACACCGGCAAAGCCTCAGCAGACGGCCGGCCGGATCCTGCTTCAGCACGGGTGCCATGGTCCACGATGGAGATCGTCACCCCGCACGATCCCGAGGCCCGATACAGCCAGAAGGTCACCGCGGCCGGCCAGCGCGACTGGATCGGCTATCGCGATCACCAGACCGAGACCTGCGACGAATCCTGCCCCAACGTCATCGTCCAGGTCGTCACCCGCCCGGCGCCGCAACAGGACATCGACGCCCTCGACGACATCCACCAACAGCTGACCCGCCAGGGCTTTCACCCCCTCGAGCACGTCGTCGACGGCGGCTATGTCACCCTGGACAGCGTCCACCGAGCAGCCATGACCTGGGACATCCCCCTGCTCGGCCCGGTCCGCGAGGACCCACAGGCCGCCCAGCGGCCGGGCTTCACGAAAGAGGACTTCCACATCGACTGGGAGAACCACACCCTCACCTGCCCGAACGGCATCACCAGCCCGCCCTGGAAAACCGCCCTGGGCGACGGACACCCCCGACTGTCCGTCCTCTTCCCCCGCAAGGCATGCCGGGAATGCAAGGACCGCCTGAAGTGCACCGGCAATGTCGATGGCAAAGGACGCCACATCCTCCTGCTGCCCGAGCCCCAGCAGAAGATCCAGTCCCAGGTCAGGAAAGAGCAGAAGACTAGCAACTGGCAGCGACGCTATGCCATCCGCGCAGGCTGCGAGGCCACAGTCTCAGAGACCGTCCACGCTCATGGCCTGCGTCACTGCCGCTACCGCGGCCTGGCAAAGACGCACGTCCAGCACGTACTACTCACAGCCGCCGGAACCAACATCGTCCGACTTAGCGAATGCTTCCCGCCCGGCACTACAGCAGCTTCTCCAACACGACCACCCAGCCACTTCCGGCAGCTCTGCCAAAGACTAACGGCCTAGAGATCACCAACAGCATCCGGAAGCTGAGCCAGAACCGGCTCTCGTGGACAAAGCCAGGGAGGTCGTCAGCGCGGCCGCGGTCAGCAGCATCCAAGGGTCTCCGAAGGGGCGCCCCTGGTGCTGTCGGTGCAGTACATGGTCCCAGACAAAGAGCCCGTCCCAGCCGGCCTGTTCTGCGGCAGCCGCCACGGTCGCGACGTTACGGGGGTCGGCGAAGTCACCGAACTTGGGGATGTTGATGGAGAAGCGCATCCCAGCAGGATGTGTAGCAGGTCGCGAAGGGGCAATCGGATTCTGGCCAGACCGCTTCACCGAGGACGCCACCAGGAAATTCACGTGACCGTCGGCACTACCGTCCGGGCCCGGGGCCATCATGTCGACTGCCTCCTCGCCGCCGCTGTGGGCGTGGACGCCCGCGCCACCTGAATCAGTCTCGCCCGGCACAATCGGGAAAAGCTTCGGCTCCTCCCTCGATGTCATCCCCTCTCTGACTCGCCCTCAGCGCAGTTGCTGTGGGCTTGCTGTGTGGACTCGTTGTAACGCTTCGGTCAGGTGCGTGTGTAGCCGACCTGTCGCCGCCGCGACGACCGATGAGGACCGGGGAACCATCGCGTTGCCTTCGACGGTGGTCGCCACGCCTCCAGCCTCGTGCACGATGAGTGCGCCGGCCGCATAGTCCCAGGGGCCCCCGTCCACTTCGACCATTGCGTCCGTCCTTCCTGCGGCCAGCGCACACAGGGCGCCGGCACCGCAGCCAGTCATGCGCAGGGTCCGGGCGTGAGGCCACAGTGTCAGGGCGATGCGCTGGGCCTCTTCCTGCCAGGGTTTGTGGGAGGCGGAGCACTCAACAACGGAGGCGGACAGCCGTTTCTCTCCGCTGGTTCGCAGTGGAGAGCCGTCCAGGTACGCGCCCTCACCGAGCCGTGCGTGGTACAGCTCGTCTGTCTCGGGGGCGTAGAACATGCCCAACTGCACCTCGTTCCGATGGGCATAGGCGATGCTCACCCCCCACGGGCCGAGCCCACGGGCAAAGTTGATCGTGCCGTCAAGGGGGTCGATCAACCACAGGTGCTCATCGGAGGAGCCGTGTTCGCCGCTCTCCTCTGCCAAGATGCCATGGCCGGGGAAGCGTGCTCCGATGGCATCGATGATGAGTTGCTCGGACTGAAGGTCCGCGGCGGTGACCAGGTCCCAGCTTGACTTGTTCTCCTGCTGGTACGCACCGCTACGGAAGAGGTCGGCCAGGACCGCTCCGGCCCTGCGCGCGACGTCCGCCATGAAGTTGTGCACTCTCTGCTCCTATCGGGCACCATGCGTGTGCTGCGAAAAGAGCTCCCGGTGTTGGGCGGTGAAGTCCCGCAAGATGGCGTTGTCCTCGTATGCTAACTCGCGACCGGACGCTTCGAGAGGGGTGAACCATCTGACGTCCTGCCCCTCTGTCAAGACGATCTCCTCAAGCTCGAACGCCGCCTTTGCCCAGAAAGTGTGCTCGGTTCCGTAGAAGCGCACGGCAGAGCAGTGCAGATGGACCTCTGACGGGGCGAGGGCGACACCCAGCTCCTCGTTGATCTCCCTTCGTACGCATTCCTCAGGCGTTTCCCCCGCCTCCATATGCCCTCCGGGCAAGCACCACTGGTTCGGGTAGGGGATCGAGGGCTTGTCGTCACGCAGGTACAGCAGGACGTCGCCACGGTTATTCACCAGAATGATATTGGTGCCGTTGGTCTTCTCAGGCATATCGGTTTCTGGCCTTTCAGCGCTGTGTGGCCAGGGCAGTCTTGCGGACTGCCGTGATGACACTCTCCACATCTGCAGGGGTCATCTTCGGAAAAAGCGGCAGTGACACTATGCGCTCCGACGTGTCTCGAGCCACCGGCAGGTCGTCGGGGTGCATATGCAACTCTTCGCGGTAGTAGGGCTGCAAGTGCATGGAGACGAAGTGGACTCCAGTTCCGACACCTTCGGCCTTGAGCGCAGCCATGAACTCGTCGCGGGTGATCGCCAGCAGGTCCGTGCGCAGCTCGAGCACGTACAGATGGTGGACGTGGCGTGTGCCGGGCCGAGTGGCGAGCGGGCGCAGGCAGGGTAGGTCGGCGAACGCCTCGTTGTAGCGGCGGGTGTAGCGCTCCCGTATGGCAATGAACTCTTCCAGTTTGGGCAGCTGGTGAAGGCCGACGGATGCCTGCACGTCCGTCATGTTGTACTTGTAACCCGGTTGGACGAGCTGCCAGTGCGGAGAGCCGTCGCGTGCGTGCCTCTTCCACGCATCCTTGGTTATGCCATGCAGGCTGAGGACTCTGGCCCGCTCCGCTATCTCGTCGTCGTCCGTCACGAGCAGGCCGCCTTCGATCGTGGTCATGTTCTTGGTGGGATAGAAGCTGAACGCCGCGGCCGTGCTGAGCTTCCCCACCTTCATGCCTTGGTACTCGGCCCCCAGGGCGTGCGCCGCGTCCTCGATGACGGTCAGTCCGTGCCGCTTCGCGATGTCGTTGATCGCCGTCATGTCGCAGGGCTGGCCTGCCATGTGGACGGGCAGAAGCACCTTGGTACGCGGGCTGATCGCCGCCTCGATCAGGGATACGTCGATGTTCAGGGTGTCGGGTTCGATGTCAACGAAGACCGGGGTGGCACCGAGATGGATGACGACGTTCGCGGTCGCAGGCCAGGAGACCGGAGTGGTGATCACTTCGTCGCCCGAGCCCACTCCCGCAGCCGCGAGCGCCACGTGCAGAGCCCCTGTGCACGAGTTGAGAGCGACCGCATGCTTGACTCCAAGATAGGAAGCGCAAAGCTCCTCGAACCGCTTGGTCTTGGGGCCTGTGGTGAGCCAGCCGGACCGAAGGGTGTCGAGGACCTCGTCCTCTTCTGCCTTGCCCAGATCCGGCAGCGCCAAGGGGAGGAAGGAGCGGCGCACAGGTTCCCCGCCGTGGAGCGCCGGCTTCGCCAGCAGCTCTCGCAGAGTGGCAACGGTGTGGTAGCGAGAGTCGTCGGCATCCGGGAACATGCCGTCAGCCAGAGCCTTTTGGATCTCGATGATGCCGTCGCGAACGGTGCAGAGAGGGCTGAACCCGGTCGCTTGCTCGAACCGCTCCCCGGAAACCTGATAGCTGCGCCGGTCGATCTGGTCGGGTATGAGTCGCAGCTCAACGTCATCAAACGCGTGGGTCACCTGCTGGGCGATGTGGCTGACCCGGTAGTTGGAACCGGCCACGTTGAAGATCCGACCGCCGCCGATTCGCTCCTGCGGCAGGCGAAGGCACAGGAGATAGGCGCGTGCCGCGTCCGTGACGTGCAGGAGCGGGCGCCACTGCTCGCCGTCGCCATGGACCTGTACATAGCCGTTGGTCGCGCCGGACATCGTCATGATGTTGGCCACCAGGTCGAAGCGCATGCGAGGTGAGAGGCCGAAAAGAGTCGCCTTGCGCAACGACATCGTGTGAAAGGTGTCAGTCGCCAGAGCGAGCAGGGCCTTCTCCGTCTCCAGCTTGGTTCGGGCGTACACGGTCAGCGGGCTAACGGCGTCGTCCTCGGTCCGCCGCTCGTCGCCGGAGGGGCCGTAGACGCTGCACGAGGAGGCGAAGAGGAATCGGCCGACCCCACGCTCCTTGGCGGCTTCGGCTAATTTGATCACCGCGTCGCGGTTGACCGCCTCCGTCCAGCCAGGGTCGAGGTCACCGGCGGGGTCGTTGCTGAGGGCCGCCAGGGCGATGACCGCGTCCGCTCCGTCCACCAATGAGTAGTCGAGATCGCGTACGTCGGCGTGGACGACGTCCAGTGTGGGGTGGTCGATCACTGGCTTCAGTACCTCGATGCCGAAGTAGTACGTGTCGACCGCAGTCACTTGATATCCCGATTCTAAGAGCAGCGGGACGAGTACCGCGCCCAGATAACCGCCGGCACCGGTGACCAGTACCCTTTTGCGGTGTTCCGGGAGCTTCAAAGACGATGAATGAGTCATGCCACGTACCCCTAAAGACGACGGTGGATAGGTTTGCTGGCCGTGGGTGATCGTGAGGCGTCCGCTGCATGAGCAGTGCATCTCGGCAAGGGACCGCTTCACGTTGCGTACTGAGTCGCCCTCTGGTTAAAGGTCATGACTGCGGTCGCATCGGTATTCCAGAAGGCGTTGACGGTTTCCACAGCCGACCCCGGTAATCTTGCCGCCACTTCGAGATTCGCCTTCTCCACCTCTAGGAACCTGGCGAGTTCTCCGATGTACGGCTGCAACACATCCTGCGTGCGCACTGGATCGTCGTCAACATAGGTATGGCTGTTCGCAATGAGTGCGTACGCACGGTCGGCGCCCGCCGCCGCTCGGCCGGGCACGATGCACGCTCAAGCCTCTCGCGCGTCCTGAGGTCTGCGTCCCTCGGCGATGGTTCCGTCCGCGGTCCACCCTGCCCAATGAAAGGGACTTCGACTCCACGACCCGGGTCGCGCCGCTGGCAGGATGGCGAGCGGGTCCACGAGGTCACCTCGATGTGCACGGCATGGCCGTTCAACTGCGCAGACGCACGGGGGCAGACCACGACGTTTACGATGGTCTCCTCCAGGGGCGTCAGCGGCGACGCTGCCTTCGCCCTGGCCCACCGCCCATGCACTCACGTACGTCGCTACCGGTGCCTACCAGCGACCCCCTGAGTGAAGCCTGACCAGCGTGGCCAGTTGCATGGCTCGCAGCTCTCAGTCCGGGGTTACGCAACGGCAAACGGGGCCGCCTACTCGATCATCGACTGACCCATGACGTCGGCCCCTACAAACGGCCGCGCTTGCGTTATCCATGGCGATGGGGTGCGCAAAGAGGACAGCCGGTCCTGCCAGGGGTCAGTGCACCGCGCGCCGGTGGGTGGACTTGGGCGCTGCTGGACCTGGCCGACTTCGCCGCCGACCTCACGCACCTGGCCCTGGCCACCGAGCGGGAGATAGCACAGGTCCAGTACCGCCCCCACCCGATCACAAGAACTTCGCCGCCCATCCCCCTAGCGAGAAAGCTAAGAAGGTGGGCGGCTATGTGCGGCGTGTTCCTGCCTTGGGGCTATTCCTGCAATTCATCAGGGCAAGGTGTACCGCGTGGCATTTTGTAGCGCGCCCCTATCCGGTATTCACCGGCACGCGGCGCATGCAGCACCGTCCACTCATCACGCGGCTCGCTACCCTTCTCTTCTTCCTCCGCTTTAGTCAGGCAGCCGTTGACGTTCACCGCAGGAGTTTCCTCGTCACCCTTCTGCGGCTGTTCCACGTTACCGCCGTAGTGGTCTACCAAGCCGAGCCAAGGCGAGTACGGGATACGGACGAGCACCTGGCCTGGCTTGTGAACCTGGAGTACCACCTCCTCGGCCCGCAGATGCTTCACAGTGGCCGCCGGTTCCGCCAAGGACTTCGGGTCACGTACCTTATAGAGCTTCCACCTGGAGTTAGACCACAACTGGTCCAGATAAGGCAGGCCGCCCGCCACCAGCTTCGCCTCCGCCTCGCCAGCGACATCCGGGGCGTCCTTGGGCAGTACGACGAATCGCACTGCCCAGCGGCGCAGCCACTGCTGGTATTCCGTCGGAGACAGGGACTTGTCTTCACCGTAGAAGAGCGGGTTGCGTTCTTTGTCCGCCTGCCGGTTCCAACCGCGGGCCAAATTAACGTGAGGGGCAAGCGCCGAGGCCTCGCGGTGGCTGCGCACCGGGACCACCTCGACCCGACCGCGATCCGCCTCGACCCGGTCCAACTGGCTTAGCAGCGGCGGCAGTTCACGCGACCAATAATTGGCCGGTCTGTTCGCGATGATGTCATTGGTAGCCTGCGCTCCCTGCCACACCGTCACGATCACGACGGCCATGGCCAGCACGGCCCATCTGTAGCCGATGAGGCGCATCATGGAGAGGCGCGGAATCTTGATCTCCGGCAGTGCGGCGAGCAGCGCCACCCCACCGAAGATCATGCCGAAGCGGGTCATATTGGAGCCGATCTGTGAGGGGATCAGCCAGACCAATGCCACTCCGAGCGCGTAAAAGAGGGAGACAAGCCGGACCGTACGCCACTCCTTCGGGATGAAGACGAAGACCGAAACGGAGCACAAGATCGGCAGGATCGTCTTCTCGAGCGTCATCGGCATCGTCCCGGAGAAGGGAAAGAGCCAGTGCGAAAGCCCGACCACCAGCACTGGCGTGCCTCCGAGAGCATAGGCTGCGGGGCGCCGTCCAGTCAGCCACAGCGCCACAGCCACAATCCCGACGTACAGTCCCGCCACCGGGCTTGACGCGGTGGCAAGCCCTGAGAACAGGGCGACGATCCCAGCCCGCCCGACTCGGTGGAACCACCACTGCGAACGCCATTTCGCCGGATAGGAGAAGACCACAGCCACGGCCGCGAGCCCGAACATCACACCGGTCCCGAAGCTCACCCGGCCCGAGATCGCGTTGCCGACCAAGGCGAGGGTGCCGTACAGGGCAGGCCACAGCGGGCGGCGCACGGCGCGGCTGCGCGTCAGGATCAGCGCCAGCAACCCGGCGGAAATCGTGCCCACGATCGCCATCGTTGTCCGGACTCCGACGGCCGCCATCAGGTATGGCGAGATGACGCTGTAGGAGACCGGGTGCATTCCGCCGTACCAGGCGAGGTTGTATGCCGAACCCGGGTGATGGCGCGCGAACTCCGCCCATGCGTCCTGGGCAGCAAGGTCGCCACCGCTGTTTGCGATCAGCAGCAACCACACCAGGTGCAGGATCGCCGCCAAGGCCAGTGACGCGAGCACCGGGTGCGCCGTGACTTTGGCGAGTCCGCTCCAGCCACCGGGCCGTTCCTCCCTGTCCACCTCCCTCGGGCAGGGCTGCGATGAAGTTAAGCCATCCCCCTCGGCCACATCTTTGCTCGTCTTCTCGTATCGACTCGCGTCCACAGCGGCTGTCTTCCTGCCTTCCCTGAGGCGGTCGCTCATTATTAGCCCCCGAGCCCGCCACGGCCGGTCGAGCCGCAGGGGGGTCTTTGACGTTAACACGCAGTGCGTAAAGCCAACTTGGAGGTCACCGCTCGTGTTCGAATACCAGCCATGCCGTCCTCGGAGGGGATTAGCAGGCTGAAGAAGTCGTCCGTTGCACTGATGTGGGGCGCTCTCAGGGGTGTAGACGGCGTCGGAGGCGCACGAGACGCAAGCCACGGACACGAGTTCCTGGCAAACCCCCGACAAGTTGGGTGCCCTGGTCAACGACGCGGTCATCGTCCAGGGCGGTCCGATCTACGTGCGGCAGGCCCGCTGGTGATCGTCGACGGGGGGTGGTGACGACGTTCAGGCTCGGTCACTCCTCACACGGGGAGAAGCGGACACTCCTGCGGATCAAGCTTCGCCCGTACGCTGTGGATCTTCGTGGTTGGCGAGGCCGCGTACGGCGGTTCAGGGAGGGACAGCGGCATGGGCACAGCCTGTGACACAGGGGGGCAAGACTGGACGCAACCGCAGATGCGGCAGGCACGGTGGGCCATCGCGCTGGTGTTCGCCGTGCACGGTGCGGTCACCGGCAGCTTCGCCACCCGCATCCCCTGGATCCAGGACCACGCGGGTGTCAGCTCCGGACAGCTCGGATTCGCTCTGGCCTTCCCGGCGATCGGTGCCGCGCTGGCCATGCCGCTGGCCGGGCGAATCAGCCACCGCCTCGGAGCTCGGGCTGCGCAGCGCTTCCTCCTCGCGCTGTGGTGCATCTCCCTTGCCCCGCCCGCCTTCTCCCCTGGCCTGTCCACGCTGTGCCTCGCATTGTTCGGCTACGGCTCCATGTCCGGGATGGCGGATGTGGCGATGAACGCCCTCGGGGTCGAGACCGAGCGGCGCCTCGGCCGGTCCATCATGAGCGGCCTGCATGGCATGTGGAGCGTCGGTGTCCTGGTTGGCTCCGCGGCGGGCACCGCCGCTGCCCACACGGATGTCGACGCCCGGCTGCACCTGCCGCTGGCGGCCGGGCTCCTGACCGTGCTCGGCATCCTGGCCTGCCGGGGTGTCTTGGACTTACGCAGCACCCCCGGCGGCCAGCCGCCGCCTCGCTTCGCCCTGCCGCCGCGGTCCGCGCTGCCGATCGGCGCGATCGGGTTTTGCGCAGTCTTCGCCGAGGGCGCGAGCCTGGACTGGGCGGCGGTCTACCTGCGTGATGCGCTTGGTGCCTCGGCCGGAGCCGCCGCGGCCTGCACCACCGCCTTCACTTGCACCATGGCCATAGCCCGGCTGATCGGTGACGCATTGGTGGAGCGATTCGGGCCGGTGCGGGCCATACGCACCGGCGGCGTGCTCGCCACACTCGGCGGGACGATGGTAGTGACGGCGGCTCATCCCGCCGCGGCAATGGGCGGGTTCGCACTGATCGGGCTGGGCGTCGCGCTCGTCGTACCGCTCGCCTTCGCGGCCGCCGGCCGAGCGAAGACAGGTGGAGTTACCCCCGGGCGAAGTTCTGCGGGAGGGCCCGCGCCCAGCCAGTCGATCGCGGGCGTCGCGACCATCACCTACACTTCGGGGCTCATCGCCCCATCAGCCATGGGGTCGATCGCGTACGCGACCTCGCTCACCGTCTCTTTCGGGCTGGTCACTGCACTGGCCTGTGCCATAGTGCTCGCCGCTGGCGTATTGCGGCCTGCGCAGCAGCACGTCGAACCGTGAGCGGCCGTCAACCGATCGTGGAATGGCGGGGCGAACCGAGCGGTGCCGACAGGACCCGGTGCCGTTGTTGTATGCGTCCGAGCTGTTCCGGTATACGGCCGCCCCATCGCGTGATTGCCTCGCACAGGCGTGCAGCGACGCGGCTGGCCATCCCACGGGTGCGCCAGTTTACGCCTTCTTCCGCCCCGGGCGCGGGCACGGGCTGGTCACCAAGTTCCATGACCGACCATGCGGACGGCTCAGGGGGCTTGGGGCCGAGCCCGCAGCAGGGATCATCGACGCGAAGTCGGTGCGGGCCGCCCTGAGCGTCGACGTCACGCACGTGACCGCCTGGGCAGGTGCCGTCTACGCCGCGTTCTTCGTGGACACCTGCTCCCGCCGCATCTTCGGCCGACGCACCGCGCTATTGAAGAAGACCCACCTCGTCTTGCCTCGTTGTACCTGCAGGAGCGTTCAACTGTGGGATCCGGGCAGTTGAACACCTGGGCGTCTCGGCCGTGCGCTTTCGGCACTCGACGGCGGGTTCGCCCTGACCAGACTTCCGGGAGCAGGCTACTCGGACCGGAGGGAGCGTGGGTCGGGCTCTTCTGGCGCACGTGTTCACGCTGACGCATGGAGGGGGCGACTGCGCAAGGTACACACCGGAGTGACATGCCCGTCAGGTCGGCTTGATGTGGCCCTCCAGGGTCTCCGCGAGTTTCTGCCAGACAACGGAGCAGTTCCTCGCCACCAGAGCAATCTTTTCCGCTAAGTGGGGAGGCAGTTCATCGGCAAGGTTCTCGTCAAGGCAGAACACCCTCATCAGTACAAGCAGGGTACGCCCGCGCTCGTTCATGTGAAGCGACGGATCCTTGCTCAGCTGTTGCCACATCAGCTTGAGTTCCTGGCTGGAGAGGACCTGGGGCCGAGCCAGCGCCGGACCGGCATCTTTGCGCTGCGAAGCCCTCCCAGATGCCGCGGGGATCACGACGTCTTCACCCTGCCGAAGGCGTCGTCGCACGTCACTCACCGTGCCCAGCGACAGGCCGACCTGGCGGGCTATCTCGCGCAGCGGTGCCTCCGGCCGGGCGGTCATCAGCTCACCGGCCCGTTGCCGCCCGGCCACCGTGCTGAGCGGACGGGTCCGCCCATCCCTTCCCACGCGGACCGCCAGTTGACCGGCTCCCCCAGCGGCGTCCCGGAGCTTGGCCACCGTGTGCGCGGATATGCCCACGGCCGAGGCTATGGCCCGATCCGACCACAAAGGGTGCGTCCGGAGCACCCGTGAGGCCGCTGCGCAGCGGTCGGCGGTCGTCAGCGGAAGCCCGTGGGCGATGTTGGCTTGGACGGCGTGGAGGAAGGCCGCGTCCGCGCTTCCGGTGAACAGAATCGCCCTTATCGTCCGGTCACCCCGTTGCTTTGCAGCATGCAGCCGGTGCATTCCGTCGATGACTCGGCGAGTAACGCCGTGGACTGTAATGGGCGGCAATTCTTCTTCAATCTCTGCAATGAGCTGCACATGCCCCTCATTCACCCCCTCCAGGCGTGGCGAGTCCGCCGGCAGGATGTCTGCAATTTCCAGGGTGACAACGCTACTTTCGTGATCGAGCTCGAGTTCCTGATCACACTGTTTCCTACGGGCGCGGATGGCGTTCTCGCTCTGCATCACCATTGCGGCTCTCTCCCCTTGATAAGGCCGTTCAGTGAACACCTGGACGAGCGTACGTCATATACCCCTGGCCTAACCATGCCGTAAACACTTATGGCTGATCTTGCCTCTTCCGACGACATCGTGCATACGCCACACAATGTCTAATTTACTAGTATTAAACCGCAAATATATGGTTTGCTCAATTCGTCCACAGGCTGATCCGTCCAGTGGGTTTCCGCTACGGCGGGTCCACCGCGAGGGTGGGGCCCATATATTGACTGGCGCGCGAGCTCATCGCGCCCGGAAGTTGCCTGCTGAGGGTCAGGGCCGCCGGACGCGAGACCCGCAAGGCCGCTGCCAGCACCGATCTGCCGATGTGCTGACTGCTGACCGAATGGCCCGCCACCGAGGATGGGCCGGTGCAGTTGTGGCTCTCCAACCTGACTGAGAACACCCCGCTGCCCCCCTCATCAGCGCTGCGAAGCTCCGCTGGCGCATCGAGAACGACCACCGCGAGATGAAACAGGCAGGGGGCCTGCCCCACTCGAAGGCCGCGCCCGGCCCACTTGGCATCACCGCGGCACTCCTATCTCGGTTACCCGCACCCTCTGCGACCTGCACCGCGACCAGGTCACCAAAGCAGACAGCGCCAATCTGAGCCTCTATCGAGTCATCCGCAAACCGCAGTTGCTCCTCGCATGCTGGACCGGCACCTGTCCCAGGTGTCATCGCGACAAGTTTGCGAATTCCTCCACGCAAGAAAAGCATTTCCGGCTAACTCTGCAGACCCCAGACCAGCCGCACTCTCCTTCCCGAAGTCGACATACTTGTAGAAGTTTCTGTCCAAAGGCACAGAAATCAAGATTCCGGTACGCCCTAGACGACGAGTAGGGGCTGTAGTACATAGACCACACCTTAGCGAAAGAGTTAAGAGTGAGGATCAGGTCCTCATGGCTCGCTTGTCCGTTCGTACGCTGGATAATCTGCTTGATCCTCTGCCTGGCCCTTCGTACCGCGTTCTTGGATGGGGTGATCAGGACGGCGCCATCCGCATACTTTCGGATGTGAGTGCCCAGAAAGTCGAACCCTTCCGCGAGGTGGACTACGCGCGTCTTCTCCTCGTTAAAGGTCAACCCTCGGAGCTTAAAAGACGGTGTCCTACGTGGTGAGGCGGAGTAGAACCTCAACATGAGTCAAGGGACGTAGAGTTGGGTCGTTCCGGACGGGTTGTGGGAGATCGCGAAGCCGTTGCTTCCGCCGTCGAGAGTGCGACCGCAAGGCGGGGGGACAGTGAATACCCCTGATGAGACGCTGTTCGCCGCGATCGCCTATGTGCTGGTCAGCGGATGTGCCTGGCGGCATCTGCCGCCCTGCTTTGGGATCTCGAAGTCGACTGCTCATCGGCGGTTCCTGATCTGGTCCAGAGCCGGTGTCTGGGGCCGGCTGCACGAGGCCGTGCTCCACCAACTCGATGACGCAGGCCTCATCGACGTCACCCGCGTCGTGCTCGACACCGCCCACGTCCGCGCTAAAAAAGGGGGCGAACACACAGGTCCGAGCCCCGTGGACCGGCGCAAGCCGGGTACCAAGATGCACATCCTGTCGGACGCGAACGGACTGCCCCTGGTCGTCGGGATCTCCGCGGCGAACGTCCACGACAGCGAGGGACTGAAGCCGATAATGGCGGGACTCCAAACGCAACACGACCCGCATCGCGGCCGTCATTTCAAACCCCAGCGCCTCCATGCGGACAAGGCTTACGACGTCCCTCACCTGCGAAGATGGCTCTGGGGCAAACACATCGGCGTCCATATCGCACGCAAGGGCATCGAATCCAGCGAACGATTGGGACGTCGCAGGTGGGTCATCGAGCGAACCT
>NZ_JOAP01000088.1 GCF_000720475.1 Streptomyces aureocirculatus
TGGCCTACCTCCTGGACGGCCTGCCCGTCGAGGTGCTGGGACGGATGCGTGCGGACCGTGTCATGCGACGGCCGACACCCTCACTCAAGGAGTACGCCCTGTCCTGTCCCCAGGGCGGGCGACCGCCGAAGCACGGCAAGGAGTTCCGCTTCGCCAGGCCCGATACCTGGGGCGAGCCGGACGCGGAGACGGTGCAGGTCACCGACCGTTACGGCACCGGGAAGGCGATGGCCTGGGACCGTATCCACCCTCGGCTCACCACCCGCAGCGCGTGGATCGACCACGACGGCGAACTCCCCATCATCGAGGGCACCCTGATCCGCCGGCCTTTGCGGAGAGCTCTCGGATGCTCCACTCGTTGGAGCAGTGCGCCTTCGCGGTGTGGGCCGACGGATGGACTCTACCGAGAGCTAGGCGTGCTGCAGTTCCCCTTTCCGCGGCCACGGGGCCGTGCTCCGGCCCGGCAGGGGGGTGCAGTGCCCAGTACGGAGCAGGTTGACAGCCGCCGGGGCCATAAGTCCGCCGAGGGCAACAGCCCCTGCCAGGCCACCGGCGGTACCAAGTACGCGGCGCCTGCTCACATCGTTCGTGAGGTGTCCTTCTTGGTACGGCGATGGATGACGGCCAGTCGTACGGAGTACGCGAGGCAGGGTGTGGCCAGGATGGGGAGGACGATCAGGGCGGGGTTCACCCAGGCCGGGACCAGGTCGTAACCCGCGTTGCACTTTTCGTGCAGTGGGTACCACCGCCTGAATTCGTGGAGGTGCGCACTGCGATACGCCGAGTCGTAGGCTTGGCCTGCGTTTTGGCATTCCTCCCCCGTGTCCAGCCCGCCGGCGAGGGCGCCGATGAGGTAGGTGATCCCAGTCCCCAGCAGGAGGATCACGGCGTTCACGGCGAACCAGAGGGGACTGCGGCGCCAATTCCCGCCGAACAGTGGGTAACACCAGAGCCCGATGAGGACAGCTACGAGGATCAAGAGGATGCTCATGAAGTAACCCTGCCCGTTCTACCTGGCCGCCGCCGCCCGCTTCGCGGCCTGCTTGCGGAAAGCGGCAAGGTTCCCCTTGTACTGGGCGGCCATACTGTTCTCCATTCCGACGAGGGCGAGTTGGCGGTCCGTGAACCCCTGGCAGAACTCGGCGAGCTTCTCCTCGCCGCCGGTCAGGATGTAGTCCCCCGGCCAGGATGGCACCCCTTTTGTGATGAACCAGAGACGGGCTCTCAGAAACGATCTTTGAACTTCGGCGGGTGTCCTCGCCGTTGAGGAGTTGGGATCCTTGACCTCCGGCCGGGTGGAGGAGGGCGCGTGAGTGTCGAGGAGTCGTGGGGCAAGATCGAACGCTGGATAGCTCAGCACGCCCCGGAAGAAGATCCGCTGCCGGCTCCTTGCACTCGCGCAGATCTGGAGCGCTTGTACGAGTCTGTCGGGGAGACAAGCCTTTCCTCGTCCCTTTCGCAGCATTGAGCGTTACGCAGCTCCTGGTCGACACCAGGACAGGCAGACTCGGCTGGTGGGACATCGAACAGTGCTTCCACTGGGAGGTGGATCCCCTTTGGAGCTCCTTCGCCAGTGCCCTGGGCTTCGTCGGGGACTTACTGGCCTCACCGCGTCCTTGGATCGCGACACTGCCGGGCGACGACGAGTGGGAAGTAACCGACAGAGACCCGGATTTCCCCGGGACGCTCGCATGGACCGAAGGCCCCGTCGACTGACCTTCAAACGGCCTGGCAGCAGACCCCGAGTACCTCGCGCCCCGGGCCCCCCCTTTGGTTGAGCGAGGCCTCGGTGCTGAAGGCTGGCGTCACAGCCTTCGAGGTCTACCTGGAGCAGGCCCTGCAGGAGGTGCTGAACGGATACCGGGTCACGATCGACGGCCAACAATGCAGTCTGCGGCTGGCCAGCAGGGGCTTCGAGTCGCCGCCCTGGGGGACGCTCGTCAAAGCCCACGCCGTGCTCAAGAGTGAGGTGGACACGGCTGACGTGAAGTGGGCCAGGGACCTGCGGCACCTCCTCACGCACCAGGACGGCGAACTGCGCACGCAGGACGCCCTGGAGAAGTTCCGGGATGCCGATGCCGAGCGGGGCCGAGAGGAGATCGACCGGGCGTACGTCGGCGGGAAAGTTCACCTGGGCGCCGAGCGCGTGGTCCGGACGCTCGACGCGCTGGCCTCTGCCGTATGTGCTGCCGATCCGGCCGTCTGGTCGCTCGTGTGGGGCTCCGGGCGTGGTGACGACTGCAGGGTCCTCGCAGAGCTTGAGCAGGCGAAGCTCATCGAGGCCGCAGCTCCCTGACGGAGCCGGAGCGGGCGGCACGAGCACGGCGGGGCCAGGCGCGTTGGCCTCCTGCCACGGCGGTCGGTCTGGCCGACGGTGCCAGCGCAGTCAGTTCGGGTGGGAGGCCAGGAAGAGGCGGGCCCGCTCGTCGAGTTCGGCGGCGCACCGAACCCCGCGGGCCCGATATGGGCGCAGGTCGGAGCGAAGGGAGCGAACCGCCTTCAAGGTGCGAGTCGACCTCACCCCGGCCATGGTGTCGACGGCCCGGCCCCAGGTGGTGCATGCCTCCTCGATGCCCTCCTGCTTGGCCTGCTGCTCGGCCTGGGCGACGAGATCGAGCGCGATGATCCGCGCGTACGTCGTGCCCGGTCGGCTCGCGGCGGCGGTCGCGTAGCTGCGGGCGGAGTTGGGGCGATCGCCGAGCGTCTCGAAGACTTTGGCCGATCGGCTGTGCACCGTGGCGGCGGGCGGTCCCCAGACCAGGGCCCAGAACGGGACGTCGTCGTCGGCTCCGGCCGCGAGCGCGGCGTGGGCGCGGTCGAGGTCGGTGAGGGCCTGCGGCCTCTGGCCGGTCTTGGCGAGGGCGTGCGCGTGGGTGATGGCGAACAGCGCCTCGACCTGGGAGGAGACCCGGCCCTTGGCGCGGTCCCAGCCGGTCTCGGCGAGCGCGAGGCAGTGCTCGGGCCGGTGCAGCTTCATGCCCTGCTGCGACATGGTCCGCATCACGAAGCCGTCCTGCCCGGTGATGCCGGACTCCCGCGCGAGTGCCAGCGACTGCAAGTAGTACCGCTGGGCGAGTCCCTGTTCCCCGGAGTCGTACGCCTTCCACCCGGCCAAGTGCGCGCCGGCGGAGGCGACGGACAATGCCTCGGCCCGTACGTCCTCGGAGACGAAGCGAGACCGGCACAGGGTGCGGACGTCGGTGATCAGGTACTGCACGAACGCGGAGCGGCCGTGCTGGCCGCCGTGCTTCTCGTCCATGTCCATGAAGAGCTTGACCATGTCGCGTACCGCGGCGACGTCGGCGCGACCGGCGACGGCACCGCCGCTGATCGTGCGGGTGCGGGCGGCGGCGGCCTGGACGGTCTCCAGGGAGAGCGTGGCAGCGGCCAGGGAGAAGGCGGAGGCGGCGAGGATCTGGCGGCGGTTCACGTCGGCGGCTCCCACGGCGGTCAGCGTCTCGATCGGGTCGAGGTCCAGCGTCAACCCGATGCTTTCATCTTCGCCGCCGGGCAGGGAACCGAGTCCGAGGTCTGCGCGGGTGACCCGGCGCCCCAGGCGCCGGGAGAGGGCCTCGGCCAGGTAGCCGGGGGTCAGTCCGGAGGGTTCCGCGCCGCCGATCCAGTGGTGCACCGCCGACCTGTTGGTCCCCAGACGCTGCCCGCTCTCCGCCGCTACGGCGCGCACCGCGCGGGCGACGCCGTCCAGGGGCAGCCCGGACTCGTCGACGAGCTGCTTGAGCTGGTGGTTCGCAGTGCGCTGGGTCATGGCGTCCCCGACCTCGTATACGCGATATACGGCCTTGCGCGCTCCGTACGGTACTCGCGAACTCCCCCGCCCAGTTCACTGGTTGGTGAAGCCCGGTGACG
Source organism: Streptomyces aureocirculatus (assembly GCF_000720475.1). Lineage (GTDB taxonomy): Bacteria > Actinomycetota > Actinomycetes > Streptomycetales > Streptomycetaceae > Streptomyces > Streptomyces aureocirculatus. The sequence goes on from NZ_JOAP01000088.1 coordinate 3,868, forward strand.
TTGGGTCGCCGGGGTGGGTCGAGTGGAAGGGGTTCGTGATGAAGGACCAGAGTCGCCCGTGGGAGTCCGTGTTCGCCGGTCCGGAGATCACCGCGGTGCCCAGTGACACCGCGCGCTTCGACGAGAAGCCGCAGGAGTCTTCGGACCAGGGCAGGTTCGAGGACTGACCCAGCACCGCCGCACCAGCACTACCGGGGCCCGCGCCCGGCATGCGCCGCGCGGGCCCCGTCGCATGTCCACCCGCCGTTGGAGAGGGAGTTCAGATGTTGACGATGTCGGTCAACCTGCGGACCGGAACGGGCCCGTGGCAGTGGTGTGACCAGAGGGACGGCTGCTGGACGCGGGGCGAGGACCGCATCCGGCCGCTGGCCAACCCCGCCCTGGAGGCACGGGCCGTCACGGACGGCACCCGCACCTTGATGGTCGTGCGCGAGCGGGCCGCCGACCGCGCCTCGCTGCTGCGCTCGACCGCGCCGGTACGGGTTGATGCCGCGGTGTACGCCCGCGCGCTCCAGGAGTGCCGTCAGTGGCCGCTCCAGTCCGTATGGATCGAGGCGGGCACGGACGGCGTGCGCCTGGAGACCGGCCTCGGCGGGTGTGCCCGCTCTATCTCGCCTACGACCAGAAGCAGTTGACCGGATCGTGGCAGCTGATGGACCTGCGCGAGCGGCAGGCGCCGGACCGGCTGGACGAGAAGGAGGTCATGCGACTGCTGACCGGGCACCCCCGGTACGGGCACGACACCCTCTTCACCAGCATCAAGCGGCTCTCCGAGCGGTCGAGCGCGTATGTGGACGCCGACGAACTGCGCATGGTCTACCCGGCCGCGGCCGAGCACGCTCGCACCTCCGAGCTCGCCGAGGGAACGGAGGGGCCCGCGCTGGTGAGCGCGTTCGAGGCGCTCGTCGACCACATCTACGCCCGCCGCCCCCTCACCCCCGCGCAGACCGCGGCCCATCTGTCCGGCGGGAAGGACTCCACCAACCTCGCCATCTCGCTCGCGGCCGCATATCCGGGCCTGATCACGCCGTGCGCGCTGCTCATCGGCGGCGAGGCCGGACCGCAGCAGGCCGCGCGGCGCCGCATGGTCATCGACCACACCGGCTTCGCCCCCGACATCACGGTGCCCGCCGCCGACCACCCGCCGCTCGCCCCAGGTGGGCTGCGCCGGGCCCACGCCGAGGCGATCAGCCCGCTGGACGAGCCGCACCTGGAAGCGGCCGACGCGCTCGCGCAGGCGCTGATGGCGCGCGGCATCACGACGGTGGTGGCTGGGTTCGGCGGCGACGAAGTCGCCCGCGTACGACGGCCCGACGGCGGGCCTGTCCGTACACCCGAGGCGCCCACCTGGTGCGGCGAGAGAGTCCGCGACCTGCTCGGGGAGGTGAACACCGGGATCTCCCCGGCCACGGTGGCGCCGGAGACCGCGCTGGTCGCCCTGGAGGTCGCGACCCCGCTGCTGGCCCGCCGGGGCCTGTGGGCGATCACCCCGTTCACGGATCCTGAGCTGGTGCGATTCGGGCAGCGCCTCCCCTTGGACTGGAAGCGGGACAAGCGGCTGCTGACGGAACGCTTCGTCGCCCGCGGCCTCCCGGACGCCGTAGTGCACCCGGTGATGCGGGAGAATTTCGGGCACTTGATGAACCGGGCCGTGCACGAGTACAGCAGCGGCCTGCTCCGCAGCTGGGGCAAGGACCTGCACCTGGTCGAGCAGGGATTCCTCGATGCGGCCGTGCTCTCGGAGACCGTCGAGCGGGCGGCCCTCGACCCCGACGAGGCGGCCCCGTACCGCACCGGGCTGTTCCTGATCACCGCCGTCGAACTGGCCCTGCGGGCCCTGTAGACGGCTCGTCCACCACGCGGGCGACTTCGGCTCAAATGGCCCCGGTCGCCCCTGCGTACGCAGCAGGATGGGGCGGGTGACGCAGTCCTCGCCCACCCCGAAAACCTCCGGTTCCCCGCAGCAGGTCGGCTACCGGACCGACCCGCATTTCGAAGACATCGCGAACGCCTCCTGGTGGCAGATGGCCGCCCGGCTCCCTGGTACGCTCGCCGCGGCCGCGCGGCTCGGGTGGGCTGCCGACCGGCCCGCGATGCTCTGGCTCGCCGCCTGTCAGCTGGTCGTCGCCGTCTCCTCGGCCGTCGCGCTCGGCGCACTGCCCGGGGCGATGAAACACCTGTTCACCGGCGGCCCGGTCGCCGACCGGGTGTCCGCGGCGACCGGCTCGTTGATCGTGGTCGCGGTCGCCACCGGGGTACGGGCCGCCGCGGACGCGCTCGCCGTGTACGCCTCCGCCCGGCTCGCTCCGGAGGTCGCCACCGAGGCGGACCTCCAGATCATCGCCGCCACCCCCGAGGTCGAGCTGGAGGCGTACGACCGGCCCGGGTTCACCGACCGCCTGCAGGCTGCCGGCAAGGGCGCGGAAGCGACCGGGAACCTGATCGGTGACGCCCAGGCGATGGTCTCCGCGCTCGCCCAGCTCATCGCCGCCGCCTCCGTGCTGACGGTGCTGCACCCCCTTCTTCTCCCCCTTCTGCTGCTGGCCGTCGTGCCCAAGGGGGCCGCGGCCATCGCCTCGGCGCGTATCCAGCACCGCGCGGACTACCAGAACATCTCGGACAACCACCTGCGCTACCTGCTCCGCTACTACTCCACCGACCGCCGCACCGCCGCCGAGGTCCGCGCCACGACCATGGCCGGCTTCCTGACGAACTGGTACCGCAAGATCACGGACCGGATCAAGGCCACCCACCGCGCGGCCGCACCGCGCGTCCTGCGCGTCACCCTCCTCGGCGCGGCCATCAGCGGGCTGATGCTCGCCGCGACCTGGGCCGTCCTCGGCTGGCTCGCCGCCACCGGGCGGATGGACCTGGCCATCGCCGCCACCGCGGTCATCGCCGTACGTACCTCGACCGGCGCCCTGACCTCCATGGTCATGGCCGCGGCGCGGCTGTTCCGCACGAGCTTGTACCTGGAGGACTGGCAGGTCTTCTTGCGCCGGGCAATGGCCCTGCGCGCCGTACGCGGCACCACCCAGATCGAGGCCGCCGGGCCCGCCGAGATCCGCGCCGAGAACGTCACCTACACCTACCCCGGCGCCGAGACACCGGCGGTCGACGGCGTCAGCCTCACTCTGCGCCGCGGCGAACTCATCGCCCTCGTCGGCGAGAACGGCAGCGGCAAGACCACCCTGTCCGCCCTGTTCACCGGCCTGCGCACCGCGACCAGCGGCACGGTGACCTGGGACGGCATCGACCTCGCCGAGGCCGACCCGCACAGCGTGTGGGCCCGGGTCGGCCTGGTGCCGCAGGACTACACGCGCTGGCCCATGGACCTGCGCGCCAACATCCACCTCGGCCAGCCCCGCGCCGAAGACGACACCCTCCTCCTCGAAGCCGCCCGCTCGGCCGGCGCCGACAGCGTCATCGCCAAGTCGCCGTACGGCCTCGACACCCTGGTCGCCAGCTCGAACTGGGGCGGCACCGACCTGTCCGGCGGGCAGTGGCAGCGCATCGCGGTCGCCCGCGCCTTCTACAGGGACGCGACCATGCTGATGCTGGACGAGCCGACCAGTGCCATGGATCCGCGCGCCGAGCACCTTGTGATCAGCCGGTTCAAGAAGCTCGCCGCAGGCAAGGCCGCGCTCTTCGTGACCCACAACCTGGACAACGCGCGCATCGCGGACCGCGTCATCGTGCTGGCCTGCGGCCGTGTTGCCGAGTCCGGGACGTTCGAGGAACTCCTCGACTCGGGCGGGGTGCTGGCCGAGCTCTACAAACTCTCCCAGGACCGGTGAGCACCCGCCGCGGCTACCATCCTGCGGCCAGCGCACCGGGCTTGATCACATCAGTCCCGTAGCGCCGACGGGCGCGATCCTGAACCTCCTCGATGAGCAGGCGTTTGTCGACGCTCTGATCGAAGCTCAGCTGGCGGGATGCACCCTCGGCGGGCCCAAGGCCCTCGCATCGCATCGTGATCCCGCGCACGCGCGCTCGCTGCAGGCCGAGAGCCGCGTAGAGGCTGTAGGCCACGTCCGCCAGGGCCGTGGTGTGGTGCGTGGCTTCCGGCAAGGTCCGGCTGCGGGTAGTCGTCGTTCCGTCCGCGTACCGGACGGTGATCGCTACGACGTCGGCCACCTGCGAGCCGGCCCGCAGGCGCGTGCCGAGCTGCCCGGCAAGAGCCAGCAGAGCTCGGTGGTGCTGGACCGGATCGAGCTCGTCGTGGTCGAAGCGGTGCTCGGCGCTCGCTGAACACGCCACTGGCTCCGTGACGACGGAGCGGTCGTCATGTCCGTGCGCGCGTTCGTGAAGGGTGCGGCTGGTGGCGGCGCCGAGCAGGCGCTGTAGAGCCAGGGGCGGAGCGTCCGCCAGGTCGCCGATGGTGTGCAGACCGTGCCGGGCGAGCGTCTTGGCCGTGGCCGGGCCAACGCCGAGCAGCGAGCCGACCGGGCGCGCTCGCAGGAACGCTCGGACGGAGGCCGGGTCGTGGCTGATGACAGTCATCTGGCCGGGCGGGGTGACGGCGGCCGCCATGGTGGCGAGCATCCGGTTGGGCGCCGCGGCAAGCGTCGTCTCGATCCCGAAGAGAGCGGCAACTCTGAGCCGCAGCAGATCCCCCAGCCTGCGGGCATCGCGGTCCCAAAAACGCAACGCTCCGGTGACATCCAGGTCGGCGCCGTCCGGCGGCAGCGCCATCACGCGGGGCGTGAGGTCCTCCAGGAGCGCCAGCACCTCGCCGTACGTATCGGGGGCATGTCCGGAGAGGAAGAAGTGCACATGGAGGATCTGCCGCTGCCTGGTCATCGTGGTCACCCCGCGCTTCCCGGACTCGTGTAGCCCAGGGCTTTCAGGTCCGCGGAGCGGGTGCCCGCGGGCTGGAGATCCGCGTACGGGTGGAGCCGGGCCCTTGCCGTGCCGTTGGCCAGCGTCCGCTGCGGCGCCTGGGCGGGGGTCGGCTGCGGCGTGCTGCGCCCGAGGATGCGCAGCGCGGCCTCGGGGCCCAGGTCGCGGCGGGCGGCGGCGAGTTCGTCGAGATCCCAGACCATCGCGCCGACCACCGTGCGTCGCGGGCCGCGGCGTTGCACGGTGCCGCGCACCAGCAGAAGGCCGGCGTGGAAGACGGTGTGCGCGCACTGCTCGTGCGCATCCTCGAAGAACGCGACGTCGACGAGTCCGGACCCGTCCTCGAGGCTGACGAAGATCACGCGGCGGCCCGACGCCAGAGGTGGGGTCTGCGTGGAGGCGCGGACGCCGGCGACGAGAACCTGCTGCCCGGCATGCAGTGCCTGCAGGTGGGCAGCGTCGGTGGCACCGATCTCGCGCAGCAGCCGGTGGTGATGCTCCATGAGGTGCCGCGAGACGTCGATCTGCAGGACGTTGAGTTCCGCGCCGAGCGCCTCGCGGGCGGTCATCTCCGGCAGGCCGCTCGGCTCGGCGGCCGCCATGGCACCGTCCAGGGCGAGTTGGCCGTCGTCCGGGCGGGCACGGGTGGCGCGATGCAGCTCGGCCGTCTGCAAGAGCAGGTCACGGCGGGTGAGCGTGCCGCGCACCGTGTCCAGGGCGCCGATCTCCACGAGCCGCTCGGCGGTCGGCCGCGCGGGCCGGGCCCGCTCCCAGAGGTCTTGGAGTGAGGCGTACGGCTGCCCGGCGACGATCCGCTGCACCTGCGCCTCGTCGATGCCCTTGACCAGGGACAAGGACAGACGAACGCCCAGCCGTCCGTCGTCGAGCTGCTCCACCTGGTGGGCGGCCTTGGAGCGGCTGATGTCGACGGGCAGCACCGGCACGTTGTGGCGGCGGGCATCGGCGACGATGACCCGGCGGGGCCACATCCCCGGGTCATGCTCCAGCAGACCCGAATAAAGGGCGGCCGGGTGGTGCGCTTTCAACCAGGCGCTCTGCAGGGCCGGCACGGCAAATGCGACGGCGTGCGCCCGGCAGAATCCGTACGCCCCGAACGCCTCGACGATCTCCCACGTCCGGTCGAGCGAGGCCGCCTCGTAGCCCTGTTCGGCAGCCTTGACGTAGAACCAGGCGCGCACCCGCGGCAGGCGCTCCTTGTTACCCAGGGCGCGGCGGGCCACTTCGGCCATCGCCCGGTCGCAGCCGGTGAGGGTGGCGAAGATGTCGATGATCTGCTCGTGCCAGATGACCACGCCGTACGTATCGGCGAGCACCGCCTCCAGGTCCGGATGCGGATACTCGGGGGCCGCTCCGTGCCTGGCCGCAATGAAACGTTCCGGCATTTTCGAAGACACGGGTCCGGGCCTGAACAGCGAGATGTCGGCGATGACGTCCTGTGGGCTGCGCGGCTCCAGTCTTCCCACGAGGTCCTGCTGACCTGGACTTTCGAGCTGGAACAGGCCGATCGTGTCGCTGTTTTGAATGAGCTTGAAGGCCCAGAAGTCATCCAGCGGAACCTGTCGGCTGTCGTCGAGGTCGATCTCTTGACCGGTGGTGTCCTTGATCTGGTCGACGGCGTACGCCATGGCCGACTGCATGCGCACGCCGAGCACGTCCAGCTTCAGGAGGCCGAGGTCCTCTATGTCCTCTTTGTCGGCTTGCAGCATGGGGTACTGACCGCCGGGTGTGGGTTGCACCGGCAGCCGGTCCAGCAGGGTCACATCGGACAGGATCACGCCGCAGGGGTGCATCGCGTAGCCGCGCACGAGTCCGTCCAGTCCCTCGGCGAGCTCGAACAGCGGCCCGAACTCCTCTCTCCGTGCGGCGAGTTGGCGCAGCTCGGGCAGTTCGGTGAGCGCGGCAGAGATGTCGCAGGCCCGGATGTGAGGAAACGATTTTGCAATGAGGTCGGCCGTCTGTGGGGCGATGCCGAGCGCAAGTGAGGTATCGCGCAGCGCGTGCCGTGCCCGGTAGGTCTCGGGCATACCGGTCACCGCGACCCGCTCAGGGCCGAAGCGTTCGAAGATCTTGTCGTAGACCTCGAGGCGGCGTGCGGACTCCACATCCAGGTCGATATCCGGCAATGAGGTGCGCCGCTCGCTCAGGAAGCGTTCGAACAGCAGTCGGTGCTCCAGAGGATTTGCTGTGGCGACGAACAGCGCGTGGTTGACCATGGATCCGGCGCCCGACCCGCGGGCGGCGACCCGCACCCCCATCGCCCGCACATCCGCCACGACCTGTGCGACCGCAAGGAAGTAGCTCTCGTAACCGAGCCGGCCGATCACGTCCAGTTCGTAGTCCATCTGGCGCACTGCAGCCGCGTCCTGGTCCAGGCCGCGGGCGTGCATGCCCGCCTCGCAGCGCTGGCGCAGCAGCCGCATCGCCCCGCCCCGCGCCCTGGTAGCGCCGACGACGTGCGGCTCGGGGAAGTGGCGCTTGCCCACCCCCAGCTCGGCCGGGGTCAGCGTGCAGGACTCCGCGACGGCTTCGGTCTCGGCCAGGAGCGCCGCTGCGCGGGCAGGGCCGTGCCCGGCAGCCTCAGCGGTACGGGCGGCGGCTTCCTCCATTCCGGCGGGTCCCTTGAGCCAGCGCTCGCCGCCATCCAGTGCCCGCCGGTCGACCGGGCGCAGGAGGCGGGCCGCGTCCAGCACGTCCGCGAGACGGTGTTGCGCGGGATCGGCGTAGCGCACCGCGTTGGACATCACGACCGGCACCCCGAGCTCGTCACCGAGCTGAAGGGTGCGTGCGGCCAGCCGCAGCGAGCCCGCGCCGGTCCCGGTGCCTCCCAGATGCACCGCTTCCAGTCGCAGTCCCGCACCCGCGGCGGCCCGCCAGGGAGCAAGGAGCTGTTCGGCCACGTCGGGGCGGCCTGACATCAGGGCAGCCACCGGCTCTGAGGCCGGGCCGAGAAGCACCAGCAGGCCCTCCCCCAGGTGCTCCTCCAGCACCGGCCAGGCCGCCATCAGCGCCCCGTTGACGGATTGCGCGTGGGCGGCCGAGACGATCCGGCACAGCCGGGCCCACCCGCCAGGGTCCTGCGCCAGCAGCGTGATCCTCCACGGCGCCTCGGCGACGTGCGCGCCACCGCGCACCGGAGTCCGCGTGCTCCCCGCACTGCGGCTCGGCCCCGCTACAGGAGCCACGCCCAGGTCCACGCCGAAGAGTGGGCGCACCCCAGATGCCGCGGCGGCTTTGGCGAAGCGGACAGTGCCGGCCACCGTGTCCCGATCGGTCAGGGCAAGGGCCGAGACATCCCGTTCTGCGGCCCGCCGCACCAGGAGACCGGGCAGAGCGGCGCCGTAACGGGCGGAGTAGCCGGATGAAGTATGCAGGTGGATTGCTCCCACCACGCGCCTCCCATCACACCCCGGAACCGTTCAAGCCATGTGGCCTGTTCTGGTCGAGAATATATCGAACATAAATCGAACAGAGCGAGTCCTGCTCGCTCAGCATCTGCGTGCGCCCGATCTGTGACTTTTCGTGACCGATGACATTTGGTCGAGCTGTGGGGCTGGCACCGCGCCTTGGCCGCCTCCCACGAGACCGGCAGGCTGGGGTGACGCTCGCTCCACTGGCCATGCCCGCCGGGGGGCGCATCCGGCTCGGCACGCGGTGGCTCCATGACCGTGCACACGCGCAACGGAATCTCCGCCGACCGCCCGGCTCCCCCGGACTCTGCCGCCGCTCGCGCCGATCACACTCGCCATGGTCGCTGCCTGTCACCCTGCTTCTGCGCACCCTGCCGGTGCGCCAGGGCAGGCAGTCTGACCGCGGTCCTGCACAGCCGGCCCGCCAGGGTGCTCACCATCCGGCCGTCGCGCTGCTGCTGTCCGCGGACGATCTCGCCCTGCTCTACGACACGCCCCTGTACAACGCGTCCATCAGCCACCCGGCGGGACACTGGCTGCTGCACGCCCACTCCCTGCTGCCCGGGGTGCCTGTTCGCCCACGCCATCGCGGCCCGACCCGGCCCGGGAGCGAGCCCCCGGCTGGCCTGCCTCGCCGTCACCACCGTCGCGCACTCGGTGGTCTCCCACCTGATGTACGGCGGCTTCTGGACCGACAGCCACGCCCCTCCGCCGACCAGGTCCAAGGCGGCGCGGAGATCATGTACTAAGGCACTGACATCGCCGAACTGCTCCTCGCCGCCGACCTGGTAGCCGCCTGGCGCCCCACCCCCGCGGCCGCCGCCGGATCACCGCCAGTAATGTCCCCTCGTATGGACAACGTTGAACTGAGCGACGCCATAGCGGACTTCGCGAGTCTCCTCGCTCGCGTTGAGGAGACCGGCGAGCGGGTGTGTGTCATCGACGGCGGCGAGCCGACGAGTGTGCTTCTTCCCGCGGCGGAACTCGCCGAGCTGGAACACTTCGCCCAACGGGTCCACGGCGCGCGACACCGGCCCAGGTCCAGATCGGGGCAGGGGCATCCGTTCGGCCCGGACCCGCAGGGCCCGTACATCCGGTACGTGCACGCTGACGGGGGGCGGATGACTTTCGTGCGGGACCGGGTGGTCGTGGCCGAACTGAGGTCCGTGGCGGAGCTCGCCTGGCTGGAGGACAGGGCGCGCACGGCCCGCCAGAGCTACATGCCCCCGAAGCAGGCGGCCGCGTTCGAGGAGTTCCTCGCCCGCCAGGACCCGGTGGGCGACGGCGTGGCATGGATCGCCGACAGTTGGCGCAACCAAGAGCCCTTCACGGAACTCGTGTTCATCAAGGGACCGACCGCCGAGGACGTCGCCCGCGCCTACGGGGCCGACGCGCAGGACATCGCCGACGGACTGCTGCTCCACCAGGTCGGGGAGCGGGACACGCGGGAGGGCACGGACGACCTCACCCGCGTGCTGGCCTTCGGGGAGGAGAACGGCTGGACGTGGCTGGGCTACCACGACTTCGACCATACCTTCTCCCGCTCCCTCGACCCGCCTCCCGAGCAGCAGATCACGCTCAGCGCGACCATGGCCAAGGCCATCTACACCTTCGACTACTTCAAGGAGGGGGTGTACCAGAACCCCTTCCCGATCGAGGACGGCGCCGAAGACCGACGGGACATGTACGAGCTCATCTGGTACACCCCGGGGGAGGCGCCGTTCGCCCCGGAAGCGCCGCTGTCCTTCCTCAACCTGCACCTGCGCATCGCGGAGAAGGCAGGCAACTGGACGGACAACATCGCGCTGTTCTTCGAAGGCCTGGAACGGGCCTTCGGCCTCGCCCTGCCCAGGAACGCGATCACCTCCGGGAACGTGCGCTGCGCCCGTCCGGCCCGCCGCTGAACCAGGGGCGGGCCCGGGCAGCGGCGAGGAATCGGCTGCTGCCTGCGATGAGCTGCAGGCCAGGCGGGTGAGGATGCCGGTGGGCGGGTCGGCGGCGGCCAGGCGTACGAGATCCTCGTCTCTGCTCAGGGCGAGCGGGGCGAAGGGCGGCGGTCGGTCCGCTGGCATCTGGCTGCAGTTCCTGGTGTAGCAGGTGGGCGGCGCGGTATGCGGTGGCGGCGGCCAGGAACTCCAGCGCGGCCACATCCTTCCCGTCGGGAAGGTCATCACCACACCCGAACGAAACTAGGTATGGGGAGTTCGACGGCGGGTGGCGGACCGGGAAGTGGTGGCAGGCCCTCGCGGGCTGCGGCGAAGGCCTCCCGTGCGGGCACTGGATGGTCCACCGTGGATCAAGCAGGCTGGTGCCTCAGGGATAACCGGGTGCCGTTACTCGTTCGTTACCTTCCGTTCCGGCCTGCGGATGCTTCGCGTGGAGACAGAATTGCCGAACTGGTCCGGCGCCGCGAAGAGGCTGCCGCAGCGTGGCGCGCGAAGGCTCGGATGGAGTTTATGCGGTAGTGCGGGGTGGTCGGGCGAGCCGATGCAGAGTGTGGCACGGCATCCCGCGTCCAGACAGCGCGTAGCGCTGGATCGGGGACGCTGAGCCTGAGCGTGATGGGCAAGGTCAGGACCGCGCGGTCCGGGACGCCAGATACCGGTTGAAGGCTTCGTGGCTGTCGGGGGTGAAGCGCCACTCCAGCAGAGCCGAGCAGCTCCGGCTCGGTCAGCCAGCCATGCCAGGCGACCTCATCGGGATCGGGGACCACGGCGTCCGGCAGCACGGCTTCGTGCACGCCGAGCCAGTGAGGGCTCAAGCCGCTGCGGTTGATGAACGTGAACAGCAGGCGTGGCAGCGCACGGATGCCCAGCTCTTCGGCCAGCTCTCTCGTGGCGGCCTGTTCATAGGACTCGCCGGCATTTGCGGCGCCACCGACCTCGACCTCATAGAGCCCGGGGAAGCGCGATACCTGCTCCGAGCGTCGGTGGACGAGGATCCGTCCACGCTCATCACGACCTGCGAGGGTGGAAGACCATACGGTTACCAGGATCTATGCACGTCCGGCGCCCGCTCTGCGGCGGTACGTCGGCTCGTATGTCGGTTTCGATCTTCGTGGGTTCCCGGCGGCGCTGCACTGCGGCCCGCCGGGCCGCGTGCTCACTGCGGTGATCAGTCTATCCGGCCCTTTGAAGGTGGCGGCGGGCGTCGACGACGGGTCACCGGTCACCCGATTCGGCAGCGTGGCCGGCGGCCTGATGCGCCGGGCCGTCGCGATCCACCACGACGGACGCCAGGAAGGCGTGCAGGTGTCGCTGACACCGCTCGGGGCCCGGGCCGTCTACGGCATGCCCGCCGCTGATCTCGCCCACCGACTGGTCCCACTCGACGAGCTTCTCGGAGCGCTCGGCGTCGAGCTGGTCGACCGGCTCCGCGCGGCGACGACATGGGCCGCGCGGTTCGCCGTGCTGGACGAGCTGCTCCTGCGAGCCGTCGGCCGCGGCGCCGGCGGCGACCCCGTGTCCCGGGTGCGCCCCGAGGTAGCCGAGGCCTGGCGCCGCCTCTTGGCCGCGCGGGGCCGCGTCCAGGTTGGGGAGGTCGCCGCAGAACTGGGCTGGAGCCGTCGGTACCTCACCGAGCGGTTTCGCGGTGAGGTGGGCCTGTCGCCGAAGACCTTCGCCCGGGTTCTGCGCTTCGAGCACGCGCACGAACTGGCCACCATGCACGCCCCGCTTCCGTGGGCCGATGTGGCGGCCGTCTCCGGCTACGCCGACCAGGCCCATCTCGTTCGGGATTGGAGCGAGTTCACGGGCCGATCGCCGACAGCATGGCGTCGCGGCGAAGTCCTGCTCGGGACTGGGTAGTCGCCGACCGGCCGCCCATCGCGTCGGCTTCCGTTCCCTTTTCTTCAAGACCACCCTATTGCTGTCCTGTGACGATCGTCGGCATGAGACTCGTCAATCACGAACCCAACGCCATCGACCTGCGGACCACCCCCGTGCACCTCGCGCTGGGGTCGAGAGCGAAACCCGTCGAGGGCTTCGCCTGGGACCCGGAGGTGCTCCATGCCTACAGCGCCGCGGTCGCGGCGGACGGTGCCGAGGGCCGGATGGTGACGATCTTCGACGGCGACGGCCTCGGCGACCATTGGGAGAGCCACCCCGCAGGCGACGAACTGGTCGTCTGCCTCAGCGGGTCGGTGACGGTCACCCGCGATGTGGACGGAGTGCCCGACCGGGTTGTGCTCGGGCCGGGCGAGGCCACCGTCAACCCGGCCGGGACATGGCACGCGGTCGACATGGCGGGACCGGCGTCCATCCTGACCATCACCGCTGGCCTCGGCACCGAGCACCGTCCCCGGACCGAAGCCCGCCTGCCCGAGCGCGCCGGCACGTCCGGCCCGCGAACACCGTGACGACCCGTGTCGCGTGCCTCGGCGACAGCCTCACCCGCGCGCAACTGAGCGTCGACTACCTGGACCTTCTCGAACGACGTCGACCTCCCGGCGACGTACGGCTCGCCCGCTTCGGCGTCAACGGCGACTTCGCCCACAACCTCTCACGGCGCCTCGATGCCGTCGTCGCGGACGAACCCGACGTGATCACCGTGCTGATCGGGACCAACGACGCCCGAGCGAGCCTCGCCAGCTACCCCGTCGAGCGGGCCATGAAGCGCAAACAACTCCCCGAGCGCCCGTCGGCCGGCTGGTTCCAGCAGTGCCTGGGAGCCGTCGTCGAACGGCTGCGAACGCAGACCGACGCGACGATCGCTCTGCTGTCCCTCCCGGTCCTCGGCCAACAACTCGACGGAGCCGCGGCACGGGCATCACAGGCGTACAGCCGCATGATCGCCGAGGTCGCCACCACCAACAAGGCGACCTACCTCCCGCTCCACGAACGCCAGACCGAGGAACTAAGCCAGGCGGACCCGCCGCCGATCCCCTACCGGGACCCGACGCCCGCAGCGAGCGTCAGCGTCCTGGTCCGGCGCGCCTTGCTGCGCCGCAGCCTCGACACGATCTCGCGGCGCCGGGGTCTCGTGCTCACGACCGACCACATCCATCAGAACAGCCGCGGCGCCGCCCTTGTCGCCGAGGTCATTGACACCTGGCTCCCGACCGGGAGCGCGTAGCCGGTTCCGGCGGCCCCCTTCCTGCGTAACGCTCTCGGCTACCACGACAAAACCACCACCCGCCGGCTCAACGAGACCGGCGGGACCCGGAGCCGATACGCCGTTAGGGGATCACACACGGTCACCGGCAGGTTGGGTTTCTCGGGGAACTGGCGACAGTTGATTACGAGAGTCCGCCAGTACCGAGGCCGGATGACCACAGTTGTCGGCCTGTCGCGCTCAGGTGTGCCGGGACGCGGTAGTTGGAACCGCGAGGTCGTGATGGCCTGTGGTTTATCCCGCGCGGGACACGCATGTTGGAAGCAAATGGTCACGCTTCTTGCAACCTTCGGTGAATCGTCATCCTTGTTGGAACCAGTTCCGGGCAACCAGCACCCTCGGCCCGTGGAGGAGGGAAATCCCTGGGGGCCTGCGACGGGGTGGATCATGATGTGGTGATGAGTGCTGAAATGGATCCGGTCGAACACGGGGACCGGTGGGTCCTGAGTCTTCGAGGCCTGAGTGTTGTGAAGATCAGTATCGACTTTCGACTGACTCTCGACCTGGAGGAAGAGTGGGAGATCGTGCTGGAAGCACCAGCTCAGCTCTCGACAGGGTCACTGCGCGCCAATCCCGGCCTGCCTTTGACGCCGGAGGCCCAGGACGTGGCTGCGGCTCTTCCACTGTTCGGAGCGAAGGTCCTGTCAGCGGTTGCGTTCAAGTCCGGTGGACTGCGGATGGTGTTCAACAGTGGCGTGCATCTGAACTGTTCGGCCGACGCATCGTTCGAAGCCTGGCAGATCACAGGACCAGGAGGATGGCGCTTCGTATCGTTGCCCGGCGGAGAACTCGGCGTCTGGTCCGGCTCCAGAACGAATGAGAACCCGCAAGATCAGGCGAAGCACTGAGAATCTGCCACCGGCGCCGCGGCGGGACGACTGGTTCCAACAAGCGAGACCAGGTTCCAACTAGCGCGTCCCGGCTCATCAGGTTCAACCGTCCACAACACCGTCGGTGACAACCAGCCTGCCTATGTGACAACCATCGCGCTTCGGCTCACCACCCGGGAGGCCTTCGCCGCGTGGCGGCGGCTCCTGCTGGCATACGGCGACATCCCGCCCGGCCAGGCGTCGGAGGCCATGCGTGTTCCTCCCGCCCCGCAGGTCTGGGCGAGGATCCCCTCCTGGGAATGGCACCGGGCGGGCGTCGATGGCAAGCGGTCCTCGGCGATCGTGCGTGCCTGCCGTCATGCACCGCGGCTGGAGGAAGCCGTGCACATGGATCTGCCGGGGGCGATGCGGCGCCTGCAGCTCGTCGAGGGATTGGGCCGTGGACCGCGGCGGAAGTCCTGCAGCGTTCCAACGGCGCCGCTGATGCCCTCACCACCGGTGACCTGAACCTGCCCGGCCGTGTCGGCTACGCGCTCACCGGGCGCCGTGGCGTGGGCGACGCTGAGATGCTGCATCTGCTTGCCCCGTACGCGGGTCAGCGGCACCGGGCCGCACGGCTGATCCTGCTGAGCGGACGGGCCCCCGCCCGGCGCGCACCGCGCGCGGCTCTCAGCCGCATCGAACGCCTGTGAGAGGCGCACGAGTGGTCGAGCAAGGGCCGCGCAGCGCTGCGCTCAGTCTCACCATCCAAGGGTGTGGGCTCATCGGCGCGGACGTCCGCCGGCGAGCCCTCCCCCTCCCCTTGCTGCCTGCTGGAGCGACAGCTACAGCAGGCGTTTGAGCAGGACGAAGGCGCCCCGATCACTCCGGTGCCGATGCCGTAGCAGGCGCCGTACAGCACGTGCATCGGTGCGGCGCGCCCGCACCGCCTGCTCCGCGGCCTGGCGGGCGCCTGTCTCATCGGCGAAGCGGTCTGGCAGGGCTTGGGAGTGTTCACCGGCGTCTCCTTGGGTGGCGGGTGGTCAGTGGCCGGAGGCGAACTGCTGTAGCTGGGCGACGAGTTGCTGGTCGGGCCGGGCGACGATGACCGAGTTGTTCGGGGTGCGGGCGGCCAGGCGGTCGACCTCGCTTTCCAGGCGGCCGGAGGGTGCCTGGGCGCGGGAGCCGGAGCCATGGCCGCGTACGTAACGGGCGAGGATTTCCAGGGCCTCGAGGAACGCGGCGTCGGGTGGGGCGGTGTCGGCCATGGAGTGGGTGAGCTGGTGGTACCAGTGCCTGGCTCTGCGGGTTTCGCCGAGCGCGAGGTGGTGCAGGTGCAGGGTGTAGGCCGCGGCGCGGCTGCCGGCGCCGGCGGCAAGCTGCCACCAGAACTGGGCTGATTCCGGGTGCCCGGTCAGATACAGCAGGCAGCCGAAGATCAGGGTGCCGTCGACGTCCATCTGTTCTTCGGTGAGCGGTCCGCCGTCGGGGCCTTCGGCGATCTTGTCGACGTGTTCGGGTGCGCCCGGCTCGTTGAGGACCCAGCAGCAGACTACGTTCAGGCGCTGGGATGCTTGTGTGGCCCGGGCGATGGCGAGGGTGGGGGTCTTCTGGGAGGCGTCGGCGGCCAGGCGGCGCAGGCCGGCGGCGATGTCGAAGCTTTTGGGGTCGGAGAGGGGGATGCGTGCGTTGGTGAGCAGGGTCTCGAGGGTGGCGGTCACTGCTCTCCCTTCCTCTTGCGGTCCTGGGGAATCTGGAGTTTGGTGCGCAGACGTTCCTTGGCACGGCGGATGTGGTGGTCGACGGTGCGGTCGTCGATGCCCATGTACCAGGCGACCTTGACAGTGGGGTAGCCCAGGATGAAGCGCAGCACGATGACTTCGAACTGCCGCCCTTGCAGTTCGCCGATCGCTTCGTACAGGCCTGAGCTGGACTCCATGGCCTGGATGCGGTCCCGGGTAGCGGCCAGGGCCTGGGTGATAGGCCCGTTGACGATGAACGCGGGCAGCCGCCCCTCCAGCTCCAGGCGGTCGTGCACAGCCCGGCGCACTATGGCCCAGGCGCCCTGTTCGAGGTTGCCGGTGCTCAGCAGGTCCGTCCAGCCCGCCAGGATCTCCAGGAAGACCTTGTGTATGACCTCTTCAGCAGCCGCACGGGTGCCGAAGTGGGCTTCCGCGTAGCCGTGGAAGGCCTCCTGGTGCCCGAGGTAGAACGCCTCGAAGTCGATGGGAAGGTCCAGCGGGCTGTACATCGACTGCGACATCCCGGCCCCCTCCTCCCAGGCTGGGCCGTCCTGTGGAGCGTCGTCGCTCACATGCGCCTCCTGCAGGCGTGGATCATCGGCGGATTCCTCTCGGGCAGGGGTACGGGCTTGACGCCAAGGGGCAGGCGTCGAGGGCCGGTTGGCCTGCCACCCACCTAAGTGATTTGCCGCCCCGTTCACGCACTGCCCCGGAAGGAAAATCACCCAACGTTTGCGACCCGGCACTTTCCGCCATCACGTGGCGGGTCAGAGGGCCACTGCGCTCTTCCTCTGACCTGCCGGAATGCGGCAGGTAGCGGAGGGCAGCTACTCCCGCGCGCCCAGCAGTGTTCTGCGTCACACCACCGTCGTTCAACCCGCGTACGCCCGGCGCGGCCGGCGCTCGCCCGTGTGCGCGCGCCGCCTCACGAACCCTCACGCCGAGAGGCCGGGCGGCTCGAACTCCGCCATGAGGCGTCCGGGCCCGCGGGGTAGCAAAGAATCGTGCTGTGGCAGGTGGCTTTGGCGGGCAGCACGGTGGGATGCCGGTCCTGATGTGGGACGGCATCAAAAATTCCTCTACCTCGGACGTGTGGTCAGTTGGAGTGGTTCCGCCTTGCGCCCAGACTGTATAAACGAAGGGCGTCTCTGCTCAGGATTTGGTTGCGTGCAGAGGCTCTCCGGCCGTGCGGCTCCGGGACCGCTGGTGCAACTCGATGCGGCCTGCAGGGGCCCATCCAACCGTTCTTATTGTTCGCTGCGTTCTTATTGTTCGTTGCAGAATGCGATCTGAACTATCGGCTGAGAACGGCGCTCAATGATGCTACGGAACTGGTAGGTCTGGCTGCGCGTTGCCTTGACAGATTTCTGAGGGGAGAACCTTGTCGGACTTGAGCTTCCCGCCGACGCGGGCGGTCGGACGCGGGGCGGCCTGGTACCGCGGGGACTGTCATGTCCACTCGGTTCACTCGGACGGGGAACTCACGCCTGAGGAGTTGGCCGTTCGTGCACCTGCTGCCGGGCTCGACTTCATGGCGACCACGGAGCACAACTCCGCTGCGGGATCCGGTGTGTGGGGTCACCTGGCTGCCGATGACTTCCTGATCATTCTCGGTGAGGAAGTGACTACGCAGACCGGGCATTGGCTCGCGCTCGGCATCAAGCCCGGCGAGGTCATCGACTGGCACCACCAGGTCAGGGACGGGTTGATCGATCAGTGCCTGGACCAGGTCCATCGAGTCGGAGGGCTGTGCGTGGCCGCGCACCCGCACGCACCCTACCCGTCGGGCGACTTCATGTTCCCCCTCCGGGGCTTCGACGTGGTGGAGATCTGGAACGGATTGTGGACTTCGGACCGACCTTGGAACGCCGACAACGAGGCCGCCTTGGCGGAATGGGGGCGCAGCCTCGCAGCGGACATTCAGACGGGGGCGTGGCGGCCGGCGATGGGCAACAGCGACACCCACTTGGCAGGGCAGGTGGGCATCCCTCATACCGTGGTCTTCGCCGAGGAGCTGAGCACCGAGGCGATCCTGGCGGGAATCCGTGCCGGCCGCAGTTGGATCGCGGAGTCGGCGGACGTGGACGTGACGTTCACTGCCCATGCTGGGGGTCACGCTGCCGGGGTGGGCGAAGAGCTAGCAACGTCTGGTGGGCAGGTCGAAGTGCGGGCAGCAGTGCGGGGTGTGCCGGTGGGGACTGTCAGCTTCCACACCGATGGAGGAAAGGTTCACCGGGCGTCTCTCCCGGGCGCCGGGGCAGGTGTGGCGCAGTGGGCCACGACGGCGGAGGAGTCCATGTTCATCCGCGTCGAGGTCCGCCATCCCAATGGGGACGTCGCTGCCCTCACCAATCCGATCATCCTCGTCTGACCACTCGTTTCACCCAACAGTGCGCAGACGACGGAGGCAGATGAGGCCGCAGGCCAGTTCAAGCAGGCCCTGATGGAGGTCGGCGCGTCGCCCTGAGCGGTGGGCCACACCACGTCGGGCAATCATCGGTCTGATGCCGCGCTTCCACAGCAGGCGGCGAACGACGACGCAAGCCTATGTGATGACAGTCCACCGCCACCTTCGCCTCACCGCCCAGCCCTCGTCCCGCTCGTAGCAGGCAGTCTTGCAGATGGCATAACAGCCCCGGTGCCACCGGCAGGACTGCAGGACGGCAGGATATTAAGGCTCGCTGGCCTTGGGGGCAGCCCGCAGGATTATTTTCGGCCTCCCCTCTCACATTCCGCTGTCTGCCACCGTGACGTGCGGGCAGGATGGCAGATGAGGTAGCAGAACCGGCGAGAAGAAGGGCACGTGATGTTCGCTCATTCCGACCGTGTACCGTCCGGGCCCGGGCTGGCGGATGGAAGCATCACGCCGGCCCCGTGGGGACTGCGGCGTATGGCTCCGTATCCGGCGTTTGCACCCGGCTACGGCCGTGCCGAGCTGGATCCCGTCACCCAGACCACGAACTACTTCGACGCAACCGGGAAACCGATGATGATGCCGGGCCACGGCACGAGCACGGGTACCAACCCGGCCACCAACACCGGTAATCCATCCGATGGTGCAGGTGGCGGCGGCGCGGGCGGCGGGGACCAGGACCAGGGAAACGACAACGACCAGTGACGCATCCGGGGCCGGTGCTGGTCGTGACCAACCTCGACGATCCCACGACCGACCTTGTGATCAATGAGCTGCACCACCGGGAGATCCCGGTCGTACGGTTCGACTCCGGCGACTTCCCCGCCACCTTGTCGCTCGCGGCCACCCTCACCAGCGAAGGCCTCACGGGAACGCTGACGACGCCTTCACGTACCGCCGACCTGGGAAGTGTGCGCTCCCTGTACTACCGTCGCCCCTCCGGATTCATTTTTCCCCACCTGGACGAGCAGACCGCCCGCTTCGCTGCCACCCAGGCCCGCTACGGCCTGGGCGGAGTGATCGCCTCCCTGCCGGGCTGCCTGTACGTGAACCACCCGCACCGCATCGGCGACGCCGAGTTCAAGCCGTCCGGGCTCGCCGCAGCCGCATCGGCCGGGTTCCTCGTGCCGTCCACTTTGCTGACCAGCGATGCGGACGCCGTCCGTGCCTTCATCAAGGCAGGCGGGCCCGTCATCTACAAGCCGTTGTCGGCGCCGCTGTACCGGGACGATGACGGCGTCTCGTGCACGGTGAAGGTGGCCGACGTGGCCCCCGAGGAGATCGACGAAGCGGTGTCGGGAACGGTCCACCTGTTCCAGCAGCGCGTCGACAAGATCTGCGACATGCGCGTGACCGCCATCGGGGACCGCGTGTTCGCCGTGCGCATCGACTCCGATCTGCTGGACTGGCGGACCGACTACAGCCGCCTCACCGACACCGTCGTAGACCCGCCGCCCGACATCACTGCCGCTCTGTACCGCTACTTGCAGCATTTCGGGCTGGTCTTCGGCTGCTTCGACTTCGCCGTGGACCGCGAGGGCCGGTGGGTCTTCCTGGAGTGCAATCCCTCGGGACAGTGGGCCTGGCTCGAGGCGGAAACCGGCTTGCCGATGGTCGCGGCCATGGCCGACCTGCTGGAGAGGAAGACTGCGACATGAGCGAGGACAAGGCGCTCCGCCTGGCCCTGGCCGGGAAGATCGCTGCCGGCTCGCCGTGGCGGGGCGCTGTCGAAATTGTGCCGCGGCACGAGTTCCTGCGCGGCGGCTACTTCGAGCGCATCAACGGACCAGGAGCGACCGCGTGGAGCCCGGTGATGCCAGAGGATCCTCCCTGGCTCGCACGCTGCTACGACGACGACTCCCTGGTCACGCAGATCGCCGGGACGATCGTGCCGGCGGATATCCGCGGGGAGATCCTGCGGTCCCCCACCTCGTCCAGCACCATGCCAGGTCTCGTCGTGCGGATGCTCGACGACCTGCACGTCGCTGACGGGCACAGGGTGCTGGAGATCGGAACCGGGACCGGCTACTCCACCGCGCTCCTCTGTCACCTTCTCGGCGATGACCTGGTGACGTCCGTCGAGGTCGACGCAGACGTAGCAAGCACGGCCCGCACCGCGCTGGGACGAGTCGGCTTCCACCCGCACCTGGTGACGGGCGACGGCCTGACAGGCCACGCGGACGGCGCCCCGTACGACCGCACCATCGCCACCTGCGGCGTCACCACCGTGCCCTACGCATGGGTCGGCCGCTCCTCGGCGGCGGAATCTCGTTCATGATCGCGCGGCCACAGCTCCCGCCGCCGCTCGGCACCCTCCCCGACATGGACGCCGGGGACGAGCGGCCCGCGGTCTTCGCCGCCGATGTGCTGGACGACTGGACGACGCGGTTCGTCGCTCAGATCGCCGCGCCGGGCGCCCAGCGCTTCATCCTGCATCGCAAGGGGCGCGCCGAACACGTCCTTTTGGACGCCACCTCCGGGTCATGGGCCGCGCTCACACAAGACGACGACACCTGGACCGTCCGGCAAGGCGGCGGGGAGCGGCTGTGGGACGCGGTAGAAGAGCACGTGGCTGTCTGGCGATCGGGCGGCGCCCCAGGCCTGGAACGCTTCGAGGTCACCGTCACACCACTAGGCCAGACCATCTCCTGGTCGATGTAGGCGAAGCGGGTGAGCCACCAGGCACGCACATCGTGAACAGTGAACAGCAGGCTTCGGTGCCTTCGGCACGCTGCACGGCCGCTGCTGGGGCGAGAGCGGCCGCATCCCCCGCGACGGCGCAGGTGTTTCTCTTCTCATTGGCCAGCGGCACGACCAGCTTCGGCATCAGTACTGTGGCAGGGCTGGGGCACGGGTCCTACGGAGGATCTCGGAGGCCAGGTTCTACGACGTTGTGGGCATCACCGGCTGAATGACGGCTCGCCTGCTCGACTACATCCGGCGGGTCTGGCGGACCGGACCAACAGCGTGAGAAGTGGGAGCCGTTCGCTAGAGCGTTTCTCCGGCGAGGGCGGTGGTGTGCAGTCCGGGTGAGGCGGAGTAGAGCACTGTGCGGGCGCCGGGTTGCGTGCCGTACTGGCGGGTGCGGTCGAGGAGGTCCAGGACGGAGGCGCCGCCACGGTTGCCGCTCGCGTACGCCCTCCAGGTGGGGTCCAGCAGGTCGGGGGGCCAGCCGTCGGGCAGGGAGTCGCGCATCTGCTCCAGGACACGGGGCCCGCCGGGGTGGGCCAGGAGCAGGTCCGGTCGCCAGTGGGGCCCGTAGCGGGTGTCCAGCCACTGCCAGATGGGGGGCAGGCTTGCTGCCATCGCCCGCGGTCCTGCCCGGTCCATGCGGAAGTGCACGCCGTCGGCTTCGCTTTCCAGGCGGTGCAGGTGGGCGGTGTGCGGGAGGGTGGCGTGGTGGGCTGCGTCCAGGCGCAGCCAGTGGCCGGTGCGGTGGCGGCCGGTGACGGCGATGGCGGCGGCGCAGTCGCTGAACAGGAGCCTGGTCATGAGGGCGTCGATGCTGTTGTCCGCGGGCTGGTAGGTGGTGCTGAGGGCTTCGGAGACCACGAGCAGCACCACGGTGTCGGGGTGGGCGGCGACCAAGCGGGCGGCGAGGGCCAGGCCGCGGGTGGAGGCGCCGCAGGCCCACTGGGTGACGGGGATGCTCATCACGTCGTCGCGGAGCCCGAGTTGGGAGACCAGGTGGACGTCGAGGCCGGGCAGGGTGGGGACGGTGCTGTTGCTGACGATCAAGGCGTCGACGTCCCTCGGGTGCAGGCCCGCACGCTGGAGGGCGTTCTCGGCGGCACGCTGTCCGTAGGTGCATACCTGCTCCCAGGCCGGTTTCGTGCGCTCAGCGGCGGTCTGGCACGCCGGTGCCGCCGTGAGGGCAGCCAGTGACCGTTCCACTGACTCGGGGGGCAGGTCCGCTTCTGCGAGGGCTCGCCGTGCGCCGTCAGTGCCGCCCAGCAGGCCGAGTCCGTTCAGGCCGCGCCTGGTTGCGGCTTGAAGCGGCAGCATCCAGCCACGGGTGGAGATGTTGGTGGCGTGTGCGAGGGCGGGTGCGCGGTCGGCGACCGGCCCGGGGTGAGCGGCACGGAACTCGTCGACGATGGCGTCGGTGGTGATTGGGTGGGCTCCGTCGATGGACGCGGCCGGCCAGCAGTACAGCGGCATCAGGTCACCTCTCGCATCAGGTCCATGAAGATCACGCGACAGCCGGGTGCGCCCAGGGGCTGGGCGGCGGCGGAGTCCATGAGCATGACCTCCCCCGTTGTGCCGTGGCGTATCCGCCGCCGGTCACCATCAGGGTGCAGGTAGGGGTCGCGGCGCTGGCGCCACAGGGCGCGCACCGTCTCGTCTTGCAGGATGTGGTCGCGGATCTGGCGCAGGCGGGCGTGGTCGGGGTGGGCCAGCAGGGCGTAGTGGAGCTGGCTGACGGCGAGCGGAGCCCAGTGTCCGGCCCAGTCGATCATCACGGTCTCGCGGGCGGAAGGTGTGCCGAGGATCCAGCACATGATGTTGTCGGGCATGGCGTTGTTCCATACCGCGTGGGCATGGGGGTTGGCGACGACGACGTCCCAGCCAGATGTAGGCGGGTGTGGGCACCTGCTGGATGAGGCGGTGCCAGACCGCGGGGACCGTGGTTGCTGCGCCCGGGTGCAGGCTCGCGCTCGGGGAGGGCTGCTGGCCGTAGACCGCCAGCCACAGCACCCCCCACTCCTCCTCCGACAGACGCAGCACGTTGGCCACGGCCCGCAGGGTGGTGGCTGTCGGTGCGGCGATGAGTCCGCGCTCCAGACGTCCGGTGGTGCGTTCCGGTAGCCCGGCTAGCAGGTCCACCTCTTCCTGGCTGAGCCCTCGGTGCGCGGGCCCTGTCAGGGGCGCCGCGGTGAGCCCGGCCTTCAGCCTCAAGGGGCCAAGGGCCGGGTAGGTCGCGGGGGCGCAGCGGGCGCGGGCGGTGCGCAGCAGCAGGCGCAGCCCCGCGGGGTCACATACCGGCATGCTGCCTCCCACTGGACCCCCGGGGGTCCTACACCCGCCGAATAGTTTCTGATTCAACATGGCACAACGGTGCGTCTACACGAGGATCACTCTTCGCCGCAGAATCGGCCAGTGGCGCGGTTGTCCCGGTTTCCTCCCCCGCCCCGCGGGCCAGGCCGCACGTCTTGCTGCGGCGCCGGGCGCCGCACGCGCCTGAGCTGCTGCCTTGGCAGGCGCCCCGCTTCGTCGATGCACGGCAGGTGATCGTTTCTATGCACGACCGAATACCTCCCGACCCGTCCGCTGGCCCCGCTCCCGGCACCCCTCTCACGCCGCTGGGCCGCCCTTTCGCCCTCGCCCAGCGCACCGCTCCTGGTGTGTGCTCGTGCCCGGCCGCGGCCCGCTGTGACGCGCCCGGCCGGCACCCCCGCGACGAGCGCTGGTGGCAGGCCCCCATCCCGGCAGCCGACCTCGCCCCGCGCACGCCGCGCGCGGTGGTGCTCGTGCACACCGTAGTGCGCAGCTGGGTCTGGACACAGATCCCGGCCGCCTGGCCCACCGGCACCAGTGCGCGCCACCCCCGGCTGCTGCCCCGCCCGAGGCGCTTCAGATGATCGGGCCCGGCGCATGGGTTCCCGTGCCCGCCGCTTCCTGGGACGGCGAAACAGCCATCTGGGCCCGCGGCATCGCCACCGGCCCGCTCCCCCTCGCCGCGCTGGATGCCCTGCTCGCGCAGCTGCTGGCCGTCCGCCAGCGCAAAGCCGAGCTTCCCGCACCCCGCCCCGCCGTCGGAGACGAACGGTGACCCCCCACGCCGCAATCAGCTCGGGCGCCGAGCCGGCAACCGGCCCAACCCGCCGAGTGCCTCTCCAGCCCGCCCGGGCCCACTTCACCTACCAGCGCGAGGAAAGTGCTCTGCCCACCGTGGTGCCCTTCGCCCGGCACCAGGCCACCGCCACCCTGACCCGCTGGCTGCCCCACCACACCGACTTCATCGCCGACGCAGCCCTGGTCGTCGACGAACTCCTCACCAACGCCTGGCGGCATTCCCGGCTCATCGGCATGCTCCTGATCCTGCACCCCACCGCCGTGCCCGGATCCGCGCACCTGTACATCGCCGTCCACGACTCCCGGCCGCACAAGCCGCCGGCGCCCCGCCGGCCCCCGCACCACGCAGAGCACGGCCGTGGCCTGCTCCTGATCGACTGCCTCGCCCACAGCCACGGCACCGCCCTCTACCCCGGACACAAGGCGGTATGGGCACGCCTCAACCTTCCCTGACAGCTTCGTAGCTGGCCACGATGCCCGCCTCGCGGGCGGAACACCGACGCCAAGGTCGTCCATGACAACGCGGTCAGCCACCGCCTGGCGTCCAGGGGCAGAACTTCGCGCGCCTCCGCCGCTGGATCGCTGATTCTCTGGGGGTTCGAGCTGTTGCCGCGGTAGAGATTCCGCGTTGATGCAGCTCGGCGCCAGTGTCTGCGACTCTACCCAGTGCAACAGGTGTGGAGCTATCGCCGGATCGGATGAGTTCAGCGAGTCTCCCGAGGGCCGTGGTTGAGTGCTCGGGTCAGTTCTCGGTTCGCGGCTCGTGACGCGTCGAGCTCGTCGGTTCGCTCGTTCAACTCGTCGTGCACGTCGGCGAGTTGTTGTTCCAGTCTCGTGATCTGTCGTTGCAGTTGATCGACGTCAACGGGGGCGCCGAGTCCCGAGTCAGCCCAGGCTGATTGCCCCATCGACTCGGAAAGCCGTTTCTCCAACTGTCGGACCCGTGTCTGCAGGCGGGTGTTCCGCTCAAGAGCGTTGGCCAGGTCCGCTTGGAGCGAGGCCCTGCTCACGGCAGTTTGGCGGCCTTCCGGCGGCGGTGCTGCGGCGGCAGCATGGACGCGTTCGAGCAGGTCCCGGTGGCGATAGAGGAACGTGCGGTCCACTCGCGCCGTGCGGGCGAGCGAGGCGACGGTGATGTCCTCGCCGGCCCGCAGGGCGGCGTCGAGGGCCTTAAGAACGCGTTCGCGGCGCCGGGCCGAGTCGGCTCGGCGCCCCTCGATCATGCTGGTCATGCGGTTCGCTCCGGGCGGATGTTGGGCAGGGGCTGGCGGATGCGGGGCATCCCGAGTGAGACGACTTGGCGGCTGCGGCGGACTAGGGTGACGGCCTCCTGGATCTTCAGGCGGTCGTCGTCGGTGAGGTCGTCGAGGTCTTCCCTGAGACGGCGGACCAGGCGGCGGACTCGGGTGATCTCCTCATCGGAGGGCATCGCCTCGTCCCTCGCCCAACCGTCGGCGTGGGCGAAGGCGGCCAGGCGTTCGCGGTTTCGCAGCAGGTCGGCGAGGTATGCCTCCAGGTCGGGCAGGTAGGAGATGTCCGTGCGGAAGTGACCGCAGCCGACGCAGCGGAAACGGACTGGGCAGTCGTGGCCGCCGGCTGCGACGTTCGACGGTTCGGTGCAGACGCCGTAGGGGACGGCGACCTCGCCGACGGCCCGGCGCGCGTGCTCGGAGTCGAGCAGGGCCTTGGCTGTGCGCCAGACACGTTTGCCGTGCCGGTCGAATTGCATCGTGGTGACGCGGTCGACGGCTTCACGGCGCCGCTCCTGCCCAACCCTGTAGTAACGCTGGGTAGTGCCGAGTTCGCGATGGTCCATCAGGACCTTGAGGACGTCGACCGGAATCCCGGCATCGGCATGCCGCTGGGCATAGGTGTGCCGGTAGGCATAGAGAACAACTTTCGACTTGTCGAAAGGCAGCATCTTCGTCACCCGCTCGCCGTCGACCTCGACCAAGGTGGGAACAAGGATCTTGGGAAGGGAAGTCACCCAGGCTCGGTGCTGGTCCCCGATCGTGTTGTGCGCCATCGGTTTGGTGCCATGCGGATTGGTCACCACGGAGGGCAGCAGTCGGAGGTCTTTGCTGGGAGTATGAGGAAATCGATCCCTGGTTCGCTGCTGCTGCGTCACGATGAGGGCGGCTGTGGTTTCGGAGATGGGAAGGCGCCGCCCGTTTCTGAGTGCCTTGTGGTTGTCGTAGATCAGAACAGGCTGTCCATCGCCATCTTTGTCAAGGCAGTCCCAAGGTAGCTTAGCGATCTCGCCCGGGCGCCGACCGGTATCGATCAGCAGCTCAATCGCTGTGCGGCTCTGCGTGTCTGCAACCATGTCTAGGTGGGCGCAGATTTGACGCATCACCTCAACCGGAAGATCCCGGCCAGCCTCAGTGTCTTCAGGGTCATCCGGAATATCTCCTTCGCGAAGACAGAAATCGTCCGCCAGCCCGTGGAGAATCTGGCCCCGCTGCGTGAGACCCAGAGTCCGCATACGGATCAGCAATCGACGGCAGGCACGGGCATCTTCGCAGTGGCGGGACGCTGCGATCTCCCCTTTCTCCCGGAGATACCGCAGTCGATTGAGGAAGAGAGTGATGTCCTCCCTGGTGAGCAGACGCAGATCTACACCGCCGTCAGATCGGTTGAGCCGCAAACTCTCGGAGAGACGGGCCATAGCATTGACCTGTCGCTGGACCGTTCCTGTGGCGGTCGGGCCCCGACGACGTGGAACATCATCCAGAGCCCATGCCTTCGTTGCCTCGCGCAACCACGGTTGGGTGATCGCCTCGAAGTGCAAGCGGCCCTTCAGGCCGAAGACCGACCCGATCCAAGTGTCCTTTTTCCGTTCCGTTTCTGCAGACAGTCGGGAATGCGTAACGTGTTTGAGGAAGGTCTTGGCCCACCTTTTTGAGCTGCCCGAGAGATCGTCGCTATCCAACTGGCTGAGCGAGTCAAGTTGCTGTCGACGAACCTTGTCGCAGAGTGGCCGCAGCTGATAGTCATGCAGCTTCATCCCCGCAGCAAGGCATTCCTGCATCGCATAGAGGAACTCGGCAGCGACATGGTCGGACAGGCCGCGCAGGCTGATGACGCCCTGTTCGGGGACGGCTGGTTCGGTCCGCCGCCAGGCGTCTTCGTCCACGGGGCGGTGTTTGCGCCATCGATGCTCGTGGGCGCGGCAATAAGGGGGAGCCTCTCGGGCCCGGTCACGAAGGCATGCCTCGACCAGGCAAGGACCAAACGCCGGCAGAGGCTGAGCCTGCGGGCTTCGGATGAACTCTTCCAGTGACAGACGAGAGCGGTTGCACTGAAGACGGTGCATATAGCACAAGCGCCCGGGGGCCGTCTCCCAAGGTCGAGCGCACTTGGGAACATGGCAGTTGGAGACCCCGATTCCTCGCCACCGCCGTCCGACTGTAGCCACGAATACCTCGAACGTCAGCCCGCTTTTTTCCCACCTCCTCCCACACCCACCGCATAGCCCGTGATACTTGGCGTGCTGCAGCCGCTGCTTGCAGTCGGAGAGTAGGCAAGTCGTGGCACCGACAAGCGGGTGGTCAATGGGGAAGACGACAATCCTGACTGCGGGGTCCCAGCCCACCATGGTCAGGAATTCCGGGGTCACTTTCTCCATCAGATCCAGGGCAGATTGCCCACGGCCCGCCGGAGAGTGGGAAGCGCTGAGAGCCTTCACTTCCTCACCCCGTCGATCACAGTCCGCGGAGAAGGAACCCGCTCGACGGCTGCGCGCAAGCGGGACGGTTTGGGGTGCAGGTAGGGACGGGCTGAATTTGGGTGTTTCTGTCCCAAGAGAGCCTGCACCTCGTCGAGGGTGCCACCAGCGTCACTGACGTTGCTGGCCATGGCATGTCGACACATGTGCGGAGCGATATTCCGCCCGAGTCCAGCCCTCTTCGCCAGCGACTCGACGAGCTCGCCGATCGCGTCTGGGGTGACGGGCGTGCCATAGGGTGGACGGAAGAGATTGACCAGGATGAAGTCGCTGCCGCCGGCGCCGAGCAGCCCGTGCCGTTCAAGCATGTATTGGTCGAATGCTTGCACCACCAGGAAGTCCACGGGCAGTGCGTGCGACTTCCGGGATTTCGACCATGCATTGTTGACGTTCTGGCGCCGGACGACATGAAGGTGGGCGCCCTCAATATCGCAGCCCAGCGACCGGGAGTCCATCAGCAAGTGGGCATCCGTCCGCCGCAGGCCCGCTACCTGGCCTCGACGGAGGCCCACTCGGGCCAGTAGCAGGACAATTAGACGGTCCCTGGCTGATCGGCAGGCCAGGAACATGGCCACGATCTCCTCGTCGCTGGCCCGGTCGACATCGGTCTCCGGCTCCTGGAGCCGATGGCGGGCCCGCAGCCGGTAACGCAGACTGCTGTCCTCACCACGGGCCTCGGACGGCAGGTCGTTCGTGTCGCCGAGCTCGTAGATCTGTTCAAGGACCCAACCCGGGACGCTCTTGTTCACCACCCCGTGGGCGAGGAATCCGCGGACCGCAGTGAGTACCTTGTTGATGCGTCCATCGGTGCGGACCGGCTTCGAGCCGGGGCCCGGGACCACGACGCGGCGCTCGCCGCCGTTCCCGGGCGTCCACCGCAGCCAGAGCATGAACAGTCCCATATCCTGGGCCGCAGTCCGCCAGTCACGCTTGGTGAGCAAGCACCAGGTCAAAAACAGGCAGATGCCCTCTGCATACGCCTTCGTCGTTGTCTCCGCGCGACCGCGGCCCAGCCGAAGTTCCCGCAGGAACCGATCCGCCTCGTCGACCGACACCAGGTCGTCGTCCACCACAGTCCAGTACCGGGTGCCTGAAGGCATCCGCACAGGGAAAGCACGCATCCGTACCTCTTCTCCACGAGCCAATCGCAACGATCCGCCGCAGAGCCACAACCCCCCGAGAACCGTCGTAGCAGGCCCAACGAGGGGGCTGACTACGACGTCACACCACGGTTCCCGAACCCCCAGAGAACGCCGAGGGGGAACGTCGCGAAACCGAGAAGGCACGGGGTCGCGCGCACCGGCCGCCGCCTCCGGACTGGGTGATCGAGACGGGGGTGGGCGTGAACCGGAACCCGGTGTACGTGCACCGCGGGGGCTGCCACATGATCGGCACACGGTCCCGTGGCGTCGACCGCGACCAGGCCCTGCACGCGCTCGCCGGAGGCGTTGACGCCTGTCCGCACTGCCGCCCGGACACCGAGCTTGGGGTGCTCGACTGATGACTTCTCCCGCCCCCTTGCGCGTGTAGCGTTCGCTACGCCACAGTAGGGACGTAGCGAACGCTACACCGGGGGGTCTGATGAACACCACCGCCGCCGCCATCAGAGCCCGCGACACCGTCGCCACCGTCCGCACCTGGTGCGGCATCGGAGCCGTCGCCGCAGTCAAGCGGGCCGGTCGCTGGATCATCGACACTGCCTCCCTCGCCGCCCGCATCGCCATCGGCCGCATGCGCACCCGGAAAGCCACCGCCATGGGGTTCGCACCGCTCTCGCGTACCGAGTTCGAGCAGGCCGCGGCCGCACTCGGCATCCGCACCACCCAAGGACACCCGCTGCCACGGCGAGTACGTCGCCTACACGGCCACCGGCGCCCCCTACAACGACACGCCGAACTGGTGGCTCCATCCGCCGGGGCGCAACCCTCGCCGCCGAAGGCTTCACTCGGCCCTGCCCGCCGCAGCTACCCCCACGAGTGCGACATCTGCGGCCTCGACGCCCGCACGTGCGACTGCCGCTGAGCCCACCACCGACCACGCAATCCCACCAGGAGTAGACGTGAACGACTACGAGAGCGCCCCGCAGATCCCCGTGCGTTTCTGGCTCGGTGAATGCTGGACCGAGGGCCCCGACGTGGACCTGAACGGGGACATCGAGCAGGAGGTCACGGCCCTGCCCCGCGTTGGCGAAGTGGTTCGATGGCAAGAGACTCATCTCTTCGAGACCGTCGCCGTACTCCACTACGTGACGCCCTTCGGCGTCACCTACCACGCGCACCTGGACCCGGCAGAAGATGCGGCTCGGGAACGTCTGCACCGTCTCGGCGGTCTCTGCCTGCGGGATCGGTTCATCCTCGCGCACCAGAGCGGCACCCCCATCCCCCAGATCGCGCAGGACGCGGACCTCGGCCCCTCCGACGTCCTCCGCTACATGCGGGAACAGACCGAACTGGCGGCGGCCGACAGCCGGGACCTGGCCGCCGAGGTGACGTCCGGCGGAACCGACGGGATCGACATCGCCGGTCTCGACACAGGTGCGGTTCTGGCCGCCCTCTGGAACCATCTGCCGACGGCGAAGGGCGAACGCGAGTCCCCGCTGTCCGTCGAAGAGGCGCGCACGCTGTTCGACGAGCGGCAGGGGTGCGTCGACGCGCTGCATGGGCGCCGCATGCAGGTGGTGCTGACTGGTGACCGATTCAACGCCTGGCTCTACAACCAGCAGGCCATGCCGGTCGGCTGGGACTACGACAGTCCGGGTGCCGCCACCGCGCAGGCCGTGATCGAGCACCTGCGTGCCACCGGCGAGGTCACAGGGGCTCCGCTGCGCAGCTACGCGGAACGCCAGCAGTCCATGGAGGCGCGTCTGACCGCTGTGCTTGGGAGCGACCACTGAGCAGCGCCAACAAACTCCCTAATGGAGACCACGATGGACATCACGACGCAGCCCAGCGCCAAGGGCATCCACATCGTCCGCACGATCGGCGACCAGAAGTGGGCCGAGGATCACGGGACCTGGAAGGTGCCCGGGGTTCGCCTGGATCTGCGGGACGGGCGCCAACTGCTCGCCGTCTGCAAGCTGGAAGTTGCGGCCCAGGACGCCGAGGAGCGGGCCAAGACCGCGGCGGCCGAGATTGAGCCGTGGGTGACGACCCTGCACGCCCTCGCGATCGTCGACGACCAGCGCAGCAAGCTCGCCGCAGTCGAGTCTCTGGTGATGCGCATCGAAGAGGAGGAGGCCTACGGCTGGGTGGAGCCGACCACCCTCGACGAGCTGTTCGCCTACGCGCACCAGAGCGAGATCGACGCGATGCAGAAGCCTGGCTGCTCTCCGCTCGGCGTGTTGATCACGGCACGTGTGCGCGGGCAGATCTCGCGCGGGCTGCGCCTGGCACTGGCACACGCGCCGTCGCCAGACGAGGCTCCCATCCACCCTGCATGGGAGCAGCCCCCGATCGGTGAGCTGTCCGGCGAACCGACGGTTCAGCGCGTGGCAAGGGATCTTCTTGCCGCTTGGGCCGATGTGCGTGACGCCCGCGATCCTCTGATCACGTGGGCAGTGCAGGGTGCTGGTCTTGAGCGCACCGCGGTCCAGCAGATCACGAAGGTGGCCAGGACGACGATCAACCGGATGCTGCCCTGAGAGTGGCGTGAGGTAGGGCCCGAGGTATGGACGCACTGATCAGGTAGACGTACCGTCGTGGTGCAACACCACCTGGGGGGCCTTCTCGTCGGCCCGCCGTTCCCCTGGAGCGGCGGGCCGCGGGCTGTCCAGGTCAGCGCCGCCTGCAACCGAAGGGTACCCGCCGCGCGTAAATCCCTCGGCTGTCGGACGCTGGGTCTGTGGAGTATCCGGTAGAGGTCGCGCTCGCGCAGGCAGTTCCGGCGCTGCCCACTGGTCCGGGCTGGTGGTATGAACCTAAGTTCGATGGTTCTCCAGACACTTAAATGTGTCTCATCAGATCCACTGTGGCTTCTCGGGCAGTGCTTCCGTAGGTTCAAGATCGTCACTTCTGGAATCTTCGAGGGGCGTTCTTGGAGCTGTTCTTTACCGACAAACACAAGGTCTGGAAGGTCGGCGATGTAGCGGGCCTAGGCCGTGCCGAATTGAACGGCTTGTTCGAACGGCGTCGGATACCTACGGGCACTCCGATCCTGCTCGACGGGGCGATGCGGCCGGTGGAGCCGGTGTCAACGTGGTTCCGGTCGTTGGCTCTCGACGGCACGGACGCGAAGACGATGCGGTCTTATGCCTACTCGGTGCTCATGCTGATCAACTTCCTGCTTGCGCGGGGTGCCGACCTGCGGTCAGCCACGGAGGCCGACATCAAAGAGTTCCGTGTCTGGCGGCGGGAAGAGGCGGAAGAGACCGTTCAGGAAGCGTCCTGGGATCGGGATGTCGCCGCCATCGGCCGCCTCTACGCCTTCCTCAAGGACATCGGCTTCGTCGAGACACGACCCTGGCGATCGACGGGACGAGGGTTGTCTCTGGGGAGTGGAACCAGCCATGACCTGCGGGTTCGACACATGGAACTGGATCAGTACCTCTACTGCCGGGATGTGGGGTTCGGCGGGCTTACCCCGGACGCGGGCCTGGACGAGACGTTCCGTGGTTGGCGGCCACACCGCAATCGGGCGGCCTGTGAGCTGGCGCTGTTGACCGGCATGCGGATTCAGGAGTGGTCCACGCTGCTGCTGCCCGAGCTCGGTCTCATGGATGGTCAACGCTCGCCGACCACCGTCATCGACCTGGCCGAGTGCGCGAAGTACAGCCGCCCGCGGACGGTCTACGTCCCGGCGGATGCGATGGAACTGCTGGATCCCTACCTGCTGATCGAGCGTCCGGAGATCGTGGCGTCAGCACAGCGCACGTTACGCAGACGTTCCCGCGAACTGTTCGTGATTCAGCGGGTCGAGGCCGACGGCCGGCGCGTCCTCTCCCAACGCCTCACCCCTGCCCTCACCACGCAGGCCGCCGCCTACCTGCGCGGTGCCGGGCCAGGGCGCCGGGCCCGCACCGACGACGGAGAGCCGTACATCACAGCGCCGCACGGGATGACCGCCGAAGCCGCCTCCGGGACCACTCGGCACGCCGTCGTCACCGTTAATCGACTACGCCCTGCGGACGACGTCTGAGAGGTCATTGTCAGTGCCACCAGCGAAGATACCTTTATGACGATCACAATGAAGAACTACGGGCTCACCTGGACCGACACCGCGGGCGTTCCCCGCGCCTCCACCGCCAGCTACGACAAGGCCAGCGCCGAACACCGCAAGCAGCAACTCGGGACAGGACTGCACCAGAGTCGAGGTCAGCGAGACGAAGATCGGGGAACAACTCGAACCGAAGGCGTGACCCCGCTAAAAGCGTGTTGCAGAAGGCTCTGGTCATGCAGGTCGGAGCGGGGTTGTGCCCTGTCTGATCAGGCGGCGAGGGCGAGGTTGTGCATGTGTGCGACGGCCTGGACCGCGTGGTGGAGACCAGAGCCGCGCTGTCGGCAGTCTCGGAGGATCTTGTAGTGCTTCATGCGGGCGAAGGCGTGCTCGACGCGGGCCCGCACCCTTCGCCGGTCCCAACTCGTCGAAGGCCCACAGATGGTCGACGGGCTCCCACCTCAGCCGCCCCGGCGGCACCGTCTTGACCAGGGAAATGATCCGGGACCGTTCCTCCTCGGTGATCCGCCGCTTACGGCTCTGCCCACCCAGATCATCCACACCCCGCAGACCCGCCCGGTTGAAGCGGTGCAGCCAGTAGCGGGCCGTCTTTTGGCTGCAGTCCAGCTCCAATGCGATCGCCGGTACCCGCAGACCCGACCAGCTCAGCTCGATCATCCGGGCCCGCATCACCGCATCTCGCGGAGCCCTCCGCGCCCGCGCCAGGCGGCAAACGACAGCCCGCTCATCCTCGTCACGCTCCGGCCGTGCCCATAAAACCATCGCCCAGCACCCGCCCCCGAGCACCCGCAACTACCCCGCCACCAGGAGATATACCCAGCGAAAGAGGAATCCAGCAGTAGTCATGTGGGCAGAATCCACGCGGCCGTGGTGACTCGTTCTGTAGCTGGGCAGTATTCGGCCCAGGCGATGTCCCACGGGGGGAGGGCATGGCGGGGGCCGGCATCCGCAGGCCGGTCGTGGCCTGTGGGACGGGGGTGGGAGCCGGGTCAGCTGCCGCAGGCGCATCCGGCGGCGCCGGCCGTGACTGGCTCGGCGTTGGCGGTCTGCTCGCCGCCGCCGACGGAGCTCTTGCCGAGCTGATCGGCGTCGGTCTTGACGACGTAGACCTCCCAGGGCTCCTTGCCGGTGTGGACCCAGACCTTGTCCAGGAGGGCATAACAGCAGGACGTGTCGTTCTCCTCGAACGTCGCCAGGCTGGCGTCCATGGGACGGGGGGTCGCGGCGGTGACCTCCTCGTGGACTCGACCTCGACGCCGAGGCGGCCCAGGCGGGTCTCCTCGTCGGGGGCGCCCTCGATCAGGACGCGCTCGGCCTGTACGTGACTGGGGACGTACTCTCACCCCTCCTCAAGCAGAGGGGCGTCCTGCC
>NZ_JOAP01000089.1 GCF_000720475.1 Streptomyces aureocirculatus
GCTGGGAAATCCGCGACGACATCCACGAAGCCTTCCTCACCCTCGCATGCGCACTCATCTGCTGGCGGCGCCTGAAGTCATTGCGATAGGAGTTCTAAGTGGTCGGCGGCAAGCCATGCCTGACAGTCCGCCCAGCCGGCAGCCGCCCCGGGCCGGGCTGGGGTGGCTCCTCAGCGGCGGTGCAGCAGGGTGCGCCACGAGCGGCGGGGCGGTGTCTTGGCCGCGAGTGCATCGGCCCACAGTTGCTCTGCCTCGTCCATCTGCCGTTCCGCGTAGTAGTCGGGCTCGCAGCTCTCGCCCCGGCAGACGGGGCAGCCGTGGGGGTGGTCGGCGATGTTCGCCGGGATTCGGCAGCCGAGTTGTTCGCAGGTGGGGAGTGTGGGGTCTTCGCCCATGCCGTCGCAGTAGGGGCAGGGCGTGAATCGGTAGTCGATGGGGGCTCCGACCAGGTCGCGGTGCAGGGTGGCGAGTCCGGGGACTCCCAGCTCACGCAGGAGTGCGTCGGCGCTGAGGATCTGCCGGGCAAGGGGCGTCTGGTGGTGGTTAGTGAGCATCCGGACGGCGGTGCACCAGGCGAGTCTGGAGCGGTCGATCTCCGGTGTGAAGTCGATCCAGCCGTACTCGTCGGTGGTGAAGGGGCTGGCCGGGACGGTGAGCGGCATGTCCAGATTGGCGAGTTCGGTGGTGACCTCGGTGACGCGGTCGGCGAAGCGGTCCATGAAGGTGGTCATCTACGTGTCCTCCCATGCATCGGGTGCGGGGGCAGCGGATGGCGAGGGCGGCGCGGTGCTCCTGGCGGTGAGCGGCGGCCGCCGGGCCGGCGAACAGCTTGAGGGAGTGCGGCTTTCCGACGGTGCCGTGCACACTGCACACGATCTGGAACTGGGTGCAGCCGGACTCGGGGTCGCGGGGCCGGCCCGAGGTCTTCACCTCGTGCTCGCAATGCGTGGCGTCGGCGTCGGATCGGCCTGACGCCAGCACGGTGGCGTGATGCCCTGTCGGGTTCCTCCTCCAGTTCAGATGGGACAGGCGCACAGGTGGCGTCGTGCGATCGACGCTGGGTCGCCCTCCACCCGGCACACCGGGCGGAGGGTTGTGGATCAAGGAAGGCGCAGGAACAGCGGCGCAATGTCGAAGGCGTCGGTGTAGCGAATGTCCCGGTGCGGCTCCTGGGGCTTGCCAGTCCTCACGTCGACTGCGCACATCTGGGCAGCTATCGACGCAGGGAGGGGCAGCGGGTGCCCGTCTACGAGCTTCCACGCCTGAACGGCCTTGCTGCCGTCAGGCTCCGTGGTGCGAGCCACGACCCCCGCCGTGTGATACGCCGCCCGCGAAGCAAAGATCACCTGGCCGACGAGGGTAGGGGCCGTGTCGTCGTAAAACCGGGAACCGTCGCCCTCAACCGTTGCGGAGAGTCGCTCGTCAGTAGCGTCGATGAAGGCTGTGACGGTGAAGGGGTTGCTGCCGCCGAGGTCGGCCACACCCTGGGTGAGGGCGCCGAGGACGGCCCTGGCCAGGTTGCCGAAGATGTCCACGTACTGCTTGTTCGGCACCCCTTCCAGGTTCGCCTTCAGGGAAATGAACTTGCGGCAGCGCGCGGTTATGTGGCTTTGCTGGTCTGCAGTCAGCGGCTGAAACGGTTCGTTGATCGTCATGTCTGCGACTCGTCTCTGTGAGGGGGCTGGGCGGCTCGGGGGCGGGGTGACACCCGGAAGGCGCGGTCAGGTTGGTTTCGACGTCGCAGCGCACGCGCACCCGTTTGGCGAAGAAGCCGGCCTGGACGGTGAAGTAGCCCCGGTGCAGCTCGTAGAGCTCAGTGCAGACGGGCCCGGAGGCCCAGACCTGGATCGCTTCCGGGAAGAGGGCTCTGCCCTCCGAGGCGTGGTGCCAGGCTTGGCAGTAGTAGACGAGCTTCTGGAGCTTCGTCGCGGTCATCGCCGGCCAGTCGGGCGCAGCCGCGGCGTGCCTCTGCAGGATGTACTCGGCGACGTCGATGACGGATGTCTGAGACTGAGCGATGGTTCAACCCTCATTTTGTTTCGATCACCACCAGTGCCTGAACAGGTAGTTGCCGCGCGGCAGTTCGCCGCGGCGGATCAGATCGGCGAGGATCAGGTTCAGCGACGGTGAGAAGGCGCGATCGGCGAAGAATCGGCTCTTGAACACGGCGTTCTCGAGGTCTTGCGTTTCGGGCGGGTTCGCCTCGACGGTGGCTGGTGTGTTCTCGTCAGCGACGCGGATACTCAGCCAGTAGTCCAGCTCGGTCATGCCAGTCTTGTAGACGACCTCACCGATACCGGAGTCCCAGCCCAAGTACACCCTCTCGTCATCGAACTGGTCGAGTGCCTCCTCGTAGTCTTCGTTGGAGGTAAGTTCGTACAGCTTCACGCTGTCATTGGGGATGTGCTCGTCGTCCCGCTGACAGCCGCGCAGTGAGCTGTACGGCTTGCCGTAGACGCGCTCGGCGATGGCCTCGATCGCAATGTATCCGTTCTCGGCAGTCACAAGATCAGCGTGCGGTTCCAGCGTGTAGACGCTGCGGGGCGTGTATTTGGGTGCATCGGGCATGATGGGGCCTCCTCTGTGGGGCTCGGTGATGGTTGCGGGGAACGAGCCAGTGCGGCTCAGTGCTCGCCTCGCAGGAGGTCCGCCAAGGCCTGAGCATGGGCGTTCTTCGCCTGTTCGACGGCGGCCTGCTCCCGGAGGGAGTGGATCTTCTCCCCCGCCTGGATGCGCTCGTCGACGGCGTCCATGGCGAGAATGACAGCAGCGAGTTCGAGCCGGGCGTCCGCCACGCGGCGCTTCAGCTCGGGGTGCCGCTCGGACATCACGCCCAGCCGGTGGACGGCGTCGATCTTCTGCTCTTCGCTGATGGTCATGGTGCTACGCCTCCTCGAGGCTCTCCCAGATCGCCTTGCACTCCGGGCAGACCGGGTACCTTTCCGGGTTCTTCGACGGGGTCCACTTTTTGCCGCAGAGGGCGAAGACGGGCTCGCCCGTCATGGAGGTTCCTTGCTGACGTAGTGGCTCAGGCGGTTGTGGTCACCAGCGCCGTCGTCCTTCACACGCTCCTCGTTCTCAACGATCGAGTCGAAGAGGGCGTTGTCCGTGTTGGTGCCGGGGCGGTCGAGGGGCGTGCTCATGCCGCGGGCTCGGCGAAGTCGATCCTCCGGCCGCGGGCCAGCTCGGCGGCCGGGACGACGATGCGGTAGCCACCGACCGGGTAGCTCGGGTGGTCGGAGTACACCACGGCGCACATCCAGGAGCCGGAGTGGCGCTTGCGCGGCAGCGGCTCCTCCTCGACGCCCTCGGGCAGGAGATCCTTGCGGAACTCGATCGGCACCACGACGACGCGGTGCGACTGATCGGTGCGCGGCTGCTGCCAGGGCAGCTCAACGACCAGGTCCTTGGGCCAGCCTTCGATGGTCACGGGCAGGGGGGACAGGTAGTGGTTGATCGAACCCTCGGGGGCCTGGGCCAGCCGGGCCTGCTCCTGCTCTGCGGTCTCGATGAAGCCGATGCGGCTGAGGAAACTCATGATGTCGGTGCTCCTTGGTCAGTGCTTGTGCTGGGGGGCCGTCGGCATAGGTTCGAAGAAGGCGAGCTCGTCGAGCTCGCAGCGCACGCCGTAGATGCGTGCGGCCTCCAGGGCGGCGAGGTCCTGGTGCACGAGGTCTTCCGGCTTCGTCAGCCAGTGGACGAACACTCCGGTGTCGTCGATGCCGTTCAGGGAATACCGGACGACGATGCCGATGCTGCCGGGGACCGCGCCGAACTCGTACTCGAGGTATCCGCTGGCCTCGGCGAGAAGGACATAGCTGCCGACGGGGTGACGGATGCTCTGCTCGGTCCTGCTGCCGTAATCCTTGACCTTCGGCTTCCGTCCGATCAGGTCCGGCAGGAGGAAGGCGAATCCCATCGTCGCGAGGGCGGCGGCGAAGACGATGAGGATGATGGGCAAGCCGGGCATGGTCTGGAGCGTGTTCATCGGAGTGGCTTCCTTCGAGATCGCAGTAGAAAGAGGAGAAGAAGAGGAGGCGGAGGAAGGCCAGGGCGAAGAAGCCGCTGCTCAGCGCGCCTCGCTGTAGCCGCACTCGGAGCACGTGTGCGTAACCTTCTTGACCTTCTTGACCTTCTTGCTAGCGCGGACGCCGTAGGCGTTCGACTCCATGTCGTCGGCGCAGTTCGGGCAGTCCATGGCTTGGCTCCTGACGTGACGATGGTGTTCCTCGAAGCCAGATCCGGATCAGCTCCGCTGATCCCCTGTGCTCACTGCCTTCACGGGACGAGCGAGGCGAGCCACGAGGGACAAAAAACACAGCACCCCGGCGCCACTGCTGCCCGAAGGCAGAGGGCGCACCGGGGTGCTGGGGAAGCCGGATCCGCGGAGATCTCTAGGGACGTGCGGCAGGGATCATCTGCAGCGCTCAGGAATCGAACCTGTTCCGCGGTCGGTCTGCACGGTGTGCCCACTGGCGCACGCCGAGGATCAGTCGGCGCGCTGCGGATTCGAACCGCTCCGTGCAGAAGTCGTGATGGTCCGCCGTCGACTGTCCGGACCAGCTGTGCTGATGGCTCAGAAACAGTGGAGGTTTGGCCGCCAGTGGGGTCAGATCCGGTTGAGGGCGTCGAAGAGCAGGCCACGCCAACGGGCGCCCCCGGAGGGGGCTGGTTTACGAGCGGTGGGCGGCAGTGTTGGGGCACGCGGCGTGGTCAAGCGTTCCCTTGCCCCGGCAGACGGGACAGCGGGTGTTGAGCATGTCCAGCAGCAGCGCGTTGAGGGCCTGGACGGTCGCGGCGTGGGTGCGCTGGTCGCGGTCGTGCCCGATCGCGGCGACCTCCAGCATCCTGCGGGCGAAGAGGTCGATGGCCTCGCGGACGCCACCGACGCTGCCCAGGTCCAGGGCGGCGATCTCGGAGTTTACGGGCCGCTGGTGGGAGCGGCGAGCGGGAACGGTCGGGGTGGTGCTGCTCAACGTGTTCTCCTATCCAAGCGAGTTGGGTGGGTGCTGCCCGGGGGGAGGGCGGCGCCCCGGCGGACCTGGGGCAGCCCCCGATGAGGCCAGGCTGTCAATCAGCCTGTTCGTCTCGGCTCTGGACTGCTGCTCCGATGATTACGAAGGTCACGGGCACGGCCGCGGGCAGCCAGATCCACTCGTCGGCGCTGCGCGCCCAATCCGTAAGCGTCAGGGCGGCTATGCCGAAGACGATGAAGCTGAGGTAGCCGGCGTTCAGCAGGTGCCGGCCTTGCCCCTGCGGGAGCCGGGCGTGGGGACGGGGAACGTGTGGGCCGTCGGGTGGGATCACGGTGACTACTCCTGTTCGTGGGTGTCGCGTCCGACAACGTCGGCCGTCAGGACCACCTGGTTGTGGTCTTGACGGCCAACGCCACGCAGACCCTCGAACTAGCCAGCAGCATTGGTGCCGAGAAGGCGGGCCGGGGGCACCGATCGAGGACTTGGAGTGAGAAGCTGGGCCGTTGTCGACATCGACCAGGCCCGCGGGGTGGGTTACTTGTCTCGCTTGCCGGTGAGGTTGATCCGGACGCGGGACTGCGGCTTGGTCTCGGCGGTCTTGTCCAGCGGCTTGGGGGTCTTGCCGATGAGGTTGATACGGACTCGGGACTTGGGCATGTGTGCTCCTTCGTGTGGTGAGGGCGACGGGGTCCGTTCTGTGAACTCGACCAGGCCTGCCGGGAGGGGTGAAGTTTTATAGATCGTCAAGCGGTCTGAAAGGGCAGCTGCTCGTCCTGCACGGCGCTGGCGTGCGCGACGGCCGGAGCGGCAGCCGCGACCGGGGCGGGAGCCTGGGCCTGCAGGTTCTGGTTCTGGGCCTCGGCCTTGGTCACGCGCTCGGTCAGGCGGGCCTGGGTGATCGCGCGGGACTCCAGGAAGGAGATGTTCTGGATCTCGAGCTTGACCTCGAAGACCTCGGCACCGTTCTTGGTGTAGTGGTTCAGGCGGGGCTCATAGCTGAGGCCCACCAGGTCACCCTTGTGCACGTGGGCGAACGGCCCGGTGCCCTGCGTCTCGGCACGGACGAAGGCCTCGAAGGGCAGTGCGTCGGAGATGCGGTTGCCCTGACGGTCGGTGTAGCCGCGGTCGACGAAGGCGGTGAGCATGACCTTCTTGGAGCCGTCCTTGTTCTCGAAGACCTTCGGGTCGTTCGCCAGGCGGCCGATGACGGATGCGGTGCTGTTCGGGTTCGACATGGTGGATTCTCCTTGAACACAGCGCAGCGCCCGGATCGACATCGTCGTCCGCGCGCAGTTGGGTGGGTGGTTGAGATGTTCAGTTGTCTGTCATGCCACCATCCGGATCAGCTTCGCTGATCAGATGATGTCCTCTTCCAGTGCTTCTTCCGAATCAGCTGTGCTGATCGAATGCTTTGTCATTCCGAGTCCCGAATCGGCTTCGCCGATCAGACTCGTGTTCTTCGCTGATTTACCGGCCACTCCCGACCAGACCCCCGGCGTGATGTCCCCCAGCTCGGCCTTCACTTGGTCTGCTCTAGCGGTGTCGCCACTCTTGCAACTGAGGCAAGCCGGTACGTATCGGAGATCCGCGATCTTGACCCCGCGGAGCGTTGCGGTGATGAACCAGAACACCAGAGCCATTGCGAAGACGAGGCATGGCGGACGGCACGACACCGAGCCGGCGGATCAGGGCGAAAGACACGGGAGGCTGTGGCGGAACGGCCGGGTCCTCCCCGGCCGTGAGGGGTTACACCTGCTTGGCGCGGTGCTTGCGGTTGGCCTCCTGCACGCGGACGCTCAGGCGTGCGACGGTGCGGCGGACGTCGTCGACGACCTCGGCAAGGATCCTTGCCAGGGCCTCCCTCATGCTGTCGGCGTCACGCTCGTTCGCGAGGGCGCCGACCGTGGCCACGTCGACGCCGCAAAGCGTCACGGTGCCTTCCATCACGACATAGTCGGGGTCGTACCCGTGCTCGCAGTAGTCCTGGACGTCCTCGGGCGTAGCACGGCGCACCTGGACCTCGACGGTGAAGCCCTCGTGTAGGAAACGGGCCCGGCCCTCGAGATCGAGCCGGAAGCCCGGATCGGCCGGCGCGCCAAGCTGACACAGGTCCATACAGAGTCCTCCGGTTGCGGTGGTGGTCGTGTCCTGCCGGCATGGGGCCGGGCGCGGCAAGGCCGTACATGGAGCAGCCGATGGGCCGCAGGTGGTCAGTGGCCCAGGAGCGGGCCGAAGTGGTGCTGATGAACGTCGATGGCTTCGTGGAGGTCGGCCTGGGTGAAGCCGCACGTCTCGGCCGAGAGCGTGCCGCTGGAGAAATCGATGGAGATCTCCAGCAGGACGCCCAGCAGCTCATTGAGCTCGCTCGGAGGCAGGGTCAGGGTGTGGCGCGGGCTGCCGGGGAAGAGCTGGGCGGTGACGAGGTGGGCCAGGGGGTGCCAGGCAGGATCCGGCCGGCCAAGGAGGTCGGCGCACATGTGACGGGTGATCGCGGTGGGTAGGGTGACGATCGGCGCGGCGAGCATCACGTTCGGCCTGTTGCGGTAGCGGGCCACAGTGCACTCCTTCGGTGGTGGTCCAGCCGGACCAGGACGTCGGACGGTGATGAGGGCCCCTACGAGGAACGGCCCGAGGAACTCAGGGGTGGGAGTCCTTACAGCGTCACCTGCACTTCGTAGGCCGTCGAGCGGTAAGGCCCGACGGTGAGCGCGTGCACGGGCGTCACCAGACCTGCTTGCGCCAGGCGAGCCGTCAGGCCAGAGTGCTCGGACCAGTCCTTGATGAAGACGTTCCCGGCCTCGGGCATGAGACCGTAACCCTGCAGGCTGATCGAGATGGGCTCAGGACCCTCGTCGAGTTCAAGTTCCAGCACACGGTTCTCGTCGTCGTGCACGAGCGCTCCGGTCAGCTTGATGCAGCCGAAGTCGACGGTGACGTCGTGCTTCACGATGGTTGTGGACTCAGCCATGGTGGTCTCTCTCTTCTCGTGATGTGGATTGTGGACGCCGATGGGCGCGATCATCTGATGCCTCCTCCGCTTTTGCATGCCCCGTGGGCCTGAAGCATGAGCGATAAGGCGAGGACAGGCTTGTTCATGGCGGTCTCGTTTCGCCGGGACGGTCCGGGCGGGTGGGGCTACCAGGGCCGGCCGCAGCCGCCGCAGTTGCTGGCGTCGTCGGAGTTACGGGTCTTGCCACAGCGGGTGCAGTCCCAGACGGTGCGGGCGAGGCGCTTGATCCAGGCGTTCATGGGATTCTCCGTGTCGTTGTGGTGTGGTCGACGGGTTCGGCTGGTCGTGCTCGTCGGTCTCGCTGTAGGAGGGGAGGCCCTAGTCGTCGTTCTCGTCGCCGGTGCCGTAGGTGCGGCGGGTGCAGTCGGGGGCCGTGCAGTGCCAGACCGCCTCGTCCTCGACCTCGATCCGCTCCGTCACGGTCGAGCAGTCCGGGCACGGCGGCGGAGTGACGGACGTCACGGGCGGCTCCCGTCGTCGGCGGGCAGCTCGGCGAGCAGGGCGGCGCCGCCGGGTCCACCCGCGAGGCCGGTGCCGCGGCAGTGCCCGCAGTAGCCGGTGCCGTCGGAGTGGGCGGCGCGGAGGGTGTCCAGCTCGCCCCGTACCAGGGCGGTCACCCAGTCGAGCTGGCCGGGCTCGATCGGGACCGGGTGCTGCTCGCCGGTCACCGGGTCGGTGACTGTGACGATCACGGGCGCTGTGCCCTCCGGGTCGGTCGGGTATCCGTTGGCCAGCTCGGCGAGCGCCTGGGCGAAGTCGGCGGCGGCCGTGGTGGTCTCGGTGCTCATGCGTCGGCTCCCGTTCGCTGGGCGATCTCTTCGTCGAGCAGGTACGCCTCGCCCCACGGGTTCGGCTCCTCGACGGGGTGGCCATGCCTGATGTCGCGCAGCCGTTCGCGGCGGCGGTCCTGGACGTAGCCGCGGCAGAGCAGGGCGTCATGCTGGGAGGTGGGCCAGTTCGAGGCGGTCGCGCACCACCCACAGTGCGGCGTGCGGGTCAGGCGGCGCCTCATGGCGAGGGCGAGCAGAGTGGAGGCGCAGCCGAGCAGCGCGCCGATCGCGAGCATCACGTGGTGTCTCCGTCCGTCGTGGTGGTGTTGGCGGCGAGGAAGAAGCGGCGGCAGCGGCCTCTTCGCTCGTGTCGTGCGGGAGGTCCTCGGTGCCTCCTGGACCTTGCGGTTCGCGGCGATGGCGGTTCACCACCGGGATGGGTTCACAGCCTCGGTGCTGACCGGGTGGGGCCAGCGCTTGCGTGCGCCCTGGCGGGTCATGCTCCGGACGGCGCCAGGGTCGGGGTTCGCGCCGTGCATTCCGGCGTTGGCCGCGAAGTTGTCGGCGAGGCGCTCGGTCTCGACCTGACCTGCCGCAGGGCCCACGAAGCGATCGCACCCGTGGGCGAAGGGGATGCCTATGCCTCTGCAGATCTACTTCCGGATCGACTGCGTCGATCCAGATCAGTCACCAGCCAGCGCCTGCTCGCGATAGAGCTCGCTGATCCGGGCAACGGCTTCAGATGGAGGCCCATAGACCGGCGGCAGCTCGCTGACTGCGATGTCGAGGTCTCGGGCGTCCGGCAACGGTTCAGGTCGGACCATCGCTGCTCCGGCGGCGGTGTCCAGGTAGAGCTCGACCGCGCGCTCGATACGCCTGTTGCGGGTCAGCACTCTGCTGATGCCGTTGACCTCGTCGAGGTCCAGGTCGAGGGTCACCGCCCGGTTGAGTGCCCGGCGCATGCGGTGCTCGATGGTGCAGTGCGCGTTCAGATCGATAGTGGTGTCCTTGTATCCGAGCAACACCGCGTTGAAGACGCTCTCGATGCTGTCCGGGAGCTGCCAGCCGGGGAGATGCCCTAAGGTGCCGTCCGTCTCGCGGTCGTCAGCATCGAGCAGACGGTTCCAGTCGTCGCGACGGCGCTTCCACTCGTCCTTCCGGATGTCCTTCGGTCGGTCAGCCTGGTTCTGGTAGTGGTAGTCGACGAAGAAGGGCCGGCCGTCGGCTTCGAGAGCCATGAGCGCTTCGGTGTACGCGCGGTTCCCAGCGAAGGGGTACGCCAGCCGGCGCATGCCGTAGTCGTCGTCGATCTGGCCGAAGACGATACTGAAGTGCAGCGGATCGTGGAACGTCATGCGGTCATCAACTCCGGCCTGCTCGTCGAGCCAGAGCTTC
The DNA here is from genome assembly GCF_000720475.1 of Streptomyces aureocirculatus. Classification (GTDB taxonomy): domain Bacteria; phylum Actinomycetota; class Actinomycetes; order Streptomycetales; family Streptomycetaceae; genus Streptomyces; species Streptomyces aureocirculatus. The sequence goes on from NZ_JOAP01000089.1 coordinate 10,152, forward strand.
CGGGCCCGGTAAACGAGGTAGTTGTGCAGGGGGCCGCCCATGCCGCGTTCGCGTATCTCGGCGTCGTCGACGACGCGGGCGACGTTCCTGGCGATGATGGGTACAGCCAGCTCGCGGAAGACCTCGCGCATGCGCTTGGAGATCACGCAGGTGAGTTCGAAGAGGCCGGGCGCGTGTACGGTCAGTCGCAGCCCGTCATACAGCTTGGTGCTCATCGGGTTTTCCGTTCTCGGAATGCTCCTAGAGCTGTCAAGCAGCTGGAGCGAGGCGTTTTGAGTGATGTGCGTGGCCGGTGTGCTGGTCAGGGCGCGGTGGACCTCGCGGGCGACGATTCGCTTGAGGCAGCGCATGATGTCCTTCTTGGACAGCCCTCCCTTTGTGCGGTGTTGGCGTAGGCGCGGGTGCGTTCGTCGAAGCGCATCCGGACCAGCACGATCACGTGCAGCGCGTTGTTCGCGGCCCGGTCGCCGTCGCGGTTGAGGCGGTGACGATGGGTGCGGCCGGACGAGGCCGGGATCCGAGCGACACCGGCGAGGTGCGCGAACGCCCCCTTGGACCCCACGTGTTCGGGGTCGTCCCCGGCCGAGTCAAGCAGGCTGGCCGACTGTCTCGGGGCCGACGCTGAACAGCTCCAGCAGCGTGGGGGCCGCCTGCTTGACCGGCAGACCGATCTGGGCGTCGACCACGCCGTCCCGGCTCTTCGGTGTGTCGGTGTGCCGGCCGGACAGCACGGCCGTCGCGGCGGCGTAGGCGTCGATCGCGTCGGACTTGCCCTTCAGCCGCCGCGTCTTAAGGTCCGGACGGTTACGTCCACGACGGTGACACCGGTGGCAGCCAGCACCCGGGCAAGCTCGGCATTGTAGGCGTCGGAGTCCCCCGACCACACCGGGCCGGGGGCGACGGAAGCAGGCAGCGTCAGCTCTCTTCGCTGATCTGGATCAGGTGGGTGCGGATCGCGCCCATCGGGTCCGGTGCTGCACCCGCAGGCGCACAGGCTCGCCGGGCACGGGCGGGATCGGTTCGACGGTGAGGATGTCGCCGTACTGTGTACCGGCCTTCTTGTCCAGCGCGGTATGGATCAGTGTGCGCAGCTCGATCGGGCTCATCGGCCGGCTCCGTTCATGGCGGCGCGGTGCGTGGCGAGCACCTTGGTGTGGCGGCTCAGGTCGGCGACGATGTTCTCGACGATTTCGCAGACCTGGTCGGTGCCGCGGAATGCGCCCCAGTGCTTCCAGCTCTTGCGCTCGGTCGGCTGGAAGCGGTCGATGGTGTCGAAGGAGAAGACGTCCTTCGGAGCACCGGCGGTTTTCGCCTCAGCGCAGCGGTCGATGATGTAGTAGGCGTGCGAGCCCAGCAGGATGTGGCAGGCGACGATGTGGTGGTAGCCGTGGTTGACGGCCGGGTCCGCGAGGTGCTGTCTGCCGTCGCGCCACTGCATCGAGCCGCCGTAGCGGCTGCGGAAAACGGGAATGTTCATGTTTAGCTCTCCTTAAGGTAGTTGTGGGCGGCGGAGTAGCGGGTGAGCCACGCTTCGACCTTGCGCTGCACAGCGGCGTGCCCTCGCTGGTAGAACTCGTTGTAGCCGCGGATCTCGCCGGCCAAGGTGCGGGAGTCCCAGTGGTTACCGGCGGCGACGGAGGTGAGGTCCCACTCGATCGCGGCGAGCTGAGCGAAGGTGGAGCGCACCGGGTCGATGGCGTGGAGTGCTGCATAGTCCTTGCCGTCGGCGACCTCCAGCTTGGCGAGGACGTTGCGGGGGTTGCCATCCCCGTTCGCGGTCCACTACTGGGAGTTGTCGTCGGTGTAGCAGTGGGCGGTCCACTTCGACTCGCTCATGTTGGTGTCGACCACGTAGCCGAGGTCGCTGGTGGTCTGGTCGGTCTTGATCATCCCGACGCTGTACTTGTAGCGGTTGGGCAGCCCGGGGCCGCGCCTGCGCCAGTTCATGCCGTCGATGACGGGCTCCTGATGTCGCTCCGGGGTTCCATCCGGGAACGAGGACGGGGTGGCCGGGCGGCCACCGCGTACGCCCCCTCGGGGGCGCCTCGGAAGCGACCGGGATGTTCAGGTGGCGTCCTTGTTGGCAGGCACGCGTGCGTCGTTAAGACGTTGTCCTATGTGGTGAGGCAGAGTAACCGCTTGTAACAGCAGAGGGCGGCTGCGAGGCCGAGGAAGGCCAGGTAATTGGCGGGTTGGCGTTCGTAGCGGGGGCTGAGGCGGCGATAGCCAGTCAGCCAGGACAAGGTTCGCTCGATGACCCACCTGCGACGTCCCAATCGTTCGCTGGATTCGATGCCCTTGCGTGCGATATGGACGCCGATGTGTTTGCCCCAGAGCCATC
>NZ_JOAP01000090.1 GCF_000720475.1 Streptomyces aureocirculatus
GCCGCTACGAACGCAAGGCCGAGCACTTCCTCGCCTTCACCAGCATCGCCTGCACCCTCATCTGCTACCGCAGACTATCCAAATGAGATGGCGTCTTAGCCCGAGGAGGCCCTGCATCGACGGGGACACGACGGGCCCCACTGGATTACGTCCGGCGGGGCTCGCTCTGCCCTTCCTGATTCGCCTTGGGCGCCCGTCGGGGCCTGCTCACCACAGGGTCACCTGCTGGGCTGATGAGCCGGATGCCGGAGGTGCCGTGGCCCGCTGGTCCCCAAGGCCGAGCTCACAGCTCCTGCCGCGGTCGGCCCCCGGGTACGACTACCCGCGAGCCATCAGGGCACTTCGGCAGGTGACGCCGTGCATAGACCATTCGCCAGAGGGACAGGCCGAGTGGAACACCTGATGCCGGGCAGGGGCCCGGTAGGTGCTGGCCAGGAGTGCGTGGTGACGTCTCCTGACAGATCACGGGGAGACAATGTGGCTGATCCTTTGGTCGAGATGGCCTGAATGTCCTGATGACAGCGCGGAAGCGGACGGATGAGGGTGGGGCCGTGCTGGCGCTGGCGTGTGTGCCCACCCCATTGCGACGCATCCTGCAGATGACCGGAACGGACCAGGTCCTGCCCATCTACGACACGGTCACTGACGCCGAAGCCGCACTGGGCGGCTGAGCACTGGGGCGGAGCGGGTGTGACCGGGGTCAGGACCAGGCAGCTCGGCAGGGGCGGTGGCAGCGAGTTCTACCAGGGCACGGACGCGGAGGCCCGATTCCGCAGGGTGCCGCAACGGCTGGTCGAGGTAAAGGGTGTACCGGTTGCGCCGTCCGGCCCGGTGCCGCTGCAGATAGCCGGCCTGTTCGAGGTCGGCGACGATGGCCTGGGCGGTTCGTTCGGTGATCTGGCAGCAGACGGCGATGGTCCGCAGTCGTGCGCTGGGGTCCCGGGCGATGGCCAGCAGGACTCTGGCGTGGTTTGTCAAAAACGTCGACCGCCCATCCTGTTGGCGATTCATCGTGCTCAGACTGCCCTTCTCTGCCCAGAGACCCACGCATACACGGTAAGGAATGCCGGAGATCGTTATCCCCATGAGTGACGGGACCCGGAGCAAGGAGCGGAGCGACGGCAAGAGTGGCTTGCACGGTTTTGCCGCCGCGTGGGTCCGGGATGACCACGAGCTCTTCTGCCAAGTGGTTCACCAGAAGGAGCCCGCGCCCGGATTCGGCGTCAGGGGCTGGTGTCCGAGCCTGGGGTTGGATGAAGCCGTCGTCGTGGACCTGCACGGTGAGCCGGCTGCCGGACAAATGGAGGAAAACGCGACCCTGACCGGTCCCGTGCCGAGCAGCATTGGCCACCAGCTCCGACACCACCAGGTTGGCTTGCCCATACCCTCAGCCGAGCACTGGTGCCTGGAACTCTGGAGGAAGGCAGTGGCCAGTCGGCGGGCGCGGCTTGCGGACGACAGGTGAAGGGACAGGGCTTACTCGACGCGTGCAGCAGGCCACCGGGCGATGCGGGACGCGTACATGGCGGATCACACTCCCTCCCTGGTGGCGATGCCAAAGCAGGGCAAAGCCAGTTGAGGGGCTTGGCCGTCTTCATAGTGCTGCCGGCCACCCGTGTTGTAATCAACGGCCCAGACCGGGGCGCATGGGCACCTTCAGTACGCCGGGGCGTGCGCGGAGACAGCGTGGAGGGCATCCGACTGGCGCCCGCCCGCAGCGGATCGCTCACTGCGCGGAGGCGCCTCCGGTCTCAGGAACTCGGCAAGGCGAGACCAGAGTGTCACTGGGCGTACAGGGGTGAGGGGCCAGCGACTCGCGCGGGACGCAGCGTCCGCTTCTGACCTGAACGTCCGTCTGCCCAAGGCGCCAAAGGCACACTTATGCTCGCTGCCGCCCAGGGCACCCGATGCCCTGCTGACGCGCGTCGGCGCCCACCGGAGTACGGCAACGTGGCGCAGACGCGCGGCGGCATCCGAGTAGTCTCGTTCCGTCTCATTTGGGACGCCGGTGGCGGGCGGGCGTGACGGGAATTGAGCAGTCACTCCTCGTGGAAACTCATCGCCACCGTCAGTCCCAAGAGGACGGCGGGCAAGGGCAACGGGATCACCGTTGCGGTTGGGCCAGGCGTCAAACCATCATCCCGGCAGGAGTGCGGGCGGCGTCCAGGACTTCGGTCAGCGGCAGTCCCAGGGCTGTGGCGATCTCGGCCAGCTCTTGCTCAGTGGGAGGAACGGGGCCCCGGGCGCCATCTTGCGCAAACACCTTGATGCGTGGGGTTCGAATACCGGTGCGGCTCGCGAGAGTCTCCGCCGACAGGTGACGGCGGCGCATAGCTACTTGTAGAAGTTCTCCGAGGTCGGCCATGCAGGGCACCTGCCCCGGTCAGCCGCCGTCATACATGGGGACACTTTTTTGCAGTGGCGGGGCCAACTCTCCGTGCCGCATTGCCGCGTACACATTCGCGAAGGATTCCCCGCCGGGACAGTCGCACCGCAACTGATCAGCTTGGCCGACGCAGTGGGCACCATCTGCGGCAACGAGTTCCGCCACCTGGCCGGGGTAGATCTGCTCGGCGCCACGGAAGCAGTTGCCGTTCTGGAACACATCCCCCCATTACCGTCTTCGTAGCCGCGCAACGGTGCGCTTGGCCTTTGGAGTTGGCATGCCAGCGAGGCCCGTCCAGCAGGTACCGTCCCAGTTCGCACAGCAAACCCCAGGGAAGCCCGCTCGCCGCCGGCCCCATCGCCCTCGACGCCTACGTCCCGACCGGTCTCAACACTGCCCCCGGCCGTCCGGTGATGCCTTCGAGGAAGACGTGCTCGGCTTCGCCGATCTCGTGGACCGGCTGAGCCAGCACGATCGGGTTCAGCTCTCATGCGATCATCGTAACTTTCCTGCCCTCCAGGAGCCGGCTCCGCCTATGACTCACGGGCGTCTACAGAACGAAACATCCGTAAGCGCCACGCGCCTGGGAAGACTTGTTTTCGTCCCGCCGTGCGCGGTTACCCGCCTGGCATGGCAGGCACACCGGAGTCAGACGAGCACCGAAACGAACCCGGCTGTCGCAACGGCACCGATCACGTCGGGGAGCGCACGAACGCAGAACCCGACGATCGCCAGGGAGTGGACAGCGTTGGGCCGGGTCCGGCGGTGGAGCGCAATGCTCCCGACGAACCGACTTCCATGCCGAAGCAGTCGTGGTGGACAGTGCTGAAGCGCACGGTGAAAGAGTTCAAGGACGATGAGCTCGCCGACCGGGCTGCGGCACTCACCTACTACGGGGTCCTCTCGCTGTTTCCTGCTCTGCTCATACTGGTGTCCCTGCTGGGGATCGCGGGTAAGTCCGCCACCCAACAGGTGATGGACAACCTCCAAAACCTCGCCCCCGGCCCGGCCCGGGACATCATTTCCAACGCCGTGCAGCAACTGCAGGGCAAGGGGGGCACCGGTTCGCTCATGGCGATCGTGGGTCTGGTGCTGGCGGTGTGGTCGGCATCCGGTTACATTGCGGCGTTCATCCGGACGTCCAACGCCGTCTATGACATGCCCGAAGGCCGCCCCGCGTGGAAGATTCTGCCGCTGCGGCTGGTGCTGACGGTGGTCCTGATGGTGCTGGCGGTCGGCAGCGCGCTGATCGTGGTGTTCACCGGGCCCCTCGCCCAGCGGACCGGCAGCGCGCTCGGCGTCGGGGACACTGCCATGACGGTATGGTCGATCGCCAAGTGGCCGGTTCTGGTCTTGCTGGTCACGATGATGATCGCGATCCTTTACTGGGCAGCGCCCAACGCCAGGGGCCGTGGGTTCAGGTGGGTGACACCGGGCAGCTTGCTGGCGCTGCTGCTGTGGATGGTCGCCTCCGCCGGTTTCGCCTTGTACGTGGCCAACTTCGCGTCGTACAACAAGACGTACGGCACCCTGGCAGGCGTCATCATCTTCCTGGTGTGGCTGTGGATCACCAACCTCGCGGTTCTTCTCGGCCTGGAATTCGACGCGGAGATGGTACGCCAGCGCGCCATCGACGGAGGCCACCCCGAGGCCGAGGAACCGTACGTCGAGCCGCGCGACACCGCCAAATGGACCGAGGAGGACCGTCGGCGCCTCGACCGAGCCTGAGAACACAGCCGTGCCTGTCCGACCGGTTCAGTAAGTGAAGGCAGGCCCTCTGGTGCATGAGCGAGACGGCGAGGGGAACCTGCCGTACATGATCGACCTGGCTGATCTCAAAGAAGGCGATCGTCGCCTGACCCGTCGCATGGCGCTGTGGACAGCGCCCCTGGCGCGACAGGTGCTGCCTGCGGTGGAGTCGGCGGCCGAACGCACCAAGCTGTGGTGGGCCGCGGCGGCGGCCATGGCCGCCGCGGGCGGTTACCCGGAGAGAAAGGCCGCGGTCGCGGGACTGGCCAGTATGGGCATGGCGGAGCTGGCGTCCAACGCGGTGTGCAAGGAGCTTTACGAGCGGCGCAGGCCGCCCAAGGAGCTGATCCCTCATGAGGGAGTTCACGACCGGCCGGACAGTTCTTCCTTTCCCTCGGGGCACACCGCCGCCGCCGTCGGTTTCACCGCTGCCGTCGTCGCGGTCTGCCCAGCATGGGGCGTCGCCTGCGCTGTTCCAGCGGTAGCGGTAGCGGTCGAGCGGGTGCACTCGGGGGCTCACTATCCCAGCGACGTGGCCGCTGGCGCCGTCATAGGGCTGACCAGCGCCCGGCTGACCCGCCGACTACCCAGGTTGCTGCTGCGCCGCCTGCTGTGAGATGCCGATCGTGAGAGGCGGGTGGGATGGCTCGTTCTGCTGGGGATACACGCTGCGGTGCTGCGGTGACAGGACCAGGACAAACTCGGAGGTACAGGCGATAGCAACGCGCTATTGGGTCCTGCGTCAGCCTGGCAAGGGGTACCATTTCGTGCTGATCGTGACGAACGGACAGGTCGTCGCCACCAGCGAGCACTACGAAAGCCACCGTGCCCGCCTGAACGGCACCGGCTCGGTCAAGCGCAACGCCGGAGCCCCACACAGGACGTCCCGGTGGTGAGAGCAAGCGGAGTTGAGCACAATCAAATGCAGCCCCTTGTTAGGGTAGAGACCAGAAAAGGCGGCGGCGTTCCTTGCGTTGCAGGCCCTCGTGGTCATGGCAATCGCCGCGCTGGTCCTGGTACTGCCGGTGTGGGCGTCGGTGCCGATCGTGTGCGGCGTGCGCGTGGTGATCGCCGCGGTCCTGGCCCTGACCGGCAAGAAACAGGTCGCCCACGCCGCTCCGCCCACAACCGTGAGAGCGATCGACAGCATTAAGGCCGACGTGGCCGAGATCAAGGACGAAGCGGCCGAGGCCCTGCGGGTGGCACAGGACAAGCTTCCCGACCCGGTAGCCGAGAAGGCCAGTCAGGCAAAGGAACCGATCACCCGCGCCGCAGCGACGGTGGCCAGCAAGCTCCGGGAAAAGACATCCCAGGTCCTCAGCAACAGGGCCAGTCAGGTCACGCAGGCCGCGCGCCAGCGGCGCGGACCCTTGCTGCTGGCGGCCGCAGATGTGGCCCTGATCCTGGTCAAGAAGCGCTGCGGCAGGAGCCGCCGATAAACCCTCCAAGATCGCCTACACGCCCGCGGGTCTGACCCGCGGCGAGCAGTCATCTTGGGTTCCCAGCAAAGCAATTGACACCTGCTACCGGCCTACGGCCAACCTGCACCGCCGTCAACCCACACGACCACCGGATTCAACGAACTGCCGGTAAACGCACGCAACCACGGGTGGGGCGGTGGTGAAGGGGCGTTTGTCCCGCAGCATGGCCCACAGGACGTCGACTCTGCGGCGGGCCAGGGACAGGACCGCCTGGGTGTGGACGAGGCCCTCGGCGCGCTTCTTCCTGTAGGACTCCTGCGAGGGACCTGGCATCCGCATGGCCGTCTGAGCGGACATGTAGAAGACCCAGCGCAATCGCCGGTTGTAGTGCTTCGGACGGTGCATGTTGCCGCTCTTGCGGCCCGAGTCGCGCGGCACTGGTGCAAGGCCCGCATGGGCCGCCAGGTGGCCAGCATCTCTGTGACGGGACATGTCGCCGACGATGGCCAGCAGTTCGGCGCCGAGGATCGGGCCCATACCGGGCATGGACTCGATGATTTCGGCGCGTTCGTCGGTGCGGAACAGGGCGGTGATGTCCTTGTCGTTCGTCTTGATCCGCTCGTCCAGCTCCAGGATCTGATGGGCAAGCTCCCGGGCCAGCTTGGCCGCGCGGGGCTCTCCGGGCAGGACCGTGTGCTGCGAAGCGGCGGCTTGCACGGCGATCTTGGCGAAGTCCTCCACATTGCGCACTTGGCGGCGGGCCAGCCATGCCGTCAGTCTTTTGACGCCGATACGCCGCAGCGATGCTGGCGTCTGGTAGCCGGTCAGCAGGATCAGGGCGGGCCGCTTGGAGTAGTCGAACGCGGCCTCCAGGGCGGGGCAGATGCCGACGAGGACGTCTCGCAGCCGGTTGATCATGCGTACCTGGTCGGCGATGAGATCTCGGCGGTAGCCGATGAGGAGCTGAAGCTCGCACGTCATCTCCACCGAGGGCTCGACTGGCCGGAAGTCCTGCCGCATCCGTGCGAGGTCGGCGATGATCCGGGCGTCCTTCGGTCAGTCTTGCCCTCACCGCGGTAGGCGCCTGACATGCGGTTCACCGTCTTGCCGGGGATGTAGACTACCGGCTGTCCATGCGCGAGCAGGAGGACCAGCGACGGGCTGGACGTGCGGCTGGAGATGTCCACTGCCCAGCGGACCTCGTCCGCGATCGCTAATGCTGCGGCGATCAGGGCCAGGATCGCTTCCTCGTCGTTCAGGACCTTCCGCGACAGGAGCCGGTCGCCCTCGCCGTCGATCACCGCCGCCCAGTGGTGACCCTTGCCGGCATCGATGCCGACCCAGATTCGCTGATGTTTTGTGCTCAACGTACGTCCTCAAGTCGTGTGACCTGCACCTTTGTGGTCCGAGGAACACCCCGCCGTCGAAGCCTTAATCAGCGATGGGGCGCATCTCTCAATCAGCAGTCAGAGCGTCCAAGGGACCGGGCGGCCATGCCCCGGGGCCGACGTCCGGGGGCAGCCGGGGACGGGTGTGACGGCCGCCGTGAAGCAATCGGCTCGCGTTAGGCTCGGCTATACGATCGAGGCTGTTGCCTGACGACGCCTGGTAGGGAGAGGCAGTGGCCGCACTAGTGCAGGAGCAGCACCTTGAGGTGTTCGTGGACGACTTCGTCTTCACGTTTCAGGAGTCGCGCGACGCAGAACTGGATCTGGAGTTTCCAGATGGCATTGACGCTGACGTGTTCCTGAACGCGTTTCCGGGCCGGGTGGATGTGTCCAGTGCTGGGCATATCCATACCGTCGTGGTGTCGGCGCAGGTCTGGGACGGGCCCCCGCCTGTTGAAGATCCTTCTGCGTGGGATGTGCGGGACGAAGCGCCATTTGAGTCCGTGAGCGGCGATGTCGCGGTGTGGACACCGACCATGGGGCGCACGGACGATCTGATTGCACTCGGCCAGCAGGGGGCGTGGCGGGTGCGGGTGCACTGCGCGGGCCGTGCGGAAGCAGCTGCGTTGCGAGACTCGGCGGAGGCTGTCGTCGGCGTGGAACGCTTTTTGGTGCAGTTCTTCCCCAACTAGACAGAATGCAGGGATGGGCGACGTATGCCGACCATCCCTGCATCACTACGACGTGATCTTTACGATAAATCCGTCGTCTTCTGTGTCTGCGAGCATCCTGTTTTTCGCGTAGAAGCCCTTCAGTAGAAGTCCGGCGTCACGATTGTGCTCCTTCAGGACGGGCTTCGAAGAGAAGTTGAACTTGATTGCATCCCCGTCGTAATCGGGCTCGGCAGCTCCTTCCAGGGTCGACCGGAAGGGGTACTCGTCGCACTCTTTCTTGCCACCCTCTGTGTAGTTGGGGCCCCAATGACGCTTGCATTGGGCGATGGCTGCGCGTCCGTTTGCTTCGTTTCGACCTGTATCACGCGTCCGGTGCAATGGTGCGCTGGGCTTCTGCCCAGGTACTTTCTTTCTCGACATATACGGTTTGGTGTCTTGCGGGTTGAGGAACGCCTGTCGGATGTGCTTTGCGACCTGCTGTTCGGCTGCCCCGTCCTTGGCGCTGTAGGTGAGTGGGACGGTGTAGCTGAAGGTTGCGGCTCCGCGCCGTTCAGGATTACCGGTGGAGTTGGCCAGGTAGCTGGCGGCTTCCCAGCGCGGTGCGGACATGGTCATCTTCATGCTGAGGGGAGGCGCGAGTGTCCACGGCGTGGGCGGCTTCAGAGTGACAGTGGGCTGATAGACCGCAAAAATCGAGTCGAGACGACCGCTTCCCTGGCCGGCCTTAGCGGTGACAGTGTGCGTGAATGCCTTCTTGCGCCTGGCCTCCTCGAAGGTCTTGGTGCCCGGCATGGTGCCGCTGTACGTGTAGCGGGCGCCGGACGGCCAGCTCTGAGTCACCTTCGGCTTCACTGTGATCTTGAGCGCTTTGGCGGGTATTCGCCCACCGTATCCCATTTCGCTGAAGTGGTACTTGTAGTCGATCTTCCGGCTGTTCTTCGCTATCGTGCCCACCACGCGTATGTTGAACGCGCTCTGCCCCTTCACGCGGCCTCTGATTTTCCATGTCTGGATGAAGGAGTTACCGGTGCACACCGCGAACCGGGACTTGACGTAAACGGTGCCGTTCCCGATACCTTTACGGCACTCATCAAGCGTCATTTTCCGTGACGGTTCCGGGTAGACGGCGCTCCTCGCCGTCCTGGTCCCACTCGGTGCCGTTGAGGGCATTACGGACGCCGCTGGCGAGGAAGTTCCAGAGGGCGTCCGGCTGATCGTCCCGTAAGTGGCAGCGGGGCCAACCGTTTCCGCCGCGGTGAGGGGCGCCGATTCCACGTTCAGGGCAGCCTGTTGCAGCCTCTTCAGACCTTCCTCGGTCTGGAGCTGGTCGAGGGTGGGGCGCGGGGCGCCGAGAGGCAGCATGTAAGTCTGCAGGACCCCGTCAGGCTCGGTATCGGCGAGGGCGGGTGCAGCGGCGGGCAGAACTGTCACGGCTAACGCTGCTGCCAGCACTGCGCGGCATGGTGTGCTCAACCATGGTCTTCTCATCCGTTGCTCTCCTGATTGATCGACTATGCCCGGCATGCCTGGGCGGCTACGCAAGATTTACCGGACGATGTGGGGGCGCGGGGCAACGCGCGACGAAGATGGCTCGATGTATCGCTAACTGGCCAGCTTTGCAGGCGTGCATAGAGGCTGGGGTGCAGACGAGACCCCGCCGCGACGGCCTTCCGTTTATTCTTAGTGATTGGCGATTTAATCCGCTACGACGCGCACGCCATACCCGAGCACCGCAGATCGACCGGACTTGCTTCGGCGACTTCCCCGTGGCTGTGAAGTGGCTTGCGCTACGGTCGGGAGTGTGGAGACCACTGCGAAGCTGGCGATACTGATTGACGCCGACAACGCCAAGCCCGCGGCAGCACAAGAGTTGCTGGCGGAAGTTGCCAAGTTCGGGACCGCCCACGTCAAACACGCCTACGGCGACTGGACAGGGACACGGCTGAAGGGCTGGAAGGAGTAATTGCTGACCCAGTCAATCCAGCCGATGCAGCAGTTCGCCTACGCCACCGGAAAGAACGCCATCGACTCCGCGATGGTCATCGACATCCATGGACCTGTTGTACTCGGGTCGTTTACCGGTAGTTCGTTGATTGGCCGTAGGCCGGTAGCGGGTGTCAATTGCTTTGCTGGGAGCCCAAGATGGCTGCTCGCCGCCCGTGCCCGCCTGCGCCGGGGCCGTTGGAGGAGTACGCGACCCGGTTCGACGACCTCTTCTTCAGCCTGGCTCAGCGGCGGGGGTTTCGTGAGTATCTGGCCGGGCTGCTGGCGCCGCGGGAGCGGAACAAGACGGTCACGTGCCTGGCAGGGTCCGAGCCGGTGGCCGCCGCGCTCGCGGTCCGCGGGAAGGAAGTGGCTTTTCCTGCCGGGCGGTGGCCGCCGACTGCGCCTGCTCCGTCAGCGACGACTGGTATTTCGCACTGCTCGAGGCCGGCCTGGCCTACGTGGTCGTGCTCAAGCCGCACCGCGGTACCTGGGCTCGGGCCGACCAGCCGCACACCCCCTCGAGGCCGCGCGGGCCCTGACCTGTCGTGATGCCAGACATCCAGGCGACTGGACGCCCGTGGGGCGGCACTTTTGCGAAGGGCACAGTGAGACCTGGTGCGCCGCCGATGCCCGCCTGGGCGGCTACAGAGGATGGGCCCGCCTCGAAGCCGGGCGAACTCGGCCAGTTCGCGGGTTTCCGCTTCGTCACGTACGACCGGCACAAGGCTGTCGTTGAGCTGGTGAGCCGCTTCTCCGACAGTTCCCTCCAACTGTCCACCGCACCCGTTCGGTGACGAGATGGGGACTGCGATTGAAGTTTTCTTACAGGCACGTGCGCCCGGCGGGCAGCCAGCAGGCTGGCGTCCGGTCTACGGCACCAGGGACCCGCACCTGGTGCCCCCGCTCCGTCCCGCGTCCGCCGTAGACTGCTCGTGCTGCCGGGGCCCAGCATCCGCCTCAGCCTGACCGCCGTTGAAAACCTCACCGCTCGATAGCGCGGTATGGAGGGCTCGATGGCCACCTTGCTGGCCAGCCGGTAAGGGGGCAGGCCGGGGCCGGTCAATGCGCAGGACGGCGGCGGCCGACCGTCAGCTCACGTCCGCGCCGCCGACGCCGCGCGGCACCATCGCGGCGCCGACGAGTACATCGGGGCCAAGGCCGCCCGCGCGCCGGCCGCTGGCAGCGTGCGGCGGGTGAGCCGCTACGCATCATCCGGCGAGCAGGGTATGCCGGCTGCCCGGCCGGAGCAGGACCTCGCGGCCGTGCTTCTCGGCGACGGTCAGACCGTGCTCCCAGATCGGCAGCCGGGACTCGCGCATGCTGAATCGCGTGAGTCCCGGCCCTTCGTCAGCGGGAGCAGATCGCTGTGATGAGCGTGAAGGAAGCGAAGAAGGGTCCCTCAGAGAGCGAGGTGAACCACCGACGGCCGCGTGCTTCGTCGATGTGACCGTCCTGGATGGCTTGTTCATGTTGCGGCCGAGTCCCAGCGTGCGATCCGCGTCCTCGAAGTGGAGGAAGACCGGCGTCGTGGCCCTTACGGTCTCGATGACGAAGCCTGTCTGCTCCGCGTGACGGGCCAGGCGGCGGCCGATGGTGGCGTAACGGACCACTTCCGAGGTGGTGTATCGCGTGAACGCGCGGCTTGTGTCGAGATCTTCCGAGTCGACAACCAGGGTGTCCGAGTCCGGCTCCGCCAGTCCGATGCGTGCTCCTGGCCGCGTGGCCAGGTGGAGTTATGCCAGCACGCTGGTCGGCTCGGTGACATGCATGAGAACCCGGTCGATCCTGGCCCGGTCCACCGTGCCGGGCTCGACGGGGAGGGCGTGGGCGTCTGCTTCGCGGATCTGGACTGCGGGCAGGTCGCTGGTGCGTCGGCGGGCCTCGGCCAGCATGGCCGGGTCACGGTCGACGCCAATTACTGTGCCGCTCACGCCGACGCGCCCTGCCAGCGTCGGCAGGTCTGTGCCCGGGCCGCAGCCCACGTCGAGCGCGGTCTGGCCTGGCTGGACGTCCATCAGCTCCATCAACTCCTGCTTGTAGCCGCAGCCAGCGGCGCTGGCTGCGGCTTGCAGCATGTAGTCAGCCGGGTCAGGCCGAGGTGCGCCAAAGGTTGTTGACATGGCAGAAAGTGAAACACGGTCCATGTTCCTGTCGAACACGGATGTCGCGGTGCCGTCGGTGCAACTCGTCGGCGAGTTCAGTACCAGGCTAACCAGCGACGCTTCCTAGGAACGCAGTAGCGTCACACACATGGAACTCTTCGCATTCTTCGGCCCGCCCGCGATCACGCTCCTACTCTTCGTCATCGCAGTGTTCCCATACGCGCTGTGGGTGACCAGGAAGAAGCCCACACGGACGGCCCGCCTGGCCGTGGTCGGAAGCGCAGCAGCCCTCGCCGCTTACGGTGCCGGCACCTTCTACGGTCTCGCCTACACACACCCCCTCGGCCTCTGCGCAGCGAAGACCGCAAGTGGCGACTACGTGGACGCCGGGCGGGACTACAGCCTGACGTCAGCGACCATCCACCACTTCCCTCCATCCGTTACCTGCCATTGGAGCAGCGGACACACCACCAACGACGTGTCGTTCTGGACCACGCCTCTGCTCTACACAGGGCTGGCCTGCGCCACCGTCTGCTTCACCCTGATACT
>NZ_JOAP01000091.1 GCF_000720475.1 Streptomyces aureocirculatus
CAACCGCAAGCGCCGCGGCAGCCAAGGCGGGCGGCCCACCGGCTTCGACAAGACGATCTACAAGCGCAGGAACGAAGTGGAGCGGACGATCAATGCCCTCAAAAACTTCCGGGCCGTGGCCACGAGGTTCGACAAGCGCGCCTACGTCTTCCACGGCACCGTTACCGTTGCCGCGATCCGACTGTGGCTCAAGACGTGATCGGGCGGCCGGGATTCAGAGCCACCGCTGTGCCGCCTCGACGCTGTCCCCGCCACTGGTGTTGAACGCAATGGCGGCCTGGGGCGCATGGCGGCGGATCAGGTTCACGATCTTTTCGAAGAGCGGAAGCAGCGGCTCGGTCTTGCGGATCCCGCCGCCGACGACCACGACGTCCCACGGCTGCTTGGTCAACGATGCGACGAGGGTGGACGCGGCCGACGCGTCGACCGCGATCAGCGTCATGGCCACGTCGATACCGTGCTCACCGAACCGGGCCAGCTCCGCATCGAGCGCCGCACGAAGAGCCTCTCCGTCGACGCCAGGTATCGCTTGCGGTTCGTAACCAACAACAAGTGCAGAAGACATGCGGCCAACCTACCGAGCCCTCTGGGGATGTTCGGGATCATTCGGCAGTCTCCGCCAAACACCACCGAACATCGCTGGCCACCGCCGAACCGCCCCCGCCCCACGACCGCAGCGGCCTGCTCACGGGGGCAGAGGCCGGAGAGTCCGCTGTCGCCCTGCGTGCGCGGGTCAGTGCACGGCGAGGCTGTCCAGGCTGCGGGTGTATTCCTGGCCGAGGAGGAACGAGGGCCCGAGCGACTCTGGGCGCAGGAGAAGGGAGGTGAACTGGTCGGCCTGCGCGAAGTCCGTCTTGAGCTCGGCAGGAGCGCAGCGAAGATCTGAGGGGAGTTTGGCGCCCAGCACGTCTTCGTCTGCGGCCCGGGTGGCGGCGCGCAGGAACGCCCTTGAAGCGAAGACCGTCAGGCCCAGCATGTCGCTGATGAGGCGCCGACAGGCTGAGTCCTTCAAGTGCGCGGCGAGCGCGTCGGCGATTCCCGCCCACCGGCCGAGGAACCACTCCTGCAGGTCGCGGTCGGAGGTGCTCGGGGCGTCCCGAGAAGCTGCAGGGTCGGTGTGGGACATGCGCCAGTTGTACCGGAGGGTTGCCCGGCACGGGACACGGCGCCGCCGCCAATCTCTGGTGGCAGCGGGGTTGGGTGGGCCGGAGCGACTGCGAGACCGTCGACGAGCACACCCTGCACTTGCTCTGGGCACAGCAGACGGCCGGCGTCTGGGCCGACCCCTTCGCGCCGCTACCGCCCTCACAGGCCCCTGGGACGCGGGCATCGACGGTTGGACCCTCGTACTGCAGCGCCTCCGCAGAACCGCTCCAGCCGCCTGAACCCACGAAGACGTATATGGCGTCAGCGGGGGTGTCTTGGTGTGGCTATCCCCACCGCCAAGGGGCGGCACACCGGATGGGCAATGACATCGGTGCCCGGCGATCGTGTGTCCCAGAAGACGACTTGAGTCAAAGGGGTAACAGTGAATCGTCCAATAGCGCACGCGCTCGCGCGCCGCACGTTACTGGCCAGCACAGCAGCGGCTGGCGCGGGAATGTTGTGGGGAGGCATGGGGAAGGCCGTCGCAGGTGGGTGGAGAGGTCCGGTGAAGCAGGCGGCGGTGGCCGCCGAGGCGGCGCGTCTGGACCGCGTGCTGATTCATCTGCGGCGGGACATCCATCGGCACCCAGAGGCCCCGGGGCAGGAACAGCGCACGGCCATGGTGGTGGCCCGGGAGCTGCGGGCGGCGGGGCTGGCTGTCACCACCGGAGTGGGCGGCCACGGGGTCGTCGGGGTCCTGCAAGGCTCGCGTCCAGGCCGGACCGTTGCCTACCGGGCGGACATGGACGCGGTTCCGCCCAAAGACATCGTCGGAGGAGGTCCCGCGCCGGCCCATCTCTGCGGACACGACATCCACACCACGGTGAGTGTCGGCGTCGCGCGGGTCCTGGCGCGGCTGCGGCAGCAATTGAGCGGAACGGTGGTCTTCCTTTTCCAGCCTGCCGAAGAGACGCTGTCCGGCGCCCGCGCACTGATCGACTCAGGTGTGCTGGAGTACGAGTACGTCGAGGAAATCCATGCGCTGCACTGCGGGCCGTTCCCAGTCGGCCAGTTCGCCGTGACTCCGGGCTATGGGATGCCGGGCCAGGACAAGGCGGAGGTGACCCTCTCCGGGCCGGACGCACTCGATGTCGCGCGGCGCCTGGCCGTCGACATCGGCGCGCTCGCAACCGTGGATCTACCACAGACACCAGCCGATCTGGAGCGGATCGTCGCTGACGCCCAGACACCCAACGGGCCGCTGGCCCGGTTCGTAGCCGTCCGGGCGGCAGCGCAGGAAGCCAAGGTGAGTGTGTCCTATCGCTGCTGGCCGCAGGAGCGATACGCGCAGGTGCGCGAAAGCATTCGCCGAGTGGCCATGCCATATGCAGGGGCCACGGTGAGCTTCCCCGCTGAGCCGTTCCCAGCCATGGTTTGTTCAGAACGCGACGCCCGCCTGCTCACCCACCACCTGCGCCGCACCGTCGGCCAGGACACGGTCACCGAACTCTGCGCCGCCTTCCCGCCCTTCAGCGGCGAGGACTTCGCCCTCTTCTTGAACCGGATCCCCGGTACGTACACCTTTCTCGGTGTCCGTGCACCTGGCACATCCATCGCAACGAGCTATCCGCACTACCCCGACTTCTCTCCTGATGAGCGCGCCATCGGTGTAGGCGTGCGGGCGATGGCGGGCTGGATCGCGGAGCGCACCCACAGCGCCCAGGGCCTGTCCGGCTAGCCCTAAGCTTGACGTTTATGCAGCGAGGGTGTTTGCGCTGACCTTCGCAGTCTGCGGTTTGCCCTGCTTCCCGACAGGCTGCATGGGTGCGCGGTGCCTGTTCTTTGAGCCAGTTGGTCGGCCGGGGCCAGCGGCCGTGGCTTTCGGTGCGCCGGCCAGCCGGGTGAAGAGTTGTCCCGTGCAGGCGGGGAAATCCGCGGCGGACCCGCGCGGGTGTGACACGCCCGGGGCGACCCCGGTCACCGAATCAGTGGCCACGACGGCGCCGCCGTCCTCGAACGGCTGTTGCGGGCGAGGGCGAACGCCTCAGCGACCATGCGGCGGACCGACTCACTGCGCGGGGCCTGCCAGGCGTCCTCCCACTCCAGGTGGTGGGCCTTCTCCTCGCGGCAGGAGTGGTACGCCCGGACAGCGCGCTTCCGGCCCTCCTCGGTGGGCCACAGGGCCACCGCACCGGCCAGCCGCTCGGCGAGGATACCCCGACGGGCGGTGCACGGTGCCGGGGCGGCGCCGCAGTCCAGGGCCGGTAACCGTTGAGTGGCCGCATACGTTCGTGCTCCCTGGTGTTGGTGAGGATCGAGCGGGCTCGCCTTCGACTTCCTCAGGGACACGGGCGAGCGCCCGAGGGCGTGAGCCGTCTCTGTCGTTGGAATCAGGGGGCGCTGATCCGGGCCGAGAGCGGAGTCGGGCTCACGTTCGACGGCCAGATCGCCCAGGGCGACGAGCCCGACCGGTTTCCCGTTGGCGGGCACCGGTACCGGCACCGGCAGCGGCCGCGGTGCCTGGGCCCGCGAGGCGCAGTGCCTCGTCGACCGCGTCCTCGGGGGGGGGACGGTGACTGGTTCACCGCTGCAGGCTTGCGTGTGGCACGCGTGGACCAGCAGATCCGGTGGTTCGCATGGTGCGGGTACCACGTGTGCGGGCTACTCACCCGGGCAAGCCGGAATTCGTTCGTCCGTGTCCCCGCCATCGGAGTACCGGTCACCTGCGGCGCGCCGGTGCCGTACCCGTTCCGTGACGTGATCGGCACCGGCCCGCGGGACGCACCGCAGCAGCGTGCCCTTCAGCTTCCGGTCGTACGGGTCCCGGCCGTACAGGCGGTCGTACAGGCGTGTACCCGCCGTACTTGACCGTAGGCGGTCTTGTCCCGGCCGCACCCCCACCCCAACAATGCGCATGACAACACCGAAAGACCTTCGCACACACAGTCATCAGAGGGGTCCCCCATGAACAAACCTCTCGTCGCCGCCGGCCTCACCGCGCTGCTCCTCGGCGCGACGGCGCTGCCAGCGACCGCCGTCAGCGACGAAGCGCCGGGAGCAGGTCAGCGGACGGCGATTCCGGCCGAGGCGAAGGTCAAGGCCAAAGCCGTGACCTTCGCCGGTACCGTGGCACTCAGCAACTGTTCCGGTTCCGTCGTCCGGGCGCCCTCGTCGCAACCCACCGATCCCGCGCTCGTGCTGTCCAACGGCCACTGCCTGGAGACCGGCTTCCCGGGCCCCGGGCAAGTCATCGTCGACCGCCCCTCGACCCGCAGCTTCACGCTCCTGAACGCGAGCGGCGGCAACGCGGGCACCGTACGCGCCAGCAAGATCGCGTACGGCACGATGACCGACACCGACGCCTCCCTGTACCGGCTCACCAGCACCTACAAGGACATAGAGACCCGCTACGGCATCAAGGCGCTGGATCTCGACGCCGCACACCCGCAGGCGGGCCGGGCCATCACGGTCGCGTCCGGCTACTGGAAGCGGATGTACAAGTGCAGCGTCGACGGCTTCGCGTACCAACTCAAAGAGGGCCGCTGGACCTGGAAGGATTCCCTCCGCTACACCTCGCCCTGCCAGGTCATCGGCGGCACCTCCGGCTCACCCGTCATCGACGACGCGACCGGCAAGGTCGTCGCCGTCAACAACACCATCAATGAGAGCGGCCAGCGCTGCACCGACAACAACCCCTGTGAGATCGACCAGAACGGCAACGTCACCGTCCGCCGCAGCATCGGATACGCCCAGCAGACCTACACCCTCGTCCCGTGCATCGGCGCCGGCAACAACATCGACCTGAACCGGCCGGGATGCACCCTACCGAAGCCGGTGGCCGCCGAGAAGCACCGCTCTCCCGCGGCGCGATAGGCAACCGTCCGGCACGCCCGGTGCCGCAGCACCAGCCTTCCCGGCACCGGGCACTGGTCCCGCTACCGCAGGTACGAGGTGTCCTGCACCCGGTGGAAGCCGCGTGCCGCTCGGCCGCAAGGACGGACAGCGACGGAATGATCACACGGCCGGTACCACGCGATGCCTCGATGTATAGAACCGGTGAAAAACGAGTCCGCCCGGTACTGGCAAGTGCGGCTATGAGAACTTGCGGAATACCCAAGGGGCGGAGGGCTACGTCGACAGGGCCGGGCAAGACGGAGCCCCCGTACGGATCAGTGAGTATTTTCAGCGTGGCCACCGATCGGGTGTCGGTGGTGCAGGGTGAGGGCAAGGCCCGCAACGGACAAGCCCCGGCGCCATTGAGCTGTTCGGCAGAGCGCTGAGGCTGTTCAGCCACTACGGCAGCGTGCTGGGCCAGCATCTATCCGGCCGACCACGGCGGCGGATCCTCGCGGGTCGCCGGTCTCCCCAGCGGCTTCTACTGCGGGCCTTCAGCGGGCGGCCAGTTCCGTAAAAGCCAGCAGGTCCGGTTCAGGTGCCGGGCGAAGGGTGTCGCCTACCAGCGGGTGCAGCAGCGTGACCGGCAACGAGTCCAGCCCGGCCCGGAGTTCCGGGTCAACTCGACACTCCCTCCCGTCGGCGGTTGTGGCCCGCAGTGGCGGGGAGAGCGTTGTCGATGAGGACGGCGGCGATCGCGGCGGCGGTGGGGAAGGCATCGGCGTCGAGGACCCGGGTGCGGGCAGCGGCGCCATCGATGAGCAGGGCGAGCTGCTCGCCGAGCTGTTCAGGGTCGGCGGCGCCGGCTTCGCGGGCGGTGTCGGCGAGCCGCGCGGCGACGGCCTTCTTGTAGTCGCGTGCGTACTGGGACGCGGGGTGCTGGGGGTCGTGGAGCTCCACGGCGGCAGCGATGTACGGGCACAGGGGTGTGTCTGGGGAGATGTCGAAGGCGGCGAGGAGCCGTTCGCGGGGTGTGAGGTCGGTGCGGTCGAACACGCCGGACAGCACGGAGGGGTCGAACCGGCGCAGGTACTCGGCGACGAGTTCGTCCTTGCCGGTGAAGTGCTGGTAGGCCGTGCGCTTGGACACCTCGGCCGCCGCGCAGAGCTCGTTCATGCCGGTGCGGTTGATGCCCTGCTCGCGGAACAACTGCTGGGACGCGCTGATGATGCGCTCGCGGGCGCCCCGGCCGCGGCGGCTGCCCGTGGGGCCCTTTTCCAACTCCGTCATGGGTCCACCGTACCGCAGCTAGGTAACGACCGGTGTACATAGCTTGCGCCCCGGCCACCCGCCACGTACGTTAAGCACACCAGGCGGTGTACTTAACTCCGTCGTCCCAGGCACACACGGCACCACCGACCCAAGGGAATGACTATGGGAAAGCTCGACGGCAAGGTCGCGGTCATCACCGGCGGCACCAGCGGCATGGCGCTGGTCGGCGCGAAGCTGTTCGTCGACGAGGGAGCGCACGTCTTCATCACCGGCCGCCGCCAGGACGCCCTGGACAAGGCCGTGAAGCAGATCGGTCGCAACGTCACCGGCGTCCAGGGCGACGCCGCCAACCTCGACGACCTGGACCGCCTGTACGACACCGTCAAGCGGGAGAAGGGAAGCCTCGACGTGCTGTGGGCCAGCGCCGGCGGCGGCGAGCCCGCCCCGCTCGGCGAGATCACCGAGGCCCAGTTCGACACGTGGTTCGGGCTCAACGCCCGCGGCACCCTGTTCACCGTCCAGAAGGCCCTCCCGCTCTTCAACGACGGCGGCTCCATCCTCATGACCGGCTCCAACGCCTCCCTCGGCGCCTTCCCCGGCTGGAGCGTCTACGCCGGCAGCAAGGCCGTCCAGCAGGCATGGGCCCGAATCTGGCTCAACGAGCTCAAGGACCGCCGCATCCGCGTCAACGTCCTGACCCCCGGCCAGGTCGCCACCGCCAAGCAAGCAGAGCTCTTCGACGAGGCCACCAAGCGCCAGTTCGAGTCCCTCATCCCCCGCGGCCAGATGGGCCGCCCCGACGAAATCGCCACCGCCGCCCTCTTCCTCGCCTCCGACGACTCCAGCTACGTCAACGGCATGGAACTCGTCGCCGACGGCGGCACCACCGCCATCTGAACCCAACAACACGCACCAGGACAGGACACCTCATGAGCAACATCAGCATCATCGGCACCGGGAACATGGCCCGCACCATCGGCGCGCGAGCGGTAGCGGGCGGCAACACCGTCGAGATCATGGGCCGCGATCAGTCCAAGGCCACCGACCTCGCCAAGACTCTCGGCGGCGCCGCCACGACGGGAGAATGGGGCACCGCCCCGGCCGGGGACATCGTCATCGTCGCCCTGCTGCACGACGGCGTCGTACCGGCCGTCGCCCAGTACGGTGACGCTCTCGCGGGCAAGGTCATCGTCGACATCAGCAACCCCTTCAACTCCACGTTCGACGGGCTGGCCCACCGCGAGCAGACCTCGATCGCGCAGGAAGTCGCCAAGACGGCACCCACAAGCGCCAGCGTGGTGAAGGCGTTCAACACCGTCTTCCGCCACGTCCTGGAAAAGGGCCGGCCCGACGTCTTCCTCGCCGGCGACAATGCGCAGGCCAAGGCAAGTGTGGAGGCGTTCATCGAGAGCCTCGGGCTGCGCCCGCTGGACGTCGGCGGCCTGACAATGGCGCACTGGCTGGAAGGAGCGGGCGTGGTCACGGTGGGCCTGGCCAACCACGGGGTGGGGAACCTGGACTTCGCCCTCAGCATCACCGAGCTTCCCGTCTGACCGGACGGTTGACGGAACACCGAAGGGGCTCGCCATGAAGCTTGGTTTCACACTTCCCATCATCGGGCCCGCTATCCGCAGCGCCGCTGGCCTGAGCGCGTTCTGCCGCGGAATCGAGGACCTTGGCTACGACACGCTGTGGGTCGGCGATCGCCTGGTCCAGCCGGTCGAGATGCACAGCACCTATCCGGGCAGAGAGCAGCCGTACCCGCCGCAGATGAAGCGATACCTCGACCCGGTGCTGCTGTGGACCGTCGCCGCGACGGCGACCAGCCGGGTGCGGCTGAACGCAAGCACGCTCAGCACCTTCTACTGGGAGCCACCGCACCTGGCCCGGATGCTGACCACACTCGACGTGCTCAGCAACGGACGTCTCGAAGTCGGCGTGGGACTCGGGTGGATGAAGGACGAGCACGACATCTCCCGCAGCGCGGACTGGCACCGGCGCGGCCGCATGCTCGATGACCTGCTGGCGTTCCTGCACGAGTGGTGGACGGCCAACCCGGTTTCCTGGGAAAGCGAGTTCTTCTCGCTGCCGCCGGTCCACGCCGACCTGCGACCGGTGCAAGCAGGCGGGCCGCCCATCTGGATCGGCGGCACCAGCGAGGCCGCGATGCGCCGGGTCGGCCGCAGCGCCACCGGCTGGCTCGGGATCGATTTCCTCCCGGACGAGGTCGCCGACCAACTGTGGTTGCTCGCGCGCCAGGCGGCGCAGGGGGCCGGCCGCGATCCCGACGCACTGAAGAAGGCCATCCGTATCAACCTCGAACCGGGCACGTCCGTTGGTTCGCTGGCCGACAAGCTCAAGCGCTTGGCCGAGTCCGGTGCGGACGAGGCGTTCGTGGACGCCTTCGCACTGTTCCCCGACCTTGAGCAGATGCTTGACTTCGCCGGCCAGGTGATCGCGCGTACCGGTCGGTTGTGACCACCCAGGAGCAGTATGCCAAGGGCTTCCTCGCCTGGTTACCCGTCGGGAACACGGAACGCTGCGCGGCTTAATGTCCCCGCCCCACTGGGCCAGGAGCGCGGCGCCCCGCGGCCTTGGCCCAGTGGCACTCAGACATTCAACGCGTTTCGCCATCGAGACTGTTCAATGGGGCGGGATCATTTGTACCCCCTGCGTGCTATGTCTGCCACGTAGCCGAGCCTCGTGTTGCCGGCGTCGTGGGACCAGGCCACGGCGCAGGTGATTGAGAGGCCCGGAATCTCGCTCAATACCGACGCCGGGATCTGCGCTGCAAGGTCCAGCAGGGCTGTGTTGCGGCTGGCGCGAGCACAGATGCCGAGCCTGTTGAGCCGTACGGTCAGGTGGCTTGCGGTCATGGCTTGTCCGGCGCGGCCGCCTGGGAAGAGCCACGGGCCTTGGCCGTTCTGTCCCAGGACAGCGAGAGCCTGTCGGCTACGGACGAGTTCGAGGAGCAATGATCCCAGCGGCTCGGGAATCTCTACTGGTCGGGATCCCAGATGGAGCTGAACGCCATCGGCTTCAGCCAGGATCTTGTCTGTGGTGAGCTGGGCGACGCGGGACACCGGCTGGCCGTAGAGCACGACGAGGCAGCCAGCCACCCTGCCCGGCAGGGCGAGGTCTGCGTCGTGGAGAAGGCGTTTGCTGATCTGCCAGCGCTCGTCCTCTTCCTTGAGTCGCTCGGTGCCGCGCGACGTACCCCGCGGGGGAACGTGCACCGCGGGCGTGTGGCCTTGTGCAGCGGGCCACATCAGGAAGCTCCTGGCCTGTGTGTGCTTCCGGCCGGACTGAGCCAGCCATTCGTCGATCTGAGCCTGATCGCAGGTCGTAACACTGCTTCCGCGTCGGCGCAGCCAGCGTTGCAGGGCAACCGCCGCGCAGACGTCGTGCCGCACGGTTTGGCACTCCCCGCGCGTGACAGGGCGGCGCCGGGCGCGGGACCGCAGACGCCTGAGGTGCACCCAGGTGGCGAAGCGGCTGATGAGCGCCCGTTCCTGCCGGTCCCCCACCTGTTGGAGAAATACGCTCAGCCAGCGCTCCAGCGAGGCTAGCTGCTCATCTCGGGCGGGCAGCACGTCGGTGGCCACCAGAGCGGCTCGCAAGTACGTCACGGCCTTCGATTCCGGCATCTCGTCCAAGGTGGCGTGTGTGACGGGGCCAGTGCCCTCGGCCAGGGTGTGCAGGATCTGCTTCGGCCGCTGGTGGGAGAGCCAGAGCAGCAGCGATGGCGCCTTGGAGTCGGCCAGCGCCGAGAAGAGGGGCTCGAGCTCCGGGCGCAGATCTCCACTGGGATTCGCCAGGGCAGCGTGCATCTG
This sequence comes from Streptomyces aureocirculatus, assembly GCF_000720475.1. Taxonomy (GTDB): domain Bacteria; phylum Actinomycetota; class Actinomycetes; order Streptomycetales; family Streptomycetaceae; genus Streptomyces; species Streptomyces aureocirculatus. The sequence goes on from NZ_JOAP01000091.1 coordinate 10,026, forward strand.
CCGCGGGGCTGCGCAGGCGGCGCAGAGTCCGAAGTGGTGCAGGCGTTCGTGTGTGCCGCATTGAACGCAGTGGCGTCGCGACGAGGGGTGCTTGCGGTAGCAGACCGTGCACAGTGGCCCTGCGTCGATTCGTCCGTAGACCCGCATGGTTCGTCCGCAGTCGACACACGGTTCCGGGCGGCGGGCACAGGATTCGCACAGCCCGTCGCCGTTGTCCAGGCGGACGAAGACGGCCCGGACGGCGCCGCACCGTGAGCATGGGGCATGTGCGCTGCGTGCCCCGCAGGCCGCACAGCGAGGAGCCTCGGACGTGGATAGTGGCATGGCTTCTGCTGTCCACAGACCGAGCAGGTCGTGACGGGTGGGCGCCAGCACGTTCCGCAGATGGCGTGGCCGTCGGCGTCTTTGACGGTCCAAGGCCTCAGGCGGCCGCAGAGGAAGCAGGTGCTCATGTTGGCGGGATCGCGGCGCATGCACGGGTAGCACAGGGGCTCGCCTTCGTGGGTGCGTGTGGCGACGTGCATGGTCCGGCCGCAGCGGCTGCAGGGCTCTTGGCGGCCGGCCTCGTAACAGCCGCGGCAGCAGCGACCGTCCTTGCTGCGCCACTTCAGGGGCTTTGCCAACCCGCAGACGGCGCACGGAGGACGGACAATCTGGGCAGCGCCTGCGTTGAGCAAGCCATCGATAAGCGAGATCACGGCCGGGGAGCCTTGGGCACCCTCACCGGTGAGCAGTCTGGGACGGTGGCGGAGTTGCGCGGCAGCCTTCCGTCGCTGGTGGGCGTGGGGCAGCGCTTCCTTGATGGCGGCTGTGGCAGTCGGTTCATCGAGTCCGGTGTCGAGCTGCTTCAGGACCCTGAGGATGACGGTTGTGCCGTCCTCGGCAGGTGGGTGCTTCTGGCATCTGGGGAGGCCATCCTGGTCGTGACAGAAGATCGGGAGGTTCTTTCCGCAGATCGCACAGGGCTTCCGGGGCTCGCCTCCCGTCGTCTTGCGTTTGCAGTGGGAACACAGCCGACGTTCCCCGTCCCGGTGCTCCAGTGACGTTGTCCGGCCGCACCCGGCGCATCGCGGTGACACCAGGCACCGTGTTCCGTGCGGAAGCAGTGCGCGGATGAGTAGTTTCACATGACGTGGGCCTTCGCCTCGGCCGCTCGTCAACAGGTCGGGGTCGGTGGCCAGGGCCTGAGCCAGCCGACGCAGTTGCATGCGAACCGGGGCCACTTGGGCGGCAGCCTGCTCGATGATCGCGACAGGGAGATCAGGCTCCGCTCCGGCGACGGCCTCGACGATGACCGCTATCGGCTTGAGAACGAATGCGGGGGTGCCGGCCGAGTCGGACGTCCCTTCGGATCACGGGTGACGCGGGCGCGTCGCGGGCGAAACTCCCCCACGCCGCGGTCCAGTTCCGCCCCGGCGTCAGAGGCGCCAGACTGCCCTGCGTACCGGTGCGGCGGCCTGCATAGGTTCGATGAGCTCGTCCATGCGGCACGAGAGGATGTCGATCAGTGCCATGAGCGTCTTCATGATCAGCCGCTCCGGTTTCTCCGTCACGAGCCGGTAGACCTGGCTGGCCGACAACTTCACGCCCCGCTCGATGAGCAGCGGTCGCAAGTCGGTCGTCGAGTACATGCCGCGCAGGGCCATGAGCTCGCACAGGTGCCAGTTGTAGTCCAGCTTCGATGTCATACCTTCTCCTGTCCGTCCGCCTGGAAGGCCCGGTCCAGCGCTTTGCGCATCATGGTGTTGGTGAAGTCCGTGCTGACACCCGTGTAGATCGCGGTCGTTGACGCAACGCGGTGACCGACCTGGTCCTGGACGAACTTCGGGTCGGCACCGTCTTCGATCAGGTGCGTGACGTAGGTGTGCCTTGTGTCCGCAGAGGCCGTGTGCGGATGAGCCTGTGTGCGATTGAGCAGGTGCGTCGTTTGGGACCCGTTCGCGCTGCATATCGTCGGGCGTGTTGCA
>NZ_JOAP01000092.1 GCF_000720475.1 Streptomyces aureocirculatus
TTCCAGAACTACCTCGACCAACGCGAGATCCCTCGCCTGAAGTCCTGGCGAACCCTGGGCACTTGACTGCGCCGGTATCAAGATCACCGACAGAGTCAAGCTGAGAGCCCGTCTTGAAACCCTCCGGCGGGCAGAGGCCTGGGCTGGAATGATCCCAGGATGACTTCGTCGGTGGCCCAGTCCTGGAGCCGTATCGAGAGGTGGCTCGTCCAACACGCGCCCGGCACGTTCGCGGCTCTGGAGCCTCCGGCGGAGGCCTCAGCCATTGCAGCGGCTGGAGAGGTCATCGGCCAGTCACTTCCCGAGCCGCTGGTCGAGTCGCTGCTGCGGCACAACGGCACGGGCGATGACGATCTGCTGCCCCCGTTTTGGAGGCTGCTCAGCGTGCAGAACATCGCCAGCGACTGGCAGCTGGGCATGAGGATCTACCGCGATGTATTCGACGGCATCGAGGAGGACGATCCCGACGAGGACTTCGGACCGTGGTGGCACTCCCACTGGATCCCCTTCGCCAGTGACGGCGGTGGAGACAGCCTCATCATCGATCAGCGTCCGCACCGCTGCCGCGGAAGGGTCGGCGAGGCCGATCACGAGCAGGGGACCCGCTTCGGCTCACACCCCATGTGGTCGTCACTTCCGGCGCTCTTGGACGCGACCGCCACGGCCCTGGAGACAGGCATGGCAGTGGATGGTTACCTGCCTGTCGTGGCCGATGAGACCGAACTGGGCTGGGAGATCCTCTGAGAGCCCATCTTTGAAACGTGATGGATGTCTTCGCTGACAAGGGGAGAGGGAGGACATGTGACTGTCGAGGAGTCGTGGGAAAAGATCGAACGCTGGATAGCTCAGCACGCCCCGGAAGAAGATCCGCTGCCGGCTCCTTGCACTCGCGCAGATCTGGAGCGCTTGTACGAGTCTGTCGGGGGCTTGCAAGCTCGTTGGTCCGTCCGTGGGGAAGAGGGATGCGCGACCGTGGGTCGTCTCGGACGAACTGTGGTCGCTGATTGAGCCGTTGCTGCCGGGTCCGGGTCCGAAGCTGGTTGCGGGGCGGCCACGAGTGCCTGACCGGCAGGCTATGTGTGGGATCCTGTTCGTTCTGCACACCGGCATTCAGTGGGAGTACTTGCCCCAGGAGCTGGGCTTCGGGTCCGGCATGACCTGCTGGCGGCGCCTTGCGGCGTGGAACGAGGCCGGCGTGTGGGATCAGCTCCATGCCGTCCTGCTGACGAAGCTGCGGGTGGCGAAGCAACTGGACTGGTCCCGGGCGGTGATCGACTCCAGCCACGTGCGGGCCGCTCGACGACGCCCAAAAGCGGACCGAGCCCGGTCGGCCGTGCACGTCCAGGCAGCAAACACCACGTCTTGGCCGACGGGCAGGGCATCCCGCTCGCGGTGTCGCTGACCGGCGGCAACCGCAACGACGTCACCCAGTTGATGCCCTTGCTCGCGAAAGTTCCGTCTGTCCCGGGCCTGGCCGGACGCCCGCGACGGCGCCCGGACACCCTGCTCGGCGATCGCGGCTACGACCACGACAAGTACCGCCGCCTCGTCTGGGCGCAGGGCATCAAACCGGTGATCGCCCGTCGCGGCATCCTTCATGGATCCGGGCTCGGAGTTCACCGGTGGGTCGTCGAGCACACCAACGCCTGGCTGCATGGCTTTCGACGCCTACGCATCCGCTGGGAACGACGCGACGACATACATGAAGCGTTCCTCGGGCTCGCCACTTGCCTCATCACCCACCGACACGTCCAACGCCTTTGTTAGGACCTCTTAACGACGCCAACCTGGAGAAAGGAGACAAGCCTTTCCTCGTCCCTTTCGCAGCATTGAGCGTTACGCAGCTCCTGGTCGACACGAGGACAGGCAGACTCGGCTGGTGGGACATCGAACAGTGCTTCCACTGGGAGGTGGATCCCCTTTGGAGCTCCTTCGCCAGGGCCCTGGGCTTCGTCGGGGACTTGCTGGCCTCACCGCGCCCTTGGATCGCGACACTGCCGGGCGACGACGAGTGGGAAGTAACCGACAGAGATCCGGATTTCCCCGGGACGCTCGCATGGACCGAAGGCCCCGTCGACTGACCTTCAAACGGCCTGGCAGCAGACCCCGAGTACCTCGCGCCCCGGGCCCCCCCTGAGCACCCTTGGGCCTGCTCACGGTCTTGATGGTCAGGTGGAGGAACGCCTTCGCCCAGTCCACGAGCGTGCCCGCGTAGGCCGAGTCGGCCCAGACGACGGTGATTTCGGGATGCATGAGCCGAAGCCGGAAGAGGGCTTCGCGGGCGGCTTTACCGGTCACCAACCCGTAAGCGTTGCTTTGACCTGCTCTGATGCATTGCTGCCATGTCAGCGACGTAGGCAAGTCACGAAGTCGGGCGGTGTATCTGCCTAGGTCTGGCTTGGAGGTCTTGGCGTCCGCCTTCGGCGTGACCAGGCGTTCTTGGCTCGCCAAGCGGCGAACGCGAGGATCGTGAAAACGATCAGCAGCGTACTGAAGTTCAAGGAGTAGACGTAGGCGAGGTGCACTGCTTGGCCCTGTGTAACCCACCACGAAAGCAGGCCGGACAAAAGGAGCACAACGAGGCCACCGCCCAGCATGACGAACGTGAGCACCCTTGAGGCGACGTGACTCTGCTGAATTGGGTCCCGTCTTTCATGAACGGTGACGTCGATCATGCTCTGACCCACGACCGTCAGGGCGATCAGGGTACCGTGGCCGACCATATGCCGGGGCAGGGGCAGAACCCCCTGGGCTTCCTCATCAGCTGGGATGGGCGCACCGGCGGCAATGCGGCCGATGAGGGGGACCTGAGCCACAGCGGCAGCACTCTCTGCCCGGTCAGCGCGGGCGGTCAGGTAGGCATCGGAGGGCACGGTCTGGCGGCTGGTCCCGAGAAGATCTAGAGCTCGCTGTGTCGGCACATACGCGCGAGGCCGGTGGGGGTCGCGCTTGACGAACTGTTTCCGTTCGAGTGCCTTGATTTGATACGCCACGGAGCTCGTGGATGCGAGATCTGCATGCTGGCCGATTTCTCGCATGGACGGCGGATAGCCCCGCTCAAGCCACGATCTGACGAGGTACGTGACGATGCGGCGCTGGCGCTGAGTCAGGCCGTCGGAGTCCTCACGGCCGCCGGCAGGCCGTCCGCTTCTCGTTCTGACAGCCATTGCGCGTCCCCCTCGATCTCATGTGCCAATGACCGTAACTCCGCACGCGCGGAATGCGAATGGCATTTCGACCGCAAGTAGCGAGACGGACGGGGCGACCCGCGCACAACCGCTCGGCTTCAAGATGAGTGCTGTTCGGGTTGGGAGGCAGCTCTTGCGCAAGAAGGGTGCAGGCAGCTCCGGTGCGTTCCTGCACCAGCGGGGGGCAGAGCAAGGAGCTGCTTCGTGGCACGCAGCCCGGCCTCCTGTGAGGTGACCGCTGCCAGCGGGGCTCTGTGGCGGAGGCCCCGAAGCGCACAACCGCTCCTGCGACACCCTTGTGGACTGCGCGGGGTGCTGTGCCGCGTCGGGGTTGTCAGTGCTGGTCGGCAGAATCGCAGAACGTGCACTGCGGCACGTCCTGAACTACTGGAGGCTTCATGTCGTTCATGCCGTACCCGAAACTCCCCCGGACCGCTCCTGGTGAACTGCCGCTGATCAGCACCTGTTACGAGAAGGGCCGGGCGCAGTGGGGCAGGGTGCTGCCCGCCCTGGGCGGTGAGACCAGGCGCGTCGTCATGCCACCGGGCAGCGGGATACGGCTGCGTGTGGCGAAGCACCCGCGGTGGGACTCTCTCCCGGGCGGCCATATGCCAGCGCTGGTCCAGCAGCAACCTGCCCCGCCGTTCGCTGTACTGGTGGACAGCGCCTGCGTCTACGGCGGCGACGGCGTGCTCCTGGTGGACTTGCGTCATATCCCCGGGCGCGGGGTGCGGGTCCGCATCCGCCAGCTCAGGTCGGTGGTGGAGTCGTTAGCGGGCGGCTCGCTTCACTTCGACGACTTGGTGCGGGGCATGGACCGGTTCGGTTTCTACCAAGGCGCCAACGATCAGCCAGCCGTGGCCACGCCCACCACGGTGGCCCGCACCGGTTTTCCCCATCTCCCGGCGGTCGAGGAAACACTCCTGGTGCGGACCGATTTCAGCGATGCCGCGTCCTGGCAGGCCATCGTGTCCTTCCTGGACGAGGCCTCAGCAGCCGAGGGGCCCGCAGAAGACGACACCTTCAGCGAAGCCGTTGACCTGATCGCCACCGTCGTGGACGACCGGGCGTTTGAGGACCTCCAGCCACCTCAGGTGCCCGCGCTGGTGCCTTGCAGGATTTCGGCGCGCCCGACGATGGTCGCGCTCGCCGATGCGGTGACCATGTCCGGCCCGGAGCGCCTTCTGTTCGTCGTCGATCTGTACGACACCCCCGGGCAGGCGGCTCGTATCCGGCTGGACGAGGCAGGGCTGATGGCCGTCAATCTGGAACTTTCCAACATGGACTTCGGAGACTTCGTATAAGCTTGTCCTACCTTCCAAGCGTGAGTCTGAGGCGGTCATTCGTAAGATCGTCGGGCCCGAGGGTTCTGGGTATGGCTGTGAGCTTGTCGCCGTTGGTACTGACAATGAGGGCCGGGCGTCCGTTGCCCCCTCCCCAGCGGTGAACGGGTCGGGCAAGAAGGACAGGACGGTTTCGACTGCCGCCGCGGTCGCGTGCGTGTGGGGCGGCGGCCTGATCGGTTCCTGCGCCCCGGCACGGCGATACCTTGACGGGTGCGCAGATCACCAGCTATCGGATTCTCGCAGGAGACGATGCCGTGCGATGCTGGTGCGGCCCGGCGGCACCTGACCGAAGCCGATGCTGCCGCAGGGCAGACCACGTGGTGGGGCGCTTGAGCTGTGCAGCGGCCGGTGCCCGGCTCGAATTCGGCGCGCGAGCCCGGAGTGGCTTTGCCTGGCACAGTACGCCCACGTGCAAGTGGCGGCGACCAGCGCCAGAAAGCCTAGGCCGGGACGGCTTCCGGCTCGGCGGAGACGGTTGGCGTGCTGGGCTCCGGTGCGCTGTAGAACACGGCCGTGCCCTGCTTGCGGCGCTCGGTCCTGCCCTTGGCGACCAGGTTTTCCATGGTGGTACGGACCACCGTGGGCTTGATGCCGCGGTCGGGGTGGGTCTTGGCGAGGGCTTCGGTCACCTCGGAGATGGAGCGGGGTTCACGCTGCTGCACCAAATGGCCATGGATGAGTTCAACCAGCGTGGGCCCGGTGCTTCGTTGGGCCGGTACCTTGGGTGTGCCAGCGGCCGCGGGCGCAGTTTGCTTGGCACGGGACGGGGCCGCCTTGACCGGCTTCTTGCGAGACGCAGCGGGCGTGGCCGTCTTCTTGCGCGAAGAGGCATTCTTGGGTCCGGCCGTGGTTGCCCCGGGGGCACCGAGGACTTGCTGCATGTTGGTCAGCTTCTGCTGGTCGTCCTCGAGCACACGCAGCCTGTCCTGCAGTGCGTCGGCTTCAGCCCGGATGCGTTCCTGCTCCTGGAGCTTGGATTCCAGGTCCGCGGCCAGACGAGCCGCGTAGGCTTCCTGGATTCCGGCCGTTTCTGTCTTGGCGTCTGGCATATGTCAGCCCTTTCATGGCGCGTGAGACATGCGGTGTATAGGTTGTGGCAGCGTCGCATGTCTTGATCATGGTGGTGTGTTTGTCCACCTCTACCTGACCCGGAGCAGTAAGTCGATGCCCCGGACGTGTGCTGAACTGAAGGCAGGAATGTCGAAATGGACTTGGCGAGCCTATCCCCAGCCAGTCTGACCACGGTGTCGGCGTGCGCTGCCGGATGCGCCAGCAGGGGGGGTGACGCTCATGCGTTTGATGGGGCTGACCTGGCGTTGGCCTGGGTGTGCGGACGCATCTGCTTGCGCGGCGTCGGCGCTCCCACCTGTGCCGAACCTGCACGCGTCAACTCTTGGTGCACAGGAAAGGGCAGGACACTGCGCGGGCGGGCCGGTGAAGGCTACCGTCGAGTGCATGGACAAGCACGCGCAGGAAGCCCCGCTCAAACCCCGGCCCGACTACCCTCCCAAGACGCCGCCGCCTCCGAAGAAGCCGGTCTCTCCCCCCGCCCCGAACCCGCCGACCCAGAACACCGCTCCCGTCCGCGTGCGGACCAGCGTGGTCATCCGCGACCGCCGGGCGGCGAACTGGGCTCTTGAAAACGCCCCCTGGTCTCCGCGCAGGGCTGCCGAGGACGTCGTACGCAAGGTTGGCGAGTGGGGACTGCTGAACGAGAAGGCGGACAAGGCCAGGACACTGGCCCAGCTCACGCGTCTGCTCACCGAAGCAGCACTCACCGACGGCGGCAGACGCATCACCGTGCACGTGACCGACCGTCACCAGCATCTGCTTGTCATGGCCGTCTCGCACGTCGCACAGACCGGGGCCGCCGTCGACCGCGAGTTTCTGAGAGAGGTCACCTCGCTCGGGATCGTCGAGTGCGGCATGGACGCCGACGGCGATGAGCCAGGCAACCGCCGGTGGGCGCTCCTCGCTCTGTAACCCGCCAGCGACACACTGTTTTGCCGCGGAATGTGTAGGTCTTCGCTTGCCCCTGCAAGAACTCCACTGTCTCACCGCGGGCGGCATGCGATGCACGGTGAGCAGCGCACCATATCGGCGAGTGCTGGCGATTCGGCAAGTAGCCCCGCCCACAAGGGGGTTGGCAACCATGGCGAGACGTGGCAGAGATTGCCGTTTTTGAGAGGGCTCATTCTGGACTTTGCGGATGTGCTGACTGAGAGTGTTACCGACGCTCATCGCTCGTGGTGCCGGCCCCGGGCCAAGCACGAGCACAACTACCCCATGTTCGCCGAGGCGAACTGGCTCCTGCACCGGGAATTCAGCGAGGGTGCCGGGGCGGACCACCACCCGCTCTTCGCGAACGTTCCCCCGATCCCGGCCGAAGTCCTGTTCCAGAAGATGGCCAGCTGTTCCGCGCCGGTGCACCGCTCGCTCACCCAGGAACGGATGGTCGCGATCCTGCGCAAGGCACCGCAGGACTACAGCAGCATGTCGTAACGCCTCGCTCCTGCCCGGCGGCCGACTGGCCGAACCGGCACATCACACGCTTCTGGCAGGCTTGGTCAGAGGTGGGCGCAGCGTGTCTGACGGCAGTGCTGGCTGGTCTGTGCGGTCGTTCGTTCACGGCTGCCGAAGGGTTGACTATGCTGGTCAGCGGGGTTTGGGTGGAGGGTCACGTCCAGGGCAGGGGGCTGGCTATGGCGTTACTGGAGTTCTCCGACCGGCTGCCGCAGTGTTCACGCTGCCGCGGTGACCTCTTCATGTGCGGGGTGGCACCACAGGACGACGAGTACGGGCGACCGATCCACATGGAGCTGTGCCCCTCCTGCGACAGCGGAGACGTGAACCGGCCCGCGGCCGGCCTGTTCGTCCAGTTCTTCGCCGACTGCGGCGGCCATGACCCGGCCCGCATGAGGGAAGCCGCGCACCTGATGACGGAGTGGACGAAGGAATGCATGGCCGTACACGGCTGGTACCTGCGGGACACCCCGCCCGATCAGTTCTGAGTCCGCTCCGGGCGCCACTTGGCATCGCGAGGTTTCCGGCATGGGCCACGGGACGCCTGGTGCAGGTGCATTTCCGTGTGCCGGCGGCCCTCCCGGCGGTCGGCGCGTCGTGCCGACGACGGAGCCGATCCACGTAACGCACCTGGCAGAACCCGAACTAGCCACTGATCCGCGACACTTCGGTTTTCAGGTGAATGCGCGGCGGTGGATGCTGTCCAGTGACTTGTCTCCTGCGGCGAGGAGGAACCGTGGAGCGGCACGACGGGATCATCAACATCGATTACAGCCATTTCTACATCACCGAGCGGGTGGAGCGCGGCTTCGAGAACCTCGACGAGGACCCCGACTTCGCCAGCGGCCGTCCGGTACTGATGACCCCCGGTCAGCTGACGGTGTGCAGCTGCGTGCAGTCCCACTACGCGCCGGTGGCACTGATCAGCACCGGACCCGATGAGAGTCTCCCGGAGCTCGGGGAGGGCTGGGCGCTGCTGGACACAGTAGAGTACCGGCCGGTGTACGGCGGGCGAATGGAGCTGTGGGGGTGCACCACCGGGCCCTCCGATCCAGCAGTCCATCTGAAGGTGCCGACCTCACGCACCCACACGGTTCGGGTGTACGCCAGAGGCCGGGACGACGCCGACCAGCGGTTCGTGGAGGGACTCGACAGGGACGAATTCCTCCACGAAGGGCTGGAGGAGTACGTGATCGTCTTCACGCCCGCCGGGTGGCAGGAGCCGCCACAGCCGGACGAGGAATTGCTGCGTGATTCGTTCCTGCTGGACCCCAGTACTGGACGGCGCAGGGTGCTCCATCCAATGGAGCAGGCGGCCGGGGAGGCCGCCAGGCGGTCGATGGCAACCGAGCGTCAGGCAGAAAGGCCCGATGCGAACGCTGGCCTCTAGCCTAGGGAACAGTGCGTGTAGCAGTGCCTCATCACGAGTGTTTCCGCAGGCCAGGCCGGTACTGGTGGCGCGCAGCAGGTCCGGGGTCCATGCGGGGCACTGTACCGGCGCCGGACCAGATCAACCGGCAGCATCTGCTTGGCGCCGGTGATTAGGCCGGTGCCGCACATCCAGTCCCGCACGATCTGGGCCAGGGCGCGCGCGGGGCTGGGGTTGTGCAGCGGCAGCTCGGCCACCGGGCAATGGGGGGATCTTGGCGGCCGGACCCCGGCCGGACCCCGGCCGGTGACGGGCAGCGGCTGCTCGGCGTGCCACAGCTCGATCGTCTCCATGACTGCGGACACTTTTGCCAGGAGGCCGATGGCTCCCTTGCCCTGTGAGGTGGTCAGCGTCCGGGCAGGGGGCCGGATCGCCGTCCACACCGGCAGCCCGATCACCTCGAGGCCCCTCAGGTCCGCGACCCGGGTGATGCCGTACTGGGGCAGCCGGTCGGCCAACACCACCCAGGTTTCCTCAGGAGGCCGGACGCGCACCGTGCCTGGCAGTGCCTGCGGAGCGTCAGCGCTCACCATGGGCTGCCTCCGTCCCCTGGCCCGCCATGAGCAACTCATTGTTGCCGTGCACCTCGCCGGCCTCCTTCAGCAGCCCCGGCACGAGCCGTTTCGCCGCTGCGATGGCGCGGGCGCCGCTGACCAGTCCCCGTGTGGACGCCTCCGCGTCGAAGCGGTGCTCGGGGCACTGCCAGATTCCCCGCAGCAGTCGACGGGTGAGGTCATCGCGTACCGACGCGGCCGCAAAACCGGCCTGGGTGCGGCGTGCATCAAGGGCTGCCCGGAAGCGGGCGACCGCCTACCGGTCCTGCACAGTCTCACCGCGCAGCAGCAGTTTCACGCTCTGCTCATCGCGCAGGTCCGTCATCGGGTGGAACACGCGATCGGCAGGCAGAGCACCGCCGCCCACCTCGGCCAGGCGCTCAGGCAGAGGGCGGCCGCGGCCCTCGGCCGGGTTGCGGGAGTGGTGCTCCAGGTAGGCAGCCCAGGTCCGGGAGAATTCCGGATCGAAGACCTGCTGACAGATCACGCGGTCCTGCGCGGACTGCGCCGGTTCGTCTATTTGCTCCGCCAGTACGCATGGGCCTCGTCGGTGTCGGCCTCGATCACTTCACGCAGCAGTTCGCGGTCATCGGGAGGGAGTTGCCCCCCGAGCCGGTTGACGGAGAGCCGGTAGGCTTCGGCCAGAAGTGGGTCCCCGGCGGCGAGAACGCTGGAGAGTAGAGGTTCGTCGCGTTTCGAGGTCGCATCAACGCGCATGATCAGGCGTTCCCGGTCGGCCTCGGACATGCGGGGCAGGGCTGTGCCGAGCTGTTCCTGCAGCTGGCTCCATGTGATGGTCTGCTGGGCGCGGGCAGTGCGTTTAAGGGCGCCGCGGACGGCGCGGGCTGCGGCTGCGATGGCGTTGTCGTTCAGAGCCTGCGGGGACCGCGGTGCCGTACGCGGCCTGTCCGGTGCATCTGCTTCAGTGGCTCTGCCCGTTCTCTTGGGTGTCAGGGGTCTTTCCTCAGTCGGTTTGGTCAGGGCCCTGACCTGCCGCCGCTGGGAGGGCGAAAGAGCGTCCGCGGCCCTGTTCACGGCTTCGCCGAGTTGCTGCAGTTTCTTCGCCCTGCGCCCGGCTGCAAGGCGTGGGTGCTGGAGGTCAGCGAGAAGGCCCCGGACCTCTTGCGCAGCCGCTTGCTGCTGGATCCGCTCGCGCCGTTCAGCCGATATCGCGCGGTTTCGATCCGCTGGGCGCGCGCGTGTCCGTGGCGGGGCGAGTTTGCCAAGTGCACGTTGCCGCCATGCTGCGGCATCGAGGGCCGGGCGGTGATTCTTTTCCTGCAGGAAGGACCGTGCCTGGTGCAGCACTGCGTGCTCGGCGTCGCTGGCGCCGCGTCGGGTGAGTGCGGTGGCCTGGTTGTAGAGCTCGCGCACGTCCCAAGCACGCTTCTCCTTTACGGCGCGCTGCAACTGAGCGAAGAGGTCGGCCTGGTAGCCCGCGTGGCCCTCCAGCCAGGTGCGTGCCTCGTCGAGAGCCTGCTCGGCTTCGGCCCGCGCGAAGGGCTCCAGGGTCTTGAGGAACGCGTTGGTGTTCTGGCAGAGCCGGCGCACGTGCTCAACGGTTCCCGAGCGCTGCGCTGCCTCCAGCCCGCGTATCAGCCGTGTCACCGACTCCGGTAGCGGCGGTATGTATGGCGGCGGAGCCTCGAGATTGCTCTGCTGGATCTGGATCGCGACCGGGGTGAAGAGGCTATCTGTTGTCCACCCACAGTCGGCCAGCGGCGTCCACTGGGTGGGGCGGGCGAGGCTCTCGGTGCCGATCCACACCCGGCGGCCACTACCGTCGTCTTCGCTCTCCAGACGCACGCGGTAGACGTACCGGCAGCGCGAAAGCGTTCCTGGCTCGAGCGGGACGTCGGCACCGAGGATGGGGATGCCATCCTGCCAGCTCGGGCGGACCTGCCCGTCCAGGTGGACTCTGAGGCGCTGGCCGTTGTCCAGGTCGACGTCAAGGAGCGAGCCGATCGGGTCCGGATAGGAGTAGCGGGCCGCGCGCTCCTGAGCCGTCAAAGAGGTTTCCAACGCACGCTTCACATAGAGGTGGTCGGCACTCTTCTCCCCGATGCCGCGACGCCTGCACGAAGACCTGTCCTCGTTGTGCGCCTGTGGGTAGTGCTGAAAATGGCATTGACGATGCGTCACGTACAGCTTGTCAGCCAGGCGGGAGCCGCAGCCACCCAGGAGCAGACCGCACCAGAAGGTGTCGTGGCGGTGGCGGCGTCGGAAGCCGTCCAGCTCAATGGCTGTTGTCGGCAGGATCACAGGTATGTCCGAGTGTTCGTCGCCGATTACCGCTGTCTGGACGAGCCGTGAATCACGTACCACCCTGCGCCTCCAATCCCCAAGCTCTGCCGTAGTTTTTCCGCCCCGTTGCCGCCTGCTATACCTGCCAAGCCGTCGCGTCATCTGCTGACGGATCCAGAGCGCGGGCGCCGCGTCGGCCCCCTGCCCAACTGTTCAAGGGCGTGGGTCACAAGGCAGAGACGGGTGTGCCCAATCACGAGACGGCCGGGTCACGACCTTCCACAAGAAGGAACAGATCGTGCGCCGTGATGCGTTCTGGGTGGGCGTGTAACGGCCTGGGCGGCCATCGTGTAGGCAGTTCTCGTGGTGGCCGTGCCTGGCGCACTCGTCAGGCCACCACACACTCCCGTCCGCCGGGGCGGCCAACGCCGAAGAAGCGCCGAGGCTACGCAGGTTCCCGTGTCGCACCACCAGTTCGCCCTGCTCGACACCGACGCCGAGGCGCCCGAGGAGAGCATCGACGAGACCCGGGCCGGCAACGGGCTCCTCACCCTCAACAATCGCCCGCGTCCCGGGGCCTGCCGTGTGCTCGTACAGCTCGACTTCGACGGGGTCTGCGTCCACATCGACAAGCCGGGCCTGATGAGCTGTCGGGCGCGTTCGGACTACGCCCTTCCACACGTGACCGCTCGCTTCGGCGTCGTCCATCGCGCCAGCATATGTGCGGGCTACAGGGTGCGAAGTCCGCTCGCACCTCACGTCGGAAGAAGCCCCGTAGCCGTTCTTCTCGTCGGCCGTTCCCTCTGCGGTTTCTGTTCAGCGGAAGGGGGGCTTTGCCGGGCGTTCAGCCGTCGGGGTCCCATGTGTGCCTTTCATCGGCGCTTTTGGCGATGACGCCCCACAAGTATGATGACAACTACGGCCGTAAGCGAGATCACGAGGATTAGCAAATGCCATCCGTCGGGGATCCAAGAACCTCTGCCTTCCGATGCCAGCCACATATTGTTCACGAGGCACCTTCCTGTGTACCGGGCTGCCCGAGAGTAGCAGCCCGGGTAGCAATTGGGACCGAGGTTTTTCGGCTGTGCTCTGGGTGTACGGTTCGGCCGTTTGAGTATCGCGACCTTGCTAAGGCCCGGCTGCAATATCAGCTCACCGCCACTGTCATGAACTTCGACCACCTCAACGCCTGACGGACCGGCATCCCAAGGGCTTGCACCCGCACTTCTCTACCAGGCCGAGCTACTGCCGTGCGCTGAGGCGTACCGGGCCAGCCGCCCTCAACGGTGGGCGCTTCTGCGGTGTAAGGGGTTGATGAGTATCAGGGTGAAGCAGACGGTGGCGCAGGCCAGCCCTGTGTAGAGCAGAGGCGTGGTCCAGAACGACACGTCGTTGGTGGTGTGTCCGC
>NZ_JOAP01000093.1 GCF_000720475.1 Streptomyces aureocirculatus
ACACTCTCGGCACACACCCCCACCGCCCTCGCGATCTCCGCATTCGGAACACCGTCCTCGAACAACTCGACTGCCCGAACACGACGCGCCTCTGCCAACCGAGGCCGCGACAAAGGAGGAAGGCAGGAGCCGGCAACCGAAGCGGAAGGTCGATAAGCCACCCCGACAGCCTCCCACCCACACGCCCACCACACCCACCGAACTTACGAAAAGATCAGTAGGGGCTGCCTGCTCAGGGCTGTCTCGTGAGCGGTGCTGGCATTGTAGGAACCATGGCAGCGATAGACGACACATCCGAACCTAACAGCCCTGTCCACAGCACCTGTTCGCCTCTGATGGAGGCGGCGTGGCTGTATCAGGCGGATCAGGTGTCTCCGGAAGACCTCTCGAGGGCCGCTGCTCAGGCACTCGCAGGGGCGATGGACACGCCGGCCCTGCGCGAGCTCGCCGGCCTGCCGCGTCACGCGGATCCCCGGGACATCCGGGACACGTTTGAGCAGGCTGTTGATGAAGCAGGGATTGTTTTGCCCGACCGCTACCTGGCCCGACGATTCGCGCTGCGCAGGCTGGCTACGCGTTTCACCGCCGGGGAGGTGGGTCTCGGCGAGCTGGCATCGGACGAGTGGTCGGATCTGGAGGCCGAGACCGCTGAGGAGCGGGCATTCCTGGCGCTCCTTCCGCCGTGCGCGTGCTGCATTAAGTACACGCTGGGGCTTGACGAGGTGGCGTGGAAAGCGCAACTGCGAATCGCTGCCCGCGCCTTGGTCTCGCAGCCCGATGTTGGGCCACGCTTTTGATCATTGAGGCGGCGCACTATCCGGGGACGGGAACTCCGGAAGACAACGGCAGCAGGATCACCTCGCAGAGGCATGCGGAGCCGACTCTGCGCCCGGAACCGACCTGCGGGGCGAGTCCGGTCGGGAGCCCTGGGCCCAGTGACGTAGGATGGTCCTACCGACGCGGGGTGGAGCAGCTCGGTAGCTCGCTGGGCTCATAACCCAGAGGTCGCAGGTTCAAATCCTGTCCCCGCTACCAACACGACAGCCCTCTTGGCCCTCCAGGTTGAGGGGGCCGTTCGCATTTCAGGCCCGTCGGCGGCTCGGGCCGCGAGGTCAGCGCCCGGCGCCGCCATGATCGCTGAAGCCGTCGGCACCGGGCAGGCGGCGACCAACAGGACCCGAACTTCCAACGGCAGTCCCCGCAGGCGGCCTTCGCGGTTCAGGGCCGAGCCCCCACGTCGCAGCAGCCCCTTTTCCAGCGCCCGGCCCTCGGTCACGGCGCCCTCACGGCGGACGGCACCCCCGGGTGGACGTGTTATCAGCCTGTCACGCATGATCCAGGTGTGGACATGGTGGATCATCTGGCACGCGCTGCCAGGGACGGTGACGTGACGGGGGCCGCACAGTTCCTGGCTGCCGGTACCGAGGTGGATGCCCCGGGCAGCACTGGGCGTACCGCGCTGGATCTCGCGGTCCATGCGGGGCACGCCGGCACTGTTCGCGTGCTCCTTGCTGCGGGTGCAGACCCGCGCCAGCAGGCAGGCCAGTACGGTGAATCGACGCCGTTGTGCCTGGCGGTGATGCACGGGTATACGGCCGTTGCGGAGGTCCTTCTCCAAGCCGGCGCCCCCACCGGCGCCCAGGGCAGGATGAGCTACGTACCGCTGGTGCTGGCTGCGACGCCCGCGGAGCACGGCCACCCACCGTCCGTGGACTTGCTCCTACGCCATGGAGCGGACATCAACGGGGTGATGAAGGGAAAGACACCCCTTGAATGGGCGGCCACCTTCGGGCAGGCGCGCATGGTGCAGCACCTGCTCACCCGAGGTGCGATACCAACAGCCTCACCCGAGGTGCGATACCAACAGCGAAGGCGCTGAGCGAGGCCTGGGCAGGTGCCAAACGCTCTCCGGCCGCGGGTGCGTACGCGCTCGTCGTCGAAGTCCTGCACGCCGCGGGTATCGACGACTGAACTCACCGTCCGACCTCGCTGGCAGAGGGCGCAAGGTCGATGTCAACGGACAGGTGAGTGCGGGAGTCACGTTCAGGAGTCCGTGTGAGCCCGCTGTTCTGTGACAGGTGATCTTCCCTCTTGCCGGCGAATCTAGCTCATGGGGACGGTCGTGCCACTACGCCTTGATCGGGACCGGCGGATCGAGGTGGAGACGTGCCTTGACGGCGATCACCCTGGGCAAGATCCACTGACAGGTTCTGAGCCGGAGAAGGTTCACTCGATGGCCTCAGCCAGGCTGCGTTCGTCACTGAAGATTCCTCACCGCAGGTCAGCGGCGATTCGTTGAGGAAGATCCCCTGCCCCCGGACACCCGCCCACTGAGACTGACGCAACGTCGGCCAGTACGCCAGGCATGTGCGACGGCGAGAGCGTCAGCGCCCGCGTGGCTTGACAGACCACATTAGGAATCAACGCCACCGCTAATCCACAGAGAACGATCACTCTTTGGACGGAAAGGGATCTTCGGAGGCCCTGTGCACTGCAGGACAACAGCGCTCGTGAACACCCGCAAGCGCGAAAGAGCAGGGAGCTCGGCGTCAGCCCAGGGGTTGTGGCCGTCGCCGATCAACGGACTGCGTCATCGCAGCCGCCAAGCTGAAGCGCGGGCCCTGATCACAACGGCGTGTCTCCAGCGGCGCCGTCAGGCACAGGCACCGCTTCTCGTACTGGGTGAGCTCAAAGCCGCCGGATGACCCCGAAGTATGGCAGTAGGGGCCACCAGGAACGATCCGGTGGCCCCTGCCGTCGTACGACGAGGCGCTACAGAACGACCGGGACCAGACCACTTCCCGCAGGAAGGGTGTCACCGTTTCTGGCCCACCCACGTATCGAGTCATGCGCGACGGCCTGGGCCACGGCCCCGTAGTCACCCCGTCTTTGGGCTAACCCGCTTCCCTCGACCCGCCTACCGCAGGCCACCGCCCTGCCTAGAACCGCGGTTCGGGGCAGAGCTGCTCCCTCATCTTCTAGATCATGGGGCGGGATCGGGCGGCGGCGACCCGAGCGTCGGGCCGCCGTTGCGGACCGGTCACACCAACGAGGCTGCGTTATGCGTCGCCACGAAGATGAGCTTCGCCAAGTCGGGTGCGGGCGCGGACGTGGCAGCGGTCCCATCGCTCCACGCTTCCTGGGTCGTACCCGCTGCGGCCCAGGATTCCCCTGGTGTCACAGCCGAAGCCGTAGTCACTGTCGCCCCAACTGCGAGCGTAGCTCCCAACCCCGCAGCGGCGAGCACATGACGAACACGCATGACATACCCCTATCCAAGAAACTCTGCCCTGATGGCGGGCTGTGCAGTTGGACCCTGACAGGCAATTGCCAGCAGCGAATGCGAGGAAACAGACCTTGTCCTGTATGCGACCGTGTTTGTCTCATCTGAGACCTTCCCGCCGCCCGGGGTCCTTACGAGTTTCCGTACCCGGCGCCAATCACCGCCTGGCGGGCGGGTCGGCGGCTCCGCTTGTCTCGTTCGGGCGAGGGGGCAGTCAGCCGAAGCGGTCGGCGCCCGGTTAGGGGGCTCGCAAGGCCATGATGGCCTGGTGGGCGAGCCAGGGTTCGGCCCGGTCGTAGGACCATCCGTTGTCGTCGACCAGCGTGAAGTACCCGCTGTATCCGAAGTAGAACCACAGGATGCCGGTTGCCTGATCGACCGTCATATTGGGGTGCGTGCCGCCGATTTTGTGCAGATGGGCGGCGACGGTGGCGAGCGCGTCGCGATAGCGCCGGGTCCCGATCGCCAGCCCTTCGGCCGCGTCTTCGTTGTGGGGCGCTGTCGCGATCAGGATGCGCATGATGTCGCCGAAGCTTTCCCGCATGGACCTCGTCACGGCGGACAGTTGCCGCAGCAGCTCGTCCGGATCGGTGTAGGAATCCAGCTCGTCCATCGATGCGGCGACGATGGGGGCCTGGCTCCAGATGTCCACCAGGGTGCGCAGCAGACCCTGCTTGCCGCCGCCGACGGCATAGACGGTCGTCGGGGCGACCCGGGCCTCGGCGGCGATCTCTTCGACCGTGGTCGCGAAGTAACCCTTGAGCGAGAAGAGCAGCCGCGCGGACTCGACGATGGCCAGTCGGGTGGCCTCCGCGTAATCGCTCCGCCGGCTCTTGTGCGGTGTTGACATGACCGTACCTTGCCGCATCCCGGTCTCCGTTGCCAGGCTGCGTTAACCGGAGTTAGACTCCGACGAGCGGATTGCTTCTTTGAGCGACGAGTTCTGCGGTAGCGCACAGACCATGCGACGAGCCGGGAGGGGCACTGCGGTGACGTATCCAGGGCGAACCACGCGATGTACGAAGCTGGCCGCCCCCCTGTGCCGTACACCCCTCGCGGGGCGGGCGGGGACGTCCGGGCCCGCCTACGGCTCCGCTCGCGCGCTCCGGAACGGGGTGAGTGTCCGCCGCCCGGCCGCCGTTCCGCGGTGCGTGGATCCGGCCGACGTCCGGCGCGTGTACCCCGCAGCCGTATCAGGGCCTCACTGAGGTGACCGGCCCCCGCTGAACAGTGCGCAACGGGCTCGCGGACGAGCCTGCGTCCGGCCTCCTCTTCCGGTGCCTGGACGGGTCTGTCCCGCCCGGAACAGCCCCAGAAGGACAGCTTCCACGTGTCGGCCTGTGCGCCGTCCCCCACGACGGAGCGGGGCCGGTCACGGACGTTCACACCGAGCAGAGCCCCATTCGCAGCCATTCGAAGGGTTCCCTTGTGCCGCATTCCCTCACCCCGGCCACGCCCATGGCGATACACACCTCCGCATCCGCGGCAGCATCCACACACACCTCCGCACCAGCGGCAGCATCCACGCCCACGCCCGCGACTGCGTCCGCACCGTTAACCGCGGCCGCAGCAGCCGGCGGCCACACCCCGCTCCCGTACACACCCAACTGCCGTCGGCTCCTGCGCGACGCCGATCACCTGCTGATCGGGGTGAGTCCAGGCAATGGCTACTTCAGCATCCCCACCCTCACCCGTGTGTTCCGCTGGGCGCATGCCACCTTCCAGCGGGTGGACGTCATCGTCCCCGACCGCTCCCTGGCGTCCAACTACCGCGCCCAGGGCTATCCCGACCAGGCGGCACACAAGAAGGCGCGGACAGAAGTGTCCTGTGTCCGCAGGCGCATCCGCCGCGCCTTCGAGCGCAGCGAGATCCCCGGGGAGGACCAGCACACCCACCTGCTGTCCGACCTCGCGCAATCCGACGCCTACCAGCGACTGCACCTGCGCGTCCGGGACGCGCTGACCACCGACGAACGCACCCACGCCATCTGCCGGAAGGTGTCCGCCCGCGCCGTCCCCAGGGCGGCAGCCGGGTCCGGGACGGCAAGCGAACCCGGGACCGCGGCCGGTTCCGGCGAGGACGGCCGCGCGAAGCCCGGGGGCACGGGCAGCGACGCCGCCGCCCTGGCCCTGGAGTACCTCATCGACGAACTGCCCTTCTTCATGGACACCCCGAGCATCCTCGGCGTCTCCTCGTCACTGGTCAGCTATCACGCGCCGGTGGGCTTCGCCGATCTGCTCTACACCGGGGCCGGCCCCCTGCACGCCGCAGCCAACCAGGGCTTCGTCCTCCTCAAGGACCACGCGGCGCAGTACTGATCCGACCGCACCCCGCACCGGTCCCAGCGGACCCGCACTCCGCCGAGAGGAGCGGACCGCCACCCGTATGTGAAGGAGCGTCTCACCGTGACCACCGCACAAGGCCCCCTCACCTTCCCCTTCCACGACTGGGGTCAGGAGCTCTCCCCGCACCACCGACGGCTGCGCGAAGCCGACGCACCGGCCTGCCCCGTCGTCTCCGAGTACACCGGAGACCAACTGTGGCTCGTCACCCGGTACGCCACCGCCAAGCGGCTGCTGGAAGACCCGCGATTCAGCTCGACCGCCGCGATGGCCCCCGGCGCGCCCCGTCAGGAACCCGTGGAACTGCGTGCCCCCGGCACCACCGGCGACGGAGTGTCGGTGCTGCGCGAAGCGGGCCTGCGCTCCGTCTTCACCGAAGGTCTCGGGCCGCGCGCGGCCCGGCGCCACGAGAAGTGGCTCCGTGACCGGGCCGACACACTGCTGCGCGGCCTCGCCGAACACGGGGGCCCCGTCGATCTCGCGGCGGACTTCGCACAGCCCCTGGCGGCGGCGATGACCTCCCGCGTCCTGCTCGGCGAACTCAGCACCGAAGAGGCCGCGCTGCTCCGTGACCGTACCGACCTCTCCCTCCAGTTCTGCGGCGCCACCGCCGAGGAGCAGCGCGGAGGCCTCATCGACATCCACCGGTTCTTCACCGCCCACGCCCGCCGACTGGCCGACGGGCCCGGAGACCACCTGCTCAAGCGGCTCGCCGAAGCCCCGGCCGAGGCCGGCCCGCTGGGCGACGCCGCGCTGTCCGAGATCGCCGCGCTGCTGCTGATCGCCGGATACCCCACGTCCTCAGGGTTCCTGTGCGGCGCTGTGATCACCCTGCTGCGGCACCCGGAAACCCTCGCTCGGCTGCACCGCGATCCCGCGCTGATCCCGGACACCGTGGAGGAACTCCTGCGCCACACACCGCTGTCGACCGGAGCTGCCAAACGGATGGCCACCGAGGACGCGGACATCGACGGCGTTCAGATCCGGGCGGGAGAGGTGGCGATGGTCTCGCTGGAGGCCGCCAACCACGACCCGGACGCCTTCGACGACCCCGACAGTTTCATCCCGGAACGCCAAGGCCCGGGACACCTCGGCTTCGGCCACGGCCCCAACTTCTGCCCCGGGAACCGCCTGGCCCGCTGCCTGATCGACGCGATGGTGCGCGCGGTGGCCCGCCGGCCCGGGCTCCGCCTGACTGTGGAACCCGAGGAGATCCGCTGGCACGAGGGCCTCTTCTTCCGCCGCCCGAAGGTGATCCCAGCCTCCTGGTGACCCGCACGCGGCGGCCCGACGCACAGGGGCGTCTTGTCGACATCCCTGCGGCAGTACCGGCTCCGCTAAACAACCAGCGGACAGCGCGAACACGTCGTTGTTCAAGGTGCCCATTCTCGCCTCCGGCCGGGCTGCCTGTCCGGCCGGAGGAACAAGCTGCCCGGCTACCGGCGGCGCATGAGGTCGAACCAGCCCCGGCGCCTGGCGGCCGGCGCTTCGACCGCCGTTCATTCGGCCTCCCCGGTCTGTCGGCGCGCGACACGCTCAACCTCCGCGCCGGTCGGCAGCCTTCCTCGCGCACCGCCCGTACAGCCGGCCCCACACCCCCGCGGCCACGACCTCGTGGTCTCCTCCAGCGCTCGTCGGGAAATCTGGCACCACACCGCGTGCACACCGGCCGCTGCGCCTCCCGCACAGCAGCCTGGCAAGGACGAAGGCACCCGTGCAGATGGCGGCCATCCTCGCTCCGCGCCGGTGGGCGGATCGCAGCGCCGCGGTGACAGCCGGTGGTATGGGTGCGCCCGGTGGCTCCCAGCCGGGGACGACCACGGTGTTGGCCTGCTCCAGGGCCTCAAGCCCGGCGCCGACGATCATCGCGTAACCGGCGGTGGTCCGCAGGGGGCCGGGGCGTTCGGTGCAGATGCGGAAGCTGTAGCGGGGCGGTTCGTTCTGCGAGGCCGTGCCGAAGACCTCGGTGGCACAGGCGAGTTCGAATGGCGACTGTGGCGGGTTGAGCAGGGCCACAACCCGATGGAGAGGCATGGCAAGAATGTACCTGCAGATGTCTTTTTGGACTCTCGGTTGGGCGGCTCCGCGCAGGCCACAGTGGTCACATGAGAGAAGACACCGAAACAACAGTGTTGAGGACCATGGTCCAGGTCGACGGCGACATGGCCAGCTACCTGACCGCAGGGCGGCGGGACGGCCAGCCCGTGCTGCTGCTGCACGGGACGTACTGGAGCCGGGTCTGGCTCCCGGTACTCGACCACCTCGCCGACGCGGGCCTGCGGCCCGTCGCGGTCGACCTCCCCGGTCTTGGCCGCTCGGGAGGTCAGCTCACCCCGGAATCGGCCACCGTTCCGGCGCTCGCCGGCTGGGTAACCCGGTTTGCCGCCGCGTTGAAGCTCTCTGGTCCCATCGCCGTGGCAGGCCACGACATTGGCGGGGCCATCGCCCAGCACCTTCTCGCTCACGACCGGCTCGACGTGTCCCGCCTCGCCCTGGTCAACTCGGTCCTCTACGACTCCTGGCCCGCGCCCCACGTGGCCCAATTCCGCGACTCGGACACAGCCGAGGGCGTGCTCGCCGCCCGTCGGCAGGCGGTCACGAGGGCGCTGGCCGGTGCCGCCACCGAGTCGTTGATCGCGGAGTACGTGGATCCGTGGACCGACGGGCGGGTTCGCCGCTCCTGGACGGCCCTGGCGGGCGCGGCCGACAACCGCTACACCCTCGACCTCGTTCCCGCGCTGCAGCGGTCCACCACGCCCAAGCTGCTGATCTGGGGCGAGGACGACCTCCATGAGACGGTGGAATACGCCGATCGCTTCGCCTCAGAGATCCCTCACGCCATGCTCATCCGCATCCCGAATGCGGATCACATCCCCACGGAGAGTGCCCCCGACCGGATCGGCCGCGCGCTCGCCGACTTCTTCACGGCGTAGAGGTCTTCGAACTCGTGATGCGATCATGATTCGGCCTTCTTGAGCCGTCGCCAGCAGATCAAGCTGCAGGCTGACGAGGTTGATGCGGCGTGGAGTTCGAGGCGTCGTTCCCAGCGCACGGCCAGGCGCTTGAACTGGTGAAGCAGGGCGAAGGTCTGCTCCACGACGTAGCGGAGCTTGCCCAGACCCTTGATGTTCGGGGCGTCCTTGCGAGAGATGACCGGCATGATCCTGCGGCGCCGCAGCTCGTGGAGCACAGCTTTCGAGTCGTACGCATTGTCGCCCAAAAGGGAGTGGGGGCGGCGGCGCGGATGTCCAACCCGTCCCGCGATGAGCGGGATGCCGTCGACCAGGGCGAGGATCTGGGTGACGTCGTTTACGTTCGCTGCGGTGGTGATGACGTGCAGCGGGGTGCCGCGGCCATCGCAAATCAGGCGATGCTTGCTGCCCGTCTTCCGCCGGTCGACCGGCGACGGACCGGTCGAGGCTCCCCCTCTTTTCGCGCGGACATGTGAGCCATCCACGCAGGCGCGCGACCAGTCGAGCTCGCCAGCCGCGTTCAACTCAGCGAGCAACAAGCGATGCAGATGGTCGAAGACACCAGCACGCTGCCACCGCACCAGGCGCCGCCAGCAGGTCTCTCCGGAGCCGAACCCCAGCTCCAACGGTAGGAGTTGCCAAGCGATGTCCCGGTGCAGGACAAACAGGATGCCCTGCAGACATCGCCGATCATCTATCGGCTTCGGGCCTGGCGACCGCTCCGGCCAAGGTGGCAGCAGCGGCTCAATCAACACCCACAAGTCGTCATCCACGATCCACGGCCGAGTCGTCACTCACCACGAACGGCCCGATCGTCACACACGTCACACCGCAGGACCGTTCAACAAGATCTTGTTACGAGCTCTTACGAGACATCAACGGGGGTTCACTTCCGTTCACCCGTCCAGCCTTTCCCTCGCCTGTTGTCCCCCGATGGCCAGGGAATGCTTGGGCTTGAACGCTCAGCTTCACCCCCCGCCGTTACCGGCGACGCATGTGAGCGCGGGAACGGATTTCGGACACTAATCCGGGGTCAGCACGGGTCTCCTCCCTTCGTGGCTTTCCCACTTAACGTGTGCGACTTCGTGTCGCACCTTGAGGCGGTTGATGGCCCGTTCGACGGTGTTGCGTTTCTTGTACCGCTCTTCGTCGAAGCCAGGAGGCCGTCCGCCGCGTGACCCTTTGCGCTGACGGCTGGCCTGGCTGTCGGTCTTCTCCGGGATCGAGTGGCGGATGCCCCGTCGTCGCAGATACCCGCGGCACGGGCCGTTGCTGTAAGCCTTGTGCGCCGCGACGCTGTCGGGCTTCTTGCGTGGCCTGCCTGGCCCGGTCCGAGGGACGCGAATCTCCTCCAGCACGGGCTCGAACTGCGTGCAGTCCGCCCGTTGTCCCGGAGTAACGATCAGGGACAGCGGGCGGCAGCGGCCGTCCGCGCTCAGGTGAAGCTTGGTAGTGAACCCGCCCCGAGCGACCCAGGCCCTCACCTCTCTCACCACCTCCGCCAGGCGGGGCGAGGAGGCTCTGCCCTGCCGTCTCGGCCTGATGTTCTGCCGCTGCGTCCCTCTTTGAGACGGGCGGTGGTTCGGTTCGGGCCCCGGCGGCGTGCTGGTGGGCCCGCACGATGGTGGAGTCGACCGAGCCGTCCCAGTCGATCTCCCCATCTGCGTCGGCCTCGGCCTGGACCTGCCGGAACAGGCGTTCCCAGGTTCCGTCGGCCGACCACAGACGGTGTGAAGTAGGCCGCCGGCGAGGTACTCGTGGTTCGAGTCCTTTTCCGACGGCCCCTTCCCGAACGGTGCGGGCTAGTTTCCCAGCACACCGCTCTCC
>NZ_JOAP01000094.1 GCF_000720475.1 Streptomyces aureocirculatus
GGGTTTGGTGGTGTGGGGCGGGGAGTCGGGTGGCCTGGGCGGGGTGCTGGGGTGGGGCGGCCGTAGCCGTTCAGGGCGATGACCGCTCCGGTGGGGGCGATCGTGACGCGTGCGCTCCAGTGCCCGGGCGGCTCGCGGTCGTCGTCCACGTACACCCTGATCGTGACCGACCCGCCGGGCGAGAGCGTGCCGGACGACTGGCTCAGGACGAGCCAGGAGGCACCGGTGCTCGCGGACCAGCGGACCGGCGAACTCCCCGCCCCGGTCAGCGTGATCAGCGTCACGCCGCCGTGTGACCTGGCCTGGACACCGATCCGCCCGGCACCGGGTGCCGACCCCGCGGGCCCCCCGGGGCTGATGACCTCCACGGAGACACCAGGGCCCCCGCGGCCGTCGCGGAAGCGGGGGTCGGAACCCGTACGGGCGTTGCCCGCGTTCTCATAGTCCTCGCGGCCGCCCCCGCCGCTGGCGCCGTCCTCCGCCTCGCTGACACCTGTCGCGCGGCCGTCCCGCCCCTCACCCGTGAGAGGCGCACCCCGGTAGGCCGCCCAGAGGGCGAGAACGGGGGCGGCCACGACCGTCGCGACGACCGTCGTGGTGACCGCCCGCGCACGCAACCGCCCCCGGCGAGCCGCGTGGTCCTTGGGGTCCATTGGGAAGCCACGGCGGTCGAAACGGGGCCCGCCGCCGCGAGCCCTGCGAGCCGTGCGCGGGGCGTGCGCCATGGCGTGGAGCAGAGCCGCGCGCGGGGCGGCGATCACCGGCAGCGCGGCCGGGGTGACGGCAGTGCCGGGCCAGGCGCCGGAACCCGCGCTCTCGGCGGTACGGCGGCAACGCGGGCAGTCGTCGACGTGCCGGACCAGCTCGCGGCGCAGGGCGGTGCCGAGCAGGACCTGGTTGTCGCCGGTGAGGCGGGCCACGATCGGGCAGGAACCGGTCTCGACGACGGCGAGGGCAGCGCGGGTGCGCTCCACCTCGCAGGCCGCGGAGGCGAGCAGTTCGCGGGCGGCGGCGGGGTCGAGGCCGAGGACGGCGGCGACCTCCTTGGGCGCGAGCCGGTGCCGGACGGCCAGCTCCAGGGCCTCACGCTGCTCGGGCGTGGTCCCCGCGGCCTCCGGCCAGGCCAACTGCGCCAGTTCGCGACGCCGGGCACGGGCGATGTCGTCGAGCGGCGTCGCCACGCCACCGGAGGCGTCGTTCCGGTCCTGCCGGTCACTCCGGTCCTGCCGATCGCTCCGCTCGTGCCGATCGCTCCGGTCCTGCCGGTCGCTCCAGTCGTGCCGGTCGCTCCAGTCGTTCCCGTCGTTCCAGTCGTTCCAGTCGTTCCCGTCGTTCCCGTTCCAGTCGTTCTGTGCGGCAGTCCGCGCGCCGTGCGCCGCACCCCCCGCGCCGGAGGGCGCCGGGGGCACCACGACTGGGCCCTGGGGCGCCGCGAAGGGGGCGCGCGGCACGCCGACGGGGCCCTGGGGGTGGTACCCCGGCACGGCCGCCGGAGCATGCGATGCGGCGGGCACGGGGTGATCCGGGGCTGCCGTCGCGGCAGCGGCAGCGGCGGGAGCACGACTCGCGTCGCCGCCCGCGCGCACAGGGCCCGCCAGGTCCGCCGGGTCCGCCGATGCCGGAGACGCCGGAGAAGCCGGAGACGCCACCGAGCCCGGAGACGCCGCCGAGGCCACCCCCCGGCCCCCGGCGTGCCCATGCCGCCCACGCTGCTTCGCCTCGGCCAGAGCCCGCAGGCACATCCAGCGGGCGAGTGCGTACAGCCACGCGCGGGTGTCGCCGTCGGGTCGCGCACCGCGGCGCTCGGCAAGGGCCAGCACGTCGCCGAGCGCGGCCGTCGCGGCGTCGTGGTCGCACAACACCGACAGGCAGTACGTGAACAGGCCGTCCAGGAACGGTTCGTAGTACGTGACCGGAGGCGCCGGGGGCGACAGCGGCGCCGGCGGCTGCGCGACCGCGCGTGGCACCACCCGCTTGCGGGCGCCCTGATGCGCCCGTTGCGCGCCGGTGGTGTACGTGGGGGTTTCCGGACTGCTGCTCATCACCCGTGCGAAGGTAGGCGCATGATGCAGACCCGTTCTGCCCCCTTGAGCGCATTTAATCCTTACGGGTGAACAGATCCCTCAAAAGGGGACAGGAAGCCAAGATTCCACTGCCCGTTCACGCGGGCGGGCCGCGGGCGACCCAGCGGCCGGGACCCGTTGTCAGTGGCGGCGGCTACGGTTCACGCATGGCTGCCCGTACGAAAACCGCCAAGGACCGCCCGTCCTACCGCTGCACGGAATGCGGCTGGCAGACGGCGAAGTGGCTCGGCCGCTGCCCCGAGTGCCAGGCATGGGGCACGGTCGAGGAGTACGGCGCGCCCGCGGTGCGCACGACCTCCCCCGGCCGCGTCACCTCCTCCGCGCTGCCCATCGGCCAGGTGGACGGCCGCAGCGCCACCGCCCGCACCACCGGCGTGGCCGAGCTGGACCGGGTGCTCGGCGGCGGCCTGGTGCCGGGCGCCGTGGTGCTGCTCGCGGGCGAGCCGGGCGTCGGCAAGTCCACGCTGCTGCTCGACGTCGCGGCGAAGGCGGCCACGGACGAGCACCGCACGCTCTATGTCACCGGCGAGGAGTCGGCGAGCCAGGTCCGGCTGCGCGCCGACCGCATCGGCGCGCTCGCGGACCATCTGTATCTGGCGGCCGAGACCGATCTGGCCGCCGTCCTCGGCCACTTGGACGCGGTGAAGCCCTCGCTCCTGGTCCTCGACTCGGTGCAGACGGTCGCTTCGCCGGAGATCGACGGCGCGCCGGGCGGCATGGCGCAGGTCCGTGAGGTCGCCGGCGCCCTGATCCGCGCCTCCAAGGAGCGCGGCATGTCCACGATCCTGGTCGGCCATGTCACGAAGGACGGCGCGATCGCGGGCCCGCGCCTCCTGGAGCACCTCGTGGACGTGGTGCTGCACTTCGAGGGCGACCGACACGCCCGCCTGCGCCTGGTCCGCGGCGTGAAGAACCGGTACGGGACGACGGACGAGGTCGGCTGCTTCGAACTGCACGACGAGGGCATCACGGGCCTGACCGACCCCTCGGGCCTGTTCCTGACGCGCCGCGCCGAGCCGGTCCCCGGCACCTGTCTGACGGTGACCCTGGAGGGCCGCCGCCCCCTGGTCGCCGAGGTCCAGGCGCTCACGGTCGACTCGCAGATCCCCTCCCCGCGCCGCACCACCTCCGGCCTGGAGACGTCCCGCGTCTCGATGATGCTGGCGGTCCTGGAGCAGCGCGGCCGCATCACCGCGCTCGGCAAGCGCGACATCTACAGCGCCACGGTCGGCGGCGTGAAGCTGTCCGAACCGGCCGCGGACCTGGCCGTGGCGCTCGCCCTGGCCAGCGCGGCCAGCGACACCCCGCTGCCGAAGAACCTGGTCGCGATCGGCGAGGTGGGCCTGGCCGGCGAGGTCAGAAGGGTCACCGGAGTGCAGCGCAGGCTGGCCGAGGCGCACCGCCTGGGCTTCACCCACGCCCTCGTCCCCACCGACCCGGGGAAGGTCCCGGCCGGTATGAAGGTCACCGAAGTCGCCGACATGGGCGACGCGCTGCGGGTCCTTCCGAGATCGCGTCGGCGAGAGGCCCCACGGGAGGACAACCAGCGCCGGTAGACTTTGCCCTGGTCTCGCCCATCCGTACGAAGCAAGGCGTGCGGCGGAGCGTCGGCCAAGGGTTGGACAACCTGCGACCAGAGGAGTGCAGTGGCAGCCAACGACCGGGGAGCGGCTCCCGGGAAGCCCGGTGGAGGCTCCGCTGCCGACGCGCTGATGCGCGCTTCCCTGAGCGCGGTCGCGCCGGGCAAGGCCCTGCGCGACGGCCTGGAGCGCATCCTCAGAGGCAACACGGGCGGGCTCATCGTGCTCGGCTCCGACAAGACCGTCGAGTCGATGTGTACGGGCGGTTTCGTCCTGGATGTCGAGTTCACCGCCACGCGCCTGCGTGAGCTGTGCAAACTCGACGGCGGCATCGTGCTCGACAAGGACATCACCAAGATCCTGCGCGCGGGCGTGCAGTTGGTGCCCGACCCCACCATCCCCACGGAGGAGACCGGCACCCGGCACCGCACGGCGGACCGGGTCAGCAAACAGGTCGGCTTCCCCGTCGTCTCGGTGTCCCAGTCGATGCGCCTCATCGCGCTGTACGTGGACGGTCAGCGCCGCGTCCTAGAGGACTCCGCGGCGATCCTGTCACGTGCCAACCAGGCCCTCGCCACCCTTGAGCGGTACAAGCTCCGCCTGGACGAGGTCGCGGGCACGCTCTCCGCCCTGGAGATCGAGGACTTGGTGACGGTGCGGGACGTGACCGCCGTCGCCCAGCGCCTGGAGATGGTGCGCCGCATCGCCACGGAGATCGCCGAGTACGTGGTGGAGCTCGGCACGGACGGCCGCCTCCTGACCCTCCAGCTCGACGAGTTGATCGCGGGCGTGGAGCCGGAGCGCGAACTGGTCGTACGGGACTATGTCCCCGAGCCCACGGCGAAGCGCTCCCGCACGGTGGACGAGGCGCTGTCCGACCTCGACTCCCTGAGCCACGCCGAACTCCTCGAACTGCCCACGGTCGCCCGCGCCCTCGGATACACGGGGTCGCCGGAAACCCTCGACTCGGCGGTGTCGCCGCGCGGCTTCCGGCTCCTCGCGAAGGTCCCCCGGCTGCCAGGGGCCATCATCGACCGGCTCGTCGAGCACTTCGGCGGACTCCAGAAGCTGCTCGCCGCGAGCGTCGACGACCTCCAGACGGTCGACGGGGTGGGCGAGGCCCGGGCCCGCAGCGTCCGCGAGGGCCTGTCCCGGCTCGCCGAGTCCTCCATCCTGGAGCGGTACGTCTAGCCTCCGGCGGGGCGAGCGGCGTACGCGGACAGCCCGGTCCCAGGTCGGCGGCCTCGGCCGCCCGACACCCGACCCCGGCCTCCCCCGGCGGGCGGCCCCGGGCCCGGCGGGCGGCCTCAGTCCTTGGCGAGCACGAACGACGCCGGAGCGACCTTGCCGAGGCCGGGCGAGCTGACCTCGACCAGATAGGTGCCTGCCTTGGCGCTGCCCGCCGGAGGCGTCGCGCACTGCGGGGCGCTGGCCTTGCGGTCCCACTCCACGGCGTACGTCACCTGTCCGTCCGCGGGCACCCGGTACAGGAGGCTCGCCCTGGCGCCGGGGCAGTCGGCGGAGGACCAGAGCGTGTCGTCCGCACCGGCCTGAGTGATCGTCAAGACGGTGCCCTTGCCGCCGAGATCGACCTTGCAGGCCTTTCCGCCGGTGTTGACGGCGGTCAGCTCCAGCTTCGGCTTCTGGCCGGGCGCGTAGGTGTTCCGCACGCTGCGCAGCTTCAACTCGACCGCGCCGGGCGTGCAGTTGGCCACGGTCGACCCCGCGGGCAGCCGCTGCCCGGATCCACCGCCGCCCTTGGCGTCGTCCGTGCCGCCGCCCCCGGCACCGCCGTCGGACGACCCGCCGGAGCCGGAGCCGCCTGAGCCCGCGGAGTCCCCGGAGCCCGAGCCGCCGCCGTCGGCGCCGTCCTGCGAGCCCTCCGACTCGTCCCGCCCGCCCGGGTGTTCACTGATCGCGGGCCCCGAACTGGAGGGCCCGGGGGTGATGGACGTCGCGGGTCCGTTGCCCGACGGGCCGTCGGCGCCGTTCTCGCCGTCGCCTCCGCCCGACGCCAAGGCCCATACGACAAGCAGCAAGAGGAGTCCGACCATGGACAGCAGGACGGCCCTCCGACGCCAATAGATGGAGGAGGGAAGCGGCCCGATCGGATTGCGCAAAGATCCCACGCCCAAACCTTACGAGAGAACCGGGCGTTGTCCTGCCCCACCCGCCGCCTCAGGTCACAACTTTTGCGGATCATCATTCCGGTCGGGCCCTCCGAGGGGCACGCGCACGCCCCCGCTCCTCCCCGCCACCCCTGACTTTCGTCAGGTCCGTGACCCACCGGTCGCTGGATGTGACGGGGCGGAACCACTTCGTACCGTCCGTAATCATGGACACCATGGATTCTTCTGGCCTCTACCTCGACGTCACCGAGTTCGCCCGTGACACCCCGGCCTGGGTGCAGCACCTCGCGGAGGTGTGGACGGAACTGGGCCTGCTGCTCTTCGGCGCGCTCTTCGTCGTCGCCTGGTGGCGGGCGCGCGGCGGCGACCCGCGTGCCGTCGCGGTGGCGGTCCTCGCGCCGCTCGGCACGGCGCTCGCGTACGTCATCAGCGAGGCCGTGAAGTCCGTCATCGAGGAGGAGCGGCCGTGCCGGGCGGTGTCCGGGGCGCTGAGGCCGCTCGTGGAGTGCCCGCCGCACGGCGACTGGTCGTTCCCGAGCAACCACTCGACGATCGCGGGCGCCGCCGCCCTCGGTCTCGCCCTCGCCTGGCCCCGCATCGCGGCCCTGACCCTGCCGATGGCCGTGCTCATGGCCTTCTCCCGGGTGTTCGTGGGCGTGCACTACCCGCACGACGTGGCCGTCGGTCTGGTGCTCGGCGCGGTCGTGGTGTTCCTCGCGGTGCGGCTCGCCGCCACCCCGGTGACGCGGATCACGGAGGCGATGCGGGGATCGCGTACCGGTGTCGTCCGGTGGTTCGCGGGCCAGGGCCCCGCCACGGCGTCCGCTCCCGCGGCGTCGAGTCCGGCCACCGCCTCGGCCTTCGTGCCCCGCCAGGACGGCCAGTACCGCAACTCCCTCCCGTACGAGCCCGCACGGGCCGCGGGGCCGGGGGGCGGCTACGCCCCTGCGGGGCAGCAGGCCGAGCGCCCGCAGGACCGGACGATCGCACTCCGCCGCCAGGACCGGGCGGCGGCGCCCCGGCAGGACGAGACGATGGCGCTGCGCCGGGTTCCGCAGCAGCATGACGCCCAGCAGCCGCAGCAGCCCGAGCAGCCCGGGCGGCAGTCCCAGCCGCACGGGGAGCCGTACCCCGGCCATCAGACCGGCCATCAGACCGAGTACGAGTACGAGCACGGCCACCAAGCCCAGTACCCGTCCGGCCATGGAGCCCAGTACCCGTACGGCGACGAGGCCGAGTACCCGTACGGGCGGGAGACGGCAGACCGGCCGGAGGACCCCCGCCACCCCCGCCCCTGAGACGGGGCTTCAGCTCGCCGTGGCGTCCCCGTCGTCCGCGACCAGGCCCGCCTCGTACGCGACGACTGCCGCCCGGACGCGGTTCTTGACCTCCAACCGGTCCAGGACGGCGCTCACATAGGCCTTGACCGTGCCCTCGACGAGGTGGAGGCGTGCGGCTATCTCGGGGTTGGAAAGGCCTGCGCCCACCAGGCCGAGGACCTCGCGTTCGCGGGGCGTCAGGAGGTCCACCCTGGCGCGGGCCTCGGTCCGCCGGCCGAGGCGCCGGGCGCCGAAGCCGTCGATCACCTGCCGTGCCACCCGCGGCGAGAGGAACGCGGCGCCGTCGGCCACCGCCCGCACGCCCGCGATGAGTTCGTGCGGGTCGCCGGACTTGAGCAGGAAGCCGGTGGCGCCGCCGCCGAGCGCCCGGGCGACGTACGCGTCCTCGGAGAACGTCGTGAGCATCGCGACCGCCGTGCCCGGCAGAGTCCTTACGATCTCCTCGGCCGCCGCGAGGCCGTCCAGGCGCGGCATGCGGATGTCCAGGAGCGCGACGTCGGGGCGGTGGGCGCGGGCCAGGTCGACCGCTTCGCGGCCGTCGGCGGCCTGGGCGACCACTTCGATGCCGGTGTCCGACGCGAGGATGGCGCCGACGCCCGCGCGGATCATCGCCTCGTCGTCCGCGAGCAACACCCGTATCACCGCACCCACTCCTGCTCCCCTTCCTTTTCCTTCTCCGTGTCTTCTGCGTCTTCTGCCTTCTCCCGCCGGTCAGTTCCCGCTTTGGGGATCACCGTCTTGTCCACCAGCCTTCCGTGGTCGAAGCAGAGCCTGAAGTGTCTGAGCGAGGTGAAGAGCTGCCCGCCGGAGCGGTAGTAGCGGCAGTCCGCGCCCGGGGGCGGCGGGCTCGGCGCGCGTTCGGCGGGCGGGTCGGTGACGCTGCGGTCCGGCAGCACGGCGGCGACCTCGGACTGGGGCTGGCCCACGCGCAGCGCCGCGTAGTCGGCGGGCCGCAGGACGGAGTGCGTCTCGGTGTACGCGTACCAGCCGAAGGCACCGGCGACCAGCACGGTTCCGGTGGCGACCGCGGCGCCGAAGGCGAGGGCGGTGCGCCGGCGGGCGAGGGCGAGTACGGCACCGGGGTGCGGGGGTGCGGGCGGCCGGGGTGTCGCGTCGGCGGCCTGCGGTACGCGTGCGTGGACGCGGAAGCCCTTCCCGTGCGCGCCCGCCGTCAGGGTGCCGCCGCTCGCCTCGACCCGCGTGCGCAGGTCGGCGAGGCCCGAGCCGCCGTTCCGCGGGCCGGGGCGGGGAGTGGCGCCGGGCGGGGGCGGGGCGTTGGTGACCTCGATCGTGGTGCCCGTGTCCGTGCGGGTCGCCGTTACGGTGACGGGGGCGCCCGGCGCGTACTTGGCGGCGTTGGTCAGGGCCTCCTGCACCACCCGGTGCGCGAGGCGCCCCGCGCTGCCGGGCGGCTCCGCGCCGTCGGCGGCGTAGCGCACGGGCAGGCCCGACTCCGCGGCGCGTGCCACCAGTTGGGCGAGGGTCTCGGCGGGCGGGGCGAGGGGTGCGGGCCCGGCGGGCGGGGCGAGGGGTACGGTCCCGCCGGGCGGGGCGACGGGTACGGGCCCGGCGGGCGGGGCGAGGGGTACGGGCCCGGCGGGCGGGGCGAGGGGTACGGGCCCGCCGGGCGGGGCGACGGGTACGGGCCCGCCGGGCGGGGCGAGGGGTACGGGCCCGCCGGGCGGGGCGAGGGGTACGGGCCCGCCGGGCGGGGCGAGGGGTGCGGGCTCGTCGTCCTCGTCGCGGAGCACTCCGATGATGTCGCGGAGCCGGTCCGTGGCGTTGGCGGCGGCCATGCGCAGGTCGGAGGCGGCGGCCTTGTGGTGGTCCGGCAGGTCGGCGGCCACCTGGAGGGCGCCCGCTCGCACCGCGATGAGGCTCAGTTCGTGGCCCAGGGAGTCGTGCATGTCCTGGGCGATACGGGCGCGTTCCCGCAACCGGGCGCGGTCGGCGACGATGCGCTGCTCGCGCTCCAGTTGGGCGGCGCGGGCCCAGCCCGCCGCCGCGAGCTCCTGGCCCTGGCGCCAGTAGCGGCCCGCGAGCCAGGGGAAGACGGCGCCGAACAGCAGGGTGCCGAGGAGTACCAGCCACTCCACGACCGGGTCCACGTCCCGGACCACGATCCGGGCGGTGCCCACGGCGCCGAGCGCCGCGAAGGCGAGGAGGGCCGGTCGGGCGCGGGGGCCGCGCTTGCCGAGGAGCAGGGCGAATGCGGCGAGGGCGGGGCCGTAGGAGACGGTGAAGAGGGCGGGGGCGGTGAGGCCGGGGGCGGCGGCGAGGAGGAAGGCCGTGAGCGGCCGTGAGCGCCAGGTGATGGCCGCCGCCGCGAGGATCGCGAGGCCCGTGAGGTGGCCCCACAGGGGGCGGGGTTCGTTGAGGCCTATCGCGTCGGCGCTTGCTGCGGGCACGGCGAGGGCCGCCCAGAGGGCGGTGTCCGTCGGGCGTGGCGTTCTCACTCCCCGGACGCTACGTGGCCTCCGGCGGTGCCCGCCCCTGCCGATCGTCAGGTTTCCCCCCGACGGGACCTCAACCGCCCGCCGCTCCGCTACGGACTCCCCCACCCACCCGCCCTTCACTGGCCACCCTGCGGTGACCCGGCACGCGGGGGGCACGGCTGCCACACGGAGCAGCCCGTGGACGAGGCGGACCTAC
>NZ_JOAP01000095.1 GCF_000720475.1 Streptomyces aureocirculatus
GCGACAACACAGCCCACTCGGCATCCGAAAGCTCATGACGACGCACCACGACGAGCATGATCCCTCATCACTTGATCACCTTTGAAGACGACCCCTAGCGGTCGAGTCGTCGCGGGGCTCCGGGCGGCCAAGTTCTTTGAGCCATCGAACGGCGACAAGCTCACAGCCATACCCAGAACCCCCGGGCCCGCCGATCTTACGAATGACCAGCTCTGACCCATGCTTGGAAGGTAGGACAAGCTAAGACCGCCGCCCCCGTGGGAGAGGGAACCGTCCGCCCGGACGGACATCATCATCCCCGGGCGGGTCTTCGTCCCGGCCGGGGATGGCCGTCACGCCTGGGCCGGGGGACCGCCAAGGCAACCTCTCGCAGCGGTATCCCGGTGGGGTGACGGGTTGTGAGATATGCCTGCGAACCGTCGACCCGCTGATTTACGGTTTGTGCTTTCGCAGTGACCGACGGCGACCGCACTGGCGACGGAAGCGTGAGAGTACGGGACATGCCGAACGACGGGGACCTGATCGACGAGCGCTACCGCCTCGAACAGCGCATCGGCAGCGGCGGCATGGGTGAGGTGTGGCTGGCCTACGACAACGGGCTCGAGCGGCAAGTGGCGCTCAAGTGCACCCAGTCGAAGGAGGGCGGGGCGGTCAAGCGGCTGCGCAAGGAGGCGTGCAACGCCGCCAGACTGCACCATCCGCACATCACCTCGGTCTTCGACCTGGTCGACACGCCGGAAGGCTGTTGGATCGTGATGGAGTACGTGCCGTCGCGCAGCCTTGCCCAGGTTTTGGACGAGCGGGGCGTCCTGTCGCCCTCCGAAGTGGCTTCGATCGGATGCCAGTTGGCCGTCGCACTGGACGTCTCGCACCGCGCGGGCGTCGTGCACGGGGACGTCACCCCGGAGAACGTCCTGGTGGGAGCGGACGGCTTCGCCAAGCTGACCGACTTCGGCATCGCCCGCGCGCTGTGGCGGGAGGACTCGCGCAGCTGGCACGGCGGTGTCTACGGCAAACCGCGCTACATGGCGCCGGAGGTGGCGCGGGGCAATCGGATGACGGCGGCGGCCGACCTGTTCTCGCTGGGCGCTACGCTGCACACCGCCCTGGAAGGGCAGTCGCCCTACGGCGCGGCGGAAGACCCGCTGGCCTACCTGGAACTGGCCAAGAGGGGACGCGTCGTGCCCAGCCCCCGGGCGGGCGCGCTCGGCGCACCGCTGCGGGCGCTGCTGGCCGGCCGGCCGGAGTCACGGCCGTGCGCCGCCGAAGCGGCGCGGCATCTGCACGAGTTGGCGGGAGGCGCCTGCGCCTGCGTGCGCTCGCCCGGCAACGTCGGGGGGATGCGGTGCGCGCCCACCGGGTGGGTGTGGACCTGGAGCCGTGTCGCCGGGGCTGTCGCGCTGGTCCTGGCACTGGTGGCCGGTGCTGTGACCGCTGTCGTCGTTGCCCGCCCGTTCCAGGACGGGGCCGTGGCGTCGGAAACCGGTGACCCGAAGAACCGAGGGCCAAGGGCCGGCGGACCGGTCGGCGACGTCCGGTCCGCCGATCCGTGCAGTCTGCTCGAGCCCAGGGCGATGACCCGGTACGGCACGGTCGACATCGATCCTGGCTACGCCAATTTCGACCGCTGCGACCTACTGGTGGACAAAGGCGAGGACGAAGACGGGAACCCGACGGTCGCCGACGTGTCGGTAACCGTCCTGCCCGCCGGTGCGCAGCAACCCTCCGCTCTGGCGAAGCTGCGGCGGGCAGGCTCCGTGACGGTCGTCTCGGAGCCGCCGGCGGACAAGGAGTGCGAACGGCTGCTCCAGACCGAGCGCGGCGCATGGGTGCGCGTGGTGGCGAAGGCCGTCGCGGGCAGCCCGCCCCGGGTGTGCGCGCTCGCCGACACGGCCACGAGCGGGGCCGCCGGAGTGCTGGATCGCTACGCGGTGGCCCGACGGAGTCCGTTGGCGACGGCCGACCGGTCCTCACTGATCCGCTCGAACGCGTGCGCGCTGCTGGGCGAGGCAGCGCTCGGTGAGGTCGCGGGCCTCGACGTCCGGCGCCCGGAGGCCGGGGCGGGCGGGTGGAGCTGTGGCTGGCAGGGGTCGGGGAGTTCCGCCGAGGTGGCTCTCCGCTTCGACCAGGGGCAGCCGCCCACAGCCGAGGACGACGGCAAGCCGGTGCGACTCGGCGGCCGACAGGCGTTCGTACGCGCCGAGGGCGGCGAG
Source organism: Streptomyces aureocirculatus (assembly GCF_000720475.1). Classification (GTDB taxonomy): domain Bacteria; phylum Actinomycetota; class Actinomycetes; order Streptomycetales; family Streptomycetaceae; genus Streptomyces; species Streptomyces aureocirculatus. Next base: position 2,214 of record NZ_JOAP01000095.1, read on the forward strand.
AGCGGTGGTTCGTGCACCGTCAAAGTGCTGTACCGCACCTACCGGGCCGCCGACGGCCTCCTCTCCGAGACGCTGCTGCTGGAGGTCTCCGGCCCGGGCTCGGCGACCCGGCAGTGCGCCAACGCGACGGCCCTGGGAGCCGCGGTCGCCCGAAGCCTGCCCGCCACCGACTGACTGGCTTCCTGCGGCAGGACGGCCGGGCAGCCGACCGTGAAGGCCTTGGCGCCGGGCGCGGTCCGGTGCACCTGGGGCCGGCATCCCGATGTACCCGTCCTGGCCCGGGCGGACATGTCCTCGATGTTTTCCGCCCTGGGCAGGACGGGTACAGCGGTCACGGTTCCTGGATCCGTTCCGCGCGGGCCCGGGCGCCTCCTCACCCCAGTGTCTCCAGGAGCTGGCGCTCGCGCCCGGCACTCAGGCCCGCCCGGCGGGGCCGGTCCAGGCCCGCCTTGCGCTCCCAGCGCAACGTGTGCTCCAGCAGCTCCGTCCGGGGCCGGTGTCGCAGGCCGACCGCGGCCGCCGCGGCGCCGTCGAGGGCACTGAAGCCCGCCCAGTCCGGGTCGGCCACCCACAACGTGAGCGACTCCGGGCCCATGGCCTGCACCACATCCTGCCCGAGCAACCAGTCGTCGCCCGCCGCCACCACCGGTCCGGTGTGCCCGCCAATCTCCCGTGACATTGCGACCCACTCCCTGAAGGGCACGACCGGGCCGACCGCGTTGTACGTTCCGGTCGTTTCCCTCTCCACACAGTCGACCAGCCAGGGCGCGAGGTCCCGCACGTCGATCACCTGCGTCGGCCCGTCCGCCGAGCCCGGCACCAGATCATCGATGCGGACAGCCGTCTGGTCGTAGCGAGCGCCCGCCCGGCGCCGGAAACAGGGCCGACGCTCACGTCTGGCGCGAGTCGGATCTGCTGGCCGCGGCAGCGGGGAGGACGGTCATCACGGATGGCGCCTACCGGGCACCGGCCTCATCGTCCCGCACCGCAGAAGGGCCGGACGACGTCTCCTACGCGGGCAGGAGGAGGACAACGCCGAACACCGCCGGGTCGAGCACACCTTCGCCCGTATGAAGAAGAGGACGCTGTGACCAGGCAACTAAGCGGTGCATCTACCTCTCGGGGCGGAGTTGCCGGTTGCGTTCGAGCGCGGTTTCCAGCCTGCGGTGCAGGGAGGCGTCGCTGGCCGCGTTCCGGGTGCTGCGGTGGAGGGCCGGGACGCGCTGCTGGAGCTGGTTGATCGCGGTGATGAGGTCGGTCTGCGTGTATAGCCAGGACCGGGAGACACCGGCCGCGTTCGCGATTCCGACGACGGTGGGCCGTTCGTTGCGGCGGGCGGCTGCCTTGATGGCTTCTTCGGCGTGCTCGCGTGCTTGTCTGCTGCGGGCCTTCGAGGCTTCGACGAGGAACCGGGCGTTGTCAGCCGGTGGCATCGAGATCGGTCACCTTTCCGCCGGCCACGATCTGCTGCGGTCCGGCCTGTTCGAGGGCGTCGATGATCGTGCCGAGCTTGCCGAGCGTGCGGGTGTTCTTCTCGACGATGCGCGACAGGCCGGCTTGCTCGGCGTCGCCGATGAGCTTGCGGGTCTCTTCCCGCTGACGTCGGTGTTGGTCGAGGAAGTCACCGGTGGTGATGAAGAAGCGGCAGTCCAGGCAGGGGTTCGCGTACTCGCAGTCCGTCTGGATGGGAGCCCCGCAGTAGCCGTTGGGGAGGCTGACCTTGGCTCGGACCAGGGACAACCGCATCCAGGTCGCATCGGCAAGCGGATGGTCCACCGGCAGCGCGACGGCTTCGCCTTCGGCGTTGACCTTGAGGGACTTCTCCCAGTGCTCGCGCAGGGTCTTCTGGTGCAGCCGGGCGTAGATGGCCGTCATCTGCGGCGACATGTGGTCGAGCAGATGCTGGACGTGTGCTGCGGGACGTTGGCGTTGATCAATCGGGTGCCCAGCGTGTGGCGGAACTGGTGGAAGGTCACGCGGGCTGGGCGGCCGTGCTCGTCGATGAGGCGGATGCGCTCCAGCCAGGTCTCCATCTGTTCGCGGCACCAGGTGTCCGAGACGGCCTTGCTGCCGTTGAGGTTGGCCGTCCAGCCAGGGAACAGGAAGCGGCTTCTGGCGGGGAAGCGGGCCTGGACGCGCTTCTGTTGTGCGGCGATCTCGTCTGCGAGGGCCTGGCTGATGGGGAAGAACGCGACGCGGCCGTGAATCTTGTGGTTGATCCAGGTCAGGTAGGGGGCGCCGGTGTCGTCGTGGGTGACGCAGTCGAATTTCAATCGCCGGGCGTCTTTCATACGCAGGCCGCAGGAGATCAGCAGGGGGACCATGAGGCGGAGGTCGTCGTTGGAGATAAGCGTCAAGCTGGCGGGGTTCTCCATCTGTCGCATCAGGTGCTCGGAGATCCAGCGGGGCTTGGCAGGCGGCGGAGGCGGAGCGTCGTTGTAGATGATGGCGTCTCGCGGCAGGACCGGTTGCCAGTCGTGGGCGTGGGCATCTGCGAGGAATCGGCCGAGCGAGTTGATCGTGGCCCGGCGGGTGAACACATCCGGGTAGTCGACGGCCAGAGCGGCCAGCCACGTCTCGACCCTGGCGCGCGTCAGGTCGGCCGGCGCGGCGTTCGGCGACAGATGCCGAGAGAGATGGTGCAGGGAGCGCAGGTTTCCCGCGACGGTGTTGACGCTGATGTTCGTGCTGATGCGCCAACGGCACCATCGTTTGACCAGCTCGCGCAGCCAGGGCTGGGATATGCCGCCGAAGCGCAGGTAGCGCGTCTCTCCTTCGGCCAGGGCGAAGTGCCGCAGGTCCCACATGTCGCGCGGGTACTGGTCGGCCCACGGATCATCGGCGATGAGCAGGTGTTCCAGGGCGAAACGGGTGTCCGCGATGAAGCGGAAGGCCACCACATTGTGGCCGTGGCGATTTCCACCGAGTCCGAGCGGGGCGACGTGGTCACGCCAGGTGCTCTCGTCCCAGTCCAGGAGGCTGGTGGTGGGTGCCTCGCGGGCCCAGGTGACCGCGCGCCGGACGTCGCGGGCTGGGGTAAAGCGCAGTCCCTCGTCGTGCCGGTGTTGCAGACCGAATTGGAACTCCAGGCGCAGGGCGGGGGCCAGCTGTTCCAGGCGGATCTTCGGGTCTCCGCGGTGAGCGAGGTCGTCGTACCAGGTGTCGAGGGCCGGTCGGCCGTGCTTGCGCCACCGGTTGTGGTGGGTGTGACACAGCGGAGCGTCGGTGCTGTCGGTCCACCGCGGGCAGTCGGGGAACTCGCAGGTCCGCTCGGCGGACCAGGGCTTGCGCGGTGGTTGATAAAGGGTCCGTCTCAGCCAGGTTCCAAGGGGCGGGCGTCCGGCGTGGGTCCACCGCGAGGCGTGGCGGTGACACAGAGCGTGGGCGGCTCGGGCTCGGTTGCACCCGGCGACCAGGCAGGCCGACACCTGGCGTCGCTGGTGCAGTCGCGCGTCCTCCCGTGCGGACCAGCCATCCAGGTCGACCGGGCGCCCTGCCGCCGCCCAGCGGTGATGGTGGGTGCGACACAGCTTCAGCCTGCCCATCGTCAGCGTCGTCGGGCAGGACGGAATACGGCACTCGCCCGGGAAGAACACCAGGCTGTCCCGCGGCGGACAGAACACGGCCCGGAACTCCGGGCGCACCGTCTCCATCAGCCTGGCCAGCAGGCCGGCGGCGCCTGCATTCGTGCGGGGCGTGTTCACCGGGCCGATGCCCCGTCCTTGATGATCCCGGCCGAGAGGAGTACCCGGCGATGATCCTCGACATCGAGGTGACTGTAAATCTCAGCGGTGGTCTGCGTACTGGCGTGACCGAGGAGCTCGGCCACGACCTCGATCGACACCTCGGCCCGCAGCAGTCGGGTGGCGTAGGTGTGCCGACAGGCATGCGGCGAGAAGTGCGTGATGCCGGTCCGCTTCTGAAGGCGTTCCACCAGTTCGTTGACGTTCGCCCGGGTCATTGGCGAGCCGATCGGCGCGCGGAAGAGGTTGGCGAACACGAAGTCGCAGTCCAGCGTGCCGTACTCGCTCTCCATGTAGGCGGCGTAGCGGTCGAACAGCTCCGGCCGCACCGGGACGATCCGTCCCTTCATGCCCTTGACCCGGGCGCGGTTGGCGTTGTTCTCGCGTGGAACGACGTGCACCTCGCCCTTGCGGAGGTTCAAGTCAGCGTGCCGCAGGCCCAGGGCCTCGCTGATACGCAGTCCCGAGTCGTCCAGGAGCGCGATCAGGAACCGGTCCCGGCGCCGGTTACAGGCGCTCATCAGCCGCTGGAGTTCGTCGTCGGTCAGCGTCCGGGGCGGTTTGCGGTGGGCGTGGATGCGGATCGGGCTGTACTCGACCTCACCTCCTCGCTGGGTGTGCGCCAGCATCGGCGTATAGGAGCCTGTCGGCCGCCTAGCCAGCAGATTTCCCAACAGAGTCGGCACGCTCTCATCCCGCCGGGCGTGGAACCGGTAGAAGGACGCGAGCGCGGCCCGCTTCCGCTGCAACGTGGTGTTCTCCAGCGCCTGGCCGACACCCGGCAGCACGAACACCTCCGGCGCGCGGGCCGGCTTCGGACGGCGCAGCCAGTCGAAGAACTGCGCGACAACCTCCAACCGCAGACGCCGGAAGTCCAAGCCCATCTGGCCCAGCCAGACGAAGAAATCGCGCAGGTCGTAGGCGTAGCCCTGAACCGTGTTCGGCGAGGCACCCCTCGGCGTCAGGTGCGCGAGGAAATCCTCCACGTCATCGACGGGCAAGCCGTCGTCCCCCACCACGGTGTACGAGACCTGGCTTTGTACGTGGGACTCGACAACAGATGTCGATGGAGGCCGACAACATCCCGTTTGTGGTCGGCGCCGTGTCGGCGAGATCGGGCAACACTTGGCCGCAGGATCACGGCGCGGCGCCGGATGCTCCTCGACCTGGGGAATCGACGGGCCCTGGCTGCGTTACGGCGCCGGTAACCCTCCGGGGCGTTGCTCGAACTCACCGACATCCAAAGCCGGTGAAGCGGCCAGATGTTGTCGAAACCCGCATACAAGCGTTGCCGCTCTCCACGTACATAGCCAGAGACCGGACCATCTTCGGACAACCGCAGCCTCTGCACTGCGAACGACACACCACACCTCAGGCCGACATGGGCAGGCGAACAGAACCCGTCCATGTAGCACCGAAAGGCCCCGCCATGGCAGCGAGTTGGACATCAAAGACACCCACAAGACTGATGGACATAGTCGGGGATACAGGATCTCCATGGTGGCCATGTGCTACACGTGGCCGGTGTGCCCCCTGCGCGTGCGGGGACGAGGTTTCTGCCGATGCCGATGCCGATGCCGATGCCGATGCCGGAAGTCGTGAAGAGGTGGAGTGACCCCTGAGCGGCGCAAGTTGCGCTTCCCCAACGATGCCACGGTCACGATGATGTTCAACCCGGGCGAGAATACCCTGAGGGCCGTCGCCGACACCGGGACCGTGCGGGCGTGGGACACCACGACAGGTAAAGCCCGTCGCACCAGCTACATCGGGCCCGTGTCCGGGATGGTGCTCAGCCCGGACAGCCACACTCTGGCCACCGGCGGCAGCCGGTACATCGACACCAAGTCGGGTAGCCGGGTCATGGCAACGTGACCCGGCTACCCGACCAAGACAGTTCGGCTTTGGGAAGCGCCCAGTGGAAAGCTTCGGCGCACCCTGACTGACGTCATGGGCTCTGTTCACGCAAGCGCACTCAGCAGCGATGGATGCACCCTGGCCACCGGTGACGACGCAGGAATACTGAGGCTTTGGGATACCGCGACGGGCAAGACCCGCCGTACCCTCACCAGCCACACCGGGCCCCTGTTACGCAGTGGCGCTCAGCCCGGACGGCCGCACCCAGGCCACCGGCGGTTACGGGACGGCACAACTGTGGGAAGGCGAACTGGCTACCCCTGCCCAGGCAAATCTGCCGGACCGTACACGGGGGCTTCACCCCGCAGGAACGCTCGCTGTATCCAGACCTACCGGCCTGCCCTCTATGCCTGCCATGGCCTCCCAGCTCGCCGCGCTGCCGACGGATCTGCTGCGCACCCAAGTTCAACAGGTCGACGTCACTGTTCTTGCACGACTTCGACGACCATTACGAGGACTCGCTGGTTCGCCATGGCCCGGCCTTCTCGGGAGTGTTCCGCAAGGACCACCATCGTGGATGGGGTCCGCTTGGGGCCGGCTGACGACGCCACCGCAGTGACCGCTGCCCAACGCTGCCCTCAGCATTTCCCTGGATGATCTGCCGAGCTTAGAGCGCCGCTCCCGCGGCCCCGGAGACATCGCCCTCACTTCTCGAACGGTTGGGGCGCCGGACCGAGTGTGTACGTACGCTCCTGGCCGGAGAGCACCACGCGCGGCAGAAGACGCATGCTCGCCCCGCGGTGAAGTCAATGATTTCAAGCCCGTTTCCGGACCGGTATCGTCGGAACTGCGCGGTCTCGCAACGCGCAGCGGCGTCCTCGGCTGAGAGATCTCTTCTTAGTCGGGTAGCCGGGTCATGGCAACGTGACCCGGCTACCCGACTAAGTCACGGCTCCACGGCTGGTGACCTTGAACCTCGGGGTTTGAATACAGGTTCTCACCTTGTCGTTTAAGGTCGGGCGGGCGTTAGCTCACGTATCAACTCCATGGCTTCATCGAGAAGATGCGTCTCGGTCTCGTTCATTGACGGGTCGGCCGCCCGTCTCTTCCTGGTTTCCGCAAGGCATCCGGAGTCGGTGTTGCCCAGGGTGATCGCGGGGCCGAGGTGTGTCAGCAGTGAGGCGAGTACTGCGCGGGCCAGCGCCGCCAGGGCCGTGTTGCCGACAGCGACCTGCGCCAGGATCAGGGCCGACATTGCCCAGTCCAGTCCGGGTGGCCCTTCCTCGGTGTTGCGCCAG
>NZ_JOAP01000096.1 GCF_000720475.1 Streptomyces aureocirculatus
GCCCGGTGACCTGGTCTTCTTCAAGCTCGACGCGCGTACCAAGGAGCGGCTCGCCCACGTGGGGAGCTTCCTGCCGCGGTAGCGGCGCAGGAACGGGAACCCCCACCCGGCCGCGGGCTAGAGCCGCTTGGCGCTACGCAGAGCGGACGCGTAGTACCCGTTCCCGTCCAGACGGGACGTACCGCTCTTGTCCCCGATGGTAGGCCCGTCGACCTCCTCCCGACTGGAGATGAAGATCTTGTGCCCCTCACCGTCGTGACCGAGGAAGATCCCCACGTGGTCGAGCCGCTCCTTGGTACGCGCGTCGAGCTTGAAGAAGACCAGGTCACCGGGCTGGACGACGTCGATGCTCTTCGGCCGGTCCGCCGGGGCGACACCCTTGAGGGGAATGACCGGCGCACCGACCTTGCCGCGGGCCATGCCGTTGGCGGTACGGGGCAGCCCGTCACCGGAGAGGTCGTTGGCCATCAGCGGGAACCGGGCCCGGTAGCCGAACACGGTCCGTACGAAGCCGGAGCAGTCGATGGCGCGCGCCCGCTTGGCCTCGGGCTGGATCGTCGTACCGTCCCGGAAGGTGTACGGGATGCCGAGGTAGTCGAAGAAGTCGGACTGCTCCTCGCGCAGGTCGTTGCCCTCGCTGCCGTTGGGGTTCAACGGCCCGAAGCTGGCGTCACCGGCGTAGGCGATGCCCTCGTCGTCCTTCTTGACCGGCGCCCCCTCCACGTACTGGAACGCGAAGGCGAAGATGTCGTCCTCCTCGCTGCCGGCGTACTGCTTGAACCAGTCCTTGAACCACTTCTCCTTCTCGGCCCCCTGACGCCAGTTCTCCGGCATCAAACGCACCCAGTTGTCCGTGACGACCTTGGACTTGGTGTTGGTGGGCTCGGCGAAGGTACGGCTCGGCCCGGAGAGCGTCGCCGTGCGGGCACCGTCCGTGAACGTGGCGAGGACCTTGCCGTCCTCGGTGCGCAGGACGGACCGGTCGGGGTTGCGAAGCCGCTCCCACTTCTGCTTCCCGTCGGCCTGCCCGGTGCCGTTGGTGAGGTCGGGCGTGTCGGTGACGGCCTGCACGGTGGGCGTCTTGTCCTGCTCGTCCTTGCGCAGTTCGACGGTCAGGTAGGTGCTGCCCGCGAGCAGGGCGAGAACGGTGACGGCGTGGAGTGCGGGGCGCTTCTTCTTGAGCGGCATGAGTGGCTCCGGAGTCAGGCGGACGGCATGAAGCCGAGGAGGATCCCGGCCGTGAGGACGACATAGGCCATGAGGGTCACCGAGCCCGTGGCGAGCAGGGTGGGGCCCTTGGGCTGGCGCACGAGCTGGTAGGCGATCAGACCGGGCACGATGAAGCCGAGGGTCTGGTTGCTGTACATGAGCGGGAACTCGATCGACAGGACGATCATCACGGTGGCCTGGAGCACCACACCGGTCAGGACGACGGCGGCGAACAGGCGCTTGCCGTAGAGGATGACGAAGCGCTGCATCAGCAGCACGCAGACGTACGTCAGGACGGTGACGCCGACCACCATGGCGGCGCGCTGGAGGTCCTCGACGAGGGTCAGCGCCAGCCAGCCCGGCGTGATCATGCCGCCGGGCGACAGGTTCGTCGTCAAGTAGCAGACGAGCGAGAACAGCAGCCCGAGCGCGATACCGACCGCGGCGATCTCGGGGGTGAGGACGGACGGGATCAACGCTGCTCTCCTGGGCTGTGCCACTGCTGGGTTTCATCCGCGGCGGGCGGGGCGGGCTGGACACGCGGCTCGAACAGGCCGCGCTGTGCGGGAGGTTGCTGCTGTGCGGACGGGCCCGACTGTGCAGACGAGTCCTGGTGTACCTGTGGTTGCGTCTCGTGCGGTGCCTGATACGTCTGGTGCTGCGCGTACGGGTCGTGCTGGGCGTGCTGGCCGTAGGCGTCGTAGGAGCCCTGGGTGCCGTAGGAGCCCTGGGTGCCGTAGGAGCCGTGGTTCTCGTACGGAGCCTGGGCTCCCTGCCCCGCGTACGGGTCGTGGGCCGTGTGCTGGCCCTGGTGCTGGCCCTGGTACGCGCCCTGGTAGGAGCCCTGCGCCGCGTACGGGTCCTGCGCGGCGTGGGTGTTGGCGAACTGCGCCGGGACCTGGTGCGACGCCGTGTTGTACCGGCTCTCGTACGCCTCCGGGTAGTGCTGGTACGGGTCGAGGTGCGGCTCGTACAGATGGTGGCTGCCGGTCGTCTCGTTGGCCGGATCACCGGCGGGGGCGGCCGGGGACGCCGGGTCCTCGCTCTCGTCGGCGGGGAGTTCGGCGAGGTGCTCCAGGAGCAGCTCGCCCTGGCCGTGGATGTTGCCGATGGCCACGAGCGAGGATTCGGCGCCGAGCTGCCCGAGCAACTGGCCCATGAACTCCTCCGGGTCGCGCTTGTCGCCGCCGAGGTCCACGGCGCGCGAGCGCCACTCGGTGGGGATGGCGTCGATGGCGGACTTGGCGGGGTGGCCGATGACGAAGACCTTGTCCGGCTTGAGGTCCGGGATGATCTCGCCCATCTGGCCGTTGCGCTCGACGCGGTCGGGACGGCAGTTGATGACCACGTTCAGGGGGCGGTGGATGGCGCCGAGGTCGAGCAACTGGTTGATGTTCATCAGCGTCGACTCGGGGTCGTTGGCCGCGAAGACATTGGCGAAGCGGAGCTTCTTGCCCTCCTCGGTGACGTACCGCTCGACGGAGAGCACACCGGGGTCCGGCGGCGCGTCGTACATGCCCTGGAGGGCGACCTCGCGGCCCACGCCGAGGAGCTCGGCGACCTTCAGGGCGATCGCCACGTTCTCCTTGAAGGTGAACCAACTGAAGCCGCGCAGCTCCTCGTCGGACACCGTCTCCGGGTCGGCGTAGACGAGCTCGCAGTTCCGCGACTCGGCCTCCTGCTTGAGGATGTCGAAGCGGTCCTTCTCGGCCGTCACGCAGATGCCGTTCTCCGGCATGGAGCGGGACAGCGAGCGCGCCACGTCGTCCAGGGTGGGGCCCATCTCGGCGAGGTGGTCCTCACGGACGTTGCAGAGCACGCCGATGGTGGAGCGGATCAGCTTGGACTGGTTGATCTCCTGGAGGGCGGGCATGACCGCCATGCACTCGATGACCAGCGCGTCCGGGTTGTACGCCGCCGCGCGGCGCACGATGCCTATCTGCTCCACCACGTTGGCGATGCCGAACTTGCGGTAGACCGGCTCCTCGGTGGCGTCGGGGTGGATGAAGCGGGCGGCGGTGCCGGTGGTCTTGGCGACCGTGGTGAGGTCGCCGCCGCGCAGTGCGCCGGCGCACAGGCGGGTGATGGAGCTCTTGCCGCGGATGCCGTTGACCAGCACCCGCGACGGTATGTGTTCCAGGTTGGTGAAGTGCCGCCGCTGCTCGATCACTCCCGCGATCAGCAGCACGGCACAGCACACCACCAGGACGGTGAAGAGGAAGAGCACGGCGGTTCAGTTCCTTCCGGCGAGACCGGCGCTCGCGCCGTCCCGCTTGCGCTGCGCACTGGACGGCATCTGCTGCCTGATCAGTTCGAGGCTGCGGGTGACGGCTCCGACCTCGTCGTGGTGGACCGGGTACAGGACGGTCTTGCGGTCTCCGTCGGCCAGTGCCTCCGACTGGTCGGCGAGCTTGCGCAGCGGCCGCACCACGATGATGTGCAGCCAGCCGAGACAGGCCACGGCCGCCGTGGCCCCGAGCATGCCCGCGAGGACCGTGCGGTTCTGCAGGGTGTACTCGGGGATGGAGAGGGCGGACGCGGGCTGCCAACTGACGACGGTCCAGCCCAACTGCTCGGCCACGCCGCCACCGGCGAACGGGGCGGCGGCGGCGATCTGGATGTCATCGCCGTCGCGGTACAGCACGCCGCTGGGCCGCGGCTTGTTGCCGACCTTCTGGCTGGTGCCCTTCACGAGCCCGTCCAGGCGACCGCTCGGCAGCCCCTGGAACTCACGGTAGCCGGTGTTGCCGCCGACAATCTTACGGTCCTTGTCGACGACCCGCACCGAACCGAGGCCGGGCCGCTTGAGCAGCGAGTTGAGGAACTCGATGCGGAACTCGCCCACCACGGCGGCGCCCTGGCGTCCGGACAGCTCGGCGGTGCCGATGATCACCGGCTCCTTGCCGTCCTCGTCGATCACCCGGACCTGCTGCTCGGACGGCTTGTCACCGACACCGCGCGGGTCGCCGCCGGCCCTGGCGAGAACCTCGCCCTTGCTGTCGAGGACGTACAGGGACCGATAGCGCGAGTGCTGGTTCAGGGTGCTGTCGAGGACCTTCTCCATGTCCGAGGGGTCGGTCTTGGCGCCGATCAGCGAGGCGACCGAGGTGAGGTCGGCGTGGCCCTCGTTGAGCGCGCGGCGGACCCGGTCGGAGAGGGTGTCGGTGCGCTCGCGCTGGTCGTTGATCATCTGCTGCGGCACCTGGACACTGTCACCGGGCCGGTTGAGCATGAGCAGCAGCGGTCCCGCCCACAGGAGCAGCAGCACGCCGGCGACCGCGACCAGGGTCCGGCTGCCGAACCTGCTGCGCTTGGCGGGGACCTTCGCGGCAGGTTCGCCGAGCAACTGGCGGCGCAGTCGCTCCAGGGCCGCGCCGATGCGGGCGGCCTCACCGTACTTGGGCACGGACACCGGGCGGTTGAGGTCGCCGCGGGTGAGCCTGCGGCTCTCCAGGAACAGCCGGATCAGCGGGCGCTGCACGGTGCGCAGGAGCCAGAAGACGGTCAGGCCGCCGATCAGGAGCAGCGCGCCGGCCGCGAGCAGGCCGAAGGCGGAGCTGGTGGTGCGCTTGGAGTCCTCGGCGACCGGGACCATGGCGACGACGCTGAGGCCGAGCCGGGTGGCCACGGTGGACTCGCCGGCCTCGGGGGCGGCGAGCGAGGCATAGCCCGCGACGGCGCGCTCGCCGTCGTGGCGGTCGCCGATCAGATGGCCGCTGACGCCGAGGTAGCCGCCGGAGCCGGGTTCCTTGGAGAGCAGCGGGTGGCTGCGGGACTTCTTCGCGGCGGTCTCCGCGAACATCTTGAGCTGGTTGTTGGAGGCCTTGACCTCGGCCTGCTCCTCTTCGGTGCTGACCTGCTCGGGCTCGGGGATGCCGTCGGTGCTGAGCACCTTGCCGTCCTCGCCGACGACCGCGATGGAGCGGAAGTTGCCGAGGCTGATGCCCGGGAAGCGCAGGCTGCTCGACGCCACCAGGAGCTGCTGCGGCTGCCCCTTCCAGGCCAGGACGGAGAAGGTGAGCAGTCGGGTCTCGCCGTTCTCCAGGCGCACCATGCGCGGGTCGAGTCCGTGGTCGCCGCTCAGCTTCGAGCGGTCGATCGCGGCCAGCGGCACGTTCTCACCGCGCGCGGCCATCAGTTTGCCGGAGCGGATCTCGACGACGGCGGTGCCCATCCACTTCTGGTAGACGCTGCCGATCTTGTCGAGTACGGCGTCGGCGGGCACCGGGTCGGCGGCGTTGAACAGGTCCGCGGTCCGGGTGAGGTCGGTGACGCTCTCGTCGATGGAGGCGCGCAGGGCGATGGCGCCGTCCTCGGCGAAGTGCTGCTGGGACGACTTGACGGCCTTGGGGACGGCCTCCTGGCCGACGCGGCCGAGGGTGAGGGCGGTGACGCCCGCCAGGGCAAGGAGCAGAACCGACAGCACGGCTATCGGGGGCCGGATGCCTCCGATGAGTGACATGTCGGTCCTTCGGCGGACCTTGTGCCGCCGCTTCGTGGGCGAAGCGGCCAAGGGGTGCTCCTCTCCTGGAGTGACACGAAGTGACACTGGGGTGACGCGGGCAAGGGGTTGCGCGCCGCGGCGCGTGTTTGGCGCACGGGTGCGATCGGAATGTCATGACCCATGACGGGTCCGGATGGATGTACGAACGCGGCGAAGTGTGAGCCAGATCAAAGATCCACTTTGTTTGGGAGCGGCGAAGGCCGCCAGTCCTGCCGCCAGGTGTTCTTCAAAGGTTCTCAGTCCGGCAACTTCTCCAGGGGCTCGAGGCCGTCCTTGCCGCCGCCGCGGTTGAGCACAGTGCCCTCGGTGCGTTCGAAGGCGAGGCGGTAGCGGGCGCGCTGCTGGTCGCTGAGCTTGTCACCGTCGCGGAGCGCCTCGGTCACGGTGATCAGCCGATTGTCCTGTACGGCGCCCTTGGGCATCCGGCCGGACTCGTCGGGGTCCGGCGGGAGTTCGGTGAAGGTGGGCACGTACTTGGCGTCGACGTCCCACTTGCCGCCGCGCTTGTGGAACTCGAACCAGCCGATCACACCCTCCTCGGTGAGGCCGCTCGGCGCGTCGTGCCGGGCGATCTGGTTGCCGAGGCCGTACGCGATCCAGGTGCCGTCGACCTTCTCCATCGGCTGCACCACGTGCGCGTGGTGGCCGACGACGAGGTCGATGCCGGTCTCCTTGGCGATCCTGCGGCCGAGTTCGACCTGCTCGGCCGCGGCGTTGGGCTGGTGCTCCTTGCCCCAGTGGATGCTCAGGATCACCACGTCGGCACCGGCGGCGCGGGCCTTCTTCTCGGCGGCCGCGATCCGGTCGAAGTCGGTCAGATTGGCGAGCCAGGGCTTGTCCTTGGGGACTTCACGTCCGTTGAAGCCGAGCGCGAAGGCGATCTGTCCGACTTTGACGCCCTTCACATTGGTGATGAGGGGCTTGTCCGCCTCTGCCTGGTTCCGTGCCGTTCCGGTGTGCCGCAGACCCGCCTTGTCCAGGGCGTTCAGGGTGCGTGTGACGCCCTCGGGGCCGTGGTCGAGGCTGTGGTTGGAGACGCTGGAGCACTGGTCGTAGCCGACGCCCTTGACCGCCGTGGTGACCTGTGGCGGCACCACGAAGTCCGGGAAGCCCTGGAAGGGGCCGCCGGGTTCACCCACCACCGGCTCGAAGTGGCAGATGCCGAGGTCCGCCTTGCTGATCACCGGCTTGATGCCCGCCAGCATCGGGGCGAAGTCGATCCCCTGCTCCCCCTTGCCCGTCGCCTTCGCGTCCTTGCGCGCCTGCTCGGTGAGTTTGGGGTGGATCAGGATGTCGCCGGCCGCGGCGACGGTGAAGGCCGGGCCGCCGTCGTCGGCGGCCTTCCCGTCGTCGCCGAAGGGGCCGCAGGCGGTGGCCGCGAGCAGGACGAGCGAGGCGGCGCAGGCCGGTATGAGCCCGCGCGAAGGACGTGTCATCACGAGGCTATCTTTATACAACCATGACTCACCCTCCAATTCGGTCGATAACAAAAGCAAAGCGGCTCAAGGGCCTTGCCGTACTTGCCGTCGTCACGGCGGGAGTGCTGAGTCTCACGCAGTGCAGTTCGCCGGACGACGGCTCCGGGGAGCGCTCCGCCTCCGGCTCCGTGTCGCCCCACGCCGGCCTGGAGGAACGGATCACCGCCTACACCTCGGGCTTCTCCGAGGACAGCGGGTACCGCCGCCCCACGCGCGATGAGCGGCGTGCCGTCGCCGAAGGAGTGGCCCTCCTCCTGGACCGGCACCGCTCCCGCGCCGAACGCCGACTGGCCGATGTCGACTTCCGGATCCGCACCGTCACCGAACCGGCCACCGGGCGGCGCTACGCCGAGGTCTCCGACCGCTCCGACGACGCCGAGGCCCCCCGTGGCTGGGGCCGGGCGTACGTGGACCTCGACTCCCCGATCCGCTGGTCCGTGCAGGTGCCGCACCCCGTTGCCGACCGCAACACCGAGCATCTCGGCGCCGCGCTGCTCAGCCGCTCCCCGGGCGGTGTGCTTGTCATTGCTGGGGCACATCGCAAAGCTGGGCACGGTGACGAGGCGGACGTGGCGCACCGCCGGAAAAGCGTGTTTCACGCCATCTGCGGCGAGTTGGCGAAGCGCGGGGTGCCCGGCATCCAGGTGCACGGCATGGCGGACGACTCCGCGCCCCGTTACGACGTGGTCGCCTCCACCGGGCGGGGCCGCGAGGCGGTGACGGAGGGCAGGGACCTGGCGGACGCGCTGCGGCGGCGCGGCTACGAGGTGTGCCGCGCCTGGGCCCGTTCCTGCCCCCTGGAGGGGCGCCGCAACGTGCAGGGGCGTACCGCCTGGGCGGAGGAGACGGAGTTCCTGCACGTCGAGTTCGGTGCCGGGATCCGCGACAGCCGCGGGGGGCGGCGCAAGGCTGTGGCGGCGATGGTCGCGGTGACGCGCGATTGGCGGCGCATGTAGGCCCCCCCTTGTGCCCGGGGGGCCGCTCCAGGCTTCCCTTTTGTGCCACGGCTGGGGCTCCGCCCCTAGACCCCCGTATCGGCGCTCCGCGCCTCGTCCTCAATCGCCGGACGGGCTGAAATTCTCGCCGGTGCACGCTGGTATCTCACCGGAGCAGACTGGAGTCTTCGCCGAGCGCTAGGACTCTGCCGCACCGGCGACGTCTTTCAGCCCCTCCGGCGTTTGAGGAGCGGGGTCTGGGGCGGAGCCCCAGTTTCGGAGAAGGGGCGGGTCCGGGGCGCCCCGCGTGTACACCACCGCCCCACCCACCACCCCCACCCGCTCATACCCCCCACCACTCAGCACCCGCCGAAATCCCCGCACCCGCCCGGCCCCGTACGGCTTCCCGCGGGAGTCGTCGACGACCACCGCGGGCGGACGCGCCGCCAGTTCCGCGCGGAAGACACCCCAGGCACCGGGAACCGCGTACTCCTCCCCCACCCGGGGACCGTCGCGCCCACCGCTGTAGTTGGTGAGCAGGCCCGCGCTCAGATAGCGGCTGGCGGGGACACGGTCGGCGAGCCAGTACGTCTCGGGGTGCATGCCCCAGAACAGGACGCGGTCGCCGGGGGAGGTGCGGCTCTGGACGGCGGCGGCGAGGCGCTGGGCGTGCGCGAGGTCGGGGCGGGGCACGAACAGCCCCCAGGCCACGAACAGGGAGCAGACGCACGCGGAGGCGAGGACTGCCCGGACGGTGCGCTCCCGGGGCAGGATTTGCAGCGCAACTGTGCCCAGAAGGGCCAGCGGCGGCGTGAGCTGAAGGAAGTAGTGGCCGAAGAAGTGGCAGCCACCCCCCGACCCCGGCCCGGCCCCGTACGGCTTCCCGCGGGAGTCGTCGACGA
>NZ_JOAP01000097.1 GCF_000720475.1 Streptomyces aureocirculatus
CCCCAGGAGGGGCGGGTGGGTGGGGGAAGAAGCCTGTCCGGCGTTTGAGGACGAGGGCCGCCAGGCCCGAAAAAGGGGGGGCCAGGGGCGCAGCCCCATATGGGGTGAGGGGTAGGAAAAGGGGTGGGGGAAGATCGCGGAGGAGGGCGGGCTACGCTCGTGGGCATGAAACGCAGCGTGCTGACCCGCTACCGGGTAATGGCCTACGTCACCGCCGTCATGTTGCTGGTCCTGTGCGCCTGCATGGTGGCGAAGTACGGCTTCGACAAGGGCGAGGACCTGACGCTCGCGGTCTCGCAGATCCACGGCGTCCTCTTCATCATCTACCTGGTCTTCGCCTTCGACCTCGGCTCCAAGGCGAAGTGGCCGTTCGGCAAGCTGCTCTGGGTCCTGGTGTCCGGCACCATCCCGACGGCCGCGTTCTTCGTCGAGCGCAAGGTCGTACGCGAGGTCGAGCCCCTTCTCACGGACGCGCCGCCCCCGCTCGCCAAGGCCTGAGCCACCCGCCGGGGCCACGCCCCGGCGGTCTTCCCTGGACATTTACTAGGACGTCCAAGTAAATTCGAGGGTATGGACGCTGAAGCCATCGAGGAGGGCCGCCGTCGCTGGCAGGCCCGGTACGACGCCGCGAAGAAGCGCGACGCCGATTTCACGACGCTCTCCGGTGACCCGGTCGAGCCTGCCTACGGGCCCCGGCCCGGGGACACGTACGAGGGCTTCGAGCGGATCGGCTGGCCGGGCGAGTATCCGTACACGCGCGGCCTCTACGCCACCGGCTACCGCGGTCGTACGTGGACGATCCGCCAGTTCGCGGGCTTCGGCAACGCCGAGCAGACGAACGAGCGGTACAAAATGATCCTCGCCGCGGGCGGCGGCGGTCTGAGCGTCGCCTTCGACATGCCGACCCTCATGGGCCGCGACTCCGACGACCCCCGCTCCCTCGGCGAGGTCGGCCACTGCGGCGTCGCCATCGACTCCGCCGCCGACATGGAGGTCCTCTTCAAGGACATCCCGCTCGGTGACGTCACGACGTCCATGACGATCAGCGGCCCCGCCGTCCCCGTCTTCTGTATGTACCTGGTCGCCGCCGAGCGGCAGGGCATCGACCCGGCCGTGCTCAACGGCACGCTCCAGACCGACATCTTCAAGGAGTACATCGCCCAGAAGGAGTGGCTCTTCGAACCCGAGCCGCACCTGCGCCTCATCGGCGACCTGATGGAGCACTGCGCCCGCGACATCCCCGCGTACAAGCCGCTCTCGGTGTCCGGGTACCACATCCGCGAGGCCGGGGCGACGGCCGCGCAGGAACTCGCGTACACCCTCGCGGACGGCTTCGGGTACGTGGAGCTGGGCCTGAGCCGCGGCCTCGACGTCGATGTCTTCGCCCCCGGACTCTCCTTCTTCTTCGACGCCCACGTGGACTTCTTCGAAGAGATCGCCAAGTTCCGCGCGGCCCGCAGGATCTGGGCCCGCTGGATGCGCGAGGTGTACGAGGCGAAGTCCGAGAAGGCGCAGTGGCTGCGGTTCCACACGCAGACGGCGGGTGTCTCCCTGACCGCCCAGCAGCCGTACAACAACGTGGTCCGCACGGCCGTGGAGGCCCTCGCCGCCGTCCTCGGCGGCACCAACTCCCTGCACACCAACGCCCTCGACGAGACCCTCGCCCTGCCCAGCGAGCAGGCCGCCGAGATCGCGCTGCGCACCCAGCAGGTCCTGATGGAGGAGACCGGCGTCGCCAACGTCGCCGACCCCCTCGGCGGCTCCTGGTACGTGGAGCAGCTCACCGACCGCATCGAGGCCGACGCCGAGAAGATCTTCGACCAGATCAAGGAGCGGGGCCGTCGTGCGCACCCCGACGGGCAGCACCCCATCGGGCCCGTCACCTCCGGCATCCTGCGCGGCATAGAGGACGGCTGGTTCACCGGCGAGATCGCCGAGTCCGCCTTCACCTACCAGCGGGCCCTGGAGAAGGGCGAGAAGCGGGTCGTCGGCGTCAACGTCCACCACGGCTCCGTGACCGGCGACCTGGAGATCCTGCGCGTCAGCCACGAGGTCGAGCGCGAGCAGGTGCGCGCCCTCGTGGAGCGCAAGGCCGCCCGGGACGACGCGCGGGTCCGCTCCTGCCTGGACGCGATGCTCGCCGCCGCGCGGGACGGCTCCAACATGATCGCCCCCATGCTGGACGCCGTCCGGGCCGAGGCCACCCTAGGGGAGATCTGCGGGGTCCTGCGGGACGAGTGGGGTGTGTACGTGGAGCCGCCGGGCTTCTAGCCTCCCCCTTGGCCCGCCCGCTCTCAGCGGGCGCCCCGTAGGCGCTGCGCGTGCAGGCGGGCCAGGGCCAGGAGCTGGCGGTGCTCCCAGGCCGTGGCCCGGCGCAGGTGCCGGAAGTGGACCCGCCAGGTCATGCCCGTGGGCCGGTCCAGGACCACGAACGCGCCGTCCACCTCCCGTACGGTGCCCGGCATGTCGTACGTCCGGTCGAAGACCACCGTTGCGGGGTGAATCTCCGCGGGCGTGCTGAACATCGCCGTCCGCTGCGCCCGGCTCCTCGGGGTGGCCATCGGGTGGTGGGCGGTCACAGCAGCTCACCCCGGCTGCGGGCGTTCGCCCTCGCGGCGCGCGCCCGCAACTGCTGCGCCGGGGTGGCCAACCGCACGTCCTCCGGTGCCACGGTCCACTCCCGCCCGCCCGCTATCGGACGCAGGGACCAGACCCCGCACCACTCGCCCCGGAACTCACCGATCAGGTCACGTGAGATGTCCAGGAGGAGGGTGCCTCGTGGGGGGATGTCGACCATCTTTCGTACCTCTCCGTAGCGAATCCACTACCAAGGGGTGTCAGCGTGACCTACGTTGGGAGAACCATTCAACGTGGACGCTGGGGAGGGAAAGTTGGTCAACCGCAAGGAGCTGGACCCGGACAGCTCGCCCAAGGCCGCCTTCGGTGCGCGTTTGCGCAGTTGGCGTGAGGAGCGGGGCTGGACCCAGGACGAGCTTGCCGAACGTATGGGGTATTCCAGTACGCACCTCTCGTCAATCGAAACTGGACGAAAAGCGCCAACCTTGCGCCTGGCGCGGCGTGCTGACGTGGCCTTCGGCGCCGAGGAGACGTTCGAGCGGGCGTGGCGCGTGGTGCGGAACGCGGGCCTGCTGGAGGGGTTCCCCCAGTTCGTGGACCACGAGGCGGAGGCTGCGGAGATCCGCCTCTACGAGGTGGGTGTCATTCCTGGGCTGCTCCAGACGCCGGAGTACGCGACGGTTCTGGCGGAGGGCGCCCTCAAGCGGGGAGCGATCTCCAGTGAGCAGGCGGAGGAGCGGATCACGCTCGTGGCCGAGCGGCAGACCACCCTCGTGCGGACCCCGCCGCCGCTGGTCTTCGCGATGCTGGACGAGAGCTGCATCCGTCGTCCCATCGGCGAACCCGCCATCATGAGTGCGCAGTTGGACCGAATCCTTGAGTTCGCGGAGCTGCCCAACACCGTGCTTCAAGTCGTACCGTTCGACATGGGGGCACGCCGCCCGTTCGATCTGCCGGTAACCCTGCTCACCCTGCCGGACCGCTCGCTCATGTCGTACGCCGAATCCGCCCAGCGAGGCCATCTGGAACGCGACAGCACATTCGTTCTACCGCTGCTGACGGCCTACCATCAGCTACAGGCCGAAGCCCCATCTCAGGCGGCATCCGTGGCCATGCTCAACCAGTTACGAAAGGGCATCTCGTGACGACCCGAAACCCCCTCTGGTTCACGTCCTCGTACAGCAACAACGGCGGTCAGTGCATCGAGATCGCCGCCAACCTCGTCGCCGCACACGGCATAGTCCCCGTACGCGACTCCAAGCACCCGAACGGGCCGGTTCTGACCGTCCACGCCGAGGCGTTTTCGTCCTTCGTGGGTGGCCTGAAGACCGGGCAGTTCGGCACAGTCTGAAGGACCTCTCGTGACTACCGAGTCCCCGCATTGGTTCTCATCCTCGTACAGCGACAACGGCGGCGCCTGCATCGAGATCGCCGCCAACCTCATCCCCGTACGCGGCATAGTCCCCGTACGCGACTCCAAGCTCCCGAACAGCCCGGTCCTGGACGTCAGCGCTCAGGTGTTCGCCCACTTTGTGGACGGCGTGAAGGGATACCGCCTGTTCAGGAGCCTTGGATGAGGGTATTCACAAGGTAGGACGGAGGCGGGCGGGGAAACTCATCGCTTGTCTCGAAGTCCGACGGAACCGGGCTCGTCGCCTGGCGTGCGCCACGTCAGGCGGAAGCGCGCACCCCCGCCGGGGGCGTGTTCCGCCGTCAGTTCGGCGCCGTGGGCGTGGGCGATCTGGCGTGCCATGGCCAGGCCCAGGCCCGAGCCAGGGAGCGCGCGGGCGCGCTCCGCGCGGTAGAAGCGGTCGAAGACGTGGGGGAGGTCCTCCGGGGCGATACCGGGGCCGTGGTCGCGGACGGTCAGGTCGGCGGAGGTGAGGGAGACCTCCACCAGCGAGCCCTCCGGGCTGAACTTCGCCGCGTCGTCCAGGAGGTTGGTGACCAGGCGGGAGAGGCGGGACGGGACTCCGGGGAGGGTGAGCGCGGCCGCGCCGGGGGCGGTGTCCAGGGTGAAGGCGATGGCGGGCCAGTGGCCCCGCGCGGCGTTCACCACGTGCTCCACCAGCGGCGCGACCCGCACCTCCTCCAGGAGCGGCTGCGGCTCCTCGTCGCGGGCCAGCTCGATCAGGTCGTTGACGAGGCCCGTCACCTCACGGAGCTGACGGCCGAGCGCCGCCGACGCCCGGTCCCGCTGCCCCGCCGTCAGGCGATCCGCACGGGCCAGGAGTTCCGCGTTCGTACGCAGCGACGTGAGCGGCGTACGCAGCTCGTGGGAAGCGTCAGCCACGAGTCGGCGGCGCGCCGCGACCGACTCCTCCAGCTCACCGAGCATGGTGTTGAACGCCGTGGCGAGCCGCGTCACCTCGTCCTCGGTGCGCCCGCCGCGCCGTCCCGGCGGCAGCTCGATGCGGTGCCGGGCGTCCCGGGTCGTGGCGATGCGCTCCGCCGTCGCGGTGAGGCGCGCGACCGGCGCGAGGCCGGTGCGCGAGACCCAGTAGCCGCCGAGCGCGGACAAGAGCACGCCTGCGCCCCCCACCACCGAGAGGATCGCGGCGGTCTGCCGCACCCCGCGCTCGGCGATGTCGGCGCGCAGTGCCACCTGGAAGGCCGAGCCCTTGCCGTAGGTGGTGGTGAGCATGCGTCCCGGCTTGCCGTTGGGGAGGGTGAAGTTCGAGTAGTAGGGGGCAAGTTCGCCTGCCGCCACCTGCCGTGTCGCGCGGTCCACGGGCAGGAGGTACGGCTGCCTCGGGTCGTCGGCCGCGGCGGCGGGGACCACCTGCGCGCAGGCCGGGGCGCCCAGGAAGCGGCACTCGCCCGCGAGCACGCCGAAGTCCTGCTCCTCCTCGGCGCGGTGCTCCTGTGCGGCCAGGGTCGCGGACTGGGACAGGTTCTGGTCCAACTGCTGGTACAGCTTGTAGCGGAGTACGAAGAACGACGCCGTGCAGACGCAGATCGCGACCACCGCCACCGCGGCGGACGCGGCCACCGCGAGGCGGGTGCGCAGCGGGCGGCGGCGACGCCAGCGGGCTCCGAGGGCGCGGCGGCCACGGCTGCCCCGGGGGGCGCGGCCACTGCCGGGGGCGCGGCCGCTTCCCGGGGCGCGGGAGGCGCTGGGGGCGCTCACGGCGTGCCGAGCCGGTAGCCCACGCCGTGCACCGTGTGCACGAGCCGCACCTCGCCGCCCGACTCCAGCTTGCGGCGCAGATAACCCACGTACACAGCGAGGGAATTGGAGTCGGGCCCGAAGTCCCGGCCCCACACCGCCTCGTGGATCAGCTCACGCGGCAGGACCTGCCCGGCGTTGCGCAGCAGGAGTTCCAGGAGCGTGGACTCGGTGCGGCTGAACTCGATGCGGCGCCCGCCGCGCTCCCCGGTGCGGGTCCGGGTGTCGAGCGTCAGGTCGCCGTACGACAGCGCGTCGCCGTCGGCGTCCCGGCCGCTGGGGCCCGCCGGGCCGGGGGCGGCGCGGCGAAGGAGCGCCCGGACCCGCGCCACCAGCTCGTCCAGGGCGAACGGCTTGACCAAGTAGTCGTCGGCCCCGGCGTCGAGGCCGTCGACGCGGTCGCTCACCGAGTCGAGCGCCGTCAGGACGAGCACCGGGGTGCGGTCGCCCGCCGCGCGCAGCCTGCGGCACACGGCCAGACCGTCGAGCACGGGCATCTTCACGTCCAGGACCAGGAGGTCCGGCTCCCACCTGGCCACCGCGGTCAGCGCGCGGTGGCCGTCCGCGGCACCGCGCACCAGATGGCCCTCCACGCTCAGCGCGTCCTCGACGGCGGCACGCACCTCGGGGTCGTCGTCGACGACGAGGACCTTGAAGGGCTGCGTGGGCTGTGTAGGCCCCAGCGCGGGCGGCGGCGTCATGTGGCGCCCTGGGCTGCGGGCCGGACCCCGGGGGAACCGCACCTCGTGCGGCACGGCGACAAACTCGTGCGACTCATGCACCAAAGGTGCCAAACCCAGCTCTTAAAACCCTCTTAGGACGCCTCGCGAGGCTCTGGCGTCATGAGAACTCCCGTCACTTCCGGCACCTCCGCCGCGGCCGGCGCCGCGGCCCGCGACCCGAACAGGCCGCTGTCCGTCGTGATCGGCGCGGGCGGCACCGGCGGCCACATCTATCCCGGCCTCGCCCTCGCCGACGCCCTGCGCCGAGCCGTGCCCGGCGCGGTGATCTCCTTCGTGGGCACCGAGCGCGGCCTGGAGACGCGACTCATCCCCGAGGCCGGGTACCAACTGCACACCGTCGACATGATCCCCTTCGACCCGGCGCTCGGCGCCCGCCGCTATCTGCTGCCCGCGGCCCTGCTGAAGTCCGGCGCCCAGTGCCGGACCATCCTGCGGGAGCAGGGCGCCCACGTCGCCGTCGGCATGGGCGGCTACCCGAGCGCCCCCGTGATCGTCGGCGCCCGCATGGCCGGGCTCCCCAGCCTCATCCACGAGTCCAACGCCGTACCGGGCCGCGCGAACCGCTTCGCCGCCCGCCTCACCCCGCACATCGCCGTCGCCTTCGACCGCAGCCGCGCGCACCTGCCCGGCGGCGACCGCGCCGTCACCACCGGCATGCCCATCGCCGCCACCCTCGCGGGCCTCGACCGGGCCGCCCTGCGCACCGAGGCACGGCGCGCACTCGGCGTACCGGACGGCGCGCGGCTGCTGCTCTTCAACGGCGGCAGCCT
This sequence comes from Streptomyces aureocirculatus, assembly GCF_000720475.1. Classification (GTDB taxonomy): domain Bacteria; phylum Actinomycetota; class Actinomycetes; order Streptomycetales; family Streptomycetaceae; genus Streptomyces; species Streptomyces aureocirculatus. Next base: position 7,260 of record NZ_JOAP01000097.1, read on the forward strand.
CGGCGCCGCCCGGCTCACCGAGGCGGCGCTCGGGCTCGCCGCACGCTGGCGGTGGCGTGGCGACGTATCCCTGCTGATCAAGACCGGTCCAGCGGCGCTCGACGAGACACGGCGGCGGCTCGCGTACGAGGGCGGGGACGCGGTCGCGCGCGCCGTGCCGTACCTGGACCGGATGGACCTCGCCTACGCCGCCGCCGACCTCGTCGTCTGCCGCGCGGGCTCCGCGACCGTCGCCGAACTCGCCGCCACCGGGGTGCCCGCCGTCCTCGTGCCCTACCCGCACGCACCCGGCGACCACCAGACCCACAACGCCCGGGTCCTCTCCGACGCCGGCGCGGGGCTGCTGCTGCCCGACGCCGAGACCACCGCGGAGCGGCTCGCCGCGCTCGTCGCTCCGCTGCTCGACGATCCGGCGCGGCTCGCCGCCATGAGCGGGGCGGCGGAGCCGGGGCCGCACTCCCGGGCCGCCGAACTGCTCGCCGGGCGAGTCCTGCGCCTGGCCTCGCCCTCCGGTCCCTCTGACCCCTCTGACCCCTCTGACCTCTCCGACGCCGGTCGCGCCGGTCGCGCCGGTCGCGCCGGTCCCAACGACACCGTGGAGTACGCCGCATGAACACGAACACCGTCCCCTCCTCCTTCTCCTGGGAGGACCGCACGGTCCTCGTCACCGGCGCCGAGGGCTTCATCGGGTCGACCCTCGTCGACCTGCTCCTCGAACGCGGTGCCCGCGTCCGCGCCTTCGTGCACTACAAGCCGTACGGCGACAAGGGGAACCTCGCGCACCTCGCCGGGGACCCGCGCGTCGAGTACGTCGCCGGGGACGTGCGCGATCCCGGGCGCGTGATGGACGCCGTCGCCGGGTGCGACACCGTCTTCCACCTCGCCGCGCTCATCGGGATCCCGTACTCCTACGACTCTCCCGGCGCGTACGTGCAGACGAACGTCGTCGGCACGGAGCACATCGCCGAGGCCTGCCGTCGGCACTCGGTACGGCGGCTCGTGCACACCTCCACCAGTGAGGTGTACGGGACCGCCCTGACCGTGCCCATCAGCGAGCGGCATCCGCTGCAACCGCAGTCGCCGTACTCCGCCTCGAAGATCGGTGCCGACATGACGGTGCTCTCGCACTGGCACGCCTTCGAGCTGCCGGTGGCCGTGGTGCGGCCCTTCAACACGTACGGGCCGCGGCAGTCCGCGCGTGCCGTGATCCCCACGATCCTCGCGCAACTGCACTCCGGCGCACGCGAGATCAAGCTCGGCTCGCTCACCCCTACGCGGGACTTCACCTACGTCACCGACACGGCGCGGGGGTTCCTCGCCGTGGCGGAGTGCGAGCGGGCCGTGGGGGAGGTCGTGAACCTCGGTGTGGGGCGGGAGATCTCCATCGGGGAGCTGGCCCGGGAGTTGATCTCCGCGAGTGGGCGGGAGGCGGTGGTGGTTGCCGATTCTGCGCGGATGCGGCCTGCTGGGAGCGAGGTGGAGCGGCTCGTGTCGGACAACTCCCTGGCTAGGGAGTTGTCCGGCTGGGAGCCGGTCGTTCCGCTCCGGGAGGGGCTTGCTCGTACGTCGGCGTGGGTCGCTGAGAATCTCTGGCGGTTTGGTGCGCAGGTGTACGAGGTCTGAGGTTGCTGGCGGGGGCGCCTTGGGGGGCGGGGGGC
>NZ_JOAP01000098.1 GCF_000720475.1 Streptomyces aureocirculatus
GGCAGGGGCAGGGGTTGGTGCCGGGATCGGGGCCGGGGCCGGTGCCGGGATCGGGGTTGGGGCCGGGGTCGGGGCTGGTGCCGGGATCGAGGCTGGGGCGGGAGGTCAGGCCGGGGCGGGGGCGTCGCGTGGCCGTGTACCCGTCCGCAAGAGTCTCCTGACCCGGCTGCTCGTCGTCTCCGTCCTCGTCTCCGTCATGTCGATCGCTGCCACCGCCTGGCTCGCGGCGCAGACCACGTCCGGGGCGATCCGGCAGGAGCAGGGGCAGGTCCTCGCCGACGACGCCCGCATCTACGACAAGCTCCTCGACCTCGCCGCGACCCGCCCCAGTTGGCGCGGCGCCGACCGGACCGTGCGCGACCTCGCCGCCGAGACCGGCCGCCGGATCGCCCTCACCACCCAGGACCGCAAGGTCATCGCCGACTCCGCGGGACCGGCGCCCAAGCACGACGCCCGGCTCCCTGCGCGCGCGTCCGCCGTCGTGGACCCGCTCGCCGTCGACTCGACCCTGGCGGCGGCGAGTTCGCGTACCGCGCGATCCGGCGCGGGCGGGTCCGGTACGGGCGGGTCCGGTACGGGCGGCTCCGGTACGGAGGGCGGGCTCGGCACCGGCACGGGCAGCGACGCCGTCGACCGCATCGACCCGCGTGCCGTCGGCCCCTTCCGGCTGACCGCGTCCGAACGCAAGGATCTGCGGCAGATCACGGACAAGGCCGTCGGCTGTCTGCGGGAACGCGGTGTCGACGCGAAGGCCGTCGAGGGCCCGAACGGCCGCCCGTACATCACCTCCCCCGACGACTCCGAGGTCAAGTTCACCGAGTACGGCTGCGGCCCCGGGTACGTGGGCGGGCTCACCCCCACCGAACGCAAGGCGCTCGACAAGGTCAACAAGCTCGCCGACGCGTGTATGCGCCGCAAGGGGACCGAGCCCGTGAAGCTCGGCCTCACCGTCAGCCGCGACGGCGCTCCCCGCCTCTACCAGGCGTACGTTCCGCCGGGCGCGCCCCAGTTGGTCCCGACACCCGCCCTTGACGGCGGCGAAGGTACCGACGTGTCGGTGCCCGACGGTCCGTCCCGGCCCTCCACGAAGCCCGGCGAAGCCAGGAAGGAAGAGGCGGCGAAGGAAGAGGCGGCCAAGGAAGAGGCGGCGAAGGACGAAGTCGTGAAGAAGGAAGAGGCCGCGAGGGAAGAAGCCGCGAAGGACGACGGGACCTACTCGCGGCGCCTCGACGAAGGGGCCCGCAGCGAGGAGGCCGTGCGCCAGCAGGAGCAGGTCGACGCCGCGCAGGCCCTCGCCGCCAACTGCGTGGACAGTGCCCGCCGCGAACAGCTCGGCCCGTACGTGTCGTCACCCGCGCTCCTGTTCATCACCAGCCCCGACGGCTCCCGCCCCTCCGAGAGCGGCTTCCAGTTGTCGGGCGCCAACACCACGCGCCTGGTGGGGCTCGCCGCCGCGGTCCTGGCCGTCACCGTCGCCGCCACCGCCTTCGCGGCCACCCGGCTGACCCGGCCGCTGCGCGCGCTGACCATGGCGACGCAGCGGATGAAGACCGGCGAGGCGACCGAGCCGGTGCCCGCACGCTCGGCCGGTGAGATCAGCCAGCTCGCCGCCGCCTTCAACGACATGGCCGCGCACCGCAGGGCCCTGGAGGAGCAGCGCAAGGCGATGGTCAGTGACGTCGCGCACGAGCTGCGGACGCCGCTGTCCAACATCCGCGGGTGGCTGGAGGCCGCGGAGGACGGGGTCGTCGCCACCGACCCCGAACTCGTCACCTCGCTCCTGGAGGAGGCCCTGCTCCTCCAGCACATCGTCAACGACCTCCAGGACCTCGCGGCTGCCGACGCCGGTACGCTGCGGCTGCACCGGGAGCCCATGTGCGCCGTCGACCTCGCGGAACAGGTCGTCGCCGCCCACCAGGCGCGCGCCGACGCCGCCGGAGTACGGCTCACCGCCGTCGCGGAGGGCGACCCGTGGCTGACGGCGGACCCCCTGCGGCTGCGCCAGGCCATCGGCAACCTCGTCTCCAACGCCATCCGGCACACCCCGGAAGGCGGCGAGGTGACGGTCCTGTGCCGGCCGGTGGACGGATCGTCCGTGGTCATCGAGGTCGCGGACACCGGTACCGGCATCGCCGCCGAGGATCTTCCGCACGTCTTCGACCGCTTCTGGCGGGCCGACAAGTCCCGCACCCGCGCCACCGGAGGCAGCGGCCTCGGCCTCGCCATCGTCCGCAACCTCGTCCAGGCCCACGGCGGCACGGTCCAGGCCCACAGCACCCTGGGCAAGGGCACGACGTTCACGGTCACGCTGCCGGTGACGTAGGGACGAGCGCGTCAGCGCGATGGTGCGGTGCGCGACGCGGCGGGTGTGTTCTGTGGGCGGGTGTGGAATTCAGCCCGTCCGGCGCTTGAGGACGAGCGCGTCAGCGCGAAACCCCACGCCCCCCGCACCGGGGACGTCCGCTCAAGGCCAGAGGCCAGCTTGGCCGGACCCGGCCGCGGCGGCGACACTCCCCCGAGCCACGCGTATGAACGCGAGCACCGGCGGGGCCAGGTCCGATGTAGTGATCACATCAGGCCACGCCAACAGATGGCTAACATGTGGCCAACGGTCTTCCGGTCGGCGCGCATGGCCGGAACAGAGCGGTCCGGTGCGAAGGGGGAGTGGGGCGCGCATGACGGACGAGCTCCGCTTCGGGCTCCTCGGCGTGCCCGCGCTGTACGGGCCCGACGGCGAGGCGCACCCCGTACGCAGTCCCAAGGGCCGGGCCCTGCTCGCCGCGCTGCTCCTGGAACCCGACCGGGTGGTCTCCGCGGCCGCCCTGAAGGACGCGCTGTGGCCCGAGGGCCCGCCCGCGTCCGCGCACGCCTCCCTGCAGAACCATGTGACCCGGCTGCGCCGACTGCTCGACGACCCCGGGCGGCTGCACGCCGTACCGCCCGGCTACCGCCTGCGGGTGGACGACGGCGAGCTCGACGTACGCGTCTTCGAGCGCCGCTGCGCGCAGGCGCGCGCCGCGCACGCCGAGCGCGACTGGGCCACCGTGGAGCGGGCGGCCGGTGCCGCCCTCGCGCTGTGGCGCGGCACCCCGCTGTCCGGTCTCCCGACGGCGGGCGCCGGGCACGCCCTCGTACAGCGTCTCGAAGAGGCCCGGCTGCTGCTCCTGGAGTGCCGCTTCGACGCGCTGCTCTCCGCGGCGGCGGACCCCGGCGGCGGCTCCTCCGCCGTCTCCGTCGAGCTCGGCGCACTCACACCGGAACTGACGTCCCTCGTGGCCGAGCACCCGCTCCGCGAGAACTTCCACCGACATCTGATGCTCGTACTGCACCGCACCGGCCGCCAGGCGGAGGCCCTCGCCGTCCACCGCGCACTCCGCCGCCGCCTGGTCGACGAACTCGGCGTGGAGCCGGGGGAGGGGGTGCGGGAGGCCCATGGGGAGGTCCTGCGCGGGGGCGCTGGCGCTGGTGCGGGCGCCGGCGTGGGCTTGGGCGTGGACGGGTCGTCATCCGCGCCGGACGAGTCCCTCACTCCCGGCATCTCGTCGCCCGCCCCGGACCCGGGCGAAGACGACACCGGGCCGCCGCTCCCCGCACCGGACAGCGCCCCACCCCACATACCCGCGGGCGACCCGGCCCCCGCACCCCTCAGCACCCCGGGCGCTGTACGCGGCGGCGCCTCGGGCGTTGTGCCTGGCGGTGCCTCGGGCGTTGTGCCTGGCGGTGCCTCGGGCGTTGTGCCTGGCGGTGTCTCGGGCGTTGTGCCTGGCGGTGTCTCGGGCGTTGTGCCTGGCGGTGCCTCGGGCGTTGTGCCTGGCGGTGCCTCGGGCGTTGTGCCTGGCGGCGCCTCGGGCGCTGTACGCGGCGGTGCCTCGGGCGTCGTGCCCGGCGGTGCCTCGGGCGTCGTGCCCGGCGGTACCTCGGGCGTCGGCCCCGGCAGCACCTCGGGCGTCGGCCCCGGCAGCACCCCGGACGCCGTGCCCGGCGGTACCCCCGGCGCCGTACCCGGCGGCACCCCGGACGCCGTACCCGGCGGTACTCCCGGCGCCGTGCCCGGCGGCACCCCCGGCGCCGTGCCCGGCGGCGACCCGCTCCCGCCCCCCACCTCCCGAGGTACCGACGACACCCCCACCCCCACTCACCCCCCACGCCCGCCCCGTCCCGCACAACTTCCCCCCAGGCCCCTGCACTTCACCGGGCGCACGGACGAGGTGCGGCGGCTTCGGGAGCTGTTCGGCGGGGCGGATGCCGGGGGGCGGCACGGTGCGGTGCCGCCCGTCGCCGTGCTCGCGGGGATGGCGGGGGTCGGCAAGAGCGCGCTCGCCGTACACGCCGCGCACGAGCTGCGGGACGTGTTCCCCGACGGGCAGCTCTACCTCAACCTGCACGGCGCCACCTCCGCGCTCACCCCGGGCCAGGCCCTCGCCGCGCTCCTGCGCGACCTCGGCGCCGGGGAGCGCCACACCCCCGACGACCCGCACGCGTCCGCCGCGCTGCTGCGCTCGCTGCTCGCCCCCACCCGCACCCTCCTGGTGCTCGACGACGCGGCCGGCGCCGCGCAGGTGCGTCCGCTGCTGCCCGGCGGTCCGGGCTGCGGCGTCATCGTGACCAGCCGCTCCCAGCTCACCGCGCTCGACGGCGCGGCCCGCTTCCCGCTGCGGCCGCTGTCCGACACCGACAGCGCCGCCCTGCTCCGCGCCGCCTCCGGACGCACCGGCCTGGACGCGACGCACCCGCTGGTGGCCCTCGCGGGACGGCTCCCGCTCGCCCTGCGCATCGTCGCCGCCCGCCTCGCCGCCCGGCGCGCGCTCACCCCGGACGCGCTCGCGCACCTCCTCGCGGACTGCGGCGGCCGCCTGCACCACCTGGAACACGACGACTTGAGCGTCCGCAGCTCACTCGACGTCGCCCTCACCTCGCTGCGCGACTCCGACCGCGCGGGCGACCGCGACGCCGCCCGCGCGCTGTGCGCCATCGGCGCCCTCGACCTGCCGGAGTACGGCGCCCCGCTGCTCGCCCGCGTGCTGCGGCTGCCCGGTTCCCGTACCCAGGCCGCCCTCGACCGCCTGGTCGACGTGGCCCTCCTCGACGAGATCGCGTACGGCCGCTACGCACCCCACGACCTGGTCCGTGCCTTCGCCCGCGAACACGCGGCACCGCCCGCGGAGTCGGCCGACCGCTCGGCGCTGACCTGGTACGACGCCATGGCGCGCCAGACCCTCCTGGCGATCGTGCCGGAGGGCAGGGACAAACAGGACCGCCTCGGCCCCACGGGACCGACCCCGACCCCGGTTCCGGGGGAGGCCCCGGAGGCCCCGGCGGTCCCGGCGGTCCCGGAGGCCCCGGCGGTCCCGGAGGCCCCGGCGGTCCCGGAGGCCCCTGAGGCCCCGGGGGACTCTCCCGTTTTCGCCTCCCCCTTCGCCACCATCGACCAGGCCTTCGCCTGGGCCGACCAGGAGCTGCCCAACATCGTCGCGCTCACCGAGCGGCACCGGCACGACGCCACGGGTCTGGTGCCCGCCCTCGTCCGGCACCTGTTCCCCTACCTCCAGCGGCGCGGGCGGCTCACGGAGCTGGCCAGGCTCGGGGCCGTCGCCGTGGCGACGGCGCGGCGTGCGGGGGACCCGCGGGCGCGGGCGCAGGCCCTCACGGACCTCGCGGGGCACCGGTTCATGGCGGGCCGCGCGAGCGAGGCCCTGACGCTGAACGACGAGGCACTCGCCCTGTGGCGCTCCCTCGGCGACGTCTCCTGCGTACGCCGCGGCCTGAACCACCGGGGCCTCCTCCTGGAAGGCCTCGGCCGGTTCGCCGAGTCCGCGGGCGCCCTCCGCCAGGCCCTCGGTCTCGCCCGCAGCCTCGATGACCCGCTGAGCGAGGCCACCACCTACAGCCACCTGGGCAACCTGTACGAGCACACCGACGCCCGCACCGCCATCGCCCACCACGAACGCAGCCTCGCGATCGGTGACCGCATCGGGAACCTGATCGTCCGGCAGTCCGCGCACTGCAACATCGGCTACGCCCACCTCACCCTCGGCGAACCCGCCGCCGCCCTCGCCCACTTCGAGAAGAGCCTGCGGCTGCACGGCCAGTACGAGGACTGGCACGGCGAGTCCCAGTCCCGCCTCGGCCTGGTACGGGCCCTGCGCGAACTGGCGAGGCACGAGGAGGCCGCCCGCGAGGGCACCGTCCTCCTGGACCGCGCCGAGCACCGCGGCGACACCCACATGGGCGGCCTCGCCCGCCACCAGCTCGGGCTCCTGCTGCGCACGTGGGGCCGTACGCGGGAGGCGCACGCCCAGTGGGACGCGGCCCTGGCGGCCCTGGAGTCCCTGGACGGCGTCAACGCCAAGGTCGTCGAGGAGCTGAAGGCCCTCCTGGCGGCAGGGGGTTGAGCGCGCCGCTACTTGGCGTCGGCATAGCACTCCACCACAGCCACCGTGAACGGGAACCGCACCGGCGTCTCACCGAAGGCGATCCGCCCCGCGAGGTCCCCGGCCTCGCGCACCGCGGCCACGACGGCCTCCGCCTCCTCCTGCGGGCAGTGCACGATCACCTCGTCGTGCTGGAAGAAGACCAGTTCGGCGCGCATCCCCGCGGTGGCCCTGCGCAGCGCGGCGAGCAGCAGCAGCGCCCAGTCGGCGGCGCTGCCCTGCACGACGAAGTTACGGGTGAAGCGGCCCCGGGCGCGCGCGTCCGACGAGGCGTACCCGGGCGTGAACTCGTCCTGGGGCGCGGTGTTCCCGGCGGCGGGCGCCTCCTGCGGCAGGCCCGCCTCGCCGCCGTCGTCGTCGGCTCCGCTCCCGACGGCCGGAGGGCTGGTCCGCCCCAGCCACGTCCGGACGAGCCGCCCCTCCTCGCCCGCCTTCGCCGCGTCGTCCACGTACGCGACGGCGAGGGGGAAGCGGCGGCGCAGCGCCGCCAGGTTCTTCAGGCCGTCGCCCGAGGTCTGCCCGTACACCGCGCCGAGCAGCGCCAGCTTGGCGTGCTCGCGGTCACCGGCGAACGCGCGGTCGGAAAGGCGGGTGTACAGGTCCTCCGCGCTGCCCGCGACATCCATCAGACCGCGGTCGCGGGAGATCGCGGCGAGGACGCGGGGCTCCATCTGGTCGGCGTCGGCGACGACCAGGCGCCAACCGGGGTCGGCGACCACGGCGCGCCGGATGACCTTGGGGATCTGGAGCGCGCCGCCGCCGTTGGTGGTCCAGCGCCCCGAGACGGTGCCGCCCGGCGTGTACCCGGGGCGGAAGCGGCCGTCGCGCACCCAGTCCTGGAGCCAGGACCAGCCGTGGGCGGTCCAGATGCGGTACAGCGTCTTGTACCGGAGCAGCGGCACGACCGCCGGGTGGTCGACCTCCTCAAGCTCCCACTTGCGCGTCGACTTGAGCCGGATGCCGGCGCGGGCGAACGCCTTCACCACCTCCGCGGGCAGGTCGGGGCGTACGCGGTGGCCGAACGCCGCGGACACCTCGTCCGCCAGCTCGGCGAGCCTGCGCGGCTCACCACTGCCTCCGTACCGCTCGCCGAGCAGCTCGTGCAGCACCTCCTTGTGCGTGTCGGCGCGCCACGGCAGGCCCGCCGCGTTCATCTCGGCGGCCACGAGCATGCCCGCCGACTCGGCCGCCGTGAGCAGCTTCATGCGGCCCGGGTGGGCGGTGGCCCCGTGCCGGGTGAGCTGGTCCGCGTACACCTCCAGGAGGGCTTCCAGGGGGAGGTGGGCCGCCTGGGACGGCTCGAAGAGGGAGTCCTGCGCGCCTGGCTCGGCCGCGCGGGGTGGGGGGTCCTGCGGTACGGGTCTTCGGTGCAGGCGGGCCCAGGCGGCCGCCGCGGAGCGGGGCTCGCCGAGGCGGCCCTCGTGGCCGAGGAGCAGCAGCTCGGCCGCCTCGATGTCGTAGCAGCGCTCCACGCGTACGCCCGCGGCGAGCAGCCGCGGGTACACGGCGGTCGTCGACCGCCACACCCACCGGGTCACCTCGGGGCGCCGTCGCACCGCCGCGACAAGATCCGCCTCCCGGCGCACGTCCCCCACGGGCCGCCCGCCCTCGTCCACCGGCACCAGGGCAGCACCCCCGCCCGCCTCCTCCGCCACCACCCACCGTCCACCGCTCATACCCCCGACGATCCCACCGCCCACTGACAACGCCACCACGCGACGCTTTCTCCCCCACCCGCCCGCCCTTCCCCGCGCTGGCGCGCTTGTCCTCAATCGCCGGACGGGCTGAATACTTCGCCCCGGCGGCACGGGCCCAGCCCCCGGGCGAAGCTCCAAGCCCCCCGGCGAAGTTCCAAGCCCGTCCGGCGTTTGAGGACGAGCGCGCCAGCGCGACGAGCCGCCGCTCCGCGGCGATTTCCCCCACCCACCTGCCCTTCCACCCGCACCGGGCCTGAGCGCACCTTCCCAGCCCACCCGGCGTTCGAGGGTGCGTGGCGCGGAGCGTGACTTCAGCCGGTCGGGTGTCCGAGGGCGAGGTGCGCGGCGCATTCCCAGCCTGTCCGGCGTTTGAGGACGAGCGCGAAGCGCGATTCCAGCCTGCCCACCGTTCGAGGGCGTGGCGCGGAGCGCGACTTCAGCCGGTCGGGTGTCCGAGGGCGAGGTGCGCGGCGCATTTCCAGCCCGTCCGGCGTTTGAGGACGAGCGCGGAGCGTGATTTCAGCCTGTTCGGCATTTAAGGGCGAGGTGCGCAGTGCAACTCCAGCCTGTCCGGCGTTCGAGGGTGCGTGGCGCGGAGCGCGACCTCAGCCGGTCGGGTGTTCGAGGGCGGGGTGCACCGTGCGTTTCCAGCCCGTCCGGCGTTTGAGGACGAGGCGCGGAGCGCCGATACGCGGGGGTCCAGG
>NZ_JOAP01000099.1 GCF_000720475.1 Streptomyces aureocirculatus
GGGGGGGGGGGGGCGTGGTGGGGGGGGGGGGGGGCTCCGCCGGGGTCAGCCGTGCGGGCCGGGGCCGCGCGCGGCGTGGTAGCAGCGCGCACGGGCCTGGACGAAGGCCTCGGTGGCCGCCTCCGCGTCGCCCGGTGCCTGCGTGCGGTACGTCCACGGCACCACCGTGAAGAAGGGGTCGAGGGCCTCGAACACCCGCACCGCGTCGTGGAACTGGTGGGCGCCCCACAGCGCGTGCGCCAGGTAGTTGAGGTCGAGCAGCGAGGTCGACTCCGGCTGGGCGTGGTCGAACCAGAGCTGGAGCGCCCTGAGCGCGCTGCGCGTCGCGTCCTCACCGACCCAGTGCAGGTCCAGGGCGCGCTCGTTGCCGCCCTCGCGGCGGTAGCGCTCCACGCGCGCGTACAGCGGAAGCATGTGCAGCGCCGAGCCCGCGGGCGCCGCGGCGGACGCCCAGTGCACGAAGTTGACGGCCTCGGTCAGCGGCGCGCCCGGCCTGCGGTGGTAGGCGAACTGGAGCATGCGGTGGTACGCCTCACGGTTCCCGGGGTCGCGCTTTTCGACCTCGGCGAGGATCCCCCAGGGGCCGGGGAACAGCATCGGCTCCGGCGCCGCGAGCCGGTGCTCGTCCCAGCGCTGGCCCTCGTCGAGGGTGGCGAGGGCGAGCAGACAGATCCACGGCACGGGGTCCTCGGGCGTGGTCTGCGAGGCGAGGCGGCAGGCGTCGTTCGCCTCCCGCCACAGCTCGTTCGTGTGCCGGTGCCCCGCGCGGTGCGCGCGCAGGGCACGCTCCACGGTGACACGCGTATGCAGGACCGTCGCGGCCACGCTGCGCGGCTCCTCGGCGAGCCAGGCGCGCACCACGTCGGAACCGGCGACGGCCGCGGCCAGGATCTGTGTGCGCTGCGTCCACAGTCCCCAGTCGGGGGTCTCGGTCAGGAGGTTTCTCGTCGACACCCAGCGGCCTGCCTTCAGGTCCTGGAGCACGGCGCGCAGGGGAGCGTCGTGACCGGCCGGGTGATACACCGGGCGGGCTAACGGCATCGGCATGGGTCCTCTGTGCTCTGAGCTCCGGGGCGGGCGGGGTGTCCGTAGTGCAGTGATGTGCAGTGATGTGCGGCGATGTGCGCTGATGAACTGATGTGTGAGTGGCGGATGTTGTTCGGCGGTCAGTGTAGAGCGGAGTCTTTCGATTACCGGCTGGTCCTCGGATCTTTCTTGACCAAGTTGTGTCAACGCGGCGCGCCGGTGTGAACATTGCGTTCTCTTCCGCTCAACACGGACCCTTATTGCGGCATTTGAGACGTGCCGCACCTCTTGACGGTGCCGCGCCCGCTGTAGCAGGCTTCCGCGGTGATCACGACTTACTGCGGGCGCACCCTCGTCCCGTGCCGTCGACGGGGCCCCGCACGCCGTGGACGGCGCCGATGAGGGGCCCGGTGCTCGCCGTCGACCAGGGCACGTCCGGCACGAAGGCCCTCGTCGTGTGCCCTGAGCGGGGTGTGATCGGCTCGGGCGGCGCGCCCGTGCGCCCGCGGTATCTCCCCGGCGGCCACGTCGAGGTCGCACCGGACGAGCTGCTGTCCTCCGTCGTCGACGCGGGCCGCGCGGCCCTCGCGGACGCGGGCGAGCCGGTGGCCGCCGTCGGCCTCGCCAACCAGGGCGAGACGGTGCTCGCCTGGGACCCGGCGACCGGCGAGCCCCTGACCGACGCCCTCGTATGGCAGGACCGTCGCGCCGAGCCGCTGTGCGCGGAGCTCGCCGCGCACGCCGACGAGCTGAAGGCGCTCACGGGTCTGCCGCTCGACCCGTACTTCGCCGCACCCAAGATGGCCTGGGTGCGCCGTCACCTCACCCGCAGCGGCGTCGTGACCACCAGCGACGCCTGGCTGGTGCACCGCCTGACCGGCGCCTTCGTCACCGACGCGGCCACCGCGGGCCGCACCCAGCTCCTCGACCTGGACTCCGTGACCTGGTCCGAGCGCGCCCTGGACGTCTTCGGGCTCACCGGCGAACCACTGCCCCGGGTCGTGGACGCCGCCGAAGAGATCGGCACGACGACGGCGTTCGGCGCCGAGATCCCGCTCACCGGCCTGCTCGTGGACCAGCAGGCCGCCCTCCTCGCCCAGGACGTCACCGAGCCGGGCAGCGCCAAGTGCACCTACGGCACCGGCGCGTTCCTGCTCGCGCAGACCGGCTCCCGCCCGCGCCGCGGCGACTCCGGGCTCGTCACCTGCGTGGCCTGGCGGCTCGGCGGCAGCTCCAGCTACTGCCTCGACGGCCAGGTGTACACCGCGGCCTCCGCGGTCCGCTGGCTCACCGACCTCGGCGTGATCGGGGGCGCCCGGGACATCGACCCGATCGGCTCCGCCGTCCCCGACGCCGGCGGTGTCGCCTTCGTGCCCGCGCTCGCCGGACTCGCGGCGCCCTGGTGGCGCGGCGACCTGCGCGGCTCCCTCACCGGCCTCGGCCTCGACACCACCGCGGGGCACCTGGTGCGGGCGCTCTGCGAAGGCATCGCGGCCCAGGTCGCCGAACTCGCCGACGCGGCGGCCGACGACCTCGGCGAACCCCTGCGCACGCTGCGCGTCGACGGCGGTCTGACCCGCTCGGAGCTGCTCATGCAGACCCAGGCCGACCTGCTCCAACTGCCCGTGGAGGTCTCGGCCATGGCCGACGTCACCGCCCTCGGTGTGGCCGCCGTCGCCCGCCTCGGCCTCGACCCGCGCCTCGGTCTGCGCGACGTCGTGCCCGACTGGCGGCCCGCCGCCGTGTACGAGCCACGGATCGGCCCCGACGAGGCGGCCGCGCGCCGCGCCGGGTTCCGTGCGCAGGTGGCGGCGCTCCTCGAACGCAGGCCGTGATGCCGCTCGACGACGCGGCAGGCGGCACGGTGGGCGGCGTGCCCGGCCGGGTCACCCGCAGCGGGCCCCCGGCGTCCGCGTCCGCTTCCGGCGCGCCCGGCGAACCGTACGACGTCATCGTCGTCGGCGCCGGTGTGGTCGGCACCGCCATCGCCCGCGAGCTGGCCCGCCACCCGCTGCGGATCGCCGTCGTGGAGGCGTCGGACGACGTGGGCGAGGGCACGTCCAAGGCCAACACGGCCATCCTGCACACGGGGTTCGACGCGGTGCCGGGGTCCCTGGAGGCCCGGCTCGTCCAGGACGGGTACCGGCGTCTGACCGCGTACGCCGCCCAGTGCGGGATCCCCGTGGAGCGCACCGGCGCGCTCCTCGTCGCCTGGGACGGGGATCAGCTCGCCGCCCTCCCCGGCCTCCTCGAAAAGGCCAAGCGCAACGGCTACGAAGAGGCGGTGCTCCTGGACGCCGCCGAGGTCAGGGCCCGCGAACCCCACCTCGGCCCCGGGGCCCTCGGCGCCCTCGGCGTACCCGGCGAGAGCATCATCTGCCCCTGGACGACACCACTGGCGTACGCGACGCAGGCGGTACGGGCGGGCGTGGACCTGCACCTCGACTGCCGCGTGACCGGCGTCCGGTCGGGTGCCGGTGACCTGTGCCTCGGCTGCCGCCGGTCTGGCGTGGGGTCGGGCGGCGACGGCCCGCATCTCGACTGCCGTCAGGCCGGGGTGGGGTCGGGGGGCGATGACCTGCACCTCGGCTGCCGCCCGACCGGCGTGGGGTCGGACGGCGACGAGCCGCACTTCGGCTGCCGTCAGGCCGGGGCGGGGTCGGGTGCCGATGACCTGTACTTCGGCTGCCGTCAGGCCGGGGCGGGGTCAGGTGCCGATGACCTGCACTTCGGCTGCCGCCGGTCTGGCGTGGGGTCGGGCGGTGACGGCCCGCATCTCGGCTGCCGCCCGGGCGGGGTGGGGTCGGGCGCCGACGAGCCGTACCTCGGCTGCCGCCGGACCGGTGTCGGGGCGGGCGGCGGTGACCTGCACACGCTCACCACCACCCGTGGCCCCCTGCGCACCCGCTACCTCGTCAACGCCGCCGGTCTGCACGCCGACACCGTCGACCGCATGCTCGGCCACGACACCTTCACGGTCACCCCGCGCCGGGGCCAGCTCATCGTCTTCGACAAGCTCGCCCGCGACCTCGTCCGGCACATCGTGCTGCCCGTGCCGACGGCACTCGGTAAGGGCGTCCTCGTCGCGCCCACCGTGTACGGGAACGTGCTGCTCGGCCCCACGGCGGAGGACCTCGACGACAAACAGGCCACCGAATCCACCGCCGACGGCCTGCACCGCCTGCGCGAGCAGGGCGCACGCATCCTGCCCGGGCTCCTCGACGAGGACGTCACCACCGTGTACGCGGGGCTGCGCGCGGCGACCGAGGACGACGACTACCGGATCCACGCCAGGCCGGGGCAGCGTTACGTCACCGTCGGCGGCATCCGCTCCACCGGCCTGACCGCATCCATGGCCATCGCCGCCCATGTCACAGGCCTGCTCGCCGACTGCGGCCTCGACCTCGGCGGCCCGCCGCGAGACCTGCCGCCCGTCACCGTGCCCAACCTCGGTGAGAACTTCCCGCGCCCCTATCAGCGGGCCGATCTCATCGCGGCGGACCCGGAGTACGGCACCGTCGTCTGCCACTGCGAACGCGTCACCCGCGGCGAGATCCGGGACGCGCTCACCAGCACGATCCCGCCCGCCTCGATCGACGGCCTGCGCCGCCGCACCCGGGCGCGCGGGGGCCGTTGCCAGGGCTTCTACTGCGGCCCTGCGGTACGGCAACTCTTCGAGGACCGTGAGGACCGTGAGGACCGTGAGTGCCGCGAAGGTCACGAAGTCCGCGCCGACCGTGGCCGGCCAAAGAGGCGATGAGAGGTGGAGGGGCGATGAGACACGAGCGCACCGTCGACGTGCTGATCGTCGGCGCCGGCCCCGCGGGACTCGCGGCCGCGGCCGCCCTCGCCGGGACGGGCGCGGGCCGCGTGGAGGTCCTGGAGCGGGAGCAGCGGGCCGGTGGCATCCCGCGCCACTGCCACCACGGGGGCTTCGGTGACGTCGGGCCCACCCGGGGCGTCCCGCACGAGGCCGGGCTTCGAGGCCTGCCGGGCTTCCGGGACCTGCCGGGCTTCCGGGACCTGCCGGGCTTCCGGGGCCTGCCAGGCTTCCGGGATCTGCCAGGCCTTCGGAGTCTGCCCGGCCTTCGGAGTCTGCCAGGGCTCTGGGGCGCCGAGGGGCTGCGGGCCCTCGACGGGTTGCTAGCCCTCGACGGCCTCCGGGGTCTCGGTACGAGCGGCCCCCAGTACGCCGAGCGATGCGTCGACGCGGCGGTGCGCGCGGGCGCCACGCTGCGCACCGGCGTCACCGCCACCGGCTGGGCGGGCCCGCTGACCCTGGACACCACGTCATCGGCCGGTCTGGAACGCGTCACCGCGCGTGCCGTCGTCCTCGCCACCGGTGCCCGCGAACGCCCGCGCGGCGCCCGCCTGGTCCCCGGCACCCGGCCCGCGGGCGTCTACACCACCGGCGAACTCCAGCAGGAAGTCCACCTCTACCGCAGGAGCGTGGGCACCCGCGCGGTCGTCGTCGGCGCGGAGCCGGTGGCGTACGCGGCGCTCGACACGCTGCGGCGGGCGGGCGTCGAGGTGGTCGCCCAGGTGACGCGGCGGCACCGGCACGAGGCGGCGCCGTGGCGTGCCGCCGGGGCCAGGATCGTCCAGGGGGTGCCGCGGCTCACCGGCACCGCGGTGGCCGAACTGACCGGCCGTGGACGCCTGTCGGGCGTGCGGCTGCGGCACCGCTCAGGGCGCGTGACGCACATCGCCTGCGACACCGTGGTGTTCACCGGCGACTTCGTCCCGGACAACGAGCTCGCCCGGCGCGGCGGGGTACCGCTCGCCCCGGGCACCCGCGGCCCCGCCGTCGATGCGGCCTTCCGCACCGCCCTGCCCGGGGTGTTCGCGGCGGGCAACCTGCTGCACGCGGTGGCGGACGCGGGCGCGGTGGCCGCGGAGGGGGCCGCCGCCGCGGCGGCCGTACGCCGCTTCCTGCGCTCCGGGGCGTGGCCGGACCCGGGGCCCGCCGTCGAGGTGGCCGCGCCGCTGCACTGGGTGACCCCCAGCCGGCTCGCCCCCGACGCCCCCCGCCCAGTCGGCGGCCGCTTCCTCCTGCGCGCCACCGAGTTCCTCACTCACCCGGTCCTGCTCGTCGAACAGGACGGCCACGTGCTGCACCGCGAGCGGTCCTGGGGGCGCAGGGCCCCCGGCCGGACATGGACGCTCGACGCGTCCTGGCTCCCGTACGCGGACACGGGCGGGGGGCCGCTGCGCGTCACGGTCACGGGGGCGGGCTGACCAGGCGATCGTGATCGGGCGGGTCCGGCTGAGCGGTGGTGGTCGGCAGGTCCCCGCCGGGCGGTCGCGCGGTCGCTGGAGCCTGGCCAGGCGATCGCGAGGTCGCGGGGGTCTCGCAGGGCGGTCGCGCGGTCGCGAGGGCGGCCCCACCGGGCGGCCTCACCCTTCCACAACCCCCGGCCACCCCCTACACTCCAAAACTAGCACCGCTAATTTGCGGGCCGCACAGCGAGCCCTTCGCAGCAGATCGAACCCTCGCAGCAGATCCGGAGCCCCACCGTGCGCACCGTCCACTTCGCCGCAGCCCGCCGCACCCCCGTCGGAAGGCTCCGCGGCGCGCTGTCCGCCGTCCGCCCCGACGACCTCGCCGCGGCCGTCGTCCGCGGTCTGCTCGACGATCTGCCGCAGCTCGACCCGGCTCGCATCGACGACGTCTACTGGGGCGCCGCCAACCAGGCGGGCGAGGACAACCGCAACGTCGCCCGCATGGCGGTCCTGCTCGCCGGGCTCCCGGAGTCCGTCCCCGGCGCCACCGTTAACCGCTTGTGCGCCTCGGGCATGGAGGCGGTCACCTCGGCGGCCCGCACCATCGCGGCGGGCGACGCCGACATCGTGCTCGCCGGCGGCTCCGAGTCGATGAGCCGCGCCCCCTTCGTCCTGCCGCGGCCCGACGAGGCGCTGCCGCACCGCATGGAGACGGCCGACACCCGCCTCGGCTGGCGCCTGGTCAACCCGCGGATGAGGGAACTGCACGGACTGCTCTCCATGGGTGAGACCGCCGAGGAGGTGGCGGCCCGCCACGGCATCTCCCGCGAACGCCAGGACACCTTCGCCCTGCGCAGCCACCGGCGCGCCGCCGCCGCACGGGCACACGGCCGCTTCGACGGCGAACTGCTGCCCGTCACCACCCCCGACGGTACGGTGGTCGACGCCGACGAGAGCATCCGTGAGGACACCTCGTACGAGAAACTCAGCGCGCTGCGCCCGGTGTTCCGGCAGGGCGGCACCGTCACGGCGGGCAACGCGTCGCCGATGAACGACGGCGCGGCCGGGCTCCTCCTGGTCAGCGAGGAGGCCCTGCGCGACCTGGGTCTCGAATCCCTCGGCCGGTACGCCGCGGGTGCCTCCGCGGGCGTGCACCCGGACGTGATGGGGCTCGGCCCCGTGCCCGCCACCCGCAAGGCCCTGGCCCGGGTCGGCTGGAGCGTCGACGACATCCAGGAGGCCGAGTTCAACGAGGCGTTCGCCGCCCAGGCCCTGGCCTGCGTGGACGCGCTCGGCATCGACCCCGACCTGGTCAACCCCGACGGCGGCGCCATCGCCATCGGGCACCCGCTCGGCTGCTCGGGCGCCCGCATCCTCACCACGCTCCTGCACCGCATGCGCCGCACCGGCAGCACCCGCGGCCTCGCCACGATGTGCGTGGGCGTGGGCCAGGGCAGCGCCCTGCTCGTCGAGCGGGACTGACACCCGTAACTCCCGGAAAGTGCTTGGGCATACCATCGGATCTCACCATGGATGCCTTCGCCGAGATCACCGTCGGGGAGTTCGCCGTCCTGGCCCTGGCGGCCGGGCTCGTCGGCTTCTCCAAGACCGCCGTCAGCGGCGCGAACACGATCAGTCTCGCCGTCTTCGCCGCGGTGCTCCCGGCCCGCGCGTCCACGGGCGTACTCCTGCCGATACTGATCGTCGGCGACGTCCTCGCCGTCCTCACCTACCGCAGGCACGCCCACTGGCCCACGCTGTGGCGGCTGTTCCCCGCGGTCGGCGCGGGTGTGGCCGTGGGCACGGTGTTCCTGCTGTTCGCCGACGACGCCGTGATGCGTACGTCGATCGGGGTGATCCTGCTGTTCATGGCGGCCGTCACGATATGGCGCCGGAGGTCAGCCGAGCGCGCCGCCGCCGGGGCCGCAGGGGAGGCGGGGGAGAGGATGAGCAGGGCCGCCGCGCCCTCCTACGGGGTGCTCGGCGGCTTCACCACGATGGTCGCCAACGCGGGCGGCCCGGTGATGTCGATGTATCTGCTCTCCGCGGGCTTCAAGAAGCTGAGCTTCCTCGGCACCTCGGCGTGGTTCTTCCTCATCGTCAACACGTCCAAGGTGCCGTTCAGCGTCGGCCTCGGCCTCATCGACGGCCCCTCGCTGCTGCTCGACGCGGCGCTGGTCCTGTTCGTGATCCCGGGCGCGCTCATCGGCAAGGCCTGCGCGCACCGCATCAACCAGCGGCTCTTCGAGCAACTGGTCATCGGCGCGACGGTGCTCGGCGGCCTCCAACTCCTGCTGCGCTGACGGCGAGGGCGTGTCCGATGGGTCGGCGCGGCGTCGCGACGCCTGGCACGCACGCTCGCCGCGTTGCCGAAATGCCCTAGTAGCTCCGCTACGAGGGCACCCCGGCGCCTTGCGATCGCACGCACCAGACGCCGCTCCTTGCTCCACGCCGACCCATCGGACACGCCCTAGGTGTATTGATCACGGACGTTGTTGACACGGTTGGGTCTTGAACATGGCGAAGGCCCCCGTGTGTGGTGGAGGTGTCGAATCTTCACCGCACG
>NZ_JOAP01000100.1 GCF_000720475.1 Streptomyces aureocirculatus
TGGGTTCATGCCGACCATCCACGCGCGGGCGGTCGCCTCGCCTTCCACCTGGGCGAGCTGCTGAAGGATGCGGGCGGCGTCTGCCTGCTGCTGCGAGGTGGTGAGACGGGCGGCGAGCCGTGGGCGACGACGGCGCCGGCCGACTCACCCGATGATCAGGGCAACGGCCACCACTGATCGCTACGGCTTGGAGGACGTTGCTCCCAGGTAGGTGACGAAGGCATCGGCGACCTGGTCGCCGTGGTGCTCTTTCACCCAGCGGACGGCAGCAGAGAGTTGACGACGGCACGCCGTCTCGTCCTGCAATGTGCTGCGCGCCTCGTTCACTTCTGTGGCGATAGCTGCCACTTCTGTGAGCGAGGCGAGGCTGTCCCAGGTAGCGATCATCTGGTCGGCGGAAAATCCGGGGTGGGGCGGGTGGGCTGCGACGAAAGCGGCGATGTCATCGGTCACCCCTCCATGGTGGTATCGGGCGCGCCCGTGCGTGAGGGTTTCCGTGAGGTTGTCTCGTCGGGAAACTGCGCTCGCTCGGCGTGCCGGACTGTCCGCTCCGCCGCACGCTGGGGTCATGGTCCCCACGAAGCCCGTAGTGATCTACCCGCCCGACGACGACGGCGGTCGGCGTATCCGCGCGGACGGTGCGATCCTCGGCCTCGCCTACTCCGTGCGCGACGTGGTCGCATTTCTCCAGGAGGCCGGGCTTCAGGGCTGGGACGAGATGGACGTGGTCCGCTCCTCGATGATCGAGTGGCGGGCAGGCGGGCCCGAGGTATGGACGCACTGACGATGCGGACGTACGGTCGTGCTGCGTCACCGTGAGGGGGGCACCCACACCTCGGCCCGCTGGCCCCTACGGGACCAGCGGGCCGCGCGCTGCTCAGGCCGGGCCCGGCCCCTGCAATAGCTCACGGGTCACTGCTCCTTGGTCTGGCTGGTGATCCGAAGCCGCGGCCGCTTTCCTGCCGGGCTCTCGACGGCGACGGTGTATCCGGTGGCCTGGAGCGCCTGCGCGTACCGGTCGAGGTGGTCTTGTTCGTCGGGTCCGTCGTGCCAGAGGCGCACAGTCTTGGGGCTGGCCTGGGTGGCGCGGTGGCCGGGCCGCCAGACCGGTCCTGTCAGGGAGTTGGTGTGTCCTCGGGCGGTGAGGGTGCGGGCGACTTCTGCGGCGGCGATTCGCTGGTGCATGGTTGCTCCTCGGTGTGGTGGGTGGGCGGGAGGATCGCGTCGTGCAGCTCGGTAAAGCGTGCGTCGATCGGCAGTTCGGGTCAGGCAAGGAGGCGGGCGGTGAGCGCGGTGAGGGTGAGGAGGCAGATGCCGCCGCGCAGACAGTGGATGGCCTGGCGGATGCCACGCATCTTGCGGACAGCGATCCGCGACATGGCGCACAGGCGCTCCGCTCGCCGCTCCTGGCCCTGGCGGAGTTCGTCGAGGACCTGGTCCGGGGTGCAGGTGGCCCAGCGTGGCCAGCCGACCGGTGTGCTGCCGCCGGTGTCAGGGAGGATGGTTTGGAACAGCAGGAAGATCGCTGCCAGGAGGGCGGCCACTCCGAGCGCGCCGATGATCTGCGCGGTGAGGGGCAGGCTGTAGTCCTTGACCACCCCACCGACGACGGCGAGTGCGGCGCCGGCCAGACCCGTCAGTAAGGCGGCTTTCTGATCGGTGCGGGCGATCTCGGCGTTGACATGGTTGAGATCGGCGTCGAGGGCTTGATCGATGCGGTCGGTCACTTCTTCCTCCGTGCTGCGTGTGCGAGGGCGCGGCGGGTGGCGCGGTTCGGCCGGGGGTCGGGTGCGGTGTCGTCGACGAGCTGCTCGACGCGGACCTGGCGCTGCTCCCATGTGGCCCCGGGGCGCGGGGTGTGCTCGCCCCGGGGCGTGGACGAGGGGCCGGTCATGCGGTCTGGTCCGTTCTGGTGCAGTGCGTGGTGTCGTGTTCGGTACCGCGGGATTCCCAGGAGGACAGGCAGCAGGCGCTGTTGAGGGCGGCCCACCCGCGAGCGATGTCCGCGACCAGTACGGGCCCGAGGGTGCAGTCGGCGCCGTGGCCGCCGCCGTCGGACATCTGCCAGAGCAGGCAGCACGGCGCGGGCCGCCGGTCCACCAGCTCGGCTCGCTGCGCCAGGGCCCGTTCGCGACGGTCGGCGGCAGCCTCGCGGCGCGCGCACCAGGCGAGGAACGCGGCCCCGTACGCGGTGCCGACCGCGGCAGGCCAGTACGGGCTCGTGGCGGTGGCTGCGGTGGCTCCGAGGAGGGTGCAGGCGCCGACGCGCAGGATGAGGGCGGTGCGACGGTGGCTCACGGCTGGCCTCCGGTGCTGATCGCTCGGGCCACGTCGAGGAGCGCTTCGGCGGTGGAGCCCTGAACGATGCCGCCGTCCTGTCCCACACTGTCGGCGGTCTCGTCGAGCGCATGGGCGAGGGCGAGGCCGACGGTGGGGTCCATGGCGGCGATGTAGTCGCCAACCGGGGCCGAGACGTAGGGATGTGGGCGTCCGCGTCCGCCACCGCCCTTGAGGAGCGGTTTTCCTTCGGTTGCCCAGACGGTGGTGTACGTCGTGTTGGGCTGGTCGGGGAAGTGGCGGGTGGTGTGCCAGGTGGTGTTGCCGCTGTCCTCGGCGGCTGCGGCGGCGTGGGCGCGGAGCGTCTGGGCGGCGGTGCGGAGTTCGTCGGCGGGCGCCATGGGGTGGGCCTCCGGGTCTGGTTGATGGCGCGTGCGATGGCGGAGGGTGTGGGGGTGGACGTGCATCAGGTCGCCGTAGTCGGCTTGTAGCCGTTGCCGTTCGAGGGCTGTGGTCCTGGCGTGGGTTAGTAGCTCGTCGAGGGCCTGGCGGAGGGCCGGGGTCACGGCGGGGAGCGGGCCGCGTAGCCGGGTTATGGCGGTGCGGAGTTCGTCGACGGGTTTCGGTCGGGGTGTCATGCGGACCTCCGTGCGTGAGGCTCTGTGCGGGCGCTGGGGCGCCTGGTGTGGGTGCGGGCGAACTACCGGGCGCTGAGGGGTCCGTGGGCCCAGGAGGGGCCTGTGGGGCGCTTCCTGAGGGCACGCCAGGCCCACGTGACGGCGGCGGCTGCGGTGAGGGCGGCGATTGTGAGTACCGCGGCGCCCGCGAGGATCCACCAGACGAACGCCGCGAGCAGCACGTCGAGGGCCTCGATCACGATGGCTCCGGGGTGTGCTCGGCCTCGACGGTGTACGCGGTTGTCTCCCGGACGAGACGGCGCCGGACAGGCGTACCGTCCTTCCACTTGGGAGCCTTCGAGGAAGCGATCCGGAGCTGTGCCAGTACTTGATCGCGCTCGGGTCGGAAGCTGCTGGCCAGCATCCACTCGTCGCCGTCGAGGAGTTCGACGAACCAGCGGTACCGCGGCGGGTGGGCCTCGTCCTGCTGCGCCTCGTCGGCCATGCGGCGCAGCTCGTCGGCTAGGTCCTGGAGCGCGGTGAGCGGGCCGATGTTCCGAGATTTCAGCGCCTGCTCGATCTCCATGCTCAGCCGGTCGGCCGTTTCGGCGGCCTCGCGCAGCACGGCGGCCCAATCCATGAGTGCGGGGAGGACGGCGGTGGCCGTGCGCAGCGCGTCGATGTCGGCCCTGACGAGCCGCGCCCACGGGCCACGATCGGACTCGTCCAGCTCGTCCTGGAAACCTCGGGCGTGAGCAGCGAGACGGTCGACGATACGCCGGAGGTCGGGGAGGTCCCGGTCGGCGGGCGCGGACGGCGCGGCGGCCTGCTGCTCCAGCTCGGCGATCCGGGTGCGGAGGTTGGCCTGCTCGGCGTCCGCCACCACCATGCCGACGGTGGCGGCGTCTTGGATCCGGACCCGACCCGATGACCAGCCGGGGATCTGCCGCATACGCGCCTCCCACCGGTCGCGGCGCTCGGTGTCGGACGCCGCCGACGGCGCGGCACGGTGCGCCGCCTCGAAGGAGAGCATCGAGTCGAGCAGTTCGGCGACGGCGGGGGTCTCCGTGTTGGCGACGAGCTCGGCGGCGTGCCCGCGGAGCGAGTGCGCTGCGGCGACTTCCCAGGCTCCGGCGCCGGGGGCCACGGCGTACCAGCGGGCGGCGAGGACGTCGGCGTGGTGGGCGAGGAGCGCGGCGAGCTGGTCGCGGTCGCGGAGGTCCCGGTCGGCGGGCGCAGACGGCGCGGCGGCGGGGCGCTCGGGCGGCGTGAAGCCGGGACACTGGAAGGGGCGGCCGTACACCTCGTACACGTGCGCATCGTGGCGATCATTGCGGCGGCAAGGGCTGTGCGGCGGCTGGTCGTTCATGGTCATCTCCAGGGCTGGTGTGGTGTGCTGGGTGGTGCGCCCGCCCGTGGCTCCAACACGGGCGGGCGTCTTGCTGCTCACTTCTCCGCGGTCTCCGCCACGCCCCACGCCTCGCACGCCGCGTCCAGCGCCGTAGCACCGCCCATCGCCCGATCCGTCGGCGCCCCGAGCTGCCCGTGTTGATCAGCTCGGCGAGGGCGAATCCCACCTGAAGCGGATTCGCGTACCCGTCGACGAGCAGAGCGGTCGGCTCTGAGTTGACGCCGCCTCCAAGGCATTTGGCCCACGCCCAGATCGGCCCGCGCTCAGGCTCGCCGTCGGCGGCTTCGGCGCCGATGTGCCACTCCCAGATCAGCAGCAGGCCATGCGGCCACCGCTCCGGAGTGACGCCACATGTGGATTCGGGGGTGAAGTGCAGCATGGCCCGCAGGTAGCAGTGCAGACCGCTGGTATCGCAGTCGTCGAGGACGACGGTGGCGGGGTCGAGGCCGACATCGCCGAACTCGGTTTGATGGCCTCGATGTACGGGCCGTGGGGCAGGGTGCGGTCGGTCACGGTGCTTCTCCTTGATCGAATCGGTGGGAGGATGAGGGGCCGGCTGCCGCCTGATATCGGCAGGCGGCAGCCGGTCTCGGGGTTCACGAGGCCTTGTGAATTGGCAGGTCCGGGCGGACGCAGCGCAGGTCGTGGATCTTCCGCTGCGCTTCGTCGTACGCCGCGCCGTCATCAGCCGCGTGGGGCAGGAGTCCGGCCCACCGCATGCCGAATGTCTCAGTCCGGCCGTCGCGGGCCGGGTCGGCAGCCCGCGACGACGGCCGGACGCGCTGCTGGCCGACCGTGGCTACGACCACGACAAGTACCGTCGCCTGCTCTGGCAGCGCGGGATCCGCCCGGTGATTACGGAGCGAAGCCGGCCCCACGGCAGCGGCCTGGGCCTCTTCCGTCACGTCGTCGAGCGCACGATCTCCTGGCTTCACGGCTTCCGCCGCCTTCGGATCCGGTGGGAACGACGCGACGACATCCACGAAGCGTTCCTCGGCCTCGCTGCCTGTCTGATCACCCACCGACACGTCCAACGGCTTTGTTAGGGCCTTTAAGGCGCCATAGCGGTAGGTGGCCATCACGACCGCGGGATCGTGGTGGCCGTGCATGCAGTACAGGGTTATGCCGTCACCCACGTACAGGCCGAGGAAGTCGGCGGTGGGTATGTGGGCGATGTTCCTGCGCCACCACGCCCACGATGATTCCCCAGTGGCTTCCTTGTCTGTGCCGCGAGGCGCGTCGGGAAGGGGTTCGAAGTCGTTGCCCGGCCGGTAGTTCGTAGACGGTCCCGGGGCCGAGGGCCCAGCGGGCCTGTTCGAGGGTGGGGCTGTAGAGGTGACCGCGGTCGAAGGCGACGGGGACAGCGGAGTCGGGGTATGCGGTCATCTTCCTGAATTCGCTGTCGTCACTCCAACTGTGGCGCACGCTCATTCGCCATACTCTTGCAGGTTCGGCAGATCCGGGCTAAGCCGCTCGTAGCGGACGCCGTTGCGGCCGTCGTCCCCCCAGTGACAGAGATGGCAGACGCGCTCACTACAGGGCGGCGGCAACGTTCCACGCCTTGCTGATCTCTTCGGCAGCTGCGCCCCGGGGTTCGGCGACGGGAACAATCCAGCGGCGGATGGTGCGGGTGACCGTCTCGGACGTGAATTCAGCCACGGTTCAGGCCTCCGTGTCTGTGTCGTGCTGTCCGGCGATGTGTGCGACGTGTCGGACTGCCCGGACGGCGGCGACCCACTCGGGTACGGGAAGCAGATGTTCCACCGTGCCGCCCGCTGTTCGGCCTTGTCGCAAAGTTCGAGGACCGAGTCGATTGCACCGGTTCAGGTAGGCCATCGCCGAGGCGATGGTCGGCTCCGCGCCGACGTATCTCGCGCGCTCACGCTCCAACTCGACAACACGGGCTTCGGCTCGGTCGCCGCGTGCCTACCACGCGAACCGTTCCTCGGCCATCTCCTGGCGCGAGTTGAGGAACAGGCGACTGGCCGTTGTCAACTGCTCGGCTTCGGCCCCAAGTCGGGCGCAGTCTTGTTCGAGGGCGACCGCGGCGGTACGAGCACGATCGCGATCACCTCGGCAGCGGCTTCGGAGCGGACGGCCGCCAGATAGGGGCGAAGCTGTCGGCGGTGACCGTGCGGTGCCCGGCCGCATAGTTGATCAGCGCCTGGTCGGCGACGGACGGCGGCGGCCTGGTGCGCCCAGTACGAGCGGTCGTCGTCGCCGGGGGCGTCCCGGTCGGGGCCGCGCGGGTCGAACCGCTGGACCAGCCAAGCGGGCAGAGTCTTGGGGGTGTGCTCGCTACATCACTCGCGGCCTCGAAGTTCCAGCCGCGCATGTGGTCGACGAGCACCTGCCGCCTCGTCCAACTCGGCCGCCGACGGATCCGCGCTCACCGGCATGTGGTCCAACTCGGGGGCGATTTAGTACCCGGACGCGGTGTCGTACCCCGTGCCCTCGGCAGGCGTGCCGTTCTCCTGGAGGAACATGTGCGTCCGCGTGCCCCGGGTTTCCCTGGTCTTCTCGACGCGCAGCCGGAGCGTGGCCCACGCCTTGACCTCCCTCGCCGTTGCCGGTCACGGCTGGCCGCTTGCCGGGTCCGTGCGTCATGCTCTCCCTGCCCGCCGGAACCACTCGCCGGATGCGGGGATACGGTGATGGCTGCATACAGTGGCCACACGACCTCGCCGGGGTCGCTGACGTCCAGGCCCCGCCGCGCGATAGGCGCGGACATCGTGGTCGTGTTCACCGTGTGCTCTCGGCTCTGCTGTGACAATCTGTCAGCGGATGGGCTTCCCGCACTGGTCGCAGTCGTACGCGTAGATGTCTATCAGGTCCGCGCGTCGCGCGGACATCAGCGTCTCGATGTCGTCCCGCTCCCGTGCGCAGGGCGGACAGAACCAGAAACTGCCCATGAGGTACGCGACGGTTTCCTGCTGCGGGTCGCCCTGGCTGACGCTGATCTCAGGCATGGTCCGATCCTTTCAGTACTGCGGCACGGCGGTGTAGTGGTAGCAACTCTCCAGCGACTTCGCCGGTTGCTCGGCGCCGACGAGGGCTTACGGTCGATGGACCACCACGAGTGTCGGCGTCCAGCAGCCTCGATGACCGGGTCATCGAGGCTGCCATGTGCCGGGAGTGGACTGATCCCAGCAATCGCTGCTGGGGAAGTCACTGGCGGCCATGGCTTCGGCAAGAGTGCCGAAGCTCCCGTGTGTCTCGCGGTCGTTCTCATGCTCACCTCTGCGCGGGTAGAACGACAGCTTGTGGTCGAGTTCGGTCGTCACTGGTACTCCTGGTTCGGATCGGAGGTACCGATCCGGTGCGAGGCGTCGTGAACAGCCCGGTCGATACATCGTCGATGTTGGAACTGCCACCTCGGTCGTTGCCAAATCGGTCAGTCAGCATGCACCGGAGCTGATCCAGTTGTCGGCCGAATCCGGCGCGCTCGTTTGGCAGCATCCGGAGACGATGCATTCGGCCTCCTCGGTGTCCTCGTTGAGGATGGCGTACAGGGCGGCGGTCTCGGAGAAGGCAGTGACGGCGGCTCCGAGGCTCTCCTTGCGGTCGAGTGCGCGGACGGTGGTATCGCCGGCGTCGTGGACGATGACGTCACCGATGCTGAGGTCGTCGGCGTGCATGCGGTGGAGGATCATTCGCCGTTCTTCCACGCTTTCCCGCTGCGCTCCTCGTAGGCGTCGACGCTTCAATGTGCTGGCCGTCGCGGCTGGCTTTCAGGCTGATATTGTAGTAGAGAGCGTCGCGGCCTGGACTGTCGGGGTCGGTGAGCTCGCAACCGCCTTCCATCTGATCGCCGTCGCTGGGCCGGGTGTGGCCAGGTTCGTCGTAGTCCAAAGGCGCCATGTCGATGCCGAGGGCGGCCGCTTCGAGCGCTGTGACGGTCTCGAGGATGGCGTGGGCTTGGCGGAGTCTCACGTCCAGTCTCCGTTCAGGTATGCACGAGCTGCGGCTTCGACGTCCCACATCCGCCCATCGGCG
>NZ_JOAP01000101.1 GCF_000720475.1 Streptomyces aureocirculatus
GCCACAGCCCTTCGCCCGGGACCATCGCCACGTAGGGGACGCCGGAACCAAGGGACTGGTCCGGGATGACGGTGAGCGCCAGCACCGTAGCCAGGCACGCCAGCCACAGCACCCGGGCGGCCCGGCGCTGGCGGTGCGGCGAGGAACGGCGCCAGACCCCGAGACCAACACCCGCACCAGCGACGGCAATAAGGAACAGGGACACCGTCCAGGTGTTCACATAGAAGACGATGCGCCACACGGGCCACCCCCCAGCCGGTCCGAAAGCCCTAGCAGGAAAGGTACTTCGAGATGTACTTCTTCCCGTTGTGCCTCATTTTGGCACGGATGCACGCGTCATCCTCCATCGGAAGCCGCTTACTGAAGGCCGCGTAGCCGTTGCGCGTCTTCTTGGTGCCCAGCCACTTGGACTCCGCGATGACCCCCGTGCGCTTCATCTTGATCTCGTACCCCAGCTTCACGGTGATCTCAGCACCTTGATGGCGGGCGTAGCTGGACTTATAGACCCCCGGCCTGTGACCGCCCGCAGGGCTGCCCATGCACAGCCAGCCACGATCCGTCTTCCCGCACCCATTGGGATCTCGGGTATGTTCGGGCGCCATCCCAATGCTGCCTGCCGCCAGCACGAGGACTGCACCCACGATGCCAAGCTGCCGTTTCACGAGCGCATTCCCCTCACCGGCCCACTGCTGCTGATCACAGAATCAGGGAGCCATCCAGCCGTTTCCACTGCCACTCCGCCAAGTTCACCCAGGCGAGTGCACCATCAGGCAGAAGGAACGATCCGCTACGGCAAAGGCACGCGGCGGCCCGCGTATCCACCCCTACAGCGATGCAACACCCGCCACTGCCCACAAACTCTTCACCGTCCTGGCTGGCCACTGCCCAGGCTGGTGGAAACGGAGCAATGCTCAAGACCTGTGGATCAGTCCCGGGAGGGCATGCGGATGGCTCCATGCGGGCAAGGGGATGGGGTTTTGTGCTGTGAATCGAAGCGCTGCGACTGAGACATGACTCCCCTGATCAGGCAGGATGGCCCGGCAGCACAGCAATAAGCGAGTGGCTGCCAGCAGGACACTGATCTGGCGGTACGTCGTGGCACTGGCCCCGGCCGGGGTCAGCAACGAGGCCGCGGTTATGGGCACCGCAGGTACCGCCGCTAAGCGGCGGTAAGGGTGGTCATGGCAACGCAGCAACACATGCCTTCACCATAGCCGACAGCGTCGGCAGACCATTTCATGGGATGAATCACGAAAATCGGTACTCGCTGCCACGATGGATCAGCCGACATCGCCCGTGCGTGGCCGCACCGCCGGTTCGAGCAGCGACAGCGTCCGCTGCTGCGCATCGAGGGCGACGCGGATACCGACCGGCATCGGCAGATTCGCGCCCGCGTGTCCCACCTCGACGTTGCCCAGGACCGGAATGTCACGGTCTCCAAGGACGTCGAGGACGAGCTCGGCCAGGGTCGGCGAGCCTTCGGGCGAGTCGAGTCCGTCGATCGCCTCCGGAACGCCCACGACCATGCCGGAGATCCGGTCGAGAATGCCGCTGTGCCTCATGATCTGCAGGTAGTTCCACACGTACGAGGCTTGGCCGCCCAGCTCCTCCCAGAACAGCACTGCGCCGTCGAAGCATTCGAGCGGCAGCGCGAAGGGTGTCGCCTGCGCGAGCACGATGCGGTTGATGACCCCGCCGATCAGCGGACCTTCGGCACGCCCGGCGCGCCAGCACTCCCACGCCGGATCGGCGGGCAGCGCACCGATCGGTTCCGTGCTGGTCAGCAGCGTCGAGTACAGCTTCCTCAGCTCGCCCCGGCGGGCTGCGGACGCTCTCTGCCAGTGCCCGCCGAGGCCGGGCGTGGCCACATCGGTATGGAATCCGACCAGGCCGGTACGTGCGTAGAGCACCAGGTGCAGCAGTGAAATGTCGCTGAGGCCGAGGATCGGCTTGGGGTCGGCCGTGATCGCGTCGAAGTCGATCAGGTCGAGGTATCCGAACACCGTGTGGCCACCATCGTGCGCGACGATCGCGCGCACCTCGGGATCACGCAGCAGACCGTTGAACTCCTCGGCTATCTTGTCCGGCCGCGCAGCGCTCCACCAACGGGGCCGTCCGGCTTCGAGGATCGGCGCGAGACGCACACGGAATCCCATCCCCTCGAGCTCCGCCACCGCCCGTTCGAGATCGGGCGCGTATGGAGGGTGGAGCGGTCCGGACAGCGCCGCGATGACGACGAGGTCTCCGGGCTCCAGTACACGAGGCCGCAGCAGTTGGGGCACCTCAGTAAGGGTCACTGCGGCAGTATCCCGACGCCATCAGCGCCGGGCTACGCATTTTTCGATCAACTGCCCTCTCCACGGAAGGATCCCTCTGCCCAATGCCGTACGTTCGCCTGTCGTTCCAGCCACCTTTGAACATGATCTCAGTCACGCTGCCCATGCAGGAAAAGGGGACACGATGGGTCAGCGCAACGCGACACGAGCCGAAGGCCCAGACCTGGTGTAAAAGCAACACGACCTGCGCGGGACACGGTCTCTGCCGACATAAGCGGGGGGTAGAGGGGATCGTCTCGCGCCGCTGGGACAACCCCTACAACCCGCGCCTGCCCCGGGCCTGGGTGAAGTGGCGGCGCACGGACCCCGTGGACGCGGCGGTGCTGGCAGTGCTCGGGCCGCCGCGGCGTCCCCATGCGGTGCGGGTGCTGCTGGACGGCATGCCGGTCACGACGTCACCACGGCTGACCTCGGTACAGGCTGCCCAAGTCGCCCGGGCCGTCGCCGGCCACCTCGGCGCCCAGGGCAGGATGAGCTACGTACCGCCGGTGCTGGCAGCGACGGCCGCGGAGTACGGCCACCCTCAGACCGTGGACTTGCTCCTGCGTCATGGAGCGGACATCAACGGGGATGAAGGACAAGACACCCCTTGAATGGGCGGCCCCTTCGGACAGGCACGCATGGTGCAGCACCTGCTCGCCCGAGGTGCGACACCAACAGCGAAGGCGCTGAGAGGTCGGGTCGCCCGGGGGGAATCTCCCGGGCGACCCGACTGGTTTCGTAAGCGGGAGCGGGCAACGTTTGTCGACGGGTTCTTGGCTCTGGTCTACTTCGTGTGGTTGTGCACGCAGGGTAACTGTTGATCTTCGTGTGATGGCAGTTGAGGTCGCTCGAAAATCGCTTGGCTGGACGGTGGTGTGGTCGACAGTCCTTCGCCGTGAACAAAGTGCTGCCGCAGCTAGATGAGCTGCTGTTCTCCTCGGTCGAGGGCGTGTTGGCTGAGTCGGTCGAGGTGACCGACAGAGTCGTCCGAGTCGAGGCTCGTACGACCGCAGGACAGGCGGCCTGTCCGGAGTGCGGATGCTGGTCAAGTCGCATACATGGCTCCTACCTGCGTTTTCCTCGTGATCTGCCGACAGCGGGCAAGCTGGTCGTGGTGTCTTTACGGGTGCGGAGGTTCGTCTGCGCGGACGACTCCTGCACGCGCAAGACCTTCGCTGAGCAAGTCCCCGGGCTCACGCACCCCTTCGCGCGACGGACTGAGCGGTTGCGATCGACGCTGGTGTCGGTCGGTCTCGCGCTGGCAGGCCGGGCAGGCGCCCTCATGACGGATGCCTTCAAGATCCCAGTCAGCAGGAACACCCTGTTGAAGCTGATCGCCTCGCTCCCGGACCCCGCCACCGCCGTACCCCGCGTGGTCGGCGTGGACGAATACGCCCAGCGCAAGGGCCGGATCTACGGAACTGTGCTCGTCGACGTCGAAACACGTCGCCCGATCGACCTCCTTCCCGACCGGGAGGTGGACACCCTCGCGGCCTGGCTCGCCGAGCGGCCCGGCATCGAGATCATCTGCCGTGACCGGGCCCCCTTCTTCGCCGAAGGCGCCGCCCGCGGCGCCCCGCAGGCCCTCCAGGTCGCTGACCGATGGCAGTGCGCCATGAGGCGCCTTGTCGTATCCCCGATTCAGTCGGGAAGAATTTGGAGGGAGGTTCTTGGGTCTGATGGCTTACCTAATCCGGAAACGGTGATGGGACCGCAGCATGCCAGAAAATCGACGGCTGGGCTCAGGCATTGGAGACGGGGCGTCGAGGGACCCGCGTGACACGGTGAAAGCTGGATTGCCTGAACCCCAATCTCCAGAAGACTGAAGGTCAAGTCCGTCGGGAAGATGTCTGACGCCGACGCCGCATTCTGCGACGGCTTTGCGCCATGGCCGACGCAACCTCCGGAGTGCGGAGCGATGCCCAGTGAGGGCATTCAAGGAGATGAGTGGGGCGCCTACATCACGCTATGACGTACGACAAGGACGAACATGGGATCGCCTACGGGAAGAGATCTTCCTATGGCGACGGAGGCCCCGTAGTAGTCGCCGGAGTCACGACCGGCCAAGGAGGACGGGAAAGCCGTCTGTATCGGGCGAAGGGGGCCAGGTGATCGGACACCACAGACTCGGGAGGTATGTGAAATGCAGAGCGCCGAAACGGTGCTGGGTGTCCTCCGTGAACGCGGCATGCGTGGCCTGCCGTGCAATGAACTGTATCGACAGCTCTTCAATCCGCAGTTGTATCTGCTGGCCTACGGGCGTCTGTACTCCAACAAGGGGGCGATGACGCCTGGGGTCACTGGGGAGACCGTTGACGGCATGTCGCTGGGCAAGATCGAGCACGTCATCGACGCGCTGCGCCACGAACGCTATCGGTGGAGCCCAGCTCGCAGGGTCTACATCCCGAAGGGGCGGGGCAGTACGAAGCTGCGTCCGCTCGGCCTGCCACCCTGGAGCGACAAGCTCGTCGGCGAGGTGATCCGCCTGCTGCTTGAGGCGTATTACGAGCCGACGTTCTCGGAGTTCTCTCACGGTTTCCGTCCCCGCCGGGGCTGCCACACCGCGCTACGCGATGTGGCCAACACCTGGACGGGGACAGTCTGGCTTATCGAGGGTGATATCTCCCAGTGCTTCGACCGGCTCGACCATGAGGTCATGCTGCGAATCCTGGACGAGAAGATTCGCGATAACCGGTTCCTGCGGCTGGTGCGGAACATGCTCAAGGCTGGATACATGGAGGACTGGATCTGGAATGCCACGCACAGCGGCAGTCCGCAAGGCGGAGTTGTTTCGCCGATCCTGTCCAACATCTACCTGCACAAGATGGACGAGTACGTCGAGAAGGTTCTGATCCCCGAGTACACCCGAGGGCGAGCCAGAAAGCAGAGTCGCGAGTTCCATAAGGTCTGGTACGCGATTCAATGTGCCCGCAAGCGAGATGACCGCACCACGGTGCGGAGACTTCGCAAGCAACTCCACAGCATGCCGAGCGGGGATCCTCGCGATCCCGGGTATCGGCGGCTGAGGTATGTGCGCTATGCTGACGACACGCTACTCGGTTTTGCCGGACCGAAAGCTGAAGCCGAGGAAATCAAACAGCGGCTGGCACAGTTCCTGCGTGAGGAACTCGAGTTGGACATGTCGCCGGAGAAGACGCTGATCACGCACGCCCGCACCCGGGCAGCAAGGTTCCTCGGCTACGACATCACCGTGCTGCACAACGACCGGAAGGTCTCCGGCAGACGCCGCTCTGTCAATGGGACCATCCGACTGCGTGTCCCACGTTCGGTGGTAGTTGCCAAGCAGGCCCAGTACAAGGAGCGCGGCAAACCCGCGCGTCGGCCCGAACTGCTGAACCAGGACGACCACATCATCCTCAGCACCTACGGGTCCGAGTACCGCGGCATCGTCCAGTACTACCTGCTGGCCGGCGACGTCTTTCGACTCGCCCGGCTGCAATGGGTCATGGAGACCTCGATGCTGATGACGCTCGCCAACAAGCACCGCTCGTCGGTGTCGAAGATGGCCCGCAAGTACGCGGCCACCATCGAGACGCCGCACGGGATGCGCAAGTGCTTCGAGGCCCGCGTCGAACGCATCGGCAGGAAACCACTGGTTGGACGGTTCGGCGGGATCCCGCTGCGACAGAACAAGAAGACGGTCATCACTGACCGTCGGCTGGCCCCGGTCAACACCAAACGCAAGGAGCTGGTCACCCGGCTCCTCGCCGGACGGTGCGAGTCCTGCGGGCGCGTCGACGAGGTGGAAGTCCACCACGTCGCCAAACTCGCCGACCTCGGACGAACGGATAACCGGCCGCCGTGGGCAGATCTCATGGCCGCGCGGAAGCGCAAGACCCTGGTGGTCTGCGGAAGCTGCCACGCGGACATCCACGGCACGAGACCTGTCCCAGCACACACGGAGTAGTCATTGGGGAGCGACGTGCGGGGAAACTCGCATGCGTCGTTCGGGCTGGGGGCCGTGGGAAAAGGGCCTGCTCAGCAGGCACCTCGCCGACGGCCCACCAGTACTCTCTGGCACAACCTGGGAGAAGCCGCCGAGAAATGCGTCTACCGGCACCGCGGCTGCTTGCGCCCCACGCCGGCGCATCCGGAAGAATCGCAGGAAGAGGCGGAGCCGGCCGCCCTGTCGCCCTGGCCGACAGGGCACCGGTTCGCCGAACGCACCCGCGCCAAGCACGCCACCATCCACGCTCTCCTCGCCGCTGGACACAGCAAGCGATCCGTCGCCCGGCAACTCGGCATGACCCTCAACACCACCCTGCGCTTCTCCCGCGCCACCACCCCGGAGGAGATGTTCACCGGCCAGTGGCAAAGCCGTGCGACCAGGCTCGACGACTACAAGCCCTACATCGATCAGCGCTGGCAGGAAGGCTGCACCAACGCCTGGAAACTGTGGGAGGAGATCAAGGAACAGGGCTATCCACGCGGATACGCCAGCGTCCGTGACTACGTCAGCAGGACTCTTCGAGGCAAGCCCCAACCGGTCGGCCCCCGGCCGCCATCGGCCCGCGCCGTCACGCGCTGGATCCTCACGCACCCCGACGCTCTACCCGAAGGCGACCAGCTCCATCTCAAAGCCGCCTTGGCCAACTGCTCCGAACTGACAACACTCGCCGAGCACGTGCGCTCCTTCGCCCACATGCTCACTCACCTGCAAGGCGACCGGCTCCCCGAATGGATCGAAGCAGCCTCCGCCACCGCCGAACTGCCCAGCCTCCGCCACTTCGCTCAGCACCTCCTGCGCGACCTCGACGCCGTCACCGCCGGCCTCACCCTCTCCTGGAACTCCGGCGTCGTGGAGGGCCATGTCAACAGGATCAAGATGCTCAAGCGCCAGATGTTCGGCCGCGCAGGATTCGAACTCCTACGCAAGCGAGTCCTATTGGCGTGACCAGGCTCTCCCTGCCCTACGGCCACGCTGGTGAACGACGGGCAGGTTGGCGATGCGGAGGGTAGTTCCTTGACAGAGGCCCCCTAATCAGAATGGGCCAAGGCAGCGAGCAGTCCTGCTCCGATTCCCAGGACAATCAACTGCATGATGCCCGGGGCTCGCCACCGCAGGGCAAGGAGGCCGCCGCCTGTGACGACTGCACCACCGACCAGGAGCCACATTCCCTGCCACGCCATCTTGGGCGCACCGGGCGAGTTGTCCTGGTCATAGCTGTCGGCCCAGCCGGCCACCCCATAGCCGAACACCAACCAAGCGATGACCATCAAGTCGAGGATGAGGAGCGCCAGGCCGACCCCAACCTGTTGACCAGTCGACGGGCCTTTTCCGCGTCCCATCCTCACCACCGGTGCCCAAGACAGTCTGTTAACCGCATGAGGTCAGCATGCGGCTGTGACGGACCCTGTACATGAGTACGGATACTCAATGAGCTGTCGGTAGCGGAGACGGAGAACTGACCACAGGCTCGTTCTCGTTACAGGGACTGCTGGTCTACTTCCTATATAAGCCTTCACTCAGAGTGCACAACCACACGAAGTGGACCAGAGCTCGCTCAGACCTCCACAGCCAACAACCAGCGGGCGGAGGGGCTCCAGGACCACCTTCATCAGCCCGAGCGACACCTCATGAGACAGATCTGAACTGCCCCAAGAACAGGTGGATGGTGAGGCGGCCGGACTGGATGTCGTCGTGGATCTTCTGGGCGTCTGCGGATACGAGCCGGATGCCGTCGCGGTCGAGCCAGGTCATCGGGTGGTCGGCCCACGTCCACTCGGTGTCGATCTCCTCTTGCAGTTGGTCGGTGATGTCCACGGTGATGCCGGTGTCGCGCAGGGGGTTGGCGGTGATGTTGGCGTAGTAGGGCTCCTCGGGGTCGATACGGACGAGGAGCATCGTGTCGTCGCTGGCCGGTCTAAGATGCCATCTCATTTGGCTAGTCTGCGGTAGCAGATGAGGGTGCAGGCGATGCTGGTGAAGGCGAGGAAGTGCTCGGCCTTGCGTTCGTAGCGGCGATGGAG
>NZ_JOAP01000102.1 GCF_000720475.1 Streptomyces aureocirculatus
CACCCACCCACCCTCTCCACACACGGGCGATCCGGTCACGCCCCGGGGGGGCATACCAACCCGTCCGGCACCAGAGGGCAAGGCCGAAGGGCGGAATACCAGCCCGTCCGGCGTTTGAGGACGAGGCCGCAGGCCGATGGGCCCGAGGGCAGCGGAACAGCAACCCCCTTGTTCAGGGCAGCCCCCAACCGCGCACCCGAGCAGGGCTCACCCCGCGTCGAGCTCGAACCACACCACCTTGCCCACCCCCCGGGCCTGCACCCCCCAGGCCGCGGCCAGGGACCGGACAAGCACAAGCCCCCGGCCATGGGTGCCCTCACCCTCCCGACCGGAGGAGCGCACCCGCGGACGCCGCCGCACGAAGTCGCGGACCTCGACGCGCAGCCGCCCCGGCCCCACCGTGGCGGTCACGATCGCGTCCTGGTCGGTGTGCACCAGGGCGTTCGTGACCAGCTCGCTGGTGAGCAGTTCCGCCGTGTCGGCGCGCCCCGGCAGCCCCCAGTGCCGCAGCAGCTCCCGCAGCGCGCCCCGGACCTCGGACACCGCCCGCAGATCACGGCGGTCGAGCCTGCGGCACAGTTGCGGCGGTCCGGTGCCTGCCCCGTGCCCGGACGTCTCGCCCGGTCGTTTCGGAATGGAAGCCTCCGCATCGATGGATCCCATGGACCCCATGGACCCCATGGTTTCGATGGAGGCACCTCGTAAGTGTCTCGTCATGACCCCCGCCACCCTGTGGTCGAGCCCCCCGCCGGCCCTACGTGTCGTACATGCTCACGGAATGCATGCCCGCCTCACCTGGCCGCACTCATGTCCATTCGTCAACCAGTGACAAGGATGGGCCGATGACTCGGGGGGAAAGTGAAGCCCCGTACCGCCGATCATCGAAGGACCACGCGAAGGAGCCGCCGTGCACGACGACCGACTGCTGGTGGAGGAGCGCCTGGAACGCGCGCTGCGGCAGTTCATCAGGCCCGCCCAGTACGCGGCGAGGGTGCCGCTCGCCCTGTCCGTGTGGCATGCACCCGGCGAGCCGGTGCCCGTGGGCGAGGCCGTAGCGGAGTCGTACGAACCCTTCGAGGCCGGTTCGGAGTGGGGGAAGCCCTGGTCCACGAGCTGGTTCCGGCTTGAGGGCGAGGTGCCGCGGGAGTGGGAGGGCCTGCGTGTCGAGGCGGTGATCGACCCCGGGTTCACCGGGGACGGGCCCGGGTTCCAGGCCGAAGGGCTCGTGTACGACGCGTCCGGTGTGCCCCTGAAGGGCATCCACCCGCGCAACCGGCATGTTCCGGTGGCCGCCCGCGCCCGGGGCGGCGAGCCGGTGCGGCTGCTCCTGGAGGCGGCCGCCAACCCCGCCGTCCTGCACGACTTCGAGCCGACCCCGCTCGGGGACGTCCTGACGGCGGGCGATCGCCCCGTCTACCGATTCGCGGCTGCCGACCTGGCCGTACTCGACGAAGACGTCTGGCGGCTGACACTGGACATCGAGGTCCTGGCGGAACTCATGCGGGAGCTGGACGCGGGGCGACCGCGCCGGCACGAGATCCTGCGCGCATTGGAGGACATGCTCGACGCGCTCGATCTGCACGACGTGTCCGGCACCGCCGCCGCGGCCCGCGCCGAGTTGGCCGGGGTGCTCGCCCGGCCCGCCCACGCCAGCGCCCACCGCGTCTCGGCCACGGGACACGCGCACATCGACTCGGCCTGGCTGTGGCCGCTGCGCGAGACCGTGCGCAAGGCCTCCCGGACGTTCGCCAATGTGACGGCACTCGCGCGCGACTACCCGGAGCTGGTGTTCGCGTGTTCGCAGGCGCAGCAGTACGCCTGGGTGAAGGAGCACCAGCCGCACATCTGGGAACGCGTCAAGAAGGCCGTCGCGGACGGGAACTGGGTGCCCGTGGGCTCGATGTGGGTGGAGTCCGACGCCAACATGCCGGGCGGTGAGGCGCTCGCCCGGCAGATCGTGCACGGCAAGCGCTTCTTCCAGGAGGAGTTCGGGATCGAGACCGAGGAGATCTGGCTGCCGGACTCCTTCGGGTACACCGCCGCGTTCCCGCAGTTGGCGCGGCTCGCGGGCGTACGGTGGTTCCTCACCCAGAAGCTGAGCTGGAACCAGTCCAACAAGATGCCGCACCACACCTTCTGGTGGGAGGGCATCGACGGGACCCGGGTGTTCACTCACTTCCCACCCGTGGACACCTACAACTCCCAGCTCCACGGCGCCGAACTCGCCCATGCCGAGAAGAACTTCACGGACAAGGGGCGTGCCACCCGCTCCCTGGTGCCGTTCGGCTGGGGCGACGGCGGCGGCGGTCCCACCCGCGAGATGCTGGAGCGGGCGCGCAGGCTGCGTTCCCTTGAGGGCTCGCCGCGCGTCGAGGTCGAGAAGCCGTCGGCGTTCTTCGCGGCGGCCGAGGAGGAGTACGGCGAGCGGGCCCCCGTCTGGTCCGGTGAGCTGTACCTGGAGCTGCACCGCGCCACGTACACCTCGCAGGCGGCCACCAAGCGCGGCAACAGGCGCAGCGAACACGCCCTCAGGGAGGCCGAGTTGTGGTGCACGGCGGCCGCCGTGAAGGACCCCGGCTACGCCTACCCGTACGACGACCTGGACCGCCTGTGGAAAACGGTCCTGCTCCACCAGTTCCACGACATCCTGCCGGGCTCCTCCATCGCCTGGGTGCACCGCGAGGCCCGCGACACCTACGCGCGGGTGCTCGCCGAGCTCGACACGCTCACCGCGGAGGCGGTACGGCACCTCGGCGGCGGTGAGGCCTCGGTGCTCAACGCGTCGCCGTACGCCCGCAGCGAGGTCGTCGAACACGAGGGGCACCTGGTGCACGTGGACGTCGGCGGCTTCGGCGCGCGCGGGCTCGCGGAGGCCGCCGGGCAGGAGCGGGAGACGGGCGCGGTGACGACGGCGACCCGCACCGGCCACGAGATCGTCCTGTCCAACGAGCATCTGCGGGTCACCATCGACTCCGACGGGCTGCTCGCCTCCGTCCTCGACCGCGCCGCCGACCGCGAGGTCCTCGCCCCCGGCAGCCGCGGCAACCTCCTCCAGTTGCACCCCGACCACCCCACCCACTACGACGCCTGGGACCTCGACAAGCACTACCGCCACCGCCACACCGACCTCACCCGGGCGGAGTCGGTGGAGCTGGTGGAGGACGGGCCGCTGCGGGCGTCCGTGCGGGTCGTCCGCGTCTTCGGCGCCGGTTCGCGGATCACACAGGAGCTGCGGCTCGCCGCGGGCAGCCGCCGCCTCGACGTGGTCACCGAAGTGGAGTGGCGCGAGTCGGAGAAGGTCCTGAAGGCGGCGTTCCCCCTCGACGTGCAGGCCGAACGGTCCGCCGCGGAGATCCAGTTCGGGCACGTGCAGCGGCCGACGCACGCCAACACCTCCTGGGAC
Organism: Streptomyces aureocirculatus; assembly: GCF_000720475.1. Classification (GTDB taxonomy): domain Bacteria; phylum Actinomycetota; class Actinomycetes; order Streptomycetales; family Streptomycetaceae; genus Streptomyces; species Streptomyces aureocirculatus. The sequence continues at coordinate 3,404 of NZ_JOAP01000102.1, forward strand.
GCGGCGCGCTTCGAGATCTGTGCGCACCGGTGGCTGCGGGTGGCCGAGGAGGGGTACGGGATCGCCGTACTCAACGACTCCACGTACGGGCACGACGTGACCCGGACCCCGCACGCCGAGGGGCTCGGCACCACCGTCCGCCTCACCCTCCTGCGCGCGCCGCACAGTCCCGACCCGGACACCGACGTCGGCACCCACCACTTCGCGTACGCGCTGCTGCCCGGCGCCGAGACGGGGGACGCCGTCGCCGAGGGGCTCGCCCTCAACCTGCCGCTGCGGGTCGCGGACGCGCCTGCGGTGGCGCCCCTCGTGCGGGTCGATCATCCCGGGGTGACCGTGGAGTCGGTCAAGCCGGCCGAGGATCGTAGTGGGGATGTCGTGGTGCGGCTGTACGAGTCCCGCGGCGGGCGGGCCCGTGCCGTCCTCACGACGTCCTTCCCCGTCACCCGGGCCGACGTCACCGACCTCCTGGAACGCCCCCTCCACCCCGCCGAGACCACCGGCGCCGGGCTCTCCCTCGCCCTGCGCCCCTTCCAGATCCTGACCCTGCGACTGCGTCCGGCGTAGCCCTGACGGGGCCCCCAATCCCGCCCCTTCCCGAACCAGGGGCGCTGCGCCCCCTGGACCCCAGCTCTATCGGCGCTCCGCGCCTCGTCCTCAATCGCCGGACGGGCTAACTGATTCTCGCCGCACCGGAAGACTTCGCGCACCGGCGAAAATCTGAGCCCGTCCGGCGATTGAGGACGAGGCCGCAGGCCGATAACGGGGTCTGGGGCGGAGCCCCAGGATCGGAGAAGGGGCGGGACCGGGGCGCCCCGCGCGGGTCAAGGCCTTGGCACGTTGCGCAAGTTGGAGCGGGCCATCTGCAACATGCGCCCCACCCCGCCGTCCAGGACGATCTTGCTGGCGGAGAGGGCGAACCCGGTGACCATGTCGGAGCTGATCTTGGGCGGGATGGAGAGGGCGTTGGGGTCGGTGACGATGTCGACGAGGGCGGGGCCCTTGTGCGCGAAGGCGTCCTTCAGGGCGCCGGCGAGCTGCTTGGGCTTCTCCACGCGCACGCCGTAGGCCCCGGCCGCACGGGCCACGGCGGCGAAGTCGGGGTTGTGATTCCCGGTGCCGTACGAGGGCAGCCCCGCGACCAGCATCTCCAGCTCCACCATGCCGAGCGAGGAGTTGTTGAACAACACGACCTTCACCGGCAGGTCGTACTGCACGAGAGTGAGGAAGTCACCCATCAGCATGGTGAAACCGCCGTCGCCCGACATCGACACGACCTGCCGCTCGCGGTCGGTGAACTGGGCACCGATGGCCTGCGGCAGCGCGTTGGCCATCGATCCGTGGCTGAAGGAGCCGATGATGCGCCGCTTGCCGTTCGGCGAGAGATAGCGGGCGGCCCAGACGTTGCACATGCCGGTGTCGACGGTGAAGACGGCGTCGTCGGCGGCGAGGTCGTCGAGGACGGACGCCACGTACTCGGGGTGGATCGGGACGTGCTTGTCGACCTTGCGCGTGTACGCCTTCACCACGCCTTCGAGCGCGTCGGCGTGCTTCTTCAGCATCTTGTCCAGGAACTTGCGGTTCCGCTTCGGTGCGACGCGTGGGGTCAGACAGCGCAGGGTCTCGCGTACGTCGCCCCAGACGGCGAGGTCCAGCCTGGATCGGCGGCCGAGGTTCTCGGGGCGCACGTCGACCTGGGCGATCTTCACGTCGTCGGGCAGGAAGGCGTTGTACGGGAAGTCCGTGCCGAGCATGATCAGGAGGTCGCACTCGTGGGTGGCCTCGTACGCGGCGCCGTAGCCGAGCAGACCGCTCATGCCCACGTCGTACGGGTTGTCGTACTGGATCCACTCCTTGCCGCGCAGCGCGTGCCCCACCGGAGACTTGATCTTCTCGGCGAACTCCATCACCTCGGCGTGGGCGCCCGCGGTGCCGCTGCCGCAGAAGAGGGTGACCTTGTCGGCCTCGTCGATCATCGCGGCGAGCTTGTCGATCTCGGTGTCGCCGGGCCGCACGGAGGGGCGTGAGGTCACGAGGGCGGTCTCGGCGGCCTTGTCCGGCGCGGCTTCGGAGGCGATGTCCCCGGGCAGCGAGACGACGCTGACGCCCGACCGGCCGATGGCGTGCTGGATGGCCGTGTGGAGCAGCCGCGGCATCTGCTGGGGGCTTGAGATCAGTTCGCAGTAGTGACTGCACTCGCGGAACAGGTGGTCGGGGTGGGTCTCCTGGAAGTAGCCGAGGCCGATCTCGCTGGAGGGGATCTGGGAGGCGAGGGCGAGGACCGGGGCCATGGAGCGGTGGGCGTCGTACAGGCCGTTGATGAGGTGCAGATTGCCCGGGCCGCAGGAGCCCGCGCAGGCCGCGAGGGAGCCGGTGACCTGGGCCTCCGCGCCCGCCGCGAACGCGGCGGTCTCCTCGTGCCGCACCTGGATCCAGTCGATCCCCTTGGTGCGGCGGATCGCGTCCACGACGGGGTTCAGGCTGTCGCCGACGACTCCGTAGAGGCGTTTGACTCCGGCGCGGACGAGGATGTCGACGAACTGCTCGGCGACGTTCTGCTTGCCCATCTGTTTCATGCACCCCTTCGAGCATGCGAGGTCGACGTGGTCGTGCGATCTCTCGGGGTCCATGAATTCACAGAATTCGCTGGGTCGCCGCTCATGCCTCCCACACGGCGGCGGCCGTGCGGTCGTCGGCGTATCCCTTGACCCGTACCTGGGTGTCGGCGAGGAACGCGGCGAGGCCCGGTGGGCCGCCCCCGGCCCATCTGCGGGTGAGGTGGCGGGCGAGTTCCGGCTCGCCGCGCAGGGGCTCGGCGAGGCCACCGCTGCACAGCAGGAGCGTGTCGCCCGGACGGGCGACGGAGGCCCGGAACCGGAACGGGTCGCGGGCGGGGTCGCGGCCGTGCGGGCCGGTGCCCGTGCCCGTCGCCGCCGCGGGTGCGGGCTCGTACGGGCTGGGGGGTGTCGGTATGCCGAGGTCCATGGTGAGGCGGTCGCCGTCGGGGGTCTCGGCGGGTGGGGAGCCGAAGCCGACGACGGGTTCGCCCGCGCTCTCCGCGACGCGCGGCTCGATGTCCTGCCACTCGCCGCCGCGCAGCCGGAACAGGCCGCCCGCGCCGACGCCGAAGAACACCCGGGTGCGGCACTCGGGGTCGGCGGGCAGCAGCAGACAGCGCAGCGATGCCGTGTACTCGTCCGGCTCCAGGCCCAGTTCGGCGGCGCGGGCACGGAGCTTGCCGAGGCTGCGGTCGGTGAGGCGGTGCAGGCCCGACTTCAGGTCGCCGCGGCGGGCCGCGCGGATGTCCTGGGCGAGGCGGTGGTGGCTGCGGCCCACCGCGCGGCCGATCCAGGCGCAGGCGTCGGCCGCGGCCCGGTGGGCGCCGGCGGTGGCGCGGGCGCCGGTGGCCATGGCGACCAGGAGGAGCGCGTCGTCGCCGCTGCCGAAGCGGGCCGTGAGCAGGGCGTCGCGGCGGGGTTCGCCCCGGTACCTGGCCGAGTCGCCGCGCACGGAGGCCGCCCGCAGGGTGCTTGTGCCGTAGCGGGCGCCGTCGAGCACGGTGTCGGCGACCAGTTCGCCGAGGGCGTCCGGGTCGGCGACGGGCAGCCCCGTGGGCTCCGCCTCGTACGTCGGCGGCCCGTCCCCCACATACGCGGGCACCCCCTGAGCCCCCGTGCCCCCCTCACCGGTCACCTGCCCTTCCCCGGCCGACACCTCACCCGCGTCACCGCTCCGCGCCCCGGGGAACGTCCTGGGCTCCACCGGGCCGCGGGAGGGCGCCCAGGGGTCGGGGGCGCGGTAGGTCGGGGCGCCGGGCGCCCCGGTTCCCCAGGGCGGGGGCGTCGGGTTCGCGGGCCTGGGGTCTGAGGGCCTGGTGAGTCGCTGGGCCAGGGGGCTCGTGGGGCCGTGGGTGGCAGTCGGGCCCGTGGGGGTGGTGGCTGCGGTGGGGCCCAGGGGGCCTGTGGGGGCGGTGAAGCTTGTGGGGCCGGATGGTGGTGTGGGGCCCGGTGGCCCTGAGGGTGGCGTCGCAGAGGTGCGGGGT
>NZ_JOAP01000103.1 GCF_000720475.1 Streptomyces aureocirculatus
CGGTGCCTGCGCAACTGCTCGACCTCCTGGAACGAACCCTCGTCCAGCAGCAGCGCGATCCGCTCGCGGGCCGTCAGCTTGCCCTTGGCGTGCTGCGCCTGGGTCGCCTTCTCGCCGGGTCCGGCAAGGGCCTGCGCCCGCAGGACACCCAGCTCCACCGCCCTGCCGCGCGCGTCAGCGGCCGGCCGCGCCTCAGGCGCGGCGCTCTCCAGCACCGTCGTCATGGCCCTTCCCCTTCCTGCGCGTGCCCCAAGGGCGAGCCCCCGGCAGACACCACCAGCAGAATCCTAACAAACCGCCTGTGCGGTTTCCGTGTGTGATGTGGGGGGATGGCTGGTCACCGCCCCCCGCCCGAGACCGCTCTCAGGACGCCTGCCGCCAGCTTTCGGGGGCCCTGTAGGCCGGTGCACGCCAGCGCCCGCGTCCCAGCACACGGGCGTGGCCGTTGACCGATTCCCGGCCCTGCCCCCCGCCCCGGTCCGCCTCCCTGGCGGCCGCGGCCGCCAGCGACAGCAGCGTGACCACCACCGCCGCCAGCTCCTCCGCGCTGGCCCGGCCCCGCGTGATACGGATCAGATCCGCGCCCGCCACACCCTCCACGGCTGCCCTCCCTCACCCCTCGGCCCGGCCCACGGGCCCCTCAGCCACGGACCCTTCGGCCACGGGCCCTTCGGCCACGGGCCCCTCAGCCACGGGCCCTTCGGCCCTGACCCATGACCCCTGGCCCCTGGTCCGCTTGGCCCTCGGTCCGCTTGGTCCTCGGTCCGCTTGGTCCTCGGTCCGCTTGGTCCTCGGCCCGCTTGGTCCTTGGCTCTTGGCTCTTGGCTCTTGGCTCTTGGCTCTTGGCTCTTGGCTCTTGGCTCTTGGCTCTTGGACGATCACGGTCTCCCGTACCGCTTGAGAACCGCTCGTATCCGCCTCGCAGCCCCGCCCGGAAACCCGCCACCTCCTGCCCCCGCCCCGTGCCCGTGCCCGTTCCCGTTCCCGTTCCCGGCGGCGGCAGCGGCGGCCGGGGCGGGGTAGCGGCGGGCGGGGGTGTGGGAGAGCCCTGCGGCCGGGGTGGCTGCAGGGCTCTGCCGTAAGGGGTGCGGGGGGTGCCTGCCCGGGGCCGGGGTGGGTTCGGGTTCTGCGGCCTGGGGGTGTGTGCCGGGCGCAGCGGCCGGGCCGGGGGCTTGGGGGCTGGCGCTGTCCGTTCTGGGCGGGGGGCGAGGGGGTGTGGTGGGGGTGGGGGTCAGGGGTGGAGGGTGACGGGCAGGGTGGCGTAGCCGTTGATGATGAAGGACTCCACCGGTTTGAGGGTGTGGGCCGGTTGGGCCAGGCGGATGTCGGGGAAGCGCTCGAACAGGGCGGACAGGGCGACTTCGCCTTCGAGCTGGGCCAGCGGGGCGCCCAGGCAGCGGTGCACGCCGTAGCCGAAGCCCAGTTCCTCGCCCCGGTCGGTGCGCCGTACGTCGAAGACGGCGGCGTCCTGGCCGACGTCGTCGGGGTCCAGGCCGGCGGCGGCGAAGGAGACCAGGATGGCATCGCCCTGTCTGATGGTGATGCCGTCGAGTTCGATGTCTTTTACGGCAAAGCGCATGGGCGGGTAGGCGGCCGGGTTGCGGGTGCGCATGGTCTCGGCGACCACATCGGCCCACCGCGCCCGCCCGCGCCGCACGTGTTCCAGTTGGGCGGGGTCGGCCAGCAAAGCGGCGGCCGCGTTCACGATCAGGGTGGCGGCCGTGTCGTGCCCGGCGGCGATGAGCAGATACAAGGTGCCAAGGAGTTCCTGCTCGCTGAGTTTCTCGCCCTGGTCGCGGGCCTGGATCAGGGAGGTGGTCAGATCCTTGCCCGGCGTGCGCCGCTTGAGGGCGACCAGCTCGGCCATCATCTCAAAGGCGCGTTCGTTGGCCGCTGCCATCTCCGCAGCGCCGGCGGTGGTGTCGAAGACGGTGTGCACCACCGCGCACAGCTCATCACGCGCCTGGGGCGCCACCCCGAACAGCTCGCAGATGATCCGGGTGGGCAGCAGATCGGCGTAAGCGGCCCGCAGATCCACCACCTGCCCCGCCGCAAGGCCGGCCAGCCCCTCCAGCAGATCCGCGGCGCACCGCTGCACCCCCGGGCGCAGAGCGGCGGTGCGGCGCGCGGTGAACGCTCCCGCCGCAAGGCGCCGCAGCCTGCGGTGCTCGGGCCCGTAGGCGGTGAGCATGTTCTCGTTGTGCACCCACGTGTACAGCGGCCACTGCTCGGTGATCCGGCCCTCGATGAACTCCGGCCAGTGCCGGCGCGGATCCCGCGAGACCCGCGGATCGGCCAGTAACTGCTTGACATAACGCGCCTTGACCACCGCCCACGCCGGCACCCCGCCCGGCAGCAGCACCGCCACCGCCGGCCCCTGCTCCCGCAGCCACGCCGCCTGACCGGCATGATGCCGCCCCCGGGTATCCAGCGCATACGGACACGCAGCCATCTCCATCAGCACACTCCATCCACTCGACACCGACACCGACACCGGGCATCACACGAAACCGCGCCCCGCCCGGCAGCACACAAACCCCGCCCCGGACGGGCCCGGACGAGAACCACTGACCACTGCACGGCACACAACAACCGCGCCGCACAAGCCGGAACCAACCCCGCCGCCACACCCCGCACCCCCCGCACACTGGACGCCGGGCACGCACCCCGAACCCCACACCCCGCACCGCGCACGCACCGGGCGCCGGGCACGCACGGGGCGCCGGGCACGCGCCGGGTGCCGGGCACGGTGCCCGCCCCCGCAGGCAGTACCGCCACACGGCCACGCGCAGACCCCGCCGCACGGCCGGCACCTGCCGCAGGCGCTCACCGCACCGCACGGCACCAGGCCGCCGTGCAGCCGTGCAGCCGTACTGTCTTGCCGCCTTGCAGCCGTGCAGCCGTACTGTCTTGCCGCCTTGCCGCCGTGCAGCCGTACTGTCTTGCCGCCGTGCCGCCTTGCCGCAGCAGACGATCCCGCGTCCACGCCGCACAGTTGCACGGGAAGCACACGCCGTCGGGTGGTACATGAAGCTGCTCACCGCACCACACACTCCGCCCCCACCGCAGTCCGCACCACACAGCCCGCCCCCACCCACCGGGGCACCGGACAGAACACGACCGCCCCGCACCGGGCACCGGGCACCGGGCACCGGGCACCGGGCACCGGGCACCGGGCACCGGGCACCGGGCACCGGGCACAGCGGAGCACACACCGCCCCACCGCCGCCTGGGGGGTGTACCCGGCCACGGACTGTCCCCGGGCAGGAAGGCGGGCGCCTGCTGCCGGGCGCCCGCCGGCGGGGGGGGGGCCCCCCCCCCCCCCCGGGGGGTGCCGGGCCCCCCCCCGCCGCAGACGGCACCTGCACCACGCCTCCCAGCACAAGCCATGCCCCCCTACTCCCTGCCACCGGCCGCCCGGCCCGCCGCCACCCGCCCCGGCCCGGCGTGGCACGTGACTGCGCACTGCGGTGCCGGACCGGGCCTGCTCCCCTTGCGTCCAGACCCCCGGGCACACCACGTGCCCGGCACTGGCGAACACCCCGCCGCCCCCGGGCCAACCCGCCACCCACACCCCCCGGGGGGGGCGAAGGGCCACAGGCCATGAGGACGGCCCGCAGCCCCCGGAGGGGGAGGGTTTTCACGGCACACCCCCCGGGGGGGCGGTACCGCCGCACCACACAGCCCGTGCCCAAAAAGCCGGTCCCGGACCGGACTTGACCTCCCACACCTGCACGGGAGAAATGAAGAGAGCACCGGGACCGGCCGGCAACCACCCCCCTCCTCCCCGCCCCGCACACCGGGGGAAGACCTGCCCCCCCGAGGGGGGCGGTGGAAGCCGCCGGGCCCCTGCGGCCCGCGAGGGGGGCCAGACCCGGCCCGGAAGGGACAGGCAGAGGACCGGGCCGCAACCCAAGCCGGACCGAGCCCGGGGCCGCAGCCCAAGCCGGGCCCAGGCCGGGCCGCAGCCCAGGCCGGGCCGGGCCGGAGCCAGTGCCGGGCCGTGACCCAAGCCGGGGCCGGGGCCGTGGCCGTGGCCCAGGCCGAAGCCCGGGCCGTGGCCGGGGCTGTCGGGGCCGTGGCGGGTGCCGGGGGCGGGGTCAGGGCTGGGGGGCGGCGTCCTCCTGTGCCCGGTGCTGTCTCATCGCCTCCTCATACACCCACTCCCCGCGCTGGAGGGAGAAGTCCAGGCGGGCCAGCACCGCCGGGGAGGCGATCGCCGACATCAGATAGGAGTAGAAGTCCAGAACCCGCTCCTGCAGATCATCACGGCCCGTCAAAATCCCCGACAGGACCTGCACCCCGGTGAACGCCGCCACGAACACCTTCACCACCCGCGCCAGATCGACATGCGGCAGGATCTCCCCGGCCGTCTTCGCCTTCTCAAACAGCTCACCGGTGTGCTCCAGCCAGCCCTCGACCGGCACCCGCCGGTCCAGCAGATCCCTGGGCCCGCCCTGCTCCACCGTCAGACGCATACTGCCCTGCACGATCGGATCCCCGGTGCCCTTTTGCAGCAGCCGCGCCAAAAGCACCGCCTCATCGATGGACATCTGCAGATGCAGCTCATGCACCGGCACCGCAGGCAACCCGCCCACCTGCGCATCCAGCACACCCTGCGCCAGCTCCTCCTTCGAGGCGAAGTGGAAATACAGCGCGCCCTTGGTCAGCCCCGACCTCTTCAGGATCTCCGAGATCGTCGCCGCCTCGTACCCGACATCGTCAAAGACCTCGGCCGCCGCCGCGAGAATCGCCTTCCGCGTACGAATCGCTCTCTCTTGCCGCGCCACAGGCGCACCTCCGCAACCCCCGCTGCACGGACCAGGACGGGCAGCCCCACAACCCCGCACCCCACCCAAAGGGCAGAACACAGACCACAAGACCACCACACACACCACCCCCGGCCACAACCCCAGCCACAGCACAGCCCGAACCACAGCCACAGCCACAGCCACAGCCTGAGCCGAAGCCCGGACCACCCGGACCGAAGCCGAAGCCGCAGCCCGAACCGCCTGCACTACGGCCGGAGCCGGAACTGCGCCCGCAGCACAACCACGGGCCCGGACACGGGACCGGACGGCCCGCCAGGAGAGCAGACCGGTGATGCATGCCCCCCACCCCCCACCCCCCGCCTTGAGGCAGAGAACAGGAGCCAACACACCCCATAATAAAACCAGGCAAGCGGTTTTGCAACGGTCTGTGATCACCGTTTCCCGGCCCGGACCCCCGGCCCTGCCTGCTTCCTCACCCGGCAGCACCCTCCATCCGGGCCCCAACTCGCCCTGGAAACTACCGGTTTGGCGATGAAAGCTGCTCCGAAATGACCGCCCGAAACGTTTTACAAGAAACCGGGGGGTCCGTATCTTTGGTCTCCGCACCGTCGCACCATCCCTTCGACTCGGCGTCCGTACGGGAGAGGTCCATGACCCTGCTGACCGTAAAGAACCACGCCCAGCACAACCGCGACACGGCAGAGCGGAACACCCCCGCTCCCCACACCCCAGACACCACACCACCCGGACCGGACACCACCCCGGACACCGAACCCGGAACCCAACCCACCACAAACACCAGCCCCACCACAGGCACGGACACGGGCACCGCGGGCACCGCGGGCACCGCGGGTACTCACAACACCGCGGACACGGGCACCGCGGGCACCGCGGGTACTCACAACACCGCAGGCACCACACACACCACAGGCACCGCAGGCACCGCAGGCACCGCAGGCACCGCAGGCACCGCAGGCACCGCAGGCACCGGCACCACGACCTCAGACCCCACCGGTCACAGCACCACCGGTCACGGCACCACCGAGGACGGCACCACCGGCACAGGCCACCACCTCACGGGCGACAGCACCGGAACCAACCCCGGCGCCAGTACCGACCCCGACCCCGGTACAGATGCAGGTGCCGGTGCCGGTGCCGGGGACCTCGACCAGGACCCCGAAACCACCGCCACCATCAACGAACTCACCCGCCTCCTCTACGACGGCGACGACATCGACCGCCTCCACACCCCCTGGCGCAACCTCATCTCCACCGACGAATTCCGCCCCCAACACAACCTCACCCCCACCCAACAAATCACCCGCTCCTACCAACGCCTCCACCACGTCAACAACACCGCCGGCCCCCACCCCCACACCCTCGCCCAAGACCCCCAACGCCTCGCCGCCATGCACGAATGGCTCGGCCCCGTCGACGGCGGCCTCACCTCCCTCGCCAGCATCCACTACAACCTCTTCCTCGGCACCCTCCTCGACCACAACCACACCCCCACCCTCACTGACACCACCAACAACAGCAACAGCAACAGCAACAGCACCGACAACAACCACGACACAAACCACAGCAACAACGAAAACAACACAGACAACAGAAACAGCGAACCCAACAGAAACAACACGGACGGCAGGAACGAGGAAGGCCGGAACGACAGGAACAACGGGAACAACGAGAACGACAGGAACGACAGGAACGACAGGAACGACAGGAACGGCAGGGACAACGAGGACGGCAGGAACAGCGGGAACGGCAGGGACGGCGGAGAACACCGGAACCACCAGGACAGGCAGGACAGGCAGGACAGGCAGGAAACCCCCCACACCCACGACCTCACCCCCTACCTCCGCCTCGAACAAACAGGAACGTTCCTCTGCACCGAACTCGAACACGGCAACGACGCCGCCAACCTCCAGACCACCGCCACCTACAACCCCCAAACCGGCGGCTTCACCCTCCACACCCCCCACCCCGGCGCCCAAAAATTCATGCCCAACACCAGCCCCCTCGGCGGCCCCAAAACCGCCCTCGTCGCCGCCCGCCTCCACACCCACGGCCACGACCACGGCGTCCACCTCTTCCTCGTCCCCCTCACCAACCACCACCACCCCCACCCCCACATCACCACCCACACCCTCCCCACCCGCACCGGCCCCACCATCGACCACAGCCTCACCTCCTTCCACCACCTCCCCCTCCCCCCCCCCCCCCCCCCCCCCACCCCCCCCCCCCCGGCGCCCAAAAATTCATGCCCAACACCAGCCCCCTCGGCGGCCCCAAACCCGCCCTCGTCGCCGCCCGCCTCCACAC
>NZ_JOAP01000104.1 GCF_000720475.1 Streptomyces aureocirculatus
CCCGTAGCGTCCGTCACCAGGCGATGCTTGCTGCCCGCCCTGCCCCGGCCGACGGGGCTTCGTCCCGTCTTGGCTCCCCCTTCAACGCCCGGATGTGGGAGCCGTCGACGGCTGCCCGGGAGAAGTCCAGGGCGTTCGCGCCGCGGAGCTTGGCAAGGAGGACCTCGTGCAGCCGCGGCCATACACCGGCCTCGGTCCACTCCGCCAGGCGGCGCCAGCAGGTCATGCCCGATCCGAAGCCGAGCTCCTGCGGCAGGTGTTCCCAGGCGATCCCGGTATGCAGCACAAACAGGATGCCCTGGAACACCAGCCGGTTCGGATGCCGTCTGCGTCCCGGATGCCGAATCCGTCGCTCAACCCTGGGCAGCAGCGGCTCGACCACCGCCCACAACTCGTCGTCAACTTCCCACGGCTTCGGCCGAGCCACCCCACACCCCCGGATCATCAGTCCCGGAGAGATCCAACCACCTCGAAGATCATTTCGTTAGGAGTTCTTACGCGACACACTCGCCTACGGAATCCGGGCAATGTGGGTAATGATCTGTCGCTACGCAGCTGCACGCCGCGACCTTGCGCGCCCGCCGCGAACACCGCACCGGCGCCATCGCCTGAACTCTTCTGGTGGTACCGGCTCGGCTCCACCTGGGACCTGATCCCTGCATACCGCACCGCGCGCGGCCTGACCGGCCAGGGCGCCTGACACCCCAACCCCCTTACGGCGCGCACTGCACCTGGGCGGGGCGTCCACGGTCACGGAACCCGAACCAACCCGAGGAGAACCCCGCATGTCCACGTTCACCGCACGCCCCAGCCTCACCAAGACGCGCCCCGCGTACGACAGCCACACCGGCGCGATGCTCCGTGACGCACTCCAAGCACTCGGGATCGTGCACCACGTCGATAAGCCGTGGCACGGCCTGCCCACGGAGTATGTAGTGTGCAGCGTGCCGGGGCGTGCGCGGGTGCGGATTCACTGTGTGGCCGACCCGTCTGCCCGCACCCCGGAGGGGTGCCGGTTCGCCGATCACTACGACCTGCCCACGGTCGCGCTATGGGCCGTGGCCGCCACGGTCACCGACGACGAGTCAACCCGGTTCGTGTTCAACGGGTTTGGTGACGAGCGCAAGCCCAGGGCGAGCGCGGGCATGCAGGCCGGGCAGTGCGCTGCCGTCGTGGCCGACCACTTCGGGCTGACGCTGCCGGAGCCGAAGCACACCTGTCTGCACTGCGCGCGCGTTATCGAGTGGATCGAGGCCGATGGGCTGGGCGCTTGGTACGACTCGTCCAGATGGATCGGGTGCGTCAGTGGCGAGAGCCTGCACGCCCCGGAGCCGCTGTGCGGCTGGTGCGAGGACTACGGGCTTATCGAGATCTTCGACGACTCCACCGATGCCCTGAAGGGGCACACCACGTGCGACAACGCGCCGTGTGTCGCCCGGCGCATCATGCGCAGCGATCAGGCCGAGCGCGAGCGCCAGGCAGCGCAGGTGCAGGCCGCCGCACACGAGTGCACCGGCCCCCTGTGCTGCTCCCCGTTCTAACCCTCATGGCGCCCTCGACCCTGCGACGAGTGCGGGCGGGTCGGCCGGTTCGAGACCGGCCGGGGGCACTCAGCACGAACCCGACCACGGCAGCAACCCGAGAGGAACCCCCAGCATGACCACGCAGGCCCGCAGCATCGTCCGGGAGATCGTCACCCGCTCGTACCGCCGGTACACCCCGACCAACGGCCGTGCGCCGGAGGGAACCGAGTACGGCGTAGACGGCTGGCTGTTCGACCTGCCCGGCGAGACGCTCAACGGCCGCCGGTTCCCGCAGCGCACCTATGCGGCGTACCAGGTGACCAGGAGCGCGGGGTGGGTTTGGATGGTGCGCGAAGTCGGTGGCGAGCGGCGCCAGGTCGGCAGCCACAGCGCCACCCGTAAAGGGCGCTCTCGCGCTCGCGGTCGGCGCGGTTGCCCACGAGCGGGAGAAGACAGCCGCCGTGACGGCCGCGCCGGTAAGTCGCGACCAGGGCACCCGTGCACACGGCGCCGCGCGGCGTATGGCCGCCGAGGGCGGCGTGCGTTCCCAGGTGCCGGCCAGCATGGATGAGCGGTTAGAGCGGATGCGTGCGGGCCAACTCGCCGCCCTGTCGACCGTCGCGGCAATCCGGATGGCGTACCCGCTCGCCGCTGGGGGCGCCATGCTGCGGCTGATGACCGCCGAGGGTGGGACGGCGGAACGCCACATGATCCCGCTCACGGAGCGTGGCCCAGCCGGTCGGGAGAACGACCCGGCCGGGATCTACCTGGAAGCCATCACCGACGGCGCGAACACGGAAGGACTGAAGACCGCCGCTGGGTGGCACCTGATGCGGCTTGGCTTCAACTACGCGGGCGGCACAGCCTGGGCGCCGTACACCGGCAGCGCGAGCAGCGAGGCGCAGTGGAAGGAGTGGGCACCGATGCTGCCCGACGGGCACCAGTGGCCGCACACGGTGCGCGTCGCCATCACGGCGACGGCCGAACACCTCGCCTACATAGACCGCGCGTACGGTCCCGCGCCGGAACTGCCGGACCTTCCGGCCGGTGTGAGCGCGCACCCGTCCGGCCCGCGTTCCTGGCGGATCTGCTACGCCAACCGCCGGTTCTGGCAGCTCTCCTACCGGCCCCGGATGGGCGGCGACGTGTGGACCCTGTACGCCGACCCGGCCCGTACCAAGTCCCTCGCCAGGGCCGCGGGCCCCGGCGAACTCCTCGCCACCATCCCCGCACGTGACGCCGAAGCGCAGGCCCGCGCGGCGGCCCGCAAGGGCTACTGAGGCCAGAAGCGCACCAACCAGCATCATCACGGCCGTACCCGTGCCAGCGCGTGGGTCGATGACGGCACTCGGATGACTTCTGCCATCCAGGTCAAGAACCTGCGCGGCTTCACCACCCACCCCACCGAAAAGCCTTCGGGATCGTGGATCCGCTCATCCGCTATGCCTGCCCGCCCCCGGCGGCCTGATCGTCGACCCGTTCGCCGGAAGCGGTGTCGTCCGCGATGCAATCCGCCACTCCGGCCGCCGCTCCATCGCGGTTGAGGGGCGCCAGGACTACTGCGGGAGCATCGTGCGCCGGCTGTCCGCGCTGACCCTGCCCGCCGTCTGACCCGTCATCCGGATACACGAAACACCAACCCAGGAGCAGTCGTGACCGACCGCCCGACCGGCCTTGACGCCGCCCTCCGCAACGCCGCCGACCTCGGCGAAACGCAGTGGACCCCAGACCCCAACGGCCCCGGCATCTGCTCTCTTCTCGCACTGGCCGCCCCCAGCGACGGCCGCCGTCCCGACGAGACAGACTTGTGGGACGCCGTCGTCACCCACCTCGACGAAGAGCTGACCGTGACCTGGGAGCAGTGCCCCGGGCGGACCCGCGGTGACGTGGCGGCCATGCTCCGTGCCGCCGCCGCCTCGTCCGCATGACCCGTGAACCGGCCGCCGGTGGCTCGAGCACCGGCGGCCGGGCCCGCCTATCCGATCACAACCTGGAGATCACCGTGAACCAGCCCGACGAGTCGTTACCGCCGCCCTACCCGATCGATCCGTCGCTCCCGTCGAACGTCCGGTCGGGCGACGCCTTTCACGACGAGATGATGGCGAAAGCCGCCGCCGACCAGCAGCAGCGGGCCGCGAAGGATGCTGACCGCACGGGTTTGCTGCGCCGCACCGAGGCGTACCTGTCCACCCTGCACGGCTCGGTCGCCCGGCACGACAACCTCGGCGCGGACTACGGTTGCTCGGGCTGCGAACTGCGGGACGAGATCCGCACCGCACTGGCCGACGGGGAGCCGACCGCCGAGGATCTCGCCGGAGCGGACGCCCCAACCCACCTCTGCTGGGGCCGCAACCATGTCCTGTGGGGCGACGACGGCACCGTGACCGTCCTGCTGTCCGGGCTCGACCGTGAGCCGTACTGGCTGGAGTTGGACCCGGAGCGGGCTGCTGTCCTGTGCGAGGATCTCGCCGGGCCCGAGGGGGAGCCTGCCGCCGACCGGGCCTACGTGCGGGCCCGCCTGTTCGCGCTCATCGCGTCCATCCCCGGCTCCGGCACCTTCGACTGGTGCAGTCCCGCGCGTGTCCTCCTCGACGAACTGGAGCATCAGCCGACGGTGGCGGTCCTCCTGAAGCACGGGTAGGCCACGGTGCGCGCCGCCGTTCTGCGAGAGGCCGCCGACGCGGTGGCCGCCGATACGGAGATCCACATCCGGTATGGCTCTGTGACCGACTACGCGAGCGGCATGCGGTGCTGTTGCGCCGCATGGCCGACGAGGCACGGCAGGGCGAAGCGCACCCAGCCGAGCACACGTGGGCCGCTGAGTTGCGCGACCCGCTTGCTGGCGAGTGGGTGCCCGGCACCCGGTACATCGACCGCGTCATGGCCGCGAACGCCCTGGCTCACGCCAAGCGCATTGCGCCTACATGGAAGGACGGCACACCCACCGAACCCCGCCTCGTCCGCGCGACCACCACGTACACCGTCGAAACCGGGCCTGCCGTCTTGCCCGCACCGTCGCGACCCTTGGGAATGCGGAAGCTGGCCTGACCCGCGTGTACGAGGGAGCCGCCGCCGAACCTGACCACGGGCGGGCCCCGAGCATCTACGACCAGAACCGGGTCACGTCCTGGTTCGGCAGCACCGCCACCGAACCCGAGCCGGGGGAGCGGCCCCTTATCTGGGCAGACACCCGACCGTGCGGTGGGCCCCTCCTCCTCGTCTCCGATAGCGCCTGCGAGTCGCTGGGACTCGGGCCTTGACCGGGCCGGCTTCCTCGCAGGCAGCCCCAACCGGGGCGCACGCACGTTGCTTCGCGGCGCACTCGATCGGGCGCCGATGCGTGCCGACAACACCACAGCCCTCGTCGCCGATCTCACCCCCGAGGAGCCTCCGAGACACGCCGTCCCTGTCACCTTCCACCGTGTGATCATGCCCGCGCCCACCAGCGAGACCATTTCCGGCTGGCACATCGTCCCCCCGCCCGACGAAGCCTTCGACCCGGCGGCGGTGCGTCTCACTCCGGTCGGTCAAGTGCAGGCCGGGGACACGGTTATGGGTACTGTGCAGGCCCAGCACGACGGCCTACTGCAGCCGTTGGACCAGGCGCTGTGGATGTCGTACTCCTCCCGCACGTGTAAGCCGCAGACCGGCGAGGCGCGCCCGTTCGACCCTGGACACTGCGATCACTGCGCGCACGAGGCATACGTCCGCGGCGTGGGTGCCGGCTCCGGCCACTGGACGGTCGACGGCTGCACCACCTACCAGCCCGACAGCCTCGTCCTCGTCGTACCTCGCAAGCTCAGATGCCCCTTACCCACCCTTTGTCAGGCCGCGTGTACGGTCGCCGTATAGGAGAACCTGATGCGTATCTCTCGAATCGTCCGTCACACGCCCGTGAAGCACGGCGACGAGTGGACGCTGACCGTGTCCACCATCCAGGTCGGCTTCCGCGCCTATGAGACCACCATCTTCGACGACACCCCCGACAGGCGGCTCGAAGGCTGGCTGCTCGGCGGCCGTGTCATCGAGACCACCGTCGACAAGGCCAGCACCCGCGAAGAGGCCATGGAGCAGCACCGCGAGGCCCTGTACGCGGCCCGCACCGAGACGCCGAAGCCGCCCAAGGTCCGGGGCCAGCCGTGCTCCACGGTGGAGGAGCATGGCCCCGCCACTTCCCCGTCACCGACAGCGTCACCTGCCTCAGCTACGACCTGAGCTGCTTCACACGAGAAAGGGCCCAGGAGGCCGCTGACCGCCGGAATGCGCAGGACCCGTCGTGATCGCCCCTCCGCGCACCACGATCCCCTCCCGGACGCGGTCGCCGACCTGCCCGCCCACCAACTCCCGGCCCGTGTGCAGGCCGCCGTGGGCCATGGTGCGGAGGCTGCCCGCCTTTACGCGGCCTGCCGAGGCGGGCAGTACGCGGAAACCCGGCAGCGGTTGGAAGCCCGGATGGCCGCCGCGAATCGGGTGCTTGCCGCCCACACCCCCCGGCTCATCAACGGATGGCCGACCAGCCGAACCTCAACCGATAGGAACAGCATGACCACCGCCGACTGGCCGTTCGGAACCGACGCCGACCGCGACGACCCGCTGACGAAACTCCGCATCCTTGTCGTCACCAGCTTCAACCCCGACTGGAAGTACATCGCTGCCTATATCGGCGTCAACACCAGATGCTACAGCTGGGGCAGCAAGGAACGGCCCACCGACGCCGAAGCCGCCATGCTCGACTCCTACATCGACGAATACATCCACTACTTCCTCGGCGACCACGAACGGCAGCGCATGCTGAAACGCCCGCTCTATGTCGAACGCCGCGTCATCACCCGCGTCTTCAACAAGTACGCGCCCGCCGACTGGGGGTATCGCATCCTCACCTGGCAGTACGGTCCGCGGTTCTTGCCCGGCCCGCCCGGATCCGAATCCCGCCAGACCGCAGGTCCGCTGTCTCTGGAGCAGGCCATGGACCGCAACCACGACATCCACCCGAAGCGGTGGCTGGACTGGAAGGCCGCGCACCCCGAGGTATTCCCGACGTGAGCGCCCCCGACCCCGTCGGCTTCCTGGCCGCCCAGCTCGGCCCACGGCTCGCCGCCCGTCTCACGACCTCGCAGCAGCAGGCAGACGCCGCCCGCATCCTTCAGCAGCTCGCCCAGGTGGAAGGCGAGGCGACCGCCCGCGCGTGGATGGTCGGCATGAACCCA
>NZ_JOAP01000105.1 GCF_000720475.1 Streptomyces aureocirculatus
CACCCGCTGAAACAGTTCCCACAGCTCATCCGGCACCAACCGCTCAACGATCCCTGTCACGCCCCAAAGCCTACCGAGCCAAATGAGATAATCTCTTAGGTGGCTGGTCTTCTTCGCGAGGAACAAGTCGATGTAGGCGGTGTTGAAGAGTACGACCATGTTGACGATCAGCCCGAGTGCGCTGAGCTGTTCTTCCATCCCGGTCTGGTAGCGGTGGATGCGGTCTTCGGTGCCGTGGTAGATCTTCGCGGCCAGCTCGTGGCGTTGGGCGTGGCGGATGCTCTGCGTTTCGATCTGACGGCGGTAATCGGGATTGTCGATGAGGTCCAGAATGTGCGCGGTCTTGAAGATCTTCCCGTAGTGGGCGAGGGCCTTGCCCAACGAAGTGGGGGTGCTGTTGCGGACCACCATGCGGATCGCGTCTGCAGACCGTACGCGGCCGAGGTGGACCGCTCCGACGAGGCGGAGCATCTCGTCCCAGTGCCGTTCGATGAGCGCGGTGTCGATCTTCTGGCGGGTGGCTTGCTGCAGGGGGCCGTAGTCCTCGCCGGTGGCGGTATCCATGCGGGCGAGTGTGATGTCAGTAACGTCAGCGGCTGTGGGGGTGTAGGTGTAGCCGGAGAGCGCGAGTAGACCGAAGATGATCTCTTGGTGCGGACCAGCTTCCGCGACGATCTTCTGTGGGTTCTGGCTGCGGGGGTTGTTGGCCTTGAGGGCATTGCTGCGGCGGTCGTTGAGGACATCGAGTACGTGCAGGCAGGTGTGGACGGATCCAGCGACGACCTCGTTCCTGAGGCCCATGGCCTGGCCCGACAGGAGGGTGAGATGGGTGACGTGGGCGGCGCCGCGCGGAGACAGGCGGGCCTGGATGGCGTTCGGGGGCGCGACCATGCGCTGGCCCTCCACGGATGCCATGTGACCACCGTCCCATGTCGCGGCGACTGCCAGCTGAGACTGCCTCGCCAGCAGACGGTTGTTCAGTGCTTCCAGGCGATCAGGTCGCAGGAAGTTGTCGATGACGTAGGTGATGTGCCTCCTATTCAGTGCGGGGAAGTTACCGGCGACGGCCTCCACGCCGACGTTGCAGCCCAGAGCGACCAGGGCGGCGGACAGGGTGATATCGAAGTCGCGTTGACGTGGGGGCTCGCCGCTTGGTGTGGTGAACACCTCGGTGCCCCGGGTCCACGTGAGAACTTCCAGGATGAGTTGGGGAAGGTCGCCCTTGGGCAACCAGCCCGTGAGTTCCGTGGTCACCTTGCGCAGTCGGGGGTCTGGCGGAAGAGGCGCCGTGGACAGGACGAGCCGGCCTCCGTCACCGATTTGGATCTGCCCACCTTTCGGCAAGCGCTCGGCGACCACACGGGTCTTGGTGTGGAGTTCGTGGCCCAGCCGCTTCAGGTGGTCGGCCGCGCCCAGTGGAAGCCCCAGGCTCTTCGCTACCGAGGCCCTCAGCGCCGCCCACTCCTCCGCCGACGGCAAGCCCGCTTCCGGGTTGCCCCACTTCGAGGCGCCTTCGACAAAGATTTCGCGCCGCAGGATGCGGGAGTAGAACCGCTCCACCACGCAGAAGGCGTAGGCCGCGGTGTCGACCGTGTCGGGCGCTAGGTGCGGCGCACGGAGAGCGAGTTCTTTCCATGACCCGGTCAACAGGCTCTCATCGACCTCGGCGCGGCTGATGTCGGGGCGGTCGATCAGTTCGGTCAACGACCACAGGGCATCCAGGACTCGGCTGGCTTCCGGCGTGCCAGCCCGGTACGCCAGTCCTTGGACGATGTGCGGCAGGTACGTCTTGAGGAGATCGATCCGTTCGATCATTTTGGCGCGGCGCGCCTCGTCCGAGTCCGATCCCATCGCCGGCGCCAGTTCCCCGGCCACTGTGACGGCTGCCTCGAACGCGGCCAGGTCCTCACGTTGGTTGAGGAATTCCCCCAGCGTCATGGTGTCCGCGGTGGGCGGGGTGATTTCGCCCGTGGCGGTGTCTACCTTTTCGTGTCGCGCGGCAAGCAGGTCTTTGCCTACCTCCCGCATGACGGCGGCAGCGTAGGCGAGGTCGGGGAAGCTCGCCGATCGCTCCTTGTCGGTCTTGCGTCGCGCCCTTCCGATGAGGTCATTGGCGATCAGGTGCACCAGCATGTCGACCGCGTCGTCCGCGGCGGTCTCGGTCAGGCGGCCAACTGCGGCCACCGTCGCGGCGCGTCGCTTCGCCCTCTGCGCCTCATGGTTCGCGGCGAACCGGGCGAGGTGCGCCAGGCGTCGCGGGGAGAGAGCCCGGGGGTCCACAGGAGGCAGCCGAAGCAACTGAACCGCATTGTTCCGTTCGAAGGCGCGCTCGAGGTTCGCCCAAGCGGGCTTGCCCGGCCCGCGCTGCAGTTCGGCCAGCGGCGACCTTCGCTCGTCGTCCGGGACTGCGGTCAGGCTATCGAGCTCGGGCAGCCGATCCGCGTACGGGGCCAGGAGCGCCTGCCACATCCTTTGGTCGGCTTCCCCTCGTACCGATCGGACCAGGTCGGTGAGGGCGCGCTCGCCGGGCAACTCGACACGCTCGTCCCGCAGCCAGGCGACCGCGCGCCGCAGGAGTGCCCTGACTCCCTCCTCCGTGTACGTGGCGCGCGACACCAGCATGCTCTTCAGCGCTGCCTCACCCTTGTCGTACGGCTTCCAGCCGCAGACCGACCTGATCTCCTGCGCATGACGCCGCGTCAGCCCGTCGTGCGTGCCATACGTGCCCAGGACGGCCATACCGTCGCCGATGTCGAGCTGGGCCGCCACGTGTTCTACGGCCGGCCGCGGCAGTGAAGCGATCTCCTGCGGTTTGGGGAGCCGGGCCAGGGCTCGCAGGCAGGTGAGCTGGATGGCGAAGCCCAAGCGGTTCTGCGGCCCGCGTTTGGCCAGGGTTAGCTCGACTTCGGACTCGGTGAGGTCGAAGAGGGCCAACAAGCCCTCCGGCAGATCTCCTTCGGGAATTGACGGGTAATCCCGGCCCAGGGGAAAGCTCGGGCTGGTGCTCATCTTGTACGCCTCACTGCAAATCCGACTACGACGACGTGCAGATTCAAGGCATGCGGCACGGTCAGTCAAACGGCTACGCCACCGGTTCGGCGCTTAGCACACGGTTCTGCAAAGTTCGTCGTCGCAGGCTTTTCGCCTGGTCCGATCCGGGGAGGGGCCGCGCGCACGGCAGCCGGGGCCGCCTACGGTCCCCGGCCATGGAGAACGTATGGATCGAGCCGGACGGGGCCACCGATTCCGGTTATACCGAGGACCAGCTCAGACGCGCGAGAGCCTGCGCCGAGGCGGACATCCGGGCGTCCCGGGCACAGCTCGCGGCCCGCTTCAGCCTCGGTGACGTCTGTGCCGAGATCGCCGACGGTGCACCGTCCGACGCAGCCGGCGCCCTGGAACAGCTGGCCCAGCAGCTCGGTTACGCAACGGAGACACTGGATACATACCTGCGGGTTACGCGCCTTGCCGGTACCGCGCTTCGCGAACGGCTGCTCGCCTCCGCCATTCACGTCCCGTGGAAGTGCGTGACCACCGCCTGCGTCACCGACCCCCAAGAGCGTGCCCGCCGCGTCCAGTTGCTGCTCGAACGGCTCGGCAATGCCGAGCGAGCGGGGTGGCCCGTCTCGCTGGACGCGTCACAGTTCCGCCTGGCACTGGGCCTGACGGGCGGGGCTGAGCCTCCCGCAGAAATCGTGGCACAGCTCGGCCGAGAAGAGGTCCGCGAGGCCGTCCTGGCCGAGCTGACCAAGAGTCCGGCGGCAGTGCTGGCCGTGCTACGGGAACCCGCCGTGCGGGAAGTCCTGAAGGACCAGGACGTCGCGCGCTACGTCCGCGCACAGATGCGACCGGCCCCCAGCGCGGACGAAGCCCTACTCGACGAGCTCGTCGGCCATGAGGAGCGCGACCCGCACGCGGACTGGACCATCCGCTACTTCGGACTGGTCCACAAGGCCAGGGAGATCTTGCTCCTCGGCCCCGAGGACTTCGTGGACGTGAATGACCCCGACGTATGGGAGTCCGTCGAGTCCATCCGCGACTCGGTCACTTCCTGGGCCACCCGGGTCTTGCAGCAGCGCCCCCGCACCATCCGACTCCTGACTGGAAAGTAGAAACCCATGCCCAGTGCAGCTGGCCGCTACTCCAACACCGTGCGCGACATCCTCGACCGTGAAGCCCTCCGCTGCATTCTCGCCGGCGGAAACGAGAGCGAGCAGTTCGCCCGACTCCAGGCGACCGTCCGATCGAAGATCAAAGTGCTGTCGGCCGACTACCACGCGGTGTTCGACCGCGCGGTCAAGACGATGTGCACCACCTCCTTCAACAAGGTCACCAAAGAGATCCGACTCGCCGCCCTGGCCGGACCACCCGGCCCTACGCACACCGAACCCACCCTCCAGGGCCCCGAGTGCGGAACCACCCCCACTGCCCCGGACGACGCGAACGTTCCCAGCCCACGCGCCGGCGCCTCCGACGACCAGGTCGTCGCGAAGGTCGTCCTTGGCGAGGGCGGCGAACTGACAGAGAAGACCGCGCGGCAGCTCGTACTGCAAGACCTCGACCGCATCGTCGAGGTCCTGCCCCCTCTTGCCGAACGCGACTTCAGGGAGGCCGACCGGCTCGACCAGCAGGCCAAGGAGTCCACCCAAGGAGCAAAGAGGCACCGGGCGCGCGGAAACCGCATCCTCGCCCTGGTCAAACGCTACGACCGCCTGGTCGCCGGCATCGATAACCTTCCTGGCATCTTCACCGTCGCGGACCTGCTCACCGAAGTCGGACCGCAGGCTCTCGGCCTGGATGAGGACGATGCGGAACTCCTGCGCTACGCGGGTGCCCTGTGACCGAGTCCGCGTGGCACAAGGAGATCAAGGGATGGGGCGTGGCCACCGAGATTACCCTCGGCAACCGCCGCGCCGACTGTCAACTGCGTTGCGGCAAGCGGGCTGAAGTGCAGGCCCGCCCGCTGCCAGCCGCTGAAGTCGCTGGCCGGGAGGCCCACGCCGACCTGTGGATCCTGGACTGCCGTGACGCTCATCGCTCGCACCGCCTGATGGTCTGGGACGACCCGCAGTTCGGCACGTTGTTGCGCTGGGAGCGGGCCTGGCAGGGGTTCGTTATGGCCAAGAGGCCCGTCATCCTCAATCTCGCGCTCGATCTCCGTACCGGCCAAGGCACCTTCCTGGAGGTCACCGGCTGGGCCTTCAACGGGCACCGGGCCACGGGTACCGGAAGGATCCACACCGCTGCCATGCTCCGGTCCTGGATGCGCTACGGCCTCACTTCCACCGGTGACCGGACTGTGGCGCGATGAACCTGTACCTGCTCCCCCGCCCGCGTCATCGCACCGTCGCGCCATTGAACTCGACGGCTTTCTGCACCAGTTGCCCGCCGAGTACCACTCAACCGGTCCGCTCGTAGGGCGCATGGTGACCGCCCCGGCCTTCTACGCACAGTCCCTGTTCGGCGAGTGCCCCGTACCCGTAGCCATGCCTTTGCACCGTCCTACCGCACGCACCGACCCACGGCTGATCGTCGTGGATGACCTGTCCGAGGAGTGGGTCATGGGCTTCCGAGTCCACTATCAGCAGCAGCCCTACCGCATCACCGGGTTCTACCCGCAGTAGCCCTCAGAGCTCGCTACGCCGGAACTGCCATGTTTTCTGTCGTACGCGCTCCGTGTCCCCCCCGGCACGAAGCTGCAGCCCTCTACTCGCAGCCGGGCGCCGACCAAGATGCCGCGCTCGGCAGGCCCGGACGCGGCATCTCTCTGGCGTTCAGGTCAGCACGAGGAGGCGGACATGTGGGCCAGATGGAGCAGCTTGCGGACCAACCCGCCGGCCAGCGTGGCAGCAGCGGCGTAGAACGCTGCCTGCCCGAGGGCCTGGACAAGACAGTGGCGTTCGCGTCGCCGCTTCAGAGCGGTGCGGTGCGTACGGTGGGACATGACACGGTCTCCGTTCAGGTGATGAGTCAGCTGCCCCCGCACCCCGTGTCCCTGGCAGGGATCCGGTGCGGGGTGAGTCTCTCTGCTGGTCTCAAGCCTTATGGAGGACGTGCTTTGAATGCAGCTTCCGAGGCCCGAATCTCGATGTAAGTTCGGCGCTGTGCACAGGAATTGGACCGCCACGTGGATCGAGGGGACGTCGGCCGATCTGGTTGCGGACGCGCTCGCGCTGGGCGTGAAAGCCAGTCCCAGGATGGTGATCTCCTGGGTCGAAGACGGCCTACTTGCCAGCCCCGAGCCGCGCAAGACCAGGGCGCACGGCAGCGATCCGCGGGCAGTGGTCGAAGGCCCGGGTCTGGGCCAAGCTGCACCGCTTGGTCCTGGACGAGCTCGGCTCCCGCGGGGAGCTGGACTGGTCGCGGTGTGCGATCGACT
>NZ_JOAP01000106.1 GCF_000720475.1 Streptomyces aureocirculatus
GGGTGGGGGCGGGCGGAGAGTGCCGGGGGTGCGGGCGCGGGCGGGGAGTGTGGGGGCGCGCGGAGCCCGTCCGTTCCCGCCCGGCCTCGGCCACCTCGTTCCGGTGAATCAGGAGCGTGCCCTCACGCGCGACGCCCTCGTGCGCCCCGGGCGCGCATCCCCGTACGTATCCGGGCCCGCGACCCGCTGTCTGCCGGAGTGCGCCGGGCGCGCCCCAACCGTCACAGCTCCTGCCACACGGCTTACCGTGCGGCCTCAGATCCGTATTCTTCGGATCATGGCCGCTCCCCTCGCATATGCCCTCATCGCCACTGACCTGGACGGAACCCTGCTGCGCTGTGACGACACGGTTTCCGACCGGTCGCGCAGGGCGTTGGCCGCCGCGAGCGAGGCCGGAGCACGGCACCTCGTCGTGACCGGACGCCCCGCGCCCCGCGTGCGCCCGCTCCTGGAAGAGCTCGACTACGACGGGCTCGCGGTGTGCGGGCAGGGGGCGCAGCTCTACGACGCGGGAAGCGGCCGCATGGTGTGGTCGGTGACCCTGGACCGGGAGCTCGCGGAGGTCGCGCTCGGGAAGATCGAGGCCGAGGTCGGGCAGGTGTTCGCGGCCGTGGACCAGGACGGCGTCGACGGTCTGACGCTGATCGAGCCCGGGTACGAGATGCCGCACCCGACGCTGCCCGCGGTACGGGTGCCCCGGCGCGGGGTGCTGTGGGAGGAGCCGATCAGCAAGGTGCTGCTGCGGCACCCCGCACTCGCGGACGACGAGT
Organism: Streptomyces aureocirculatus; assembly: GCF_000720475.1. Lineage (GTDB taxonomy): Bacteria > Actinomycetota > Actinomycetes > Streptomycetales > Streptomycetaceae > Streptomyces > Streptomyces aureocirculatus. Next base: position 771 of record NZ_JOAP01000106.1, read on the forward strand.
TGGCGGCGGTGGCCAGGGGCGCGGTGGAGTCCCTCGCGACCGTGACGATGTCCGGCCCCGGCACGGTGGAGCTCCAGCCGTGCGGCGTGACGAAGGCCACCGGACTCGCGCTCGCGGCGGAGCGGATGGGGATCGGGGCCGCCCGGACGATCGCCTTCGGGGACATGCCGAACGACATCCCGATGTTCGCCTGGGCCGCACACGGTGTGGCCATGGCCAACGCTCACCAGGAACTCAAGGCGGTGGCTGACGAGTTGACGGCCTCCAACGAGGAGGACGGCATCGCGGTGGTGATCGAGCGGCTGCTGGCGTACGGGTGATGCGGCCCGCGCGGTCCACGCGGTCCGTGTGCCGTGTGCCGTGTGCCGTGTGCCGTGTGTCGTGTGGGGACCGTGGCCGGAAACAGGTGCGGGACGGATGTCTGGCCGGATGCCGTCGCGGGCGGCCGCGCCGCCGACCGGGTCGGGGACGTCCCGGAGGCCCGCCGGGAAGCCCACCCGGAAGAGGCGGGAAGCCCACCCGGAAGGGGCGGGGAGCCCGCCCGGAAGGGGTGCGTCACCCCCGCCATGTGGGGCACATCATTCATGGTGGACCATTTCGGTCATTCCATGTCTATCGGGCAGGCTGGTCTCCTCGGCCCGGGCAGGCGCTGGCTGTGATCGAAAGGCGACCGGATACGCTGACTTGAGTGATGGCAGCGACACATCGACAAACCGCGTCATCGGTGAAAGATCGACCGAGTGATCGACTTGTGATCGTCAGCAGACAGGAGAACCCCTCGTGACCGTCGTCGGGCCCTTCGGGCTGAGCGTGCGGGACCAGGCTCTCGAAGCCGATGTCCAGGCCGGGTTGACGGCTGTCGAGGAGGGCCTGCTCGAGGCCACCAAGAGCGAGGTCCCCTTCATCACCGAGGCCGCGCAGCACCTCGTGCGGGCCGGCGGCAAACGTTTTCGGCCACTCCTGGTGATGCTCACGGCCCAGTTCGGCGACCCGTACGCGCCCGGAGTGGTGCCGTCCGCCGTGGTCGTGGAGCTGACGCACCTCGCGACGCTGTACCACGACGACGTGATGGACGAGGCCGATGTGCGCCGGGGCGTGGCGAGCGCCAACCAGCGCTGGGGCAACTCCGTGGCGGTCCTCACCGGCGACTTCCTGTTCGCGCGCGCGTCCCACACGCTCGCCGACCTCGGCCCCGAGGCCGTCCGCGTCCAGGCCGAGGCGTTCGAGCGGCTCGTCACCGGGCAGATCCTGGAGACGGCGGGCCCCTCCGACGGGCGCGACCCCGTCGACCACTATTTGGAAGTGCTCGCGGGGAAGACCGGTTCGCTGGTCGCCGTCGCCTGCCGGTTCGGCGCGATGATGTCGGGCGCCGAAGAGTCCGTGGTGGACGTGCTCACGCAGTACGGGGAGCGGCTCGGGGTCGCCTTCCAGCTCGCCGACGACGTACTGGACATCGCGTCCGAGTCGACCGAGTCCGGCAAGACGCCGGGCACCGACCTGCGGGAAGGCATCCCCACGCTGCCGGTCCTGCGGCTGCGGGAGCGCGTGGCGCGCCTCGGGCTCGCGGAGGACGTCGCGCTCTGCGAGCTGCTCGACTCCGACCTCACGGACGACGCGCGGCACGCGGAGGCGCTGACCCAACTGCGGGTGCACCCGGCCCTTGAGCAGGCCCGCAGGGACACGGTGCGCTACGCCGAGGAGGCGCGGGCCGCGCTGGCCCCGCTGCCCGAGTGTGACGCCAAGGCGTCTCTCCTGGAGCTGTGCGATCTGGTCGTGCACCGGGCCGGCTGAGCCCTCGCCGACACCGGCACCGACACCGACACCGGCATCGGCACCGGCACCGGCGTCGAGACCCCGCCGTCGTCGCGGTCGCCGTCGCGCCCGGCGGAGCGCGGGGCGCGCCGAGCAGGCGTGCGTGACGCATATCACAAGCGGAGCTTGAGTCTGGATTGAGTCCAGGCTCGGATCCGTTCCGTACCTCTGCTCGGAAGCCGACGCAGGGGGCGTCGGCGTCGAACGGGGAGACGTCAATCATGGGCACGACCGACTCAACGGCCATCGCCACCGGCACGGCCATCGCCACCGACACGGCCATCGCCACCGACACGGCCATCGCCACCGACACGGCTATCGCCACTGCCAGGACCACCGCCACCGCCACCGCCACGACCACCGCGACGAACCCGTCAAGCACCTCGGCCGCCCGCGGCCGCCGTCGCCGGACGCGGCTCCTCACCGGCGCCGTCGCGGTCGCCGCTGCCGCCGGTGTCGCCGCCGCCACCCTGCCCGCGTCGGCGGACAGCGGCAGCACGGCGACGGCGCGAGTGGGCGGCAGCGCCCTCTTCGCGGCGAGTCTGAACGGCGCCAACGAGGTGCCCGTACCCGGCGGCCCAGCAGTCGGCGACAAGGACGGCGCGGCCCTGCAGTTCGTGAAGGTCAAGGGCGACAAGGTGTCCGTCACCGTCAAGTGGCGCGGCACCGCCGAGCCCACCGCCCTGCACATCCACCAGGGCGCGAAGGGAGCGAACGGCGCCGTCAAGGTCGACTTCACCAAGCTCCTGGCCAAGGCCGAGCACCGGCGCGTGACCGGCACGGTGAAGGTCCGGGACGCCGCCCTGCTCAAGAAGCTGAAGGCGAACCCGAACGGCTTCTACGCCAACCTGCACACCGCCGAGTTCCCCGGTGGCGCCGTCCGCGGCCAGCTCCACAAGGTCACCGCGAACGCCTCCCTGGACGCGGCGGGCCGTAGCTTCCAGGCATCCGTGGTCAAGGGCAGGCAGATCTACCAGTGCAAGAAGACGACGGACGGCTCCGGCCGCTTCACCTTCCAGCAGCGCGATGTCCGGGCGACGCTCGGCGGCCGCATCGCCCATGACTTCGTCGCGCCGAACTCCGGCACCCCGCGCTGGGTCGTGCCCGACCGCAGCGGCGTCACGGGGACCTTGATCTCGAAGACGACCAACGGCAAGCAGAACATCGCCGAACTGGACCTGAAGGCCAAGCAGGTGGGCAAGAAGCGCGGGCTGCTCGCGGGCACGACGGAGATCCTGCGGCTCAACACCGTCGGTGGCGTGCAGCCGCCGGGCACCTGCAAGCCGGGGACGCCGAAGAGCATCGTGTCGGTGCCGTACGGCGCGGACTACGTGTTCGTCAGCCGCTGAGCCGACGCCGAGCTGCCCGCCGAGTCGGCGTGAGACCACGTGACGTACGTGCGTACCGCCCCCGTGACGCACCGATCGTCACCACCCCTGGCGGCGCCTCCCCTTACGGGACGGGGGAGGCGCCGCCCCTTTGTGTCATCCCTGAGCAGTAGGCGGAGTTGCTCCCGCGGTCTGACGCTTCCTGCTGGCCGATTTGGTCGGATGGAGACAGCCGAAGACAGGCGCGGACAACCACTCCTGACCAATTCGGGTGAGAATGGCGGCGCGGGGTGGACGAGTGCACGCGAGGAAAGAACGCCGCCGCCGACCACGGAGGTAAGGCAGACAATGGCACCGTACGAACCGGAGCAGGACTCCAACGAGGCAGGGGAGCTCAGGGCGGGCCGCCGCAAGGCGGTGCGCTATGTCGTTCCGCTCGCGGTGGCCGGGGTGGCCGCGGCGACCATCGGGCTCGTCCCGGCGCTCGCCACGTCGGGCGACCCGGACCTGCCGGACGTCACCGCGCAGGAACTCATCGAGAAGATAGCCGCGTCGGACACACAGCAGCTCTCCGGCACGGTGAAGATCAGCACGGACCTGGGCCTGCCGTCGTTCGCCTCCGGCATGACCGGCTCCTTCGCGCCGGGCGCCGGGGGTGCCGGGGGCGGCGACGAGGAGGGCGGCGACGGCAAGGGCTCGGCCGCCGACCCCTCGGCCAAGCTGATGGAACTGGCCACCGGCACGCACACGCTGCGGGTCGCGGCCGACGGCCCGGACCGGCAGAAGCTGTCGGTCCTCGACGACGCCGCCGAGTACAGCCTGATCCACAACGGCGACGACGTGTGGGCCTACGACAGCGCGTCGAACGAGGCGTACCACTCCAAGGACGGCGGCAAGGCGGGTGAGGGCGCAGGCAAGCACGGCGGCAAGGACCTGCCGAAGAATGTTCCCGCCACGCCCAAGGAGTTCGCCGAGCAGGCACTGAAGGCCGCCGACAAGTCGACCTCGGTGAAGGTCGACGGCAGCGCGCAGGTGGCGGGGCGAGATGCCTACCGTCTGGTCCTCAAGCCGAAGGCCTCCGGCTCGACGGTCGGCCAGATCACCATCGCGGTGGACGCGAAGACGGGGACGCCGCTGAAGTTCACGCTGTCCCCGGCCGGAGGCGGCTCCGCCGTCGTCGACGCGGGCTTCACGAAGGTCGACTTCGGCAAGCCGGCCGCGTCCACCTTCGACTTCAAGCCGGCCAAGGGCACGAAGGTCACGGAGGAGGGCGACAGCAACGACACGTTCCGGCACGAGGGCGGCAAGGACGTCAAGGACTTCAAGGGCGCGGAGCCCGGCGTGAACGTCATCGGCGAAGGCTGGACGTCCATCGCCGAGCTGAAGCTGCCCGGCGACCAGGGCCTGCCCACCTCGGCGTCCGACGACGTACCGCAGGAGGCCGCGAAGTTCCTCGACTCCCTCGGCGACAAGGTGAAGGGCGACTTCGGCTCGGGCACGGTCTTCAAGACCCGCCTGGTCAACGCGCTGATCACCGACGACGGCAAGGTGTACGTGGGCGCGGTCACCAAGGACGCGCTGCTCAAGGCGGCGAACGCGGCGCAGTAGCGCCCGGGCGCGGGCGGTGGACGAACCGGCGGCGGATCCGGGGTGCCGAGCAGAGGGGCACCCCGGATCCGCCGTACGGCGATCAGTCGCCGTACAGCGATGAGTCGCCGTACAGCGATGAGTCGCCGTACAGCGATGAGTCGCCGTACAGCGATGAGTCGCCGTACAGCGAGCACGAACAGCACGAACAGCACGAACACGGAACAGGCAGAGGGAACGGCGGGCCACGGGCAGCCGGGCGAACGGGAGGTACGGGTGCCGAGCACCAGCGGGGACCGCGCGGGGGACCGCACGGCCGACGTGATCGAGACGTCCGGGCTCACCAAGCGCTACGGCAAGCACCTGGCCGTGGACCACCTCGACCTCACCGTCCCCCGCGGCAGCGTCTTCGGTTTCCTCGGCCCCAACGGTTCCGGCAAGACCACGACGATCCGCATGCTGATGGGCCTGATCGAGCCGACTTCCGGCCGGGCCAGGGTGCTCGGCCGCCCCATGCCGCGCGACGGCCGCAGAGTTCTGCCGCGCGTGGGCGCGCTCATCGAGGGCCCGGCGCTCTACGGCTTCCTGTCGGGCCGCGACAATCTCCTGCGCTACGACTCCGCCGACCCGACCGCCGACCCCCGCACCCGGCGTACCCGCGCCGAGGCCGCCCTCGACCGGGTCGGCCTGACCGCCGCCGCGGGCAAGAAGGCCAAGGCGTACTCCCTGGGCATGAAGCAGCGCCTCGGCCTCGCGGCCGCCCTGCTGCAGCCGCGTGAGCTGCTCGTCCTGGACGAGCCCACCAACGGGCTCGACCCGCAGGGCATGCGCGAGATCCGCTCCCTCGTGCGGGAGCTGGCGTCGGACGGCACCACCGTCTTCCTGTCCTCGCACCTCCTCGACGAGATCGAGCAGGTCTGCTCGCACGCGGCTGTGATGACCCGGGGCCGGCTGATCACCCAGGGCCCCGTCGCGGAACTCGCCGCGGGCGCGCGCGGGCGGCTCGTCGTGACGACCCCGGACACCGGGGACGCGGCCCGCGTGCTCAAGGAACTCGGCGTGGCCGACCTGGTGATCGCCGACGACCGGGTCACGGGCGAGCCACCGGGCACGGAACTCGCCGATGTGAACGCCGCACTGGTCGAGGCGGGCGTCCGCGTCCGTGGCTTCGGCGTCGAACGCGCCTCCCTGGAGGACGCGTTCGTCGCCCTGACGGGAGAGGGTTTCGATGTCGCGGGCTGAGGCGGCCGGGTCGGACGGGCGGGCGGCGGCCGAGGCGGCGGGGTCGGACGGGCGGGCGGCGGCCGAGGCGGCGGGGTCGGACGGGCGGGCTGGCGCCGAGACGGTCGGGTCGGACGGGCGGGCAGCGTCGGGCGTGGCCCTCGGGACGGGAAGCGGTGGGCGGGCAGTGAGTCTCGCCTGGACCCTCGGCCTGTTCCGCAGCGAGCTGTCCCTCACCTTCCGCCGCTGGCGGACCCTCGCGCTGCTCGCGGTGCTCGCCGCCGTGCCCGTACTCGTCGGCGTCGCCGTCAGGATCGAGACGAGCGACGGCGGTTCGATCGGCGGTGGCGGCCCCGACGGCGGCGGCGGCCCCGCGTTCATCGCGCAGGTCACCAACAACGGTCTGTTCCTCGTCTTCACAGCGCTGGCCGCGACACTGCCGTTCTTCCTGCCGATGGCGATCGGCGTCGTCGCCGGGGACGCCATCGCGGGCGAGGCGAGCGCGGGAACACTGCGCTACCTCCTCGTCGCACCCGCGGGCCGCACCCGGCTCCTGCTCGCCAAGTACGCGAGCACGCTGGCGTTCTGCCTGGTCGCGACGCTGGTGGTGGCGGCCTCCGCGCTCGCGGTGGGGGCGCTGCTCTTCCCGCTCGGCGAGGTCACCACGATCTCCGGGACCCGGATCAGCTTCACCGACGGATTGCTGCGCGCCCTGCTGATCGCGCTGGTCGTGGCCGCCTCACTGATCGGTGTGGCGGCCCTCGGCCTGTTCGTGTCGACGCTGACGAACAGCGGCATCGCCGCCATGGCGACCACCGTCGGCCTGCTCATCACCGTCCAGATCGTCGACCAGATCCCGCAACTGCACGCGGTCCACCCGTATCTGTTCTCGCACTACTGGCTGTCCTTCGCCGACCTGATGCGCGAACCCGTCTACTGGGACGACCTGGTGAAGAACCTCGGCCTCCAGGGCCTGTACGCCGGGGTGTTCGGGTCGGCGGCCTGGGCACGGTTCGGAGCGAAGGACATCGCCACGTAGGCGAAGGACATCGCCACGTAAGCGAAGGCCGTTGCCACGAAGGGACGGCTCACTCCTCCTCGTACGAGGACTCGCCGAACGGGAAGCGGGCCAGCGGGACGTCCTCGCGGGCGAAGAACGTCTTGGCGCGGGCCAGGGCCTCGGTGTCGTTCAGGACGTGGCCGGGCCGGGTGCCGTTGCCGAGCAGGACGCCGCCGAAGCGCATCGGGAAGAACGCGGCGGTGTTGCGCAACGTGCCGACCAGCGGGTCCGCGGCGGCCTCGTTGCGGTCCGCGAGGGCCGTCACGCCCCACAGGGTGCGGCCCGCGAGGGTGTTCTTGAAGTCGAGCTCCGGCACCTCCAGCCAGGCGTCCCAGTAGTCGAGGTAGCGCTTGACGGTGGCCGACACCGAGTACCAGTACAGCGGCGAGGCGATGACGATGTCCGTCGCGGCGAGCGTGGCGTCGAGCAGCAGCGCCTCGGTGTCGCCCTCGGGCCGGGGGCGGGCGCGGGGGCGGCTGTCGTCGTGGCGCAGGTCCTGGAAGTCCGGGAGCGGATGGCCGGCCAGGTCGATCCAGCGCTGCTCGACGTCCGACGGCAGTTGCTCGGCCGCCTTGCGGGCCAGCATCTCGGTGTTGCCCTGCGGGCGGGCGCTGCCGTGGACGAAGAGGAACGAGCGAGTCATGGTGGTGCCCCCTGGGTGCTTGCGTACGACGAATGCTTGCGTCTGCACTATATGCACGCGCAAGCATTCTCGTCCAGAGTGCCCAGGGGGCTGGAGTTTCCGAGAGGCCCCGGGAAGCCCCGGGAAGCCCCGGGTGGTCCCGGGCGGCGAGCTGCGAGGCGGGCCCGGGGGAGGGGGCGGACCCCGGGGGGACTAGGAGGACAGCCCCCACACCGCGTACGCCACCGCGTCGCTGTTGCGGTCGAGCGCCGTGTTGTTGATGTTCGCCGTGGTGTCGCACGACGCGTGGTAGCAGCGGTCGAACGCCTGGCCCGCCGTGCCGCCCCACTTCTGGGCCTGGGCGGAGGTCTTGGTGTTGCTCGCGCCGGTGAAGACGCCGCCGACCGGGACGCCCGCGTTCTTGAACGGCGCGTGGTCGGAGCGGCCGTCGCCCTCGCGCTCCGGCTCGGTGCCGATGTTCAGGCCGGAGTAGTAGGTCTTGAAGGTCCGCTCGATGGTGGGGTCGTCGTCGTAGACGAAGTAGCCCGGGTTCGGCGAGCCGATCATGTCGAAGTTCAGATAGCCCTTGATCTTCGTGCGTTCGGCGGCCGGCAGATTGCGGACGTGGTACGTGGATCCGACCAGGCCGAGCTCCTCGGCGCCCCACCAGGCGAACCGCAGGTGCTTGGTGGGCTTGTACTGCTCACGGGACACCGCGAGGGCGGTCTCCAGGACGGCGGCGGAGCCGGAGGCGTTGTCGTTGATGCCCGCGCCGCGACTGACGCTGTCCAGGTGGGCGCCCGCCATGATGACCTGGTTCGCGTCGCCGCCGGGCCAGTCGGCGATGAGGTTGTAGCCGGTCCGGCCGCTGCTGGTGAACTGCTGCACGGTGGTGGTGAATCCGGCGGCGTCCAGCTTGCCCTTGACGTAGTCGAGCGAGGCCTTGTAGCCCGCGCTGCCGTGGGCGCGGTTGCCGCCGTTGGCGGAGGCGATGGACTGGAACTGCGAGAGATGCGCCTTGACGTTGGCCACCGGGATGTCCGGGGCGGCGGCCGCTCGCTGGGGTGCGGCGGTGCCGGGGGACCCGGTGGCCGCGGTGGATATCGCACTGGTCGTCAGGAGGGCGGTGGCGGCTATGACGGCCGCTGCCGCACTGCGTCCGGACATGGAGAGTCTCATGTGGGGGGCTCCGGCTTCCGTTGAGTTTGAATCCCGAATGAGCCTGGAGTGCCCGATGGTGGCGACGTGTTGAGTTCACGTCAAGAGCGGGATCCGGACGCGCTGTTCCGCATACCGGTTCGCCCTGGACATTTTGCGTGCGTGACCGCCGCCCCGAGACCGCTGGTTCAGGGCGGGCCGGGCGGTACGTGGACTTCCGGTACGTGGACTTCCCAGCCCGGCGAGTAGGTGCCGGGCACCGGAATCCTGAGCCAGTCCCGAGCCCACGCGGGTGGCGCGTGCCTGCGCAGGACGAGGGCGGAGGGCCGCCGTTCGTCGCCGCGGGGCGCGGGCTCGCACCCGGCCGTGTACGCCAGCGGGATCACGGTCGTGTTGCCCCGCAGCAGACAGGGCGGTCGCACCCCGTGCCGGTGCAGCACCTCGGCCACCCGCTGCCAGTCCTCTCTCGAGACCTCCTGGATACGGGTGTTGCCCGACGTGAGGGTGGTCTGCACGGCGAGGTGTCCGGCGAGCACCACCGCGAGAACGCCCCCGGCGAGCACCGGTTGGCGCGCCCGTCCGGCCCACCGCACCGCGGCAAGCACCCCGAGCGCGGCGGGCACCGCGAGCAGTGCGTGCGTGGGGAGCAGGAACCGGGGTGTCGTGTACGGCACGAGGAGGACGTACGGCAGCGCGGCGCACAATCCCACGGCCACGGCGAGGCGGACACCCGCGGCCGTCCGTCGCAGCCGCCGTGCCGACCACAGGCCGAGGGGTACGAACACGGCGAGCAGCACCCACCACGACAGCGCGGGCACCCGCACCCCGTCCCCCGTGCACGGGCGGCACAGCAGGGGCCCGTCGATGGCGGTGAACTGGTGCAGCGCCGAGTCCGTGAACCGCAGTCCGCCCTGCACCTCGCTGGCGTCGTCGAGGCGTTCGCGTACGCCACCGAAGCGAACGTATGCCTCCACCACCCACGGCAGCAGTCCGGCCGCGGCCCCCGCGGCCACGGCGAGCGCCCGGCCGCGCGAGCGCCACAGCGGCACGAGGACGGCGGCGGCGAGCAGCGGAAGGGCCACGGCGACGCCGTCGTTCGGCCGCATCAGGGCGGCGAGCGCGAGGCCGGCGGCGATGCCCGCGTACGTACGCGGGCGCGAAGGGCCTGGGTGCAGGAACAGTCCCACGGCGGCTGCCGCGCCCATGGCGGTGTAGTGGTTGGGCATCGCCGCGCCCGCGTAGAACAGCGTGATCCACAGGCTGCCGTACAGCGCGGCGGCGACCCCCGCGACCTCCGGGAACCGGGGCAGGGCTCGCCGCCAGGGCGCGAACCCGAGGTAGAGCGCGGCTGTCGCGAGCGCCGTCAGCCACACCCGGAGCAGCACCACGGAGTCGCTCCACGCGGCCACCGGCGCGATGAGTACGGGAACGCCCCGGGTACGGGGTGCGCTGAACGGGACGCTCCCCGGGGCCCCGCCGGGCTCGTGGGGCCCGAAGCGGCTCGCGTAGACGATCTCGTCCCAGCCGAGCCGCAGGTCCAGAGGCACCAGGGCCACCGACACCAGCGCGAACAGGGCGCACACACCCAGGAGCAGATGCCGCGACCGCCGTTCGCGCTCGCGACGCGTGAGTTCTGGCCTCTGCGGTTTTCGGTGCTCGACGGCGGTCACCGGTCCACCGTAGGAAACGGGGGGTTCGGGAGGGCAGTAGCCCTGGGGGGTGGGCGTGGCGCGCCCGGCTCCGCGGCGCCTTGCTCCGCGGTAACCGTCTGCGCCGGGGGGGGGCGGCGTTGCCTCCGCGCTCCCGCCTCCCGGGTGAGTGTGCTCGGGTGCGGCAACCGTCTGCGCCGGGGGGGCGGTAACCGTGTGGGCCCGGCCGCCTCCCGGGGTGGGGGTGCTCGGGTGCGGCAACCGTCTGCGCCGCTGCGCGGCGCGATCCCACCCACCCGCCCGTGACTGTTGTCCCCGGGGTGCCGGAGGGGCCGGGTGTGTGCTCGGGTGCGGCAGTCGTCTGGCCGTGGGCGCGGCGACTGTTTGCGCCACTGCGCGGCGCGATCCCACCCGCCCGCCGGTGACCGTTGTCTCCGGGGTGCCGGGGTGCCGGGGGTCCGGTGTGCTTGGGTGGGGCAGTCGTCTGGCTGTGGGTGCGGCAACCGTCTGCGCCGCTGCGCGGCGTGATCCCACCCGCCCGCCCGTGACTGTTGTCCCCGGCGTGCCGGAGGGGCCGGGTGTGCTCAGGTGCGGCAACCGTCTGGCCGTGGGTGCGGCGACCGTCTCCGCCGTGGGGTGTCGTTACTTCCACCCGGCCGCCTGTGACTGTTGTCCCCGGGGTGGGGGGCCGCCGAGTCCCCGGCGTGCCGGAGGGGCCGGGTGTGCTCAGGTGCGGCGACCGTCTGGCCGTGGGTGCGGCGACCGTCTCCGCCGTGGGGTGTCGTTACTTCCACCCGGCCGCCTGTGACTGTTGTCCCCGGGGTGGGGGGCCGCCGACGCCCGTGACTGTTGTCTCCGGGGTGCCGGGGGGTCCGGTGTGTGCTTGGGTGGGGCAGTCGTCTGGCTGTGGGTGCGGCAACCGTCTGCGCCGCTGCGCGGCGCGATCCCACCCGCCCGCCGGTGACTGTTGTCCCCGGGGTGCCGGGGGGCCGGTGTGTGCTCGGGTGCGGCAGTCGTCTGGCCGTGGGTGCGGCTACCGTCTTCGCCGCTGCGCGGCGTTGACCCCACCCACCCGCCCCACCCCCGTGACCGTCGTCCCCGGGGTACCGGACGCCAACTGCGGGTTCGGCGGCAGGAAATCGGGCGGTAGATGGTGTTGCCCGGAGTGCGTCGGTCAGGGGACACGGGGCGAGTGGCCGGGGGCTCGGAGGCGCGGATTCGGGGTCGTCGTTCGGTGTGCGGCGGCTCTGTGCCGGAAGAAGGGTGGGTGGGTGGGAGAGCCCGTCGCGGAGCGACGGGCTTCTGGGGTGCGGGGGTGTGGGCGGTGCCGGGGGTGCGCGGGCCCGCTCGGCTCGCGGTGGTGGGGTGTGAGCGGGACTGCCCCGCCTTGCGGTCGCGGCAGTGGGCGGGAGCATCTGGCTGCCGGTGGCGGCCGCGCGCGGCGGGAGTGTCCGGCTGGCGGCGGCGGGAAGCCGGGCGGCGGGAGTATCCGCCTTGCGGTTGCGGCAGTGGGCGGGAGTATCTGGCTCGCGGTGGCAGCAGTGGGCGGGACGCCCGGCCACCGGCGGCGGGGTGTGGGCGGGGAGTGTCCGGTCCCCGGGGGTTGGGTGTGGGGAGGGTGTGTCCGGCTCGCGGGGGTGGGGG
>NZ_JOAP01000107.1 GCF_000720475.1 Streptomyces aureocirculatus
ACCACCACCAGTGGCTCCTCGACACCTACGGCCTTTGCTATGGCTACGTCATCGCCTACAGCAGCCACGACACCGAGACCCGCACCTACCGCATCCGTCGCGACGAGGCGCACATCGCCGAGCTGCGCCAAGCCGCCCGCGCCCTCCTGGACGAGGTTGCCGCCATCCGCCAGAGCCAGGACGACGGCCGCCATTGACGCGGAGCCCTACCACCCAAAGGGAAAGGGATCATGACCGTACAGACGTACTGGAAGCCCGGCGAGGAAGGCGTGGATCTACCCGCAACCGCTGCGCAGATCACCGACGCACTGGAGATGCAGGAGGAGCGCCGAGAGTTCTTCACGGAGGAGGTGTGCGCGGAGTACACCCGGGCGGAGCTAGGCGGGCTGACGCGGGCAGAGGTCAGCCGGGTCATGGATGACCTCGCAGACGGGGTGTGCTGATCGTGACGCCCGACGCTGAGCCTGTGGGCTGACCGGGTCCCCTCGACAGACGCGCGGCCAGCCCTGCCCGCACGCTGGCGGTATGGCACGCATGCACGAGCTGACAGGACTGGGCCGTTCCACCATCGACCGCATCCTGGCGTGAGGGCCCGCTCGGGGCTATGGCCCGGCCGTCGTCAGGCGGTGACGGCGGCCGGCAACCCGCGTCGGACTCACCTCGGCAGTCAACTTGCGCCGCCGCTTCCGGGCCCATCTCGGCACCACACCCGGCGCCTACCGGCGCACCTTGCGGTGGCCGCCGCGGCTCTCGTTGCCAGCACAATCCCGGGCAGCGGGATTGTGATCGACCCTGATGACGGACTCAGAGAACCGCTGCCGCAGCTCTCGTCGGGCCTCCGCACAGACGCAGCCCAGGCGCACCTGAGATCGGAAGGGAAGAAGGGGTCTGCACCCACATGATGCCGCCCCTCCTCGTCGGCTGGGAGCTGGCCGGAGCGCCCGATCGGGGCCGCGCTTGCATCGCTGAGCCACGCGAACGCGGATGCCTACGCGGGCTCGCCGTACTCGCAGCCATAGGTCGCGCGGTCCTCCGCCCTATTCCGGTCGGCCCCAATGGATGCCAGGGCGCGGGCAGTCTGCTGCCTGAACTCGCCTACCTGGTTCGAGGAGTTGAGGAGACGCAGTACGTCGTGGGCGAGGCGTCCGCAGATGACGTTCCGGCTGGCCGAGTCGTGGCGCGAGAGGGTATGGGCGGGCCGTTTCAGACGTCCGAGGCTGTCGGCGGCATTGACCTGCCGGGCAAGCGCGACGAAGGCCAAGGGCTCGTGGTGGTCCATGCTGCTGACCGCGTCGGCCATTGCGGTACGCAGCGCGGTGTGTTCTGGCCCGGGACAGCTCTCGTCGACGCGGTCCTTGAGCCAGTGGGCGGCTACCCGGCCTGCAACGGCAACGGCTCCCGCTGTCATCGCGGACTGTGCGCGCAGGCCTCGTCGTTCCCCGTAGTCGCGCAGGAGGGTAAGCAGGCGCCCGGTCTGCTGCGGGTCCTGGCCGGTGGCATGGAACAGCAGAGCCTCGACGGCCTCCCGGTAGCGGTCGCCGAGTTCAACGCCCTCTACAGCGCTGCGCAGTGCCTGAAGCTGCGCCCGCGCCGCTTCGTCTGCATCGTCCGAGCCGTTGGCCGCTAAGAACGCGGCGGTGGTGTCGGTCATGGTTGCCCCTTGCTCTACTTGATCAGATCGAGGAAGGTCTGGCGGCGGATGGCGACCGCTGCGGCGGCGTGCGTGGTGTTCCCGTCGTAGGCCCTGTTCACGGTCCGTGCGGCGTTCCTGCGGCCTGCGCGGATGTCCGCCTGGACCCGGGTGCGGGTCAGGTCCGCGACGACGCGCACCGCCTGGACATGCGCGGCGGCCGCGTCCCGCGCCGCCCAGTCCTGCCGCGCCCCTTCGTCCAGGTCATCGGTACCGGGGTGTTCGGGATAGGAGCACAGGTCGGCGAGGTCACGGGCCGCGGCGGCTGCCTCAGCCAGCAGCGGCATGTTCTCCCAGCGCCGGGTCGGCGCGGCCTCGTAGACCAGTTCGGCGGCCTGCTCGCTCGTAGCGTCCATCCACACGTCGTCGTTCGCGATGACCCAACGGCCCTGCCCGGTCCGGTACAGGCGCCATCCGGCGCCGTCATCGATGAGGACCGGAGTCAGTGAGTTCAGGTCGATCCAGAACGCCGCGCGCCACTCCAGGTCCTCGTACCGCAGGAGGGGGCTCCCGTCGGCTCCCTCAAAGGTCCCCTGATAGCGGGCCGTGACCACGGCCCAGTCCGTGTCATCCGCGGGCGTGCGCGGGCTGCCGTCCTCGGCGCCGACGATGCCCGTGTCGCCGGCGTCCCCGAAACCCTGCGCGACGAACGCCTCGGCGTCCTCGTCGGAGAGCGGCTCTCCGTCCGTCCAGGCGTCAAGAGCCTCGGATGTCACCGCGACCAGAGGTCCGTACTCCCGGCCGTCCAGCCAGGTCCAGCCCTCGCTGGTGAGGGCGAGGACGGATGGCCTGTTGTGCGGAGCCTCTTGCAGCAGACCGCCGGTGATGGTGTGCATACCCACTCCCCAATCTCGTGTAGGAATACCCCTACACATCGCACCGTAGGGGTACTCCTGCAGTACGCGCAAGCCCCTGACACCTGTCATCACCCCGGGCGGACAGACGCCCCAAGAAGCTGCCTTCGAACCGGGACACTTGCGCCAACGCTCAGGGTCATGTTCACGGCCTTCGTGCTGATCAGATGCCTGGTTCACCACGGCGCACGCTCTCGAGAAGGCTTCTGCGTATCAGGTGAACAGCCTGTACCTGCCTAGAGTGCGAGGTTCGTTCGAGGGCGTTCCTTGTGCTCACCGGACCAACGCGAGCAGTTCATCGACCGTCTGCCTCTCACCCCCGGCTCTGAGGTGGGCGATGGCCGCAAACGGTGCGATCACCTGGCTCCAGGCATGGAGCCGGTCGCTATCGAGTCCGCATGACGTCCTGGCCGCAGCCGGACTGGAGGGCATCGACACCCGCTGCTCGCGTGTGGCGGCGGCAGTCCACCGCGTCGAAGCACGGATCACCGGCACAGGCTTTCGGATCAATGGCCATGAGACCACGCTGTCCGCCGTCGAGGACGTTGCCCAGGTGCAGGTCACCGTGGAGCAGTCGGTGGTCGCTTCCGTCTCCAGCAGTCGCTCGCAGCGCTGGATGGCCCTGTCCCATACGGTGGCGTCCATCCGTGCGCTGACCGCGGGCTCGGACAGCCGCTTGCCGACCCGGGCAAAGGCTTCCTCGCACCGCCCACGCAGCACACGTCTCAGCCGCGGGGGCAACGCGACCTCGTGCAGGGCGGCGAGCAGCTCCGACCACTGGTCCGGGAGCGCAGCAGCAGGCATGTCCTCCGCCGGCGTTCCGGGGATGATCCCCTCCAACACCTTTGCGCCTGCCGCCTCGCCGGCGGCCAGCACGGAGGGCACCCGGCCCGAGGCGGCAAACCATCCCAGCATGTCGGCCTGTTCGGCCATCAGGGGCTTCTCCGGGCTGTTCTTCAGCACCGCGGGCGTGCCGTCAGGCCGACGGCACCGCAACGCGACCGACGAAGCACCGTCCGGGAGGGTCCCATCAAGCGAAAGCCCTCCCGCCGCATGCTGGTGGGCCCGGACGATCGTGGAGTCGACGGACACCAGCCACTCGATGTCGCCCGCCGCGTCCGCTTTCGCCTGGGCGGCCTGCAGCATCCGGTCGAACGTCCCGTCCGCCGCCCACCTGCGAAAACGCGTATGCAGCGTGGCCCAGGGACCGTAACGCTCGGGCACATCCCGCCAGGCCGTCCCGGTCCGGAACTTCCACACGATCCCGTTCAGGACCCTGCGGTCGTCCAGCCGTTTCCGTCCCCGCAACGACGCGGGCAGCAACGGCCGGACGAACTCCCACTCGGCATCGGACAGTTCATGGCGACGTACACGACACCATGATCCACCAGCAGTGATCATTTGAAGACACCGCCTAAAGGGTGTTGCACAACGACCGAACGATCTTTCGCGACCGTTTAGCGGTGCCAACCAGACCAGCGAAAACGGGTACAGAGTCGGGCAGTTGACCCCGTGGTTGGTGGCCGGATCCGAACGTGATCGCCGTTGTGCAACACCCTTTAGTGGTCTCCTCCAGCGCTCGTCGGGAAATCTGGCACCACACCGCGTGCACACCGGCCGCTGCGCCTCCCGCACAGCAGCCTCACGCTCCGCCTTCCGTCGCCGGGCCTGCTCCCGCTGCACCGCGTACAGGCGGTCGCCGTCAGGATTTTCCAGGGCCTCGTCCAGCGTTTGCCACTCATCCCTGCCGAGCCGCCGCCGCACCTTGCCAGCGGCTATCGCCGAGCGCCTGTTTACCGAGATCGGCGACGCTCCCGAACCCCGGCTGTCGGCTCACGCGCGGGCCGATCTTGCCAACCCCCGACGTCGTCGGCTCGCAGACTACCTGCGACCCCCTCCAGCGGAGCCCAGAACACACGCCAGCCTCACCACACACCCTCACGTACGGCTTCAACACGCCTAGGAATGGTCCGGTTGCCGCAAGAAGACACAGTGCGTATGGGCGGACGGGAAACCGCTTCGGCGCGATACGCCGGGCAAAGGAGGAAACAGCCATCACCGGGCCCGCCGTTTCCCGAAACACCGACCGGGTCATGACGGTGGCGCTTTGCCTCCTACTCCCCACGTGGTATCAGCCGTTACGTCCGGGAGAGGACGACGGCCCCACCCTTCGTGCCGGAGAGTGAAGCGGGAGGAGAACCAGCAATTCCAGGAGGCGCCCCGTCCTTCTACAAGTACCCAGCAGCCTTCCTGACGCGTCTGCATCGAGGCAATTGGAGGCCCAGGCGCACACCGAAGAGACATCGACAGGTGCCGGTCACCACCGGCCATGCGTACACGAATCGGCGATTTCCTGTGGCAGATGAAAACGCGGCCCCATCCATCGTGGCGGCCCTCCATCCTCCGGCACCCGACTTCGGGCCGAACATCGATGGGTACCAGCCCTTCCAGAGCCAGACCGACTGTGATCCGGCGGCGAAGCCGGGCGTCTTGGACATACGTGACCTCTTGCGGGCCACGTACGGACGTAACGACCTCGGTATCAGCCGCGCCTGCAACGTGGGCGGGCGCAGCGAGCACAAGGAGGGCCGTGCCCTCGATTACCCCTTCAACGCCAACGATCCCGGGCAGCGGGCGGAAGCCGACACCCTGATCGACTGGTTGCTGGCGACCGACCGCTGGAACAACGCTCACGCCATCGCCCGGCGTATCGGCATCATGTACCTCATCTGGAACCGCCGTATATGGGCCGCCAACACCAGGTCGTGGTCGGCCCATACCGGAAGTAGTCCGCACACTGATCACATCCACTTCAGCTTCGGCTGGCCGGGAGCCCGGAAGCAGACCACTTGGTGGACCGGCCGGGACTCCGGTCTGGGTGGTCCGGAGATGGTGCTGTTCGGTAATGGCACGATCGGGACGTACGCGGTGCAGGCGGACGGGAATGTGTACGGGCGCGGGCAGGCGGCGCCCGGGGACGTGTTCGGCCCGTGGCAGCAGTTGAGCACACAGGGCACCTTCGCGGGGCGCCCTTCGGTGGTGCAGTTCCCGGACAACACCATCGGCGTCTACGTCCGCACCACCCAAGGCGTCATTCTGGGAACCGGAAACAAAGCAGGACCAGGAAGCGACTTCAAACCCTGGCAGCAAACCTCTCCCGCCGGCGCCATGGCAGTAACCGGCGACCCCGAAGTCATCCTCCGCCCCGACGGCACACTGGGAACATACGCAGTACTGGCCGACGGCAGCCTCAACGGCCTCGGCCAAAAACACCCCGGCGGAGACTTCGACCCCTTCTGGCAACGACTCAGCGAAGGAGGAAAGTTCGTGGGTCGCCCGTCCCTGCTGCAATTCCCCGACCAGACAGTGAATCTCTACGTACGCGGCACCGACGGAGGATTCTGGGCCACCGGCAACAGCAACGGCCCCGGCAGCGACTTCAAACCCTGGCAACCCGTCTGATTGCTCGTTTCTAAGAGCTCGTAACAGGATCTTGTTGAAGGTGCCTGCGGATTCGATACCCAGCTCTGTCAGACGGTTTGGCTAAGAGATTATCTCATTTGGCTCGGTAGGCTTTGGGGCATGACAGGGATCGATGAGCGGTTGGTGCCGGATGAGCTGTGGGAACTGTTTCAGCGGGTGGTTCCGGAGGTGCCCGCGCGGCCTCAGGGTGGTGGGCGACGTCGGCACGGTGA
>NZ_JOAP01000108.1 GCF_000720475.1 Streptomyces aureocirculatus
GCCGCTACGAACGCAAGGCCGAGCACTTCCTCGCCTTCACCAGCATCGCCTGCACCCTCATCTGCTACCGCAGACTATCCAAATGAGATGGCGTCTTAGGAGCAGTTGGTCGCTTACCACTGACCTATGCAGGGGGTTTCGGAGCGAGCGGCGCAGATCGATGTGACTCAGGCACTGCATACTCCGCATGGCTGGGCCGTCACTTGCGAGGGCCTGGCGCTCGACCCCACTTGGCCCCACGAAGGCGGCAGCGCCCATCTCGGGCTTCCCTTCGCTGACCCGGGCATGTGGCCCCACCCGCTCTTCGGCCGGAGTCCTCTCCAGGAGCCGCCGTTTTTGCACGAGGCAGTGGCCGAGCCGATGATTCTGGGATCAGGCAGCCGACAGACGGCTGCGCCCGGTCCTGATGGCGAACTGCTGCGGGTCCCCCCCCGCTGCTGCCCCGATAGGATGCGGCCGGCGCGGAGCTGGACGGTGCCCGGTACGGGCCGGGGACCGCCTGCTCCTGATCGCACGGCACGCCGCCCGGACCCACTGCCCGGCGCCCGTTACTCGATTCCGTCCGCCGTGGTCCAGCTCGCTTGAACAAGATCCTGTTACGGACTCCCAGGAGCGTGCACCTCCGAGCGGGGGGGATTACGGTCAGACGATGCGCACCCTCGCATGCCCGGTACCGACGGTTTCGGCGATCGTAGCGTCGCCCGGGCGCTGAACTCGCCGGGAACCGTCGACGGGCCTGAGATGCGAACAGCCCCCTCGACCTGGGCGGATTCCGGGATCGTCGCCACACATGATCACTGACGTGTGGTGGCGAGCAGTGTATGCAGGCGCTCGGCTGGTAAAACCCAGCCGAGCGTTTTGAGTGCGTCGTTGTTGAGTTTGGCAGCAGCAGCGTCCAGCTCCTGGCGGCTGAACCCGGCCGACGAGTCTTCAGTTCCTCAACTGCGAGCTCACGTTGAAAACAGGTCACCTCATACAGGGCGCTTGACGGGGTGCGGGAATCGAGCGCTACTTGTCGGTGCTCACAGCATAAATGCTGATCAAAGGGGAACCAATGGGAGAAATCATGCGATCCAGGTTGACTGTCACGCTGGCGGTAGCCGCCGTCGTCGGCCTTGCCCTTCCGGGGGTTGCGGATGCGGCGGATGGCTCGCCCCAGCCCAGGACCGACACGGCCTGTAACGACGGCAAGGCGACAACATTCGAGAACGTGGTCGTCCGCACCAGTACCAGTACCAGTGCCGCTGTGGTGACCACTGCCCTGAAGGGGCAGACGTGGGCCTGTGGCACAAGTAGCCCCTTCCGGGGCGGCCGGTATACCGCTTGCGGGACATCGAACGGCGACGGTTGGTTCTATGTCTACACCGCCAACTACTCGGGCTATAGCGCGTCAGCTTGTTGGGGGTGACGCTACCCGCGTGGCACCTCCCGCCGCCGCAAGGCGCATTCCGGCGGTCTTCGCATCACAGTGATCAACTGGCTGTCTCCAGGAGCTTTGCGAGGCGCTCGGCTGGGGTTTCCCAGCCGAGCGTTTGGCCGCGCCTACAAGCAGCAGCTCATCGACCTGCTGGACGTTGCGCCTGGTCAGACAGTGTTGGATGTTGGCTGCGGCCCGGGAACTGACCTTTCGGCACTGGCTGAGCGGGTCGGTGAGGACGGCTCCGTGATCGGCGTCGATCGCGATCCGGCGATGCTCGCCCAAGCACGTGAACGGACCAGTGACCTGCACGGAGTGGAGATCCGGGAGGGCGACGTACACGCGCTTCCCATCGGCCCGGCATCGGTAGATCGAGCCAAGATCGACCGGGTTCTGATGCACGTTGCGGAGCCTGACGCTGCTCTCACTCAGCTGCACCGTGCCACTCGACCGGGCGCCCTCGTCGGTCTCGTCGAGCCTGACTGGGACACATTGGTCGTCGACGCGGAGGATCGTCAGACTTGCCGTGACTTCACTTGGTACACCACGGAGAAGGTAGTCCGGAACGCCACCATCTGACGCAGCCTGGGTCGGCTTGCTGAGAAGGCGGGCTTCCGGGTGGAGACGGTGCTTGCGACGACGCCGGTCTTCAGGGACCTCGCCGACGCGGACCACACACTGGGGCTCGGCCGCAACATGCAGCAGGCCATCAACGACGGTTATGTGGAACAAGACCGCGGCCAGCAGTGGTTCGCCAACCTTGCGGAGGGTTCCTTCTATGCATCGTTCGCTCTCGTCACCGTGATCTGTTCTCGGTGACCGTCGGCGGTGGCAGCCCCGCAACCGGCGTCGGGGCCAGCGGCCGACGTGAGCGTCGTGCCGGCTTGCGGGTGAGGCGGCGGGTCATGAGCGTGATGGATGCCCAGGTGATGAGGGTTTCGCTGACCTGGGGAAGTCTTTCGTGGTCGCGGCAGTGACGGCGGGCCCTCATGATCCACGAAAGTGAGCGCTCGACGACCCAGCGCCGGGCTCTGTGGAATCTGATTTGTCAAGTAGTTCAGCCTTTGCCCTGGTTGACGGCGACGATGGGCAGGAGCGTCGCGGTCGCCGGAACAGCGGTCTGTCGAGGTGTCGCGCCGGCTGGCGTAGGAACGTCGACCAGCCGCTCCAGCAGTTGGTCGAGTGCGGCCTGCCCGTCGTCGACGGCGGCGCGTTCTTCGTCGTTGAGCGGAACGTTCGCCAACATGCTGGGCGGGAACGGCGGCTCCGTATCCGGCACGCGCTCGGTGTACTCGATGCCGTCATCATCTCGGCAGGCCGCGTACACGCCGTCGGGTCCCCCTGTTTCGAGTGGACCGACCCTACGGCAGTGGTGTCCGGCGGACGAAGGACATGCCGTATCGGCCGCCCTGCCAGATGTTCGCGCCGCTCACGTACATGGGGTTCCAGGAGTGCCAGTACAGGGATTCGATGTACTTCGGCTCGAGGCCGGGGGTGAACGGCTTCATCGTGACCCCGGCGAGGGGATTGCGCTGGCGGTCCATGCTCCAGCTACCGAAGTCCACGTCCAGGAACGTGGCCGCATAGGCGGTGTCGCGATCCAGGTCCGTCAAGGTGAACTGTGTTTGGGGTTTGCCGGCGACGAAGTACTTCAGTACTTCCAGTTTCGCCCGCCGGCCGTCGTTGTTGCCCTCGTACACGGAGTGGTTGTTGGGCGGCGAGTACCAGTCCCCGTAGCCCCGGAACGGTCGGCTCGCAACGAAGGGCGGCGCGATGGTGGAACGGGAGAAGGACATCGGGAAGCCCGTTCCGTTCCAACTGCTCGTGCCGGACAGGTAGTCGGTGTTCCAGGTGTGCTGGAGGAGCGTCGGCCAGATGAGCGTGCTGGGCCCGGTGAGCGTGATGTTCCGGACCTCATGTGCGTCCAGGGGAACGTTCTGGACGTACCCCGAGTAGGTTTCGTTGCGTTCCAGCTCGATGAACTTGAGGAAGAGCGTGTAGTTGGTGCTGGGCGGCTGCTGCTGGGCCACGATCTCCAGCCTGGCGTTTCGGCCGTCGTACGAGCCCAGCCACGTGCCGTGGAACGCCCGTACGTCCTGGACGCGGCGCGGGCCCGCGGCTGCGGCGGAGGTGACTGCCCCGCCGAGCACCGACGTGGCTCCGGCGGCGAGCGCGGTGCCGACAGTTCTCTTGAGCACCTTGCGACGTGATAACGGCTGGTGTGCTGCCATGACCATCCTCACTGTAGGAAGGACTCGATCGTGGGGGAGCCGGGTTGCGTGTGCCGTGCGCCCCAACTCGCCCACTGTAATGCGCGCCTGCAGCGAGGAAGTAAAGATTGATGAAAGCCTGACGGACAGGACTGCCCGGGCATGGCGCCGTGTCGCTGCGGTGTTCGCGGTCTTTCGTGGGAGCCGCGGAGTGGGGGCTCATCGCCGCTCGCACCTCGCCCCGCCTTGCTCAACCTCTCGCAGGAGATCTTCGTCGGCTTGGCTTGGCCAAGCCCGGCCCCGGACAGCGGCCAGACCAATGTTCAAGCCCCGCGGCGTGTGTGACGTGACGACTCCCGGACGAAGACGCTGGGCGAGCGGTGGACGAACGCCAGTCGAGGCCAGCGAGTCACGGGTTACGGAGCACGCGTGGATGGCGGCGACGGCACCGAAGCCTTCACCGCTTCCGCCGCCACGGACCGGCCGGTGTTGCTCGCGGAACTTTGAGTACGCGTACTCATGCGCTCGTGTACGGGGCAGGGAAATATGTGGCGATGAACGTTAAGCATCCGGGAGGGGAGAGGAATTGGGATCACATCGGAGACCGGGTGCGGGCGTGCTGATGGTGGGATGTGCGTTGATGATGACGGTGGCCACCGCATGCTCCCGCCCGCCCGCCGACAGCGAGCTGCGCGCCAAGGCCCAGGCACCCGACGCACAGCGCATGCGTGACTCGGAGGAGGCGCATATCCGGGGGCTGCTGGCACCGTTCAGCCGCGTGGAGGGCCTACACCCCGGATATACGATGTTCGAGGACAGATGCCACAAAGCCCGCGAGGGCAACATCTTCGAGCCCGCCACGGGCCCCTCGCTGACCTGCTCGATGAACGGGCATGCCGTGTTCGGGGTCGAGGGTGAGGTCGCCGACGTGCTGCGGCGTATCGACGCCGCGCACATCGTGAAGTGGCAGCCCAATGTCAACGGCCCCGGGAGTGCGTCCGGGGGATCGATGGACTACGCGCTGATGTACCAGCGGACGCGGGGTGTGGAGCTTGACGGGCAACTGATGTCCGCTCCCTACCTGCAGTCGGCAAACGAAGATGTGAAGATCACATGGGACACGGCGCCGCACGGAACCACGCCCCCTCTGTACCAGGTGGAGGGCAAGGGAACGCCTGCCTGCCCGCCACAATCCGTCGTGTACTCCCGGTGCGAGATCACCCCCCAGCGCCCTGAAGCCGTGCCGTCCATCCGCGCCCGGTACGGAACGGTTCTCCAAGTGGACATCCAACCGCCTCTCTCAGACGGAACCTACTTCGAGGTCCCCCGCCCTCGGTCCTGAAGCTCAGGAACGAAACCGGCCGCACGGCATCTGGGACAGGCCACGCACGCCGCTGAAAACAGAGGTGCTACCAGCCGACACCGATCTACATCTGGAGTATTAGGTCCCGCCTTCTGATCTCATCCCACGATTGTGGACTTCCAGCGTTGATCAGAGTACCGACTGTGACATTCAAACATAATAACGGGCGAGTTCTCCGCAGTCCCCTGCGCGAGCAAACACAACCCCGTGTGCTGATTCCGGAGCTGAACACCGTCGCGAGTAACTACAGCTTCCCACTGTTGGTCTCTATGGCCCCCGCACGCGGTCTGGCGAGCATTCTGTCCTGCCCTCGCCGTCAGGCACTTCCCACTGTTCACGTTGATGACGAAGCCCCGGTCAGTCGAGCGCCATTTCTGATCAGGCCAATCTCCGCAGTCACTCACTACGGCAGGTGCCTCGTTCGCCGGGCCCCTCGCAACTAGGCACAGGCCACTGCGTTCATTTTGCCACCGCTGTATTACATCGGGTATAGATTTCCCGTCCGCCGCCCTAGCCGTAGCCTGAGGTGCCGCCAGTACGCTGACTGCGACGCCAAATGATGCTGCGGCCGCAGCTACCTTACCCATGGCCATTCAGAATCCTTTCACGATGGACTGTTTTCCCGTGCCACGCTAAGCCGGGAGAGGGAGGCGGGGGCAGTGAGGAATCAGCCGTTCCCACTGCCGGTGTTGCGGACGATGCATCACCTGTCTAGTAATTGCAGGTTTACGCGCCGCAGTTCTGGTCCTCTGATCAGCCCTCGTTGGGATTCTTCGGCGGTGCAGCAAGGCGGTGGAGGTTTTCGCGTCCTTGTGCCGAGCCGCAGCGACACCGGTATCGATAAGGGCCGCTGGGGATGTGGTGAGCGCCTTCCAGTCGTTGTCAGGCCACCACCGTTCGCCCTTAACTGAACAACCCGACATGGTCGGCGGGCAAGTCCTAGAGATCGTCTTCAAAGGTCAGATCCAGAGCAGGATTGAGGCGATGGTGATGGCGGCTTGGTAGGACTCACGGGTCTTGTCATAGCGAGTGGCCAG
>NZ_JOAP01000109.1 GCF_000720475.1 Streptomyces aureocirculatus
CTTCCTCGGGCGGGCCGACACCCAGGTCAAGATCCGCGGCTTCCGCATCGAACCCGCCGAGGTCGAGGCCGCGCTCGCCGAACACCCCGACGTCGCCCAGGCCGTGGTCACCGTCGCAGGCGACGCCACGGACATCGGAGGCAGGCACCTGGTGGCCTACGTCGTGCCGGTGGACGCCACCGCTGCCGCACAGGCAGCGGAGTCAGTGGAGGCAGCGGGAACGACGGGAACGGCCGAACTGGACGCCGCGCTGCGCGACTTCGCCGCGGGACGCCTGCCCGCGTACATGGTGCCCTCCGTGTTCGTCCCCATCGAGCGGCTGCCGCTCACCCCCAACGGGAAGGTCGACCACAGGGCGCTGCCGCGGCCCGGGCACCCCACCGGCGCGGACGCCCACCGGGCGCCGCGCACCCCGCAGGAAGAAGTCCTGGCACGCCTGTTCACCCAGATCCTGGACGTCGAGCGGGTGGGCGTCGACGACAACTTCTTCGACCTGGGCGGCCACTCCCTCGGAGCCACCCGCCTGGTCGGGCACCTCCGCAGAATTCTCAACGTGGACGTACCGGTGCGCATGGTCTTCGAGACCCCGACCGTCGCGACGCTGGCGGCCCAACTGGGCGCCGGTGCCGATCCGGCCGGTCCCACCGACCCGTTCGGTGTGGTCATGACCCTGAAGGGGGGAGGTGCCAAGCCGCCGGTGTGGTTCCTGCCTCCCGGCAGCGGCCTGGCCTGGTCCTACCTGGGCATGGCCAGGCACTTGGGCGACCGGCCGGTGTACGGGATCCAGGCGCGCGGCTTCGACGGCTCCCCGGTGCCGGAGAGCTTCGAAGCCATGGTCCTCGACTACGCGGAACAGATCCTCGCCGTCCAGCCGGAGGGGCCCTTCCAGATGATCGGGCACTCGCTGGGCGGCCCCCTCGCCCACGCGGTGGCCGCCGAACTCCAGCGGCGCGGGCACGAGGTGCCGGTGGTCGTGATCCTCGACGCGGTCCCGAGCGACTGGTTCGCGGAACACCGGGAAGCGGTGCGGCTCGACCGGTCCCAGGCACGCGAGTTCCTCGACAGCCATCTCCCGGGCGCCGAGGACAGCGAGGACCGCCGGTCCATCATCGAGAACGGCTCGGCCCTGATGGTCCGGCACGTGCAGATGGTGGGGGAGTTCAGCCAGCCCACGTACCGCGGCACCGCGCTGTTCTTCAGGGCCACGCGAAGCACCGGCCCGGAGGCCGGGCTGTGGGCCCCCCACGTCCAGGGCGATGTGCACGCGTACGACATCGACGCGACGCACTACGGTCTCACCGAGCCGGAACCCGCGGCGGAGATCTGCGCCGTCGTGAACCGCCACCTGTGCGACTGAAACACCGCGGATGACGGCAGGGACGACGGCCACCCCCGGCACGCCGGGGTGGCCGTCGTCCCCGCCCCGCGGGCATCGTTCCGTCCCGTCAGGCCCACATGATCACCACGGTGGTTCCCTGAAATGATCAACCGCCGGTTGCGTCAGTGCGGCCGGATGAACGATCCACGGAGGGAACAGAGCAGTGCAGGCATCACTCAAGCGGCGGGCCGCCATCGTCCCGGCCGTCGCTGCCGCCGTCCTCGCGGCAGCCCCGGCGGCGCAGGCGGCGCAGGCCGGCGGTTCCGGCGGATGCGCCGGTGGGTACGCGAAGTACACGTCGGGTGGGTACGCGAAGTACACGTCGAAGGGCGACCATCTCTACGCCAAGGACCGCAAGGCCGACGGCCGCAGCGTCTTCATCAACCTCGACGCGGCGAGCGGCAAGCCCCACTTCTGGAACACCTTCCACCTCAAGCGGGGCGCGGGCAAGCACTTCACCTGGAAACTGAACCTCCCGGAGAAGAGGAAGGTCCGGACAACCGTCTCCCTGGTCAAGGGAGACCCGGGGTCGGACAGCAGCAAGTGGTACAAGTGCGCGAGTTTCACCAGCCGCACGTGATCCTCCGCCGCCAGGGCCGTACCCGCCGGACGCCGGGTACGGCCCTGGCGGGTTCCGCCGTGCAGAAGCTCCCCAGCACGCGAGACGACTGGCATCCGCCGCCTCCGCCCCGGTCGGCCACCTAGTCGTCTCACACCGTCGACCGGCTCGGCAGGGAGAGTCCGTAGTCCTCGAGAGTGCGACCGGCCACCCACCCTCGCGCTTGTGCCTTGGACACGTCCAGGACCACGGATGCGCCAGTTGGTCGACGGCGTAGCGGGTGAGCGGCGGCTCCGCGTGCGGACGCAGCCGGGTCAGTGTCTGGGCGGTGCCCACCACGGCCTGAGCCAGTGGCGGCGGGGTGTGGCGGATGCGCGCCCGTACGCCGTGCGCGCGCAGGACCGTCCGGATGGCCTCGTCCCGGTCGTAGGGCGCCGGATCGGCGATGTTGTACGCGCCCACCGGCCAGTCGGCGGCCGGCAGACAGGCGTCGGTGAGGTTCTCCACGGCCGCGAGGCTGAGGCGGACGCTGGGCCCCGGCAGCACGACCACGAGCAGTCCGTGGCGGACGCGGGACAGCAGCCTGGGCGCCAGGTGCGGGTCCCCGGTGCCGTAGACCGCCCGTGGCCGCAGCACCACGGCGCCCGTGGCCGCAGCACCACGGCGCCCGTGGCCGCAGCACCACGGCGCCCGCGGCGAGGGCCAGCGCCTCACCGGCGGCCTTGGTGCGGCCGTAGGCGTTGAGGTGCCCGCGCACTGGGTGGCCCTCGGTGACGCGGAGGCGTCCGGGGCCGGGCGCGTAGACGCTGGCGCTGCTCACCCACACCACCGGTCGGCCAACGGCCCCCTGGAGCAGCCGCGCGGCGCCGTCGACGTTGACGGCGCGCATGGCGGCTTCGGCCGGGGAACCGGGTGCCGGGTCGCCGACGGCTGCCGCGCAGTGCACGACGATGTCGGCGCCGGACAGGTCCGGCACCTCACGTGCGGCGTCCCAGGCCAGGTGCCGGCCGGTCGGGCCGGGGCGCCGCCCGACCCACAGGACGTCCGCGCCCCGGGCGGCGGCCGCCGCGGCGACGCGGGAGCCGCAGAAACCGCCGGCCCCGGTCACGGCGATCGTGGTCACCGGCCCTATGAGGCATCGCGGTCACCGGTCGCCCGGATGGTGAGGGACCCCCAGGCGGGCAGGGCCGCGGCCCGGTCGGCGCGGGCACGCAGGACGGCGGGGCGGTACGGGGCGAGCGCGGCGAGGGTGTCGTCGAGTCGTGCGCGGGCCAGCCGTGCGCCGGGGCAGGACGCTCATCGATCGGCCTTGGACGAGGCGGGATCCCAACTCTCTGGCAGGAACAGACGCCATCCGACAACAGCCGACGCGTCGTCGGAGGCCAGGTGCTGGGGCATCTTGGCGTGGCAGGTGGTGACCTTGCCCGCGCTGCCGGTGTACGGCCGGACCAACACACGCCGGGGCGTCACCGTCTTCGAGGAAGCCTGTGTCATCGATGACCAGTGCGGTCGGTCTGTCACATGCTGCATCCGTCAGGCGAGGCAGGCGCGGACATGCGCCGCGTCCCACGGGCTGGTGGTGATGGAGTTCGCCAGGGCTTGCCGGTTGCCGTCCTCGCCCGGGCGGGCGGCCATCGGTTCCACCGACCTGCGCC
Source organism: Streptomyces aureocirculatus (assembly GCF_000720475.1). GTDB lineage: Bacteria > Actinomycetota > Actinomycetes > Streptomycetales > Streptomycetaceae > Streptomyces > Streptomyces aureocirculatus. The sequence continues at coordinate 3,593 of NZ_JOAP01000109.1, forward strand.
GTCCCTGCAGCAACAGGCCCCGCAGATGGACCGTTCCCCCCGGCGTCGACCCACCCGTGCGGCTCGAACACCTCTGCCGCGAAAGTCTCCAGATCGCAGCGGTCCGCGACCAGCTCCCGTCCATCACAACAGGTCAATGGAGCAAGCGGACAAACCGACACGCCAGCGGCGAGTGACCCCGACCAAGCACTACGGGGACTCGTCCGGTCGATCATGTTGCGAGCCGGAAGGCCGCATCACCGATGTCAAGCTGCAGAAACGCCTCATGGCTGGCCGCGCCGGCGTTCCACTCCTCCGCCAGCGCGTCGTCCTGATCGCCCACCTCCGCCGACAATACGCAGACCGGCCGACCATGTCACCGAGATGATCTCCGGCTACGAAAATCTTGCCAGAGCCAGAGAAGCCCGTACGCCGGCAGAAGGTGGCGGACAAGCCTAAGCGCATCCGTTGGTCGCGGCAAGGCTCCCTCAAAGGTCCCGCCGCCTCGCAGTGACTGTCCTGGCCCTCGCCCGGAATCAGCGTCGTGAAATCATGCAGCGACGACGGATGCACTTTCCGGCGCGAGACCGAGCGGGTCGTCAACCAGATCGCCCAGGAACTCCGCACGTTGGATGCTGGTGTGAGGCGGTTCTCCGACCTCGCCCCGACACGCCAGCAGATGGTTCTACAGGAAGTCGCTGGCTATGCGATGCAGGCGCACATGACATCTGCGGACGGCCGTGCGGGGGTGGCGCGGTCTGGTGTGAAGCCCACGGCTAACCCCTCGGTCATGATCTGCATGGACCCGCCTCGCTACGGGTTCGCGGGCCTGCCCTCCGCCGAACACGTCAAGGCGTTCCGCGTCCTCGTTTCCGTGTTCGCCATTGCGGGACACTCGCCGCCGCGAGAGGTACTGCAATGGCGCCTGCGGACATGCCTGGCACAACTTGTCGGCGACCGGTCCCTGACCGACGCGAAGGGTGCGATCACGTGGGACCTGAGCGTCGACTCCACGGTCTGCCGCGCCCATCAGCATGCAGCCGGGGCCCGCAAGCAGAGCGACCTGCAAAAGGAACCACCGGGCGGCGTCTTTGACGAGCCCCGCGATCACGGACTCGGACGCTCCCGTAGCGGGTTCACCACCAAGCTGCACCTGGCCGTCGAGCAAGGTCAAAAGCCCATGCCGAGCGTGGCCACGGCAGGACAGCGCGGAGACTCGCCGCAGTTCGAACCCGTACTGGAGAAGTTCCGCGTGCCCCGCACCGGACCGGACCGGCCACGCATCCGCCCCGACCGCGTGCGGGCCGACAAGGCGTACGCCTCCCGCAAGAACCGCGCCTACCTGCGCAGTCGGGGAATCCGCTGCACCATCCCGGACAAGGCCGACCAGGCCCGCAACCGAAAGAAGCTCGGTTCCCGTGGCGGCCGTCCGCCGAAGTTCGACCCGGAGGATTACAAGGCCCGCCACGCGGGCGAGTGCGGCATCAACCGCCTCAAAAGGCACCGCGCCGTGGCCACGAGGTATGACAAGCTCGTGGTCCGCTACGAAGCTACCGTGCTGGTCGTGGCCATCAACGAGTGGCTGTGACCAGCACCTTCCCAGGTCGTGCGGGGACGGTGTCAGCGGTGGCCCAGCACGTTGACCACTCGGCCGCTGGGATCGCGGACGAAGAACCGCCGCACCCCCCACTCCTCGTTCTGCAAGGGGTGAACGATCTCCGCGCCGCTGTCCCGCATGACCGCATAGGCCGTGTCCACGTCGTCCACTTCGACGCTCATGTCGGGGGTGACCGGGGCGGTCTTGTCGCTGGTCATAACGCTGACTTGCGCCGCCGGAGCGGACGGAGAGGCGAGCGTCATGATCCAGCCATGGTTCATGACCTCTTCGAAGCCCAACAGCCCATAGAACTCCCGGCTCTCCTGTACAGCCTCTGACTGGATGTTGGGCACGACACGACGAACGGCCATCGACGACTCCAAGCGAGAATAGAGCTGACTCCGAGACTCTCCAGGAGTACTACGGCACGTCCGCAACAGCACACACTTTCGCAACACGGCCTACTGATCTTTTCGTAAGTTCGGTGGGTGTGGTGGGCGTGTGGGTGGGAGGCTGTCGGGGTGGCTTATCAACCTTCCCCTTCGGTTGCCAGCTCCTGCCTTCCTCCTTTGTCGCGGCCTCAGTTGGCAGAGGCGCGTCGTGTTCGGGCAGTCGAGTTGTTCGAGGACGGTGTTCCGAATGCGGAGATCGCGAGGGCGGTGGGGGTGTGTGCCGAGAGTGT
>NZ_JOAP01000110.1 GCF_000720475.1 Streptomyces aureocirculatus
GAGAAAAGCCCGTCCGGCGATTGAGGACGAGGCCGCAGGCCGGGAGAGGGCGGGTGGGTGGGGAAGAGCCCGGCCGGTGGTTGAGGGTGCGGGTGTCTGGGGGCGGGGGTCAGGTTGGGGGGTCGTCTTCGTGGCGCTTGGCGTGGTGGTGGGTGCGGAGGCGGGACGTGACATCGTCGGGGGGCAGAAAGCGGGACCACCGCTCGGGGAACTCCGAGGGCATATCGGGATCGTCGGGATCCTCGGCGGCCCGCGCGGCGGCAGCACGAGCGACGAACTCCGCAGCCCGAGCCTCCCGCACCCGCTCATTGGCCTCCCGCGCCGAAGCAGTGGCAAGAGAGGGCCACACCCGGTCTATGGCGGCGTTCACCGCGGCGCCGACCAGCACCGCGAACGCCGACACCCCGATCCACAGCAGCACGGCGACGGGCGCGGCGAGGGAGCCGTAGATGGTGGGCCCCTCCACGGTGCTGGTGAGGTAGATGCGCAGCAGGAAGCTGCCGAGCACCCACATGCCGAGGGCGATCAGCGCACCCGGCATGTCCTCCACCCACGGCGACCGCACCGGCACTGACACGTGGTACAGCGTCGTCAGGAACACGATGGACAGGAGCGTGACGACCGGCCAGTACAGGACCTGGACCACCGTCGCCGAGCCCGGCACGAGCTTCACCACCGCGTCGGGCCCCGCCACCATCAGCGGCAGCGCCACGGAGCCGATGACGAGGGCGACGAGGAAGAGGCCGAAGGCGAGCAGCCGGGTGCGCACGATGCCCCGGGCGCCGTCGAGCCCGTACATGACGGTGATGGTGTCGATGAAGACGTTGACGGCGCGCGAGCCCGACCAGAGGGCGAAAAGGAACCCTATCGAGATCACGTCGGGGCGCCCGACCTTCACGACGTCCTCCAGGATCGGCTGCGCGATCTCACGGACGCCCTTGTCGGACAGGATGGTGCGGGAGGCTTCCAGGATGTTGTTCTGGACACTGGTGATGGTGTCGGCGCCGGTCCACCGGTCGACGTACGCGAGCAGACCGATGAGGCTCAGGAGCAGCGGCGGCACGGACAGGAGCGTGAAGAACGCCGCTTCGGCCGCAAGCCCGAGGACGCGGTACTCGATGCAGGAGTTGACGGTGTCCTTCAGCAGCAGCCAGGCGGTCCTGCGCTTGGAGACGTTGCGATAGAGAGCGCGGGCCCGATTCCAGCGGCCGTGTGGCCGCCCGGGTGTTTCTTTTGCCTGGTGCACCTCCTTACCGTAGCGGCATGGCAGCCACCACCCACACAGTGACCAACCAGGCTCCGCCCCTGGTGGGATATGACGTCTTCACGTGCGACCGTGCCCTCGCGGAGGGCGTCGAGCGGCACCTGGACCCGGGCCTGCTCGACGCGGCGCGCACGGAGCTCTCCCACCTCGGCCGCACCGCGGGTTCCGCGCAGGCCCAGGAGTGGGGGGTGCTCGCCAACGAGAATCCACCCGTTCTGCACACGCACGACCGGTACGGCAACCGCATCGACGAGGTGACCTTCCACCCCGCCTGGCACCGGCTGCTGGGCAAGGCGGTGGCCGCGGGCCTCACCTCGGCCTGGAACCGGCCGGGCGGGCATGTGCGGCGCGCGGCGGGCTTCCTGGTGTGGACCCAGACCGAGGGCGGCCACGGCTGCCCGGTGTCGATGACCCACGCGGCGGTGCCCGCTCTGCGCGCCGACCCCCGCCTCGCCGCCGAGTGGGAGCCGCGGCTCACCTCCACCGTGTACGACGAGGGGCTGCGGCCCGCCGCGCGGAAAGCGGGCGCGCTCTTCGGTATGGGCATGACGGAGAAACAGGGCGGCAGCGACGTCCGTGCGAATACGACACGGGCGCGGGCCCTCGCCGAGGACGGCACCTATGAACTCGTCGGGCACAAGTGGTTCTGTTCCGCGCCGATGTCCGACGGATTTCTCGTGCTCGCGCAGGCCGAGGCCGGGCTCACATGTTTTCTGGTGCCACGCGTCCTGGACGACGGAACTCGGAACGCATTCGCGATCCAGCGCCTCAAGAACAAACTCGGGAACAAGTCGAACGCCTCCAGCGAAGTCGAATTCGACGGCACCTGGGCGCGCCGGGTCGGCGAGGAGGGGCGCGGGGTGCGCACCATCATCGGCATGGTGGCGGCGACCCGGCTCGACTGTGTCATCGGCTCCGCCGCCCTGATGCGGCAGGCGGTCGCGCAGGCCGTGCACCACGCCACGTACCGGGAGGCGTTCGGCGGCAAGCTCGTCGACAAGCCGCTGATGCGCAACGTCCTTGCCGACCTGGCGCTGGAGTCGGAGGCGGCGACGACGCTCGCGCTGCGCCTCGCGGCCGCCTACGACGACGGGGGCGAGCGGGAGCAGGCGTTCCTGCGGCTCGCCGTGCCGGCCGCGAAGTACTGGGTGACCAAGCGGTGCACGCCGCTCGCGGCCGAGGCCCTGGAGTGTCTCGGCGGCAACGGCTATGTGGAGGACTCCGGGATGCCGCGGCTGCTGCGCGAGTCGCCGCTGAACTCGATCTGGGAGGGCTCCGGCAACGTCCAGGCGCTCGACGTGCTGCGCGCGTTGCAGCGTGAGCCGCAGGCGCTCAACGCCTTCCTGGAGGAGGTGGGTGCGGCGCGCGGCGCCGACCACCGTCTGGACGGCGCGATCAAGGCGCTGCTCACCGAACTCGCCGATCTGGACGGCATCGAGGCGCGGGCCCGGCGGCTCGTGGAGCGGATGGCGCTGGTCCTTCAGGGTTCGCTGCTCGTGCGGTACGCGCCGCCCGCGGTGGCCGACGCGTTCTGCGCCTCACGGCTGGGCGGCGACTGGGGTGCGGCGTTCGGCACGCTGCCGCACAGCCTGGATCTGGGAGCCGTGGTGGAGCGGGCCGCCGTACAACTGTGACGTACCGGGGCACCCCGGGCGTGCGGGGCACTGTCACAGGGGTGGTGCCGCGCCGACACGGCACCACCCCCGGTTTTCGGGTCCCGACGGGACGCACGCCACGCGGAGCGGCGCACGGCCAAGTTTCAAACACCGCACGACTGTTCGCCAGAGTTGCAGAAGGTTGCAACCCCGCACGATGCGTGTGGTCCGGGTTTGCACCACCTGAAGGAAGCACGTCCTTCCGCGTGTCGGGGAAGGGCACGATGGATGCCGTGTCCCCCTCTGTCGGCGGGCTCGGAGCGGGAGGAACCGGTGATGAACACGCAGGCGACGTTCGATCTCGAACGCCTGACCGCGGTGAACGCCGCGCAGGCCGCGCGGCTGCTGCGTGAGGTGCGGGACGCCAGGATCGCGGGGCGGCACCCGCGCGTCGGCCCCCGGCCGGTGATCGGCGCGTCCTGGGACCGCATGCTGGCGAGCGGCGTCGACCCCGAGCACGACCATCGCGCGGGCATGCTGAGCACCGATGAGGTGGAGCGGCGGCGGCAGGCGTCACCGCTGCGGCACGTCCTGCCCGTGCTGCGCGAGGGTCTCCTGTCGGTCGCGGACGTCGCCCAGCACATCATGGTCGTCGCGGACGCGGAGGGGCGGCTGCTTTGGCGTGAGGGCAACAGGTCGGTGCTGCGGATGGCCGACGGGCACGGTTTCGAGGTGGGGGCCGACTGGCGCGAGAGCATCGTCGGCACGAACGGCATCGGCACACCCCTGGTCGCCCGGCGCCCCCTCCAGGTGTTCTCCGCCGAGCACTTCGTCCGCACCCATCACCTGTGGACCTGCACCGGTGCGCCGATCACCGACCCGCGGGACGGGCGGTTGCTCGGCGTCGTGGACATCAGCGGGCCGCTCGACACCATGCATCCGGCGACCCTGGCCCTGGTGGGCTCGGTCGCCAAGCTCGCCGAGGCGCGGTTGCGCGAGCAGCATCTGACCGCCCTGGACAAGCTGCGTTCGGTGGCCGCGCCGGTCCTCGCCCGCCTCGGCGGGAGGGCGGTCGCGGTGGACACCCACGGCTGGACGGCCGCGGTCACCGGCATGCCACCGCCGGGACGCGTCACGCTGCCCAAGTCCTTCGCGGACGGCCGGGCCTGGCTGCCCGCGCTCGGCAGGTGCACGGTGGCGCCGCTGCCCGGGGGCTGGCTGCTGCGCTTCGACGACGGCGGCGGGGCCGGTTCCGCCGAGCCGCACGGGGCGGGGGTGCCCGTCGCCACCCGGGTCGTGGTGGACGTCGGCGGCTCACACCGCTGGACGGTCACCGTCACCGGCAGCGCGGGCTGCTGGACGCACGAACTCACCCCCCGGCACGCCGAGTTGCTCTACCTCCTCGCGGTGAGCCGGGCGGGGCGGACCGCCGCCGGGCTCGCCGAGGACCTGTTCGGCGACCCGGGGCGTACGGTGACGGTCCGCGCGGAGCTGTCCCGCGTCCGGCGCTATCTGGGCGGGCTGCTCGCGCACCGCCCGTACCGCTTCCACGAGGACGCCGACGTCGAGCTGGTCCTGGCCGCCGACCCGTCCCGGCTCCTGCCGCAGTCGCTTGCCCCCGCGGTGGTGCGCGCGCGGGCGGCGACGGTGCCTTGACGGGGTTCCGGCCGCCCTGGCCGACTGACACGAGTCACACCGGTCGGCACCAGCCCCGTCCTCCTCCCTCGGCGTCTCCCCCGGTCCCCCTTGGCCGGGCGGAGGCGCCCATGATTGCCTGACCGGCATGAGCATCACTGTCACCACCTGGTCCCTCGAACAGACCTCGCCCACGGACCTGCTTCCGGCCGCCGCCCCCGACGGCGATGTACGGATCGTCCGGGCCGAGGTGCCCTCGCCGGAGTTCAGCCGGTTCCTCTACTCCGCGGTCGGCGGCGACATCGCCTGGGTGGACCGGCTCTCCCTGAGCCACGGGCAGTGGCTCGAGCACCTGACGCGGCCCGGCGTGGAGACGTGGGTCGCCTACGACCGGGGGACTCCCGCGGGGTACGTGGAGCTGGACCCGCAGGACGACGGTGTCGTGGAGATCGTCTACTTCGGGCTGATCCCCGCGTTCCGGGGGCGGCGCATCGGGGGTCATCTCCTGTCGTACGGGGCCGCTCGCGCGTGGGATCTCGCGGAGCGGTGGTTTGGGCGGGCGGCCACGAAGAGGGTGTGGCTGCACACGTGCAGCCTCGACGGGGAGCACGCCATGGACAACTACCTGCGGCGCGGGTTCCGTCTCTTCGACACTGAGGTCTCCCACCAGCAGGAGCAGCCCACCCCCGGCCCGTGGCCCGGCGCCCACAACACCTGACGGCCGCCCGCTGCACCGCCTGTCGGCCCTGCGGTCCTCGTCCTCAATCGCCGGACGGGCTCTTTTCCCCCACCCGCCCGCCCTTCCCGGCCTGACGGCCTTGTCCTCAAGCGCCGGACGGGCTGAGACCAGCCCACCCGGCGCTTGAGCGCAAAGGGGCGGACGCCCGAAGCCCGTCCAGCGATTGAGGACGAAGGGACGGGCGAGCGGGAGCAAGTCCGTCCGGCGCGCCGAGGACAAAAGGGGGGCGGGCGGGCACGCGAAAGCCCGCCCGGCGCCCGAGGACAAAGGAGCGGGCGGACGCGGCAAGCCCGTCCGGCGCCCGAGGACAAAAGGGAGGGTGGGCGGGAGCCAGTCCATCCGGCGCGCCGAGGACAAAGGGAGGGTCGGCGCGGGAGAGCCCGTCCGGCGCCTGAGGACAAAGGAGCAGGAGGGCGGGAGCCAGCCCGTCCGGCGCGCCGAGGACAAAGGAGCAGGCAGGCGCGGGAGAGCCCGTCCGGCGATTGAGGACGAAGGGGCGGGCAGGTGAGGGCAAGCCCGTCCGGCGCTTGAGGATGAAGGGGCGGGTGGGTGGGTTAAAAGCCCGTCCGGCGATTGAGGACAAGGCCGTCAGGCCGGGAAGGGCGGG
>NZ_JOAP01000111.1 GCF_000720475.1 Streptomyces aureocirculatus
GGGTGGGGCGACGCCGCGCAGCGGCGGGCGGTTTGCAGTGTTGTCGTCGGGTGGTGGTACCCGCCCGCCCCCGGCGACCCACCGCGGCAGACCCCCGGAGGGGGAAACTCCCTGCGGTGCGGCTGGTCCGGCGGGGACGGGGGGGCGGGTGACTACGCGCAGCGGTGCGGTCGTTGCACGCCAGGAGCCAGGAGCCAGGAGCCAGGAGCCAGGAGCCAGGAGCCAGGAGCCAGGAGCCAGGAGCCAGGAGGCAGGAGGCAGGAGGCAGGAGGCAGGAGGCAGGAGGCAGGAGCCAGGAGCCAGGAGCCAGGAGCCAGGGGCGTGCGGGGTCAGGCCAGGGGGGTCAGGGCCGGGGGCAGGGCGTTCGTGTGGAGGACGCCGAGGCGTTGCGTGGCTCGCGTCAGGGCGACGTACAGGTCGCTGGCCCCGTACAGCGCGGGCTCGACGACGAGGACGGTGTCGAACTCGAGGCCCTTGGCCTGGCGCGGGTCGATGAGGACGACGGGCCGCGTCAGGTCCGGCTCACCCCCGGCGGGGACACCGTCGAGCTTCCCGGCGAGTTCCTCGTGCAGCGCACGGGGAGCGATCACGGCGAGCCGCCCCGCCGAGGGCGTCTCGGCGGCCACCGCCTCCGCAACCCCCGCGGCGAGATCCCCGACCCGCCGCGCCCACGGCCGCACCCCGGTGGACCGAACGGAAGAGGGCGGCTGAAAGCCGACAACCCCCGCGGCGCGCGGCACCTGGGCCGCGACGTCCATGATCTCGGCGGGCGTACGGTAGTTGACGCCGAGGTGCGCGTACGCCCAGCGGTCGGCGACGTAGGGGGCGAGGATGTCCTGCCAGGAACCGACGCCGCCGGACTCGGCGGTCTGCGCCGGGTCCCCGACGAGCGTCATCGACCGCGTCGGACAGCGCCGCATGAGCAGCCGCCACGCCATCGCGGACAGCTCCTGCGCCTCGTCCACGATGATGTGCCCGAACGCCCAGGTCCGGTCGGCGGCGGCCCGCTCCGCGGCGCTGCGGTGGTCGGCCTCCTCCTGCCGCTCGGCCATCCGCTCGGCGTCGATGATGTCGTGCGCGAGGAGCACCTCGGACCCGTCAGGGTCGCTCTCCTCCTTGTCCTCGAACTCGTACGTACGGGACGCGTACGACACGTCGAGCACCCCCTGCGCATAGGCGACGGCCCGCTGCCGTTCGGCCTCCGCGCGGGCCTGCTCGGCGCTGTCGTCCTTGCCGAGCAGCTCGGCGGCCTCGTCGAGGAGCGCCACGTCGGCCGGGGTCCAGGCGCCGCCCGGCGCGCGCCTGACCGCGGCGGCGTCCTCGTCGGACAGGTGCACGGGCTCGGCGAGGTAGTCGGCGACGAAGCGCTGCGGGGTGAGGACGGGCCACAGTTCGTCGATCGCGGCGTGCACGTCGGGGCTGACCGCGATGGCCTTGCCGAGCTGCGCGATGTCGTCGGGCCCGAGGAAGTTGGGCCCGCCGTACGGGTCGTGGCCGATGCGCTCGGCCAACTGCGCGGTGAGCGCGTCGATGACCTGGAACGCGAACGTGGGCCGCGCCAGATTGTGCGGCAGCTCCATCGCGCGGGCGGCATCCCGCGCCTCGTACGCGATCGTCCAGTCGAGGACGAGTTCACCGTCGTCGTGTTCGATGATCAGCGGTTCGCCGGGCTCCGGCAGCCCCTGCCGGTCCCGCAGTGCCCGCGCGAGGACGTCGGCCATCTCGGCCCGGCCCTTGACGCGTGCCGCGGCGGGCGAGTCGGTGCCCGTCGCCGTGACGCCGGGGAACAGCTCGCCGAGCGTCGCGAGCAGCACACCGGTCTCGCCGAGCGCGGGCAGCACCTCGCTGATGTAGCCGAGGAAGGCCGGGTTGGGGCCGACGACAAGGACGGCGCGCTTGGCGAGCAGTTCCCGGTGCTCATACAGGAGGTACGCGGCGCGGTGCAGCGCGACGACCGTCTTGCCCGTGCCGGGGCCGCCCTCGACGACGAGCACACCCCGGTGCGGGGCGCGGATGATGCGGTCCTGCTCGGCCTGGATGGTCTGCACGATGTCGTGCATGCGGCCGGTGCGCGCGGAGTCGAGCGCCGCGAGCAGCACCTCGTCGGAGTCCGCGGCCTCGTGCCCGGTGCGGGTGGTGTCGGTGAGGTCCAGGATCTCGTCGTGCAGGGCCGTGACCCGGCGGCCCTCGGTGGTGATGTGCCGGCGCCTGCGCAGACCCATCGGCGTATGGCCGGTCGCGAGATAGAAGGGCCGAGCCACCTCCGCGCGCCAGTCGACGACGAGCGGTGTGCGCTCGGTGTCGGACCGGCGGATTCCGATGCGCCCGATGTGATGGTCACGCCCGTCGCCGAATTCCAGGCGTCCGAAGCAGAGACCGTTCTCGCCCGCGTCGAAGGCGGCGAGCAGCCCGGACTGCTCGGCGACCATGACATCGCGCTCCAGACGCGCCTGCAGCCCGTTGCCCACCTGCGCCAACGACGTCTGTACGGCGGACTCGGCCTCCTCGCGCAGCGCGTCGAGGCGCGCGTACAGCCCGGAGACGAATTGCTGCTCTTCCCGCAATCCCTCGCTTGACAATTCAGCCCCTCGCCAGTTACAGTGAGTTTATTCAGATTCCCGTGAAGTCGTCATGTTCAAAAGGGCACGGCTTCGCGAAAGAATCCAATATACCCAGAGAAAAGCCCCGGACGTCAATTCGTCCGGGGCTTTTTCCTACCGCTGCGCGACGGGCCGCTCAGAGCACCCCCGCGCCCTCGAGGTCCTGCACGAGCCGCCGCTTCGCCCGCGCGCCCACGCTCTGCCACAGCGGCTCGCCGTCGCGGAACACCATCAGCGTCGGCGTGGAGAGCACCCCGTACGCCGTCGTCGTCTCCGGATTGCGGTCCACGTCCAATCGCACGACCTTCAGCCGGTCCGCCTCCTCCCGGGCGATCTCCCCGAGCACCGGCGCCAACTGCCGGCACGGCCCGCACCACTCGGCCGTGAACTGCACGAGCACCGGCCGCTCCCCGGAAAGCACCTCGAAGCCGAAGTCCGCGTCCGTCACCTCGTCGACACCCTCCACCCGCACCACACTCATCCCCGCACACCCCTCACATCAGTCAAACCAGCCACATCAGTCAAACCAGCCACGTCGGTCACGTCGGTCGCGTCAGCCGCGTCACTCAGTTCGCACCGGGGTTCTGGTCCCCCCGGTGCCTGCGCGTCGGCGGCGAGCCCGGCCATCGCCTGCTCGGCGCGCGCCAACTGCGCGCCGACCTCGGCCCGCACGGCGGTCAACTCGCCGATCAACGCGTCGAGCTCACCGAGCTTGCGGCGGTAGACGGCGACCGACGCCGGACACGCGTCGCCCGCCGGATGGCCGGAGCGCAGGCACTCCACGAACGGCCGGGTCTCCTCAAGCTCGAACCCGAAGTCCTGAAGGGTCCTGATCTGCTCCAGGAGCCGCACGTCGGCCTCGCCGTACGTGCGGTGGCCGTTGCCGTCCCGCCGCGCGGGCAGCAGCCCGCGCGACTCGTAGTAACGCAGCGCCCGCGTGGTCGTTCCCACCCGGTCCGCGAGTTCGCCGATCCGCATGCTGCGACCGTAGGCCTTGACGTCGGCGTCAAGGCCAGAGCCCCGGGGCGGCGGGCTCAGGCGGGGTTGCGGGCGCCCTCGACCGTGGCGGACCAACTGTCGGCGCCGTGCCCCAGGTCCACCGCCCGCCGGGCCACGTCCCGCACGGACCGCAGCACGGAGACGTCCAGGCCGCGGAGCTCGGCGGCGTGCAGGATGTGCTCGATGCCCTCCACCTCCATGGCGAGGTTTCCCTCGGCGCCCGGGTACTCGCCCGCGTCCAGGTCCTTGGCCGTCACCTCGATCAGCAGGGACAGGAGCGAGATGTGGGCCTTCAGGAACGGGGCGATCGACGTGGCCGGAACGCCGTCCTTGGCCGCGAGCGCGTACCCGTGCACCAGGCCGGACATCGAGGTCCAGAAGAAGTCGAGCATGGACAGGTCGTAGACGGCGGCGAGTCCGTGGTCCGCGCCGACGTACGCGGACTGCCCGCCCAGGGACGTGAACACCTGCTCGTGCTCGTCGTACGCGGACTTGTCGCCGGCGTAGAAGAGCAGCGCGTCCGTGCTGCCCACCATGACGGTCGGAATCATCACGGCACCGTCCAGGTACCGGATGCCGTGGCCGTCCGCCCACTTCGCCGCCTCCCGGGCGCGCTCGGGGGAGTCCGACGTGACGTTCACCAGGACACGTCCCGCGAGGTCGGCGGCGACCGGCTCCAGGATCGCCTGCGACGCGGCGTAGTCGACGACGCACACAAGGACCACCTCGCCCGCGCGCACCGCCTCCGCGGGCGACGCGGCGAGGGTGGCGCCCCGGGCCACGAGATCCTCGCCCCTCCCGGCCGTACGGTTCCAGACGGTGGTCGGATACCCGGCGTCCAGCAGGGCCCCGGCGAGGGCCCGCCCCATCGCGCCCAGGCCGATGACGGTGACGGGGGTAATGCGGTTGTTCTCGGCATTCTTTGTGGTTGCGGCTGTCGTGGTGTTTGCGGTTTTCGCGTCGTCAGGCATGCCTCCATCGTTGATTCGCGCGAGAGGGCTCACAAGTACCGACTATTTAGTCAGCTACGCACCAAAAGGTAAGGAAGCCGTCCGCCTCGCGCGCGGGGCGACACCGGGGGTGCGTACGGGTGCGTGGCGGGGTCAGGTGGGGCGGAGCCAGAGGGTGGTCAGTGGGGGCAGGGTGAGCAGGAGGGAGGCGGGGTGGGACTGGGAGGGGGTGGGGTCCGGTTTCAGGGGGGAGGGGTTGCCGACTTCGCTGCCGCCGTATCGGGCGGCGTCCGTGTTGAGGACCTCCTGCCACCCGGCGAACTCCTCGGGCACCCCGATCCGGTACCCGTGCCGCACCACCGGCGCCAGATGGGACACCGCGAGCAGCGGCGCCCCCTCCGCGTCGAACCGCAGGAACGCGAACACGTTGTCCTCGGCGGCGTCCCCCACGACCCACGCGAACCCCGCGGGATCGGTGTCGCGCTCCCAGAGGGCGGGCAGCGCCCGGTACGCGGTGTTCAGGTCACGGACGAGGTCACGGACCCCGCGGTGCTCGGCCTCGGCCCCGTACGCGGGATCAAGGAGCCACCAGTCGGGACCGTGGCCCTCCGACCACTCGGCGCCCTGCGCGAACTCCTGTCCCATGAAGAGGAGTTGCTTGCCGGGATGCGCCCACATGTACGCCAGGTAGGCGCGGTGGTTGGCGCGCTGCTGCCACCAGTCGCCGGGCATCTTCGACACCAGGGACCGCTTGCCGTGCACCACCGGTGTACGGGCTCCTTGGCCATGTAGCCCAGCGAGTCGTGCATCCAGCCCATGTTCCACTTCAGGCCGAAGCCGAGCCCCCCGAAGCCGCCGGGCCCCGTGTGGTGCGTGGCTCGGGTGACGCCGTCCCACGCCGTGGACTCCTCGGCGATGGTGACCACCCCGGGGCAGCGGCGGTACACGGTGGCGTTCATCTCCTGGAGGAAGGCGACGGCGTCCAGGTTCTCGCGGCCGCCGTGCTCGTTCGGGGTCCACTGGCCGTGTTCGCGCGAGTAGTCGAGGTAGAGCATCGAGGCGACGGCGTCCACACGCAGGCCGTCGATGTGGAACTCCTCGCACCAGAACGTGGCGTTGGCGACCAGGAAGTTGCGCACCTCCTTGCGGCCGTAGTCGAACTCCAGCGTGCCCCAGTCGGGGTGCGCGGCCCGCCCCGGGTCCTCGTGCTCGTACAGCGGAAGCCCGTCGAACTCCGCGAGCGCCCAGTCGTCGCGCGGGAAGTGCGCGGGCACCCAGTCCATGAGGACGCCGACGCCTGCCTGGTGGAGGGCGTCGACGAGGTGCTTGAAGTCGTCGGGGGTGCCAAGGCGGGCGGTGGGTGCGTAGAAGCCGGTGACCTGGTAGCCCCAGGAGCCGCCGAAGGGGTGCTCGGCGACCGGCATCAGCTCCACGTGCGTGAAGCCCAGCTCGGCCACGTACGCCGGGAGTTGCTCGGCCAGTTGACGGTAGGTGAGGCCGGGGCGCCAGGACGGCAGGTGGACCTCGTACACGGAGAACGGCGCCTCGTGCACGGGTATGTCGGCGCGCCGCCGCATCCACTCCTCGTCCCGCCACTCGTGGCGTGACACGTCCACGACGGACGAGTTGGCCGGTGGCGTCTCCGTGCGGCGCGCCAGCGGGTCCGCCCGGAACGTCATGCTGCCGTCCGGGCGCGTGATCTGGAACTTGTACAGCTCGCCCGCGCCGACCCCCGGCACGAACAGCTCCCACACGCCGCTGCCGCCGAGCGAGCGCATCGGGGAGCCGATGCCGTCCCAGTAGTTGAAGTTCCCGACGACGCGTACGCCTTGCGCGTTGGGCGCCCACACCGTGAAGCGGGTGCCCTGGGTGCCCTGGTGCGTCATCGGCCGCGCACCGAGCGCGTCCCACAGCCGCTCGTGCCGTCCCTCGCCGATCAGGTGCAGGTCGAACTCGCCGAGCGCGGGCAGATACGCGTAGGCGTCCGGGATCTCCAGGGTCGCCTCGTCGTAGGTGAGGTGCAGCCGGTAGTCGGCGGGCACGTCGCGCAGCGGCACGACCGCCGAGAAGAATCCGTCGCCGTCGTCGGTCAGGTCGGCGCGCAGCTCACCCGCGATCACGGTCACCGCGCGGGCGTACGGCCGCAGCGCGCGGAAGGCCACCCCGTCGGCTACTCGGTGTGCTCCGAGCACGCCGTGCGGGTCGTGATGCGTTCCGGCGAGCAGCCTGCTGCGGTCCTCCGGAGCCACGGGGGAGGCCACCGTCCTGGCGGCGTCCAGGGGGGTTTCGGCTCCCGTGACCCCCGGGGCCCCTGCGCCTCCCGTGGCTCCTGCGCCTCCCGTGGCTCCTGCGGTCCTGGCGGTCCTGGCGGGCTTAGGGGACTTGGAGGACTTGGGGGACTTGGCAGCCTGGCCGACCCCGAACGGGTTTGCGGTGCCGGTCGGCTTGGCGGTGCCTGTCGGTTGCGGCTTCGCGGTGCCGGTCGCCTTCGCGGTGCCGGTCGGCTTCGCCGCCTTCGCGGTCCTCGGCACCTTCCTGCCCCGCGGGCCCCCGGGAGTCTTCGCGGCTCCCGTGGCCTCGGCGCTCCCGGCCGACCCGGCCGACCCGGCCGACCCGGCCGACCCGGCGGGCCGGACGGGCCGGGCGGACTCCGCGGTCCTGGCGGTGTCGGGTGTCGCCGTCGACTTGGGAGCCTTGGTCGGCCGAGGCGGTTTTCCCGGCCGGGGTGGCCCGGCCTTCTTGGCGGCCTTGGCCGTCTCCACGGCCTCCGCCGCCTCGGCGGCTTCCGCGGCACGCGTGGCCGCGGCCGCCGCGGGGGGCCCGGGCGGCGCCGTCGGTTCCGGCTGTGGGGGTGTGACCTCGGGCGCGGGCTCGTCCGACGGATTACGGGAGGTGGGGCGGGGGGTCACGGGGGCGGCCTCCAGTCGGGGCTGGTCGCAGGGGCGGGGTCGAGCGCGGGTGGCAGGTGGGGTGCAGGGCCATGGGCGGGGGTCACAGGACGGTGTCCGGCTCCGGGCCGGGGGCGTCCTCCCCCGCTGCCAGTTGGTTCAGGGCGGCCAGGGGTACGGGGAGCCAGTCGGGGCGGTGGCGGGCCTCGTACAGCGCCTCGTACACGGCCTTGTCGGTCTCGTGGGCGCGGAGCAGGACGGGGGAGGTGCGGGGGTCGACGCCGGACACGTCGGCGTATCCGGTGCAGTACGCCGCACGGCAGGTGGCGGACCACTGCGGGGACCAGGGGCGGTGGCTGCGGGACGCGTAGTCGAAGGAGCGGAGCATGCCCGCGACGTCCCGGGCGGGCGGCTGCGGCGTGCGGCGCTCCGGGAGCGGCCGCGCGGGTTCGCCCTCGAAGTCTATGAGGGTCCACTCGCCGGACGGCGCCCGCAGGAACTGCCCCAGGTGCAGGTCCCCGTGGACGCGCTGGGCAGTGAGCCCGGACCCGCCCTCGGCGGCGAGGTCGGCGAGGGCGTCGTAGGCGGTGCGCAGAGCGGACGCGTAGGGGCGCAGCGCGGGCACCGCGTGCGCCGCCGCGTCCAGGCGTTCGGTCATGCCGCGGGCGAGCTGTTCCACCTGCGCCCGCCCGAGCGTCACCGTGGGCAGTGCCGCCGCGAGGGCGGCGTGCACCTCGGCGGTGGTCTGCCCGAGCGCGCGAGCCTCCGCGCTGAAGTCCTCCCCCTTGGCGAGGACTTGGAGGGCCAGCTCCCAGCCGTCCGCCGCCCCGGCCACGTACGGTTGTAACACCCCGAGCACCAGCGGCTCGGCGCCCCCGTCGGCCGTCATCCAGGCGGTGGGCGGCGGCACCCGGCGGCAGTCCTGTCCGGCCAGGGCGAGGGGCAGCTCCAGGTCGGGGTTGATGCCGGGCACGACCCGCCGGAAGACCTTGAGTATCAGTCGGTCGCCGTACACGAGCGAGGAGTTGGACTGCTCGGCGCCGAGCGCCCGGGGCACGAGCCCGGCGGGGATGTCGGCGCCCGCGGTGCCGTCGGCGCGGGTGAAGCGGAGGGCGCCGAGCCGGCCGGGCTGCCGCAGCCGCTCCAGGAGCAGCGTGGCGAGGCGCGGGTCGTGCAGCGCCTCGTACACCGTGCGCCCGGCGAGCGCGCCCCCGGCGACGTGGCCGATCAGTGCGGGCGCGAGGCGCGGCGGGAGTTCGATGCGCACGCCGAGCAGCAGTTGGTAGCAGTCGGGGGTGAGGTCTTCGTGGTCGGCCGCCGGGGTGGCCGCGGGCAGTGGTTGGTGCACCCGTACGAGCAGGTGCAGCAGTCCCGGCTCGGCACCGGGTGGAAGCAGCTCCGTCGCCGCCGTGATCTCGAACCCCGTGACGGGCCGCCCCTTGCCCGCGAACCACCGTTGTCGCGGGAGCCAGTTGCGCAGCAGCGGATCGAGCGACGCGAGGAGCGCGTCGGAGTTGGCACTGGGGCGGGTGACGGCTTCCGACATGATGTCCCGTCCTTTCCGCGTCGCGGACAAGTCAGGTACGAGAACAGATACAAGATCAGATACGAGATCAGATACAAGATCGGATGCGGGATCGGATGCGGGATCTGTGGGATCAGGTGCCGAGCAGGGGCGTGCCGTGTACGAGTGCCCAGTGCGGAGTGAGTCACGCCGGGAAGAGGCCGACCCACGCCGCCCGTATCGGCGACCTTACGCCGAGTCGTCGCGCAGCCGGAACCAGTAGAAGCCGTGTCCTGCGAGGGTCAGGAGGTACGGGAGTTCACCGATGGCGGGGAAACGTACGCCACCGATCAGCTCCACCGGGTGGCGGCCGTTGAAAGCTTGCAGGTCGAGCTCGGTGGGCTGGGCGAAGCGGGAGAAGTTGTGGACGCACAGGACGAGGTCGTCACTGTCCTGATCGGTGTCCGTGCCCGCGGGGGCCTCGCGCAGGAAGGCGAGGACGGCGGGGTTGGAGGAGGGCAGCTCGGTGTAGGAGCCGAGTCCGAAGGCGGGGTTCTGTTTGCGGATCTCGATCATGCG
>NZ_JOAP01000112.1 GCF_000720475.1 Streptomyces aureocirculatus
CGTGTTGCCGACAGCGACCTGCGCCAGGATCAGGGCCGACATTGCCCAGTCCAGTCCGGGTGGCCCTTCCTCGGTGTTGCGCCAGTCGATCACCACGGGCGTGCCCGAGGTGAGCATCACGTTGTCCGGGTGCAGGTCGAGGTGGAGGATCCGAGTGACGGGATCGGCGGAGACCCGTGCGGGAACCGAGTGCAGGCGGTGCAGCAGATCAGCGAGCTCCGCTCCTGCTTCCTCGGTCGTGATCGTGCCCTGCAGCAGCGCCTGAAGCATGGACGGGCCGTGCAGCCGCTGCATCACCAGGTCGGTTCGCGGCGCCGTGCTGCCTCCGGAGGCCGCCGGGTCCCGGAGGCGGGGCACCGGATACCCGTGCTCCGGAACCCTATCCGTCGGCGGAAACGCCTTCTTTCCCTGTGCGCCGTGGCTTGGTGCCCTTCTTGTGGTGGGCCCGGCGGGTAAATGCCTCGCCGGTGGCGAGGACGCGTCCGACTTCTTGACGCGTTGCCGCACGACGGTTCTTCGAGCCCGGTGGCCGCCGAGGGCCGGGACGGGAAGGTTTGGGTGCACCAGAGGTGAGTCCACACACGGTCACGCGTTTGCGAGTGGACAGCTCTCCACCATGCGCCGTCCGGCTGTGGTGTGCCGGGCGGAGGCGTCGGGGTCCGAGAAGGCAGAGGTCGCGTGGAGCGTCAGTTCGTGGGTTTGGCGGGCGGTGGCGGGTGATGTCGTATCGGCGCGCGTTGTGGAGAGCCGCCCTGCTCAGAGCTTTGCGTCGACGGGTGTTCCGGCTCATGCCGTCCAGGACCGCGGCCAGCGAGCGGGGGTCGCAAGGAGTGTAGGGAACGCCAGTGCTTCCGAGGATTTCCCTTGCGCTGGGCAGATCGGAGTAGGCGATCGGGAGTCCGTGGGCTTGGGCCTCGATGAGGACGAGCCCGAAAGCCTCCAGGCCGCCGGGACGCGGACGGCAAGCGCCGTCTGCGTGGGCGGCTCCTCTCGTCTCGTTCGATTCACACGTACGGGGACGGCAGTCGGAGTGGCGGATTGCATGAGGCGTCGACAGCACCCGTCTCCTTCGGTGTGGTGTGGCGGTGCTCTGCGGACGGACCTTCGCCCACGCCACTGACAATCCGTGGCCACCAGCACCGTGATCCGGTCATCCCTGGCATGCCCTGCCGTAGGCGGCCGCCCGCGGAAGGGGTGGCTCTGAACTGGGGTGATGCTGGGAGAAGGGAGGTGGAGCGGCTCACCAGGTGATCGTCTCCCCGCCCTCTCGACCCTCCGCGGCCGCCCCCGCTCTCCGGGCGCGGCGGCCGCGCCCTCGGCCGCCGGCCCTCAGCGCCCTGCTACTACAGCAGGCCCTGGGCAGTCGAGTTCGCTGTCCGGGCCTGCGGGTTGCGTGAGTACGCCGGCCATGTGGGTCATGGACTCAGCGAAGAGCATCGTGCAGGGCCGCCTCCAGGGCAGGCATCTGCTCCAGCAGCGTCAGAGCGGCCTCGTGTCGTGCCCGTGCGTAGGACTCGAGGGCGGCATCGACGAGGTGGGGTCGTTCCACGGGTGCCGACAGCGGAAAGGCCGAGCAGAGCATGGCCGCACAGCCGACGCGAAGAGAGGACAGGATGTCGTCCGCGGGCGCCGTGGGGTTGGCGTCTCGATAGGCGAGGGCGAGGTCGGTGTATCCCTTGCGCCACCTCTCGACGCCGTTTGCCTGGAAGCTCGCGGGGTCACAGCCAAGGCGCATGAGCTCCCAGGCGAGGTAGTCGGGTGTGGGTGGTCCGAAGTCCACGAGCGCGGCGACCACGTCGTTTTTCAGCAGGACGTTGGGGCCGGCCAAGTCGCCGTGCATGACCTGGACCGTTATTTTTTCGGTGGAAGTGAAGCGAGGATGCGCTCGACGTCCCCCAGGACGGCGTGTCGCTCACGTGCCGCCCGCAGTGCCCACGTCTCGAACTCGCTCAGCGTGGGTTTGTGCTGGTACGCGAGAATCAGCTTGTCGAAGCGGCTGCGGGCGGTGGCTACGTCGCAGACCGCGGCACCAGGTTGCAAGCTGGGTGCGGCGGCGGGGTGAGTGGCGAGTCGGCTGTGGAGACGGCCCATCGCTGCGCCGGCCGCTGCCCACCGTGCACCGGTCAGGGTGCCCTCGGCAGTCTCGGTGTGCGGCACGTACGACCAGAGGGACATCGGCAGGCGGCCGCGAGTCGCGATGAGTTCGCGCTCGCGCGTGCGGGTCGCCCGCGCGGTGGCGACGCCCCCGTCGGCGGCGTACTCGGACAGTTCGACCGACGCCAGCTCCCGATCCAAGTTTCTTCGGGTGCGATAGACCTTGCCGAAGTGCCGTCGGCCTGTCTGGTCGACGATGGAGTAGTTGTCCGTCGCGGTGCCCTCCGGGATCCGCGTGATTCCTGCCGGGTGCAGTCCGTACCCGAGCACCAGCGTGTCGGCGAGCGCCACGATCTGCTCCTGCTCGCCGGGTGTGGAAGGCGCGGCGACCGTCTCGGTGGGGCTGCCGAGGCAGGGCTGGTGAAATGCGGCGGACATGGTCTCCTCGTCGAAGCACACAGCGATCGTGGTCAGTGAGAGGGCGGCAGATGGGCAGGTCGATCAGGGCGCAGGCGCGGCGCGCCAGTGAGGCGTTCGGCCTGGCGAGCCACGTGCGGGGTGAGCGTTGGGAGAACTGGGGTGAGCTCCCGTTCGGCCACGACGCTGGGTTTCTGGGGACCCTGCCTGCGCCCTTGGCTACTGCCCGCATCCGCCACGAGTTCAGCCGCGACCTCGACGCGGCGGCCGGACGGGCCGGGGAGCTGGTCGCGCTCGGCCGGCAGATGCAGGCATGCCGCAGAGGTGATCACCGGCGGACAACCCTGCGTCAATGCGGTCATCTGATCTGCATTTCCCTCGTTCGGGTGGGCTCGGTATCCCAGCCCGACCCGGCACAGCCCCCAGCTGTCGGCAGGGGATCGGCCGAGCAGGCCGGCACCGCGGCGGGATGCCGGAATCGCCTGGTCGGGACGGTGGACGCGGTAAGCGAAGTGGGCTTTGCGGCGAGGGTGACCAGTTCGGCGTCACACTGGCGGGGCGTAGGGCCGGCTGGCGGGCGCCGCGGCACCGGGCGGGGATGCTCTTCGAATAGAGTGCGGGCGCGCAGGCGTGCACGGGGTTCGCCGTGAGGCGATCTTGGACGCCTTCGTTCTCGCCTCCACAAGCACCCCTTGGGCAGCACCACCAGGAGGAACAGTGTCGTCCCCGCAAGTGATCACCCCCGCGGACAAGCTCGCCGAGGCGAAGAAGCAGCTGAACTTCCCGCGCATCGTCGCAATCTGCGGCTCCACCCGCTTCATGGCCGAGATGGCCGCGGCCGATGTCCGGGAGACCAAGGCCGGGAGGATCGTCGTCAAGCCGGGCTGCGACCTGAAGTCGCCGCATGAGTTCTGGTCCGATCCGGTCGAGGCCGAGGCGCTGAAGACTCAGCTCGACGAGCTGCACCGGTCGAAGATCCTTCTCGCTGATGAGGTTCTCGTGGTCGGTGACTACCTCGGAGACAGCACCAAGTCCGAGGTCGCCTACGCCCGGTCGCTGGGCAGGCCCGTGCGGTTCACGCATCCCGAAGTCGACCCCGACGCCTGAAGACTGGCCCCCGCAGCTTCCGCCAGCGCCTCGTGAGAGTTGATCGTCTGACGGGTGGCGTGGTCGTGAGAGCGGGCTCACGGAGCTGCGGAGCGCATCGCGGCCGTGATAGCGGCGGCCAGAGGCTGCTGCTGGGTCGTCAGGTAGAAGTGGTCGCCGTCGAACCTCTCGAGTCCGCGGAAGCGCGTTGTGAACGCTCGCCAGGCAAGGAGACGGTCCTCGTCGATCAGCTTGTCGTGCACGCCCGCGAATACCGATAGCGGGACGGGCAGCGGCTCCGGGCTGCGGGGAGGAGTCCAGGTGTCCACGAGTTTGAAGTCGCTGCGGAACATTGGGGCGAACTTGTGCCAGACGTCGTCGTTGTCGAGGAGCTGCGGTGGGCTGCCGCCGCCGCTCCGCAGCCACGCGCGCAGTTCGTCGTCGGCCATCAGGTGAGGGCGGCTGTCTGCGCCTGCTTTGCCTTGCGGGGCGGCGTAGGCGGATACCCCCAGCCAGGTGGGGAGCGGTTCCCCCTGGCGTAGGAGTCGGCGAGTGAGCTGGTAGGCGATCAGTGCGCCCATGCTGTGGCCGAAGAACCCGAAGGGCCGGTCGAGCAGTGGTGCGATAGCGGTGGAGAAGTAGTCGACGAGCCGGTCGCAGTCGTCGATCAGCGGCAGGGCCTGCAGGTTGCCGCGACCGGGGGCCTCCAGGAGGCACAGTAATCGTTCCAGGGTGAGCCAGTCCTGTTCGGCGACCCAGGCCCGCATCGCCCGGCTCCAGTGGGCGGACAGGCCGTCCCAGGTCAGGACCACTTGCTCGCCGTGGTAGAACACCTTTACCTGCTCCAGGACCTCGATGAGTCCTGCGGTGTCGTAGCTGCCGGGCTTGAGGTGGAAGCACAGGCGGGCCCCGCGATCGGGGTCGGTGCAGTGGTAGCCCAAGGCCCCGGCCATCGACGCGCGCTTCCAGTTCAGGCGGTGCCGCAGGAGCGGAGTCTGCCCTCGGGGCGAGTAAGTGCGGCGGATCTGAGGGAGGAGGCAGACGCCTGATTCGTCGAGGAAGACGATCCAGGCACGTGTGTTCACGGCCCTTTTTTGATGCGTGGCCACTCGTGCGCGATCCAGCGGGCGATCTGCGACTCGTCCCGCTCG
>NZ_JOAP01000113.1 GCF_000720475.1 Streptomyces aureocirculatus
CAGACCCGACGCTCCCAGCCGGCAATGCAGTTCGAGGCCCTCCTCGACGGAGGTGCGATGGTGGTCCATGCCGCGGATCGGAACGCAGTGGAACAGGTAGTGTGCCTCGATTCCCATGTAGCGCAGCTCATCAAAGAGCCCGACGAGGGTGTCGAGGCTATCGTTGAGCCCGCGCAGCAGGACCGTCTGGTCGTAGATGCGTGCGCCGGCCTCCTGGAGCGCCGTGTACGCCTCCCTGACCTCGGGAAACAGTTCGCCTTTGTGGTTGATGTGCGTGGCGATCTCGACACGGAACGTGGAACGGCGTCGCAGTGCGTGCTGCATACGGGCATCGACCCGACGCGGGTCCTGGAGGGGCACCCGGGTAGCGATGCGCACGATCTCGACCTGGGGTGCGTGTTCTTCCAGCGCGTCCAGCAGCCATTCGATCCGGTCGACCAGGATCAGCGGGTCACCACCGGTTACGAGCACTTCACGAACATCCTGGTTCTCCGGAGCCGTCCCGCAGTAGCGGGCAATGAGTTCCAGATCCTCACGAGAGAGCGTGGCGGTGTCGTACTGCCCGCGGATGCACCAGCGGCAGTGGGCGGCACAGATCGTTGTGGGCTCGACCAGCAGAGTCCGCCGGTACAACTTCTCGACGCCACGCACTTCACGCCCCTCGAAGAGGGTGCTCATCTCCGACTGGTAGTGACGGGCGACCTCGAAGGTCTGTTCAACAGCCTCAGAAGGGTCAACGGCGTACTGGATGTCGAGGAAGGGGAGCGCCCCACCGGCTTCCTCGATCTTCTTGCGTAAGTACGGGGAGATCTTCTCGGCGAAGACTCCGTTCTTGGCTCCGGCCATGGCTGTAGGGCCTGCCCTCTCAGGATCGCTGAACGGGAAATGGCGCCTCGCCGTTGGTCAAGGGCAAGACGTGCAGGACCACTGAACCGGTTTGGCGGCCGGTTCGGCAGTCTGACGGCGCGTCAACACCCCTGCATTAGCAGGGTGATGACAGGAAGTTACCGGCGGCCAATCAGAACACATGTCCAGTTCATCGAATATGACGTAGATCACGTTTCGTAGCATTGAGGAGTTGAGTGGAAGCAATAAGTGAACGAGTGAGGGCGTTCAGGCTGCCCAGACTCGGTTAGCCGTCCGGCCGGCAGGCCAGTAGCCACCTCACCGTCACTTGCACGGGTTTAATTCTGCCCCGACTTGACGCCGCGACCGCGCTGTTCAGAGCCGATTTGGCGTCAACACAGGTTCTCGCAAGGCATCTTGAGAGATCGAACGGTACGCATTTACCCGATTACTCTGTGCGCTCACTCCATCGGTGCAATGAGGAATCGGTATGATGACGCGCCGGACTGGGAAGCCACCGCTTGACGACCCGCCCCGACGAGATCCCTACAGCATGTCGGGCTCGGCGTCGACGTACCCGAACGCGTGGGCCATGTGCACCAGGGCCTCCCGTAGCAGGCGCTGCCGCTCGGCCCTGTCCATGGCCGGCGCTGCGGTGATGGTGACGGCCAGCTTCGGCCTGGGGCCGTTGTCGTTCGGACCGAGGGACCCCAGGTGGGCGAGCTGGTCCGCGGGCAGACGGTGGGACGTGTAGGACACGGGATGGCCGCCGTGGGCGTGTGCCGGACAGCGGCGGGCACCGGTGCCCGCATGCCCTGCGAGGAGAAGGGGCCCGCCCGGTGCCAGGAGCGGTAGTGGCGCGGAGGACGTTGGTGACCTTGCCGGGCACGTCGAGGGTGACGGGCGGGTTCGGGGCCAGGCTGCCTTCGTCGGCTGCGACGTGCTCGGGCATGATATCGGCGACGGCCATGCGGATGGCCCCGCGGCTGACGCCGTGTTTGCGGGCCAAGCCGACTTGGACGCCATCGCCCACGAGCTCAACCACCGTCCGCGCAAAACCCCACGGCTGCCGCACTCCGGCAGAGGTCTACGCTGACCTCCTGAACCGCGGTGATGTGCCGACCGCTTGAGCTCGCCATCGTTTGCCGACACTCCCGAGCCGGTCGACTAGCTCAGGCAGATTGCGGCCTCGATGTTGGCCAGTTGGGCGGCGAGGATCTCTTCGAACGCGGCGCGGCGATCCACCCCGAGTGGGCGGACGTCGCGGGCGAAGTGGGTCAGGGCAGGGAAGCGTTCGGGGTCGGCGCCGAGTACCGCGACGCGGAACAGCTCCATGCCCTGTTCGTACTCTTCCGGGGTGATGGTGCTGACTCCGGCCTCGGAGGCGATCAACGCGGCGATGAGGACCGCGAGTCGGTGGTAGCGCGCCGGGATCTCCTCGTCGGGCAGTCCCGACACGCGCAGGGCCTGCAGCACCTCTTCCATGACCAGTCGGGAACCGGCGCCGCCTGACGCGTAGCGTCCCCAGACCGCGGCGAGCTGGGGCTGCTGGCCGAACGCCTCTCTCACGCGCAGGGCCAGGGCGGTGATGCGCTGCTTCCAGTCGCCCTCGGCGCGGTAGCCGTCCATGGAGGCCAGCAGGATCCGGTCGGCGACTGCGCGCAGCAGTTCTGTCTTGCTGCGGAAGTGCCGGTAGAGGCTGGAGGAATCGGTCCCAAGGGTCGCGGCGAGCTTGCGCACGCTGAACGACTCTGTGTCGCTCGTGCGCAGCAACTCCGCTGCCGCATCCAGGATTTCCTCGGTCGACCAACGCCTTCGACCTGCCATTTCGCCCCTCTCGTTGGGCTCAGCCTAACCTATGCACGCGGCGTGCACGCACCGCGTGCATAATGAGGACATGAGTGCGCCGAGCAACCCGGCAGAGGCGGGCCGACGTGCCACACGTGCCCTGTTACCGGGTCGGGCGACCGACGTGGAGCTCACCTTGAGCAATGCGAAAGGACGCATGTCGTGAGGAACTCACTGGATTCCGCGGAGCTGAACGCCGCCATCGAGAACGTCCACCGCGCCGGGATGCCCGGCTTGCTTGCCGAGGTGCGAGACGGCGACCAAGTCTGGCGCGGCGCCGCCGGGGTCGCCGATGTTGTCACCGGCCGCCCTGTCACCGCCGACATGCGGCACCGTGTCGGCAGCATCACCAAGACCTTCACCGCCGCAGCGGTTTTGCGGCAGGTGGAGAGCGGTCAGATCGGTCTCGACACGCCGATCGGCCGGTACCTTCCAAAGCTGGTTCCCGGAGAACGCGGTGACGCGATAACGGTCCGGATGCTGATCAACCACACCAGCGGCCTCGCCGAGTATCTCCCGTACGCCTACCCCTCCCTCAAGGCGCTTCCCGCCTTGGCGGACACCCAGCCCCAGAGCCTGGACGACCACCGGCTTACACGGTTCGACCCCGCCGAACTGATCGAGATGGGGGTCACCGCATCTGCCGCCGGCAATCCGGGCGGCGCTCCGGGGGTGTACTCCAACACCAATTACCTGCTCCTCGGCCAGCTCCTGGAACAGGTGACCGGCACTACGGCCGAGCGATACATCACCCAGAACGTCATCGAGCGCGCCGGGCTTCGGGACACCGAGTTCCCCGCCGGACCGTACGTCAACGGGCCGCACTCGCAGCTCTACGAGGCGTGGTTCGGCATGATCGACCCACCGCGCGACTACAGCGTCTACGACATGTCATGGGTGGGGCCGTCGGCCTCGCTGATATCGACCGTCACGGACCTCAACCGCTTCTTCGGCATGCTGCTGGCCGGAGAGATCGTCAGCCCGTTGTCGCTGGCGCAGATGCAACGCACCGTCCCGGTCATCTCCCACGAGGGAAAGACGATCGACTACGGCCTCGGCCTGCTCCCGATGGAGGGTCCCGGGCAGGGCACCTTCTGGGGCCATGGCGGCACGGTCTGGGGTGGCGGAGCGCTGGCCATGGCCCGTGCCGACAGCAAGCGGCAGATGACGGTCGCGGTGAATCTGCAGAGGTGGAACAGACTCGACTCCTCCGGCAAGCCGCAGCCCCATCCCATCGACGACGCGCTTGAGACTCTGTACCGCGTGGCGATGTACGGCTGATCGGGCCGTCTTGCTGAATCCGTTGGCTGCTCCCATTCCTCTTCGCGCCCCACGATCCGCCGTCGACGTCCACACTCCGGGCACGGTGACAGCCGCTCCTCCGCTACAGCCTCTACGAGGGTCGGTCGGCCGAGGCCGGGACCTCGGGCCGCCTGACGCGTTCGGAGCGGGACGTGTGCATCGGCAGCGATCACCCACGGCGTGTCCAGGTCGGCGAGCTGGTCCGCGGGCAGACGATAGGACGTGGAGGACACGGGATGGCCGCCGCAGGCGTGCTGGACGGCGGCGGGCGCCGGTGCCCGCGCGGCCTGCGAGGAGAAGGGGCCCGCCCGGTGCCAGGAGCGGTAGAACTCGTCAAACAGAGCCGGAAGTAGCTCCGGAGAAGTCTCAGTTCGACCTAGAGATCGTCTTCAAAGGTCAGATCCAGAGCAGGATTGAGGCGATCGTAAGGGCGGCTTGGTAGGACTCACGGGTCTTGTCATAGCGAGTGGCCAGGCCGCGCCACTGCTTGAGACGGTTGAAGCAGCGCTCAACGACGTTGCGGTGGCG
>NZ_JOAP01000114.1 GCF_000720475.1 Streptomyces aureocirculatus
CATGATCCGCCGCTACATCATGTGACGGAACAAGCACGTCAGCAACGATCACCTGCGCATAGTGGTTGACAAGGCGAACGCTGCCTGAAGCGGCACTAGGATGTGCGGCTATGGGCAATGTGATCGCCACCGTGCATACGGTCCCCTACCACGCGCAGTGGGCCTCGGCCCACCTGGTGGAAGACATCGTGACCGGCAAGATCCCAGCGAGCGAGGATCCGCATTGGGCCGACTACGGCGCCATCAGTCCGCAAGAGTACGAGTGGTGGTCCTGGCGATTGT
Source organism: Streptomyces aureocirculatus (assembly GCF_000720475.1). Lineage (GTDB taxonomy): Bacteria > Actinomycetota > Actinomycetes > Streptomycetales > Streptomycetaceae > Streptomyces > Streptomyces aureocirculatus. Next base: position 283 of record NZ_JOAP01000114.1, read on the forward strand.
GCGGCATGGCCTGTCTGCGCATGGCGTTGGAACACTTCGGGCACTCAGCTCCGTCCGCGATGGAACTGGCCAGTGAATGTACGGCAGCCGGCGGCTACGTCAAGCACGATGGCGGGCTCCGTGGGCTCATCTACGCGCCGTTTGCTTCATGGATCGAGGACCGGTTTGGTCTAGTCGCGGAGGTGCGACCTGAACTCGCGGCCTCCGAGATCCCTTCCGTCATCGCCCGGGGGCAGCTTGTGATGCTCTCGGTCCATCCGTCCATTCGTCACCCCCTAGACAATCCTCCAGAGCCGGGCGGGCACTTGGTGCTTGGAGTCGGCGCCACTGCGGAGGACTTGGTAATCCACAATCCTTCCGGCTACCCAGACGCGTCGCAGCAGTACGCCCAGGTGCCTTGGGGCAGGCTGCATCATTTCTTTGCGGGTCGAGGCGTCATCCTTGGCGCCGAGCCATCCTCGACGCGATAGCCCCTTGTACGGCAACGGCCAAGAGGCACAGCACGGCACAAACCGTCCACAGTAGGACCGCGCTGTGTTCTAGGAGTCGGGTGCCCATGAGCGGTGCTGCGAGCATCGCCCCGGCCCAGGCCATGCCGTACAGACCGTAATAGCGGCCGCGAAGGTGTTCTGGTGCCAGGTGCGCGACCATGGCCTGATTGACGCAGAACACGGCGATTTCGCCAAGTGACCATAGGGCGACTGTTGCGGTGTAGCCCGCCGGCGAGGACACCAGCGCCGTCGCACCGAACCCAAGGCCGATAAGCACGATGCCCGTGATGAGGGCTGTGCTCTCTTTCAGCTTTCCAATCGAAGGCAGGATGAGAGGTTGCACCGTGATGATGATGACAGCGTTGACAGTCATGATGAACCCAAACGCGGATGACGACAAGCCGTCCAGGTTCATGGCCAGCGGCAGTGTCGTTCCAGCCTGTCGGAACACGATCGCGTAGCAGAACGTCGCCGCGAGATAGGCCACCATCAGCCGGTCCCGCAGCACGTCGACATAACTGCCTGAGGCCGTTTCGGCGGTTCGACCCTCCATGTCATCCGCGGGTAGCGCCTTCCAAACCAGCGCGGCACTGGCGAGACAGGTGGCGATGTTGATGATGAAGATCAGGGTGAATCCATGCCTGGTCAGTACACCGCCGAGCATCATAGAGAATCCGTACCCGAGGTTCACAGCCCAGTAGAGCATGCCGTAGGTCCGGGGCAACTGGTCCTGTCTGAAGAGGTGGGCGACCATAGCTGCTGATGCTGGCCGCCATAGTTCAGAGGATGCTCCGGCCAGAAACGCGCAAAGGCCGATTAGGTAGAGGTTCTGGCTCAGGCCTAAGGCGAATAGTGCTACGCCCGCGGCAGCCATGCCTCCCACGAGGGTTGTCCGGTAACCGAAGCGGTCGACGAGCAGGCCCCCGGCCCACTGGGAGACGACTCCCCCAACGCCACATGTGGTCAGGATGACGCCGGTCGTGGCGACGGAGGCCCCTTGGTCCTGGGTGAGGTAGTAGCCAAGGAACGGGATGGCCATGCACCCAAGCTGATTCGCCAGCAATCCCGCCCACACGGCCCAGAAAGTGCGGTTAAAACCTGTCCCCCAGTTACGGGCCCACCCGCGGACCCGCTCGATGGTGGGCCGCACGGTGCCGGTAGGCATCATGGGCAGTACGTGGGCCGGTTGAACGCACTCTCCAGCATTAGCTCAATAACCCGGTTGAGGCCGAGCCCGGAGGCCTCTGCCATTGCTGCCAGGTTCCCCTGCCGGGTCAGGCCAGGCACGGTGTTCATCTCCAGCATCACAGGCCCTCGCTCGGCGAGCATGAAGTCGAAGCGGGTTACACCATGGCATGAACATGCTTCCCAAGCCCTCAGTGCCAGCTGCGTGATCGTCTCAATGACGTGATCGGGCAGAGGGGCAGGACAGCGGTACTCGTGAAGATCCGGGTTCTGCTTGGACTCCGCATCGTAGAACTCGTTGTGTGAGACTGCTTCCAGTACAGGCAGTGGAATGAGTCGGTCAGCCTCCTGGAGGACACCGATGGTGAGCGTGTTGCCAGTCACGAACGGCTCCACGATGTACTCCTGAGAGGAGTACGGGCCGTCCGACGCCAGCAGCTCCTGCAACTCACCGACCGTTCGGACGATGCCAGCTTCGAAGCTCTCCCCGTTGGAGGCAGGTTTGGCGAACAGCGGAAAACCCAGCCGATCAGTGGCCTTGGCGATCTCTTCCTGACTGGCCGTCTTGTTGAGAGTGGCCCACGGCAGGGTCGGGATCCCTTTACCAACGAGCACCTGCTTGAAGGTCGGCTTGTGCATACCCAGCGCACTCGCCAGCACCCCTGGTCCGGTGTAAGGCACCCCAAGCAACTCAAGCAGGCCCTGCAACTTCCCGTCTTCCGCGTACCAGCCGTGGCCAGCGATGAACGCTGCCTGCACCTTAGTCAGTCTTGACCAGAACCCCGGCTCCGATATGTCGATCAGTTCACTGGTATTCCCTAAGTTTGCCAGGGCCTTGGCCGCAGAATCGGCGGACAGAAGCGATCCCTTACCCTCCGGACTGGGGCCTCCGGCGAGAACTCCTACGTGCATGTGCATCTCCCTCGTTCCACTCGGTTAAACAACTCGTCGACGAATCCTGCTCCGAGCCGTGGGCAGCGCCGTGCACAACTCCCAGTTGGTCATGCGCGCGAACTTCAGATGATCTTCGAGGCGAATGCCGTCTCCGACTAGCGTCACAGGGGAACCGACTGGCGCTGGCCGCCTGAGTGCGATGGCTAGGGCGTCGGAAGCGATTGCACCAATAACCTGTGCCGGTTCGTCGCCGACCAGGATTCTGGTACCTGCGAGGCGGGAGGAGAACCCATCTCCATAGCCGACCGGTACGACGCCCATCAGCATGGGCTCCTGGGCCACGAAAGCGGCATCATAGCCAACAGCTTCGCCCGGGGCGAGACGCCTTGTCTGCGCGAGGTAGCTTGTCCAGCGCAACACGGGCCTCAAGTTGGCTCTCATCCGGACAGTTGCGGAAAACGACAGACCGAGCAGTGAACTTCCGCATCGAACGGCATCAAGATGACTGTTGGGCAACTCTAGGGTAGCGGAGCTATTTGCCACGTGCCGTGTGACGCCTGATATTCCATTAATGCGGGAGGTGAATTCATCCAACTGCTTCAGCATCATTTGACGGTCCGAATAGGGATGGGAGAAATGCCCGAAGGCGCCCACCGTAGATAATGGCAGGTCCTTCGGCAGCTCAGAGAACCCCCATCGATTCAACCCCAGATTGACCTTAATGTGTACCGGCACTTCGCGGGTCAACCGCTTCAAACTAGCTTCGTCGTATGCCATGCACTCCAGTTGGCCCTGCCCGGCATCGACGACCTCTCGTGGGTGGACTGGCCCCATCACGATGATCCGCACGTCTGGGTGACGATGCCGTAGTTCTAGCCCTTCTCCGACAGTCGCAACACATAGGGCCTTTGCCCCCGCTTCTAGCGCGGCTTGCGCTACAAGAGCCGCACCATGGCCATATGCGTTCGCTTTCACGACGGCCCACAGTTCGCTAGAACCAATGGCGCTAATCACTTGTTGCGCATTGTTTCTGACAGCTTCCAGGTCAATCGATATTTCTGAGCGGTACATTCCGAGCAGCCCCCCCAGGCGTCGTGATCAATGCCCCACGAAACTAGCATCGGCAACTGTTCAACTGTCAATGGTAAGTTGGTTGGACGGCTGAATCCCTACTAGTGCCGCTTCAGGCAGCGTTCGCCTTGTCAACCACTATGCGCAGGTGATCGTTGCTGACGTGCTTGTTCCGTCACATGATGTAGCGGCGGATCATG
>NZ_JOAP01000115.1 GCF_000720475.1 Streptomyces aureocirculatus
GACGGATGCGGTAGGTGCGGGTCTCGGTGTCGTGGCTGCTGTAGGCGATGACGTAGCCATAGCAAAGGCCGTAGGTGTCGAGGAGCCACTGGTGGTGGTCGTAGTCGGCCAGTGGGATCTTGGTGCTGCCGTCCGGCCCCCACCCCTTTTCGTCGAGGGGCTTGGGGGTGGTGCGGAAGGTCAGCGTGGAGATGATGGGCGCCGGGCCGGATGCGGGGTCGTGGCCGGCGGGGATCAGGACCCGGTGAGGCCAGCAGCGCTGCCAGGGGCGCTCGGTGTTGCGCCAGTACCCGGTGGTGGCGACCTTGTACTCGTCCGGGTGCTGCGCAGCGAAGACGGCGGCGAGGTCGTCCTGTTTGTCCCAGCCGAGGCCCGGCTGATGGGGGCGGGCCATAGGCGGGCGTGTGCCGTCGGTGGCCTTGCGGTGCAGCAGGTCTTCGCGGGTCTGGCCGTAGGGGTTGCGGCTCATGACGGCGGCGATGTCGCTGGGGGCGATTGAGTAGTTGTGGAGGCACTGTGACTCCGTCCGTCCCCGTCTTCGACGTCGCCGACCACCGCCAACCACCCCGCGCACAGGCCTCCGGCGTCCATATCGTCCTCACCCCGTACACCGAGATCCACACCCCGGCGGGGCCGTCCCGATGGACCGTGGACGGGGGCGCGCGCGTGTACCTCCTGGACGGCGGCGAGGCCGTGGCAGTCGCCGAAGTGATCGACAGCCGCGACGCGCAACCGCAGCGACAGGCTGCGGCGGTCGCCGAGATCACCCCATGGGCGCGAACCCTCGCCCACCTGGCCCGTACCTGGCGCCTGGACGACAGGCAAAAGGCGCTGCGGGAGCTCCTGGAGGACCGCGGATACGTGCAGGTATACCGGGATGCCAGCGAGGAACTGCAAACGGTCCACGACAAGGGGGCGTGGGCGCGGAAGATCCGGGACACGTTCGCCAGCAACGACGACCCGGCAGAGCTGGAAGGCGCCGGCCTCGGCGCGGCGATCCTGGCGCGCCTCAGCCGGGAACGGGCCGCGGTCGCCGAAGCCGCGCTCGCCACACTGCCACCTGTGGACCAGACCCTCCCGCCGCTGTCGGCGCTGTGGGAACTGCCGTGGGGTCCCCGCCTCCCGGGGGCCGTCCGCCCCTGGAACGAGCGCATCTTCCCGCTCCTGGCGCAGCGCTGGAAGCAGGATCTTGACACCTCGCAGCGTGACACCCTGATTCACTGGGCTCTTCAGTGCGGCATCAGCAAGGCTGACATCCACCGCGCCACCGGCATCGCCCGCACCACCATCGACCGCACCCTGGAATCCACCCCGCCGACGCGCAGCCCCAGGTGAGCCGCACCGGCATCGCGCACTTGCACTGAAGTTACCCGGGGAGCGGGTTCCGGCGTCCGAGGCGGTCGGACAGGAGGTCGAGGAGGGGGGTGTCGTGGTGGTGGAGGTCGAGGGCCGTCCAGTACAGGGTGACCAGGCGGGCCAGCATGATCCGTTCTGTGCGTGACTGGGCGTGGGCGGGCCGGTCGTAGGCCAGCAGGACGCGCACGTCCATGAGGTCGGCGGGGCCGCCGGGTGTGGTGAGCGCTTCGGCTACGGGTGTCAGCTCGTCGGCACCCTCGGCGATTTCCCGGTGCAGCCAGATTCTGGCGTGGCGGTATGCCCGGGTGGTGCTGTCGTGGAAGGGCGGGAGGCGGAGGATGGAGTCAGGTGCGCCGGTGATGCTCTGTGCCCATTCCTGGGCCAGGTAGGCCCAGTAGCTGTCCGGTACGGGGCGGTCGTCGGTGAGGGCCAGGGCGACGCCGTCGGGCACGGTGTCGAAGAGGGGGTCGATGCGCAGGTCTCGCATCGTCTTGCGGAGGAGTTTCCGGATTTCCGCGGGCCGGGTGAGGCGGCGGCTGACCGCGGACGGGGCGAGGGCGCCGGGCGCCGGGCGGCTGGGGTGGGGTTGGATCTTCCGCCATCCCGCCCGCTGGATCCATCCGTCGTCGGTGGCGATGCTCTGGAAGGGCGGATTGTGGGGCGGATGCGGGGTGGGGGTGGGGCGGAGGGTGTGCAGGGCCAGGTAATGGCCGGCGTGGGCGGCAAGTCGCGCGAGTTCCGCTGGGTCCAGGGGGCCGGTGCCCCACAGGTTCAGGTCCAGGAAGGGCGCGGTGCTGTCGGTAGGCGGCACGGAAGTCTCCCGGTGAGGGCGGTGGATGGCCACTTTGAGGGGTGGCATCCCCGCAGCGGCGGGGAGCAGACGGCCGCCGACGGGGCGGCCGCTTTCAGCGTAGTGAGCCGAGCGGGCGGGTGTGTCCGGTTCAGTCGAGGTCGCTGCGGTGGCCCCTGCCGAGGCGCTTGGCGGCGTGGGCCTGGACCTCGGCGGTGGGGTACCGGGCAGCCCTGGGCCCGCCCGGTCCCTCTGAGGAGATGCCCCATCGGCGCATCTGCTTGCTGACGGAACCGGGGGCAATGCCCAGGTAGTCGGCGACCTCGTCGCGGGACATCGTGGTGGACAGGGCGGGAGCGTCGAGCAGCTCGGCAAGGCGGGTGCGTGCCCCCCGTTCTGCGGCGGCGGCGGCCTCAGCGGCGGCGCGGGCGGCCCGTGCGCGGGCCACTGCCTGCTCGTGCGTCAAGCGCTGATCGGCCACGGCCCTGGACCAGTCGGCCAGCAGGGCCTCGACCGTCGCCCACAGCCGGGACCACGAGGACACCTGATCGGGGGTCAGCTCCGTGACGGGCAGGAGGCCCGCCACGCTGACGCGATGGGTGGCGAGCGTCTGCGGCAGAGCGAAGTTGACCCGTGAGACGCCGACAGACTCCAAAGTGACGCCGCCACGCTGCCAGACGGCCGGGGAACCGGCGGGAGCCTCGGCCCACGCTTGGGACAGCTCAGCCCGGAACCGGTCGAGGGGACCGGGCTCCACAGGCAGCTCGGGCAGCTCGTGTGCGCTGACCAGGTCCCAGAACTCCTCTGCGGGCACGTCGTCCACCGTGGTCGCGCCCATGCCCCGCAGGGCGTCCGCCAGCGCGTCGATGTCGTACACGCCAGGCGTGCCCTCCAGAACCCGCTGGATGCTCGCATACAGATCAGACATGGCCCCTGCTCCTTGTGTCGGTGAGGGGGTGCCCCCCCCCTTTCGTGACTATGCCCTACCTAGGGCAAAGTTGGAAGGGGATGCCGCATACTCCTCGGCCGCCCCATGGGGCGCGGGGGCGAGCAACACGGAGAGCGGCCCCATTGCCGCGTTCGGGACCTGGCCAAACGACTGGACTCCCCACTGGTACAGCCTCTACTTGACTGGCTGCCAGCCGGCTTCTTGACCTGCACGAGCGGATCGGAGCACTAGATAGCGGCTTCGGGCGGACTCCTCCTGCCACCTGTGCACCACCCCCATCGCCGCCGGAGACCTGGTGGGCCAGCTTCGCCACCCCGTGGACGGCGATTCACCGCGCTGGGCTGGCTGTGCGCGCACTGTCTGTACGACCGCCGGACCAAGCCCCGCCGCCTGGACCTGCTGGTGCGTGTGTTCCATCACCTGTTCGCCGGGGACGGGGGGCGGCTGAACGCCACCGAGTGCGAGGTCATCCTCGCCTGGCTCCCCACAGCTCCGGCAGCAGGTCTGCCCCAGGCGGAGCAGGATGTGCTCGCGGACGCGTTCGTCGTCCTTCAGCGCGCTGTCCAGACGCAGGAGCCGGTGACACTGCTGCCGTACTGCGGCGCCCGTGCCGCCACGGCACACTCCATCACGCTGGTCCGCCGTGGAGATCACCGAGCGGGAGGCCACCGTGCTGGATGCCGTGGCCCAGCACCCGGCGGAGTGGCAGGCCGCTCCCCCGCGCCTGGACCCAGAGCACTACCGCAGCCGCAGGGACTGACGGCGCGCGATCATCGACCAGACAGGCCAGCCCACCGTCCTGTCCCAGCGCGGCGGCCCCTTCTGGATCTGATCTTCCCGGCAGCCGTTCAGGCGCTGCGGACCACGCAGATGCAGTTCTCGCCGTACACGTCCCAGTCGATGTCGATCCGGAAATGGGCGTGCACGAGCAGGTCCTGCGCCGTCACCGGGCCGGTGGCATCCCGCGGTACAGCGTGATCTCACCCGTCTCGTCCGCGAGGTAGTCCAGAGCAGCACGCAACTCGTCCGGGCAGAAGCCGGCGGCACGCCCCAGCCGCTCCAGTGAGGCAGGCACCTGGTCGGGGTGGTCCAGGGTGTCGGGAGGTTGACTCTGTCGGTGATCTTGATACCGGCGCAGTCAAGTGCCCAGGGTTCGCCAGGACTTCAGGCGAGGGATCTCGCGTTGGTCGAGGTAGTTCTGGAA
>NZ_JOAP01000116.1 GCF_000720475.1 Streptomyces aureocirculatus
ACCCCGACGAGCGGGTGGCTTTCGTCCTTGAAGACGCGGCGCCGGTGGTAGTGGTGACTACCGGGGAGCTGTCGGAGCGGTTTGACGGCGGTGGGGTGGTGGCGGTCGTCGTGGACGTCGAGGACCCGGGCCTTTCCCGGCAGCCGACCACGGCCTTCTCGTACCCCGATGCCGACCAGACCGCGTACGTCATCTACACCTCCGGGACGACCGGCACCCCCAAGGGCGTCGCCGTCACCCACCGCGGCATGGCCGACCTGGTAGCCACACACCTCCAGCGCCTGACCGCGCCCGGCCGCCCCGCCACCGTCACGGTACGGGCGGACGAACACGTGTGGACGCTGTTCCACTCCTACGCCTTCGACTTCGCCGTATGGGAGATGTGGGGTGCGCTGCTGCACGGGGGACGGCTGATCGTCGTCCCCGAGGAAGTCGTGTACTCGCCCTCCGACTTCCACGACCTGCTCGTCGACGAACAGGTGACGGTCCTGACACAGACACCGTCCGCCCTGGCGCGACTGTCCCCGGACGGGCTCGCGTCGGTCGCGGTGCTCCTGGTCGGCGGCGAGGCCTGCCCCGCCGAGCTGGTCGAGCGCTGGGCGCCAGGCCGCGCGATGATCAACGCATACGGCCCGACGGAATGCACCGTCTATGTGTCGATGAGCAAGCCCCTCACCCCCGACGCGGCCGTGCCGATCGGCGGAGCTGGCTCGGGCACCGGACTGTTCGTCCTGGACAGCGGACTGTGCCGGGTGCCGGTGGGTGTGGTCGGGGAACTGTACGTGGCCGGTCGCGGGCTCGCCCGGGGGTATGTGCGGCGTGCCGGTCTGACGGCGTCGCGGTTTGTGGCGTGTCCGTACGGTCCCGGGGGGTCGCGGATGTATCGCACCGGTGACCTGGTGCGGTGGAACGGCGATGGTGAGCTTGAGTACGTGGGTCGTGCCGATGACCAGGTGAAGATTCGTGGCTACCGGATTGAGCTCGGTGAGGTCGAGTCGGTCCTGCGTGCGTGCCCCGGGGTGGGGCAGGCCGCGGTCGTCGTTCGTGAGGACGTTCCGGGGGCTGCCCATGACCGTCAACGGCAAGCTCGACAAGCGAGCCCTGCCGGTGCCCGCGTACGGCGACACCGAGGGCTACCGGGCGCCCGCCGACCCGGCCGAGGAAATCCTGGCCACCGTCTACGCACAGGTCCTCGGCGTCGAACGCGTCGGCGTCGACGACTCGTTCTTCGACCTCGGCGGCGACAGCATCTCCTCCATGCAGGTCGTGTCCCGGGCCCGGGAGGCAGGCCTGCACTGCAAGCCCCGCCACATCCTGGTCGAGCAGACCGTGGCGAGGGTCGCCCGCGCGCTCCGGCTCGCCGACCAGGCCGGACCGAGCCCCGAGCCGGACGACGACTCCGGTCCCGTGCCCGCGACGCCGATCATCCGCTGGCTTGAGTCCCTCCGGGCGCCGGTCGGCGAGTTCAACCAGACCGTGCTGTTCCAGGCACCGCCGCAGACGGAGCACGCCGATGTGGTGGCACTCCTGCAGGCGCTGCTCGACCGGCACGCGATGCTCAGGCTCCGGATCGGCGACACCGCCGACGGCGCATCCTGGCAGCCGGTCGTCCCACCGCCGGGGACGGTCGACGCGGCCTCCTGCGTCACGGTCGTCGACGAGTTCACCGACGCCTCGTTCACCGCCGCGCTGCGGCAGCTCGACCCGCACGGCGGAACCATGGTCCACGCCGTCTGGGCCGCTCCCACGAAGCAACTGATGCTCGTCGTCCACCACCTCGCGGTGGACGCCGTCTCCTGGGGGATCATCCAGCGGGACCTCGCGACGGGTCGGCGGCAGCTCGCCGCGGGCCGGGAGATCGCCCTCGACGCCACGGGCACCTCGTTCCGGCGCTGGGCCTCGACGCTCGCGGACCACGCCGGGTCCGCCGAGGTCGCCGCCCTGCTGCCGGGCTGGCAGCACATCGAGTCGGCCGCCGCCCTGCTGCCGACACCGCGCCCCGACGCCGACACCTGGGCGACCGTGGAGCAGATGTCGGTGACGGTCGACCCGGAGCTGACGCGCGCGCTGACGACGGAGGCGACCGCGGCACTGCGCGTCACCGTCCAGGAGCTGCTGCTCATCGCGCTCGGCGCCGCCCTGGCACAGCAGCACCAGCATTTCGGCACACCCCTGCGGATCGACGTGGAAGGACACGGCCGCCGCGACGAGCTGGGCGCAGGCATCGATCTGACCGACACGGTGGGCTGGTTCACCGCCAAGCACCCCGTCGCGCTGACCGCGGCCCCGCTGGACCGTGACACCGTACGCACCGGCGGCACAGCCCTCGGCGAATGGGTCAAGGACGCCAAGGAGCAACTGCGTGCGGTCCCCGACGGGATCACGTACGGCCTGCTGAAGTACCTCGACGAAACCGCGGACCTGCCCGGCGAGGACCCCGCGGTCGGGTTCAACTACCTCGGCCGCCGCAGCGTGCCGCGAACCTGCGGGCACGACAGCGCACGCGCCGCCGATGAATGGAGGATCCTCGGCCCCTCCGAGTCCTCCGACGCCCGGCGCTTCGGATCCCGGCCGATGCTGCTGCCCCACACCCTCGGCATCAACGCCGCCGTGCTCGACGACGGCGAACAGACCGAGCTGCACGCCACCTGGAGCTGGTGCGGCGCACGGGTCGACCGCCCGTACATCACCGACCTGGCAGCACGATGGCACGACGTACTCGCTGGAATCGCCGCGTACGTGCGGAAGGGCGGCAGCGGACTGACACCTTCCGACGTCCGGCCCGCCACCGTCACCCGGCAACAGCTCGCGCGGCTCGAACAGCTCCTCGAACCGGCCGACATCCTCCCGCTCACACCGCTCCAGACAGGCCTGCTGTTCCACCGCCGCTCCGAAGGCGCCGAGCCCGCCGAGCTGTACACCGTGCAACTCGGCATCGAGCTCACGGGCCCGCTGGACGTGCGGCGCCTGCGCGAGGCCGTGCACACGGTGGTCGCACGCCACCCCAACCTGGTGGCCAGATTCGTCTCCGATCAGCTCTCCGACCCGGTGCAGATCGTGCTGAAGCACCCCGTCGTGCCGTGGACCGTGGTGAACGGCGAGGGCGGCCCCGGCAGCGGGACCGACGGGAACGACGGTGACATCGCGAAGCTGCTCGACGCGGAACTCACCGCCTGCGGCAAGCTCGACACCGAGTCGCCGCTGCGTGTACTGCTACGGCGCACGGGAGCGGACCGGCACGACCTTGTCCTGTCCGTGCACCACATCGTGGTGGACGGCTGGTCGATCCAGATCCTGCTCCGCGAGATCTTCGCCGCTTACCGGCAGGAGCCCCTCGCTCCCGCTCCGGCGTTCCGTACCTACGTCGAATGGCTGTCCGCCCAGGACTGGAACGCGGCGCAGCGACACTGGCAGCAGCTCCTGACGGGCCTCGAAACGCCCACCCTGGTGGACCCGGTGGAGCGGACCGGCGCCGCCGCGCGCGCCCTGCTCCGAGCCGACATCCCGGCGAGCACCACCCGCGCCCTGGAACGTCTCGCACGGTCGCAGAACACCACCCTGAACATCGTGCTGCAAGCAGCCTGGGCACGGCTCGTCGGCGTCCTGACCGGCGGCCAGGACATCGTCTTCGGCACCACCGTCTCCGGCCGTCCCGCGGACCTGCCGGGCAGCGAGTCGGCCGTCGGCATGTTCATCAACACGATCCCGGTACGCGCCCGCATGACCTCAGGGACGACCACCGCCGAACTGATCGGCGCGTTGCGGGACGCCCACCACGACGGCCTGGAGCACCAGTTCCTGTCACTGGCCGACGTCCAGCGCACCGCAGGGCACCAACAGCTCTTCGACACGATCCTCGTGTACGAGAACTATCCGCTGAAGGCGTCCGGTGGCGGGCTCGACACCGAGGAGCTGGGCGTACGGATCTCATCGAGCCGCGAGTTCACGCACTACCCGATAGCCCTCCAGGCCTGGCCCGGCCGGCAGTTGCGGCTGCGCTTCGAGTACCGCACCGACGTCTTCGACGAGGCGGCGGCCGGGCGGATCGCCGTGTGGCTGGAGACACTGCTGACCGCTATGGCCGCCGACGCCGAGCGTCCGGTGGCGTCGGTGGATGTGCTGGGTGCGGGGGAGTCGGCTCAGTTGGACGTGCTGGGTAACCGGCGGGTGTTGTCGGAGTCGGTGGGTGCGGTGTCGGTGCCGGAGTTGTTCTCCGCGCAGGTGCGGCGGTGTCCGGATGCGGTGGCGTTGGTGTTCGGTGGGCGGTCGTGGACGTATCGGGAGGTGGATGAGGCGTCGTCGAGGCTTGCGCATCTGCTGGCTGGTCGTGGGGTGGTGGCCGGTGATG
>NZ_JOAP01000117.1 GCF_000720475.1 Streptomyces aureocirculatus
AGGTCACTGGCGTCGGCCTCGGCTTGTCCGCTTCACTGTCGGTGTCCTGCAGGTACAGCGTCAGAATTCCACCGGCGGTGACAAGACCCACCCACGTTACACAGATCCACCGAGCTATCCGCTGCACCACTCCGAGGTGGTGCGTCTGCTGCTTGAGGCGTACTACGACGTCCAGTTCTCCGACCGGTCCCACGGTTTCCGTCCCCAACGGGGCTGCCACACCGCACTGAGCGAGGTGGCGGACCTCTGGAAGGGGACGCACTGGTTCATCGAGGGCGACATCTCCGACTGCTTCGGCAGCCTCGATCACGAGGTCATGCTGTCGACGCTGGCTGAGAAGATCCACGATGGCCGGTTCCTACGGCTGATCAGCCACATGCTCAAGGCCGGATACCTGGAGGACTGAAGGTGGCACGACACGCTCAGCGGCGCCCCGCAGGGCGGAGTTGCCTCCCCGATCCTCTCGAACATCTACCTTGACCGGCTGGACCAGTTCGTCGAACAGTCTCTGCTGCCTGAGTACAACCGGGGCCTGCGTCGGCAGGCCAATCGGGCATACAGGGCCGTCGAGTTCGCGATCGCGCGGGCCAGACGGCGCGGCGACCGGGAGGCGGTGCGGGCGCTTGGGCTCCAGCGCCGCACCCTGCCGAGCCAGGACCCGAACGATCCGGACTACCGGAGGTTGAGATATGTCCGCTATGCCGACGACTGGCTTCTGGGGTTCGCCGGCCCCAAGCACGAAGCCGAGGAGATCAAGTCGAAGATCGGTGCGTTCCTGCATGACGAGCTCAAGCTGGAACTCTCCGAGTCCAAGACCGTGATCACACACGCCACCAGCCAGGCGGCGCACTTCCTCGGCTACGAAATCAGGGCCCAGCACTCCGACACGAAGATCACCCGGAATCGTCGGGCGGTCAACGGAGCGATCGGCCTGTTCGTGCCACGGCAGGTGATCAGGCACAAGTGCGCGCTCTACATGAGCAAAGGGCAACCGGCGCAACGCGGCATGCTGCTTCACGACGAGGACTTCACGATCGTCGCGAAGTACCAGGCCGAGTACCGGGGGCTCGTCCAGTACTACCTTCTCGCCCAGGACGTGTTCCGCCTGGGCAGGCTCCAGTGGGTCATGGAGACCTCGCTGCTGAAGACGCTGGCCGGGAAGCACCGGTCGACGGTCACGAAGATGGCTCGGAAGTACAAGAGCACCGTCGAGACACCCGAGGGACCGCGAACCTGTCTGACCGTCACCGTCCCACGCGACCGGGGAAGGAAACCACTGGTCGCCCGCTTCGGCGGGATACCGCTCAAACGACAGCGCAAGGCCGTCCTCACCGACAGGCGGCCGGTCATGGCCAGCGCGAAGCGAAACGAGCTGATCCACAGGCTCATCGCCGAATGCTGCGAGATCTGCGAAGCCCGGACGAATCTTGAGGTCCACCACGTCCGCAAGCTCGCCGACCTCAACCGGCCCGGGCGTCGGGACAAACCCGACTGGGTGCACCTTATGGCCAAACGACGGCGCAAGACCCTGGTGATCTGCCGGCGCTGCCACGAGGACATCCATGCCGGGCGAGGCACCGCGCCACCACGGAAGTGATCACTGGAGAGCGGGATGCCGGGAAACTGGCCCGTCCCGTTCGGGAAGGGGCCGTCGGAAAAGGACCCGAACCACGGGCACCTCGTCGGCGGCCTACTTCACTCTGAGGGGGTGGGGACGCAGCAATGCGTCCCCGCTACCCGGCGCGCCTTCCCCAACATGCCGAATTCTCTGAACTAGCTTCCGGGGTGCTGGCCAGCGTCTTTGGGGCCGTTGGTGGTGATCGTGCGCCCCGTGAATCGGCTGAGGTTGGGCATGCCGAGATGCACTGTAGCCCGCTGGTCGACCTAGGCGAGCTTGGCTTCGGCTCCCGTGAGGCTCACCTTCAGTCCTTCGATTTCACCGAGCCACCCTTCCCGCTCGGCCTCGGCGATCCGTGCAGTGAGGTTCTCGATGATCTCGACGAGTCGGGGCCGCTGGTTCGGGTCCGGCCTGAGAATGGAGCATCGGACGCAGGCTTAACCGAACTGATCTTGAAGCAGTTCTCGGGAATGTCGAGCGCCGGTCCGCTCACAGAAGGTGATGAAGAGACTTGTGAAGTTCGAGGGCTTCGGCGTGTCGCCGACAGGCTGACTTGGGAAGGTTCAAGACGCGCCGAGCGACGTGGGTGCCTGGTGAGTCCTGCGCAACCAGTCGTCTAGGGTGACGAAGTCCGATTCGGTGAGGCCCAGGCGGGGGTCAACGCGATGGAGCAGAGCATCTCCTGGATGGTGCGCGGATACCCAGGCGCGATCGGTGTCTGTGATCTCGTCGTCGACCCATGTGAATGAGCGTCCGCCAGCCCAGTCGACGAGGGCGCGGGTCTTCCAGTGCAGTCCGTCTCGCTCGTCCTGCTCTTCTTGGTCGGACGACTCCGGCCAAATCACCACCGCCAACTGCGGCAGGCCGATCCGCGGAGCTATGTGTTCATTCGCATCCGCCATCCATGTCGTGGCCCAGACCAGATCACACGGCAGCGCCGCCAACCGGGGCCCGTGCGCCGGATTGATCCTGGCCAGCAGCGGATTCGCGCTGGCCCCCTGCGGTTCTGGGGCCGGATAGGTCGGATAGCCGTTTGGGTGCTGCTGCGGCGTCGCTCCGAAGGGAATGAGGGGTCCGTCGACATCGAGGAAGAGCAGTGGAGGGTGTGCAGAACCGGTCACCGTCGCACGATAGCGGCTCGACCTGATCGTCCCGAGTCGATAAGCAGGTTCGTCAAGCGGCAGCGGCCCGCCCTTCGCGAGCCGAAGAGCGGGTTCCCGTCGGAGATCAGTCCATGTACTCGGCGCTGCTTCGCCCGGCATCGCGGCGAAAGGCGGGCATGCCGAGATGAACGGTGGAGGGCTGCGCTGCACGGTCGCGCATTTCCTCCAGCTTCTGCGCGGCGGCGGCCATGGTGGTCTCGATGGCGGCGACCTCGCCGAGCCAGCCCTGGTCTTTGGCCTCCTGGAGGCGGTCGATGAGGTTGGCGTGGATCTCCTGAAGACGAGGCATCTGGGCCGGGTCAACGAGAAGTAGGGGACATCCGACACAGGCGTTTTCATGCTGGCAAGGGGTCGCGTAGTCGCGGCCACAGGTTCCCAGGGCGACCTTGCGGAGCTCGAAGTGGGCCAGGAACTCGTCCCACTCGGTGACGGTGAGCTCGCGGTACTCCTCGCTGGGCCACTCGGTTCTGCGGCGGGCGATGAAGGCCCGATGATGAGAGATCACGTCCTCCGAGTAGATCGCGGCATAGCCCATGGTCGTGTCCAGAGCGGATGGCGTCGGTCACGAAGAAGTGGCTTGTGTCCGCAGAGGCCGTGTGCGGATGAGCCTGTGTGCGATTGAGCAGGTGCGTCGTTTGGGACCCGTTCGCGCTGCATATCGTCGGGCGTGTTGCA
>NZ_JOAP01000118.1 GCF_000720475.1 Streptomyces aureocirculatus
ACAGCGGTCGCCCATCGCCTTCGAGAACGCCTTCCACCTCGCACCAACTACGCTGACGCCAGCCGCGTAACCCGTGTTCAGGATCCGGGGTCAAGGCCCAGCGCCGGAACAGGTATTCCGGCATGGAGCCGCTGGTGAGCATGCCCGCGGTGGCACGGAAGAGCCGGAGCTGGTCCTCGATGCCTGTCAGGTGGTCGAGGAAGGCGGCGATCCCGAGCGGGGTGGTGTAGTCGAAGGGGTCCAGGTCGACCAGGTCGAAGCGGCGGTCGGTCTGCGTGTCCGCGGCCTCGTTGTGGCTCTTGCCGCGTCGGATGTCGGGCAGGACGTACTGATTGGTGCGGGCATCGACGTAGGCGCCGCGCAGGAGACCGGACTTCGGGATGTCGACGCCGATCAGTACGAGGGTGACGTTGAGGTCCATCAGTTCGCGGATCAGGTCCAGAGTGTCCTGGTCGTCCTGCCGGTGAAGTCGGAGCCGGGTCACATCGTCGATCAGCCGGGCGGTGGTGTTGTGGTCCCGGATTGAGTCCCTGACGGCGCGTGCCAGGTCGTCCAGCGTGCCGGGGTGGGGGTTGCCGTAGACGTCCAGGATGTTCTTGCACAAGGCTTTCGGTGTCGCCCGAACCGGTAGGCGGCAGTAGGCGACGGGAACGAACAGGTCACGGGTCCCCGGCATGCTTCCCGGTGTCGGCGTACGGGCTTCTCTGGCCCTGGCAAGATTTTCGTGAAGCGGTGGCACACCCCCGCTTCACGAAAATCTTGCCAGGGCCACGTTCAGATGTACGCCGACACGGCGGGAACCGCCACGACGTCACCCAGCTCCTGCCACTGCTGGACGCAGTCCCAGCGATTCGGGGCCTGCGAGGACGCCCCCGCCGCAAGCCGCGACACCTATATGCCGATCGGGGCTACGACTTCGACAAGTACCGGCGCCTGGTGTGGAAGCGCGGCATCAAGCCGATGATCGCCCGACGCGGGGTCGCACACGGCTCAGGGCTCGGCAAAGTCCGTTGGGTGGTGGAACGAGCCTTCGCCTGGCTGCACCAGTTCAAACGGCTCCGAATCCGCTACGAGATACGCGCCGACCTCCATCAGGGCCTGCTCGAACTGGCTCGCAGTCTCATATGCTTTCGCCGTCTCCGAACTTCATTCTGAAAGATCAGTGACAGGTGACATGCCGGAGGCGGTGGCAGGGCGGCAAAGTCAGTTCCTGCCCTTGGGCGGCTGAACTCCGGGAAGGTCGAAGGTGATGCTCCCCAAACCGTCCCAGTCTGGCGCCTCCGTGAGCGTGAGAGTTCCGTCCTCTGACTCGAAGACTCTCACCAAGATCCCGCCGTTGGCCTCGCCGGGAAACACTATGGAGAAGTGGGGGTCCATCCCCATAAGGAAGTCCCATCCCTCGCGCTGAGTCGTGTCGAGGGCCTTGGCATGCCGACCGGTTGCCCGCCACGTGCCGACCGCGTCGACAGTGACGGTGATGTCGATGTCGTACTTCTCAAGGCACGTCGCGTGATTGGCCCACCATTCGAGGCGGGCCTGACCCGCGAATCGATCCATGAGCACACTATGCACGGCGCCCAGGCCGGACGGGCGAGTCTGTGCGGCTGCCGGCCGCGGTGGGGCAGGCCGTGAGCCAGAGCCGCGGGGGGCAGGCCGGGCACGCCCTCGCCTCAACCGGCGGCACCGCATGTGCCCTCGCTGCCTCCGGATCTCATTTTGAAACCATCAGTACCGGTAGTTCGTTAAATCCGGTGGTCGTGTGGGTTGACGGCGGTGGAGGTTGACCGTAGGCCGGTAGCAGGAGTCAACTGCTCTGCTGGGGGCCCAAGATGACTGCTCGCCGTCCGTGTCCGCCCGCGCCGGGGCCGTTGGAGGCGTACGCGGCCCGGTTCGATGACCTCTTCTTCAGCCTGGCTCAGCGGCGGGGTTTTCGTGAGTATCTGACGGGGCTGCTGGCGCCGCGGGAGCGGAACAAGACGATCACCTGCCTGGCAGGGGCTGAGCCGGTGGCGGGTGCCGGGATGCCGGGGGTGCAGCGGCTGCAGTTCTTCTTGTCCGAGTCCCCCTGGGAGGCCGAGCAGATCAACGACCGGCGGCTTGCACTGCTGCGCGAGCAGGCGGCGACGGCTCCGCACGAGGGCGGGGTCATCGTGATCGACGACTCCGGGGACCGCAAGGACGGCACGGCCACCGCCAATGTGGGCCGGCAGTGGCTGGGCCGGCTGGGCAAGACGGACAACGGCATCGTCACGGTGACCACGGTGTGGACCGACGGCCGCGTGTACTACCCGCTGCACGCACAGCCGTACACGCCCGCACATCACTTCACTCGCGGCCGGTCCGACCCGGCCTTCCGCACCAAACCGCAGATCTCCGCCGCTCTGACGGTCCGGGGCAAGGAGGCGGGTTTCGCCTGCCGGGCGGTGGTCGCCGACTGCGCCTACTCCGTCAGCGACGACTGGTATCGCGCACTGCGCGAGGCTGGCCTGCCTTACCTCGTGGCGCCCAAGCCGCACCGTGGCACCTGGGCCCGGGCCGGCCAACCGCACACCCCCGTCGACGCTGCCCGCGCCCTGGCCTGGAAGAATGCCGACCATCCCGGCGACTGGACACCGGTGGAGCGCCGTTTCCGTGACGGACACACCCAGACCTGGTGGGCCGCCGATGCCCGACTGGGCGGTTATGGCCCCCACTCACCCTGCCGACTGGTCGTGGCCACCACCGATCCAGCCACCCTGCCGGAGAAGGCCACCTGGTACCTGGCCACCAACCTGCCCCACCCTGATACACTCCACGCCGCCACCAGTCTGCACCCGCCGGCCGACCTCACCGAGATCGTCCGCCTCTACGGCCTGCGCCCCTGGATCGAGCAGAGCTACAAACAGATCAAAGGCGAACTCGGCTGGGCCGACTTCCAAGTCCGCTCCGACCGTGCCATCCGCCGCCACCAGACCCTGGTCAACTGCGCCTTCTCCTTCTGCTGGGACCAATGGTTCGCCCCGCCCGGCCCGGTGGATGCCACCGCGCCGGACCCGTGCCCCACCGAGGGGCCAGAGAGGGGGACCAACCGAGCCCCACCGGCCCCAACCGCCTTGTTCGTTAAATCCGGCGGTAGAGGTCAATGCCGTGTCCGTTGGTGACTGCGTCGATCAGGGGCTGGAGCTCGGAGGTCCGTCCAGGCTCGCCACCACCGGTTGAGGGTGATGGCAGGGGTGAGCCAGGAACGGATCGCCCGTAAGGCCCTGGGCCAGCGCAGAGGCGCGTCGTGTTCGGGCAGTCGAGTTGTTCGAGGACGGTGTTCCGAATGCGGAGATCGCGAGGGCGGTGGGGGTGTGTGCCGAGAGTGTGCGG
>NZ_JOAP01000119.1 GCF_000720475.1 Streptomyces aureocirculatus
GGGGTGATGGGTGGTTGGTCGTTGTTTGAGAACTGCACAGTGGACGCGAGCATCTGTGGCCAAGTTTTTAAGGGCGCACGGTGGATGCCTTGGCACCAGGAACCGATGAAGGACGTGGGAGGCCACGATAGTCCCCGGGGAGTCGTCAACCAGACTTTGATCCGGGGGTTTCCGAATGGGGAAACCCGGCAGTCGTCATGGGCTGTCACCCGTACCTGAACTCATAGGGTATGTGGAGGGAACGCGGGGAAGTGAAACATCTCAGTACCCGCAGGAAGAGAAAACAACCGTGATTCCGGGAGTAGTGGCGAGCGAAACTGGATGAGGCCAAACCGTATGCGTGTGATACCCGGCAGGGGTTGCGTATACGGGGTTGTGGGATTTCTCTTGATCAGTCTGCCGGCTGGTCGACGAGTCAGAAACCGTTGATGTAGGCGAAGGACATGCGAAAGGTCCGGCGTAGAGGGTAAGACCCCCGTAGTCGAAACGTCAACGGCTCGTTTGAGAAACACCCAAGTAGCACGGGGCCCGAGAAATCCCGTGTGAATCTGGCGGGACCACCCGTTAAGCCTAAATATTCCCTGGTGACCGATAGCGGATAGTACCGTGAGGGAATGGTGAAAAGTACCGCGGGAGCGGAGTGAAATAGTACCTGAAACCGTGTGCCTACAAGCCGTGGGAGCGTCGCGTTGCATGCTTGCATGTAACGTCGTGACTGCGTGCCTTTTGAAGAATGAGCCTGCGAGTTTGCGGTGTGTTGCGAGGTTAACCCGTGTGGGGAAGCCGTAGCGAAAGCGAGTCCGAATAGGGCGTTATAGTAGCGCGCTCAAGACCCGAAGCGGAGTGATCTAGCCATGGGCAGGCTGAAGCGGCTGTAAGAGGTCGTGGAGGGCCGAACCCACCAGGGTTGAAAACCTGGGGGATGACCTGTGGTTAGGGGTGAAAGGCCAATCAAACTCCGTGATAGCTGGTTCTCCCCGAAATGCATTTAGGTGCAGCGTCGTGTGTTTCTTGCCGGAGGTAGAGCACTGGATAGGCGATGGGCCCTACCGGGTTACTGACCTTAGCCAAACTCCGAATGCCGGTAAGTGAGAGCGCGGCAGTGAGACTGTGGGGGATAAGCTCCATGGTCGAGAGGGAAACAGCCCAGAGCATCGACTAAGGCCCCTAAGCGTACGCTAAGTGGGAAAGGATGTGGAGTCGCACAGACAACCAGGAGGTTGGCTTAGAAGCAGCCACCCTTGAAAGAGTGCGTAATAGCTCACTGGTCTAGTGATTCCGCGCCGACAATGTAGCGGGGCTCAAGCGTACCGCCGAAGTCGTGTCATTCCAGCATGAGGGCCAACGCCCGCTGGGATGGGTAGGGGAGCGTCGTGTGCCGGGTGAAGCTGCGCCGGAAGGCAGTGGTGGACGGTTCACGAGTGAGAATGCAGGCATGAGTAGCGATACATACGTGAGAAACGTGTGCGCCGATTGACTAAGGGTTCCTGGGTCAAGCTGATCTGCCCAGGGTAAGTCGGGACCTAAGGCGAGGCCGACAGGCGTAGTCGATGGATAACCGGTTGATATTCCGGTACCCGCTGTGAAGCGTCAAACATTGAATCCAGTGATGCTAAGGCCGTGAAGCCGTTCCGGACCCTTCGGGGAATGGAAAGTGGTGGAGCCGCCGGCCCAAGTTGGTAGTAGGTGAGTGATGGGGTGACGCAGGAAGGTAGTCCAGCCCGGGCGGTGGTTGTCCCGGGGTAAGGGTGTAGCCCGAGTGATAGGTAAATCCGTCGCTCATCAAGGGTGAGACCTGATGCCGAGCCGATTGTGGTGAAGTGGATGATCCTATGCTGTCGAGAAAAGCCTCTAGCGAGTTTCATGGCGGCCCGTACCCTAAACCGACTCAGGTGGTCAGGTAGAGAATACCGAGGCGTTCGGGTGAACTATGGTTAAGGAACTCGGCAAAATGCCCCCGTAACTTCGGGAGAAGGGGGGCCACGTCCGGTGACGGCACTTGCTGCCAGAGCTGGGGGTGGCCGCAGAGACCAGCGAGAAGCGACTGTTTACTAAAAACACAGGTCCGTGCGAAGCCGTAAGGCGATGTATACGGACTGACGCCTGCCCGGTGCTGGAACGTTAAGGGGACCGGTTAGTGCGCTTTCGGGCGTGCGAAGCTGAGAACTTAAGCGCCAGTAAACGGCGGTGGTAACTATAACCATCCTAAGGTAGCGAAATTCCTTGTCGGGTAAGTTCCGACCTGCACGAATGGCGTAACGACTTCTCGACTGTCTCAACCATAGGCCCGGTGAAATTGCACTACGAGTAAAGATGCTCGTTTCGCGCAGCAGGACGGAAAGACCCCGGGACCTTTACTACAGTTTGATATTGGTGTTCGGTTCGGCTTGTGTAGGATAGGTGGGAGACTGTGAAGCATGCACGCCAGTGTGTGTGGAGTCGCCGTTGAAATACCACTCTGGTCGTGCTGGATGTCTAACCTGGGTCCGTGATCCGGATCAGGGACAGTGTCTGATGGGTAGTTTAACTGGGGCGGTTGCCTCCTAAAGAGTAACGGAGGCGCCCAAAGGTTCCCTCAGCCTGGTTGGTAATCAGGTGTTGAGTGTAAGTGCACAAGGGAGCTTGACTGTGAGACTGACGGGTCGAGCAGGGACGAAAGTCGGGACTAGTGATCCGGCGGTGGCTTGTGGAAGCGCCGTCGCTCAACGGATAAAAGGTACCCCGGGGATAACAGGCTGATCTTCCCCAAGAGTCCATATCGACGGGATGGTTTGGCACCTCGATGTCGGCTCGTCGCATCCTGGGGCTGGAGTCGGTCCCAAGGGTTGGGCTGTTCGCCCATTAAAGCGGTACGCGAGCTGGGTTTAGAACGTCGTGAGACAGTTCGGTCCCTATCCGCTGTGCGCGTAGGAGTCTTGAGAAGGGCTGTCCCTAGTACGAGAGGACCGGGACGGACGAACCTCTGGTGTGCCAGTTGTCCTGCCAAGGGCATGGCTGGTTGGCTACGTTCGGAAAGGATAACCGCTGAAAGCATCTAAGCGGGAAGCCTGCTTCGAGATGAGGACTCCCACCCCCTTTGAGGGGTTAAGGCTCCCAGTAGACGACTGGGTTGATAGGCCAGATATGGAAGGCGGGCAACCGCTGGAGTTGACTGGTACTAATAGGCCGAGGGCTTGTCCTCAGTTGCTCGCGTCCACTGTGTTG
>NZ_JOAP01000120.1 GCF_000720475.1 Streptomyces aureocirculatus
TCGCCGATGTCGCCGACGCCACCGAGCAAGGCATCCACCGCATCAACACCAACCCCCCACTGCCATGGTCATACCTCGCCCATACCGGCCTGACCATCCACCCACCACACCCACCGAACTCACGAAAAGATCAGTAGGAAGGGCTTGCATCGAGCGCGTAGACACTGTTGCGGGCGGAGACGGCGTACAGCCGGCCACGAACGACCATGACGGGATTCAGTGAGCTCCACGGCCTCGCGCGGGCGGTGGTACGTGGATGGGTCTTCCAGAGTTCCTTGCCGGTGCGCGTGTCGACGGCGAAGACCTCTCCGAAGTGAGTGGGGTAGACCAGCTGCGTCCCGGCGAGGGTCGGCCTGCCGGTCGGGACGCGTTTTCGGACATCGTGGCGCCACCGGATGCGCTTGGCCTTGGTGTCCACCGCGAAGGTGTTCCCGCGGTGGGCAACGAGGTAGAAGAGGCGTCGATCGGCCACGCCATAACGTTCGGTGATCGATTGAGTGGTGTTCAGCGCCAGGAGGACATCGAACCCTTTTGGGATGGGAACGCGGAGATCGGCACGGGTCCGGATGTCGAGGCGGACCAGCGCGGTGTTCCTGGCGCCACTGCTCACGTCCCTGTTGCGCTCTGCCAGGTATAA
Organism: Streptomyces aureocirculatus; assembly: GCF_000720475.1. Taxonomy (GTDB): domain Bacteria; phylum Actinomycetota; class Actinomycetes; order Streptomycetales; family Streptomycetaceae; genus Streptomyces; species Streptomyces aureocirculatus. Next base: position 638 of record NZ_JOAP01000120.1, read on the forward strand.
GGCGCCTGGTGCGGCGGCGGCGAAGTCGAGTTTCCCGCTCTTGGTGGTGGTCCACGTCGTCTGTCCGGTTGCCGGGTCGACTCCCGTGATCACGGTTCGGCTGGCGGGCTGAGTGTGGTCCAGCGGTGCCCGGATGGTGTACAGGCCCTCGGACGCCGCGGCGAACATCTCCCGCGGGCCCAGCGGCCGCTTCCACTGGGTGTTGCGGGTGGCCACATCGATGGCCCGGATCTCGCGCTTCGACTGATCGGTGAGGTACAGGGTCTTTGTCTTCTGGACCAACTGCACACCCTGAAATCCAGGGATATCGGTGAAGTCGCTGGGGAGAGGACGGGTCCACAGCGTCCTGCCGGTGCCGGCATCGAGGGCGTAGAGCCGGGAGGGCAGCCAGCTCGTGGGACCGGCGGTCTCTTCCTCATAGGGGTCTTTGCGGGCACGTTCGCGTACGATGAAGACCATGTTGTGGGCTACACCGAGCACAGTCGTACCGCCGTCGGGGGGTGCGAAGTTGGCGTACTCGTCGGCTGGTGCGCTGCTCGTCCAGGCAATGTGGCCGTCCTCGTAGGTGTTGATCCGTGTGACGGAGCCGTTGTTGGTGGTGCAGTAGATGATTTCGTCGTGGGCAAAACAGCGCTGTATGCCGCCGTCTCCCGCCAGCTTCGTCTCCCACGGGTGCCAGTCCGACGCGCCGTGCCGGGTGGCCAGCGGGTCAGCCGGGGCAGACGGCCAGGCCGCCATGGCGCCGATACCCGTCGCCGCAAACGCCAGGACCGTGAGGACCAGCAGCCAGCCGGGAACCCGTCGACCGAGCCAGCGGCCTGCAAGCGCGCCCAGCATACGCACTCCCGCGGCACGTGCGGGTTTGCGTGGCGCTTCGCACAGGGACAGAGCCGCCAGCAGCTCCTGCGGGGTGGGCCGTTCGGCCGGGACCTTCCGCAGGCACGCGGCAGCCAGGTCGTGCAAAAACTCCGGCAGCGCACCGAGGTCCGGCTCCTCGTGCATGCTCAGGTGAGCCGACACGTAAGGGCTGCCGGCCTCGAAGGGACTGTGTCCGGTTGCCGCGAAGACCAGCACACAGCCCAGGGAGAACACATCAGCCGCAGGGCCGGCCCGGGAAGGCGTGGTGAACTGCTCGGGTGCCATGAAAGCAGGGGTGCCGACGATCTGGCCGGCAGCGGTGAGGGGATTTCCGTCGACGGCACGCGAGACCCCGAAGTCGATGATCAGCGGACCGCGCTCGCTCAACAGCACATTGCCGGGTTTCAGGTCGCGGTGCACCACCCCAGCTCTGTGAATGTCCCCCAGCGCGACCGCCAACGTCCGCACCATCTCTCGGAGCTCGGGCTCAGCGACCGGCCCCCGCTCCTGTACACGAGCGGCCAGGCTCTCTCCCGGCATATAGGGGCTGGCCATCCACGGGTCCGGTGCGTGGGGGTCAGCGTCGGTGATTGGCACCGTGTGCTTGCTGTGGACCATCCGGGCAGCAGCGACCTCCAGCACGAAGCGGGCCCGGAATTCCGGGTTCTCGGCCCACTGCCGTCGAATCACCTTCAGCGCGATGACCTGACCGGATGCGGAGCACGCCCGGTACACCACGCCCATGCCGCCCGACCCGAGTCGGCTCTCCAAGCGGTAGCCGCCCACCCACGTGGGATCTTCCTTCAACAACGCCATCCGAGCCCCCGCCGGTCAAACCCTCTGCCCCAGACAGCGAATGAGCGTAGAGGCTCCGCACGGCCTGCAGCGCCGGGTTGCGTAAAACGATCCCGGCGAAACGTCACTGGACCGTGGACAGTTGCATGCGGAAACAACCTTGGTTCGCTACCTGCAACGGGCACTCAATGCCAGTGAGCAGGCTCCAGAGGCGGTCGACCACGCTCTCTCCGATGAGGACTTCCTCAAGATCGTGGTAGCCGAAGCGGCGGCGCTTCAGATCCACGCGACCATCTTCGAGTGTCAGGCGGCAAGATGCCCGGGCGGCGTTCGGCCGACCCTGTTCGGGAGCAGGATCAGCCACCGCTGCCCTCGCCAGCTCTCCCGCCTCCCGACCTTGCTCACGGCGCCCGGCTCGCCTTCTCGCGCGCAGCGCCACACTCCCCACGCGCAACAAGCCGTCGGCGAGGCGGAAAGCTGACAGGACCCGGACTCATGCGCGCCCGCCCCTGTCCCGTCAGAGGCCGAGACAGCCAGCAGGCTGCCGGCCAGGCCGCCGCCGGTGTTGAAGATGACGTCATCGATGTCGACCACTCTGCCGGCGTTCATCGCCAGCTGCACCGCCTCGATGGTGACGCTCAACGCGAAGCAGCCGATCGCGATTGCTGAAGGCGAAGGGCGCCGGGCCGCCGCA
>NZ_JOAP01000121.1 GCF_000720475.1 Streptomyces aureocirculatus
GTGTGAAGTAGGCCGCCGGCGAGGTACTCGTGGTTCGAGTCCTTTTCCGACGGCCCCTTCCCGAACGGTGCGGGCTAGTTTCCCAGCACACCGCTCTCCAGTGATTCTCTCCGAGTGGACGAAGAAGCCCGTCCTGCGTGAATTTCATGGTGACACGCTTGGCAGACCACCAGGGTCTTTCGCCTGCGCGACGCCATGATTAACGCCCACACTGGGCGGGCGGGCCGACCCGGCCTGTTCAGATCTGCGAGCTTGCGGATGTGGTGAACCTCCACCCTTTCCGTTGACCCGCACATCTCGCACGTGTCGGCCAGGAGCCGCTTGACGAGTTCGTTCCTTCCGAAATACGTCATGGGCAGCGGCTCCTTGTCGGTGACTTCCGCCATGCGCTGCCGCTTCAAAGGAATACCTCCGAAGCGAGCCACCAGTGGCTTCTTTTCGGCGCCTCTTGAGACCTTCACCTCGAAGCATGTTCGCGGACCATCCGGAGTGGCGACGGCCGCTTTATATTTCCGAGCCATCCGCGTTGCGGAGGTCCGGTGCTTGGATGCGAGTGTCTTGAGCATAGATGTCTCCATCACCCAGCGAAGACGCGATAGGCGTGAGACATCCTGCGCCAGCAAGTAGTACTGAACGAGACCCCGGTACTCTGCTTGATATGCAGCAACGATTGAGAAATCGCTGTCGTGGAGTAGCACTCCACGCTGGTAGGGTTTCCCGTTTCGCATGTACGGCGTGCACCGCTGCCGGACTAACTCCTGTGGCACGAACAGCCCAATGATGCCGTTAGCTGACCGGCGAGGGCCTGTAAGTTTCGTGTCGCATCGCTGTGCTTTGACCTCGTAGCCGAGGAAGCGCGCCGCCTGGCTGGAGGCGTGCGTAATGAGAGTCTTTGGTTCAGAGAGGCTCAGCTTGAGGTCAGCATGAAGGAACTCTTTGATCCGCGACTTTATCTCTTCGGCTTCGTTCTTTGGCCCAGCGAACCCGAGTAGCCAGTCGTCGGCATACCTGACGTACCGCAGTCGACGGAATCCCGGGTCGTGCGGGTCTAAGCTCGGTAGCGAGCGCCGCTTGAGTCGCAGCTCTCGTGCTGCGGGTTTGTCGCCGCGCGCCACCGCCCGCCACATCCGGGAATCCAGCCGGTGATATTCAGGATGATGCCGCCTCTGCCTTCCTCGGTTGTAGTCCGGCAGTAGTTCCTGTTCAACGAACCGGTCCAGCCGGTCGAGGTAGATGTTGGACAGGACAGGCGAGACGACCCCGCCTTGCGGCGCGCCGCTGAGCGTGGCGTGCCACTGCCAGTCCTCCAAATACCCCGCACGAAGCATGCAGCGAATGAGCTGCACGAATCGGCCATCGCGGATCTTTTCCTTGAGGATCGTGAGCATGACCTCATGATCCAAACTGCCGAAGCAATCAGAGATATCGCCCTCGATGAACCACCGTGTTCCAGTCCAGCTTTTAACTACCTCCTGCAATGCCGTGTGGCAGCCACGGCGGGGGCGAAAGCCATGGGATCGGTCGGAAAACTGGACGTCGTAGTACGCCTCCAGCAAGAGGCGGACCACTTCGGCAACCAGCTTGTCCGACCACGTCGGCAAGCCAAGAGGGCGCTTCTTCTTCGAGTCTCCCTTCTTTTCGATATAGACCCGCTTGACTGGCGTCCACCGGTAGGACTCCGAACGGAGTCTCTCGATGATCGCGTCGATCTTCGCCATCGACATTCCGTCGACTGTCTCCCCTGTGACTCCAGGCGTCATCGCGCCGTTGTTCCGGTAAATACGCCCGTACGCCACAAGAAATAGATCCCTGTTGAACAGTTGCCTGTAGATCCTCTCCAACGGCAAGCCTCGCTTGCCGCGCTCTCGAATGACGTCCAGTACTGTTCCAGCACTCTGCATTACGCATACCTCCCTCTCCTGGACGTCGAAATCACCTGTGTCCCTTCGCCCTGTGGTCCGGTTTTCCCGGCCTCCTCGGCAGGTCGTTACTCCTGCGACTACTACGGACACTCCGTCACCCTAGGACTCTCGTCCCGTAGGCGATCCCGCGGTACGTCTTTGTTGTACGTATCTAGCGCAACTTAGGTCGCCCACTCATTTCCTTAGCCGCCCTCATTGGGAGGCGTCTCCCATCCCGGAGGTACCCAGCCAAACGACACATAGCCAGGCAGGATAAGAGCATCGGTTTCAGGTGCTGTTCCGATGGGTTTCTACTTGTGCCCCTGGAAATTAGGCTTTAAGCAATCCAGCTTTGACCATATTGCGCGGGTCTTGCGGCGCTCCGTCGTCATGCACCTTCAGATCGGCTACCGCTTTCCTGACATGCTACGGTCCCCTTTGGCTTTCACCACCAGGTAAGTCAGGTGACCCAAGAACCTCCTCCGAATTCATCCCGGATAATCCGGGGATACAACAAAGCGCCTCACGGCGCACG
>NZ_JOAP01000122.1 GCF_000720475.1 Streptomyces aureocirculatus
GAAGCCGGTGAGGATCGGACCGCTGTAGGAAACGGGCAGCTCCCGGTGCTGGAGCAGGGCGGGCAGTGTGAGTTCGATGCTGGCCAGCAGGTACATGGCCGCGATGCTGGTCAGGTAGACGGGCCAGGCCGTCAGGGCTTGCTTGAGCGGGGCGCGCTGTCCATCGTCCGTGGCGCCGGTCTTGTCGGGCAGCAGCCACAGCGCGGCGGTGGCGGCGCACGTGGCGAGCGCGGCGAGGAGGAACGGGGTCTGCGGGCCGGACTCGAGCGCGAGTACGGACACCAGGGCCGGTGAGGCGGCCCAGGCAGCCATGTTGAGCGTGGATTCCAGGCTGAGGGCAGCGTGGAGGCGATTCCTGGGGGCGAGGTCCTCGGCCATGGTGCGCAGTGCGCCGGGTGCGGCGGCTGCGGCGGCGCCGGCGATCGCGGCGAGGATCACGGCGAGCACGGTGCCGGGGGTGGGAAGGAAAGCGAGCAGGGCGAAGGCGACGGCGGACAGTCCGAGTCCAGCGGTGATCTCCCGGTGGTAGGGGCGCGTGCGCAGGCGCATGCTGAGAAGCGGGGCCCCTATCGCTTCCGCGATGGCGTACGCGGCGGCCATGGCGGCGCCGCCGCTGTAGCCGGTGTCCGTACCGCGTCCGTAGAAGAGGAAGGCGAGCGGGGCCATCGCTACCGGCAGGCGGCTGGCCGTGACAACTGCGGCCCAGATCGAGACGTGCTTGGTGAACAGGCCGCGGTACGCCACGTGTAGTGATCCTTAACTGTCGTGCTGGGCCAGGAGGCCGGTCAGTTGGTCTTCGAGGGCGCTGGCTTCTTCGTGGTTGTGCGCCAGGGCTACGTACTCGATGTTGCCGGTGGCGGCGGTGTCATCGGAGGCGATGACGATGCCATGACCGTGCCGGGGATCCCAAGCGAGCCCGTGTTCTCGCATGGTGCGCAGAAGATGGGCGAGCGCGGGTGCCCGGACGTTGAACCTGCTGATCAGGACATGGCCGTCCGACCAGTCCGGGCCGACAAGAGTCTCGGCGATGTGATGCAGGTGGGTACTGCCGCCCAGACGCGCGTTTACCTCGTTGAACCAGACGTTGCCGGCCTGATCGATCACGGCGTCGATGCTGGCCAGACCGCGATAACCGAGGCTCTGCATGAAGCGGGCCATCCGCAGGGCCTCGCTGGTGAAGTGCTCCCACGCTGGTCCGGGCACGCTCCGGGGCGGCAGCGCGAGTCCGGCGAGCACCGGCGGATGCTGGTCGGTACGAAGCTGTCCTCCGTTGAGTACGACGGCTTCGCCGTGTTCGGGGCAGTCCACCTCGACGTACACGGACGTGCAACCTGGGTGGAACACCTCCAGGACGATCTCTCCCTGCGGGGCATGGGTGGTGGTCAACCCGGCTTCCTTGAGCACCTGTTCGTTATCGGCCGGATCGCCGAGGACGATCGTGCGCTGGGCTCCGGTGCCTTCCAGGTGCGGGTCGGTGGTGATAACGGTGTTGCCGTGGCCGCCGACGGCGCGGTCGCGTTTGAGGATGACGGCCGGGTATGCGGCCAAGAGCCGATGCAGCGTGCGCAGCAGATCCTCAGTGGTGCGGCACGGCATGCCGTCGGGGACAGCGAACCCGGCCCCCGCGGCCAGGGCACGGAAGACGACCTTACTGTTGAGCAGTTCCGCACCGCCTTCCGCGACGAACCGTGATCCGGTGACAAGGCCGAGCTCACGCGCGAACACCTCGGCGCCCCGGTCGTGGATGTACGGACAGAACTCCCAGTCAGGAGTGACCAGTTCCCTCAGACGGCCGAGGATCTCCTTGGAGTGGAGCAAGTCCTGGGTGAGGAGGTCTGTGTCCGGCGCGATCACGTGGATGAGGGCCGGGGAGATACCCGTGTGCTGGGCGACGTGATGCAGGAAGTCGTCAGGCACCGGTCGTGGCAGGATGAGGGCATCGCCGTCCCGCATCAGCCACACCAGGCGCTTCATCGCGAACAGGATGCCGTCGAAGTCATTCTGCGTGAGCAGGTCCATGCGGTCGACCATGTGCTCGGTGCAGGCGTTGCCGAGCCAGAGGCGGGGCATCAGAACTCGGCCTTTCCGCCGATAGCGTCCAAGTACCACACCTGCAGAAACCCGTTGTCGTCGACGCGGGCGTGTTCGGGAAGCTGCCAGCCGGGGACCCAGGACATCCTCTCCTCGTACCGGTAGGCGGTCTGTATCAGCATTCGGTTGTGCTCGTCCCGGCCGATGATCGATCCTTCGTACAGCGGCACCTTGCCGACATCCGTCATCAGCGTGAAGTGCGGGCGTACACGGCCGGACGTCAGACCCGACGCTCCCAGCCGGCAATGCAGTTCGAGGCCCTCCTCGACGGAGGTGCGATGGTGGTCCATGCCGCGGATCGGAACGCAGTGGAACAGGTA
>NZ_JOAP01000123.1 GCF_000720475.1 Streptomyces aureocirculatus
GATACCCGTGCTCCGCGAGGTAGGCCATCACAGCGGCTTCGGCGGTGACGTCGCCGCCGTCGCGGTATCGGCGAAGGACCCAGTGATCATCGATGGCGAACACGTCCGCGCTGCGGCCGGAGCCGAGTAACCCACCCGTCTGCATGCAGGGACCCTATCCGTCGGCGGAAACGCCTTCTTTCCCTGTGCGCCGTGGCTTGGTGCCCTTCAGGAAGGACTGCCAGCAGCGGTCGATGTCCGCCGTGGTGGCATCGGTCCTGGACCACCACAGCCAGACCGGCTTGTTCTCCCCACCTCTGGGGAGGTGCTCGACGCGGAGGCGGATAACGGTGCCCTCGATGAGGGGCAGCGGTCCGTCGTAGTCGAGCCAGGCCGCTCGTTTGGTGAGCCTGGGGTGCAGTCGGTCCCAGGCCCGTGCGGTCGCCTTTCCGTAGAGGCGGGTGTCGGTGACGGTCACGGCCTGCTCGGTCCCCCAAGTATCCGGGTCACCGAAGACGAACTCTCCTCCGTGCTTGGGCGGCCGGCCGCCCTTGGGGTCATAGACGCGGGACGGGGTAGGCCGGCGAAGGACGCGGTCGGAGCGCATCCGGCCGAGAATTTCGACGGGCAGGCCTTCCAGGAGATGGGCGATGCGCGGGGCATCGTAGCCCGCATCCAGCACGATCAGGACGTACGGATCGCCGTCCGTCCACTGTCCGGCGGCGACCAGTCGTTCGACGAGGTCGTGGATCTGTGCGGTGGTGACGGCAGCGATGTCCGCGCCAGGCTCCAGACGGATGGCGTCCAGCGGTGCGGTCCACGACGTGCGACCCGTCTCCAGCGCGGCGATGACCGAGTACGGCCACCCGGGGATCATCTGGTGCTTGCCCTCGCAGCGGCCGTAGGTGTGGCAGAACGAGCGGTCCGGGGCGGTGGCAGCATCCGGCCGCAGCCAGGGCGAGACGTCCGCGGCCAGGACCAGACGCCCGTCTGCCGCCTTTGGCAGCGGCAGCCCGGCGAGCGTCCGGCGCAGCCGGGCCACGTCCAGGCGGCCGTTGTTCAGACCGCCGTACAAAGCGCCGTGGCCACGGCGATGCTCGGGCGCCAACGCGAGGTCCACCAGCGTCCGCACCGGCCCCTCCGTGCACAGCAAAGCGTCGGCCAGCTCGAACAACGCGTCCCCGCGTCCGCTCAGGCACTCGTAGAACTTCGCCCGGATTCCTAGTGGTGTTTGTCAAGCTGCCAGGGCGATGGGCGGCACGGGCTGGTAGCACCGTCCGTCACGCAGGAGGGCCCAGGGGACGTTGACGCGGCGACGGGCGAGGGCGAGGGCGAGGACTGCTTGGGTGTGACGCTTGCCCTCGGCCCGCTTGCGATCGTAAAACCGTCGCGAATCCTCGCAGTAGCGGATGCTGAACATCGCTGAGGTGTAGAAGACGCGTTGGAGGCGGCGGTTGTATCGCTGGGGGCGCCGGAGATTGCCGCTGACCTTGCCGGAGTCACGAGGGACTGAGGCAACTCCTCCGAAGCTGGCAAGGCGGTCTGCGGTGCCGAAGAGGCTCATGTCACCGCCGGTGGCGGCCAGGAACTCGGCGCCGGGGATGACGCCCAGGCCGGGCATGCTGGTGATCACTTCGAAGGAATGGTGGTCGCGAAACCGGGCCTCGATGAGCTTGTCGAGCTCGCCGATCTCCTGGTTGAGGCCCATCACCTCCTTCGCCAGCGTATGCACCATCTGAGCGGCCAGCTTCTCCCCGGGAAGACTGGTGTGCTGACGATCAGCGGCCTCGACGGCCTTCTCGGTGAGCTGGTCAGCACGGGTGACGTCGCGGTTCCGCAGCCATGTCGCCAGCCGCTTGGCGCCGATCCGGCGGATGGCAACCGGGGTCTGGTAGCCCGACAGCAAGATCAGTGGCCCGGTGTTGTTCAAGTCCAGGGCACGTTCCAGGGCGGGAAAGATGCCATTGAGCTGGGCGCGGAGTCGGTTGATTGTGCGGGTGTCGGCGACCAGGTCAAGGCGCCGGTTGGTGAGGATCCTGTAAAAACCGCCCAGCACTCAGAACAAGCACCGTTGCAGTACTAAAGGGCGTCGCACAACGACCGAGCGATCTTTCGTGACCGTTTAGCGGTGCCAACCAGACCAGCGAAAACGGGTACAGAATCGGGCAGTTGACCTCGTGGCTGGTGGCCGGATCCGAACGTGATCGCCGTTGTGCAACACCCTTTAGGGGTCGTCTTCAAAGGTGATCAAGTGATGAGGGATCATGCTCGTCGTGGTGCGTCGTCATGAGCTTTCGGATGCCGAGTGGGCTGTGTTGTCGCGG
>NZ_JOAP01000124.1 GCF_000720475.1 Streptomyces aureocirculatus
CCGAGTAGGCCCGCGTTCGCAGCGCGGGTCGGGAAGGCACGCCCTTGCTCAGCGTAGTGACCACCGATGGTTCCACCGAGTCCGGCTCCTTGATCGACGCGATCGTCCGCGAGGGCGCCCGGCGGATGCTCGCCGCCGCGCTGGAGGACGAAGTCGACCAGTACATAGCCGAGTTGGCCCCCGAGCGGGACAAGCGCGGGCACCGCCTGGTGGTCCGCAACGGCCGCCACCGGCCCGGCACGGTGGCCACCGCCGCTGGCCCGGTCGAGGTTGCGGCGCCCCGGGTGAACGACCGCCGCATCGACGAAGCCACCGGCGAACGCAAGCGGTTCTCCTCCAAGATCCTCGCACCGTGGTGCCGCAAGTCCCCGAAGATCTCCGAAGTCCTTCCACTGCTCTACCTGTACGGACTCTCCTCCGGGGACTTCGTCCCTGCACTGGAGCAGATCCTCGACTCGACGGTCGGCCTGTCACCCGCCACGGTGACCCGGCTGACCAGGCAGTGGAGCGACGACCACGCCGCCTTCCAGCAGTGCGACCTGGCGGACCGCGACTTCGTCTACGTGTGGGCGGACGGTGTGCACCCGAAGGTCCGGCTCGGGCAGGCCCACTCCTGCGTGCTGGTGCTGCTCGGGGTCCGGCTGGACGGCACTAAGGAACTGATCGCACTGGCCGAGGGGCTGCGCGAGTCCACCGAGTCCTGGGCCGACCTGCTGCGCGACTGCCGCGGGTGGGGCATGCGCGACCCCGAACTCGTCGTCGGCGACGGCGCGATGTGCCTGTGGAAGGCCCTGGCCGAGGTGTTCCCCGCTGCCTGGCACCAGAGGTGCTGGGTCCACAAAACCCGCAACGTCACGAACGCCCTGCCGAAGTCCGCACAGCCGGGAGCGACGAAGGCCATGCAGGAGATCTACAACGCCGAGGACCGAGCGCACGCGGAGAAGGCAATCGAGGCATTCGCGAAGACCTACGGCGCGAAGTGGCCCCAGGCCGTCGCGAAGAACACCGACGACGCCAAGGAACTGCTGGCGTTCTACGACTACCCGGCCGAGCACTGGATCCACCTGCGGACCACCAACCCCATCGAGTCGACGTTCTCCACGGTCAGGCTCCGGACCAAGGTCACCCGCGGTGCTGGAAGTCCGGCCGCCGCCCTCGCGATGGTGTTCAAGCTGGTCGAGTCCGCCCAGGACCGCTGGCGCGCGATCACCGGTGCCCACCTCGTCGCCCTGGTCCGCTCTGGCGCCAGGTTCGAGAACGGTGTCCTGGTCGAGCGCGAGGAGGCGGTGGCCGCGTGAACCAGCCCACGCACGGGGCACTGCACCACGTCGAGATCTGGGTGCCCGACCTCGGCCGCGCCCTCGCCTCACTCGGCTGGCTGCTTCAGACGCTGGGTTACACCGTCTCGCAGAGCTGGGATACCGGCCGCAGCTGGCTGCTCGGTCCGACCTACCTCGTCCTCGAACAGTCCCCGGCCCTCACCGCCGACCGGCACGACCGCCGCCGCCCCGGGCTGAACCACCTGGCCTTCCACGTCGAGGACGCCACTGCCGTCGAGAAGCTGGCCGTCGACGCGGCCCAGCACGGCTGGAGTCTGATGTTCCCCGAGCTACACCCGCACGCCGGCGGCAAGCAGCACTGCGCGGCCTACCTGGAGAACATCGACGGCTTCGAGGTCGAGCTCGTCGCAATCAACTCGCCGAAGCTCAACTGATCCACAGGTGATGACAATTGCTCGTGGAAACACGACGCCCTCCTTCATCGCCCGAAAGAGCCCGGAACGCGATACTGCTGGCTCCGTACAGGTCCCGCCGACGACCAAGTGAGCGACAGGTCACCGGACGTTCCAATAAGGTGCGGTACGTCAGGAGCCCGGAAGCCCGTAGGCCCTGCCTTGTACCTGCCGATGCCTCCCCGCCTCAACACCCGCAGACCTGCAACACGCCTGCACCACACGGCAGGTGGTGCAGACTGGTGGGGCGAGCCAGCACGCCGTGGTTCGTTCACCGAACCGTACGCAGGGGCAACGGGCCAGAGGGGCGATGGTGGTGCAGCGGATAGCTCGGTGGATCTGTATAACGTGGGTGGGTCTTGTCACCGCCGGTGGAATTCTGACGCTGTACCTGCAGGACACCGACAGTGAAGCGGACAAGCCGAGGCCGACGCCAGTGACCT
>NZ_JOAP01000125.1 GCF_000720475.1 Streptomyces aureocirculatus
CTTGTGTCCGCAGAGGCCGTGTGCGGATGAGCCTGTGTGCGATTGAGCAGGTGCGTCGTTTGGGACCCGTTCGCGCTGCATATCGTCGGGCGTGTTGCATTCCGAGGGGGTCGCTGTGATGCGGCTCACCCTGTGGGTGTCTGAGGCAGGGCATGCGCGATCATTGAGCTCACCGTGGCGACGCGGTGAGCCAGGTCGCCGGCAGGGATGTCGATGAGCTTGTAGCCGAACGCGCGGTAGCTCTCTTCGTGGATCTTTTCGAAAGCCAGTGGTTCCTGGAAACTGATCCGCCGGGCCGCGGTCGGCTCGCAGAACCCTAGATTGCGGACGAAGAGCACTTGCCGCTCGTAGACCCCTTCGGAGGTGATCCGTTCGAGCTCCGCGGCCAGCGCCGGAGACACCGGCCACCCCAAGTAGGTGGCGAGGGCGTGGGCGCAGACCGGTGACCGGTCGAACACCTGAACAGAGCCGGTGGCCTCCAACTGTCGCTGCCGCTGCAGAGCGACGATCTCGTCGATGAAGGACGCCCGTGTCCATGGCTGGTCCTCGCCCAGCGCCTGCGCTTGTGCGATGACTGCCGTTGCCGCCTCCTCGACAACCCCGTATCCAAGCTCGTCCAGGCACCGCAGGATTGATGTCTTGCCCGCGCCCGGCGTGCCAGTGAGAACGTACCGCCGCATGATCCGAGAACCCTTTCTTGCAGGTCGAGACAGGTCCATTGGTCACCGTTTGGGCCTCCGGCGGAGGCAACGAGCCAGTGGAGCCCTGGAGATGGGGATGGGGGACACAGGCGGATCCTCGAACGGCCGATATGCCGGAGACACCCCTGATGTCCAAGGTGTTGAGCAAGGCAACCACGGCCAGATTGCTCATCGTCCTGCTTCGTTCCAGTACATCCTGTCGACCAGAGTCTCGGCAACCACCGCTGAGCAACCGGGTGTCAGAACGAACGGTTCAGGAGTCCCGCCGCATCAACTGCATGTCCCGATGACGGTGGTTCGCGGTGCGGGCAGACGGCTCACCCTGCTTGCCTCAACGACGGCGTCGCGGAGCCGGATGATCTCCTCGTGCTGGGCGGCGAGCCGGGCCAGGGCCTGGCTGCGGAAGTCCGTGAGCTCTGCAATCGTCTGCTCCGACTGGGCCAGCCGTTCCCGAAGCTTGGTGTTTTCTGCCTTGAGCCGGGCGATCTGGGCTTCGCGGGGATCGGGGATCTCGCCAGCCTCTTGGATGGCGTGCAGGCGTCGTTCGAACTCAACTCGTAGGTGGGAGTAAGGGCGGGTGCCGTAGAACGCGGTCCGGTCGACTGCGGCTTCACGGGCAAGGGTCTTGATGTCACAGGTGCCGCCGGGCGGGATCTCGCCGCGAAGGAGCCGGTCCATGGCGGCCCGGATGCGGTTCTCGTTTTCGTTCCGTTGTGCTGCGGTGATCCTCATGCGGAGTCCTCGTCGAGTTGGTCGAGGGCGGCCTCGTCGATCTCGGCGACGACCCGAAGCGCCCGGTCATAGTCGTTCTGCAGGCGGGCATGTTCAGTCTTGCGCGTCTTGCCCAGGTGGCCGAGGAACGTCTTCGTCCGTTCGGCGTGCTCGGCCCAGACGGGCCGGTGGCAGGGGTGGTGGGTGGCTTGCGGGCAGCGGGCGGAGTCACACATCCCGACCAGCGGGCGGTCGGCGGTGGGGGTGCCGGCGAGTTTGAGGCAGAGCGCCCGGGACGAATCGGTGAACCAGCAGTAGTTGGCCGGGCCGATGTACAGGGTCTTGGCGCGCTTGGTCAGCAGGTTCAGCACATCCCGGTCACTGCGCTGGATTTTGGGTGCCGATGCTGCTGTCGGTTCGAGTTTCTCGTCGATGCTGGAGAAGAACTCGGTGAGGCTCCGGGCGCCGGGCCCGGCGGGCAGAATGCCTTCTTGGTAATTGCGGACCTCAGCCAGGACCAGGTCCAGGTTGCGGTCGCTCTCGTGCTTGTTGACCTCGGCCAACAGCTCGGCCTGGGCCCCGCCGGGGCGCGAGGCATACCCCTCTGTCGTCGCGACAGCGACATGTTTTAGGTGAATCTTGGAGGCCAGCACACCGCCGGGACGGTAGGCCATTTCCAGGGCCAACGTCCGTCTGAGCATTCTCAAGTTGACCTG
>NZ_JOAP01000126.1 GCF_000720475.1 Streptomyces aureocirculatus
CATACCGAAGGTCCTGCATCGCCTGCTCGATATCCGGGACCACGAAGCACACATGGTAGAAGGCAGTCATTCACCCATGATCGAGCACGTCACCCCAGAAGCCCAGAGCTTAAAGAACTTCCCAATGACGATGTCAAGTTGCCGTCGTGACGGTTGGTAGGACCTCGTAACACTCTCCGTCGCGGATCATGGCCCATAAGACGTTGGCTCGTCGACGGGCCAGAGCGAGCAGGGCCTGCTTGTGCCCCTTGCCCTCGTTCCGCTTGCGCCCGTAGTAGGTCTGGGAGGCGGCGCAGGTTCTCAGGCTGGCCATCGCGAGAGGTAGAAGGCCCGGAGCAGGCCGCGGTGGTAGCGGCGTGGGCGGCGCATGTTGCCGATGACGCGGCCGGAGTCCCGCGGCACTGGTGAGAGGCCGGCGAAGGACGCCATGCGGTCGGCCGTGCCGAAAGCCTCCAGATCGCCACTGGTGGCAGCGATGAACTCGGCGCCGAGGAGGGTGCCCATGCCGGGCAGGCTGCGGATCACCGTCGCGTGTTGGTGCTCGTTGAACCGGGCTTCGATGAGCGCGTCGAGTTCGGCGATCTCCTGGTCGAGGGTCAGCACGCCCTTGGCGATGCGGGCGACCATGGCGGCCGCGAGAGTCTCTCCCGGCAGGGCGGTGTGCTGGGACCTGGCCGCCTCGACAGCAGTCTCAGCGAGCATGGCGGCGTTCTTCACCTTGCGGTTCTTCAGCCAGGTTCCGATGCGCCTGGCCCCGCTGCGGCGGATCGCCGCCGACGTCTGGTAGCCGGTCAACAGCATGACCGGACCCTTCTTACTCAGGTTCAGTGCCCGCTCCAACGCCGGGAAAAACTCCAGTAGTTGGGCCCGCAGCCGGTTGGTCTGACGGGTGCGGTCGTTGACCAGGTCGAGGCGGCGGGCGGTGAGAGTTCGCAGGTCGACGGCTATCTCGTCGCCGGGCCGCAGGAGGCCGAGGTCCTGACGCATGCGTGCCTGGTCGGCGATGACGAACGCGTCCTTCTCGTCTGTCTTGCCCTGGCCACGGTAGGCGGCCGACGCCTGGTGCACGGCCAGGCCGGTGATGTAGACCATCGGCTGGTCGTGGCTGAGCAGGAGACCGATGAGCAGGGCGGCCCCACCGTGGTTGATGTCCACCGCCCATAGGGCATCCTCGGAGAGCGCGAGTACATCTGCGATCAGCTCCAGCAGGGCCGGTTCGTCGTTGAAGACTCGGCGTGAAAGGAGGCGTTCGCCGCGCTCGTCGACCACCACGCAGTGGTGGTGTTCCTTGCCGATGTCCACTCCGGCCCAAATCTGGGGCACGGTCACCTCCGCCAGCTCGTCGTTGCACGTCGATCCCGCAGACGACCTCGCCGACGTTGTCCTGCACAGCGATCGAGTCGCGTATCCCAATTAGCGGTCGAGTCGTCGCGGGGCTCCGGGCGGCCAAGTTTTTTGAGCCATCGAACGGCGACAAGCTCACAGCCATACCCAGAACCCCCGGGCCCGCCGATCTTACGAATGACCAGCTCTGACCCACGCTTGGAAGGTAGGACAAGCTCAACGCCGCGGAGACTCGCGTCCGCTTCTTCGAGGACACCGTGGTCCCCTATTTGGGAACTGCCAGCCCGACCGGACGGATCGCTGGCCAGCAGCTCCGGCTACTGGCCTGGGAGCTCAAAGGCTCCGTCGGCTACCGCGAGGAGTGGCGCCCATGATCCCGAGCGCGCTCTATCTCCCCGGCGCGAGCCTTCCCCGTTGGTTGCAGATCACCGTCGGCGTCGTGGTCCGCGGCCTATTGGCCGCCCGCGTCTGGCTGCACCTGCGCCGCAGACGATAGGGCCCAGCCGGTTCCCGGCTCGCCCTGCTCGCGCGCAGCGCCACACTCCCCACGCGCAACAAGCCGTCGGCGAGGCGGAAAGCTGACAGGACCCGGACTCATGCGCGCCCGCCCCTGTCCCGTCAGCACCGTCCAGGCCGAGACGGCCAGCAGACTGCCGACCAGGCCGCCGCCGGTGTTGAAGATGACGTCGTCGACGTCGACAACCCTGCCGGCGTTCATCGCCAGCTGCACCGCCTCGATGGTGACGCTCAACGCGAAGCAGCCGATCGCGATTGCTGAAGGCGAAGGGCGCCGGGCCGCCGCA
>NZ_JOAP01000127.1 GCF_000720475.1 Streptomyces aureocirculatus
AGATCCACACCCCGGCGGGGCCGTCCCGATGGACCGTGGACGGGGGCGCGCGCGTGTACCTCCTGGACGGCGGCGAGGCGGTGGCAGTCGCCGAAGTGATCGACAGCCGCGACGCGCAACCGCAGCGACAGGCTGCGGCGATCGCCGAGATCACCCCGTGGGCGCGACCCCTCGCCCACCTGGCCCGTACCTGGCGCCTGGACGACAGGCAAAAGGCGCTGCGGGAGCTCCTGGAGGACCGCGGATACGTGCAGGTCTACCGGGATGCCAGTGAGGAACTGCAAACGGTCTACGACAAGGGGGCGTGGGCGCGGAAGATCCGGGACACGTTCGCCAGCAACGACGACCCGGCAGACAGGGAAGGCGCCGGCCTCGGCGTGGCGATCCTGGCGCGCCTCAGCCGGGAGCGGGCCGCGGCCGCCGAAGCCGCGCTCGCCACACTGCCACCTGTGGACCAGAGCCTCCCGCCGCTGTCGGCGCTGTGGGAACTGCCGTGGCGTCCCCGCCTCCCGGGGGCCGTCCGCTCCTGGAACGAGCGCATCTTCCCGCTCCTGGCGCAGCGCTGGAAACAGGATCTTGACACCTCGCAGCGTGACACCCTGATTCACTGGGCGGTTCAGTGCGGCATCAGCAAGGCTGACATCCACCGCACCACCGGCATCGCCCGCACCACCATCGACCGCACCCTGGAATCCACCCCGCCGACGCGCAGCCCCAGTTGAGTCGCACCGGCATCGCGCACTTCCCGCCAAGGAGGATCGACTACATGTCCGCGCAGCAGGAGCCCCACAGCTACACCGTCGACTGGACCGACCAGAACAACCCGCAAGTCGTCCCCGCAGACCCTGACGCACAGCACGCCATGACCCCGGAGAGGGCTGGCCCTGGGCAATGTGACGGCGGCCTGCGCCGGAGCTACTCCAGGAACCCAAGCTCCTTGTCGGGGGCTGGCAGTGTGGGCACCGACCAGATCATGGAGTTCTACGGACGGGCTCGGGCAGCCGCGGACGCGACGATCACCGAGCTGGACCTCGACGACTGGGCACTGCCTGGAACGGCAACAGGGTGTCCTTGCGCTGGGCCCTCATCCATATGCTTGAGGACACCACCCGGCACGCGGGTCATATGGACATCGTGCGTGAACTCCTCGACGGCACCACCGGAGACCACTCGCAGACCTGATTTTGACCTCCTCCATCACCCGCCCTTGGTCCCACTGTCCATTTTCCGGGGCTCGAACAGGCCCCGAACTTGAGACGGATTTCAGTAGGCGCCGGGCTTGGGGGGCCTTCCTCGCGATACTGAACTCTACTACTGCATAACAGAGTTCAACCAGGAAGACCGGGGAATGAATGTGCTGCCGCAGATCGACGGGCGGTAGGCGCTCGCGGAACTGTCCCTGTTTTGGACTGCCTTCCAGCGCGGCTACGGCTCGCAGTACGGCGGCCTGAACCATGGCCGGCTCGCTCGACACGAGTCCCTGCGTGACCTGCTAATTTTCCTGTCGTTTCCTCGGTTCGACGGGCGGATCGTGCTCACGGTGGACATCTCGCCGTGGCTGCGCTCGGACGCCGCGTGCTCACCGGAGCGGCTGTTCTGCCTGCTCCACGGCCGTAACGGACGCTCCTCGGACCACATGGCGCCTGCCCACCTCGCGCAGCAGGGCGCATCGCTGAGGCGGAGCAAGCTGGCGTTTACGCAGCCGACGCGGTGCGGCCGGCAGGTCACGTCGCGGTCCCCTCGCGTGGCGAGGTACGTGTGCTGCGGCGCACCTGACCCCCACCGTCTCTGCGACTCCATCTGAGTGCAACTCCCCTCAGGGCGAGGCGGGTCGTACTGAGCCCGGATCCACCG
>NZ_JOAP01000128.1 GCF_000720475.1 Streptomyces aureocirculatus
CCTGGCCACTCGCTATGACAAGACCCGTGAGTCCTACCAAGCCGCCATCACCATCGCCTCAATCCTGCTCTGGATCTGACCTTTGAAGACGATCTCTAGTGCTGCAACGGTGCTTGTTCTGAGTGCTGGGCAGTTTTCAGGGGCTGTGTCCACGGCGCTTGTAGTGACTGAGCCGAGCTTGATACTGCCGTCTGCGGCGCCATGTCGACCAGTGCAGGATGTGGTCGACCGGGGTGGGACGGCGTGTGGTGAGCCGGGTGATCAGGCGTCTGATTTCGGCGAGGCTGAGGTGGATGAGCCGGGAGGATCCGTTTCTGCTTTGTCCGCGTCCAGATGGCGGGCTCGCAGGACGGTCAGGCAGGCGTGGGCGGCCATGGCCAGGGTCATGTGGCGGTGCCAGCCGGGATAGCGGCGGACCTGGTAGTCGTCCAGGCCGCACTCCTGCTTGGCGGTCTGGAAGCATTCCTCCACGGCCCATCGGCTGCCCGCGATGCGGATCAGCTCATCCAGGGTGGTGTTGGCGGGGCAGTAGGCGATGTAGTAGGAGATCTCTTCGGGTCTGCTGACGCTGCGGCGGGCGAGAACCCAGTGCCGGCGGTCCTCGCGGTGGAAGGGCCGGACCTCGATGCGGGCCCAGTCGTAGACCCGCCGGCCGTGGGCTCCCGCGCCGCAGGAACGGCGTTTCCACTTCTGCCGCGGCAGGCCGGGGAACAGGTCGTGGACGGGATGGTCGATGGCCCAGCGGGTGACGACGGTGTCGTGGCGGGTAGTGGCCATGACGTGGAAGACATCAGCCTGCTCCAGCTCGAACCGCCAGCCTTTGCTGAAGCCGTAGGCGGCGTCCGCCGTCACCCACCGGAACGGAATCTGGTCGGCGATGGCCTTGCGGACCATCGCTTTGGCCATCGCCACCTTCGTCTCGAAGGCGACACTGTCCTCGATGCCCGCCCGCCGGCATCGCTCGCGGTCATCCGTCCAGGACGTGGGCAGATACAGCCTGCGGTCGATCAGCGTGCGTCCGCGGCCAGTCGCATAGGCGAGAAAAACCCCGATCTGGGAGTTTTCCGTGCGTCCCGCGGTGCCGGAGTACTGCCGCTGGACACCGGCCGAACGGATGCCCTTCTTCAGGAATCCTGTGTCGTCGACGATCAGGACGGCATCCCGGTCTCCGAGGTGTTCGACGACGTAATCGCGCACGTCGTCCAGGACGTCATCAGCGTCCCACTCGATCCGGTTCAGCAGCCGGTGGATGCGATCGGGCCCCGCGTGCCCGGCCTCCTCCGCCAGCGTCCAGCCGTTCTTCCGCTCCAACGGAGCTACCAGCCCCCGCATATAGGCAAGCGCTGACTGACGCGGCTCCTCCCGGTTGAACCGGTGCACGAACCGCTCATACACCGCCTCGAGTTCACCCGCCCACAACCTGACATCAGCAAGGTCCCCACCCATGACCACACCAACGACCGAGCTGCCCAACAGTCACGGCAAGCACCGTTGCAGTACTAAGGACGGCGAGACCGACGTTGTCTTCTGCCTGGACGAGTTCGGCCCGCTCAACCTCCAGCCCCACCCGGGTCGGGAGTGGGCCGAGCGCGGCGGCAGGAGCAAGGACCCCGACCGTGAGCCCAGGCCGCGGCGCCGGGCGACCTACACCCGCCCGCGCGGAGTACGCCACCTTGTCCGCCGCCTACGACCTGGGCAAGGACCAGCTCTACGGACACATCAAGCCGCAGAAGACCCGCACGAGGTTTCTGGAGTTCTGCCGTTACCTGCGCAGCCTCCACCCGCCCCGGATTCGTATCGCGATCGTGCTGGACAACTTCTCCCCGCACCTGACCACGAAAAGCGACACCCG
>NZ_JOAP01000129.1 GCF_000720475.1 Streptomyces aureocirculatus
AGCTTGACTCTGTCGGGAATCTTGGAGTTTCCCGGTGCGGCAGCAAGATCGACGGGCATGCTCGTGTGGTTCCGCCGACCGATACAGCTGTCGAGGTGCTCGTTGTCCCTTCGTCCCCGTTCCGGTGAGCAGGTCCCGTCTCTGACTGCGCAGGTCGCGCGGGCGAGCAACCCGGGTGGCACGACGGCGATATGGGTGCGTGATCGCCTTGATGGGCTGTGGAGCGACGAGGACTTCGCCGACTGGTACCCGCGGGACGGGCGTCCGGGTCTGTCGCCCGCTCAACTGGCCACCGTGTGTGTGCTGCAGTTCCTGCTCGGTCTGTCGGACAGGCAGGCCGCCGAGGCGGTCCGCTGCCGCATCGACTTCAAGTACGCCATGGCCATGGAGCTGGACGACCCCGGATTCCACCACAGCGTGCTGGGCGACTTCCGTGATCGTCTTGCCGAGGACGGTCGTGCCGACCGCCTCCTCGACCTCGCACTCGCGCGCCTGAAGGAGGCCGGTCTCGCCCGCGAGCGCACCACCCAGCGCACCGATTCCACGCACGTCCTGGCCGCGGTGCGGGACCTGACCCGTCTGGAGCTGGTCACCGAGGCGGTCCGCGCCGCGCTCGAAGAGGTCTCAGGTATCTCTCCTCATCTGCTGGACGGACTGGTCGACGAAGGCTGGGGGCTGCGTTACGGCCGGCCGGTTCGCCTGGGGAAGAACCCCACCAAGCCCGTGACCAGGATTTTTGCCACCGGAAACGATGCCGTCCGACTTCTGGAACACCTCCACCGCTTCGGAGCGGACCGCATGGCCGGTCCTCGTATCCAGGCTCTGCGGCAGATCATGGTGCAGAACTATCACCGTGATGCCGCGGGACAACTGCGCTGGCGCACCGCCGAGAAGGAGGGCGGGGCGGGTCTGCCACCGTCGTCAAGGGCGATCGTCTCTCCATACGACACCTCGGCCCGCTACACCCGACACGGGCACATCATCAGATGGAAGGGGTTCGCCGCCCATCTGACCGAGACCTGTGCTGCCGACGGTCCCAACGTGATCACGGATGTCGCCACCACTGCAGCCACCACCCACGACAGTCAGGTCCTGCCTGGCGTCCACACACGCCTCGCCCGCCGCGGCCTGCTGCCCGCCGAGCACCTGGTCGACGCCGGCTACACCTCTCTGCCCCACCTGGAACAGGCCGCCCGTGAACACCAGGTCACCGTCTCCGGTCCGCTGAAGAGCAACCCCACCCGCCAGCACCGCCGAGGCGAGGGCTTCGCCCGGGACGACTTCCATATCGACTTCGACCGTCAGCAGGTGACCTGCCCCCAAGGACAGGTCAGCGCGGGCTGGCACGGCCCCTACCCGACCTCCTCGCCCACCGCCGCCCCGCTGATCGTGGCCAGGTTCACAAAGAGCCAGTGCCGCCCCTGCCCGGCCCGCACCCAGTGCACCAGCACCGCCGACGACGCCCGCACCGTGGGCTTCCCTCCCCGAGAGCTCCGTGACCTGCAACTCCGCGTCCGTGCCGAGCAGCAGACGCCCGAGTGGAAGGCCCGCTACGCGGTCCGCTCCGGAGTGGAGGGCACGGTCAACGAGTTCGCCCACGGACACGGCATGCGGCGCTGCCGCTACCGAGGACATGGAAAGGTCCACGTCCAGCACGTCCTGACAGCCATCGCCGTGAACATCGAGCGCCTCAGCGGACTGCCACCGGCTGAGAAAGCCCCCACACCCCGCCAGCCGACTGCCTTCCAGAACTACCTCGACCAACGCGAGATCCCTCGCCTGAAGTCCTGGCGAACCCTGGGCACTTGACTGCGCCGGTATCAAGATCACCGACAGAGTCAA
>NZ_JOAP01000130.1 GCF_000720475.1 Streptomyces aureocirculatus
GTCGCCGGTGGAGGAGGTCCTTGCGGGGATCTTCGCGAGGGTGCTTGATGTGCCGCGGGTGGGGGTGGACGACTCCTTCTTCGATCTGGGCGGTAACTCACTGTCGGCGATGCGCGTGGTCGCCGCGATCCGCGAGTCCCTCGGCTCCGAGATCGGTGTACGCACACTGTGGGAGGCGTCGTCGGTGGCGGGCCTTGCCCGCGTCGTGAGCGGCACGGCCAGTCCGGGCGAGGGTGCCGGGTGGGTGCCGGTGGTGCGTCCCGAACGGTTGCCGTTGTCGTTCGCTCAGCGGCGTTGGGTGCGGCCGTCGCGGACGTAGTGGAACGGCACGAGAGCTTGCGGACGGTGTTCCCGGCCGTCGACGGTGTGCCGGAACAGCGCGTCCTGGATCTCACCGAAGCGAACTTGGGCTGGGAGGTCGTCGACGCCACCGACCCCACCCGGTGGACGGAACAACAGCTCGACGACGCCATTGGAAAGGTGGTACGCCACGCCTTCGACCTGGCCGCTGAAACCCCCTTCAGGGCGCGGCTCTTCACAGTCACCCCCACCGACCACCGGCTCGTACTCGTCATGCACCACATCGCGGGCGACGGATCCTCGCTGGCACCACTGGTGGGCGACCTCCTCACCGCGTACCGGGCGCGCAGCGCGGGTGACGCCCCCGGCTGGCAGCCGTTGCCCGTCCAGTACGCCGACTACACGCTCTGGCAGAACGAACTCCTCGGCGACGAAGCCGACACCTACAGCGTGCTTGGCCGACAGATCCAGTACTGGGAACACGAACTCGCCGACTACGAGGGGCTGCTTGAACTCCCGACGGACCGGCCCTACCCGGCGGTCGCCGACCACCAGGGCGGGCAGGTCGTGGTCGAGTGGCCGGCGGAGTTGCAGGAGTTGGTGCGGCGGGTCGCGCGGGAGCATGACGCGACGACGTTCATGGTGATGTCGGCGGCGTTGTCGGTGTTGTTGTCGCGGTTGAGCGGTACCGAGGATGTGGCGTTCGGTGTGCCGACGGCGGGCCTGGTCTCGACATCACACCGCTCCGCGCGGACACCCTCACCGCCCGCATGGACCTGACGTTCAGCCTCCACGAGCGTTTCACCGAATCCGGTGAATCCGCGGGCATCGCCGGGGTCGTCGAGTACCGCACGGACGTCTTCGACGCCGGGACCGTGGCACGCGTCGTGGAACGCTGGCAGCGGCTGCTCGGCGTGGTGGCCGCCGACGCGGACCGCCCCGTCCTCTCGCTCGACCTCCTGGACGAGGAGGAGCGCGACCGCCTCGACACACTCGGCCAGCGGTCGGTGCTGCTCGAACCGGCCGCCGACCCGTCGATACCTGAACTGTTCTCCGCACAGGTACGCCGGCGCCCGGACGCGGTGGCGATGGTCTTCGAGGGACGGTCGTGGACGTACCGGGAGCTGGATGAGACGTCGACCAGGCTCGCCCATCTGCTGGCCGATCGCGGAGTGGTCACCGGCGATGTGGTCGCGCTGCTGCTGCCACGCTCGGAACACACCGTCATCGCGATCCTGGCGACCCTGAAGCTCGGTGCCACATATCTGCCCCTCGACGTGAACCACCCGGACGAACGCGTCAAATTCGTTCTCGGCGACGCCGCACCGGTCGCGGTCGTGACCACCGCCCAGTCGGCCGCGCGCGTCGACGGCTCCGGCGTCGCCGTACTGGACGTCGACCATCCCGACCTCGCCGCGCAGACGGCTGAGGCACTGCCGCTGCCGGACGCCAACTGCCTCGCCTACATCACGTACACCTCCGGAACGACGGGCGTCCCCAAGGGCGTCGGCATCACCCAGGCGAACGTGACGCAGATGTACGCCCCGTCCGACCGGGCGTTCCGCCCCACCCCCGACCAGGTGTGGACCCTGTTCCACTCGTACGCGTTCGACGTGTCGGTGTGGGAGATGTGGGGTGCGCTGCTGCACGGCGGGCGCCTGGTCGTCGTCCCCGAGGACGCCGTCCACTCCGCCACCGACTTCCACCGACTGCTCGTCGACGAACACGTCACCACGGTCAACCAGACCCCCTCGGCACTCGACATGCTGTCGCCCGAAGGCCTCGAAGGCGTACACACCGTCTTCGTGGGTGGCGAGGCGTGCTCCGCCGAACTCGTCGAACGCTGGGCCCCGGGCCGGAACATGATCAACGGCTATGGGGAGACCGAGACCTTCTACGCGTCCATGAGCGGCCCCATGCGGCCCGGCGAGGGCGCCCCCATCGGTTCCCCGGTCCCCGGCGACGCGCTGTTCGTCCTGGACTCAGGGCTGCGGCGGGTGCCCATCGGTGTGGTCGGCGAACTGTATGTCGCGGGCCGCAGCGTCGGCCTGGGATACGTGAACCGCCCCGGCCTCACCGCGTCACGGTTCGTGGCGTGCCCGTACGGCACCGAAGGAGCGCGGATGTACCGCACCGGTGACCTCGTGCGATGGAACCGCGACGGCGAGCTTGAGTACGTGGGCCGTGCCGACGACCAGGTGAAGATTCGTGGGTTCCGGGTGGAGTTGGGTGAGGTCGAGGCTGCTCTGGCGGGTGTGGCTGGGGTGGAGCGTGCTGCGGTGGTGGTGCGTTCT
>NZ_JOAP01000132.1 GCF_000720475.1 Streptomyces aureocirculatus
TCTGGGGTGACGTGCTCGATCATGGGTGAATGACTGCCTTCTACCATGTGTGCTTCGTGGTCCCGGATATCGAGCAGGCGATGCAGGACCTTCGGTATGCAGCCGGGGTCGAGTGGAGTGAGCCGGTGTCCGACCGGCTCGGTGAGTGGGACTTCCGCATCGTCTTCACCGCAGGCGGGCCGCCCTTCATCGAGCTCATTGAAGGGCCCTCTGACAGCCCCTGGGACGCGCCCAAGGGAGCCAGGTTCGATCACATCGGCTTCTGGACCAGCGATGTGCAGCACGGTTCCCAGCGTCTGGAAGAAGAGGGCATGCCCGTGGACTTCTCCGGTTGCCCCTATGGCCGGCCGTTCGCCTATCACCGGATGGACAGCATCGGTGCCCGGATCGAACTCGTCGACCTAGGCAGGCAGGCCAGCTTCCTCAACAGGTGGCATCCGGGCGGGAAGCCGATGCCCGCCATCGACGAGA
This sequence comes from Streptomyces aureocirculatus, assembly GCF_000720475.1. Taxonomy (GTDB): domain Bacteria; phylum Actinomycetota; class Actinomycetes; order Streptomycetales; family Streptomycetaceae; genus Streptomyces; species Streptomyces aureocirculatus. Next base: position 472 of record NZ_JOAP01000132.1, read on the forward strand.
CGCCCAGAAGCTGAGCTCTCGTCACGCGATGCAGCCTCGAACGGTGTCCCGAACTTGATTACTCAGACGGGCTTTCGCCGGACAGGCGGACGGCCCCCGCATGAGCATGCGTTCCGTCACAGAACCGCACTCATACGAAGGCCGCAGAGGTGAGTCTGCTGCACCACAATGCCCGGCACGAGGCATTCGACTTCACGTCCCACTTTCGGGAGGACTTCTACGCATGTCTGACTCGGCGCGGTGACACCCTGTTCGAGATCTGCGACGCGATGCTCTGCGACAGTGGCCCGGTGACCTCGCCGGTCGACCTGACGCTGCTGGCCGAACACCGGCGTGGGCACGGCGCGTTGTACGACGCGCTGAACTGCGGGCATATCGATGGGGACGGGCTGCGCAGGGCGCTGGCGATGCTGCCGCAGCCCAAGGCCGCCGACGGGCGCCTGGTCCTGGCGGTCGACGTGAGCAACTGGCTGCGCCCGGACGCGCCATGCAGTGCGGACCGGCTGTTTTGTCATGTGTACGGCCGCTCGGGGCGCCCCAGCGACCAGTTCATTCCCGGCTGGCCGTACTCATTCGTCGCCGCGCTGGAGACCGGCCGCACGTCGTGGTGCGAGCTGCTGGACGCGGTCCGCCTCGGCCCCGACGACGATGTCGCCGAAGTCACTGCAGCCCAGGTCCGCCGCGTTGTCACCGACCTGATCACCCAGGGGCAGTGGGAAGTCGGTGACAACGACATCCTGGTCGTCTTCGACGCTGGCTACGACGCTCCACGCATGGCCTACCTCCTGGACGGCCTGCCCGTCGAGGTGCTGGGACGGATGCGTGCGGACCGTGTCATGCGACGGCCGACACCCTCACTCAAGGAGTACGCCC
>NZ_JOAP01000133.1 GCF_000720475.1 Streptomyces aureocirculatus
GCTGGGAAATCCGCGACGACATCCACGAAGCCTTCCTCACCCTCGCATGCGCACTCATCTGCTGGCGGCGCCTGAAGTCATTGCGATAGGAGTTCTAAGAGCTCGTGACAAGATCTTGAATGGCCCTGGCCGGGCGTGACTGTTGTGGCGATCTGACCGTTCGGGTAGGTCTGACGACTCGGCCGTGGGTCGTGGACGACGCCTTGTGGGCAGTGATCGAACCGTTGTTGCCGCCCTGGCCCGAGCGGTCGCCGGGGCCGAAACCGGTGCCGGACCGGTTGTGCCTGCAGGGCATCCTGTACGTCCTGCACCAGAACATCGCCTGGCAACTCTTGCCGCTGGAGCTGGGGTTCAGTTCAGGGCAGACCTGCTGGCGGCGCCTGGACCGCTGACAACAGGCCGGGGTCTTCGACCAGTTACACCGTCTCCTGCTCGCGAAGCTGAACGCGGTCGGCGAACTCGACTGGTCCCGCGCGTGCGTGGACGGCTCCCACATCCGCGCGAAAAAAGGGGAGCCGCGACCGGCCCGTCGCCGGTCGACCGGCGCAAGACAGGTAGCAAACACCACCTGATCTGCGATGGGAAGGGCACTCCGCTCCACGTCATCACCCCCGCGGCAAATGTCAACGACATCACGCAAACCCTTGCCCTGGTCGACGGCATCCCGCCGGTGGCCGGGCGTCCGGGCCATCCTCGCCGGCGCCCCGACTCCGCACTGGGCGACAAGGCGTACGACTCCATGGGCCGTCCGCCGTGAACTGTGCAAACGCCGGATCATGCCGGTGATCTCCCGCGAGGGCGCCCCGAACACCAAGGGCCTGGGCAAGCTCCGCTACGTCGTCGAGCAAACCTTCGCCCTGCTCCACCAGTTCAAGCGTATGGCCGTGCGTTGGGAGCGGCGCCTTGAACTACACGACGCCTTCGTCTCGTTGGGCTGCAGCCTCATCTGCTTAGGAATTACAAATGATCGCTTCGTAGGGAATCGACAGCGAGGTCGCCCGTGGGAGCCGCCAGCAGCACACCGCACGGAGGAACCACATGGCCACGATCGTTCTGCCGTTACCTGCGCAGCCTCCACCCGCCCCGGATTCGTATCGCGATCGTGCTGGACAACTTCTCCCCGCACCTGACCACGAAAAGCGACACCCG
>NZ_JOAP01000134.1 GCF_000720475.1 Streptomyces aureocirculatus
CCAACAAATCACCGACCCCCACCACCTCCGCAACCTCCTCCTCACACTCGAAACCATCCACCAACACAACGCCCGCACCGCCCTACGAAACGCACCCCCCGGCAACCCCCTCAACCGCTGGAACCACGCCAGCACCCACGCCCTCGACATGGCCCACACCCACACCCACCGCCTCGCCGCCGACGCCTTCCTCACCACCATCAACAACACCACCCACCCCCCCACCAAACACCTCCTCACCACCCTCTACCGCCTCTACACCTACACCCAACTCACCCCCCACACCACCACCCTCCTCACCCACAACCAACTCACCCACACCCAAACCCAAACCCTCCCCACCGCCCTCACCAACACCCTCAACACCCTCACCCCCCACCTCAAAACACTCACCCAAGCCCTCCACACCCCACCCCAATACCAAACCCACATCCCCCTCACCCACCCCAACTACACCCACCACATCCCCACCCACACCACCCACACCCACCCCAACACCCACACCACCAACGCCAACGCCAGCGGCAACGACGGCACCGGCCACGACCACAGCAACAGCACCCACACCAGCAGCAACGACACCAACACCCACACCAGCACAGGCACCAGCACCGACGGCAGCACCGACACCGACACCAGAGGCAGCACCGGTGCCGGCACCGGCACCGGCACCGAGAACACCCGACAGAACAACAACAGAAACAACAACAAGAACAACAACGGGAACGGGAACGGCAACGGGAACGGCAACGGCAACTACCACCGCCACTACCTACACACCAACACCACCACCCAACCCCACACCACCCACCACCACACCACCAACCCCCACTGCACCCACCCCGACTGCCTCACCGACAACACCCACTGCATCACCCCACCCACACCCACCACCAACCCCAACCCCACACCCACCACACACGCCCCCTAACCCGCCACCACAAACCACAGACCACCGGCCACCGGCCACAGCACACGGCACGGCAAACACCCACCGGCCGCGGCGCACGAGGGACGCCACGACCACACCACACCAAGCACCCACAACACAGCCACACCAAACACCAAACACCAAACACCAGACAGCACACAGCACACAGCACACAGCACACAGCACA
>NZ_JOAP01000135.1 GCF_000720475.1 Streptomyces aureocirculatus
CCTAGGTGTATTGACCCGCAGGGTTGTTCACACGGCTGATGGGCGGTTTGCCGCCGAGTGCGGTGTGGCAGCGGTGGTGGTTGTAGGTGTGCAGGAAGTCTGCCAGGGCCTCGGTCCGCTCGTTGTTTGAGTTGTAGGGCTTCAGGTAGGCCCATTCGTCGAGCAGGGTGCGGTTGAAGCGTTCGACCTTGCCGTTGGTCTGCGGCCGGTAGGCACGGGTCAGCTTTCCGGCCGCACCGAGCTCGGCGAGGACGTTTTTCCAGGCCAGGCCCTTGCGATAGGCCCAGGCGTTGTCGGTCAAGACCCGCTCGACGTGGTCGATGCCGTGGCTGTGGAAGAACGCGGCCGCGCGGGTCAGGAAGCCTGCGCAGGTCGCGACCTTCTCGTCGCTGTGGATCTCGCTGTAGGCGAGGCGGGAGTGGTCGTCGACGGCGGAGTGCACGTAGTCGAAGCCCATGCCGCGGATCGGCCGGCCTGCCTCGCGGCCGTTGGTCTTGTGGCCGCCGCCGTCGGGGATCCGGCCGAGTTTCTTCACGTCCACGTGGATCAGCTCGCCGGGCCGGTCGCGTTCGTATCGGCGGATCACCGTGCCGGTCGGCCGGTCCAGCCATGTGAGCCGGTGCAGGTGGTGGCGGGTGAGGATGCGGTGGACGGTCGAGGCGGGCAGGCCCAGGATCGGACCGATCCGGGCGGGCCCGAGTTTGCGGTCCCGGCGCAGGTCGCAGACCCGGGCCTCGATCGCCGGCGGAGTCCGGTGCGGTGTCGAGTGCGGGCGGCTGGAACGGTCGTGCAGCCCGGCCTGTCCCTCGGCTCGCCAACGACGGATCCACTTGTGGGCCGTGGCCCGGGAGATGCCCGTCTCGGCCGCGACATGAGCGACCGGACGGCCCGATACGACACGTTCGACCAGCAGTCGTCTCCCGAAGACGGTCAGTCGGGCATTACGGTGGGACACGAAGGCCTCCGTGCGGTGAAGATTCGACACCTCCACCACACACGGGGGCCTTCGCCATGTTCAAGACCCAACCGTGTCAACAACGTCCGTGATCAATACACCTAGGGC
>NZ_JOAP01000136.1 GCF_000720475.1 Streptomyces aureocirculatus
GCGGCACATCAAGCACCCTCGCGAAGATCCCCGCAAGGACCTCCTCCACCGGCGACGACGCCGCCCGGAACACACCCCCCGAAAACACCGGCTCCGGCAGAGCCCGCTTGTCCAGCTTCCCGTTCACCGTCAACGGCAGATCATCAACCACCATCACCACCGCGGGCACCATGTACTCCGGCAGCCGTTCACCTGTGATCCGGCGCAGTCGGGCGCCGTCGAGCTCACTCGCGCTGGGCGCCGCGCCCGTGTTCGCGCCCGTGTCCGGGACGACGTAGCCGACGAGCCGCTTCTGCCCCGGAACGTCCTCACGAACCCGGGACCGTACGGACACGCCACGAACCGCGACGCGGTCAGTCCAGGACGCCGCACATACCCGCGAGCGACTCCGCGACCGGCGATGTACAGCTCGCCGATCACGCCGGTCGGCACCCGCCGCAGCCCTGAGTCCAGGACGAACAGCGCGTCACCGGGGACCGGCGAACCGATGGGTGCGCCGTGGCCGGGACGCATGGGTGCGCTCATCGCGGCGTAGACGGTGGCTTCGGTGGGCCCGTAGGAGTTGAACATGTCGCGGCCTGGCGCCCAGCGGTCGACCAGTTCGGCCGAGCTGGCCTCACCGCCCACGAAGATCGCCCGTACGTGGTCGAGGCCTTGGGGTGACAGCCGGTCCAGTGCGGACGGCGTCTGGGTGAGGACCGTCACCTGTTCGTCGACGAGGAGGTCGTGGAAGTCGGTGGCGGAGTGGACGGCGTCCTCGGGGACGACGACCAGGCGCCCGCCGTGCAGCAGCGGCCCCCACATCTCCCACACCGACACGTCGAACACATAGGAGTGGAACAGCGACCACACCTGTCCCGGCGCCAGCTCGGCCTTCCGTGACGGCATGGCGAGGAGGTGTGCGACGTTGGCGTGGGTGACGGCGACGCCCTTGGGGGTGCCGGTCGTCCCGGAGGTGTAGATGACGTACGCGGTCCGGTCGGCATCGGGGTACGAGAAGGCCGTGGTCGGCTGCCGGGAAAGGCCCGGGTCCTCGACGTCCACGACGACCGCCGCCACCCCACCGCCGTCAAACCGCTCCGACAGCTCCCCGGTAGTCACCACTACCACCGGCGCCGCGTCTTCAAGGACGAAAGCCACCCGCTCGTCGGGGT
>NZ_JOAP01000137.1 GCF_000720475.1 Streptomyces aureocirculatus
GCGCCGGTCTCGGGAACGTTCCGCAGCGCCGCGCGGCGGCTTCCCGCGATCGCGGAGATGGGCTTCGACGTCGTCTATCTGCCGCCCGTGCACCCCATCGGCACCACCTTCCGCAAGGGCGCCGACAACACCCTGTCCGCAGGACCCCACGACGTCGGCGTGCCCTGGGCCATCGGCTCCCCCGAGGGCGGCCACGACGCCGTCCACCCCGACCTGGGCACCCTGGAGGACTTCGACGCCTTCGTCGCCGAGGCCGGGCGCCTGGGCCTGGAAGTGGCCCTGGACTTCGCCCTGCAGTGCTCCCCCGACCACCCCTGGGTGGACAAACACCCCCACTGGTTCACCCACCGCGCCGACGGCACCATCGCCTACGCCGAGAACCCGCCCAAGAAGTACCAGGACATCTACCCCCTGGCCTTCGACCGCGACCTGCCGGGACTGCTCACCGAGACCATCCGCCTGCTGCGCCTGTGGATGGGCCACGGCGTGCGCGTCTTCCGCGTCGACAACCCCCACACCAAACCCGTCGCCTTCTGGGAACAGGTCCTGGCCGACATCCACCGCACCGACCCCGACGTCCTCTTCCTCGCCGAAGCCTTCACCCGCCCCGCGATGCTGCGCACCCTCGCGGCGATCGGCTTCCACCAGTCGTACACGTACTTCACCTGGCGCAACACGAAACAAGAACTCACCGAATACCTACAGGAGCTGTCGACGGAGACGGCGCACTACCTGCGGCCGAACTTCTTCGTGAACACCCCCGACATCCTGCACGCCTACCTCCAGGACGGCGGGCGGCCCGCCTTCGAGGCCCGCGCGGTGCTCGCCGCCACGCTCTCGCCGACCTGGGGCATGTACAGCGGCTTCGAGCTGTGCGAGAACACGCCGGTGCGGCCCGGCAGCGAGGAGTACCTGCACTCCGAGAAGTACCAACTGCGCCCCCGCGACTGGGCGGCGGCCGAGCGCGAAGGCCGCACCATCACCCCCCTGATCACCGCGCTCAACCGC
>NZ_JOAP01000138.1 GCF_000720475.1 Streptomyces aureocirculatus
GGGTGGGGGTGGGCGGTGGTGACACCTGTGGCCGGAGGTGTGGGCGGGGGTGGGGGCCTGTGTGGCCGGGGGTTGAGGGTCGCGTGGCGATCAGCCTCCTGCGCTGGTCCGGTGCGGACTACCATCACCCCATGACCCGTGTACTGCTCGCCGAGGACGACGCGTCCATCTCGGAGCCGCTGGCCCGCGCACTGCGCCGCGAGGGCTACGAGGTCGAAGTGCGCGAGGACGGTCCCACCGCCCTCGACGCCGGACTGCAGGGCAGCGTGGACCTCGTCGTGCTCGACCTCGGCCTGCCCGGCATGGACGGCCTTGAGGTCGCGCGCCGGCTGCGTGCCGAGGGTCACACGGTGCCGATCCTCATCCTGACCGCCCGCGCCGACGAGGTGGACACGGTGGTCGGGCTCGACGCCGGGGCCGACGACTATGTGACCAAGCCGTTCCGCCTCGCCGAACTGCTCGCCCGCGTACGGGCGCTGCTGCGGCGCGGCGCCACCGAGCCCCCGCAGCCGCCCGCCACGCACGGGGTGCGGATCGACGTGGAGTCGCACCGGGCCTGGATGGGGGAGGAGGAGCTCCAGCTCACGGCCAAGGAGTTCGACCTGCTGCGTGTCCTCGTGCGCGACGCCGGTCGCGTCGTGACTCGGGATCAGCTCATGCGCGAGGTCTGGGACACGACCTGGTGGTCGTCCACCAAGACCCTCGACATGCACATCTCCTGGCTGCGTAAGAAGCTTGGCGACGATGCCGCCAATCCGCGGTATATCGCCACGGTGCGTGGGGTGGGCTTCCGCTTCGAGAAGAGCTAGGCCCTGCCGGGGGGGGTGCGGTTCGGGCCGCCGGGGTTCCCGCTCGGCCCTCGGCCTGCCCCGCCGCAGGGCGCCCCCCCGTCTCCGCCGCTGCGCGGCGGGTTCCCCACCCGCCCGTGACCACCGCCCTCGGCGCGCCCGCCAC
>NZ_JOAP01000139.1 GCF_000720475.1 Streptomyces aureocirculatus
GGGTGGTGCCGGGTCCGGGGGCGGGGGTGGGGGTGGTGCCGTAGGGGGTCAGGTCGGGCAGGGCGTGCTGGGGGGCCAGGCGCGGGAGCATGAGTTCCCAGTAGTGGCGCAGGGTGGAGCGGGCGACCCATCGGGGGTCGGTGCTGCCCAGGACCTCGAAGCCGACGGTGGCGGCCAGGACGGCGGCGCAGGCCTCCTCGGGGTCGATGCCGTCGGCGAGTTCGCCCTTGGCGGCCGCGGCGGCAAGGAGCTGCTGCACCCAGTGCTGCCACTGGCCGCGCAGGTCCAGGGCCTCACTGCGGCGCGGGGTGGCGCCGGCCAGCTCGAAGCCGGCCCGCACCACGATGTCGGCCTCCAGGCTGCGCATCAGCGCGTGGGTGGCGTCCACCAGGCGCTGCAGCAGGCTGACGTCACTGGCCTCCGCCTGGCCGGTGATGCGGCTGATGGCGCAGGCGGCGGTCTCCTCCACCGCGCGGGCCAGCACCTGTTTGCTCTCGAAGTGGAAGTGCAGCGCACCGCTGCTCACCCCGGCCCGGCTGCTGATGGTGCTGAGCGAGGCCGCAACGAAGCCTTCCTCGGCGAACGTCTGGGCCGCCGCCCGCATCAGCAACTGTCGTGTGCGCGCGGCTCGCGCTTGCTGCACCATGGTGGTTCTCCCGATCGTGGGGGGGTGTACCCGCGGCGGCGTGCACGCCGCCGCGCAGATGCCCTGAACTGCTCCACTCCCCCGTGGACACTGCGACTCTTCAACTCTTCAACTCTGCAAAAACTTCAGAACTGCGGGACTACGGCACTGCGGCGCTTCGGCACTGCGGGGTTTCGGGGCTTGGGGGTTTCGGGGCTTGGGGGCTTGGGGCTTGGGG
>NZ_JOAP01000140.1 GCF_000720475.1 Streptomyces aureocirculatus
TGCGGCGAGCAGCTCTCCCCACTGCTGCGGCAAGGACGTCTGCGGCATGTCCTCGGCCTCGGTGCCGGGCAGGACCTCCTCCAGCACCATCGCCCCGGCCTCCGCGTCAGCGGCCAGTACGGTCGGCACCCGACCTGACGGCGCGAACACGCGCAGCATCTCGACCTGCTGGGTCAACAGCGCCCGATCTGGGCTGAGTTTGAGAACCGCCGGCGTTCCGTCGGCTGAGTTTGAGAACCGCCGGCGTTCCGTCAGGCCATTGGCAGCGCAAGACGACAGAGGAAGCTCCACTCTCGAACAGCTCACCGAGCATCAAACCCCACCGCGCGGCCAGCCGCGCAGCGAGGTTCGGAACCTTAGCGAGCCACCCCTCCGCCTCGGGGGCCTCGGGGCCGAATCGACCAACCAACCGCGCGTCGATCTCTTCCATATTCATCCCGGTAGCTTGCACCCCGAACTGCCGCCGTGCTCACGTATATCGACGTCGCTCCGTGGGAGGCGGAGCCGTTTCGGGGAACGATCACCAGGCACCTGGGAAATGACCTCGAGTGAGCCGGGAGGCCACAGGACGGCGGCGCTCGTGAACGCCCCATAGTCGGGCAGTCGCCTCTGCGGTCAGCGTGGTCGTCCTGGTTGTGGATGATCAGGGTTCCGTGCGGTTTTGCTCAACGTAGGATGAGACACTCGATCGCGAGACACATGCAGTGCTCACATAACCCTGCGGGTGGAGCATCCGTCGCGGTCGGCGTCGATCCAGTGGCGGAACTTGTCGCGGCTGTAGCCGTCCCGGCTTTCGTCGGTGACGGGCAGGGCAGCCAGGGCGTCGCGGACGGGCAAGCGCACGTCGTCGCCGGGGGGCGGCGTGGGCGGTGGTGGCGGTGGCGAGCAGGGCGGCGAGGGCGGCCAGTGTGGCGGCGACGCGGATGCGCAAGGGCTTCTCCAAAGGTCACGGGAGGGGGCGTGCTCTTCGTAGCGGGCCGTGCGGGGGTGCCGGGTCCCGATGAGGGGGCTGCCACTCGTGTGGGTGATAAGACGCCATCTCATTTGGATAGTCTGCGGTAGCAGATGAGGGTGCAGGCGATGCTGGTGAAGGCGAGGAAGTGCTCGGCCTTGCGTTCGTAGCGGCG
>NZ_JOAP01000141.1 GCF_000720475.1 Streptomyces aureocirculatus
TACCTGCACTCCGAGAAGTACCAACTGCGCCCCCGCGACTGGGCGGCGGCCGAGCGCGAAGGCCGCACCATCACCCCCCTGATCACCGCGCTCAACCGCATCCGGCGCGCGAACCCCGCCCTTCAGCAGCTCAGGAACCTGCACTTCCACGAAACGGACAAGGACTCCGTGATCGCCTACTCCAAGTCGGCTGAGGACGCGGGCGGCTCGAACACGGTTCTGGTGGTTGTGAACCTCGACCCCCACCACACCCAGGAAGCCACCGTCTCGTTGAACATGCCAAGGCTCGGCCTCGGCCGGCACGAGTCGGTGCCGGTGCGCGACGAGCTCACCGGCGAGACCTACCACTGGGGCAGGACCAACTACGTGCGTCTGGAGCCCGGCCGCCGCCCCGCACACGTACTCGTCCTGCGACCGTCCTCACCGCAGATCGGAGGGTCACCCACACCATGATCTTCAACGAGCCCGTCCAGGACACCTTCGAGGACACGCCTTCCAAGGACCGTGACCCCGACTGGTTCAAACGCGCCGTCTTCTACGAGGTCCTCGTCCGGTCCTTCCAGGACAGCAACGGCGATGGCATCGGCGACCTCAAAGGCCTCACCGCCAAACTGGACTACCTCCAATGGCTCGGCGTGGACTGCCTGTGGCTGCCCCCGTTCTTCACGTCCCCGCTGCGCGACGGCGGTTACGACGTCTCCGACTACACCGCGGTCCTGCCGGAATTCGGGGACCTCGCCGACTTCGTGGAATTCGTCGACAGCGCCTTCCAGGCATCGCGCGCCGACCCCACAGGACCCTACGGCGACTATTACGTGTGGGCCGACGACGACAAGCAGTTCCAGGACGCCCGCGTCATCTTCGTCGACACCGAAGCCTCCAACTGGACCTTCGACCCGGTCCGCAAGCAGTACTACTGGCACCGCTTCTTCTCCCACCAGCCGGACCTCAACTACATCGGCGCTGCGCTTCTGGCTCGACCTGGGGATCGACGGCTTCCGCCTCGACGCCGTGCCCTACCTGTACCAGGAGGAGGGCACCAACTGCGAGAACCTCCAGGCCACCCATGAGTTCCTGAAGCGGGTCCGCAAGGAGATCGACGCGCACTATCCCGACACGGTTCTCCTGGCGGAGGCGAATCAGTGGCCGGAGGACGTCGTCGACTACTTCGGCTCCTTCGAGAACGACGGCGAC
>NZ_JOAP01000142.1 GCF_000720475.1 Streptomyces aureocirculatus
CTCGCGCAGGAAGGCGAGGACGGCGGGGTTGGAGGAGGGCAGCTCGGTGTAGGAGCCGAGTCCGAAGGCGGGGTTCTGTTTGCGGATCTCGATCATGCGGCGGGTCCAGTGGAGCAGGCTGGAGGGGCTGCTCATGGCGGCTTCGACGTTGGTGACCTGGTAGCCGTAGACGGGGTCCATGATCGTGGGGAGGTAGAGGCGGCCGGGGTCGCAGGAGGAGAAGCCCGCGTTGCGGTCGGGCGTCCACTGCATGGGGGTGCGGACGGCGTCGCGGTCGCCGAGCCAGATGTTGTCGCCCATGCCGATCTCGTCGCCGTAGTAGAGGATCGGCGATCCCGGCAGGGACAGCAGCAGGGCGGTGAAGAGCTCGATCTGGTTGCGGTCGTTGTCCAGGAGGGGAGCGAGCCGGCGGCGGATGCCGATGTTGGCGCGCATGCGGGGGTCTTTCGCGTATTCCGCGTACATGTAGTCGCGTTCTTCGTCGGTGACCATCTCCAGGGTGAGTTCGTCGTGGTTGCGCAGGAAGATGCCCCACTGGCAGTTTTTGGGGATGGCGGGGGTCTTGGCGAGGATTTCCGAGACGGGGTAGCGGGATTCACGGCGTACGGCCATGAAGATGCGGGGCATGACGGGGAAGTGGAACGCCATGTGGCATTCGTCGCCGTCGTTCTCGAAGGAGCCGAAGTAGTCGACGACGTCCTCCGGCCACTGATTCGCCTCCGCCAGGAGAACCGTGTCGGGATAGTGCGCGTCGAT
>NZ_JOAP01000143.1 GCF_000720475.1 Streptomyces aureocirculatus
TACCTGCACTCCGAGAAGTACCAACTGCGCCCCCGCGACTGGGCGGCGGCCGAGCGCGAAGGCCGCACCATCACCCCCCTGATCACCGCGCTCAACCGCGTCCGGCGCGCGAACCCCGCCCTTCAGCAGCTCAGGAACCTGCACTTCCACCAGGCCGACAATGACGCGGTCCTCATCTACAGCAAGCGCGCCGGTGACAACACGGTCCTGGTGGTGGTCAACCTCGACCCGCACCACGTGCGCGAGACCACGGTGTCCCTCGACATGCCGGAGCTCGGCCTCGGCCGGCACGAGTCGGTGCCGGTGCGCGACGAGCTCACCGGCGAGACCTACCACTGGGGCAGGACCAACTACGTGCGCCTTGAACCGGGGCGCAGCCCCGCACACGTACTCGTCCTGCGACCGTCCTCACCGCAGATCGGAGGGTCACCCACACCATGACCGTCAACGAGCCCGTCCAGGACACCTTCGAGGACACCCCCGCCAAGGACCGCGACCCGGAGTGGTTCAAGCGCGCCGTCTTCTACGAGGTCCTGGTACGCACCTTCCAGGACAGCAACGGTGACGGCATCGGCGACCTCAAAGGCCTCACCGCACGACTCGACTATCTGCAGTGGCTCGGCGTGGACTGTCTGTGGCTGCCCCCGTTCTTCGCCTCCCCGCTGCGCGACGGCGGTTACGACGTCTCCGACTACACCGCGGTCCTGCCGGAATTCGGGGACCTCGCCGACTTCGTGGAATTCGTCGACAGCGCCGAAGGATCCCGAAGGCCCGTACGGCGACTATTACGTGTGGGCGGACGACGACAAGCAGTTCCAGGACGCCCGCATCATCTTCGTCGACACCGAAGCCTCCAACTGGACCTTCGACCCGGTCCGCAAGCAGTACTACTGGCACCGCTTCTTCTCCCACCAGCCGGACCTCAACTAGCGCTGCGGTTCTGGCTCGACCTGGGAATAGACGGCTACCGCCTCGACGCCGTGCCCTACCTGTACCAGGAGGAGGGCACCAACTGCGAGAACCTCCAGGCCACCCATGAATTCCTGAAGCGGGTCCGCAAAGTCATCGACGCGCACTATCCCGACACGGTTCTCCTGGCGGAGGCGAATCAGTGGCCGGAGGACGTCGTCGACTACTTCGGCTCCTTCGAGAACGACGGCGAC
>NZ_JOAP01000144.1 GCF_000720475.1 Streptomyces aureocirculatus
CCGCCGTCGGCACACCGAACGCCACATCCTCGGTACCGCTCAACCGCGACAACAACACCGACAACGCCGCCGACATCACCATGAACGTCGTCGCGTCATACTCCCGCGCGACCCGCCGCACCAACTCCTGCAACTCCGCCGGCCACTCGACGGTGATGCGGCCGCCGCGCTGATCGGCCTCCGCCGGGTAGGGGCGGTCCGTCGGGAGCTCCAGCCTGCTGGGCAGCTCCGCCAGTGACCGCTCCCAGAACCGCATCTGTCGGCCAAGCACGCTGTCGGTGTCGGCTTCGTCGCCGAGGAGTTCGTTCTGCCAGAGCGTGTAGTCGGCGTACTGGACGGGCAACGGCTGCCAGCCGGGAGCGTCACCCGCGCTGCGCGCCCGGTACGCGGTGAAAAGGTCGCGCAGCAGCGGTGCCAGTGACCAGCCGTCCCCGGCGATGTGATGCAGCACGAGGACGAGCCGGTGTTCCGTGTCCGACAGGGCGAAGAGCGTCGCACGGAAGGGGATTTCGGCGGCCAGGTCGAAGCCGTGCCGCCCGCGGTCACCGATGGCGTCGTCGAGTTCTTTTTCCGTCCATCGGGCGGGGTCGGTGGCGTCGACGACCTCCCAGCCCAGGTTCGCTTCGGTGAGGTCCAGGACGCGCTGTTCCGGCACACCGTCGACGGCCGGGAACACCGTCCGCAAGCTCTCGTGCCGTTCCACTACGTCCGCGACGGCCGCACCCAACGCCGCACCACCGGCACCCACCCGGCACCCTCGCCCGGACCCGTCGACCCGTCCAGCCAGGCCGAGCCGCCCACCACACGCGCGAGGCCCGCCACCGACGACGCCTCCCACAGCGCCCGCACACCGATCTCGGAGCCGAGGGACTCACGGATCGCGGCGACCACACGCATCGCCGACAGCGAGTTACCGCCCAGATCGAAGAAGGAGTCATCCACCCCCACCCGCGGCACATCAAGCACCCGCGCGAAGATCCCCGCAAGGACCTCCTCCACCGGCGAAGACGCCGCCCGGAACACACCCCCCGAAAACACCGGCTCCGGCAACGCCCGCTTGTCCAGCTTCCCGTTCACCGTCAACGGCAGATCATCAACCACCATC
>NZ_JOAP01000145.1 GCF_000720475.1 Streptomyces aureocirculatus
CATCACCGGCCACCACCCCACGACCAGCCAGCAGATGCGCAAGCCTCGACGACGCCTCATCCACCTCCCGATACGTCCACGACCGCCCACCGAACACCAGGGCCTCCGCATCCGGACACCGCCGCACCTGCGCGGAGAACAACTCCGGCACCGACACCACACCCACCGACTCCGACAACACCCGCCGGTTACCCAACACGTCCAACTGAGCCGACTCCCCCGCACCCAGCACATCCACCGACGCCACCGGACGCTCGGCGTCGGCGGCCATAGCGGTCAGCAACTGCTGCCAGCGCGCCATGACACGTTCCATGGTCTCGGGGTCGAACACGTCGGCGCGGTACTCGACCACGCCTCCGATCCCGGCGGGCCTGCCGCTGTCCGTGAACCGTTCGCGCAGGCTGAACGCCACGTCCATGCGGGCGGCGCCGATGTCGACGGATGCGATGTCGATGTCGAGCCCCGGCACCGGGATGTCGGGCACGGTGTCGTTCTGCCAGGCGAAGAGGGCCTGGATCAGTGGGTGGTGGGCCTGTGTCCGCACCGGGTTGAGCCGGTCCACAAGAGCGTCGAAGGGCACATCCTGATGAGCGAACGCATCCAGACTCCGCTCCCTGACCTGCTCAAGCAGCTCACCGAAAGTCAACTCGCCCGCGACCCGCGTCCGCAGCACCAGCGTGTTGACGAAG
>NZ_JOAP01000146.1 GCF_000720475.1 Streptomyces aureocirculatus
CCACCTCCCCCTCCCCCCCACCGCACTCCTCCAAGCCCCCCACAGCCACCTCGACCCCCACGGCACCCACCACACCACCATCGGCAACCCCCGCAAACGCTTCCTGCGCACCCTCAACCGCGTCACCCTCGGCAAACTCTGCATGAGCGCCGCCTGCCTCGGCATGGCCCGCACCGCCCTCACCACCGCCATCACCTACGCCCACAACCGCCACATCAACGGCCCCCACAAAAACCAACGCATCCCCCTCACCGCCCACCGCACCCACCACCAACCCCTCCTCACCCACCTCGCCACCACCTACGCCCTCACCCTCCTCCACCGCACCACCCTCACCCAATACACCCACCACACCCAAAACCCCCACACCACCCCCCACCAACGCGACACCATCGAACGCCAAATCGCCCTCACCAAAGCCATCACCACCTGGCAATGCCGCACCATCGCCATCGAAGCCCGCGAACGCTGCGGCGCCCAAGGCCTCTTCCCCTACAACAACCTCACCGAACAACAACTCAACATCGAAGGCGGCATCACCGCCGAAGGCGACAACCTCGTCATCACCACCAAAGCCGCCTCCGAAATGCTCTTCAACCACCAACCCCCACCCCCCCCCCCACCCACCCAACCCCACAC
>NZ_JOAP01000147.1 GCF_000720475.1 Streptomyces aureocirculatus
GCCATGTACCTGCTGGCCAGCATCGAACTCACACTGCCCGCCCTGCTCCAGCACCGGGAGCTGCCCGTTTCCTACAGCGGTCCGATCCTCACCGGCTTCGCCCTCGCGAGTATCCTCGGCGGCCTCGTCTACGGCGCACGCGCCTGGCCCGGCAGTGTGCAACGTCAGAGCACCCTTCTGCTCGTCATCATGATCGCGGGCGTCGCCGCCACCGCACTCGCCTCCACCTGGACCGTGATCGCCGCTCTCCTCGCTCTCACCGGTCTCCTGCAGGCAGCCGTACTGATCACCCGTAACCTCACCCTCCGCGAACAACTGCCCGCCGACCTTCACCCCGTCGGCTACTCCGTCCTGTACGCAGGCAGCGGCATCGGCTACGGCCTCAGCGCTGCTGCCACTGGCCTCCTCCTCACCGTCACCACTCCCGACACCGCAGTCCTCATCGCCACCGGCACCACGTTCCTGCTGACAGCAGCGACGTGGCTCAGGCGGAGGACCCCAAAGGACAAGCAGTCTGCGGATACCCAGCGGCAGGACGCCCCTCTGCTTGAGGAGGGGTGAGAGTACGTCCCCAGTCACGTACAGGCCGAGCGCGTCCTGATCGAGGGCGCCCCCGACGAGGAGACCC
>NZ_JOAP01000148.1 GCF_000720475.1 Streptomyces aureocirculatus
CAACCGCAAGCGCCGCGGCAGCCAAGGCGGGCGGCCCACCGGCTTCGACAAGACGATCTACAAGCGCAGGAACGAAGTGGAGCGGACGATCAATGCCCTGAAAAACTTCCGAGCCGTGGCCACGAGGTTCGACAAGCGCGCCTACGTCTTCCACGGCACCGTTACCGTTGCGGCGATCCGACTGTGGCTCAAGACGTGATCGGGCGGCCGGGATTCAGAGCCACCGCTGTGCCGCTTCGACGCTGTCCCCGCCACTGGTGTTGAACGCAATGGCGGCCTGGGGCGCATGGCGGCGGACCAGGTTCACGATCTGTTCGAAGAGCGGAAGCAGCGGCTCGGTCTTGCGGATCCCGCCGCCGACGACCACGACGTCCCACGGCTGCTTGGTCAACGATGCGACGAGGGTGGACTCGGCCGATGCGTCGAACGCGATCAGCGTCATGGCCGCGTCGATACCGTGCTCACCGAACCGGGCCAGCTCCGCATTGAGCGCCGCACGAAGAGCCTCTCCGTCGACGCCAGGTATCGCTTGCGGTTCGTAACCAACAACAAGTGCAGAAGACATGCGGCCAACCTACCGAGCCCT
>NZ_JOAP01000149.1 GCF_000720475.1 Streptomyces aureocirculatus
GTCACCGCCCGGACCACGTCGGGGCCGGTGATGAACATCTGCGAGGTGTCGCGGACCATGAACACAAAGTCCGTCAGGGCCGGGCTGTAGGCGGCGCCGCCCGCGCACGGGCCCAGCATGACGCTGATCTGCGGGATGACACCCGAAGCCCGGGTGTTGCGCTGGAAGATGCCCCCGTACCCGGCAAGCGCGGAAACACCCTCCTGGATACGGGCGCCCGCACCGTCGTTCAGGGACACCAGCGGCGCACCGGCCGCGATCGCCATGTCCATGATCTTATGGATCTTCGTGGCGTGCGCCTCGCCGAGCGCCCCGCCGAAGATCCTGAAGTCGTGCGCGTACACGAACACCGTGCGGCCCTCGACCGTGCCCCAGCCGGTGACGACCCCGTCGGTGTAGGGCCTTTTGGCCTCCAGGCCAAAACCGGTCGCCCGGTGCCTGCGCAACTGCTCGACCTCCTGGAACGAACCCTCGTCCAGCAGCAGCGCGATCCGCTCGCGGGCCGTCAGCTTGCCCTTGGCGTGCTGCGCC
>NZ_JOAP01000150.1 GCF_000720475.1 Streptomyces aureocirculatus
TAACGTGGGTGGGTCTTGTCACCGCCGGTGGAATTCTGACGCTGTACCTGCAGGACACCGACAGTGAAGCGGACAAGCCGAGGCCGACGCCAGTGACCTCCACGTACTCTCCCCGCATCCAAGAGGACCTTCCATGCCCCGGCTGGACTGAGAGCCCACACGCCACCGTCCAAGCCTGCGTCTCTTGGCGCAGGGGATGAAGAGCAGCAGCACCCCGGACCACATCGCATGCCGCTCCCCGCGAGGCGCAGTCCCAGATGATCCCTCCGCCGCGGCCTGCCCATCGACGAGCCACGCGAGCGCCCACCCTCACCTCGCGAAGCGGCCCGCTGGATCACCACCCACCCGCACCGCCGCAGCCCGCACATCAACGAGCGCCTGCCCCGGCTCCTCGAACACTGCCCCCAACTCAAAGGGCGCATCACCGACGTCAAGCTGCAGAAACGCCTCATGGCCGGACGAGCCGGTGTCTCTCTTCTCCGCCACCGCGTCGTCCTGATCGCCCACCTCCGCCGACGCCATACGGACCGGCCGGCCGTGTCACCGAGATGATCTCCGGCTACGAAAATCTTGCCAGAGCCACGTTCAGGTGTACGCCGACAGCAGGCAGCGAAGAGGGGTGAAGCAGGGGTGGCGGTCGCGGGTGTCGT
>NZ_JOAP01000151.1 GCF_000720475.1 Streptomyces aureocirculatus
TCGCGAAGCGGCCCGCTGGATCACCACCCACCCGCACCGCCGCAGCCCGCACATCAACGAGCGCCTGCCCCGGCTCCTCGAACACTGCCCCCAACTCAAACTCACCCACGACCTGGTCCGCCGCTTCGCCATCATGGTCGACAACCGCGACACGGCATCCTTGCCGGGCTGGTTGAGCGACCTCGCAAACAGCGCACTGGCACCACTCGCCAGCCTTGCCGGAGCCCTGCACGAAGACCGACATGCCGTTGCCCAGGGAATCACGACCTCTTACAACTCAGGGATCAACGAAGGGCGCATCACCGACGTCAAGCTGCAGAAACGCCTCATGGCCGGACGAGCCGACGTCTCTCTTCTCCGCCACCGTGTCGTCCTGATCGCCCACCTCCGCCGACGCCATACGGACCGGCCGACCGTGTCACCGAGATAATCTCCGGCTACGAAAATCTTGCCAGAGCCACGTTCAGGTGTACGCCGACAGCAGGCAGCGAAGAGGGGTGAAGCAGGGGTGGCGGTCGCGGGTGTCGT
>NZ_JOAP01000152.1 GCF_000720475.1 Streptomyces aureocirculatus
GGTATGGGCGGCCTCGCCGATGTGGCGGCCGATCTGTACGGTCTGGAATCCCGGCATCGGTTCCTGCACATCTGTTCGCCGAGTTTCGATCCTTCGGTGCTGGAATGGGTGTGCACCGCGTTCGTGGGTGCGACGCTCGTCGTGGTTCCCGGGGAGATCATCGGCGGTCCGGAACTGGCCGAACTCCTGCGGACCGAAGCGGTGACCCACACGATCATCACTCCGGCGGTGCTGGGGACCATGGACCCCGCGGGTCTGGACGCGCTCGAGGTGCTCTCGGTCGGTGGCGATGTGACCACCCCGGAGCTACTGGCGAAGTGGGAGCCGGGCCGCAAGTACTTCAACGGCTACGGTCCCACCGAGACGACCATCATCTCCTCCTACGCGCAGTTGTGCACCGGCGGGCATGTGACCATCGGAAAGCCCGTGCACGGTATGGCGGCGCTGGTGCTGGATGCGCGGTTGCGGCCGGTGCCGCCCGGTGTGGCGGGTGAGCTGTATCTGGC
>NZ_JOAP01000153.1 GCF_000720475.1 Streptomyces aureocirculatus
CCCACATCCGGGCGTTGAAGGGGGAGCCAAGACGGGACGAAGCCCCGTCGGCCGGGGCAGGGCGGGCAGCAAGCATCGCCTGGTGACGGACGCTACGGGCATCCCGCTCGCCGCGACCTTGACCGGCGGCAACCGCAACGACGTCACCCAGCTGATCCCACTCCTCCAGGCCGTGCCGCCCGTGCGCGGCAAGCGCGGCCGGCCCCGGCGCCGCCCGGACGTGGTGCTGGGAGACCGCGGCTACGATCACGACAAGTACCGCCGACTCCTCTGGGACCTCGGCGTGAAACCGCTGATCGCCCGCCGCGGCACCGAGCACGGCTCCGGCCTGGGCACCCAACGCTGGGTCGTGGAACGGGCCTTTGCCCACCTGCACTGGTTCCGCCGCCTGCGGATCCGCTGGGAAATCCGCGACGACATCCACGAAGCCTTCCTCACCCTCGCATGCGCACTCATCTGCTGGCGGCGCCTGAAGTCATTGCGATAGGAGTTCTAAG
>NZ_JOAP01000154.1 GCF_000720475.1 Streptomyces aureocirculatus
CGTCAGGGACCTCGTGTGCGGCCCGGTGGTGGGTTTCCGCCGCGCTGACGCGCGTCGGGCTCCCCACCCGCCCGCCCGTGACCGCTCCCCGGCCCCGGGCGTCAGGAAGGAGCCCAGGGGCTTCGCGTGCCGCCCGTAGGTGGGGGTGCTGGGTGGGTGACGCGCCGGGATGTGCCGTGCGGCAACGGTTTGGTTCCGAGTAACGGGTGGGCGGGTGGGGGAGGACCGTCGCGCGGCAGCGCGGCGGAAACCGACCACTGGACCGCAACGAAGTGGTGGCCGTCACGGGTGGCCGGGGGGAGCGGCTCGCTGCGCGGTAGCGCGGCGGAAAGCACCCACCGGGCCGCACCCGAAGGCCCCCGACGCCCAAGGCGGGCAGTCACGGGCGGGCGGGTGGGGCAGGACCGTCGCGCGCAGCGCGGCGGAGAACCACCCACCGGCCGCACCCGAGGTTCCTGACGCCTGATGCGGGCAGTCACGGG
>NZ_JOAP01000155.1 GCF_000720475.1 Streptomyces aureocirculatus
GTGTGCGTCTCCGGCGGGGGTCGTCCACCGTCGGCGTCTGCCGCTCCCGCAGAGGCGCGGGCGGCAGCCGCTGCCCCCGCAACCTTTCCCACCCGCCCGCCCGCATCTGCCCCGCCACACGGTGGGCGTCTCCGGCGGGGGCCGTCCACCGTCGGCGTCTGCTGCCCCGCAGAGGTGGGCGGGTAGCCGCCCACGGCGAATGACCCCCGCAGGGGGCGTTCACCGGGTTGTGGGGTGGAAACGGGTGGGCGGGTGGGAGAGGTCCGACCGCGGAGCGGGAGGGGCATAGCCTCGGTGGGTGGTCAGCCGCCCACGGCGAATGACCCCCGCGGGGGCGCTCATTGGGTTGTGGGGTGGGAGAGGTCCGACCGCGGAGCAGGAGGGGTACAGCCCCGGTGGGCGGGCAGCCGCCCACGGCGAATGACCCCCCGCAGGGGGGCGCTCACCGGGTTGTGGGGTGGAAACGGG
>NZ_JOAP01000156.1 GCF_000720475.1 Streptomyces aureocirculatus
GACGATGCCCACGACCTGCCCGTCCAGGCGGGCCAGAGCACAGATGATGTTGCGCGCCCAGCGCTCGTGGACCTCCAGCACCTCGCCGTCGTCGACGAGTTCGGTGATCACACGGGCCATGTCGTAGGGGCGGCTGCCGTCGGCCGGCACCAGGTCGAGCAGGATCTCGCTGCGCCGGCCGGCCGGGTCGGTACAGGGCAGCGCACAAGGCGCCTGCTGGTTGTTCTGCGGCAGCAGCCCCAGCAGGTAGCGGACCTCGGCCAGGCAGGTGGCCTCGTCGTCGTAGGCGAAGTGGCACACCCCGGAGGTCTCGGCGTGCACGTCCGCGCCGCCCAGCCCGTTCTGGGAGATCTCCTCACCCGTCACCGCCCGGACCACGTCGGGGCCGGTGATGAACATCTGCGAGGTGTCGCGGACCATGAACACAAAGTCCGTCAGGGCCGGGCTGTAGGCGGCGCCG
>NZ_JOAP01000157.1 GCF_000720475.1 Streptomyces aureocirculatus
GACGATGCCCACGACCTGCCCGTCCAGGCGGGCCAGAGCACAGATGATGTTGCGCGCCCAGCGCTCGTGGACCTCCAGCACCTCGCCGTCGTCGACGAGCTCCTCGATGACCTTGGTCATGTCGTAGGGGCGGTTGCCGTCGGCCGGTACCAGGTCGAGCAGGACGTCGCTGCGGCGGTCGGCGGGGTCGTCGGAGGGCGCGACCGGCGGGTTCTCGCGGTTGTTCTGCGGGAGCATCGCGAGGAGGTAGCGGACCTCCGCGAGGCAGGTCTCCTCGTCGTCGTAGGCGAAGTGGCACACCCCGGAGGTCTCGGCGTGCACGTCCGCGCCGCCCAGACCGTTCTGGGAGATCTCCTCACCGGTCACCGCCCGGACCACGTCGGGGCCGGTGATGAACATCTGCGAGGTGTCGCGGACCATGAACACAAAGTCCGTCAGGGCCGGGCTGTAGGCGGCGCCG
>NZ_JOAP01000158.1 GCF_000720475.1 Streptomyces aureocirculatus
GTGCTCCGGGGCCGGGGCGCCCGGCAGGAACCCAGCAACCGTCCCACCGCTCCGCGGCGGGCTCCCCCGCCCACCCGCCCCCGTGCTGCGGGGCCGGGGCGCCCGGCAGGAACAGGCTGGGCCGTCGGCGTGGACGCTGGCCGTCACGTGGCGCGGGCTGCCCGGGGGGCGGGCAGCGGAGGCGGGAATACCGGGGGCGTCAGGGTCGCCGGGGACGCCGGTTGCGGTCACGGGCGTGGTCACGGTCACGGGTGGGCGGGTGGGTGGGGACGCCCGCCGCGCAGCGGCGGGGACGCAAGCCCCCACCGGCGGGAGGCGGGAGGCGGCCCTCAGTGGCGGGTACGCCCAGGGCTGCGGTCACGGGCGGAGTGGGCGGGGACGCCCGCCGCGCAGCGGCGAAGACACAAGCCCCCACCGGCGGGAGGCGGGAGGCGGCCCTCAGTGGCGGGGCCCTCAGTGGCGGGTACGCCCAGGGCGGCAGTCACGGGCGGAGTGGGCGGGGACACCCGCCGCGCAGCGGCGAAGACACAAACCCCCACCGGCGGGAGACGGTGCTCAGTGGCGGGCGCGCCGAGGGCGGTGGTCACGGGCGGGCGGGGAACCGGCCGCGCAGCGGCGGGGACGCAAGCCCCCACCGGCGGGAGGCGGGAGGCAGCCCTCAGTGGCGGGTACGCCCAGGGCGGCAGTCACGGGCGGAGTGGGCGGGGACACCCGCCGCGCAGCGGCGAAGACACAAACCCCCACCGGCGGGAG
>NZ_JOAP01000159.1 GCF_000720475.1 Streptomyces aureocirculatus
CTCGGCGTGCCGGGCGCAGGCCCTCGTACTGGACGTACTTGGGGCTGTGCCCGGTGCGGCGAGAGGGCGTGCATGGCGTCGCGGGGCAGGAGGGAGTTTGACGACAGGCCCTAGGGCTGGACCCGTGGTGTCCGCGCTCCCGCGCTGTCCCGGAGGGGCGACGGACCAGCGCCCCCGCCGGGTCGGCGCCATGCGGTGCTCGTGCCCGGGTCGGGCTTTCGGGTGACGTGTCGGGCGGCAAGCGCCTTGTCGGGGGCGGGGGTTCGGGCGCCGGACGGTATGGCCCCGGGGGGTGTCGCTCGGCCCCGCCCCGGCCGGGGTTGGTTGACCGGCCCGCAGCGGGGTGGCGCGGGCCCGGCCGGACTGCTGGGCCGCGCGGGGGCGGCAGGACTCTGGGCGGTGCGGGCGGGGGCGGGG
>NZ_JOAP01000160.1 GCF_000720475.1 Streptomyces aureocirculatus
GCCTAAGCGCCTCAAACCAGGCGCGCCCCGGTACCGGTTCGAAGACGGGTTCGTCTTCACGTTGCGGATTTGGTCCATTTATCCACCGCTCATGTGCTACCCACTCCATCCTCGCGTCGTGGAGCCCCACGCGACACTCCGCCAACAACTCGCGCTGACGCTCAGTCCGCGCAACGTGAAGCTGCTGTTGGTGAGTGAGATTCAACCGCTTTTCTTCGGTTTCCCAACCAATTTTGGGACCGTATATCGACCTTTTCAAGGTGAGCGCCGAACCACCGAGAGCACCAACTACGCCGATGACACCACTCCAAATTGCAGCCGACATGTCGGCATTCTCGCCGACTACGGGCACCCGCGAGCGATGACACACCGAAGGGCGACTCGAATGGTTGGCCCAGCCGAAGCCCTGCCAAGCC
>NZ_JOAP01000161.1 GCF_000720475.1 Streptomyces aureocirculatus
CAGTCGTTGGCCTGGCCGCCCGATAAGACGAAGCTGAGAGGACGGCCGAGTCCGTCGCAGGCCAGGTGAACCTTCGTGCTCAGTCCACCACGGGATCGGCCGAGGGCGTGATCACCCGCTTCGTCCCTGTCGACTGCCCCCTTTTGCCGCCGGCGGCATGCTGATGAGCCCGCACGATGGTGGAGTCGACCGACACCAGCCAGTTGATGTCCCCGGCCGCGTCCTTCTCCGCCTGGATGGCCCGCAGCATGCGCGAGACGTGCCATCCAGTGCCCACCTGCGGAAACGCGTGTACAAGGTCTGCCAGGAGCCATACCGTTCCGGCACATCACGCCAGGCTGACCCGGTTCTCAGCTTCCACACGATTCCATTCAGGACCACCCGGTCGTCCGATCGAGGCCGCCCCG
>NZ_JOAP01000162.1 GCF_000720475.1 Streptomyces aureocirculatus
GTCGAGGAAGACGATCCAGGCACGTGTGTTCACGGCCCTTTTTTGATGCGTGGCCACTCGTGCGCGATCCAGCGGGCGATCTGCGACTCGTCCCGCTCGACCGCCCGCCGCTCGGGCCGTTGCAGGCTCCATCCCAGCCGGCCGGTCAGCAGCCGCCACACCGACGCCCTCGACAACACCACCCCCGTAGCCAGGGTGACGACCGCGCCGACTCGTCAACTGAGGCCGCGATTCCAAGGTCCACAGATCGGCCTCGAAACCATGAGCCTGGGCACCTTGCTCCAACGCGGCCCGGACCATCTCGACCTGGGTGTCATCCAGCTTGGGTGGGCGTCCGGTGGCTGCCCGTCGCCGCAGGGCCGAAGCACCGGCTTGCTCCCACACCCGCCGCCAACGCCGCACACTCTCGGCACACACCCCCACCGCC
>NZ_JOAP01000163.1 GCF_000720475.1 Streptomyces aureocirculatus
GTCGAGGAAGACGATCCAGGCACGTGTGTTCACGGCCCTTTTTTGATGCGTGGCCACTCGTGCGCGATCCAGCGGGCGATCTGCGACTCGTCCCGCTCGGCCGCCCGCCGCTCGGGCCGTTGCAGGCTCCATCCCAGCCGGCCGGTCAGCAGCCGCCACACCGACGCCCTCGACAGCACCACCCCCGTTGCCCGGGTGACGACCGCGCCGACTCGTTCCAAGGTCCACAGGTCGGCCTCGAAATCATGAGCCTGGGCACCTTGCTCCAACGCGGCCCGGACCATCTCGGCCTGGGTGTCATCCAGCTTGGGTGGGCGTCCGGTGGCTGCCCGTCGCCGCAGGGCCGAAGCACCGGCTTGCTCCCACACCCGCCGCCAACGCCGCACAC
>NZ_JOAP01000164.1 GCF_000720475.1 Streptomyces aureocirculatus
CTGGTGCCAAGGCATCCACCGTGCGCCCTTAAAAACTTGGCCACAGATGCTCGCGTCCACTGTGCAGTTCTCAAACAACGACCAACCACCCATCACCCCGAACCAGAAGCTCGAGTGCACTGGGGCCGGCATTGAAGGACGAGCAACGCTCGCACCCTCAGATACCCAACAGCGTGCCCGACACGTCCAGTTACAGCTCTGTGTTCCACGCCGAAGCAGTACTAACAGTCCTCATCCTGACCGTGCCGAATAACCGTCTGTGCCGAATAGTCAACGTTCCACCCATGAGCAACCACCGTCGAACATTTGCCGACGTAGTGGCCTCTGACCACACACCCGAAGGTGCCTGGTAAGAAGTGCTCCTTAGAAAGGAGGTGATCCAGCCGCACCTTCCGGTACGGCTACCTTGTTACGACT
>NZ_JOAP01000165.1 GCF_000720475.1 Streptomyces aureocirculatus
TCCCCCACCCACCCGCCCTTCACTGGCCACCCTGCGGTGACCCGGCACGCGGGGGGCACGGCTGCCACACGGAGCAGCCCGTGGACGAGGCGGACCTACCGATGAAAACCTGAGCGTCCACCACCCCGCAAGGCAGTCCCCCACCCGCCGTCCTCCACCGGCCGCCCTGCGGTGACCCGGGCACGCCGGGGGGGGCACGGGTGCCGCACGGTACGCCGGAGACAGAGCAACCCATGGACCGCGTCTGCCGTTGCCAGCTTGAGCGCCCGCCGCTACGCGACGGAGTCCCCCACCCACCCGCCCTTCACTGGCCACCCTGCGGTGACCCGGCACGCGGGGGGCACGGCTGCCACACGGAGCAGCCCGTGGACGAGGCGGACCTAC
>NZ_JOAP01000166.1 GCF_000720475.1 Streptomyces aureocirculatus
CCGATCCCGTGGTGGACTGAGCACGAAGGTTCACCTGGCCTGCGACGGACTCGGCCGTCCTCTCAGCTTCGTCTTATCGGGCGGCCAGGCCAACGACTGTACCCGCTTCGAGCAGGTGATGGGCTCGATCAGCGTGCCCAGAGTCGGGCCCGGGCATCCGCGGACCAGGCCCGACCGCGTGGTTGCCGACAAGGGCTACAGCTCTCGAAGGATCCGTGCCTGCCTGCGACGACGCGGCATCCCGCACACGATTCCCGAACGCGTCGATCAGATCCTCGGCCGACTGAACCGCGGCACACGGGGCGGCCGGCCGCCCGGCTTCGACCGATGCACCTACCGCCACCGCAACGTCGTTGAGCGCTGCTTCAACCGTCTCAAGCAG
>NZ_JOAP01000167.1 GCF_000720475.1 Streptomyces aureocirculatus
GCGGACACACCACCAACGACGTGTCGTTCTGGACCACGCCTCTGCTCTACACAGGGCTGGCCTGCGCCACCGTCTGCTTCACCCTGATACTCATCAACCGCTTTCACCGCAGAAGCGCCCACCGTTAAGGGCGGCTGGCCCGGTACGCCTCAGCGCACGGCAATGGTGGCCTGGTAGGGAAGTGCGGGTGCAAGCCCCTGGGGTGCCGGTACACCAGGCGTTGAGGTGGTGGAAGTTCATAGCAGTGTGGCGGTGAGCTGGTATTGCAGCCGGGCCTTAGCTTGACTCTGTCGGGAATCTTGGAGTTTCCCGGTGCGGCAGCAAGATCGACGGGCATGCTCGTGTGGTTCCGCCGACCGATACAGCTGTCGAGGTGC
>NZ_JOAP01000168.1 GCF_000720475.1 Streptomyces aureocirculatus
CTGGCCGACGCCGACGCGGAAGGCCGCATCGACTGGTCCATGGTGTCCGTGGACTCCACCACCTGCCGGGCCCACCAGCACGCCGCCGGAGCTCGTAGGAGATCCCCGCGGGTGCCGGGAAAAGGCGCACGCCCCGGCAGCACCGCCCTGAGGAGGGACTCGGACGCTCCCGGGGCGGCCTCACCTGCAAGATCCATCTGACTGGAGAAGGCGGGCGCCGCCCCTTGGCCCTGCTGATCACTCCGGGCCAGTGGGGCGATGCCCCGCAGCTCATCCCTGTCATGGAACGTATCCGCGTCGGCCGCCTCGGCGGCGGGCGTCCCCGCACTCGGCCGGACCATCTCGGCGGTGACAAGGCGTACTCCTCGC
>NZ_JOAP01000169.1 GCF_000720475.1 Streptomyces aureocirculatus
GGTGGAGCGTGCTGCGGTGGTGGTGCGTTCTGCCGGGTCGGGTGGTCGGCAGTTGGTGGGGTATGTGGTGCCCGCCGGTGCTGGTTCCGGTGCGGGTGCTGGTGCTGGTTCTGGTGTGGGTGTGGATGGTTCGGTGGTGCGTGGCGAGGTTGCTGTGCGGTTGCCGGAGTACATGGTGCCCGCGGTGGTGATGGTGGTTGATGATCTGCCGTTTACGGTGAACGGGAAGCTGGACAAGCGGGCGTTGCCGGAGCCGGTGTTTTCGGGGGGTTTTTTCCGGGCGGCGTCTTCGCCGTTGGAGGAGGTCCTTGCGGGCATCTTCGCGCGGGTGCTTGATGTGCCGCGGGG
>NZ_JOAP01000170.1 GCF_000720475.1 Streptomyces aureocirculatus
CGCTGCGAGACTTTGCTGGACACTCAGGCCAGGCTCGTGTTGCTGCACGGCGATCTGCACCTCGGCAACGTCCTGGACGGCGGCCCGTCGCGCGGCCTGATCGCGATCGACCCAAAGGCATGCGTAGGCGACCCATGCTTCGACGCCGTCGACTACGTGGTGGCCGGCGCCGGACAAGAGGGGGTCGAGGCCCGTTGCCAACGGGTGGCGGCCGCGTGCGGGCTCGATGGGGACCGGTTGTATGCCTTGAGCCGAGTAGTGGCACCCATGGCAGCCATCGCGCACCTCACCTATGACGGTCCAGAGCCCGTGATCGACGAACTACTCGCCCTGTCTCGTTGATCCCA
>NZ_JOAP01000171.1 GCF_000720475.1 Streptomyces aureocirculatus
GTTCTGCCGTTACCTGCGCAGCCTCCACCCGCCCCGGATTCGTATCGCGATCGTGCTGGACAACTTCTCCCCGCACCTGACCACGAAAAGCGACACCCGGGTCGGTGACTGGGCCGCGGCCAACAACATCGAGTTCGCCTACATCCCGACCAACTGCTCCTGACTGAACCGGGTCGAGGCCCAGTGCACCGCCCTGCACTACTTCACCCTCGACGGCACGATCACGCCAGCCACAAGGAACAGGGCAGCATGATCCGCCGCTACATCATGTGACGGAACAAGCACGTCAGCAACGATCACCTGCGCATAGTGGTTGACAAGGCGAACGCTGCCTGAAGCGGCACTAG
>NZ_JOAP01000172.1 GCF_000720475.1 Streptomyces aureocirculatus
CGCTGCGAGACTTTGCTGGACACTCAGGCCAGGCTCGTGTTGCTGCACGGCGATCTGCACCTCGGCAACGTCCTGGACGGCGGCCCGTCGCGCGGCCTGTTCGCGATCGACCCAAAGGCATGCGTAGGCGACCCATGCTTCGACGCCGTCGACTACGTGGTGGCCGGCGCCGGGCAAGAGGGGGTCGAGGCCCGTTGCCAATGGGTGGCGGCCGCGTGCGGGCTCGATGGGGACCGGTTGTATGCCTGGAGCCGAGTAGTGGCACCCATGGCAGCCATCGCGCACCTCACCTATGACGGTCCAGAGCCCGTGATCGACGAACTACTCGCCCTGTCTCGTTGATCCCA
>NZ_JOAP01000173.1 GCF_000720475.1 Streptomyces aureocirculatus
CGTGTGCTGCGGCGCACCTGACCCCCACCGTCTCTGCGACTCCATCTGAGTGCAACTCCCCTCAGGGCGAGGCGGGTCGTACTGAGCCCGGATCCACCGGCCTGATGCCGGTGGATGGTTCTTCCAGAAACGAAGAAGTGCCTTGCGACCTTCGATGATGGGATTTTCTAGGACCACATCAGGCACGATCGACAAGGCACTTCCGAGGTGGAATCTTCCCATGCCGCGGCGGCGGTCTCATCCGCGTTCGATGGAGGCCCTGTAGGCCGCGCCGAGGCCGCGCCGAGGCCGCAGCGGCCGGCACCGCCCCGGCCTCTCACGAAGACTGGCCGCTATGCCCCTACCCCTGTCCGGCTCCGACCGGGAGGGGGCCGTCATGGAAGCCGTCCGCCGCAAGATCCTCACTGATTGGGACCGCCTGCTGCGCACCGACGGTGCGACG
>NZ_JOAP01000174.1 GCF_000720475.1 Streptomyces aureocirculatus
AGGAGCTGGCGGGCCCGCTCGGGCGTGGCGGGGCGAAGGCCCGCGCGTGCCCGGAATCAGCAGCTTCACGATGTGGACGCTGCTCGGCTCGATCGCCGTCTACACGGTGGTGCGCAATACCCCTTGGGGCACCTGGCTGACGCCGGTCTGACAGAAAAGGTTCAGATGCGCGATTCACTCAAGGACCGGATCCGCGACAAATTGCTGCGGCAACTGACCGAGGACGGCCCGATGGGTGCCGAACCAGAGGATCCACGGCTCATCTCGGTGGTCGCCGACCTCGAGGCGCTGAACAGCGTCGCCGACGACGATCCACTCGTCGAGCAACTCGCGGG
>NZ_JOAP01000175.1 GCF_000720475.1 Streptomyces aureocirculatus
CGGGCAAGGACGCGCTCGCCACCGCCCGCCTGGCATGGCGGCTGGCCTCGGTGTATCCAGCCGCGGTGAGAGGACCGACCCCGGCAGAACTGCATCGCCTGCACATCGACCGGACCGAGCAGCGGGCCACACGCGTCAGCGCGAACGCGGGGCCAGGCCCTGTAGGCCGCGCCGAGGCCGCAGCGGCCGGCACCGCCCCGGCCTCTCACGAAGACTGGCCGCTATGCCCCTGCCCCTGTCCGGCTCCGACCGGGAGGGGGCCGTCATGGAAGCCGTCCGCCGCAAGATCCTCACTGATTGGGACCGCCTGCTGCGCACCGACGGTGCGACG
>NZ_JOAP01000176.1 GCF_000720475.1 Streptomyces aureocirculatus
ACGGACGGAGTCACAGTGCCTCCACAACTAGGAGCTACGTACGGGGTGTTGAAAACGTAGCGGCAGTGCGCTACGTTTTCAAGTGTCGAGATGTAGCGCGCACTGGAAGGGGCGATCCGATGACCGCACCCCAGCTCACCGCCCCCGCAGCCAGGTTCGTGGGCGACCTCGTGCAGGGCAGCGACGAGGAGCGCGCCTGGCGCAGCCGCTCAATCGCCCCCAGCGACATCGCCGCCGTCATGAGCCGCAACCCCTACGGCCAGACCCGCGAAGACCTGCTGCACCGCAAGGCCACCGACGGCACACG
>NZ_JOAP01000177.1 GCF_000720475.1 Streptomyces aureocirculatus
CGTGTGCCGTCGGTGGCCTTGCGGTGCAGCAGGTCTTCGCGGGTCTGGCCGTAGGGGTTGCGGCTCATGACGGCGGCGATGTCGCTGGGGGCGATTGAGTGGCTGCGCCAGGCGCGCTCCTCGTCGCTGCCCTGCACGAGGTCGCCCACGAACCTGGCTGTGGGGGCGGTGAGCTGGGGTGCGGTCATCGGATCGCCCCTTCCAGTGAGCGCTACATCTCGACACTTGAAAACGTAGCGCACTGCCGCTACGTTTTCAACACCCCGTACGTAGCTCCTAGTTGTGGAGGCACTGTGACTCCGTCCGT
>NZ_JOAP01000178.1 GCF_000720475.1 Streptomyces aureocirculatus
CTCGTCGCGTACGTGGTCCCGGCACGGGCCGAGGGCACGGGAACCGGCAGCGGCTCCGCGACCAAGGAACTGGCCACGGAGGAACTGCGCACCTTCGTGTCCCAGACCCTGCCCGAGTACATGGTCCCCGCGCTCTTCGTGGTCCTGGACGAGCTGCCGCTGACCGTCAACGGCAAGGTGGACAGGGCCAGACTGCCCGAGCCCAAGGGGGCGGCCCGCGCCTACGTCCCGCCGAGCACCCCGCAGGAGCAGCAGCTCTGCGACCTGGTCGCCCAGGTGCTCAAGGTCGAACGGGTCGGCATGA
>NZ_JOAP01000179.1 GCF_000720475.1 Streptomyces aureocirculatus
TGTTCGGCGAGCGCGGCCTCGACCTCGGCGGGTTCGATGCGGAAGCCGCGGATCTTGACCTGGGTGTCGGCCCGCCCGAGGAAGACGAGACGGCCCTCCTCGCTCCAGGCGACGACATCCCCGGTGCGGTACATGCGCTCACCGGGCGCCCCGTACGGGCAGGCCACAAAGCGCTCGGTGGTCAGCGCAGCCCGGCCCACGTAACCGCGGGCCAGCCCCTCCCCCGCCAGGTACAGCTCGCCGGGCACACCCGGCGGCACCGGCCGCAGCGCCCCGTCCAGGACGTAGGCGCGCGTGTT
>NZ_JOAP01000180.1 GCF_000720475.1 Streptomyces aureocirculatus
CCACCCCACCGCCGTCAAACCGCTCCGACAGCTCCCCGGTAGTCACCACTACCACCGGCGCCGCGTCTTCAAGGACGAAAGCCACCCGCTCGTCGGGGTTGTGCACATCGACCGGCACATAGGCCGCACCCAACTTCAACACCGCCAGAATCGCGATCACGGT
The DNA here is from genome assembly GCF_000720475.1 of Streptomyces aureocirculatus. GTDB lineage: Bacteria > Actinomycetota > Actinomycetes > Streptomycetales > Streptomycetaceae > Streptomyces > Streptomyces aureocirculatus. The sequence goes on from NZ_JOAP01000180.1 coordinate 164, forward strand.
GTGCTCCGAACGCGGCAGCAACAACGCCACCACATCACCGGCCACCACCCCACGACCAGCCAGCAGATGCGCAAGCCTCGACGACGCCTCATCCACCTCCCGATACGTCCACGACCGCCCACCGAACACCA
>NZ_JOAP01000181.1 GCF_000720475.1 Streptomyces aureocirculatus
GATGGGATTTTCTAGGACCACATCAGGCACGATCGACAAGGCACTTCCGAGGTGGAATCTTCCCATGCCGCGGCGGCGGTCTCATCCGCGTTCGATGGATAGAATCTGATCGCGTACGGCGGGCTGGAGCCGGTGGTGCGGCTGGCCGAGCGGTACGAACTGCCCGCGCTGGTCGGGGAGCACGTCCATCTGCCCACCTCGAAGGGCGGTACCGGCGCCTTCCTCGTCGAAGCTGACGCCGAACAGGTCTTCGCCAACTGGCGCTTCCGCTGCAACCGGTGCTCGCTACCGTG
>NZ_JOAP01000182.1 GCF_000720475.1 Streptomyces aureocirculatus
CACGGTAGCGAGCACCGGTTGCAGCGGAAGCGCCAGTTGGCGAAGACCTGTTCGGCGTCAGCTTCGACGAGGAAGGCGCCGGTACCGCCCTTCGAGGTGAGCAGATGGACGTGCTCCCCGACCAGCGCGGGCAGTTCGTACCGCTCGGCCAGCCGCACCACCGGCTCCAGCCCGCCGTACGCGATCAGGTTCTGTCCATCGAACGCGGATGAGACCGCCGCCGCGGCATGGGAAGATTCCACCTCGGAAGTGCCTTGTCGATCGTGCCTGATGTGGTCCTAGAAAATCCCATC
>NZ_JOAP01000183.1 GCF_000720475.1 Streptomyces aureocirculatus
ACAGCGGTCGCCCATCGCCTTCGAGAACGCCTTCCACCTCGCACCAACTACGCTGACGCCAGCCGCGTAACCCGTGTTCAGGATCCGGGGTCAAGGCCCGCTGCCCGACAAGACCGGCGCCACGGACGACGGACAGCGCGCCCCGCTCAAGCAAGCCCTGACGGCCTGGCCCGTCTACCTGACCAGCATCGCAGCCATGTACCTGCTGGCCAGCATCGAACTCACACTGCCCGCCCTGCTCCAGCACCGGGAGCTGCCCGTTTCCTACAGCGGTCCGATCCTCACCGGCTTC
>NZ_JOAP01000184.1 GCF_000720475.1 Streptomyces aureocirculatus
GACGCCGCCCGGAACACACCCCCCGAAAACACCGGCTCCGGCAACGCCCGCTTGTCCAGCTTCCCGTTCACCGTCAACGGCAGATCATCAACCACCATCACCACCGCGGGCACCATGTACTCCGGCAACCGCACAGCCACCTCGCCACGCACCACCGAACCATCCACACCCACACCAGAACCAGCACCCGCACCCGCACCGGAACCAGCACCGGCGGGCACCACATACCCCACCAACTGCCGACCACCCGACCCGGCAGAACGCACCACCACCGCAGCACGCTCCACC
>NZ_JOAP01000185.1 GCF_000720475.1 Streptomyces aureocirculatus
GCCGGTGAGGCCGACGACGATGCGTTCGCGGGCCTGCCAGGTGGAGCGGATGTCGTGCTCGCCCCGGTACTGCTGCAAGTACTCGTCGACGCGGTCGGCCACCCACAGCAGCGCCAGCTCCCGCAGCGCCGTCAGGTTCCCCGGCCGGAAGTAGTTCGACAGGGCCGCGTCCACCTTGTCGGCCTGGTAGATGTTGCCGTGCGCCATCCGCCGCCGCAGCGCCTGCGGCGACATGTCCACCAGCTCGATCTGATCCGCCCGGCGCACCACCTCGTCCGGCACCGT
>NZ_JOAP01000186.1 GCF_000720475.1 Streptomyces aureocirculatus
ACGGTGCCGGACGAGGTGGTGCGCCGGGCGGATCAGATCGAGCTGGTGGACATGTCGCCGCAGGCGCTGCGGCGGCGGATGGCGCACGGCAACATCTACAAGGCCGACAAGGTGGACGCGGCCCTGTCGAACTACTTCCGGCCGGGGAACCTGACGGCGCTGCGGGAGCTGGCGCTGCTGTGGGTCGCCGACCGCGTCGACGAGTACTTGCAGCAGTACCGGGGCGAGCACGACATCCGCTCCACCTGGCAGGCCCGCGAACGCATCGTCGTCGGCCTCACCGGC
>NZ_JOAP01000187.1 GCF_000720475.1 Streptomyces aureocirculatus
CCGATCCCGTGGTGGACTGAGCACGAAGGTTCACCTGGCCTGCGACGGACTCGGCCGTCCTCTCAGCTTCGTCTTATCGGGCGGCCAGGCCAACGACTGCACCCGCTTCGAGCAGGTGATGGGCTCGATCAGCGTGCCCAGAGTCGGGCCCGGGCATCCGCGGACCAGGCCCGACCGCCTGGTTGCCGACAAGGGCTACAGCTCTCGAAGGATCCGTGCCTACCTGCGACGACGCGGCATCCCGCACACGATTCCCGAACGCGTCGATCAGATCCCCGGCCG
>NZ_JOAP01000188.1 GCF_000720475.1 Streptomyces aureocirculatus
TCATCCCTGTCATGGAACGTATCCGCGTCGGCCGCCTCGGCGGCGGGCGTCCCCGCACTCGGCCGGACCATCTCGGCGGTGACAAGGCGTACTCCTCGCACCGCAACCGCCGCTACCTGCGCAGACGGCAGATCAAGCACACCATCCCCGAGCCGAACAACCAGCGAGTCAACCGCAAGCGCCGCGGCAGCCAAGGCGGGCGGCCCACCGGCTTCGACAAGACGATCTACAAGCGCAGGAACGAAGTGGAGCGGACGATCAATGCCCT
>NZ_JOAP01000189.1 GCF_000720475.1 Streptomyces aureocirculatus
TCATCCCTGTCATGGAACGTATCCGCGTCGGCCGCCTCGGCGGCGGGCGTCCCCGCACTCGGCCGGACCATCTCGGCGGTGACAAGGCGTACTCCTCGCGCCGCAACCGCCGCTACCTGCGCAGACGGCAGATCAAGCACACCATCCCCGAGCCGAACAACCAGCGGGCCAACCGCAAGCGCCGCGGCAGCCAAGGCGGGCGGCCCACCGGCTTCGACAAGACGATCTACAAGCGCAGGAACGAAGTGGAGCGGACGATCAATGCCCT
>NZ_JOAP01000190.1 GCF_000720475.1 Streptomyces aureocirculatus
GACGAGCTGGCGCACACGAACGTGCCGGGTTCGCGCAACGCCAAGCGCTGGCAGGACGTCGAGGAGCTGCTGGAGGCGGGCGTCGATGTCATATCGACGGTGAACATCCAGCATCTGGAGTCGCTGGGGGACGTGGTCGAGTCGATCACGGGGGTGCGGCAGCGTGAGACGGTGCCGGACGAGGTGGTGCGCCGGGCGGATCAGATCGAGCTGGTGGACATGTCGCCGCAGGCGCTGCGGCGGCGGATGGCGCACGGCAACATCTAC
>NZ_JOAP01000191.1 GCF_000720475.1 Streptomyces aureocirculatus
GAGGCGATGGTGATGGCGGCTTGGTAGGACTCACGGGTCTTGTCATAGCGAGTGGCCAGGCCGCGCCACTGCTTGAGACGGTTGAAGCAGCGCTCAACGCCGTTGCGGTGGCGGTAGGTGCATCGGTCGAAGCCGGGCGGCCGGCCGCCCCGTGTGCCGCGGTTCAGTCGGCCGGGGATCTGATCGACGCGTTCGGGAATCGTGTGCGGGATGCCGCGTCGTCGCAGGTAGGCACGGATCCTTCGAGAGCTGTAGCCCTTGTCGGCA
>NZ_JOAP01000192.1 GCF_000720475.1 Streptomyces aureocirculatus
CAGGCGCCAACGTCCACGACAGCCAGGCCCTGATCCCGCTCGTGAAGGGCATACCACCGATCCGGTCCCGCCGCGGCCCTCGCCGCCGCAGGCCCGCAAAACTTCACGCCGACAAGGGCTACGACTATCGCCACCTGCGGCGTTGGCTGTCCCAGCGAGGTATCGGGCACCGTATCGCCCGCAAGGGCGTCGAGACCTCCCAGCGGCTTGGACGCCACCGGTGGACCATCGAGCGCACGATGGCCTGGCTCGCCGGCTGCCGCC
>NZ_JOAP01000193.1 GCF_000720475.1 Streptomyces aureocirculatus
CGACGCCTTCAACATCCCGATCCTCACCCTCCTGGACGTCCCCGGCTTCCTGCCCGGTGTCGACCAGGAGCACGGCGGCATCATCCGCCACGGCGCGAAGCTGTTGTACGCCTACTGCAACGCCACCGTGCCGCGTATCTCGCTGATCCTGCGCAAGGCGTACGGGGGTGCGTACATCGTGATGGACAGCCAGTCCATCGGCGCCGACCTCACCTACGCCTGGCCCACCAACGAGATCGCCGTCATGGGCGCCGAGGGC
>NZ_JOAP01000194.1 GCF_000720475.1 Streptomyces aureocirculatus
CGACGCCTTCAACATCCCGATCCTCACCCTCCTGGACGTCCCCGGCTTCCTGCCCGGTGTCGACCAGGAGCACGGCGGCATCATCCGCCACGGCGCGAAACTGTTGTACGCCTACTGCAACGCCACCGTGCCCCGTATCTCGCTGATCCTGCGCAAGGCCTACGGGGGTGCGTACATCGTGATGGACAGCCAGTCCATCGGCGCCGACCTCACCTACGCCTGGCCCACCAACGAGATCGCCGTCATGGGCGCCGAGGGC
>NZ_JOAP01000195.1 GCF_000720475.1 Streptomyces aureocirculatus
CTCGGCCTTGCGTTCGTAGCGGCGATGGAGTCGGCGGCAGCCGGCGAGCCAGGCCATCGTGCGCTCGATGGTCCACCGGTGGCGTCCAAGCCGCTGGGACAGCCAACGCCGCAGGTGGCGATAGTCGTAGCCCTTGTCGGCGTGAAGTGTTGCGGGCCTGCGGCGGCGAGGGCCGCGGCGGGACCGGATCGGTGGTATGCCCTTCACGAGCGGGATCAGGGCCTGGCTGTCGTGGACGTTGGCGCCTG
>NZ_JOAP01000196.1 GCF_000720475.1 Streptomyces aureocirculatus
AGTCGTAACAAGGTAGCCGTACCGGAAGGTGCGGCTGGATCACCTCCTTTCTAAGGAGCACTTCTTACCAGGCACCTTCGGGTGTGTGGTCAGAGGCCAGTACATCGGCGAATGTCTGATGCTGGTTGCTCATGGGTGGAACGTTGACTATTCGGCACGGTCAGGATGAGGACTGTTAGTACTGCTTCGGCGTGGAACACAGAGCTGTAACTGGACGTGTCGGGCACGCTGTTGGGTATCTGAGGGT
>NZ_JOAP01000197.1 GCF_000720475.1 Streptomyces aureocirculatus
TTAAGTGCCCCGTACTTCAACCAGATCTCACGGTGGTAAAGGATGTCCTCGACGCCGAGAAGCGTGTAGCCCGGCGGAAGGATGTCGGTCAGACCTGACCCGTCGTGGCGTAACAGCGAGCGCTCGACGTCCTTCGGTAACTGTTCCCCGACAGACTCGTACAAGCGCTCCAGATCTGCGCGAGTGCAAGGAGCCGGCAGCGGATCTTCTTCCGGGGCGTGCTGAGCTATCCAGCGTTCGATCTT
>NZ_JOAP01000198.1 GCF_000720475.1 Streptomyces aureocirculatus
CCTACGAGCTCCGGCGGCGTGCTGGTGGGCCCGGCAGGTGGTGGAGTCCACGGACACCATGGACCAGTCGATGCGGCCTTCCGCGTCGGCGTCGGCCAGGACGGCTGCAAAGATCTTGTCCCACGTGCCGTCAGCCGACCAGCGTCTGTGTGAAGTAGGCCGCCGGCGAGGTACTCGTGGTTCGAGTCCTTTTCCGACGGCCCCTTCCCGAACGGTGCGGGCTAGTTTCCCAGCACACCGCTCT
>NZ_JOAP01000199.1 GCF_000720475.1 Streptomyces aureocirculatus
CCTACGAGCTCCGGCGGCGTGCTGGTGGGCCCGGCAGGTGGTGGAGTCCACGGACACCATGGACCAGTCGATGCGGCCTTCCGCGTCGGCGTCGGCCAGAACGGCTGCGAAGATCTTGTCCCACGTGCCGTCCGCTGACCAGCGCCTGTGTGAAGTAGGCCGCCGGCGAGGTACTCGTGGTTCGAGTCCTTTTCCGACGGCCCCTTCCCGAACGGTGCGGGCTAGTTTCCCAGCACACCGCTCT
>NZ_JOAP01000200.1 GCF_000720475.1 Streptomyces aureocirculatus
CGTGCCTGGCTACGGTGCTGGCGCTCACCGTCATCCCGGACCAGTCCCTTGGTTCCGGCGTCCCCTACGTGGCGATGGTCCCGGGCGAAGGGCTGTGGCGCAATGGCCTCGGCCACATGGAGGCCGGCGAACGGCACATGATTCTCGTGCTGCAGGCCGCCAACGCCGCCATGTTCGTCCCCCTCGGGCTCTTGGCCTATGCGGCGGCCCGGCGCCCTTCGCCTTCAGCAATCGCGATCGGC
>NZ_JOAP01000201.1 GCF_000720475.1 Streptomyces aureocirculatus
GCCGATCGCGATTGCTGAAGGCGAAGGGCGCCGGGCCGCCGCATAGGCCAAGAGCCCGAGGGGGACGAACATGGCGGCGTTGGCGGCCTGCAGCACGAGGATCATGTGCCGTTCGCCGGCCTCCATGTGGTCGAGGCCATTGAGCCACAGCCCTTCGCCCGGGACCATCGCCACGTAGGGGACGCCGGAACCAAGGGACTGGTCCGGGATGACGGTGAGCGCCAGCACCGTAGCCAGGCACG
>NZ_JOAP01000202.1 GCF_000720475.1 Streptomyces aureocirculatus
GCTCGGCTCCCGCGGGGAGCTGGACTGGTCGCGGTGTGCGATCGACTCGGTGAACATGCGGGCCCTGAAAAGGGGGAGCTGACAGGTCCGAATCCTGTCGACCGGGGCAAGTACGGCTCGAAGATCCATCTGGTCACCGAGAGGACCGGTCTGCCCCTGTCCGTCGGAATCTCAGGCGCCAACGTCCACGACAGCCAGGCCCTGATCCCGCTCGTGAAGGGCATACCACCGATCCGGTC
>NZ_JOAP01000203.1 GCF_000720475.1 Streptomyces aureocirculatus
TCGCCCGTTGCCACGCGGCCTGGTCAATCCTTGCGCCGATGGCTGGCTCGGACAGCCGCCGGCCGATCCGGACGAAGGCCTCGTCAAACCGGCCGCGCAAATCCAGTGGCCAGTGCGCGGGTGGGGCCACGGCGTGCAATGCGGCGAGCAGCTCTCCCCACTGCTGCGGCAAGGACGTCTGCGGCATGTCCTCGGCCTCGGTGCCGGGCAGGACCTCCTCCAGCACCATCGCCCCGGC
>NZ_JOAP01000204.1 GCF_000720475.1 Streptomyces aureocirculatus
GCCGGGGCGATGGTGCTGGAGGAGGTCCTGCCCGGCACCGAGGCCGAGGACATGCCGCAGACGTCCTTGCCGCAGCAGTGGGGAGAGCTGCTCGCCGCACTGCACGCCGTGGCCCCACCCGCGCACTGGCCACTGGATCTGCGCGGCCGGTTTGACGAGGCCTTCGTCCGGATCGGCCGGCGGCTGTCCGAGCCAGCCATCGGCGCAAGGATTGACCAGGCCGCGTGGCAACGGGCGA
>NZ_JOAP01000205.1 GCF_000720475.1 Streptomyces aureocirculatus
ACCGTGCGCCCTTAAAAACTTGGCCACAGATGCTCGCGTCCACTGTGCAGTTCTCAAACAACGACCAACCACCCATCACCCCACTGAAAACCAGTGAGTATACCGGGGCCGGCATTGAGGTGCGGGAACAAGCCCGTACCCTCAGATACCCAACAGCGTGCCCGACACGTCCAGTTACAGCTCTGTGTTCCACGCCGAAGCAGTACTAACAGTCCTCATCCTGACCGTGCCGAATA
>NZ_JOAP01000206.1 GCF_000720475.1 Streptomyces aureocirculatus
ATGACGCGACGACGTTCATGGTGATGTCGGCGGCGTTGTCGGTGTTGTTGTCGCGGTTGAGCGGTACCGAGGATGTGGCGTTCGGTGTGCCGACGGCGGGGCGTGGGCGGAGTGAGTTCGACGAGATGGTCGGGTTCTTCGTCAACACGCTGGTGCTGCGGACGCGGGTCGCGGGCGAGTTGACTTTCGGTGAGCTGCTTGAGCAGGTCAGGGAGCGGAGTCTGGATGCGTTCGC
>NZ_JOAP01000207.1 GCF_000720475.1 Streptomyces aureocirculatus
ATCGAGGTCCTGGAGCAGGTAAAGGTGTTCTACCACGGCGAGCAAGTGGTCCTGATCTGGGACGGCCTGTCCGCCCACTGGAGCCGGGCGATGCGGGCCCGGGTCGCCGAACAGGACTGGCTCACCCTGGAACGAATACCCGCCTACGCTCCCGAACTGAACCCGGTGGAACTGCTGTGGTCCTCGCTCAAGAAGCGTGAACTCGCCAACCTCGCCAGCGACCACCTCGCCGATG
>NZ_JOAP01000208.1 GCF_000720475.1 Streptomyces aureocirculatus
ACCTCGCAGCAGCAGGCAGACGCCGCCCGCATCCTTCAGCAGCTCGCCCAGGTGGAAGGCGAGGCGACCGCCCGCGCGTGGATGGTCGGCATGAACCCACACCTCGACAACATGGCGCCCATCCATGCCATCGCCGATGGGCGGATGTGGGACGTCGAAGCCGCAGCTCGTGCATACCTGAACGGAGACTGGACGTGAGACTCCGCCAAGCCCACGCCATCCTCGAGACC
>NZ_JOAP01000209.1 GCF_000720475.1 Streptomyces aureocirculatus
GTCGCAGACCTCGACGTAACCTGCGATCTTGTCGGGCTGCTGCGGCTCGTAGTGGATCGGCACCGCGTACCGGGCGTCGAGGATCTCCGCGGCCGCGGCGGCCTGCCTGGGGTCCAGCGCGGCGGGCAGCGGGCTCGGCGGCTGCAGGTGCGGCGCGTCGACCACGGCCCCGTTGGCGGGCAGGAACACCGCGTCGAACGGGCTGAACCGGCGCGCGATGAGCCACCAG
>NZ_JOAP01000210.1 GCF_000720475.1 Streptomyces aureocirculatus
CCCCTGTCCGGCTCCGACCGGGAGGGGGCCGTCATGGAAGCCGTCCGCCGCAAGATCCTCACTGATTGGGACCGCCTGCTGCGCACCGACGGTGCGACGTCCTTTCGCCCCGAGCTGCACGTCGTGAACGACACCCGCGACCGCCACCCCTGCTTCACCCCTCTTCGCTGCCTGCTGTCGGCGTACACCTGAACGTGGCTCTGGCAAGATTTTCGTAGCCGGAGAT
>NZ_JOAP01000211.1 GCF_000720475.1 Streptomyces aureocirculatus
GCCCTACACCACCGGCGTACCCATCGGACGCCCCCTGCCGGGCCTGCGCGCCTACATCCTCAGCCCCGGTCTTACGCCCCTGCCCGCGGGCACGGTCGGCGAGCTGTACCTGGCCGGAACCGGCGTGGGCCGCGGCTACCACCACCAGCCCGCCACCACCGTCACCCGCTTCCTGCCCGACCCCTACGGGCCTCCCGGAGCGCGGATGTACCGCACCGGGGAC
>NZ_JOAP01000212.1 GCF_000720475.1 Streptomyces aureocirculatus
GTCCCCGGTGCGGTACATCCGCGCTCCGGGAGGCCCGTAGGGGTCGGGCAGGAAGCGGGTGACGGTGGTGGCGGGCTGGTGGTGGTAGCCGCGGCCCACCCCGGTTCCGGCCAGGTACAGCTCACCGACCGTGCCCGCGGGCAGGGGCGTAAGACCGGGGCTGAGGATGTAGGCGCGCAGGCCCGGCAGGGGGCGTCCGATGGGTACGCCGGTGGTGTAGGGC
>NZ_JOAP01000213.1 GCF_000720475.1 Streptomyces aureocirculatus
CGGCACGGTGACCGTGAGGTGCTCGCCGCGATCGTCTTCGTGGCGACCTCGGGCTGCACGTGGCAGCAGCTTCCCGCAGCGTCGTTCGGGCCGTCCGGACCGACGGCGCACCGTCGTTTCACAGAGTGGTCGAAGGCCCGGGTCTGGGCCAAGCTGCACCGCTTGGTCCTGGACGAGCTCGGCTCCCGCGGGGAGCTGGACTGGTCGCGGTGTGCGATCGACT
>NZ_JOAP01000214.1 GCF_000720475.1 Streptomyces aureocirculatus
CACCTCGAAGGGCGGTACCGGCGCCTTCCTCGTCGAAGCTGACGCCGAACAGGTCTTCGCCAACTGGCGCTTCCGCTGCAACCGGTGCTCGCTACCGTGTCCGGCACGAAGCGGACCGCGACCCGGGCAAGGACGCGCTCGCCACCGCCCGCCTGGCATGGCGGCTGGCCTCGGTGTATCCAGCCGCGGTGAGAGGACCGACCCCGGCAGAACTGCATCGCC
>NZ_JOAP01000215.1 GCF_000720475.1 Streptomyces aureocirculatus
CCGCCGTGGTGGACCATCACATCGCAGGTCGGCGCCAGCGCCGACAGCGGCACGAACTCCTCCACCCGCACCCGGTCCGCCACCACCCCCAGCTCCTCGCGGATCCGCGCCGCCCCCGCCACCGCCGCCACGACCTCCACATCCAGCCCCGCAAGGGCCTTGAGGATCTCCACCACCGACACCGCGTACCCGGCAAGACGCTCCACCGCACTGAG
>NZ_JOAP01000216.1 GCF_000720475.1 Streptomyces aureocirculatus
CGCTGGGAGGGTCATCGCAGGGTGATCAACGGGATTCTCTTCCGACAGCGCACCGGGGTGCCGTGGCGGGATCTGCCTGCGCGGTTCGGCAAGTGGAAGACCGTGTATGAGCGGCGTGCGCCGTGAGGCGCTTTGTTGTATCCCCGGATTATCCGGGATGAATTCGGAGGAGGTTCTTGGGTCACCTGACTTACCTGGTGGTGAAAGCCAAAG
>NZ_JOAP01000217.1 GCF_000720475.1 Streptomyces aureocirculatus
GCCCACAAACTCTTCACCGTCCTGGCTGGCCACTGCCCAGGCTGGTGGAAACGGAGCAATGCTCAAGACCTGTGGATCAGTCCCGGGAGGGCATGCGGAGGGCGTACCTTCCCCAATGATCCTGTGATAGTCACCGAGTAGGCCCGCGTTCGCAGCGCGGGTCGGGAAGGCACGCCCTTGCTCAGCGTAGTGACCACCGATGGTTCCACCGAG
>NZ_JOAP01000218.1 GCF_000720475.1 Streptomyces aureocirculatus
GCCCACAAACTCTTCACCGTCCTGGCTGGCCACTGCCCAGGCTGGTGGAAACGGAGCAATGCTCAAGACCTGTGGATCAGTCCCGGGAGGGCATGCGGAAGGCGTACCTTCCCGAATGATCCTGTGATAGTCACCGAGTAGGCCCGCGTTCGCAGCGCGGGTCGGGAAGGCACGCCCTTGCTCAGCGTAGTGACCACCGATGGTTCCACCGAG
>NZ_JOAP01000219.1 GCF_000720475.1 Streptomyces aureocirculatus
GGCGCCGACCTCACCTACGCCTGGCCCACCAACGAGATCGCCGTCATGGGCGCCGAGGGCGCGGCCAACGTCATCTTCCGCCGCCAGATCGCCGCGGCCGAAGATCCCGAGGCGATGCGGGCCCGCATGGTCAAGGAGTACAAGGCCGAGCTGATGCACCCCTACTACGCCGCCGAACGCGGCCTGGTCGACGACGTCATCGAC
>NZ_JOAP01000220.1 GCF_000720475.1 Streptomyces aureocirculatus
GTCGATGACGTCGTCGACCAGGCCGCGTTCGGCGGCGTAGTAGGGGTGCATCAGCTCGGCCTTGTACTCCTTGACCATGCGGGCCCGCATCGCCTCGGGGTCCTTGGCCGCGGCGATCTGGCGGCGGAAGATGACGTTGGCCGCGCCCTCGGCGCCCATGACGGCGATCTCGTTGGTGGGCCAGGCGTAGGTGAGGTCGGCGCC
>NZ_JOAP01000221.1 GCF_000720475.1 Streptomyces aureocirculatus
TGCGCGGCCGGTTTGACGAGGCCTTCGTCCGGATCGGCCGGCGGCTGTCCGAGCCAGCCATCGGCGCAAGGATTGACCAGGCCGCGTGGCAACGGGCGATACGACGCTGCGAGACTTTGCTGGACACTCAGGCCAGGCTCGTGTTGCTGCACGGCGATCTGCACCTCGGCAACGTCCTGGACGGCGGCCCGTCGCGCGGCCTG
>NZ_JOAP01000222.1 GCF_000720475.1 Streptomyces aureocirculatus
TGCCGGATACCTCGCTGGGACAGCCAACGCCGCAGGTGGCGATAGTCGTAGCCCTTGTCGGCATGAAGTTTTGCGGGCCTGCGGCGGCGAGGGCCGCGGCGAGACCGGATCGGTGGTATGCCCTTCACGAGCGGGATCAGGGCCTGGCTGTCGTGGACGTTGGCGCCTGAGATTCCGACGGACAGGGGCAGACCGGTCCTC
>NZ_JOAP01000223.1 GCF_000720475.1 Streptomyces aureocirculatus
GACAGGATTCGGACCTGTCAGCTCCCCCTTTTCAGGGCCCGCATGTTCACCGAGTCGATCGCACACCGCGACCAGTCCAGCTCCCCGCGGGAGCCGAGCCCGTCCAGGACCAAGCGGTGCAGCTTGGCCCAGACCCGGGCCTTCGACCACTCTGTGAAACGACGGTGCGCCGTCGCTCCGGACGGCCCGAACGACGCTGC